>JAKLGU010000002.1 GCA_022710485.1 Gemmatimonadota bacterium | reverse complement strand
GGGGCGGGCGTCGGAGGGCAACGCCTCCCGAAAAGTGTCTGGATCTGGAGCTTTGAGCCCTGGAGGAAACATCAGCGACCCGCCTCCAGTGAGGATTGCTGCCGCCTAACGTGAATTCGACGGAGTCGTGGGGCTCCCCGCCTCCCCATAGTGTACTGCCCGCAGCCTAATCCGGAAAGACTGCGGGGCGGGGTAGGGCGGCGCCCAGCCGGTCCGCCGGACTCTTCACCCCTCGGCCACCCTTCAGGAGCACGTGGGTGTAGATCATCGTGGTGCTGACGTCGTTGTGCCCGAGGAGCTCCTGCACCGTCCGGATGTCGTACCCCGCCTCGAGAAGGTGCGTGGCAAACGAGTGCCGGAACGTATGACAGCTCGCCCGCTTCCCCACCCCCGACCTCCTGACCGCCTCGGCCACCGCCCGCTGCACCGCCGACGGGTGCAAATGGTGCCGCCTCATTTCCCCCGTGTCCGGGTCCGCGTACGTCTGCCTCGCCGGGAAGACCCACTGCCAGGGCCAGCTCCGGTCCGCCCTCGGGTACTTCCTCGCCAGCGCGCCCGGAAGGACCACCCCGCCGGTTCCCGCCGCCAACGCCTTATCATGCATCAGCTTGACCCGGATGAGATGCTCCCCCAGCTGCCCCGCCGCCGCCTCGGGGAGCAGCGTCACCCTGTCCTTCTGACCCTTCCCACGCCGCACCCGGATCTCCTGGCGCATCAGGTCCACGTCCTTGACCCGGAGCTCCAGGCATTCCAGGAGCCGGAGCCCAGATCCATAAAGGAGCAGTCCGATCAGCCGGTGCACCCCCTCCAGCTGCCCCAGCACCCGACCCACCTCCTCGACATCCAGCACCACCGGCACCCGCGTCGGCACGCGTCCCCTCGGCACCAGAGTCGACATCCGGAGCGGCCGCCCCACCACCTCCCGGTACAGAAACACCAGCGCCGCCTGCGCCTGCACCTGCGTGGATACCGCCACCCGCCGCTCCTCGGCCAGCCACGTCAGGAACGCCGCCACCTCCCGCTCCCCCATCTCCCGCGGATGCCGGAGCCGGTGGAACCGCACGAATCGCACGACCCACCCCGCGTAGGCCTGCTCTGTGCGCAGGCTATAGTGCCCCAGGCGCATCTTAGACTGCAGTCTCTGCAGTATTGGCGGATTAGGCTGCGCGCGATCCGGGGTGGGAGAGTGCGACATCCCCTACTCTAGCGCCGCGGGGACGAGTCCCCATCATCAAATGCGCGCACTACCTCGCCCGCGTTCTCAGGTGCCGAGGAAGAGCTCCGCCGGCGCAGTGGCACGACTGGTACCTTGGAGTGTCAATCCTTCGAGCGATTGTCCATCCGGGTCCTCGGATTACGCTTCCTGAGACGTCGGAGGTTGAAGCAGCGCCGTCGAAGTCACCGTCATCTGTCCTGGGTGCTCGGTTCCGTGTCAGGGTCCAAGGACCCAGGGAGTTCACCATGTCATTCCGTTCCCTCGCCCTCCTCGCTGCCGTGCTGAGCATGGCCCCACTCGGCCTCCTGGCCGCGCAGCAGACTGCCGCCCCGGTCACCACGACCTCGACGCCCGCCGGCCCCGCCGCCGAGGCTGCCGGAGCGCCCGCCGACGTCGTCACCCCCAGTCCCTCGGTGCCGAAGCCGCAGTACTCGCCCCTCTACCTGAAGAGCGATTCGGTTCCCACCCTCGGCACCAACGACCGGGCCATGGCCGCCGAGGGGAAGAGCCACACGATCGTGCTCTCGACGCTGGCCTTGATCCTCGTCGTCGTGATCCTGGTGCTGCTGATCGCCTGAACGTTGCCCCTGCTCCCCCCTCTCCACATGGTGGAGAGGGGGATAGGGGGTGAGGTAGACTGGCGCGGAGACCACCTTCCCCGCTTGACCCCGTCCGCCTTCCGTGAACATTGAGTGGCGACTCGTCAGCCCACTCACCGTCCGGAGGCCCCATGTTCCTCGTCCGCGAAGTCTTCCACTGCAAGCCCGGCAAGGTGCGCCCGCTGGTCGAGAAGTTCACGGCCATGAACTCGCTCAGCACCAAGTTTGGCTTCCCCCGCATGCGGCTCCTGACCGATGCCGTCGGCCCGCGGTACTGGACGCTGGTGGCGGAAATGGAAGTGGAGAGCCTCACGGCCTACGAAGAGATGATGAGCAACCCCCAGGGGTCACCCGAGGACATGAAGCAGTTCGAGGAGCTGATGAAGGGGTATCACGACCTGGTGGACCACGGCCACCGGGAGTTCTACAAGATCGAGGCGTGAGGCAACGAATACGGGGCAGGGGGCACATACCGCCCCGCTGCCCCGCTGCCATGCCGCCCCGCCGTGGCCTCAGAACGACCAGTTGACGATCGGGAAGAACGGGAACTGCCCGCCCTCCTTGATGATGTTGATCAGGCCGATCTGCAGCCCGTCCAGGCGCTTCGTGTAGTTGACGAAGCCCAGCTGGAGGCCGCTCCAGTCGCCCGCCGTGTTCACCAGCCCGATCTGCACCCCCTGGCCCGACTTGGCCGACGTGTACCAGCCAGTCTGCAGCCCCTCGAATCGGCCCTCCGTCACGGCACCGGCCGCGTTCTGCCACCCGCTGAAGCTGCCCTTGTTGAGCGCCACGAGCGCCCACTGGACCCCCGCCGACGCCCCGCCCGACGTGATGTTGACCAGCCCGAGGTCCACGTACCGCACCGACGTGTTCACGGAGTAGATCAGGTTGAGCCGCACCGCCGAGACGCCCTTGGTTTCCGGCACGATCTGCACCGGCGTGAAGAGCGAGAGCTGAATGGGGCTGTCCTGCGCCGCGAGCGGCGCCGCCAGCGTGGCAATGAGCACCGCGACCTTCGCTCCGAACACGATTCGCATGCCGCCTCCCGCCTGAAGAGTTTCATCAAGGTTTATCGTCCGCTTCCCCGCTTCCCCGCCTGCCGTCTACGGTGTCGCCGGCCTCGGCTCCAGCTGCGCAGCCCACAGCCCGCTGTTGAAGTCGGTGAACAGAATGTACCCCTTCCACGGCATCGCGTTCATCACGAACGATGCGTTCGCCGTGTAGCCGTTCGGGTCGTACGGCTTGTACACCGCGATCTCCCGCCGCTGCTCCGCCAGGTTCCCCACCAGCTCGCCGCTCACGTCCACCACCCGGAGCCCGCCATCGTAGTACGCCTGGTACATGACGTCGTCCTCGACGATGATGTCGTGCGCGCCGAACTCCTCTTGGTGGTATTTCGCGATGTTCTTCGGGTTCGCCGGGTCGGTGAAGTCCACGATGTGCGTGTACCCCGCCGAAGTCTGCGGCGGGCCCCCCTTCGCGTTGATGTCCTGCAGGTAGTTGGTCCCCTCCCACACCCGCCCCTGCCGCGACATGATCTCGTCGCCCAGGAAGAGGTAGGTCTTCCCGGTGGACGCCTGCACGTACGGATAGATCTCGTGCGTCGCCCCGCTGGTGGTCTTGAAGGTGCCGATGAGCACCGGCGTCTCGATCGTGCCGCCGTACTTGCCGTTCCCCACGTCCACCGCCACCACGCCCGTGCCCCACTCCGAGCTGTACGCGATGCCGTTCCGCACCCAGACGTCGTGCACCCGGCTGTCGGGGTGGTCGTACTCGCTGACGAACTTCGGGTGGTAAATGTCGCGCACGTCCACGATGACGTACTTGTCGCCGCCCGAGATGGCGAAGAGGTAGTCGTTGGTGGCGAAGGTGTTGTGCACGCCGCCCGTGAGTTGCTCGCTGAAGGTCGCGGCGACCTTCGGGTGCGCCGGCGTGGCCAGGTCGAGCAGCACCACGCCGTTGATCCGGTTCGAAGCGCCTTCCCGCGACAGCACGCCATACCGCCCGTCCGGCGACACCGTCACGTCGTTGATGACACGCGCGTCCACCTGGATCGAGTCGGTGCGCACCGGCTTCGCCACGTCGGTGATGTCGATGACGTAGGCCCAGCCGTCGCCGCCCCACGTGCCGACCAGCGCGTAGTCCCGCCCGTCCGCGCCCGTCCACGGCCAGAAATCCGAGGTGTGCACGTGGTTGATGGAGCCGTGCCCCATGACCGAGATCTTGCGCCGCGCCTGCCGCGGCAGCACCTCCACCACCTGCCGCGCCGAGACCGAGCCCGCCGACGCGAGC
The DNA here is from genome assembly GCA_022710485.1 of Gemmatimonadota bacterium. GTDB lineage: Bacteria > Gemmatimonadota > Gemmatimonadetes > Gemmatimonadales > GWC2-71-9 > SPDF01. The sequence continues at coordinate 273,508 of JAKLGU010000002.1, read as the reverse complement.
AGGGTATAGCGACCCGGCACCTCGGCCGCGAAGAGGCCACGGTCGATGACCCCCGTCGCCCCAGGCGCCGCCACCGTGTCGTCCGGCGTGTAGAGGTAGCTCCAGGTGACCGGCACGTCGGGCACTACGCTGCCGTTGGCGCGCGTGGCCCGCGCCGCCAGGTGCAGGACGTCGCCGGTGCGGACGCTCGTTTCCGCGAGCTCGATGGTGAGGTGGGCCACGGGGTTGGCGACGACGGTATAGGTGCGGCTCGCGCTCACGCCGTCGGCCGTGGCCGAGATGATCGCGGTGCCCTTCGCATTGCCGGTGACGTTGCCGAAGCGGTCCACGCTCGCCACCGCCTCGTTGGAGCTGGACCAGCGCCACGCCACGTCGCTCGACGGGCGCACGCTGCCGTCGGCGTGGAGCGCCTGCGCCTGGTGCGCCAGCGTGACGCCGACATACAGCCGGCCCGGGTCGGCGGTGAGCCCCACCTGCGTCACCGGCGGCCAGTTGACCGTCACCGGAATCGTGATGGCCACCGTCTTGACGGCGGTGTCCACCGGCAGCGTCGAGACGACCACCGTGTACTTGCCGGCGCGGAGTCCCTTGACCCCGTCCTTGGTGATCTGGACGCCGCCGCGAGTGCCGCTCACCCGCATCCGCGGTTCCGTCACCACCAGCCCCTCGGCGTCATAGGCCGTCACCTTGATCGGCGCCACCTGGCCCGCCTCGACCGACACGCTGGCCGGCTCCGCCACCAGCCGGGTGACGGGCCGGGTCGCTTCCTGCGCGCCGAGCGTGGCCGCCGCCGTGATGACGAGGGTCGTGGCCACCGTGACGGTGCGCCGGATCGGGATTACGTTCATGGAGGAGCCCCTCGACGATTGGTCCGGTTACGGAAGGTGACACAGAGTATGGACGTGCCGTCCCCTGCTCGCAAGCGATGCCGGCTCGCCGCCGCCGCAGTGCTGGCGTGCGCCGCCCTGCCCGGGCTCGCCGCAGCGCAGAAGCCTGCCGCCCGCGCCCCGGCCCCGCCCACCAGCACCTACTGGGTGTACGTCGGCGCCGAGTCGGCCGACCTGATCCACCGCGTCCGCTTCGGCCCCGACGGCGCGGTGGTCGAGAAGACCATCGGCGTCGGCGAATCGGCGGTGGAAATGGAAGGGCCACACGGACTGCAGATCTCGCGCGACGGACAGTGGCTGCACATGACCACCGGTCACGGCTCCCCCGACGGCAAGTACTGGCGCTACGCCCTCGGTCCCGACACCCTGGCCAGCCCCGGCACCTTCCTCGGCTACTTTCCCGCCTCCCTCGACGTCACCCCCGACGGCCTCTACGCCTTCGTCGTCAACTTCAACCTGCACGGCGCCATGGTGCCGTCGTCGGTGTCGGTGGTGTACACCCCCACCGGCTCCGAGGTGGCGCGCACCACCACCTGCACCATGCCGCACGGCAGCCGGATCGACCCGACCGGCAGCTGGCAGTATTCCACCTGCATGATGGACGACCAGCTGGTGGAGATCGATACCCGCACGTTCGAGGTGTCGCGGAGGTTCGGCCTGGCCACCGGTAGCGAGGGTCCCATCGACCCGGCCGCCGCCGCGCACCAGCACGAACACACCCCCGGCCAGCCGATATCCCCGCCGAATTGCTCGCCGACCTGGGCGCAGCCGTCGGCCGACGGGAGCAAGATCTACGTGGCGTGCAACAAGCGGGACGAGATCCTCGAGATCGACCGCGCGGGCTGGGCCGTCACCCGCCGCTTCCCCACCGGCCGCGGCCCCTACAACCTGGCGGTGACGCCGAACGGGAAACTGCTGGTCGCCTCGCTCAAGCAGGGTGGCAGCCTGGAGGTCTTCGATTTAGCTAGTGGGACCAGCGTTTTCCAGACGAAGAGCTCCACTACGGTGACGCACGGCGTGGCCATCTCCCCCGATTCGCGCTACGCCTTCGTCAGCAGCGAGGGCGTCGGCGCCGCGCCGGGCAAGGTGGACATCTACGACCTCACCGCGCTCGCGCGGGTCGCGTCGGTGGACGTGGGGCAGCAGGCGGGGGGGATTGCGTTCTGGAGAATGGAGGCGGGGACGCGGGAAGGCGGGGAAGCGGGGAAGTAACAGCGGCACTCTGCTGCACGTTCCCCCTCTCCACATGGTGGAGAGGGGGACAGGGGGTGAGGTGAAGAAGGCGGGGACGCGGGAACGCGGGGAAGCGGGGAAGTAACAACGACACTCCGCAGGACGTTCCCCCTCTCCACTTGCTGGAGAGGGGGACAGGGGGTGAGGACTCTGGCGAGTCGAGGGGACCGGCGGTGAGGTCGATCGTCGAGGCGGAGAGGGGGTGAGGACCCTGGGACAGGGGGTGAGGACCTAGATCCTCGCATTGTAATTATCCAACGACTCATACTGCGGCGGCCACTGCATCGGGTGCCCCAAGGCGTACGCCGCGTGCCGGGTCCAGTACGGATCCCAGAGATGCGCCCGCGCCATCAGCACCAGATCGGCCCGCCCCGCGGCGAGGATGGCGTTGACGTCCTCGTGTGACTGGATGTTCCCCACCGCCATCGTCGCCATCCCCGCCTCGTGCCGGATCCGGTCGGCAAAGGGGGTCTGGAACGCCCGTCCATATATAGGACGCTGGTCCGGCACCGTCTGCCCCGCCGATACGTCCACCGCGTCCACTCCCGCCGCCCCGATCAGCCGCGCCACCTCCACCGACTCCGCCCCGGTGAGTCCGTCCGGATGCCAGTCGGTGGCCGACACCCGCGCGGTGAGCGGCCGCTCCGCCGGCCACGCCGCGCGCACCGCCCGGAGCACCTCGAGCGGAAACCGCATCCGGTTCGCGAGCGATCCGCCGTACTCGTCGGTGCGCCGGTTGGTGAGCGGGCTGATGAAGCTTGCCAGCAGGTAGCCGTGGGCCAGGTGGACCTCGATGAGGTCGAATCCCGCCTCGACCGCGCGCCCGACGGCGCCCACGAACTCGTCGTGCACCCGGTCCATGTCGCCGCGCGTCATCGCGCGGGGAACCTGGTTCTCCTTCTTCCACGGGACGGCGCTCGCCGACATGATCGGCCAGGCTCCCGTCGGGAGGGGCTCGTTGTCTCCCTCCCACATCAGCTTCGTCGCCGCCTTCCGCCCCGCATGTCCCAGCTGCATGCCGATCCGCGTGTCGGGCGCGTGCGCGCGCACGAAGTCGACAATGCGCCTCCACGCCGCCACCTGCGCGCCATTGTAGATGCCAGTGCATCCGGGGGTGATCCGCCCCTCGGCGCTCACGTCGGTCATTTCCGTCATGACCAGTCCCGCGCCGCCGACCGCCCGGCTGGCGAGGTGCTGCAGGTGCCAGTCGTTCGGCACGCCGTCCACCGCGGAGTACTGGCACATCGGGGAGACCACGACCCGGTTCGTGAGCAGGAGGTCGCGCAGCTTGAACGGCGTCAGGAAGGGCGGGGGGCTCCGGCGGCCCGGCACCGGCGCCACGCCGGCCTTGTCGGCGTACCAGCGCTCCACCCGCTCCACGAAGGCGGGATCGCGGGTGCGGAGGTTCTCGTGGGTGATGCGGAGGCTCCGCGTGAGCAGGCTGTACGCGAACTGCAGCGGCTGGAGGTCGTCGTAGCGCTCCGTCGCCTCGAACCACTCGAGGCTCGCCTGCGCAGCGCGCTGCACGCTCGCCACGCCGGGCCGGCGCTGCTCCTCGTACATAGCCAGTGCAGCCGCCACATCGGTGGCCCCCTGCAGCACCCGGGAGAGCTCGATGGCGTCCTCCATGGCGAGCTTGGTGCCCGAGCCGACCGAGAAGTGCGCCGTGTGCGCCGCGTCGCCCAGCAGCACCAGCCGCCCATCGGACCAGCGGTCGCATCGCACCGTCGGAAACTGCCGCCAGATGGAGCGGTTGGCGACGAGCCGGTGCCCCTCGAGCTCCTGCGTGAAGAGCGCCTCGCAGTAGGCGATCGTCGCCGCCTCGTCGTTCTCCTTGAGCCCCGCCGCCTGCCACGCCGCCTCCGTCGTCTCCACGATGAAGGTGGACTCCCCCTCGGCGTACTGGTACGCGTGCACCCGCCAGAGGCCGTGCGCGTTCTGGCGGAAGGAGAAGAAGAAGCTGGGGAAGGGACGCGACGTGCCGAGCCAGACGAAGCGGTTGGGACGGAGGTCCACGCTGGCGCCGAAGGCGGCCTTCCGTGCCTCGCGCACCGCGCTGTTGACGCCGTCCGCCGCGACCACCAGGTCGTGGCTCGCGAGCAGCGCCTCAACCGGCGGCGCCTCGGTCAGCTCCCGAAGCTCGGCGCCCAGCGCGCGCGCCCGGTCGCACAGAATCTCGAGCAGCACCTTCCGCGAAATGCCCGAGAAGCCGTGCCCGCCGGAGGTGATGCACTCGCCGTTGATGTGGACGTCGATGTCGCCCCAGCGATGCAATACCGCCGACATCGCCGCGTGGGTCACGTCGTCCGCCTCGGCCAGGATCCCCTCCGTGGCGTCGGACAGCACGACGCCGAAGCCGAAGGTATCCTCGATTCGGTTCCGCTCGTAGATGACTACCTGCGTGGCGGGATTGGCGCGGCGGAGGAGGATGGCCAGGTAGAGCCCGCCCGGCCCGCCGCCGATGATGGCGACCTTCATGCCCCGCCCAGCACTTCCCGCGCGATGAGGAGCCGCTGGATCTCTGTGGTGCCCTCGTAGATCCGGAGCGAGCGCACGGCCCGGTAGAGCCGGTCCACCGGGTGGCTGGCCAGCACGCCGCGCCCGCCGAGGAGCTGCACCGCGCCGTCCACGATCCGCTGGGCCGCCTCGGTGGCGTAGCTCTTGGCCATCGCCGACTCGAGCGTCACCCGTTCGGCACCCTGGTCCTTGGCCCACGCCGCGCGGTACACCAGGAGCCGCGCTGCGGCCAACTCGGTGGCCATCTCGGCGATGCGCGCCTGCGTCAGCTGGAAGTCCGCCAGTGGCTTCCCGAACTGCGTGCGGCTCTTCACGTGCGCCACCGCCTCGTCCAGCGCCCGCGCCGCCATGCCGCACGCGGCGGCGCCCACGGTGGCGCGGAGCCGGTCGAGCGTGGCGAGGCCGAGGCCGAGCCCGCGGCCCGGCTCGCCCAGCATGTGATCGGCGGGAATGCGGCAGCGCTCGAAGTGGAGCTCGCCCAGTGGGTGCGGGGCGCTCATCACCTGCGCGCCCACGAACGTGAGCCCCGGCGTGTCGGCCGGCACCACGAAGGCGGAGATCCCCTTGGCGCCCGCCTTCGGGTCGGTGGAGGCGAAGACGGTGTAGACGTCGGCGATGCCGGCGTTCGAGATGAACGACTTCCGCCCCTCGAGCACCCACTGGCCGCCGTCCTTCGTGGCGCGGGTGGTCATCGCCCCCACGTCGGAACCGGCATCCATCTCCGTCATGGCGAAGCCGCACATCAGCGCGCCGCCGTCGATCTCGGGGAGCCAGCGCGCCTGCAGCGGCTCGCTGCCGCCGAGGCGGATCGGCATCGAGCCCAGCGCCTGGAGGGCGTAGACCTCGTCGGCCAGGGGCGAGTGCCAGGCCAGCCCCTCGCGGATGAGCGACACGGCGCGGAGGTCGAGCTTCTTCACCGCGTTGTAGAGCCCCGCCGCCGCCAGCAGCGGCACCAGTGCGCGGGCCCGGATCCGTGCCTCCGCGTCGGTGTCGGGATCGGGCTTCCGGACCAGCTGGTTCTGGCCGAAGGTGTTGACCGCCGCCGCCACCTGCGAATGGCGCGGCTCGAGGAAGGCGGCGACGGGGTCGATGTCCGGTCTTGTCATGGGAATTTCGGGTCCCGCTTCTCGGTGAACGCCAGGTACCCCTCCTTGTAGTCGGGGCCGAGCATCAGCTGCGCCTGCTCCTCCGCCTCGTGATGGAGCCCCGCCTCGAGGTCCATCGCCGCCTCGAAGTCGATGGCAGCCTTGGTGGCGGCGAGGGCGTCCTTGGGGCCGCGCGCCAGCTTCTCGGCCAGCGCCCTGGCGGCAGGCATCACGTCACCCTCGACGACCTGGTGGTAGAGGCCGATCTCCTTGGCGCGCGCGGCGGAGGTGAACTCCCCTGTCATCAGCATTTCGGTCGCGTGGCTGTGCCCCACCAGCCGGGGCAGGAGCCACGCGGCACCCATGTCGGCGCCGGAGAGCCCCACCCGCACGAAGAGGAAGGCGATCTTTGCCTTGTCCGTTGCCACCCGGAAGTCGCAGGCCGATGCGATCACGGCACCCGCGCCGGCCACCGTGCCGTTGAGTGCGGCGACGACGGGACGGGGACAGCGGCGGATGGCCAGGATGAGGTCGCAGGTGAGCCGGGTGAAGACCCGGAGCTCGGGGAGCTTCATGCTGAGCAGCGGGCCGATGATGTCCTCGACGTCTCCGCCGGAGCAGAAGGCCCGCCCCGCGCCGGTGATGACCACTGCGCGCACCCCCGGCTCGCCGCCCAGCGCGCGGAAGGTGTCGGTCAACTCGCGGTACACCTCGAAGGTGAGGGCGTTGAGCTTGTCGGGGCGGTTGAGGGTGATGGTCGCCACCCCGGTGGCCGCGTCAAGCGAGTAGAGGAACGACTTCGGAGAGATCGTCATACCAGTCTCCGGTCCTGGTGGTGCACCACCGCCGTGGTCTCCATCTCGACGAGCGCGTGCTCGTCCAGCAGCGCCGACACCTCCACCAGCGCCATGGCAGGATAGTGCTTCCCCATCAGCTCCTTCCACACCCCCGCCAGCTCTCGCCGGCACTCGCGGTACTGCTCCATGTCGAGCACGTACACCGTCATCCGCCCGATGTCGGTGGGCTGCCCGCCGGCTGCGAGCACGACCGCGAGCGAGTTGGCCAGGGCGAGGCGAAACTGCGTGACGAAGTCGGCGGGGTGCACCCGGCCGGAGCCGTCGCTTGCCGTCTGCCCTGCCACGAACAGGGTGCGCCCCCCGGCCGGGGAGAGCAGGCCGTCGTTCCACCCCTTGGGCTGGCCGCGGGGGTTGATGATGTCCCAGCTCATGGGTGTCCCTCTCCGCCATCGATGACGACGGCCTCTCCGTTGCGGCGGCCCGACTCGTCGGTCACGAGCGCCAGGACCGCCGTCGCCACTTCGTCGGGCTGGATCATCCGCCCCGCCGGCATGGTGGACAGGATGGCGGCGCGCGCCTCCTCGGCCGACTTCCCCGTCTTCCGCACCACGTTCTCGATCGTGGCCTCGGTCATCGGCGTCTCCACGTAGCCGGGGCAGACGGCGTTGACGGTCACGCCATGCTTGCCCACCTCCGCGGCCGCCGCCCGGGTCAGCCCCACCAGCGCGTGCTTGCTCGCCGTGTACGCGATGATGTACGGCGCGCCCGTGAGCCCCGCCATGCTGGCGACGTTCACGATCCGCCCCCACTTCCGTTCCAGCATGTCGGGCAGAAAGGCCTGCAGGCAGAGGAAGGCGCCGGTGGCGTTGATCCGCATCATCTTTTCCCAGTCCTCGAGACTGGTCCGCGCGATCGGAGCGGAATGCGCGATACCGGCGTTGTTGACCAGGATGTCCACCGGGCCGAGCTTTTCCTTCGCCACCGCCGCGAGGCGCAGGATCGAGGCGGGGTCGCTCACGTCGCAGCCGGCCGCCCAGACGTTCCGCCCCTCCGCGCGCAGTTCCTCCGCGATCTGCTCCAGCTTGCTCAGAGTACGGCCCGACACCACCACCGAGGCGCCGGCGTCGGCGAGCGCGCGCACCACCGCCGCGCCGATTCCCTGGCCGCCACCTGTCACCACCGCCGTCTTGCCGTCGAGTCGCATCAGGGTACTCTCTCAATCATCCTGGAGCAGGGGAAGGGCGGCCTCTTCGAGGATGCCGCCCAGCGCGTCGATCAGGGTGCGGCCTTCCTCGGCCGTGGCGTCCGCCGGCCACCCAAAGTAGGCGCGCGGCCCCCCCGCCTCCGCAAAAGTGGCCCGCCCGGCGCGGATCGCCACCGACAGCGAGTTCGGGTTGGGCGGGAGCTCCCGGCGGACCTCGCGCACCAGGTCGGGGCGCTCTGCCAGCACGATGGAGGTCTCGAAGCGCCCGGCGTGGCAGGCGCCGGTCTGGAACTCCTCTCCCAGTCGGAGCGACCACGGCTTGCGCGAGAGCTCGGGAAACGCCACCCTCAGGCCGTCGGTGCGGATCGTCTCGACCGCCTCGCGCACCGCGCCGAGGTGCTCGGGGTCGAGGTGCGCGCTGATGAACACCAGGCGGCTGAACCCTTGGGCCGCGAGCGCGTCGGCGACATCTTCAAGGAGCGCCACCAGCGTGGCGGGCCGGGTGGAGAGCGTACCGGGAAAGGCCGCCGCGAACGGGGCCGGGGTGAGCGCCACGGTGGGCAGGACCAGCACCGTCGCCCCCTGCCGCGACAGCCGCTCGGCGCCGGCCCGGGCCATCGCCTCGACGATGATCACGTCGGTCGAGAGCGGCAGGTGGGGGCCATGGGCCTCGGTGGCGCCGAGCGGCACGACGGCCACCGCGCGCCGCCGGTCGAGCGCCGCCACCTCCTCGTAGGTCGCCGCCTGGAGCCAGCACACCGTCATCAATGCCTCGTTCCACCCGGGAGTCCGCCCGTGACCTTTGAGCCGCCGGAGCGCTTCAATATCGCCGATCACCTGCTCGATGCGCGCATCCGCGAGGGACGCGGGTCGCGCGTGGCGCTGGTGACCGATCAGCGGACCTGGAGCTACCGGGACGTGCAGGGCATGGCCAACCGGTACGGCAACCTGCTCAGGGAGGCGGGGGTGATGCCGGAGCAGCGGGTCATCATCGCCCTGCCCGACGGGCCGGAGTTCGTGGCGGCGCTGTTCGGCATCTTGAAGATCGGGGCAGTGGTGGTGATGGTCAACCCGGACCTCAAGCCAGACGCCATCTCCTATTTCTACCAGTACACCCGGGCACGGGCGGCCTTCGTCCACCGGGACAACCGCGACGACTTCGAGACGGCCCGCGCCGACGCCCCGCTCCTCGGCGAGCTGATGGTGGCGGGGAGCGAAACGCTGGAGCGCCGGCTCGAGGCCCAGTCGCTGGAACTCGACACCTTTCCGAGCCACCGCGACGACGCCTGCATCTGGCTCTTCTCCGGCGGCACCACCGGGCACCCCAAGGCGGTGCTCCAGAGCCACTGGAGCTTCGCCCACACCACCGCGGCCTACGGCCAGGGCGTCCTGGGGCTCACCGAGGACGACGTCACCATCTCGGTGCCGAAGCTCTTTTTCGGCTACGCGATGGGGACCAACCTCTTCTTCCCGTTCTCCGTCGGCGCGCGGTCGGTGCTCTACCCCGACAAGCCCACGCCGGAGCGCCTCTTCGAGCTGATCCGCGCGCACCACCCCACCGTCCTCGTCAACGTACCGACCATGGTGAATCACATGGTGAGCCACCCCGCGGCGGGCGACGCGGATCTCTCGTCGCTCCGGCTGGCCACCTCGGCCGGCGAGGCGCTCCCGGTCGAGCTGTACGAGCGATGGCGAGCGGCCTTCGGCGTCGAGCTCCTCGACGGCCTCGGCACCGCCGAGATGTGGCATGTGTTCATCTCGGCCCGGCCGGGCGCGGTCAGGCCGGGCACCATGGGGACCGTGGTGCCGGGGTTCGAGGTAAGGGTGACGGACGACGACGGGAACGAGCTGCCCGACGGTGAGGTCGGCTGGCTCCGGGTGCGGGGAAAGGCGCGGGCCATCGCCTACTGGCAGCAGATGGAAAAGACGATGCAGGCCTTCCAGGGAGAGTGGTACGTCTCGGGCGACATGATCCGGCGCGACGCGGATGGGTACTTCACCTACTGCGGTCGTGGCGACGACATGCTGAAGGTCGGGGGGCGCTGGTTGGCGCCGCAGGAGGTGGAGAACTGCCTCCTGCAGCACCCGGCCGTGAAAGAAGCGGCGGTGGTCGGCGTGGTGGACGCGCAGGGGCTGACCAAGCCGCACGCCTTCGTCATCGCCAATCGGCAAACGTCAGGCCTCGACGAGGAACTCAAGGCCTTTGTCCGGGAGCGGCTCGAGCCGTACAAGGCGCCGCGGGAGGTCGTCTTCCTCGACGAGTTTCCGCGGACCCACCTCGGAAAGGTGGACCGGGGCAAGCTGCGCGCCAGGGGTTGATGCTCCGAGGTCGGCTCGGGATGCTCCTCCGGGCAGGAACAGGTCGCGCCCCCTCCGAGCCACGGTCTCTCCGGGGGACGCGACCTGACTGCCCTCCGGAGCATTCCCTTCGCCGACCTTCGGCGGGGTTCGACTGGCCTACGTGATGTGGGAGGAAGGGGTTCGTCGGCGCAGGAAGTTCGCAGGGGGGTGGAGCGGGGTGGTTAGAGAACTTCCGGAGCCGACGACCCCGACGACCACATCGCGAGCGGTCCTCCCGCGGCTCGGAGGGGGTGCGACCCGCGGCCCCGGGAGGACCATCCCGAGCCGGGCGCGCCGCCAGGGCCCGATGTATTACCATTGAAGCACACCGCCAGGGGCATCCCCGCGCACGTCCGCGCGACGGATTGAGACGATACCCTTGGAACCTGATCCGGCTGATACCGGCGAAGGGAGCGCGGCAATGACTGCCTCTTCTTTTTCTGACGCCTTTCCCAACTCCCGCAAGGTGACCATCGAGGGCGGCCGCGGCATCCGCGTGCCGGTCCGCGAGATCGTGCTGTCCGGCGGCGAGCCTCCCCTCCGCGTCTACGATACCAGCGGCCCGCAGGGCACTGATGTCCGCCAGGGCCTCCCCACCCCTCGCCTTCCGTGGATACTGGAACGCGATGTCGACAGACTGCCCCGCAGCCCCGCTGCCCCGCTACCCAGCGGGAGTGGGGATGAACTGATTCCGGAGGGCCTCCGGCGGCCGGTCTTCCGGGGCCGGGGTCCGGTGACCCAGCTGCACTTCGCGCGGCGGGGGGAGGTCACCCCCGAAATGGAATTCGTTGCCCTCCGCGAGGGGATGAGCCCCGAGTTCGTCCGGAGCGAGGTGGCCCGCGGGCGCGCCATCATCCCGGCCAACATCAACCACCCCGAGGTCGAGCCGATGATCATCGGCCGCGGCTTCGCGGTGAAGATCAACGCCAACATCGGCAACTCCGCCGTCAAGTCGGTCATCGAGGACGAGGTCGAGAAGCTCCGCTGGGCCACCCTCTGGGGCGCGGACACCGTCATGGACCTCTCCACCGGCAAGAACATCCACGAGACCCGGCAGTGGATCCTCCGGAACAGCGCGGTGCCGATCGGCACGGTGCCGATCTACCAGGCGCTCGAAAAGGTGGGCGGCGTGGCGGAGGACCTGACGTGGGAGGCGTACCGCGACACGCTGGTCGAACAGGCGGAGCAGGGAGTGGACTACTTCACCGTCCACGCCGGCGTCCTGCTCCGCTTCGTCCCAATGACCGCCAAGCGAATGACCGGCATCGTGAGCCGCGGCGGGTCCATCATGGCCAAGTGGTGCCTCTCGCACCACAAGGAGAACTTCCTCTACACCCATTTCGACGAGATCTGCGAGATCATGGCGGCGTACGACGTCTCCTTTTCCCTGGGTGACGGGCTCCGCCCCGGGTCCATCCGGGACGCCAACGACGAGGCGCAGTTCGCCGAGCTCAAGGTCCAGGGGGAGCTCAACAAGATCGCGTGGAAGCACGACGTGCAGGTCATGAACGAGGGGCCGGGCCACGTGCCCATGCACCTCATCAAGGAGAACATGGACAAGCAGCTCGAGTGGTGCGGCGAGGCGCCGTTCTACACCCTCGGGCCGCTGACCACCGACATCGCGCCGGGCTACGACCACATCACCAGCGCCATCGGCGCGGCGATGATCGGCTGGTACGGCACCGCCATGCTCTGCTACGTCACCCCCAAGGAGCACCTCGGCCTCCCAGACCGCGACGACGTGAAGGCCGGCGTCATCGCCTACAAGATCGCCGCGCACGCCGCCGACCTGGCCAAGGGGCACCCCAACGCACAGGCGTGGGACGACGCCCTCAGCAAGGCGCGCTTCGACTTCCGCTGGGAGGACCAGTTCAACCTGGCGCTCGATCCGGTCACGGCGCGCGCCTTCCACGACGAGACGCTGCCGGCCGACGGCGCCAAGGTGGCGCACTTCTGCTCGATGTGCGGGCCCAAGTTCTGTTCGATGAAGATCACGCAGGACGTGCGGGAATACGCCGCGGCGCTGGAGGAGAAGTCGGTGGAATTCCGCCGGCGTGGCGGCGAGATCTACGTGAAGCAGGGGCAGGAAGCCTAGAGGAGGGGCCATGGCCGGACGGGGAGACGCACAGGCGCGCGCCGACCGCATCGAGGTGTTCCGGGAAGAGCTCGCCCAACTCGAGCAGGAGCTGGGCGGCGTCCTCGACGACGCCCAGCGCGCCCGCATCGCCGCGCATCACGACGCCCTCCTCGCCGACCTCGAACGGCAGTTCGACGTCGCCACCACCACCTCCGGCCGCCAGCTCGCTCTCGGCCTCCGCCTCGCCTCCTTCCTCGGCGCCCTGGCGCTTTGCATCGCGGTGGTCCTCTTCGTCAACCGCTTCTGGGGCGCGCTGGGCACCGGCACCCAGGTGGGGCTCCTGACCGCCGGGACGCTGGCGATGCTCGGGCTCACCGAGTTCGCGGCCCGCCGCGAGAAGACCCTCTACTTCGCCGGGCTCGCCGCCCTGGTGGCGTTCGCCCTCTTCGCCACCGACGTCTCCACCCTCGGGACCATCTTCAATCTCGTCCCGTCGCAGCACGCCTTCCTCTTCCTGGCGGCGTTCGGCGGCGCGCTGGCCCACGGGTACGGCTTCCGCATGCTGCTCCTGGCCGCGCTCATCAGCGGGGCGCTCTGGGTGGCGGGGACGCTCCTCACGCTCGGCGGCTCCTACTGGAGCGACCTCTTCTACCGGCATGAGCCCCTGCTCCCCGCGGCCGTGGCGGCGATCGCCCTCGGGTTCATCCCGATGGCCGGCGCGCGCGAGGGCTTCGGTATCGTGTACCGGATGTTCGGGTTCCTCGTTTTCTTCTGGGTGGTGCTGTTCTACGCCGGTACCGGCACGGGGAGCGTGCTGCCCCTCGGCGAGGACGGCGTTGAGATCGTGTACCAGGTGCTTGGGTTCGCGGCGGCCGCGCTGGCCATCTGGGCCGGCATCCGGCGCCAGTGGAACCACGTCACCTACACCGGCGTCACCGCGTTCGTCATCCTCCTCTGCATCAAGGCGATGGACTGGTGGTGGGATTGGATGCCGCGGTGGCTCTTCTTCCTGGTGCTGGGCGGGATGGCGCTCGCGGTGATGGTCGTGCTGAAGCGCCTGCAGGCCCGTTCGGGAGGCGCCCGATGATCAATCGCAACTTGCTGGCGGCTGGAGCGCTGGTCGTCCTGGTGAACGGCGCCATCCTCGCAAACGTCGCACGGAACCGCGCCGGCAATCCCGACGCCGTGGTCCGGCTCAGCGAGCGGGAGGCGCAGACCTACCTCCCGCCCGACGAGCAGGCGGAGCTGATGCTCATCTTGCGCCTTCGCTGGCAGACGGCGCTTGGTCCCGCCGGCGAGGACAGCTGGTTCACCCGGGAGCGCCTCGAGGCGCTGGGCTTCCCCGGGCTTCCGGCCGAGGGCGACACCGGGTACCCTGGGAGGTTCGTCGAGCTGAAGCGGAAGGCGTACGTGGTGCTGGAGGTGGCGGGGCCGGAATGGGAACGGTGGGAGGCGGTGCAGCGGGCGCGGACGGACTCGGTGGTCGCCGCGTCACGGGTCGCGCCGGTGGCGGAGCCGGAAGGCCACCAGCACGGCGACCCAATTCCCCCGCGGCCGGACGGGATGGGCAGCCGACTCATGGCGGTGGACATCGGGCGCGATCCGCTGGCGCTCCGCGCGCAGTATCCCGAGCGGGGCCGCTACCTCATCCTGCCGGCCACCTATGGTTTCGACTTCACGCCCGCGACGCGGGACACCGCGGGCACCGTGACGGCGCCGCCGAAGGTCACCGGGCGCATCGGCGATTTGCTGCCAGGGACGCTCGTCGTGCCAGAGCCGCTGCGTGACTCGCTCATGGCCCTCGGCGCCGGTCGGCCGGACTCCACGACGCACTACGAGTTCACGGTCAAGGTAGGGAGTAGATGGGATGCTTGGGTCGAGTAGGCATTTGCCACCTCACGCCCTTTCCACCTCTCCATGCTTATCACCTCACCCCCTGTCCCCCTCTCCATGATATGGAGAGGGGGGACCTAGGGAGAGGCTGGTGAGCAATCGCGTGATCGAATCCCGATTGGCGTCGCGATCACGGATTCGCATCACCCGAATTCCGCGGGCGGCGAGAAGGGTGTCGCGGTCCTGGTCGCGTGCCTTCGCGTCAGGGGGCTCGTGGACGCTGCCATCCACCTCGATGGCGATTCGCAGCTCGGCGCAGTAGAAATCCACGATGAATCCACCAATGATCGCCTGCCGCCGAAACTTGAGTCCCAGGCAGCGTCGGCCCCTGAGCGCCTCCCACAGCCGCCGCTCTCCCGGAGTCGCCTCCCGCCTCATCTGCCTGGCCAGGAGACGCAACAAGTACCGCGAGTTCCTGCGCATGGAAGAACATCGACCGCGTGCCGAGACATCACGTCATCGGAATGCTGCAGGGCGTTCCCCATCACCATCCTCATTCCCCCTCTCCATATCATGGAGAGGGGGACAGGGGGTGAGGTGAAACGATGCGAGAGGGGGATTGGGGGTGAGCTGAGACGATGCGAGATTGGGACAGGGGTGAGGTGGAACGATGGATGAGGTCAAGAGGTGTGCGGGAGCACCGGCAATGACATGAGGAAGTCCGGGAGAACAAGAGCGGAGGAGGCGAACTAGAAAGCCCAGTCCAGGAAGTTCGGGAGTGCGGCGCCCCACGTCTCCTGGTTGTGCCCTCCGTGTACCGTCACGTGCACCACGTCCTTCCCCTTCACATATCCTCGCGCCACGAGGGCATCCACCAGGTCGTCGGTATCCTGGATGGAATCGATGATGCCGTTGCCGTCGCGGTCGCTGGTCTCGTCGCCGTCGGCGGTCTCGAGCCAGATCCGGAGCTGCGGGAGCGGCGCCGCCTCACGCACCATGCTGAGCGCCACCCGCGATGCCTGCTTCTGCTCCGCTGTGCCGTCCTGCGTGCGCCACCAGAACGACCCGCTCATCGCCCCCACCGCCCCGAAGACGTCCGGGTGCCGCCAGGCGAGGTCGAACGCGGCGAGGCCGCCGAGCGAGCTGCCGAGGACCGCGGTGTGCGCGTGGCCGCCGCGGAGCCGGTAGCGCGACGCGGCCCACGGCATCACCTCTTCCAGCACGAACCGCTCGTAGAGGTGCGCGCGGGCGCCGAAGCCCAGGGCGTTCGGGGTGCCGGCGGTGCCGTAGTCCTGCAGGCGCTGGTCGTTGGCGTGGATGGCGACGACGATGAGGGGCGAAATGCGGCCGCGAGCGGTGAGGGAGTCGAGGGTGGGGAGGAGGCCGAGGGCCGTGGCGTCCTGCCCGTCGTTCAGGTACAGCACGGAGTAGCGTGCCTTCCCCGCCGAGTCGTATCCGGGCGGGAGGTACACGTCCAGCACCCGCCGCTCGTCGAGGATCAGGGAAGGGAAGGAGTCGACGTGGATGACAGAGTAGTGGTCCGGCGCGGGGCTCGATGGTGCGTTCCCGCCGCCACAAGCAAGTGTCAGTGCGATCAGCACTGCCCCGCTGCCCCGCCGCCCTGCCGCCCCGCCGGCGCGCTTCACCGATCTCTCCCCTTATACCGATCTATCTCGCGCCGCTGCTTTTTGTCCGGCTTCCCCTTCTCGAGGAACAACGGCGGCGGCAGGCTCTTGAGCCGGAGCGCCATCGTCTCGCGGGCTGCGCGGCTCTCGCCGGTCTCTTCGTACAGGGTGACGGCCACGCTGGCGGGGCCGCGGCGCTCGCTCAGGCCGCGGACCGCGACGTCCCACGCGTAAGGGGGCTGCCGGAACTGGATCCGGTCGCCGACCCGCACCGCCTTGGCCCGTTTGGCCCCCTGGCCGTTCACATCCACCTTGCCTCCGTCGATGGCTTCGACCGCGAGCGCGCGGGTCTTGTAGAACCTCGCCGCCCACAACCACTTGTCGAGCCGGACCGTGCCGGGCGTTTCGTGTTCAGGCATGGCGAAGGATAACCCGCCGGCTCGGGATCGCCCTCCGGACCGTTCCGTTCGCCGGCGGGACAGTGAGCTTTCCGGACGTCCCCCCTCTCCACATGGTGGAGAGGGGGACAGGGGGTGAGGACTAGGCGTGGGGGGGCAGGGGGTGAGGTACACCGATGCTAGAGCGGGACAGGGGGTTGAGGTGAATCGAGACCAGTATCCGGTAGAGGGGGACAGGGGGTGAGGACTAGGCGTGGAGGGACAGGGGGAGAGGTGAGATGATGCTCGAGGGGGCAGGGGGTGAGGCCGTCCAGGGCGGGGGTGTTGACATCTCTTGTATATAACTATATAGTTGTACATTACTGAAAGGGCACCGACGCCCAACCAAGGACGCCACCGCATGCTGAGACCGACCATCCTTGTCGCCCTGACCCTCACGCTTGCCGCGCCGCTCCGCGCGCAGGCGCCGCTGACCCTGGCCGATGCCTTCCGGCGGGCCGACTCGGCCGCCTACGCCAACCGGATCGCCGCCGGCGGCGCCCGCGCCCAGGGCGCCCAGGCCACCTCCGCGCTCCAGGGGATCCTCCCCACGCTGCGCGCCGAGGCCGGCTGGGCCCAGACCGACAACCCGCTCGCCGCCTTCGGCTTCACGCTGCAGCAGCGGGGCGTGACCATGGCCTCCTTCGACCCGGCGAGCCTCAACTATCCCGAGGTGGTGACCAACTGGACCGGCGGCCTCGTCGCCGAGGTGCCGCTCATCAACGTGGACGCCTGGTACGGGCGGGCCGCCGCCTCGAGCGCCGGTGCGGCCGCCGAGGCCGGCGCCGGCTGGACTCGCCAAACGACGCGGGTGGACGTGGCGCGCGCCTATTTCGGTGCCATCCTGGCCCGCGAACAGGTGCTGACTCTCGAGGCCGCCACCGCCGCGGCCCGGGCGCACGTGCGCGCGGCCGAATCGATGGTCACCAACGGCCTCGCCACCAAGTCCGACGCACTCCTCGCCGCCGTGCAGGCCGGCCAGGTCGAGGCGCAACTCATCGGCGCGCGCGGCAACGCGGCCATTGCCCGGGCGCAACTGGCGTTGATGCTCGGCCAGCCGGGCGACACCGCCTTCGTCCTGCCCGATTCGCTCCCCTCCGCCGCCCAGATCCGGAGTCTCCTGTCACTCCCCGCCGGCGACTCCGCGTCGGCCCGGCTCGACGTGACCGCCGCGCAATTCGGCATCGAGGCCGCCCAGCGCGACGTGCGCCGGGCCAACGCTGCCTACATCCCGCGACTCAACGGCTTCGGCCGGTTCGACTGGAACAGCCCAGACCAGCTCTTCGGCGGCCAGAGCAGCTACACGGTCGGCGTCATGGCGTCGTGGACGCCCTTCGCCGGCGCCTCCGAGATCGGCGGCCGGCAGGCGGCGCTGGGCCGCGCCGACGCCGCGCGCGCCATGGCCGAGGCCGCCGAGGCGAAGGCCGCCCTCGAGCGGAACGCCACGCGGACTCAACTCGCCGTGGCCGTCGCCCGGCTCGGCATCGCCGAGGTGGCGGTGGAGCAGGGGAGCGAGGCCCACCGCATCGTGGCGAAGAAGTACGCCGGTGGCCTCGCCACCGTCGCCGAACTCCTCAGTGCCGCCGCGGTCGAGACCCAGACCCGGCTCGGCCTGTCCGACGCCCGTTACCAGACCATCACCGCCGATGCGGCGGCCCGGCAGGCCGCCGGTGCCGACCTAATGGTGCTTTCTGTCCTGGAGAATTGACATGCGCAAGATCCTTCCGGTCACCGGCATTCTGATGGCGAGCCTTGCCATTGGGGCCTGCGGCTCCGACGCCGAGAACGTCCCGGGTGAGAAGCTGCCGCTCGGCGGCACGGCCGTAGCGGTCACCGACACCACCGTCCTCGACGCCTTCGAGGCGGCCGGCATCGCCGAGCCGATCCGCGCGGCCACCCTGAGCACCAAGCTGATGGGCTCGGTCACCTCTGTGCCGGTGCACGAGGGCGACCGCGTGGCCTCGGGACAGACGCTGGTCCGGCTCGACGCGCGCGACCTCGACGCCAAGCGCGCCCAGGTCGAGGCCGGCCTCGCCGAGGCCAGCGCGGTGCATGCCGACGCGACGGTGCAGGTCGGCCGGATCCGCGCCCTCTATGCCGACAGCGCCGCGACGAAGGCGCAGCTCGACCAAGCCGAGACGGGGCTCGCCCGGGCCACCGCCGCGGTGGCGAGCGCCAGGGCCATGGCCGCCGAGCTCGACGCCACCGCCTCGTACGCCGACGTCCGCGCGCCGTTCGCGGGCGTCGTGACCCGCCGGTTCGTGGATCCCGGCTCCTTCGCGGCGCCCGGCGCGCCGCTCGTGAGCGTGGAGGACGCCAGCACGCTGCGGGTGACGGTCAGTGCAGCGCCCGAGGCGGTCCGGGGCCTCAAGGCCGGCACCCCCGTGATGGCCACCATCGGCGACGTCTCCGTCCAGGCCAAGGTCGAGGGGGTCGTGCCTTCCGGCGGCAACCTCTACACCGTCAACGCACTCGTCCCCAATCCGGGCGGCCAGTTCCTGAGCGGGAGTTCCGCCACGCTGGCGCTGCCGCGCGGGATGCGCCGCGCCATCCTGGTGCCGGCGGCCGCCATCATCCGTCAGGGCGACCTTGCCGGCGTGCGCACCGTCGCCGACGGCCAGGCCACGCTCCGCTGGGTCAAGGTCGGCCGCACGACGGATGGCGCCGTCGAGGTGCTCTCCGGCCTCGCCGCCGGCGACACCGTCGTGGTGGCCGGCGGGGAGCGCTGATCATGGGCATCGCCGGCCGGATGGCGCAGGCCTTCCTGCGCTCGAAACTGACGCCGCTCGTCACCGTCGCGTCGCTCGCGGTGGGCACCCTCGCCATCCTCGCCACGCCGCGCGAGGAGGAGCCGCAGATCTCGGTGCCGATGATCGACGTCATCGCCGTGATCCCGGGCGCCTCCCCCGAGGAGGTGGAGAACCTCCTCACCCGCCCCATCGAGAAGCTGATGTGGGAGGTGCCCGGCGTGGAGTACGTGTACGCCATGGCCGGCGAGGGGATGACGCTGGTGACGGTGCGCTTCAAGGTGGGCGAGAACCAGGACCGGGCGGTGAGCCGGGTCTTCACCAAGATGGGTTCCGCCGCCGACCAGGCCCCGCCGGGCGCCATGCCGCCGATGATCAAGCCGCACTCGATCGACGACGTGCCGATCCTGGCGCTCACGCTGCATGGCGGCGGCTACGGCTCGGACGAGCTCCGTGCCATGGCCACCCACCTGGCCGACGAGCTTGCCACGATTCCCGACCTGGCGCGCATCGACCTGATCGGCGGCGAGCCGACCCAGCTGCGCGTCACCCTCGACCCAGCCCGTCTGGCCGGGAGCGGCGTGACCCCGGGCGAGGTCATGCAGGCGCTCCGTGCCGCCAACGTCCGGCTCCCGGCCGGCGAGTTCGCCTCGGCCAACGAGGTCTTCCTCGTCACCGTCGGCGCGCCGATTCGTTCCGCCCGGGACGCGGGCGACGTGGTCGTCGCCAGCCGCGGCGCGCCGGTGTACCTGCGGAACGTGGCGACGGTGGTGGAGGCGCCCGCCGAGGCCACCGACTACGTGACCCACGCGGCGCGCGGCGAGGACGGCGCGCAGGCAGTGACCATCGCCGTCGCCAAGCGGCCCGGCGTCAATGCCACCGACATCGCGCACGCCGCGCTGGCACGGGTGGACGAGGCGCGGAGCCGGCTCCTCCCCGCCGACGTGCTGGTGGACGTCACCCGGAACTACGGCGAGACGGCGAGCGAGAAGTCGAACGAGCTGATGCTGCATCTCCTGATCGCCACCCTGTCCGTCACCGCCCTGATCGGCCTCTTCCTCGGCTGGCGCGAGGCGCTGGTGGTATTGGTCGCGGTGCCGGTCACGCTCGCGCTGACGCTCTTCGTGTACTACGCGCTGGGCTACTCGCTCAACCGCATCACGCTGTTCGCGCTGATCTTCTCGATCGGCATCCTGGTGGACGACGCCATCGTCGTCGTCGAGAATATCTACCGCCACCTCCAGATGGGCGACCGCTCCCCCGACGTGGCCGCGGTCGAGGGGGTGGACGAGGTCGGCAACCCGACCATCCTCGCCACCTTCACCGTCATCGCCGCCATCCTGCCGATGGCCTTCGTCTCGGGGCTCATGGGCCCCTACATGCGCCCCATTCCCGTCGGCGCATCGGCGGCCATGCTCGCCTCGCTTGCGGTGGCGTTCATCATCACGCCCTACCTGGCGCTCCGCCTCCTCAAGGGGCACGTGGCCCCCGGGCCGCACATGCCCGACCGGGCGCACGAGCCGGAGGAACTCTCGGGCTTCGCCAAGTTCTACACCGGCATCATGACCCCGCTGATGGACCTCCCGAAGCGCCGGCTGGCATTCTACGGCGGGATCGTCGGCCTGCTCCTGGTGTCGATGGGGCTCCTGGCGGTCAAGCTCGTCGAAGTGAAGATGCTGCCCTTCGACAACAAGTCGGAGTTCCAGGTGGTGCTCGACCTGCCCGAGGGCGCCACGCTCGAGACCTCCAACGCCGCGGCGGGCGCCGTGGCCGCGTACCTCCGCACGGTGCCCGAGGTGACCAGCACCGAGACGTACGCCGGCACCTCCGCGCCGTTCAACTTCAACGGCCTGGTGCGCCACTACTTCATGCGCCGCGGCGCCAACGTCGCCGACGTCCAGGTCAACCTCCTCCCCAAGGGAGAGCGGAGCCGGCAGAGCCACGACATCGCGGTGGCGGTGCGACCCGCGGTGGATTCCATCGCCCGGAGCTTCGGCGCGAACGCCAAGATCGCGGAAATTCCCCCCGGCCCGCCGGTGCTCTCGACCCTGGTGGCGGAGGTCTACGCCGCCGACGATAGCACCCGGCTCGCCGCCGCCCTGAAGGTGAAGGCGGTCATGGAGTCCACGCCGGGCGTGGTGGACGTGGACTGGACCGTCGAGGCGCCCCAGGCCAAGCGGTCGTTCCGCGTGGACCGGGTGCGCGCCGCCGAGGCGGGCGTGACGGTCGAACAGGTGGCGCAGGTGCTCACCATGGCGCTCTCGGGCGCCGACGCCGGGCTGGCCAGCGTGCCGACCGCGCGGGAGGGCGTCGCCATCGTGCCGCGGCTCGGGCTCGCCAACCGGAGCAGCGTCGAGGCGCTGCTGGCGGTGCCGGTGGCCACGCCGCGCGGCCCAACGCCGCTGGGGCGGTTCGTCACGGTGGAGTCCACCACCCGCTCGCCGCTCCGGATGCGGAAGAATCTCCGCCCCGTCATCTACGTCACCGGCGACGTGGCCGGCACCATCGAGTCGCCGGTGTACGCCATCCTTGCCATGAACAAGGCACTTGACACGGTGCGGGTGGAGGGGGCGGCGATCGCGCGGTACAACGCCGTGGCGCCGGACCGGCTCGACGAGACGGCCATGAAATGGGACGGGGAGTGGCAGGTCACCATCGAGGTCTTCCGCGACCTCGGCCTGGCCTTCGCCGCGGTGCTGGTGCTGATCTACGTGCTGGTGGTGGGGTGGTTCCAGTCGTTCAAGATCCCGCTCGTCATCATGGCGCCGATCCCCCTCACCCTCATCGGTATCCTGCCGGGGCACGCCCTCACCGGCGCCTTCTTCACCGCCACGTCGATGATCGGGATGATCGCACTGGCGGGCATCATCGTGCGGAACTCGATCCTGCTGGTGGACTTCATCCAGCTCGCCGAGGCGCGGGGCCGGCCGTTGCGCGAGGCGGTGCTGGAGGCGGGCGCGGTGCGGTTCCGGCCGATCGCGCTCACCGCCGCCGCCGTCGTCATCGGCGGGCTGGTGATGGTGCTCGACCCGATCTTTCAGGGCCTCGCCGTGGCGCTGATGAGCGGCGCCATCGTGGCCACCCTGCTCACCATGGTGGTGGTGCCGCTCCTCTACTGGGAGCTCCGGCGCCGCGAAGGAGCGACCGCATGAAGATGCTGATCCTGACCTACAGCGGCGCCGAGCCGGCCCGCGTCACCGCGCTGCTCGAGGAGGCCGGCGTGCCCGGCCACACCTGCTTCGAGGGGGGCCGCGGCCACGGGCTCACCGGCCCGCGCGCCGGCACCCGCGCGTGGCCCGGCGAAGTGACGATGTGTTTTTCCGTCGTGGAGGACGCGCTGGCGGCGACCGCCGCCACGCACTGCCGCGCGGCGCAACTCCCCCCGGGCGAGCGGCTGCATGTGGCCGTGATGCCCGTCGACTCGTTCTTCTAGGATTGGAGGTGGAGCATGTGCAACGAAAACGTCATTCGGCGGATGGCAGGGCTCTTCACGATGGCCTCGGTGGCGCTGGGCTACTGGGTGCACCCCGCCTGGTTCCTGTTCACCGCATTCGTGGGATTCAACCTGTTGCAGTCGAGCTTCACAGGCTTTTGCCTGCCTGAGCGGGTCTTCGGCCGGTTCCGCCTCTTCGGGTGCCAGCCGAAGAAGGCCTGACCGCTACTTCCGGCGGCGGAGGAGCTGCTTCTTGCGGTTCAGCTCCTCCTCCAGCCCGCCGCACACCAGTTCGCACATCGTGAACACCTGCGGGTCGGTGATCCGGTACCAGCTGGTGGTCCCTTCCTTCCGCCGGTCCACGTACCCCTGCTGCAGCAGCACCTGCAGGTGCTTGGACACGTTGGCCTGGCCGCCGCCGGTCCGCTCGGCCAGGTCGCCGACCGAGCACTCGCCGGCGCGGAGCGCCTGGAGCAGCCGGAGCCGCATCGGCTCGCCCAGCGCCTTGAAGCGCTCGGCGATGGCGGCCGCGGTGGTGTCGCTGAGTTCGACCATGGAATCCTCCCCGCGTGAATGCTATACAACTATCTAGTAATATAGTAGTTTTCCGCTCCACGCGCCATCCTCCCACGCGTCCCCCCGCTCCGCTTGCCGGAGAGGGGGACAGGGGGTGAGGATTCGTCGATGCCCCTCCTCGGCCTCCTCCTCGCGCTCGTCATCGGCGTCTCCCTCGGGCTCCTCGGCGGCGGCGGTTCGGTGCTCACCGTCCCCATCTTCCATTACGTGCTGGGCTACGACGTGAAGCCCTCCATCGCCATGAGCCTGGCCGTGGTCGGGGTGACCAGCGCCGCCGGCGCCCTGGGGCGCCTCCGGAGCGGGGAACTCAACGGCCGCGCCGTGCTGACCTTCGCGCCGGTGGCCATGCTCGGCACCTTTCTCGGCGCGCGCCTGGCGCTCCTGGTACCGTCGGCGGCCCAGCTGGTGCTCTTCGCCGTCGTCATGCTCGCCGCGTCGTTCTTCATGTGGCGCGGCCGGCCCGCCGACGCGGCGCCCGCCAGCAAGCCCCACCCCCTGCTTGTGGCGCTCATCGGCGGCGCGGTCGGGGTCCTGACCGGGCTGGTCGGCGTGGGCGGCGGCTTCCTGATTGTGCCCGCCCTCGTCCTGTTGCTGGGCGTGCCGGTGAAGGAAGCCGTGGGCACCTCGCTCGGCGTCATCGCCCTTAATTCGGCGTCCGGCTTCGCCGGGTATTGGGGCAAGGTGGACGTCGACCTCCGGATGATGGCGGCCTTCACCGCCATCGCCATCGTCGGGGTTTTCCTTGGCATCCGGCTCGCCCGTCGCGTCCAGCCGGGCCATCTCCGCCAGGGATTTGCGGTGTTGCTCGTCGTCGTCGGTGTTGCCATCCTTCTCAAGAGCATTTCCGGTCAGCCCTAGCTCTCCATCGGAACCCGTCCATGTTCTTTCAACGCTTCTACGACGACACTCTGGCCCAGACCAGCTACCTCATCGGTTGCGCCGCCACCGGCGAGGCGATGGTCCTGGATCCCAACCGCGACGCCGCGCAGTACGTACGCGCCGCCGAGGAGGAGGGGCTCCGGATCACGCACGTGACCGAGACCCATATCCACGCCGACTTCCTCTCCGGCGCGCGGGAGCTGGCCCACCTGACCGGGGCGGTGATGTACCTCTCCGACGAGGGGGGGCCCGGCTGGCAATACGCCTTCGCCAAACAGGGCGGGGCGGTGCTCCTCCACGACGGCGACCACTTCATGGTCGGCAACATCCGCTTCGACGTGCTGCACACCCCCGGGCACACCCCCGAGCACCTCGCGTTCGTGGTGACGGATACCGCGGGCGCCACGGGGCCGATGGGCGTCGTCACCGGCGACTTCGTTTTCGTGGGCGACGTCGGCCGGCCCGACCTGCTCGAGAAGGCGGCGCGGGTGGCGGGCTCGGCGGATGGCGCCGCGCGCGCACTCTGGAAGAGCCTGGAGAAGTTCCGCGCCCTCCCGGACCACCTCCAGGTCTGGCCCGGGCACGGGGCGGGCTCGGCGTGCGGCAAGGGGATGAGCGCGGTGCCGCAGAGCACCGTTGGGTACGAGAAGCTCTTCAACTGGGCCTTCGGCGCGAAGACCGAGGAGGAGTTCGTCGCCCAGGTCCTCGCCGACCAGCCGGAGCCGCCGAAGTACTTCGCCGAGATGAAGCGCCTGAACCGCGACGGGCCGCCGATTCTCGACGGACTCCGCCGCCCGCCGCGCCTCGAGGGGACCCGGCTCCCGGAGCTCCTCGCGGCCGGCGCCACCATCGTGGACGCGCGCCCGAGCGACGTCTTCGCGGCCCGCCATATTCCGGGCACCGTCCACATTCCGCTGGGCCGGTCCTTCACCACGTGGGCGGGGTGGCTGCTGAGCTATGACAGGCCGTTTTACCTGCTGGTGAGCGGGGATTCGGCGGAGCCGCTCGACGTCGTCCTGCGGGACCTCGCGCTGATCGGACTGGATGGGGCCGCGGGGTGGTTCGGATCCGACGCGCTCGCGGCATGGGGGAGCGCCGGGCGCGCCTTCGGCAACACGGCGATCATCGAACCGGACGAGCTGGCCCGCCGGCGGGAACGGGGTGAGGTGGCGGTGCTCGATGTGCGGGGTCAGGCGGAATGGAAGGCGGGCCGCCTCCCGGGCGTGGAGAATATTCCTCTGGGGTACCTGCTGGATCAGCTGGATGACGTTCCGGCGGGCCGCCCGCTCGTGCTGCACTGCCAGGGAGGAGGGCGGTCGGTCATCGCGGCGAGCCTGCTGGAGGCGAAAGGCATTACTGACGTAATCAACCTGACCGGCGGATTCGGGGCGTGGGAGCGTGCGGGGTTACCTGTGGAGCGCTAGCCTCGCGCGCTGCCCCGCTGCCCCGCTGCCCCGCTGCCCCGCCCTCAAGCGACGACATACGCTTCCATCGCAAAGTACTCCGCCAGCCCGAGTCGATTCAGCATCTCCGCCGTCTCCTTGTTCCGCGCCTCCACCCGCTGCCAGAACTCCCGCTCGTCGTGCGCGCCGGGAAACGGCGCCGAGTCCTTCTGGCTCTGGTGCTTGAAGATCGCCTGGATCTTGAGCTTCAATTCCTCCTGGCTCATCGGCACCAGCCAGGTCGCCTCCGTCACCGGCCATTCCTGCCACGCCCCGCGGTAGAGCCAGGCTTCCGGCGGCGTGCCGCTCATCTCCGACAGCGCGCGGTCGATCGCCTCCTTGCACATCCGGTGGGTGCCGTGCGGGTCGCTCAGGTCGCCGGCCACGAACACCAGCTGCGGGCGGACCTCCTCCAATAGCGCGCGGACGATGGCTACGTCGGCGGGGCCTATCGGGTCCTTCCGCACCTTGCCGGTCTGGTAGAAGGGCAGGTTGAGGAAGCGGGCGTTGCCGCGGCCGAGGCCGATCGTCTCCAGCGCGCTGACGGCCTCCCCCTCCCGGATGATCCGCTTCAGGTCCTGGATCGCCTCGCTGTCCACCGTGCCCGGCTGTTTCGTGGCGAGGAACTCGCGCACCTGGGCCGTGAACCCCGGCACGTCCCCCTTCCCGATGCCCCGGTCCCGCGCCAGCCGCTCCAGGAAGTCCACGTAGCGGCGTACGTCGTGGTCGAAGACGGCGATGTTGCCGCTCGTCATGTAGGCAACCGTGATCTCGTTGAGGTTCTGCGTCAGCTTGTGCAGGATCCCGCCCATCGAGATCACGTCGTCGTCGGGGTGCGGCGAGAAGACCAGGACCCTGCGGCCCTCGGGGAGTTTCGACTTCCCGCGGATCTTGGCGCCCAGCGCGTTGAAGACGAGGCCGTTCACCGCGCCGGGCGACCCGTGCCGCGCCACCAGGGACGACAGCTGGTGCTCGGCGTAATCGCCCTGTGTGAGCTTGAGGATCGCCTTCCCGGTCCGGAGTGAGAGCCAGACCACGGCGCGCACCGCGAGTTCCGGCGTCCACTCCACCTCGTCCACCATCCATGGCGTGGCCACGCGGGTGAGTTCCGCGGCCGCCGCGGTGTCGAGATAGAAGGTCGTGTTCGGGTGGCGCTGCAGGAAGGTGGCAGCCGCCTCGAGGTCCACCTCTCCCTCCACCGCCCGCCGCACGATGGCCGACTTGTGCTCCCCGGTCGCCAAGATGGCGATCTCCCGCGCCTCGAGGATCGTCGCGACGCCCATCGTCACCGCCTCGCGCGGCACATGCTCCTCGCCGAAGAAGTCCGCCGCCGCGTCCCGCCGGGTGATCACGTCGAGCTGCACCAGCCGGGTGCGGCTCTCCGCGCCGGAGCCCGGTTCGTTGAAGCCGATGTGGCCGGTCTTCCCGATGCCCAGGAGCTGAAGGTCGATTCCGCCGGCCGCGCGGATGGACGCCTCGTAGGCGTCGGCCATGGCGCGCACGCCATCACGCGGCACGTCGCCGTCGGGCACGTGGGTGTCGGCGGGGTCGATGTCGATGTGGTCGAAGAGGTTTTCCTGCATGAAACGCCGGTAGGAGTGAATGCTCTCCGGCGTCATCGGGTAGTACTCGTCGAGGTTGAAGGTGACGACCCCCCGAAAGCTCAGCCCCTCCTCGCGGTGCATCCGGATCAGCTCGCGGTACACCCCGATCGGGGTGGAGCCGGTGGCAAGGCCGAGCACGGGCCGCGCCCCGGCGGCGCGCCGCCCGGCGATCACCTCGGCGATCCGCCGCGCGATGGTGCGGGAGAGGGCCTCGTGGCTGTCCAGCACCACGGTCGGAATCCGCTCGGGGAGTCTGGCCGGCAGGGGCATGGCCGGAATCTAACCGAGCGCCGCTTGACTCCCGCTTGACCCCCCTGCCGCACCCTCCAGTCGCAACCCTGACTGGAGGCGGTTATGCGGTTCCCACGGATTCTCCCTGTCCTGCTCCTGGTGTCGACCCTCGGCGCCTGCCACAGCTACCAGCCGGTCACCACGCCCCTGCCCGAGTTCGTGGCGGCTCACGACGGCCGGAACGAGATGCGCCTGACCCTCGTGTCGGGCGAGCAGGTGACCCTGCAGGACACCTATGTGGCTGGCGGGGCGCTCTATGGGTACCCCAAGGACGCCCCCAGCGCCGGCTACTCCCCGGTCTCGGTGCCCCTCGACGCGATCCGGCAGGCGGATCTCCGGAAGCCGCACGCCTCCAAGCCGCTCGGGTACGTGATTGGTGGCGCGCTGATCGCCGGGACGGTGGCGGCATCCGCCAGCCTGTTCGGGGCGGTGCGCCGGTAATCGGTGCTTCACGCGCCGGCCCAGGCAGGCGGCGCGCCCTTCGTGGAGGTCCATATGTCCTTCCGTCGAGTCGTTTCCGTCCTGATGCTCGCCGCGTACCTGCCGGCGTGCACCCATTATCAGCCGACGGCTCGGCCTTTGGCCGAGCTCACCGCGCCACCCGATCCCGTGCAGCAGGTTCGGGTGACGCTCACCAATGGAACCCGAATCCAAGTGACCTCCCCGAGGGTGGAGTCCGACACCCTCCGCGGGACCGAGGGGTATTCGCGAACAAGCGGCCCGCCGGTGGCGATTCCGGTTGCCACGATCACGAAGGTGGAGATGGTCCAGCCGGCCAAGAAGCTGAGCACCGGGGCGGCAATCGCCATTGTCGCGGTCACGGCCGGGCTCGTGGCCTTGCTCGTCGTCGCCGGTGCCGATGAGGAGCCATGCTGGACTTTCCCTTGCTAGTTGGCTGGCGCCCTCACTGGAGGTCGGTATGTCGATCCGTCGAATCGTATCCCTGCTATTGCTTGCCGCCTACCTGCCGGCGTGCACCGCCTACCACCAAACGGACGCGTCAGTGGCGCAGTTGACGGCGCCTCCGAAGCCGGTCGACCGGATTCGGATCACCAAGTTAGACGGCACCCGGGTTCAGGTCTGGGGTCCCCGCGTGGCCCTCGATTCCGTCATCGGGATGAATCAGGCGCCCGGCAAGGAGACCGGCCGGGTCGCCATCGCCCTGGCCGACATTCAGTCGCTGGAAGTGAAAGAGGTGGATGCGCTGATGACCGGCGTCGGAGTGGTCGGGACCCTGGTCGGGATCTCGCTGGTCATGGCGGGCCTTTACGAGCTGTCGTGTGACCCAGACGAGTGGTGCTGACGGGCACTCCTTGGGCTGGTATCCCGCCGCCGGGATTAGATTGCTCACTCCGCTAACTGTGCCGGAGGAGCCCATGGAGTCCCGCCGAGTCGAAGCGCTTGCCGACGGCGTCTTCGCGATCGCGATGACGCTGCTGGTGCTCGAAGTGCGCGTACCCGAGCTGGCGGAGCCGGTGACCGGCACGGGAATGGTGGATGCCCTGGCTGGCCTCCTCCCCAGCGTCGCGGGCTACGTAGTGAGCTTCGTCATCCTCGGCATGATCTGGATCGGGCACCACAACCAGTTCCGCTTCATTCGCCGGGTGGACCGCGCCCTCCTCTGGCTCAACATCTTCTACCTGCTCTGCGTCGCCTTCGTCCCGTTTGCGACGGCGTTCCTGGCGCGCTACCCCCTCCAGCCCGCGTCCCTGCTGATCTACGGCGGCACGCTCCTCCTCGGCGGGCTGATGCACCTGCTCCACTGGAACCACGCGGTGGGGCACGGGCTCGTCTCCGAGGAGGTCACCCCCGAGGTTGCCGAGCTGTTCCGCGAGCGGATCTCGATGGGGATCGCGGTCTACCTCGCCGCCACGCTGGCGGGGGCGTTCCTCCCCAAGGTCGGGCTGGTCCTGTTTGCCTGCATGCCGATCCTCTACGTGCTCCCGGGCCGGATCGATCCGCGCCTGATCGAGGAAGCTGCCGCCGAGGAATAGACTGCCCGACCCGGTGTCAGTTTGACCGAGCCGCCACGCCCCGCTTGTCACCGTGACAGGCGGGGCGTCTGCCGTCTGTCAGGATGACCACCTGTCACTGGCACGCCGGCTGCATTTCCCCTGGGCCGACGGGCCGGCAAGCCTGGCCCGAGACCAGAACTCATCATCAACTCCTGGAGGAGTGCACCATGTTGACGCTGACCCGCCGCCCGACCCGCATGCTGGACGACGTCTTCTACGGCTGGCCGTTCGGGCAGGAGCCGGACGGCACCCTGACGGCGAGCTGGACCCCCGCCGTGGACGTCTTCGAGGACAAGGATCATGTCCGGATCGCCGTGGAGGTGCCCGGCGTGAACCCCGACGACATCAAGATCTCGCTGGAACAGAATACGCTGACCATCAGCGGGGAAAAGAAGCAGGTGAGCGAGGAGAAGACCGAGCGGGTGCACCGCTATGAGCGGACTTACGGCAGCTTCACCCGGCGCTTCACCCTGCCGTCCACGGTGGACGCCGACAAGATCGAGGCGAAGGCCGAGCATGGGGTGCTGTCGCTGACCATCCCGAAGGCGGAAAAGGCCAAGCCGCGGTCGATCGCCATCAACGTAGGCTGACGGCCGCACCTTCCCCTGCGACGCGCCCCTCTCCGGACCATCCGGGGAGGGGCGTGGTGTTTCCGGGGTGCTTGACGGCGGCTTGACGCGCCGGTGGCACCCTTCCCCTGTCTTGAATGAGGGGGGCCCAGTGCACCGCATTCGTCTAGCCGCCGCCGGGCTGCTTCTCTCCGCATGGCTCCCCGCGTGTGGCCTGTACCACGTCGTCGCCGACCTGTCCGCGGGCGCCCAAGCGGATCCGCACTCGGTGCGGCAGGCGCGCGTCACTCTGTGGACGGGCGAGCGCTTCGAGCTCACCGCCATCGAACTCCAGGAGGGGTTCATCCGCGGCACCACCGTCGAAGGGGACACGGTGACCGTGGCGATGGCCGACGTCGAGCTGATGGAAGTGCGACGGGATGATCAGGCGGGCAAGATGGTGCTGGCGGCGTGTGCGGCGGCGGAAATGATGAACGGCACCGACCGGAACGGCTGGAGCCCGTTGATCAAGGCCTCGCTCGAGACCTGCGTCGCGGATGGCATCACCTTTACGTACTACTGAGGACGGCTCCCATGCGACGTCAGATGCGTTGGACACGACTCGTCTCGGTGCTCCTGGTGTTGGCGTACCTCCCCGCCTGCGCGACCTACACTGTCATGCCCGATCCGGCCTCGACGCTGAAAGCTCCGCAGACCGAGCTGAAGCAGGTGCAGGTCACCCTCCGGACCGGGGAGCAGGTGACCGTCCGTTCGCCACGGGTCGAAGGGGACTCGTTGCGGGGTACCTGGCCGAACTCCCTGGTGCGGAGTGTGGCCTTGACCGATGTGGCCGCCGTGCACGTGAAGCGGACCGACGTGGCAAGGACGGCGGGACTGGTGGTGCTATTTGCCGCAGCGGCAGTGGGTGTGGCTTTGACGGTCGCAATCTTTCCTCTCGATTGAACCCGGGAGCGGCCCCCGCCTCAAGTGGGTGTCGGGGTCTCGAACGGGCAAATGCTCAGGGCGCCCCCACGTCCAGCCCCGCCTCCAGCGCGAAGCGCGTCAGCCCCGCCACCGTGCGGATCCGGAGCTTCCGCATCAGGCTCTCGCGGTGCGTCTCCACCGTGCGGTGGCTGATCCCGAACCGCGCCGCGATCTCCTTGTTCGTCTCCCCCTTCACGATGCCGAGCAGCACGTCCCGTTCGCGTCCGGTGAGGGCGTCCAGCGCCTGGCCGCGCTGCGCCTCCTCCAGTTCCCCGCGGACCGCCGTCGTGAGCATCGCCGCGATCTGCCGGCTGTAATACGACTCCCCCGCATGCACGGCCTGGACCGCGGCCCGGAGTTCGGTGGCGGCCAGGTCCTTGAGCAGGTAGGCGTGGGCCCCGGCCCGCACCGCCTCGAGCACATACTCGGGGTTGTCGTGCATGCTGAGAATGACCACCCGGACCCCGGGCAGCTCCTCGTGCAGCGCCGCCGCCACCTGCAGCCCGGTCATGCCGGGCATCGTGATGTCAAGTACCGCCACGTCGGGCACCTGTTCCCTGGCCATCGCCAGCGCCTGGTCGCCGCTGGCCGCCTCGGCCACCACCTCGAAGCCGGGCGCCTGCCGGAACACGTGGCGGATGCCCTCGCGCACGATGGCGTGGTCGTCCGCGATCAGGATGCGGATCGGAGTCGTGTCGTCCGTCATTGCGTCAGTCCTTGGTTGGTGAGCGCGCGCCGGCCAGCGGCACCGCCACGAGAATCTTCACGCCGTCTCCCTCCGGGGCCTCCACCGTCACCGTCCCGCCGAGGGCGCCGATCCGCTCCCGCATGCCGGTGATGCCCATGTGCCCCGGGCGCTCGATGGTAGCGGGGGTGATGCCCTCCGGCAGCCCGCGCCCGTCGTCCTGCACCGTGAGCGTCAGCGTACTGCCGTCCTGCCGGATCGAGACGGCGATCGACTTCGCCTCCGCGTGGCGCGCCACGTTGGACAGCGCCTCCTGCAGCGCCCGGAAGAGCGCCAGCTCCGCGTCCTTCGAGAGCGCCGCGACGGCGCCCGGGGCCTCGAGCGTCACGGCGAGCCCGCTCCGCTCGGTGAACTCGGTGATGAGCGAGCGCAGCGCCGGCAGGAGGCCGAGGTCGTCGAGCAGGGAGGGGCGGAGCGAGTGCACCACGCTCCGGATCCCGCGGATACCGGTGTCCACCAGCGACAGCGCGTGGTCGATCCTCCCGGCGGCCTCCGGCGGCACGCCGTCGCGCAGCACGCCCAGCTCCATCTTGACCGCGGAAAAGACCTGCGCCGTCTCGTCGTGCAGCTCCCGGCTCAGCCGGCGCCGCTCCTCCTCGTGCTGTTCCACCATCCGGGCCGAGAGCCGCGCCAGCTCGACGGTGCGGGCGTGCAGCCGGCGCGTCAGGTCGGCGTTCGCGAGGCCCGCCCCCACCTGCTGCCCGAGCGTCACGAGGAAGCGCTCGTCGAGCGCCGCGAAGGGGTCGCGCGCGTTTCCCGTAAGGACGAGGGCGCCAGACGCCTCCGTGCCGCGGAAGACCGGCAGCACCGCCTCGTAAAGGTGGTCGCGCCCCCGGCGCGCGGGGGCGGGCCCGAGTTGCGGCCGGCCGGAGTCCATCGCCTGGGCGAGCCGGGCCGCCAGCTCCGGTGGTGGCGTCGGCGGCCAGCTGGAGCAGGCCCCGGCGCCCCGCACGCAGCGCACCCCCGCCTCGGTCCGCGCGTAGAGCGCGGTCCCGCTCACGGCAGGCAGCGCCAGCGGTCGCTCGAGGAGGGCCGCCACCACGTCCTGGTCCTCCCGTCCCGCCCGCTGGAGGTCGCCCGACAGCGCGCCGAGGGCGCCGAGGCCGCGCCGCAGGTCGTCGAGGACCAGCAGGAGGACGCCGGTGCCCACCGCGAGCTCGAAGAAGATGTCGAGGTAGTAGCCCCACGGATTCCACGCCCCCTGCGCCCGGAGGATCAGGTAATCGAGGTGGTGGATGCCCCAGAGCAGGAAGGAGCCGGCCAGGAGCCCGGCGCCGGTGCCGCCGACCCGGTCGAAATGCCGGAAGAACACCCATCCCGTGGCCAGCGTCGCGAACGAGAGGAAGAGGACCGCGGGCAGCGCGGCCCAGACGAAATGATCCAGCCGGTAAATGGCGATGTACGACCAGACCGGCGGGAACAGCGCGACCAGGAAATAGGCGTGCCGCCAGCGGGGCTGGCGCACGAACACCAGCGCGGCCCAGAGCAGGGCGAGCGCCGTCCACCCGGTGAAGACCTGGTGCCAGTACAGCCAGCCCGGACGCGCGGTGGTCAGGAAGCTGAGGATGGCCCACATGCGGAGGACGTACATGCCCCACGCCGCGGCGAACCAGGCGAAGTACGGCTTCCGGTACCGCCGGTAGAGGTGCAGGCAGAGCGCCGCCAGCGCCGCGAGGATGACCGCCTCGAGGATCGCGGCCGCGCGCTCCATCCCGACGACCGGCAGGGGAAGTTGCATGCCGAAAAGATAGCGGCGCACCCCGCCTCCCTGCCGACCCGACCCCCGTCACGGTATCTTCGCCAATTCCCCCACTTCCGGACGACCGCGCGTGACCGAGACGCCGCCCATTGTCGAGTTCCGCCGCGTCAGCAAGTCGTTCGGCGACAGCCGCGCCGTCGACCGGGTCTCGTTCTCCGTCCGGCGCGGCGAGTTCTTCTCCCTCCTCGGCCCCAGCGGCTGCGGCAAGACCACCACCCTCCGCCTGCTGGCCGGCTTCGAGACACCGGACCCCGACGGCGGCGAGGTCCGCATCGACGGCGAGGTGGTCAACGTCCGGCGCCCCTACGAGCGCCGCATCGGGATGGTCTTCCAGAGCTACGCCCTCTTTCCCCACCTGTCGGTCGAACGGAACATCGCCTTCGGGCTCGAGGAGCACCGGGTCCCGCGCACCGAGATTCCGGGCCGGGTCGAGCGGGCCCTCGGGCTCGTCCGGCTGGCGCCGGCCACCTTCGCCCGCCGCCGTCCGCACCAGCTCTCGGGCGGCCAGCGGCAGCGGGTGGCGCTGGCCCGCGCGCTGGTGCTCGATCCCGCGATCCTGCTCCTCGACGAACCACTTGGCGCCCTCGACCTGCAGCTTCGGAAGGAGATGCAGCTCGAACTGAAGACGCTGAACCGCGAGCTCGGGATGACGTTCGTGTACGTGACCCACGACCAGGAGGAAGCGCTCGCGATGTCCGACCGGATCGCCGTCATGAGCGCCGCGCGGGTGGCGCAAGTCGGCACGCCGGCCGACATCTACGAGAACCCCCGGACGGAGTTCGTCGCGGGGTTCATCGGGGAGGCGAATCTTTTCGACGGACAGGCGGGCAAGCGGGGAAGCGGGGAAGCCACCCCATGGACGGTGACGGCGGCCGATGGTGCGCGGTTCGGGGTGCCCGACCACCCCGGCATCCAGGAGGGTGCCGGGGTCAGGATTGCCGTGCGGCCCGAATGGCTCGACCTCTTCGAACCGGGCGCCGTCCCCGCCGGGGAGAACGCCCTCCCGGGCACCGTGCGGGACATCGTGTACCTCGGCGAGACGATGCACGTGGTGGTGACGATGTCCGACGGCCGCCTGGTGCGGGTGGCGCTCCGGAACGAGGGGCAGCTCCTCAATCCCCTCCGCTGGCGCCGCGGTGACACCGTGGTCGTGGCCTGGCGCCCCGAGGACTGCCAGGTGCTGGATCCGGAGTGAGTTCCTCGCCGCGCCGCCGCCTCCTCGCGTATTTCGCGCGCCGCCCCGCCGCGGGGTCGTGGGCGCTGCTGACGCCCGGCCTCCTCTGGCTGGCGGCCTTCTTCGCCGTGCCGCTCGTCGTGCTGCTGGCGTACAGCGTGATGCATCGCGGCACCTACTGGGGCGTCGCGCCTGGTTTCACGCTGGAGCACTACCGGCGCTTTCTCGATCCCCTCTATCTGGCGATCGCCTGGCGCACGCTCTGGATTGCGCTCGCCACCACCGGCCTCTGCCTCGTCCTCAGCTACCCGGTCGCCTACGTCATCGCGCGCGCCGGCCGCTGGCGGAACATCCTGCTCTTCCTGGTCATCCTTCCCTTCTGGACCAGCTTCCTGATCCGCACCTACGCGATCATCGTGCTGCTGCGGGGGGGAGGCGTCGTCAACTCGACGCTGATGGGGCTCGGGCTGACCAGCGCCCCCCTCGAGCTGCTCTACACGCCGGGGGCGGTGCTCGCCGGCCTGGTGTACGGGTACCTGCCGTTCATGGTGTTGCCGATCTACGCCTCGCTGGAGCGACTCGATCTCGACCTCGTCGATGCGGCCGAGGTGCTCGGTGCGCGGGCGTTTGCCCGGTTCCGGCGCGTGATCCTGCCGCTCTCGCTCCCCGGCGTGGCGGCGGGGTCGCTGCTGGTGTTCATCCCCTCGCTCGGCGCCTTCCTGACGCCCGACCTCCTCGGTGGCGCCAAGACGATGATGCTGGGCAACCTGGTGCAGAACCAGTTCGGCCCCGCGCGCAACTGGCCGTTCGGCGCGGCCGTTTCCTTCGCGCTGATGGGGGTGGTGATGGTGGGGCTCCTCGCCTGGCTCCGGGTGCGCGACGCGGAGGCCGCCGCGTGACCCGCCGCCTCTCCCCCCTCCTGGTGGCGCTGGTCGGCGGGATCTTCCTCGTCCTCCACCTCCCGGTGCTGGTGCTGGTGCTCTACTCCTTCAACAGCTCGCGCTTCGCGGCGTCCTGGAGCGGGTTCACCCTCCACTGGTACGCCCGGCTCCTCGAGCGGCCCGACATCCTCCGCGCCCTCCGCCTGAGCCTGACCGTCGCGACCCTCAGCACCCTGGTCGCGACGCTCCTGGGGACCCTGCTCGCGCTCGGCCTCTCCCGGCGCCCCTTCCGGGGTCGGCGCCTCATCGAGGGGGGACTCTACCTGCCGATCGTCACGCCGGAGATCGTGGCGGGCATCTCGCTGCTCATTCTCTTCGTGGCGCTTCGCGTGCCGCTGGGGGTGGGCACCGTGATCGTGGCGCATGTCGCGTTCACGACGCCTTTCGTCGCCGTGGTGGTTCTGGCCAGGTTGCGCGGGATGGATCGCTCGCTGGAGGAGGCGGCCCTCGCGCTCGGGGCGGACGAGGTCACCGCCTTCCGGCGCATCACCCTGCCCCTGTTGGCGCCGGGGATCCTCGCGGGGGCGCTGCTCGCCTTCACCCTCTCCCTCGACGACTTCGTCATCACCTTCTTCGTGGCCGGCCCCGGATCTACCACGCTCCCCGTGCTGGTCTACTCCATGGTGCGGCGGGGGGTCGAGCCCACCATCAACGCCGTGAGTGCCGTGCTCGTGGTGCTCACCACCGGCACCATCGCGCTGGCGTCGCGACTGGGCGGAACGCGCGGCGCCTGAGGTTCGCGGACCCGGCGTGCGGCGTGTAGCTTAGGGCGGTCCCCCACTTCACCACGGCCCCTGCGACGATGCCGCCAGCTCCCTCCGACAGCGCGCTTTCCCCCGCTGCCCCGTCCCGCCGGGACTTCGTGCGCGCGACCGCGGCGGCGGGGGCGGCGGTCGGCCTCCTGCCCTGGATGGCTGCCTGCGACCGGCGCCCCCGCCTCAATGTCTACATGTGGTCCGACTACATGGCTCCCGAGACCGTCCCCGATTTCGAGCGGGAGACCGGGATCCGCGTCACGGTGGATACCTACGAGAGCAACGCGGAGATGCTCGCCAGGCTGTTTGCGGGCGCGCAGGGGTACGACATCATCCTCCCCACCAGCTACCTCCTTCCCTCGCTGGTGGAGGCCGGGCTCCTCCTGCAGATCCCGGACGGTGCGCTGGCCAACCTCGGCAACATCGCGCCGATGTTCCAGGTCCCGTCGGCCAATCCGCACCCCGACTTCGCCGTGCCCTACGAGTGGGGGACCTCGGGCATCGCGTGGCGGCGGGACAAGGTCGCCATCCCGCCCGATTCCTGGGGGGTGTTCTTCGACACGGCTTACGCCGGGTCGATGACGATGATGGACGACGCCCGGGAGGTGCTCGGCGCGATGCTGCGGTATCGCGGCCACTCCGTCAATTCGACCGACCCGGCAGAATTGGGGCAGGCTAAGGCCGACGCGCTGGCCGCCCGTGCCAACCTGCTGGCGTACATCTCCGCCCCGGTGCGTGGACAGATCGTGGCCGGGGATGTCTGGGTCGCCCAGATGTGGAACGGGGATGCCGCCCAGGCGGCGGCGGAGTCGCCCGAGATTGCCTATACCGTACCCAGGGAGGGGAGCTCGATCTGGATGGACACCATGGCCATTCCCTCCAATGCGCCGAACGTGGTCGAGGCGCTCCGGTTCCTGGACTACATGCTCCGGCCGGAGGTCGCCGCCCGCAACGCAGCCGTCACGGGCTACGGCACTGCGAACGCCCCAGGCACCCTCCTCTTGAGCGATCCCGTACCGTACCCCTCGGCCGAGGAACTCACTCGACTGGAGTTCTACCGCGACCTCGGCGAGGAGACGCAGCGGTACTACCAGATCTGGACCGAGGTGAAGGCCGGATGACGCCCCCGACCGCCTTCGTCACGGCCTACGGCCGCCTGATCGCGGCGTACCGCGCCGGCGCCTCCGGCGCGGCGGAGGCCGGGCTGCTGCTCGCGGAGGTCGTGCGGCTCGTGGCAGCGACGCCGGTCTCCGTCGAGGCGGGGCTTTTCCGCTCCGGCGAGTACGACATCGCCAACCTCCGCTCCCACCTGCTCCGCCGGCAGGTCGAGGTGCTCACCATCGCGGCCGGCGCCCCGGCCGAGGCGCTGGAGGCGCTGGCCCGTGCGCTCGGTGGCGACGCCCCGCTGCCCGAGCACCCCGCGCTCGGTTACGAGATGGTGGCCCAGCTCATCCCCAACTCCTGGAAGCCGCCGGCGCCTGCCGGCGCCGTGGCGGACCCGCCGCCGCTGGTGCTGATGGGAAGCCAGGACTTTCCCGGGGAGGACGATCGGGCGCACACCGCCTCCGGCGCGGAGGTGGCCGCGCTCACGGCGGCGCTCGGGTCGGCGCGGCAGCGAGGGGCGTGGACCGAGGCGCTCCAC
The DNA here is from genome assembly GCA_022710485.1 of Gemmatimonadota bacterium. Classification (GTDB taxonomy): domain Bacteria; phylum Gemmatimonadota; class Gemmatimonadetes; order Gemmatimonadales; family GWC2-71-9; genus SPDF01. Next base: position 235,938 of record JAKLGU010000002.1, on the reverse strand, counting down.
GCCGCCCAGGCGTTGGTGCGGCTCGCGGGCCGGGTGCCCGAGGTGGATCGCCGTACCGTGTCGATCACCGCCCGCCGCGCGCTCTCGAAGCCGCTGCTGGTGGGCATCATCGATCATGCGGTGCGGACGCCGGAAGAGCAGGCGCGGGCCGCGGAGGTGCTCCAGTGGCGCGGTGTGGAGGCGGCGGAGCTCATGATCGAGGCGCTTCGGAAGACGGAATCGCCCGTCCCGCTCCGCTTTCTCCTCGACGCCCTCGGCCGGATGCCCGAGGCCGTCCCGGTGCTCGTCCCACTCCTCCGGAGCCCGGTATGGTACGAGGCGCGGCACGCTGCCGAGGCGCTCGGCCGCCAGATGGCGCCGGAGGCGCTGCCCGGGCTCCGCATCTTGCTCGGGCATCCGGAACCGCGCCTCCGCGGGGCCGCACTCGAGGCGCTCTCGAGGTACCCGGCGCAGTTCGGGTCGGAGGCGCTGCGGCAGGGGCTGGCGCATCCGAGTCCCGAGACGCGCCAGGACGCCGCTGGCGCCATCGGCCGGCGCGGCAGCGGCGCGCTGGCCATGCCGTTGCTCGCCGCGCTGGAGGCCGAACGCGACACCGCCACCTGGCGCGTGATGCTCAAGGCGCTCGCACGGATCGAGGCTCCCGAGGCCGCCGCCGCGATGGCGACGCTGGCACTCCGGAAGCGCGGCTTCCTGTCGCGCGGCGGGCTCTCGCTGTCTGAGCGGCTGGAGGTCGTGGCGGCGCTGGCGGCCTCGCCGACGCGCGCGGCGCGCGCAGCGCTGACCAGGCTGGTGCGGGAGGGGGAAGGGGAAGTGGGTGCGGCGGCCCGTGGTGAGCTGGACCGCCGCGCCTGACGGACCCTACATCCGGTGGACCTGCAGCTTCTCGAGGTGGATGCTGAGGTTGTGGTTGATCCGCACGCCGACCACGCCCTTGGTGTCCACGTCGGCCGCGTTCGCGGAATAGACTTCCTTCCCATTGGCCATGAACGACACCTTCCCGTCCTTGACCAGGATGCTCAGCTCGTTCGAGGAGTGGCCGGTCGAGTCGGCTGCCTTGATCGCGGCGTTGGCGGTCCAGCCCACCACGTTCGTGGTGGCGTCGCCCTTCCGCCGCTTGATCAGGAACTTGCCGTCGCCGCGGATCAGGAAATAGGTGTAGGACTGGTTCGCCCCCTGGAGGTCCTGCCCGCCGAGGAACATGCCGAATGACTCGGGATGGGTGGCGCCGGGGAAGAGGTGGAGGGTCGCGACCAGGTGAGCGTTGCCGCTGAAGGTGTCGGCCGGCTGGTAGAAGATGGCGGCCGGTCCGAGCGTGATGTGCCAGCCCGGCGGCATCGTCTCGAACTTGACCTTGGTCAGCGGGGCGTCGCCGTCCACGCGGGCCATCCAGCCGGCGGGAAGGGTGCCGCTGCCCTGGACGGCCTTGTCCGGGTCGGGCTGCTGGGCGGCGGCGGGGGCGGCGAGCATCAGGGCGAAAGCCGTGCTGGCGAGCAGTCGTCGCATGGAGACCTCGTGTGCCTGGGGTGCATGGAAGCGGGCCCTGTTGCTCGGGGCCCGGGACGGGTATAAGCTACTCTCGTTCCTGCCGGACGATACCCCCAAGGAGTGCGTCATGTTCAGTTTCGTCGAAATGGTGCTGGCCGCCGTTGGCGCAGGGCTGATCCTGGCGGCCCTGACGTTCGTGACGCTGCTCATCGGCGTGCTGGTCAACGCCATGATCGCCCTTTTCGCTGGTCCGGTCATCGACAAGGCGCTGGCCCGGAAGTCCGCCGCCTGACCCCCGGGGGGCTCCGCTCCCCGTCCCGCCCGTCCGGAATCCTTTCCTTCCCGTGCTCGTACGTGTATCCTAATCCCCGCCGACTTGGCGGGAACTTTTCGTAACCTCAAGCCGTATAAGCATATTCGCCATTTGGCATGGGTCCGGAGTAGTCCGGAGTCCCTCCGCCACCGGCCCGTTCAGGAATCTGGCTCATGTTTCTTTCCGATACTTCAGTCAAGCGCCCGGTCCTCGCCACGATGTTGAGCCTCTCGATCGTGCTCTTCGGCGCGATCGGCTATACCAAGCTCAGTGTCCGCGAGTACCCGGACATCGACCCCCCGATCATCTCGGTCTCGGTCTTCCTCCCCGGCGCGAATCCGCGGGTCATGGAGTCGGCGGTCACGGACATTCTGGAGGAGGAACTGAGCACGGTGGAAGGGCTCCGGACGCTGACGAGCACCAGCGCGGAGCAGTCCACCAGCATCACCCTCGAGTTCAACCTCGGCCGGAGCGTGGAGAGCGCCGCGCAGGACGTCCGGGACAAGGTGAGCCGGGTGCGCGGCCGCCTGCCGCGCGAAGTGCTCGAGCCGGTCATCGCGAAGCAGGACGCCGACGCCCAGCCCTTCTACTGGCTGGCGCTTTCCGGCGAGAACTACTCCCTGCTCGATCTTTCCGACATCGGCGACCGGGTCGTCAAGCAACGGCTCCAGACCATCCCGGGCGTCGGCAACTCGTTCATCGCGGGTGAGCGCCGCTACTCGATGCGGATCTGGCTCTCGGCCAAGGAACTGGCCGCGCGCGACCTGACGGTGCAGAACGTCGAGGCCGCCATCCGGAGCCGGAACATCGAAATTCCCGCCGGCCGGATCGAGTCCGAGAACCGGGAGTTCACCGTCCGGTCGCTCGGCGAGCTCAAGACGCCGCAGGAGTTCGGCGACCTGGTGGTGGCCAACCAGGGCGGCCAGCTGGTCCGGCTCAAGGACCTGGCCCGAGTCGAGCTAGGCCCCCGCGACGAGCGGAGCATGCTCCGCTTCAACGGCACGTCGGCCGTCGCGGTCGGCATTGTCCGCCAGTCCAAGGCCAACATGGTGGACGTCGCCGACTCCATCCGCGCCGCGCTGCCCCTGATCGAGGAGGCGCTGCCGCCGGGCGTCACCCTGCGCACCGCCTTCGACCAGTCCATCTATGTCAAGCGCTCCATCAGCGAGACCATCGAGACCCTGTTCCTGGCCTTCGCGCTCGTCGTGGTCGTCATCTTCCTGTTCCTCCGGAACATGCGGGCCACGATCATCCCCGGCCTGGCCATCCCGGTGTCCATCATCGGCGCCTTCGGCGCGATGTTCATCCTGGGCTACTCGGTCAACACATTCACCCTGCTGGCGCTCATCCTGGCCATCGGGCTCGTGGTGGACGACGCCATCATCGTGCTCGAGAACGCCTATCGGCACCAGGAGGAGCTCGGGGAGGACCCGACCAGCGCCGCCATGAAGGGCACCAGCGAGATCGGCTTCGCCGTCATCGCGACGACGATTTCACTGGTCGCGGTGTTCGCGCCGCTCGCCTTCCTGACCGGCACGACGGGCCGGCTCTTCAACGAGTTCGGCGTGGCGCTGGCCGGATCTGTCGTCATCTCCGGCTTCGTGGCGCTGACGCTGACGCCCATGCTCTGCGCCCGGATCCTGCGGGTCCCGAAGAGCCACGGCCGGGTGTACAAGGCGCTGGAGGCAGGGCTCGACTGGATGGCGACCACCTACGCCGCCACGCTCGGCTGGGCGGTGCACCGGCGCTGGGTCATCATTGGCGGGGCGTTCGGGTCGCTGGTGCTGGCCGCCGTCACCTTCAAGGCGCTCAAGAGCGAGTTCATCCCGGCGGAGGATCGCGGCTTCTTCATGGCGATGACCACCGGCCCGCAGGGCGCCACCGTGCAGTACACCGACACCTACCAGAAGCAGGTCGAGGCCGTGATGGCCGGGGTGCCGGAAATCAACTCCTACTTCAGCATCGTCGGCATGGGTGGCGACGTCAGCGGCGGGTTCGTCTTCGTCAACATGAAGGACTGGCGGGACCGCGCCAAGAGCACGCAGGAGGTGATCGGCGGCGTGATGCCCGGACTCTTCAGCATCCCCGGCGTCATGGCCTTCGCCTTCGCCCCCTCGCCCATCGGCGGGTTCGGGAGCCCGGTGCAGTTCGTGGTCCAGCATCCCGACTTCGACTCGCTCACGGCGGTCATGCCGGCGTTCCTCGGGCGCGCGATGCAGATTCCCGGCCTGGTAAACGTCCAATCCAACCTGAAGGTCAACAAGCCCGAGCTCACGGTCCGCTACGACCGCGACCGCGCCGAGGACCTTGGCGTCTCGGTGTCGGACGTCGGCTCCACGCTGGAGACGATGCTCGGCGGGCGGCGGGTCAGCACCTTCACCCGCGACAACAAGCTTTACGACGTGATGGTGCAGATGGACCCGGCCGACCGGGCCACCCCCTCCGACATGAGCTCGCTCTACGTGCGGGGCCGCGGGGGCGAGCTCATCAACCTGGCGGCGGTGACCACGGTGGACGAGGGCGTCGGCCCGCAACGGCTCTTCCACTTCAACCGCGTGCCGTCCTTCACCATCACGGCCAACCTGATGCCGGGCTTCACGCTCGGCGAGGCGCTCGACAGCCTGAACGCCGCGGCGGCCACGATGCTGCCCCGCGGCAGTTCGACCGCGCTGAGCGGCGAGTCGCGCGAGTTCGCTGAGAGCGGCACCGCGCTCTATCTCGCGTTCGGGCTGGCCCTGCTGGTGGTCTACATGGTGCTCGCGGCGCAGTTCGAGTCGCTGATCCACCCCTTCACGGTGCTCATGGCGGTGCCGCTGGCCGTCACCGGCGCGCTGGTGACCCTGTTCATCACCGGCTCGACCCTCAACCTGTACAGCCAGATCGGGATGATCCTGCTCATCGGCCTGGCGTCGAAGAACTCGATCCTGCTGGTGGAATACGCCAACCAGCTCCGCGAGCGAGGCCTCGGCCTCCTCGAGGCCACGCTGGAGGCGGGCCGCGTGCGGCTCCGGCCGATCCTGATGACCGCGTTCGCCACGATCTTCGGCGCGCTGCCGATCGCGCTCGGGCTGTCGGCCGGCTCCGAGAGCCGCCAGCCGCTCGGCTACGTGATCGTGGGCGGCATGTTCGTTTCGACGTTCCTGACCCTCTACCTCGTTCCGGTGGTGTACGTGCTATTCGAATTGCTGCGTGAAAAGATGGGGGCCCGCCGCGCCGTGGCGGAGCCGGTGTCCGCGGGGCACGCATGATCCTCCCCCTGCTCCTGGCGCTCCAGGGAGCTCCGGCGGACACGCTCCCGCAGGTCACCCTGGCCGAGGCGCTCACCGAGGCCACGCGGTTCGACCCGAACTACGTGCAGGCCGCCGGCTTCGTGGCGGAGGCCACCTGGGTGCGCCGGGCGGCCATGCTGGTGTTCGTGCTGCCGTCCTTCACCGCCTCGACCGACTTCACCGGCTCCACGACGCCGTCGTTCAACTTCGGCACCAACAGCCTGTCGAACACCATCGTGACGGCGCGCCTCGACGCACGGTACGAGCTCTTCACCGGCGGCTGGAAGATCGCCGACTACCAGCGCGCCACGGCGGAGCTGCAGGGCGCGGTGGCCAACGAGGCCGGGGCCGGCTTCCTGGCGGCGGCCCAGACCGAAGCCACGTTCTACGACGTGCTGGCCCGGAAGGGGTTGGTCGCGGTCGCGCAGCGTCGCCTGGAGCGGGCCGAGTCCCAGCTCCAGACCTCGCGGGCGCGGGTACTCTCCGGTGCCGCCGTCCAGACCGACTCGCTCCAGGTCCTGCTCGAATTGACCCGTGCCAAGGTGGACCTCCTCCGGGAGGTGGCGGGGCTCGACGTGGCGCGCGCCGAATTGGGCCGCCGGGTCGGCCGGTCGGTGGCGGTGGACGCGGCCGGGGCCGACACGACCCCGGCGCCGGCGCTCCCGATCACGCTCGAGCAGGCGGTCCAGATTGCGCTCTCGCAGGGGCCCGAAATCCGCGTGGCCGAAGCGCAGGCTCGCGCAACCGCTGCCACTGTCCGCGCGCGGAAGGCGTTCTACCTGCCCTGGGTCACGCTGTCGGGCACCGTCGCCGCGTACGACGACAAGTTCTGGCCTACCGCCGCCGATCGTACGTCGGGCTCCCTCACCATCACACTCCCGATCTGGAACAACGGCGTGCGGGAGATCGCGCTGGCCCGGGCCAAGGCGGCCAACGAGGTGGCCGTCGCGGTCCGCGACGACCTGCAGCGCGGCGCCCTGGCCGACGTGACCCGAAGCTATGCCGCGTACCTGACCGCCGCCGAGGCGGCCGTGCTGGCCGCGGAAGCGGTCATCGTGGCGCGGGAGAACTACCGCGTGCAGGACACCCGGTACCGCGCCGGCGCCGTGGACATCATCGAGTTCCTCAACGGCCAGGTGGACCTGGCCGACGCAGAAGCCGGCCTCGTCCAGGCCCGCTACTCCACCAAGCTTGCGCTGGCCGGGCTCGAAGTGATCCTCGGCCGCCGACTATTCCCCAGTGAGAGCGCCCAGTGACCCGACACCCGACCCTGTTTCTGCTCGTATTCGCCGCCGCCTGTTCCAAGGGTGACGCTCCCGCCGGCGCCGGCGCCGGCGGCCCCGGTGCCGGCGGCGGACCGCCGGCGATGCTCGTGGAAGCCGCGGTCGCCCGGGTCGACACCGTGGTCGACGCCATCGCCGCCACCGGTGAAATCGAGGCGGTCCAGTCGATCCGCCTTCGCCCCGAGGTGGACGGCCGCATCACCGGCATCCTCTTCCGCGAAGGCGACGAGGTGGCGCAGGGCACCGCCCTCTTCAAGGTGGACGACGCGGAGCTGAAGGCGCAGGTGGCGCGCGCCGAGGCCGATCGCGACCTCGCGGCCCAGGCGCTGGTGCGCACCCGGCAGCTGATCGCCGACAAGGCCTCCTCGCAGGCCGACCTCGAGCGGGCCGAGGCGACGGCCCGCAGCACCCAGGCGCAGCTCGACCTGCTCGAGCTCCGGCTGGCTCGCACCACGGTGCGCGCCCCCTTCGGCGGCGTCACCGGCCAGCGCTTGGTCAGCCTCGGCGACTACGTGACCTCCTCGACCGAACTGGTCAGCCTGCAGACGGTCAACCCGGAACGCGCCGCCTTTCAGGTGCCGGAGCGGTACGCCGAGCGGCTCCGGCGCGGCCAGCAGGTGGCGTTCCGGGTCGCTGCCCTCCCCGGCCAGGAGTTCATCGGCACGGTGGACTTCGTGGATCCGGTCGTCCAGCTGCCGGGGCGCACCATCACCGTCAAGGCGCTGGTGCCGAACCCGAAGCGGACCCTGCAGGCGGGGATGTACGTGGACCTGCGTCTCGCGGCGGAGGTTCGTCCCAACGCGGTCGTGGTGCCGGAAGAGGCCATCGTCCCGATCCAGGGCGCGAACTTCGTGTTCGTGGTGCAGGACGGCAAGGCGTCGCGGCGCCAGGTGGGACTCGGTATTCGCACGCCGGGCACGACCGAGATTCGCAGCGGGCTCGACGCCGGTGACACCGTCGTCGTCGGCGGACAGGAGCGCCTGCAGGACGGCATGCCGGTCATGGTCAAGCCGACCGAGCAGCCCGCCGCGCCGGCCCCCGGAGAGGGTTCCTGAGCCAGGTCCCGCGGAGGATCCGCCGGGCCATCACGTCGCTCGTCGTCCTGCTCGGCTTCGCGGCCGGGACCCTCGCCGCCCAGGCGTCGGTCGCCGGCCGCTGGCACATCCGGCTCACGAGCGGCGCCACGATGCTGCGCGGCGACCTCCGCCTCGTGGTGCGCGGCGGCGCGCTGACCGGAACGCTGGCCCTCGAATCGAGTGACGGTCCCCCGGCGGCCCTTCGGGCAGGCGGCACCGCCACGGGCGGTGTTGTGGAATTCGCCGTGGACACGCCGGAACCGATGAGCTTCACGGGACGGCTCGTCGGCGCCACCCTCGCCGGCCAGGCCACGAGCGGCCATGGGCGGGGCTGGCAGTGGAGCGCGGAGCGACTGCCCGACGATGCGGAGTTTTACGCCGCGCTGCCCCGGTTCCGTGCGGTGCAACTCATGCTGGGCCGTGACACGACCGACCTCCGGCTTCCGGGCGCCTGGGTGGAGGCGGCCAATCGCGAACCCGGGCCCGGCGGGCGGGCGGACGCGCTCGCGCTCGCCGCCGGGCTCGCCCCGATTCCCGCCGATTCCGTCCGCGATTTCGGCTTCCTGCCGTCGCTCGGGCTGGCGCGCCGGGACGAAATGGTCGCGGCCATGGTGCGCACGCTGACCGCCATCCGTGCCGACCTCCCAGCCGCCGAGCAGCAGCGGTTCGACGCCCTCTTCCGGCCCCGCGGCGAGTGGCTGGTCGACTTGCACGCGGCGGCCCTCGACGGCGCGCGGCGTCGCTTCCGGAGCCTCACCTGGGAGGACACCCGCCCCGCGCTGGCGGCGGCCGGGCTGCTTTCCGCGACTGTCCCACCATCGGCCTCCGTCCTGCCCCTGGCCCTGTACCACCTCGCGGTCCTGCGCGCGCGCGACAGCGTCGCATACCAGGCCGCGCGCGAGCGGCTCTTCCGGGGTGGACCGCCCTCGGCGCAGATGGCCGAGGCGGTGGTGGACGGCTACCGCGACGCCGCGTCGTGGCAGGGCCAGGCCGTGTCGTTCCTCCTCTCAGCCAATTGGGTCCGGGTGGACGGCCGGCTCACCTCTCCGGCGGGGCTCATGCGCACCGCCTGGGGGATGCCCGACCTCCCCGTGCCCCCGATCCGTCCCCGCTACTTCGGGATACCCGAGGCGGTGCCGCGCGTCGGGATCCCCGGCGAGGCGGCCGGCCGCGTCGTGATCGCCGAGAACTGGACGGCGGAGGAGTGGGTGCGGAGGCGCGGCACGGGGGCGCTCTTGGACGTCCTCCGGCGGCTGAAGCTCGACCTCGGCCCCAACGCGACGCTGGAAGCCGCCGGCCCGTGGATCCTGGCGAGCGTCGCCGACGAGGCGGCCGGGAGCCCGGCAGGATTCCTCGAATCGAAGGACGAGATCATCGAGGACCCTGGCACCCCGCCGCTCTTCGCCGTCGCGACGGCGCTGCACGAGTGGCAGCACCTGATGATGGAGCGGCACCGGCTGACGCTGCCGGTCGATGGGACGCTGCGGGACGCGGGGACGGGGCTGAAGGTCGTGAGGTCGGACCTTTTCCTGGCCGAGGGGCTGGCCGAGTGGATGACGGAACGGCTGTTGCTCCCGGTGCTGGAGCGCGCGCCGATCGTGGGGTTCGGCGACGCGCAGAAGCTGACGGTGCTCGCCGCCGAGAACGCTTCCGACCCGCACGCGCTGGGCCTCCGGATGCTGCGCGCGCTCGCGGAGGCCACGGGTTCGGCCGACGCCGCCCGGTCGCTGGTCCTCGCGCACGCCGACGCGCCGGCGCGGGTGGCCGACGCCGTTCCCGGGTGGCGCGGCGCCGCCGTTCCGGCGGTGGTGATTCCGGTGCGCGGCCAGCGGCGGCTGGTCCCCGAGACTATTTTTACCGTCGAGGACGGGGTCGGCGACGTCACCAGCGTGCGCATCCGCGTACCGGCCGACCCCCCGGACGACAGGTAGCCTTCGATCATGACCGACGCACCGCACTCGCTCGTCCCGCGCGCTCCGGCGCTGAAGTCGCCCGAATTCGGGCTGGCCCTGGGGCTCGTCCTCGGCCGGTTCGCGCTCGGCATGCGTGACCTGCACTACGGCTACTGGACCGACGATCTCCCGCTCATCCCCGCCAACCTCCCGGTGGCCCAGGCGCGCTACACCGACGAGCTGATGAACGACATTCCCGCGGGGGTGAAGTCCATCCTCGACGTCGGCTGCGGCGCGGGCAACACCGCGCGCAAGCTGCTCGACCGCGGCTACGAGGTGGTCTGCCTGTCGCCCAACGCCTGGCTGAACGACGAGGCGCAGGCCGCCGTGGGGAATCGTGCGAAGGTGTACCTGTCGAAGTTCGAGGAGTTCGAACTGGACCGTAAGTTCGACCTGATCCTCTTCAGCGAAAGCTTTCTCTTCATGAAGGCCGAGGTCGCGCTGGCCAAAGCCGAGGCGATGCTCAACCCCGGCGGGTACATCCTCATCTCGGACATCTTCAAGGTCCCCTCGGACACCAAGAGCCCCATCGGCGGGGGCCAGGACATCCGGCGCTACCAGGCCATGATGGCGGCCTCGCGCTTCACGATGCTGAAGGACACCGACATGACGGCGCAGATCGCGCCGACCTTCGACCTGCTGAACCTCGCGTACCAGCAGGCCATCATGCCGGCGTACGCCCTCCTCCGCGCGAAGTTCGAGGCGTCGCACCCGACGCTGATGAAGTTCGTGCAGTGGAAGTGGCGGAAGAAGATCGCCAAGCTCGAGCAGAAGCACTTCACCGGCAAGCGCACCGGCGAGCACTTCCGCCTGCACAAGAGCTATCGTCGCACGCTGTACCGGCTCGCGGCCTGATGGCGGCCGCGCCAGCCGCCCTCGGGCCCGGCGCGAAGGCGCCTGCGTTCCGGCTGTCCTCGGACGCGGGCGCGCCTGTGGCGCTGAAGGATTTCGCCGGTCGTCCCGTGGTGCTGTACTTCTACCCGAAGGACGACACCAGCGGCTGCACGACCGAGGCCTGCGGGTTCCGCGACAGTTGGCGCGCGGTGCAGGCGGCCGGCGCCGTGGTGCTCGGCGTGTCGCCGGACGGCGTCGCCAGTCACCAGAAATTCAAAAAGAAGTATGAGCTTCCATTCACGCTGCTGGCCGACGAGGACCACGCCGTGGCCGAGGCGTACGGCGCCTGGGGCGAGAAAAGCATGTACGGGCGGAAGTACTTCGGGGTGCTCCGCAAGACGTACATCATAGACGCGCGCGGAAAAATCGCGCGGGTGTTCGACAAGGTGAAGCCGCGCGGGCACGCCGCCGAAGTGCTGGCGGCCCTGGCCGGCTGACGCCGCGAGTCCGTATTCCTACGGATTGCCCGTGCCCCTGCGGCGTCCGTACTCTGGTGGGCCCAAGAACCCGGAGATTCCCATTCGTACCGCATCGTTGGCGCTCGTCATCGCCGCCGCCCCGCTCCTCGCCTGCCGCGGCACCGTCGCGGTCGTGGCCACCCCCGCCATGCCCGTCGCCGCGCTGCCCGGCGAGACGCACTTTCGGAACGTCCAGCAGCTCACGCACGGCGGCAACAACGCGGAGGCGTATTTCTCGCGGTCGGGCCGGCAGCTGATCTTCCAGCGCCAGGAAGACCTGACCGCCGGGTGCGACCAGGAATACATCATGAACATCGACGGGTCGGGGGTCCACCGCGTGTCGAACGGGCTGGGCCGCACCACCTGCGGGTACTTCTACGACAACGACAAGCGCATCCTCTACAGCAGCACCTTCGAGCACGACGCCGCCTGCCCGGTGCGCCCCGACATGTCGAAAGGCTACGTCTGGCCGCTCGGGCACTTCGAGATCTACGCCGCCCGCAGCGACGGCTCCGAGCTCACCAAGCTGACCGACGACAAGGCCTACAACGCCGAGGCCACCGTGTCGCCCGACGGCAAGCGGATCATCTTCACCAGCACGCGCGACGGCGACATCGACCTGTACAGCATGAACATCGACGGCTCCGACGTCCGGCGGATCACCTCGCGGATCGGGTACGACGGCGGCGCCTTCTACTCGCCCAACGGCAAGCAGATCGTGTGGCGCGCCTCCTATCCCGTGACCGCCACGGACAGCGCGGACTATCGCGGGTTGCTGGCCCAGCGGCTCGTGCGGCCGGCCGCCCTGGAGATCTGGGTGGCGAACGCCGATGGCAGCGAGCCGCGCCAGGTGACGCGGATCGGCGGGGCCAACTTCGCCCCCTTCTTCACGCACGACGGCAAGCGGATCATCTTCACCTCGAACCACCTCGACCCGAAGGGGCGGAACTTCGACCTCTTCCTGGTCAACGTGGACGGCACGGGCCTCGAGCAGGTCACCTTCGACGCGGATTTTGACGGGTTCCCGATGTTCAGCCCCGACGGCAAGAAGCTGGTGTGGGCCTCCAACCGGAACGCCAAGACCCGCGGGGAGACCAACCTCTTCATCGCCGACTGGGTCCAGTAGTCGGGCAGCCCGGGGAAACTGCGGGGCACCGGCGCGCGTAGGTGGCGTCGGTGCCCCGCGTCGCGTGGGCCTTCACCGGGTCCGGCCCGGGGGGTTAGCTTACCGTCCCCTCACTTTCACGTGGATGTGACGCCGCTCATGGCCCAGCCGAAGTCCCCCCCCGCCCACCATTCCTTCGTGCTCTGGCTCTGGGACTGGATCAAGTCCATCACCGTGGCGCTGCTGGTGTGGCTGGTGCTGCGGACCTTCCTCGTGCAGGCCTTCCGCATACCCTCTGGCAGCATGGAAAACACCCTGCTCGTCGGTGACTTCCTCTTCGTCAACAAGGCCCTCTACGGCGCCGAGATTCCGCTGGTGCACAAGCGGCTCCCCGCGTTCCGCGAGCCGCAGCGCAACGACATCCTCGTCTTCGACTCCGTCGAGGAGCCGATCGACGTCGTCAAGCGGATGGTGGGGATGCCGGGTGACACGCTGGCGATGGAGGGAGGGCAGCTGATCCGCAACGGCGAGCGCCTCGACGAGCCGTACGTCGTGCACGCCTCCCCGCTGCCGATGGCGGGGCCGGAGCAGCGGTTCGTGATGCGCCAGTGGCAGGTCAAGCACCTCGTCGGTCGCGACACCGCCACCTACAACCCCGACTTGCAGGACTGGGGGCCGATCGTCGTGCCCCCCGATTCGTACTTCATGATGGGCGACAGCCGGGACAACTCCCACGACAGCCGGATGTGGGGATTCCTGCCGCGGAAGAACGTGCGGGGCCGCCCGATGTTCATCTATTACAGCTACGACGCCAACAGCTGGAAACCGGTCCCCTTTCTGACGGCCATCCGATGGGGACGGACCTTCAGCCGCCCGATGTAGCCGGGAGCGCGCCGGCCGGGCGGTTCCGGCGATGGCTGCGCTTTCCGAGGAGCTGGGCGGAAGTCCGCCGCCTCGGCTGGCGTGCCGTGGCGGCCTTCGTGCTGTTCTACCTGGTGCGGGATCTCATCCTCTACGTCCTGCTCCCCTACGTCATCTACCGCGGGGTGGTCGCTCCCTAGGACGCGCCGGGCGGGTGGTACGGAGACTCGGGCGAGCGGGAGGGGTCGGGCGCGCGCGGCAGGTAGGCGGCGCTGCGGCCGCACTTGGAGCAGAGCAGCGCGATCCGCCCGAGCTCGAGCGGCGCGTCCGGCGGTGGACGTCTGGGGGTCCGGCTGATCGTGGCGGTGCCGCAGGACGGGCACACCAACGGCTTCCGGTCACGGTCGGCCGCGACCAGCGCGAGCGCCTCGGGCGCCCGGAACTCCTTGATGCCCCGACGTCCCATGGGCGGTCCTTCCAGGGGCGAGCCGGCGTCCCCTCCCAACAATGTATGGATCGAAAGTGGGTCGCGCAAAGCGCCCGAAAAGCGCCTCCGGGACCGTAGCGTGGACAATCCGCCGTAATGGCTTTATGGTGGCGCGATACTGGCTGCTTAATGTCTCCTTTCACGGGGATGATGGCCAGAATCACCCCACGCGGGAGGTCTCGGCTTGACGGCGCGGTCCCGGTGTGGTACGTTGGCGCCTGCAAGGCTTAACGCGACATAGCGTTACGCCGTGTCAGCACGCCGGCTGTCCCGGTCCGAAGGAGTTCCCGTGGTTTCTGAACTTGGTGGCGCCCAGATTTCCACCCTGCTCGAGAGCCTTCCCGGCATCGCGACGGTGCTCCGGAGCCCTGTGGCGGATGCGCTGGTCAACGTCATCCGCGCGGCGGCCCGGCTCTCGGAGTTCGACATCGCCGATGCCGACGAGCTCGTCAAGTACGCCACGCGCCGCGGCCTCCTGGCCGAGGACGAGGGCGACCGGCTCATGACCGACCTGAAGGCGGCGCACCAGAAGAAGCTCGACCGGATCGCCGCCCGCCCCAAGGCCGGCAAGGGAAAGGCGCCGTCCAAGCCCAAGCCGAAGGCGAAGGCCAAGCCCGCCAAACCGAAGGCGCATCCGAAGAAGCCGGCCGCGAAGAAGAAGAAGCGCTAGCCCGGCACCTGGACACGAAAGCGCCCCCCGGCAATTGCCGGGGGGCGCTCTGCGTTCGGGCGGGCGGTGCGTCAGGTCCGGAAGGCGCTCATCGCATCGGTGAGCCGGGTGGCGCCCTGCAGCAGGTCGCCGGCGGCGGCGGCCATCTCTTCCGTGGACGCGCTCTGCTCCTCCGCGGCCGCCGTGACTTCCTGGCTTGCCGATGCGTGCTCGGTGGCGGAGGCGGCCACCTCGGCCGTCTTGCCGCCGAGCTGGTCCACGATGGTCCGGTTCAGCGCCGCCTGCGCCGAGACGACCGCCGCCGCCGTCCGGACCTCCTGCACCGCGGCGCCGATGTCGTCGAGGGCGCGGGCGGCGGCGTTCGCGACCCCCTCGATCCCGCGGACCTTCGTCGTGCCCACCTGCATCGTGCCCGACACCTCGCGCACCTGGTTCCGGATGAACTGGACCGTCTTGGTCACGTCCTCCGCTGCGCGGGCGCTGGAGTCCGCCAGGTGCCGCACCTCCTCGGCCACCACGGCGAAGCCGCGCCCGTGCTCGCCGGCGCGCGCCGCCTCGATGGCGGCGTTCAGCGCGAGCAGGTTGGTCTGCGATGAGATCTGCTTGATGAGGTCGATGAACTCGGTGATCGACTCCGACTTCCGGGCGAGCTCCTGGACCTGCTGCGCGGAGGTCTGCACCACCTCCCGCACGTCGAGCAGCGTCTGCCCAGCGGCGGCCACGTCGGTGCGGTGCCGGACGGCCAGGTCCCGGATGGTGTCGCCCAGCGCCACGACGCGGGTGGACGCCTCGTCGGCCTCGGCGGCGGTGGCGCGGAGCCGGCCGAGGAGCCCGTCGGCGTCCCGCATCCCGTGCACCTGCGACTCGGCGCTGTGCGACATCTTGACCATGGCAGTGGAGATCTCGCCGCTGCTGGCGGCCAGCTCCTCGCTCATGGCGGAGAAGTCGCTGGCGCTCCCGCTGATCTGGTTCGACTCCTTCACCACGATCCCGACGACTTCGCGGAGGCGCGCGGCCATCTCGTCCATGGCCGCGGCGAGCCGGCCGAGTTCGGTGGGCATCTCGCCGAGCGTGACCGGTCGGAGGTCACCGGCGCCGAAGCGCTCCGCGGCGCCGACCAGGCGGCGGAGCGGGCGGTCCACGGTGCGCACGGTATAGATCGTGGTCGCGACGCCGAGGATGAGCGCCAGGCCGAAGAGCGCCCACACGTTCCGCTCCCGCCGGCCGGCCTCCTCCCGCAGGCTCTGGATCCGGATCAGCGCCCGCGTGCTCTGCGAGCGGGAGAGGGCCCGCACGTCCGCCACCAGGGTGTCGGCCGGCTCGCGCGCCGCGTTGGCGAAGCGGCGCGCCTCCGCGTCCCGGCCGAGGTCGGCCAGCGCGTGCGCCATCGCGTAGGCCACCTCGATGGCGGCCTGTTCCTCGGCGATCTTGTTCGTGATGTACCGGTCCTGTGTCGAGAGGCCGGTGAGCTGTCGGAACGTCTGCTGGTAGGCGTACGCGGAATCGCCGCTGGCGATGAACTCCTGCTGCAGCGCGACGGAGGGGTCGAGCAGGTACTGCTCGGCGCTCCGGATCTCGTTGAGGATGGCGCCGACCAGGCCGCTGCCCGCCTCGGTGCCGGCCAGCAGCGCGGTGGTCTCGGTCTCGACCGCCTGGCTGATGGAGCGCACCGCCCGCGTGGCGCTGACCGCGATGAGCAGCACGAGCGTCACCAGGATCGTCATGCCCAGGCTGACCCGGCTCCGGAGGCTCTTGAGCGGGTTCATTGCCCCTCCGCCGGCTGCATGACGCCGTCGCGCACCTGGCCGACGTAGATCTTGAGGCTCGGGACGTCGCCGTTCTCGTCGAAGGCGATGGTGCCCATGGCCCCCTCGAACGCCGGCGTGGCGGTCCCGATGCCGGCGAAGGCGTCGCGCACCGCTTTCCGGTCGGTGCCGACCCGCTGCATCGCCTCCTGCAGCATGTACACGGCGTCGTACGCGGCCGCCCCCGAGCCGTTGGGCTCGCCGGCCGTCGGGAATCGCGCCTTGTACGCGCTGACGAAGCGCTGGTTGGCCGCGGTGGCGGTCTGGCTGAAGTACGAGGAGGTGACGTAGGTGCCGTTGGCCACCGGGCCGCTGAGCGCGATCTGCTCGAGGCCGTCGCCGCCCATCGCGGGGATGGTCAGGTTCTTCTTCCGCGCCTCGGTCAGGATGGTCCGCGCGTCGGGGTCGTAGCCCGCGATGAGCATGAACTGCGCCCGCTTGTCCCGCGACAGGAGGTCCACGTACGGGCCGACGTCCGGCGTGTCGCCGAGATAGGGATAGGAGCCTACCACCGCCCCGTCGAGCGAGGCGAACTCCGCCTCGAACGCGGTGCGGATGCCGCGCCCGTATTCGCTGTTCGTGTAGAACACCGCGCCGCGGGTGAGTCCCAGCCGCTCGCGCGCCCAGCGCGCCAGCGCCGAACCGTGCGCGAGGTCGCTGGGGCAGAGCCGGAAGGTGTAGGGGCCGGCGTCGGTCACCGCGGGGGCGGAGGCGGCCGGCGCGATCTCGAGGAGGGGGTTGCTGCCGCCGTTGTAGACCGGGGCGGCGGCGAGGGTGGGTCCGGAAAAGCCGTGGCCGATGACCGCGACCACGGGGGAATTGTAGAAGTCGGTGGCGACGACGACGGCGGAATCGGCGTCGGCGTAGTCCTCCCGCTCAACCAGTTCGATGGGCCGGCCGTTGATGCCGCCCGCCGCGTTGATCTCCTCCGCCGCCAGCTGGGCGCCGTACCGGATGGGAAGGCTCAGCGGGTCGGTGAAGTTGGCGGCCACGCCGATCTGCACGGGGCCGCTCCCCCGCCCGCAGGCGCCAAGGACGACCAGGCCCAGCAGGACGGCGCAAGCGCGCGTCCGACCCGGCCGAGGAAAATGCAGGACCACGTCAGACTCCGGGCGTGATGCTGTGGAAATCCGCGCGTGCGGACGAGTGCTCAGGGGAGATACCGTAGGTTAGCCGGGTGGGCGGGGCTTGGCAATCCGCGCGGGCGCGGTGTCGCCGAGGTTCCACCCGTCGAGGACGGGGCCGTCGACGATGCTGACCGAGGTTTCGACGCGGCCCGTCCCCGCGCGCCAGGTGAGGCGCAGCATCTGGGTGTCCGCGATCCACTGCGCCATGCCCTGCGCCCCTTGCACCGTGGCGGCGCGCGGGCCGTGCACCTCCTCGAGCTCGTCGCGCCAGCGCGAGAAATCGGCCGTCGGGAGCGTCGCCGAGATCGTGATCACGCCCGTCATGCTGTCGATGGCCGCGAGCCAGACGGAGACCGGCGTGTTGGCGACGGGATCGGCGATCGTCGCGCGGCACTCCTGCAGCCGCGGGTCGGCCTTGCTCCGCTGGCAGGAGAGTCCGGTGCCGAGCAGGAGGCGGACCTGCGCGTCGATGGCCGCGAGGGGGACGCCGGCCCGGAAGCCGAAGAAGGAGAGGGGTGTCCCCTGCGCCGCGACCGGCGCCGCGGCGCAGAGGACGGCAAGGGCGGCGGCGAGGCCGCGCCAGGCGACGATCAAGCCTTCCGGACGTTGGCCGCCTGCAGGCCCTTCGGTCCCTCGACGATGTCGAACTCGACCGCGTCTCCCTCGGCCAGGGACCGGAATCCCTCCATGGTGATCGCGGTGTGGTGCACGAAGACGTCCTTGCCTCCCTCTTGCGCGATGAAACCGAAGCCCTTCGCGTCGTTGAACCACTTCACGGTGCCCTTCGCCATTGCCGCAACCTCAGTTCGACGGGAAAAAAACGGCCGACCGGAGCTGGCGCATCCGAGCGGCGAGAACCACGACGACTCCGTTCGTGCGACTGCCGTGCATGGTGCAAGCTGTGAAACGAGGGGATTTCTGTCAATACGCCGGCGGCGCGGACAGGACCAGCCCGACCGAGCGCAACTCGTGGTCGAGGAGCCACGCCTTCGTCTCGAGGCCGCCGCCGTACCCGACCAGGCCGCCGTCCTTGCCGACCACCCGGTGACACGGGAGCAGGATCGCGAGGTGATTGGAGCCGTTCAACTGCCCGACCGCCCGCGGGTGGATGCCGGTGAGCGTCGCGATGTCTTCGTAGGACCGGGTCTCGCCGAAGGGGATGGTGGTCAGCGCGCGCCACACCGCCTGCTGGGCGTCGGTCACGCTCAGGTAGTCGGGCAGGTACTCGGGGTAGGCGAACGGACGCGGCCGGCCGGCGAAGTAGGCCGTGAGCCAGGAAGTGGCCTGCCGACAGGGCCCGGTGTCGATGATCGCCCCGGGCGCCCGCTCACGCAGGCGCTCCGCCAGGTTCAGCCGCCCGGTCCGTTCGGCGAATTCCACGATCAGCGGGCCCTCGCGCGCCTCGAGGATCGTGAGCACGCCGACGGGCGACTGGTACGACGTCCACTCAATGCGCATGGTCCCTCTCCATGCGGCAATCTATCCATGGAGGGATGGGTTGGCCACGCGCGGCAGGTGGACGCCGGCCCGGCGGCGTGTAACTTGTGCGATCCCCCATTGCGGAGACACTCGATGCTGCTCGCCCTTGCCCTGATGATCCAGCAGGTGCCGACGCCCACGCCCGTCGCCTCCGTGACCATCCGCCCCGCCGAGGCGGCCGTGGCGGTCGGGGACACGCTCCGCCTCACGGCCCAGGCGTTCGATTCCGCGGGGCGCGAGTTGTCGGACGTCCGCATCCGCTGGTTCCAGGCCGGCGGACAGTTCGAGGGCACGGTGGACAGCACCGGGCTCGCCACGGCGGGCGCCGTCGGCGCGCTCCGGGTGACGGCCCTCGCGTCCTCGCAGGGGGGCGGCCGCGCGAAGACCGCCTTCGCTGTCATCACCATCGTGCCCGGCCCCGCGGCGGCGATCACCCTCGAGCCGGCGCCCCGCCGGCTCTACGCCGGCCAGGCCGTGGCGCTCTCCGCCACCGTCACCTCGGCCGACGGCGACCGGCGGCACGATCCGGTGAGCTGGACGTCGGACCAGCCCGGCGTCCTGTCCGTGTCGAGCACCGGCATCCTGACCGCGGTCCGTCCGGGGCGCGCCATCGTAACGGCGCGCGCCGGCCAGGCGAGCGCCACCCTCCAGCTGTCGGTGGTCGCCAACCCCGTCGCCACCGTGGAGGTGAAGCCTGCCGTCGCCACCGTGCGGACCGGCGACGTCGTGCGGCTCGCCTTCGAGGCCCGCGACCGGTCGGGCGCCGCCGTGGCCGACGTCCTCCCCGAGTGGATGGTCAATCCCGGCTCCGGCCTGATCGAGCCGGACGGCGCCTTCGTGGCCAGCGAGCCGGGGACCTACCGGGCCGTCGGCGCCTTCGCGGGGCGGGCGGCCACCGCCACGATCACCGTGGTCCCGCGCGATGCCGTGCGCCCGACCACCCTGGTGGGGCGCGTGCCGGTGAAGGGGTTCGCGACCATGGAATTCTGGCTCCATCCCGACGGCCGGCATGGCTATCTCTCCACGCTCGGCGACCGGGTGTACGCCATCGACCTCGCCGATCCGGCCGCGCCGGTCATCACCGACTCGGTCATGGTGGACGCCCGCGCCATCAACGACATCATGACCACCGAGGACGGGCGGTACGGCGTCCTGACCCGCGAGGGCGCGTCGTCGCGGAAGAACGGGATCGTCGTGCTGTCGTTCGAGGATCCCGCGCACCCGAAGGTGGTGTCGGAATTCACCGAGACCGTCAGCGGGGGCGTGCACAGCACGTTCATCTACCGGGGGTACGTCTACCTGACCGACGACGCGACGGGCTCGATGCGCGTCATCGACATCCGGGACCCGATGGCGCCGAAGCAGGTCGCGCGCTGGGAGACGCCAGGCAGCGGCGCGGGCCGGATGCTGCACGACATCGACGTGCAAGACGGTCTGGCCTACCTCAGCTACTGGAACGACGGCCTGATCGTCCTCGACGTCGGGAACGGGATGCGCGGCGGCAGCCCCGAGAACCCGCAGTTCGTGTCGCAGTACAAGTACGACCTCGAGTCGCTCTACCGCGACGTCGCGGCGGTCGGCGGGCCGGGGTTCATTCGCGGGACCCACACCGCCTGGCGGAGCGGGCGCTACGTCTTCGTGGGCGACGAGGTCTTCGCCGCCAAGCCGCAGGTCACCGCGGGCCCGAGCCTCCTCGGGCTCGGGCGGGCCTACGGCCGGCTCCATGTGCTGGACGTCTCCGACATCACGAAGCCGCGCGAGGTGGCCTGGTACGAGCCGAGGGACGGCGGCACCCACAACGTCTGGGTGGCCGGCGACACGCTCTACCTCGGCGACTACCAGGGCGGGTTGCGGGTGCTGGACGTGAGCGGGGAACTGCGGGGCGACCTTCTGGCCCAGGACCGGGAGATCGCCCACGTGTACACCGGCGACTCGAAGGGGAACTTCCCGAACGCCGCCATGGCGTGGGGAGCCATCTACCGGGACGGCAAGATCTACGTGCCGGACGTCTTTTCCGGGCTCTGGATCGTCCGGGTCGAGCCGAAGAACGAGTTGACGCCCTAGCGGGCTGGTGGTGGCCCCGGGGGCGGAATCCGCATATCTTCCGTCCCCTATGACCACGACCCAGAATCTCGTCGTTCGCAGCTTCAACGATCGCGCCGAAGGCCTCGCCCATTTCATGCTCCGGGCGGGCGAAGCGCCGCGCTTCATCGCCATCGACGACCAGGCCGGCTGCCCCATGGACACCGCCCTTGCCGCCCTGGAGTGGACCCGTGTGGTCGGGATCCTCCGGGACGACGACCTCCTGCACGCCGGGCGCCTGACCAGTGAAACCGCCGCGGCTGTCGTGGAGCGGAAGACCGATCGTGGCCGGCAGTTCGTCTACCTGGGTCCCCGCCTCGACGCCCCGCCGATGGACGTCTTCGAGGGCTCCGTCCTCTACGACGAGCCCGGCGTGAAGGCGGTGGAGTTCAACCAGCGGGCGCACGCCCTGGCCCACTTCCTCCGGGCCACCTCCGGCGTCGGTGCGCTCATGGCCCTCCTCGGGCGGCGGGCGCCGGAACTGCGGCACCTCCGCCGCTGGCTCGGCCCCATCCTCCAGGAACTGGACTCTCCGCGCCCGCTGATGGCCGGCTGGTTCGCGGCCTCCTCGGGCGGTTGCCTCTTCGCCCTGCCCGACGGCGATGTCGTCTGCCGGTACATCGAAGTCGGGATGGAGCCATGAGCCGTCAGGTGTTCGCCGCCATCGTGGCGCTTGCGGCCGCCGCTCCGCTCCAGGCGCAGGTCGGCCGGGAGCAGTTCGTCGAGCCGGACACCGCGCTCGACGCCGCCCATGCGGTGCAGCAGCGCGCGTTCATCGTCCTGCGGGACTCCACCGCCACCATCTCCGCGGCGGGCTCCCGACTGATGAGCGAGATGAGCCCCTCCAGCTCGCTTGCCTGGATGCATGCGCGAGCCCGGTCGGTGGCGGCCGCATGCGCCCGCTCGGAGGTCCCGCTCGCCAACGCCAAGACGGTCACCGAGCAGGGGGTCTGGACCACACCCGGGCAGAAGAACGCCCAGGCCGATCTCCTGAAGGCGATGCCCGCCTTCGCGAGCGAGCTTCGAGATTGCCAGAAGCGTTGGACCGCCCTCGCCGCGGACACCAGCCAGGTGTCCCTCCGCGAGAATGCCCCACACCAGATGAAACAGCTTCAGACCAAGCTGGATGCCTTCAGCCGGACCGCCCAGACCTACCTCCGCTTCATCAACGTCAAGCTTCCGCCCCCGGGCAGCAAGAAGAGCTGACCCCTCGGCCCCCGGTGAGGGCCGTGGGGATTTGTGGATACACATTTCCACAAACGGTGGACAAGCTCGTTACGGCGCTGTCCAGCATCGGATTACCCCTCCACATTCCCCCCACACAAGATCTCGTAACCCGAATAAATACAGGCACTTGCGTGATTTTTCGGCACCCCTAGCTTTGAGGTGCGTCTGGGACGTTCCAGTGAATGCCTTCAGGGCAGGATCAGGTCGGCTCAGATGGGTTCGGACCGGAGGAGCAGGGGAGGGGATCGACGCCGTAAGGGCACGATCACCGATGATCCTGGACCAAGGCCGTCCGGGCCAGGTGGAGCCAGTCGCGTGCTCCGCCCACCCCGATCTGGCGCCTCGGGATGCTTTGCGAAGGGACGGTCCGCGACCCGACCCGACTCGCAGCGCTCGCAACGACGACCCCAGCCCGACTTCGGTCCGGCCGGGGCCACGACCGACAGGGCCTCGCCCCGTCGGGTCATTGTGGGAAACGGCCGCCCGGCGAAGAACCGGACGGCCGTTTCTGCATTTCGGAATTTCGCATTTCGGAATTCCGCGTCGGCCTGGTCAGCCTCCCCAGTCGCTCCGGCCCCGATACGCCCGCCGCCTGTCGAGTTGCCAGAGCCCTCGCGTGCTGACCAGGCTCTCCCCATCGAAATTGCCCGCGTCCGCCAGCGCCTCGGCCATGCTCGCCGTCTTGGCGCTCGCGTTGTCAGCGTAGTGCAGCACCTCGGCCTCCAGCGTCATCGGCGCCACCGCCGCACCGTACTCCAGCCGGCCGTGGTGCGAGAGGACCAGGTGCTGCAGGATGGCGAGTTCCTGTTCGGTGCATGGCGCCGGCACCGCGGCGCGCACCGCGCGATCCACCATCAGCGCGCCCAGCACCACGTGGCCATGCAGCGTGCCCGCCTCGGTCATCTCGAAGATCCCCCCGTCCCAGCGGTAGGCGTCGAGCTTGCCGATGTCGTGCAGGAGCACACCCGCCAGGACGAGGTCCATCTCCGCCCGGCAGGCCCGTGCGATGGCGCGGGCGATGCTGGCGACCTCCACGGTGTGCTTGAGCAAGCCGCCCAGCAACGCGTGGTGTCCGGCCAGGCTGGCGGGACAGGCTTCGTAGCGCTGCCGGAAGTCGTCGTCGCGGTAGAAGAGGTCCAGGGTGGCCGCCAGCCGCGGGCGCGCAATTTCGGCGCGCCAGCCGTCGAGGGTCTTCCAGTACGGGCCGGGGTCGCCGATGGAGGGGACGAGGAGGGAAAGGTCCACCGCGCCTTTCGGCAGCGGGCGTATCGAACTCACCTTGAGTTGGCGCTGGCCGCGGTACAGGGCCACCTCGCCGATGACCTGGGCGACGTCTCCCGGCGCGAGCCCCGCGATCTTCGGCTGGTCCTCGAGCCAGAACGGCGCGCTCGGCAACCGGCCCGACGCGTTCGCAAAGGTGAGGACCGTGTGCGGTGTGTCTCCGCCCCTGCGTTCGACCTCCAGGATCAGCAGCGGGTCCTGGACCCGCTGTCCGGGCGAGAGTCCGTGGAGATCGGTGGGGTCGCTCATCGAGGCCGCTCGGTCGGGGAGAAAGGAACGGAGCAAAGGTAACAGCCTCCGCGTGATCACGATCCTTGCTCCCGTCCGCCTGAGGGATACCTTCTCCCGTCATGGACCCCCTGCCGATGCTGGTCGTGACGACCGACCCCGAGCGCGCCCGCCGCATCTCGGAAGTGATGAGCGCGGCGGGGAATCAGGCCGTGCCGGCCGGGACGGGCGCGGAGGCCGCGAAAGCGCTCGGCGTCCCGGGGCTGGTCGGCGTGTGCATCGACCTTGCCCTTCCGGGCCTCGACCTGGCCGCACTCCGCCGCTCGCTCACGCCCGCGAGCCCGGTGCCTCCCGATTCGCTGGCCGACGCCGAGCGGCGCCACATTGCCCTCGCGCTCGGCCACACGAGGGGGAACAAGCGGCAGGCGGCGCTGCTGCTCGGCATTTCCCGCTCGACCCTGCTCCACAAGATCCGGCTCTACCACCTCGAGGCGGTCGCGGTACGGGGGCGTTCGGCGGGATAGGGCCCGGGGGTGGTCCGGAGTCGTCGAGACCTCCGGACCCGGCCTCCACCGGTGCCGTCCTCCGGCAGCGACCGCCCCGCTCGGCTTGCCGTCCTCGCCAGGCTTCGCTCCGCTCATCGCTCGATGCGCACCCGCCCGAGGCGGGAGATCACCACCCGGCGCTTGGCCGACCCCTTCGTCAACGTCCACGACGCGTTGGAAAACCCCATGCTGATTCCGGTGGGCGCAAAGGTCAGCGTCCGCTGGCCCCCGGTCATGACGACGGCGAATCGGCCGGGGCCGGCCGAGGCCCAGCGCCTGGCCGGCCCGTCGGGACCGACCACGTCCATGGTGAGGCTGTCGAGTCCCACGGTCAGCCGCGTGATGCGTGATTCCACCACGGCGGCGACCCGCGCCCTCGCGTGGGCGCCGGCGATTTCCCCGGCGGCATGCTCGACCGCCAGCACGTCGAGCGGCTCCGACAGCCGGGGCGCGGCGATGGCCAGCACCAGCGCGACGATGCCCACTGTGGCGACCAGTTCGGGAAGGGTGACGCCTCGGTTCATGGGCCCACGATACGGCACCGCGCCCGGGAGGCGTCATCCTCCGGGGGCGACCGTCATCCCCCCAGCGCGCGGGCCTTGCTCCCGCCCTCCTCCGGAGGCAAGTTGCGAGTCCTGTCTCACCCCCGAGAGGCTGTCCGCACATGACATCGCGCGTGCTCGTGGTCGACGACGAGCCGGCCATCCGGCACGCCGTCGGCCGGCTGCTTCGACGTGAAGGGTGGGATCCGGTCACGGTGGCCACCGCGGGGGAGGCCCTCGCGGCCCTCGAGCGGGGCCCCGCCGACGCCATCCTGCTGGATTACCACCTGCCCGGCATGTCGGGCGCCGCGCTTGGGGCGGAGATCGTGGCGCGCTGGCCCGCGCTGGCCGGGCGCATGGTGTTCGTGAGCGGGGATCCGTCCCTGACCGTCGAGGCGTTCCCCGCCGCCTGCCGTGGGGCCAGGCTCCTCCCAAAGCCCTTCGACCTGCTCGAGCTGGCGGCGGCGCTGCGCGGCGTCCTCGGCCCCACGACCAGTATCTCAAATTCCTCCGGGAACTCCGCATGACATTCCCCGCCGGACTGGCATCGCTGTCGGGCGCTGATCCCCTCGTGGCGCTTCGGGCGTACCGCCCGCTGGCGCCCTGGAGCCTGCGCGACCTCGCGGCACTCGCCGGCGCGCTCCTCGAGGCGTCGAACATCGTGCCCGTCAACGCCGCGGCCCGGGCGTTGCCGGGCGAGCGGACCATCCGGTTCTACGTGGCCCGTGGCCTGGTGAGCCCGCCGGAAGGGCGCGGGACGGCGGCCACCTACGGCTACCGCCACCTGCTGCAGGTACTGGCCATCAAGCTGCGGCAGATGGAGGGGGCCACGCTCGATTCGCTCGGGAAGGAACTGGCGGAACTGGCCGGCGACATGCTTGAGCGGCGGGTCGCGGGGGTGCTGGGGCCCGCGCTGCCGTCGCCGGAGCGCGTGCTGGCCGGGCCGGGGACGCACGAGCCGAGGGGTCGGGTGGCGCGCGCCATGCAATCGGCCCTGCCGGCACCGGGCCAGCCGCCGCGGCCGACCACCTGCCGGCGCATTCCCTGTGGCCCCGGTGTGGAACTGCTGCTCGACGAGCGGCACCCCGCGCTGCAGGTGCCGGGGGCGGAGGCCGCCCTCGTACGCGACATCGCGCAGCTGCTCGACCAGGCGGGTACCGGCGCACCGCCCGCACCCTGAGCCGTTCACGCTCTCCGAGGAGTCCGGCATGACGACGATCATCCTACTCGTGGTCCTCGCGGTGGTCCTCCTCTGGGCCGTCGGCGCGTACAACACCCTCATCAGCCTCAAGAACCAGGTGCAGAACGGCTGGACGCAGATCGACGTGCAGCTGAAGCGGCGGCACGACCTCATTCCCAACCTGGTCAACACGGTCAAGGGGGCGATGGAGTACGAGCGCGGCACGATGGAGGCGGTCATCAGCGCGCGGGCCAAGGCGATGGGGGCGCAGGGGGTCAAGGCGACCGCGGAGGCGGAGGGGCAGCTGACGCAGGCGCTCGGCAAGCTCTTCGCGCTGATGGAGAACTATCCCGACCTCAAGGCCACCGCGAACGTGCTCCAGCTCCAGGAGGAGCTGACGAGCACGGAGAACCGCATCGGGTTCTCCCGCCAGCATTACAACGACGTGGCCACCGAGTACAACACGAAGCAGCAGCAGTTCCCGGTGAACCTCGTCGCGGGCATCGCCAAGGCGACCCCGTCGGATCTCTGGGTCATCGCCGACGCCGGCGAGCGCGCCGTCCCGACGGTGGACCTGACGTCCCGCGCCCCGGGCGCGTGAGCGACGCGAACCTCTTCGCGCAGCAGGCGGCCAACCGCCGCCGCTCGGTCTGGCTGGTGGCCGGGTTCCTGCTCTTCTTCGCGTGGGTGGGCTTCGGCGGGGACTACGCGTTCTACCTGCTGACCGCCGATGCTCCGCCCGGCGAATATCGCCACACCCTCCCCTTCATCGGCCTCCTGGTCACCGCGGCCGCCTCGGCCCTCTGCTATTTCGCCTGGAAGACCGGCCCCCGGCGGGTGCTGCTGGCGGCCGGGGCGTGGGAGGTCGTCACCCCCGCCTCGCCGGCGCAGCTGCAGCTGGCGAACGTGGCCGAGGAGATGGCCGTCGCGGCGGGACTGCCGAAGCCGACCGTCTGGGTGGTGCCCGATCAGGACCTCAACGCCTTTGCCACCGGGCACGACCCGCGGCATGCGAGCATCGCGGTCACGGAGGGCCTCCTCGCGGCGCTCGACCGGGACGAACTGCAGGGCGTCGTGGCCCACGAGATGGCGCACATCCAGAACGACGACGTGAAGCTGATGACGCTGCTGGCGGGGATGTTGGGGGCGATCGCGCTCCTCTCCGACGCCCTGGGCCGGTACCTCCGGCTCGGGGGCCGGGTCGGCGGTGCGTCGCGCGGCGGGGGCGGGCGTGGAGGGAAGGGGGGCAATCCGCTGGGAGCGGTGCTGCTCGTGCTCTGGCTGCTGACCCTGCTGATCGCGCCGGTCGTGTCGCGGCTCCTGGCCATGGCGGTCAGCAGGAAG
The DNA here is from genome assembly GCA_022710485.1 of Gemmatimonadota bacterium. Taxonomy (GTDB): domain Bacteria; phylum Gemmatimonadota; class Gemmatimonadetes; order Gemmatimonadales; family GWC2-71-9; genus SPDF01. The sequence goes on along the minus strand of JAKLGU010000002.1, from coordinate 209,245 downwards.
CGGGAATACCTGGCCGACGCGACCGCGGCCCAGTTCACCCGGCACCCCGAGGCGCTCGCGCGCGCGCTGGAGAAGCTGGACGCCGCCGCCGGGGCGACGCGCAGCATCGCGCAGGGGGCGGCGCACCTCTGCATCGTGGATCCGGCGGAGCGGCGGATCAGCGACCGGGAGGGGATCGTGGGGGATGTCTTTGCCTCGCACCCGCCGATCCGGCTGCGGGTGGCCCGCCTGCGGGCGATGGCGTTCCAGCAGGCCAAGCGTGAGGCGGGCGCCGCGCCGGCCTAGGCCCCAAGTTCAGGCGAGTGCGGCGGCGAGGCCTTCCGGGTCGAGCGGCAGGCCGAGGGTCTCGCTCGGCTCGGCGGCGCGCGCGGCGGTGCCGTCGCCGTCCTGCAGGATGAAGAGGCGGTACGGCCGCTGGGCCGGGCCGGGGAGGTTGGCCGGGAGCGAGCGCTCCGCCGCCACCACGAGCGATACGTCGAATCCCTGGGAGGCCGGTACCAGCCCCGCCGGCCCCGCCACCCGCTGGACGGCGTAGCCGGCGCGGCGGAGCAACGACTCGAGCACGCGTGCCGTGCCCTCCTCGGGCACCAGGACGAGCGCGCGGCCCTTGGACGGCACCTCGGGCCGCGGGCTCCCCGCCTGCAGGTCGATCATCTGGACGCCCGGCGCGTACTCCGCCGTCGCGGCGCGCCGCAGCGCTCCCGCCCGCTTCACGATTTCCCGGATCCGCTCGAGCATCCCCCGGACCGTCTCCAGCGACTGGCGCTGGGCGCCGGACAGCGCGTCTTGGCCCCCGAGCAGCAGCTCCAGCTCGGCGGTGGCGGCCATCAGGGGGTTGTTGATCTCGTGGTGGAGCGTGACCGTCATCTCGCCCACCGCCGCCCGGCGCTCGACGTGCAGGAGTTCCCGTTCCGCGGTGGCCAGCGCCTCGCGGAGCGATCGCATCCGGCGCACCCGCTCCACCACCTCCGGGAGCATGGCGGCCAGCGAGGCGTCCTTGACCAGGTAGTCCTCCGCCCCAGCCCGGAGCGCGTCGGCGGCGAAGGTCTCGCTGCCGTGGGCCGTCACCATCACCACGCTCGGCGGCTCGGGCCACGCCCGCAGCGCGAGCAGGACCTCGCGCCCGGCCAGGTCCGGCAGGTTCTGGTCGAGCAGCAGCACGTCGGCCCGGGCGGCGGCCAGGAGGGCGTCACGGCCGGTCGCCACGTGCTCGAGGTCGGTGAAGCCGTGCGCCGTGAGCGCGGCGGCCGCGAGGCGGACCATCGCGGGATCGTCGTCCACCACCAGGATGCGCAATGCGCTCCGTTCAGCCACGTGCCGCCTCCGTCTCGGTCCGGAATCCCACCCGCGCGAACTTTTCCCACGTCGTCTTGCCCCGCCAGGCGTCCAGCAGGCCGCGGAGCCGCCAGTAGAGAGTAATGTGGCGGAAGCTGAAGGGCACGTTTTCCAGGATGGCGTAGCCCAGGAGCACCAGCACGTCCCGCCTCCGGGAGAAGGGCAGGAGCCCGCGCTGCAGGCGGTCGGCCAGCCCCAGGCGGAAGCGCCACGCCCCGACCAGCACCGCGAAGAGGTTCACCAGCATCCCGTAGCCGAACGCCGCCAGGAAGAAGGCGATGGCGTACGGCCAGTTGATCAGGTGGATGTCGAACGCCCACTGCAGGAAGAGCAGGAAAGCGAAGAAGAAGTATCCGGCCATCTCGATCATCGGGCCGTAATACTCGAAGAGCCAGAAGGTCGGGAGCGCGAATGCGCCGATCCGGCCGAACCGGCGCCGGAGCAGCATGGCGCGGTGATAGAAGAGCGACTCCCGGAGGCCGCGGTACCAGCGGCCGCGCTGCTTCCGGAGCGACTCGAGCGACTCGGGCACCTCGGTCCAGGCCACCGGGTGCGGCAGGAACGCGATGCGGCGGTCGAGGCGCTTGTCGCGGATGTAGCGGTGCAGGCGCACCACGATCTCCATGTCCTCGCAGACGGTGCCCGCGCGCGCCGCGACGTATTCCTCCACGATCCGGTGCCGGACGAACGGCGTGAGATAGCCCCCCGCGCGGATGACAGTCTCCTTCTCGAAGACCGCGAAGACGCCGGAGAGGATGAGGATCGAGTCGAGCCGGTCCAGCCCGGTGCGCCCGGTGGTGAAGGAGCGGAGGTACTCGACCATCTGGAACCGCGCCAGCGGGTGGCGCGGCAGCCCCACGCTGACCACCCGCCCGTTCCGGATGGTGCAGCCGTTCGCGATGGCCACCTGGCCGCCGACGGCCACCACGCGGGAATCTTCCTGGATGACCCGCATCATTTCCTTCAGCGCCCGCTGGTCGAGGATCGAGTCGGCGTCGAGGCAGACGAAGTACGGGGCGGTCGAGGCGTTGACGCCGACGTTGAGCGCGTCGGCCTTGCCGGCGTTCTCCTTGTCGATGACCACCAGCCGGAGGACGCCCTTGGGCAGGACGGCCGTGGACTCGTAGAGCGCCCGGACCCGCGCCGTGCCGATCGCCTCGCGGTAGGGGAGGTCGGTGCGGCGGAGCTTGAAGGCGCGCTTGAGCCGCTCCAGCGTCTGGTCGCTCGAGCCGTCGTTGACCACCACGACCTCGAACCGCGGATAGTCGCAGTGGACGAGGTTCGTCACCGAGTCGACGATGGTGACCTCCTCGTTGAAGGCCGGGATGATCATCGTCAGCGGCTTGGTCGAGCCGCTGTCGTCGATCAGGTCGAGGTCCTCGATGAAGTGGCCCGCCACCTTCCGCCGCACCTGGCGCGCCGACAGCGCGATCAGGAGCAGGGTGTAGCTGTTGTACAAGAGGAAATACGCCAGGAAGAGCGGCTGCGCGGCGACCGCGATGACCGTGAGCGTGGCGAGGAAGGTCTGGTACATCACGCCTCCGGCAGCGCCGCGCGGATCGCTTGCCGGACGGCGGGCACCGGATCGTCCTCCGCCATCCGCCGGGCCGCCGGGTCGCCGAGCAGCGCGAGCACGATGCCCGCGGCCCGGCGGCGGTCCGCCGACGTGTCGACGGCCCGCCGCTGGAGTTCGGCGCGGGGCAGCACCATGTCGGCGGCGGCGGCAAGCACGGCGCGGGACGCGTCGGCGGGCAGCGCGTCCCGCGCCCCGCTCAGCAACGCGGCGAGGCCCGCCATGGCCCGGACGTCCTCCACCGGATCGGCCGCCAGCGCCGTCAGCGCGTCGGGCACGTTGCCGGCCGCGCAGGCGGAGGCCACGGCCACCCGGACGGCGGCCACGGGATCATGCGCCAGCCGCCCGAGCAGCACGGGGTCGATCAGGTCGGGGCGGTGGCGCCAGAGGCGCACGAGGGATTCCCGCACCTCCGGTGCCCGGCTGGCGGCCATCGGTGGCAGCAGCGCGGGCAGGTGCGGGTGGCGGATGTAGCGCGCCACCTTGGAGACCGTGATCAGCTCCGACCCGCCCGCGCCCAGGCCAAGGGTCAGGTCCACGAAGGTGTCGAAGCTCGCCTCGGCCTGGCCGGCCACCGCCTGCAGGACGACGGGGTCGTCGTCGTCCGGCCGGAGCATCCGGATCAGGCTGGGCAGTGCGCGCTCCGGCGCGATCCGCGCGAAGAGCGCCACCGCCGTGTTGCGGACGTTCGCATCCGGGTCGGAGAGCGCCCGGACGGCGGCGCGCTCCAGCTCGGACGGGTCCAGCATGCCCGCTACCGACGTCAGCGCCGCTGACCGGACCGTCGGGTTCGGGTCGCTCCGCACCACCTGGAGCAGCGCGTTGCGGCTCCGGTCGCCCTGGAAGGCGCGGAGCCCGCTCACCAGGCGAAGGCGCTCCGCCGGGTCGAGGGCGCCGCGGATCCCCTCGGTCAGCGAGGTCTCCATGTCCTCCCGCGTCGTGGCGGCGAGCGCCTGCAGCTCCACGTGGCGCGACGCGCCGAGCCGCTGGGCGAGCAGCCGGTATTCGGAATCGTGCTTGATCCGGTCGGCCAGGAAGTCGCGCAGTTGGCGGTTGTCCGACATCTCGATCAGCCGGCCGACCATGCTCTCCTGTTCGTAGCCGCCCAGCGCGAGCAGCGCCGCGGCGCGGACCGCGAGCGATGCCTCGGCCTGTGCGCTCGCCGCGAGCAGCCCCGCCTCGCCGCCCGCGGTCCGGATGAGTCCCGTGGCGAGGGCGGCACGCTCGCGGACCCGTGTGGAGGGATCCCGCAGGAGGAGGCCGAGGACGGCCGGGCCCGCGTCGGCGGCGCCGAGCCGCGCGAGGGCGTCCACGGCCTGGGCCCGCACCTCTTCGTCAGGATCGTCGAGTCCGGCCGTGAGCAGCCGGATCGAGTCGGGGCCACCGAGGCGGCCGAGCGCGGCGGCGGTCGCGGCGCGCACCGCGGCGTCGGGGTCGCGCCAGAGGACGCCGAGAATCGACGGCGCAGCCGGCGTGCGGAGCTGGGACACCGTCCGGACGACGGCGAGCTTGCTCTCCCGGTCCCCGGCCTCGATGAGCCGATCGAGCAGCGCCTGGACCTGCGTCAGGTCGAGCCGGGTGACCGACGTCGCGAGGGCGCCCCGAATCTCCGGTCGGGCCCCCGCGAGGTGCCTGAGCAGCGTGCCGGCGACCGAGGGGTCGCCCAGCCGCCCGAGCGCGAGTACCGCCTCCCGCTGCACCTCGAGGTCGGTGTCGGTCAGCAGGCCAAGGAGCGTCGCACCCGCCTCGCGCGCGTTGGCATCGGCCGCGCCTCGGGCCGCCGCGGCGCGAACGCCGGCGTCGGGGTCCTTGAGCAGCCGGATGAAGTCGTCGGCCGCGCCCCGCGCCTGCGTCAGGCCGAGGGCGGTGGCGGTCGCCGCGCGGACAGCCGGGTCCGGGTCGGCGGTGCGCGGGCGGATCTGCTCCGCCAGCTCCGGGCCGCCAAGCTGCCCGACGAGCAGCATCGCGGCGGTGCGGACCCGCTGGTCGGGGTCGTTGAGGTGGTCGAGCGCCGCCGCGATCCCCTCGGTCACGCCGAGGGCGCGGAGGACGTCGAACGCGGTGGCGCGGAGGGCGGGCTCGGTGTCGGTGCGCGACAGCTGCACCAGTTCGGCGGCCAGGTCCCGGCGCCCCGCCCGGCGGATGGCCTCCATCATCGCGCCGCGTACCGGCGCGGCCACGTGCCCCAGCCCCTCGGCGAGCAACTCGCGGGCGCCGGCGTTGCCGAACCGCGCAAGCGTCTCGGTCGCCTCCACGGTGTTCTCGCCCCGCTCGATGGCGGCGATGAGCCGCGCCGGGACGCCGAGCCGTTCCAGGGCGACGGCGGCGCGGATCCGGATCTCGGGGTCCGCGTCGTCGAGCGCGAGGAGGAGCGGGCCCTCGGCCTGGGCGCCGACCTGCTCGAGCGCTTCGACGCTTCGCATGCGGACCCACCACGCGGGGTCGCCCAGCGCGCGGACGAGTCGTTCCACCACCTCCGGCTGGTCGAACTGCCCGAGCGCCTGCGCGATTCGCGCGCGCACGAACGGCGCCGGGTCGCTGAGCAGGTGGTCGAGGAGGTAGCCGACGGCGCGGCCGTCGCCGATCCGGCCGAGGGCGCTGGCGCTCTTGGCGCGCACTTCGTCGTCGAGGTCGGTCAGCGCGCGCACCAGGGAGGGGAAGGCGCGCGCGGCGCCGACCTCGCCCAGGATGCTGGCCGCCCACGCTCTGGCGGGATGACGGGCAGGGTCCTCGAGGAAGCCGATCATCGGGTCGACGGCCAAGTCGCCGTGTCGCGTCAGGATGTCTGCAATGCGCGGAACCAGCCACACCTCGGACTGCTTGAGCGCGTTCACCAGCGGGGTGAGCGCGCGCGGGTCGCCGATGCGCGCCAGCGCGCGGAGGGCGATCTCACGGACGTCAGCATCCTCGGTGCGGGTGGCCGCCACCGTGTCGAGCAGGGCGGGGACCGCCTTCGCGTTGCCCACCCGGCCCAGCAACTCGGCCGCGAACGCCCGCTCGCGCCACTTTGTCGCGGTGCGGAGCCGGGTCACGTACTTGTCCACCAGCCCCAGCCGGTCGTAGGCGTCGAGCAGCCAGGCCGGACGCTCGGTGGAGCCCCGCGCCTGTTCCTCGAGCACCGCCTCCAGCGCCTCGAAATCCTTCAGCGTCGTCAGTTCGCGGAGTTGCGGCTCGAGCAGCTCGCGGTCCCGGCGCGCCAGTCCGGTCACCAGGTCGCGATAGAGCCCCTTCCGGTATGCGAGCCGCCGCTCGAGGCGGTTGAGGTACGAGGTGTACAGCAGCCAGGAGAGCACCGCCACGAGCCCGATGCCGGCCATGGCGGCCGCGACGCCGAGGATGATGGGGAGGGTGATCACCGGTGCTCCGTCAGGTCTTCGATGCGGCGGATGAGTTCCGGCAGGTCCACCGGCTTGGTGAGGAAATCGTCGGCCCCGACCTCCCGCGCCCAGAAGTGGTCCGTGGGCTCGTCCTTCGCGGTCAGCACCAGGATCGGACGGTCGGTGGTGGCCGGGTCCGCCTTGAGCGTGCGGCACACCTGGTAGCCGTTCATGCCGGGCATCATCACGTCCAGGATGATCAGGTCGGGAAGGAGCGAGCGGGCCGCGGCGCTGCCGGATTCGCCATCGGGCGCGGTCACGACCCGGTACCCCGCCGCGGACAGGGTCCGCTCGAGGAACCGGCGTTGCTCCGCGCCGTCATCGATGACAAGGATCAGCTTCGCCATGGGAGAACAGGCGCTCCAAGACGTTGATGGTCAACAGGTTGTGCTGCGTGGCCCCGCAGCGCCGCCGCCGGTGGCGCGCGGGGCACAGTTCAGGGCAGAGGTGCACGAATCGCGCCAGCGTTCGGCGCGCCGATACCTCAGGCGGGGTTGGTGTCTTCTAGGAAGACGAGGGTCTGCCGGCGGGCGATGACTGCCTCCAGCCCGGCAAAGACGGCGGGGTCCACGGCGGTACCCGCGAGGTCCCGGAGACGATCGACCGCGAAGTTCGCCGGCATCTTCTCCTGGTAGGGGCGGGAGGTGGTGAGGGCGTCGAAGATCTCGGCGATGCCGAGGATCCGCGCGCCGAGCGGGATGTCCTCGCCCCGCAGCCGGTCGGGATAGCCTTCGCCGTCCCACCGCTCGTGGTGGCTGCGCATGCACGCGATGGCGCCGTGGAGGTGCGCGAGCGGGGCGAGAATCTGGGTTCCGATGATCACGTGATCCTTGACGTGCTCGTATTCGGCCGGGGTGAGGGGGCCCTGCTTGGCCAGCACCTCCTCGCGGATGCCGATCTTGCCGATGTCGTGCAGCCGGCCGGCGGTGCGGATGACCTCGATGTCCTCGTCCGACAGCTCCAGCTCGGCGGCGATCATGGCGGAAAGATCCGCCACCCGGGCCGAGTGGCCGCGCGAGAAGGGGTCCTTCGCCTCGAGGGCGTTCACCAGCACCTCGAGGGTGGCGATCGTGACGCGCTCGAGCGTCGCGCGTTCGCGGCGCACCTCGGCCGCCCGGATCGCCACCTCCTCCTTCAGCCACTGGTTGACCTGCGCGGTCTCCATCTGGGAGGCGCGGCGGCGCAGCGCCCGCTCCAGGGCGCGCCCGAGGTCCACCAGGTCGATCGGCTTGATGAGGTACTCGAACGCGCCCCGCTGCATGCAGAGCGCGGCGGTGGTGGCCTCGGTCACGGCGGTGAGCATCATGATGGCGAGGTGCGGTTCCAGCTCGAGCGCCTGCGGCACGAGGTCGATCCCGCTCAGGCCGGGCATCCGCACGTCGAGAAGCATGCCCGCGATCTTCTGCCGCCCGAGGATGGCGAGCGCCTCCTCGCCGGAGGCGGCGGTGCTGACCTCGTACCCCTGCTGGGTCAGGTAGCGCGCGAGCGCGGCGCGGATCGGTTCTTCATCGTCGACCACGAGCAGCGACGACGGGCCCTCTGGCATCGACACGGACAGCCTCCGGTGCGGGGGGATCGCAACAAACCTAGCCTATCCGACGAACTCCGCCACGACGCGCTCGGGGATGAGGCCCGCCTCGAACGCGCGGTCGAGCAGCAGCTGCACCGCCTCTCGGCCTCGGGGTCCGTAGTCCACCGTCCACTCGTTGACGTACATCCCCACGAAGGTGTCGGTCCGCTCGTCGCCGATGCCCCGGTTGAACTGTTTCGCGTGCTCCAGGGCGGGGCGCCGGTGGGCGAGCGCGTACTCGATGCTGGCCCGGAGGTCGCGGGCCACCTGCGCCGTCACCACGGGGCCGAGGTCGCGCCGGACCACGTTGCCGCCGAGGGGCAGCGGCAGCCCCGTCTCCTGGCCCCACCAGGCCCCGAGATCCTCCCAGAGCTGGAGTCCGTCGTCGGCGTAGGTCAGCTGGCCCTCGTGGATGAGGAGGCCGACGTCCACGTCGCCGCGGTGCACGGCGTCCTCGATCTGGTCGAAGGGGATGATCACCTCGACGACCGCCGGCTGGTACAACCGGAGCGCGAGTGCGGCGGTGGTGAGCGTACCCGGGATGCCGACCCGGAGCCCGCGGAGCGCCTCCCGCGGGTCCGCCGGCGCCGGCGACTTGCTCACGAGCCGGGGCCCGTAGCCGTCGCCCATGGAGGAGCCGCTCGACAGGAGCGCGTAGGTCCGGTGGAGGTGGGCGTACGCGTGGATCGACACCGCCGACACTTCGAGGTCGGCCTTCAGGGCCCGGCGGTTGAGCGACTCGATGTCCGAGAGCTCGTGCTCGTAGCGCAGGTCGCCGGTGTCGAGCTTGCCCTCGGCCAGCGCATAGAACATGAACGCGTCGTCGGAGTCGGGGCTGTGGGCGACGTGGATGGTCCTGGTCACTTGGTCTCCGCTGCCTGCCGGACTTCGGCAAGAAGTTGTTGGTGTTCGACGTATTCGGGCCGGTCGGGTCGCGCCAGCTCCGCGTCGGCTCGCGCGCGGAACTCGACGAGCGCCTGGCGGTACGCGGCCGTGTCCCCCTCGAGCCGGGCGAGCGCCCCGACCAGGATCGGCCCGAACAGGTGCCCCGGATCGCGCGCTTCCAGGGTGTCGGCGAGGGCGTGCGCCCCCGGGAAGTTCCCGATCTGGATGGCGATCAACCCGGCGTGGAAGCGCGTGTCGGCGTCCACCGAGTCGAGCTGGGCGTAGGCTTCGACGGCCAGCGGCGACAGGCTGGCCACCGTGGCGCTGTCCCACTCGGCCCCCGCGCGCATCAGCCGGTCGAAGAGCGTGGCGAAGCGCTCCTCCGGGCTCAGGCTGGCGAGGTCCGGGAGCGGCGCCGCCGCGGGCCGCGCCCCGGCGATGGCCATGGCGGGGACGACCGGTTCCGGGGCGCCCCAGATGACCCCAGCCACGACCGCGGCAACCGCCGCAGCGGCCAGGGTCCAGGCTACCAGCCAGGCTCGGCGGTTCTTCGCCCGGCTTCCCCGCCGGTCGAGCGGCGTGCCGCACTCCTGGCAGAAGGCCCCGTCCGAGGGGGTACCGCACCCAGCGCAGCGAACGGTCGATGCCATAAGTGGACCCAATCTAACCGAGCCGACCGGGGAGGGGCACCGCGCGGCCGCTGGCGCCCGATGCCGGAAGTCGTTACCGTGAGGGCATCTCGGAGGGCACATGGCACAGCCGCAGCACCCATTACCGGCCGCGCTGCCCGACGCGCCGACGGCGCGCCATCTCGGCGACCTCGGCCGCGCGGACGACCGGTGGCAGGTCTTCCTGGAAACCCGGTCGCAGGGACAGACCGTGGCCGGCCGCGTACACTTCCTGCAGGGCGAGCTCACGCGCAGTTCGGCCTGGATCCTCCTCGAGTGGAGCGAGCAGGACATCCTGCAGCGCTTCAACGAATTCAGCGCCGTGGAGCTCTGGCGCCTGCTGGAGAGCCTGAGATAGCCTTCGTCCATTCCGCTGGACGGGGGCAGCCCGGCTCCCTCACATCCGATCGAGCTCCCGGAGTCTCCTCTGGCCCGCCGCCTCACCCTCGCTCTTGCGCTCCTCCTCCTCCCCGCCGTGGCCGCCGCGCAAGTGGCGGGCGATTCCGTTCGGCCGCCTGTCATCCGCGGCATCGAGCTCAACCGGCAGGAGATCTTCGACTCGGCCGAGGCCAACCACTGGGTCGAGCGGCTGGTGAACGGCCTGCACTTCAGGACCCGGGCCCAGGTCATCCAGCGCGAGCTTCTCTTCCGCGTGGGGAAACCCTACGACTCGGTGCTCGTGGCCGAGTCGGCCCGCAACCTCCGGGCGTTGGGCATCTTCCGCGACGTCCGCATCGACTCCGTCCCTGCCGACAGCGGCGGGGTCGGGATGCGGGTGACCACCCGCGACGGATGGACCACGCGGGTCGGGGGCCGCCTCCGGACCGTGGGCAACGAGGTGGCGATCGGCTTTTCCTTCCTGGAGGACAACTTCCTGGGCACCGCCAGCCGCGCCGGCGTGTCGTTCTCCTCCGACCCGGTCCGGACCACCTTCGCGCTCGAGGCCTCGCAGCCGCGGTTCCTGGGGTCGAATGTCGGGGTCGGGGCGCGCTGGGAAGACCGTTCGGACGGCACCGTGCTCCGCGGCCGCGTGATCCGTCCGTTCTACTCGGTAACCGACGCACGCGGGTTCTCCATCATCGCGGACTACCGGGACGAAACGGTCTACCAGTACCTCGACGGCATCGACGAGCCGGTGGACACCCTCGACCACGTGATGGGCGCAATCCGGACGACGGCGGCGTGGGCGGTAAGCCGGGGGAAACGCCGCTATACGCGGGTCGGGGCGCTGGCTCAGGTGGTGCGCGACAACTACCAGCCCGCTGCCGACAGCGGCCCGATCCCGCAGACCGTCACCGCCGCGTTCGGCGCCTTCCTCGAGTCATCCCGTGTGCGCTACATCGCTCGGACGGGCTTCCAGACCTTTTCGCGGACCGAGGACATCGACCTCAGCACCACGTTGACGACCGGCGTCTACGCGGCGCCGGCCTTCTTCGGCTACGACACGGCCGGCATCGGCCTGTTCGCGGCCCTGCGCCTCGGGGCGCCGTTTCGAAACGGGTTCATTCTCCTCAACGGGATCTCCGATGGACTCATCAACGCCGAAGGCGTGGACTCCGGCGGGACCGTGCTGGCCACGACCGTGGCCTGGAACCCCGACTCGAACTCCCAGCTCGTGTGGCACGGCAGCGCCGGGTGGCTGACCGACCCCGCGCCAGGTTACGAATTCGACCTGGGGCTGACCAGCGGACCGCGGGCCTTCGGCGTCCACAGCTTCACCGGCAACCGGGCCTTCTTCACGACGGCGGAGGCGCGGAGGCTGATCTGGCCGAACGTCTTTGGCGTGGTGAGCGTGGGGGTGGCGGCCTACGTGGATTACGGCGGGGCGTGGTGGAGCGGAAGTCCGGAGCGGACAGGAACGGACGTGGGGCTCGGGTTGCGGATCGCGCAGACGCGGTCATCGCAGGGCATCGTGTCCCGGGTGGACCTGTCGTGGCGCTTCGCGAACGATGCCGTCGGGTCCGGGTGGGTCGTCTCGCTCGGCCGCGGATTCGTCTTCAGCCTCAACGCGCAACGGCCGGCCCGCTAACGCTGTCGCGACGGCCGTCGCGCCCCTACTTTCCTGTCGTCCCGTTCTCCCTGGAGTCGTCATGACGGAGCCAGTGCCGGAAGCCCCCCGCCGCGGCCTGAAGCGGAAGACCAAGCTGATCCTCCTGGGCGTGCTGCTCGCGCCGATCGCGCTGTTCGTCCTCTACACCTGGTCGGCGCTCGCCTGGGACTTCTCCGACGGGGAGCGGGCGGGCATCCTCCAGAAGTTTTCGGAGAAGGGCTGGATCTGCAAGACGTACGAGGGGGAGCTGGCCATGACGTCGGTGCCGGGCGTCATGCCGGTGCTGTGGGCGTTCAGCGTGCGCGACGACGAGGTGGCACAGCAGCTCCGCGACGCGATCGGGAAGCACATCGCCGTGCACTACACGGAGCACAAGGGCATCCCCACGACCTGCTTCGGGGAGACCAGCTACTTCGTGGACAGCGTGACCGTGCGCTGAGCCGGCAGGGGCCGGGCCAGCATCACGATCCGCACGTACTGGCCCAGCACCGAGAGCACACCGGCCAGGTAGAGCGAGGCGCCGGCCAGGATGACCGGGGCGTGCCCCGCCAGCACGCCCCCCGCGAGGCCCCAGACCCCCAGCGTCAGCAGCGCCAGCGACAGCCGGACCATGGCTGTCGACGTCAGGTCTTCCTGCTTCGGCGCGCCGGCCTGCGCGGCGCGGGGCCCGAAGAGGTTCATCCACGCCAGGAACGGGAAGATCTTGTAGAGCACCCCCACCACCAGCAGCGTCAGCCACCCCACGATGGCCAGCAGGCCGTAGGCGAGCCAGCTCCGCACGGACGTGTTCCCCGCCAGGATCGTCGCCCCCAGGACCACCGCCAGTGCGAAGTGCATCACGCCGACGGCCACGTGGGCCATGGCGGGGTCCATCGGCCGCCGCTCCGCGTTCCGGAAATAGAGCCCCAGCTGCACGAGGTAGAGCAGCGCGCTGGCGAGGACGAGCGTTCCGCCTGCGCGTGTCAGCAGGGGCCAGGCGCCCAGGGCCCCCGCCGTCAGGATGGCGAGGCCCGACATCCCCACCGGTCCGATCCACCGCAGGGGCCAGGTCGGCGCGCTGGCCGCCAGCAGGAACATCGGCAGCATCCAGCTGCCGACGCCGACCGCCGTGAACACCACGAACCCGAAGACCGCCAGGTGGAAGTGGCTGACCACGACGGCCATCCGGTCGAGCGGCCACCAGCCGAGACTGTTGCCGATGCGCGCCAGCGCCACGAGCATCGCCGTCCCCAGCGCGATGTGTCCGGCGGCGACGTAGCGACCGACGACGAGGCCGCGCGGGGCCTTCCGGCGCTGGGGCAGGAGGTTCCAGCTGGAGCCGAAGACCCCCGCGAAGAGGAGCAGCCAGCCGACGCCCAGCATCGCGGGGCGCCAGAACCAGAACCCGGTCACGAGCGTGAGCGTGCCGGCGGTGTGCAGGATCCAGGTCCAGTGCGCCACCCGCACGCTCCGGATGGAGATGCCGAGCGCTCCGGGAAAGAACTGGTTGAGGGCGCCGAAGATGGTGGTGGTGAGCACGCCGAGCGTGAACATGTGGGTGACGGCGAGGAGGCGCGGCGCGAGGAAATTGCCAGAGGCCAGGTCGCCCGCGGAGACCACCAATCCGGCCGCGCCCGCGAGGAGCCAGAGGAGGGCCGCGGCGAAGTGTTCGGCGGTCAGCCAGAAGGGGGGAGGATGCGCCGGCCCCGCGATGGGGAGGCCGCGCCCGGACGGAGCGGGTGTCATCCGGGCAATACTAATCGTCCTGGCAGACCACCGCCGCGTAGGGGAAGGGGATCACCCGTTCGCCCTGGCTCCCGGGGCCGGCGATCTCGGCGAAGAGCCGCGCACCGGCGCCCTGACGGTAGGTGATCCGGGTGGGGAAGTCGTGGGCCGGGTTCGCGAAGGTCACGCTGCTGTCCGTCACGTCGGACGCGACGAACACCGCTTCGGCCTGGCCCTGGGGATTGGCGGTGTAGCGCAGCGATCCCTGGTCCACGGTGATGCGCACGACCTCCGAGTCGACCACTCGGCCCTCGCGGAGCGTCCGTCCACGTCCGGCGAGCGATCCGTCGGGCGCCACGGTCCAGCGCTCCTCAATGGTCCGTCCGTTCCGTGAGGTCGCCCAGCAGCCGATGAGCCAGGGCAGGCGCGCCTCCGGGGTGCCGGGAACGAGCCTGGGCTTGAGGGCGGCGGACTCGAATTCCGTCAGCCCGAGGTAGAGGAGCGCCACGAGCGCGTCCATCCGCCGCTGGCTGCCGAGCATCGGCTGCCACGGTGCCGCGGGGTGGGCGGCCTGCGTCTCCTCGACGCCGTCTCCCGCGTTGACGTGACCGGCCACGGCCGTGCCCAGGCCCAGCAGCATCTCGCGGTACCGGAGCAGGTCGCCGCGGGTGCCCACCGGTCCGTGGCCGGGCACGATGCGCGTCGCGCTGTCGCTGTGCGCGAGCCCCCAGTCCACCCCGGCGAGCATCCCCGCAAGCCGTCCACCCACCCACCAGTCGATGAAGGGCGGTGCCTGGTGTTCGAAGAGGTCGCCGATGTGCATCACGTTGGCCTCGGGGAGCCAGACGATGGCGTCGCCGTCGGTGTGCGCGGCGGGGATGTGCGTCACGACGACGCGCTGTCCGTTGACGCGCATCGTGAGCGAATCGCGGAAGGTCCGGGTCGGGATCGCGGCGGGCGCGGCCGGCGTCCGGTGCCAGTCGCCCCACGACGTGATGGTCGTGTCCTTCACCATCTGCACCGGGAGCCGTTCCTGTCCGACGACCTCGGCCCCGCGCCCGCGGAAGAGCGCATTGCCCTCGACATGGTCACCGTGGTAGTGGGTGTTGATGACCCACCGCACGGGCGGGGCGCCGAGGCTGGCCAGGACCGAGTCGGCCAGGCCGACGCGTTTCGCGCTCTGTGCATCCACCAGGAGGGTGCCGTCCGGCCCGGTCAGCGCGAGGATGTTCCCGTTGGCGAATCCCGAGAGGACCGTCAGGTCGGGCGTGAGCCGCTCAGCCCGCAGCGTCATCACGTCCTCCTGGGCGCCCGCCGGGGCGACGAGGCAGGCTAGGAGGAGCGGGGCGCTGGCGAGGGCGGTGCGGCGCATCAGGGGACTCGTCGGTTGGGAATGGATGCCCTACGGGGCCGAGCAGCCGGGGTTTCCTGTGGAAGAGGAGCAACCTTGAGAATTGGCCCCCTCGTAGCGATGTTAACCCTCCCGGCGCCGTAGCCAAGTGGTAAGGCAGAGGTCTGCAAAACCTCTATTCGCGAGTTCGATTCTCGCCGGCGCCTCTTGCCCCAGAACGACTTAGGCCCTCCAGGTGGAGGGCCTTTGTCGTGGTGCGAATGGCGCGGATCATCGCCCCGTGCGTGCGCGGGTACGAAGCGGGGTCAGGGCAGCTCCACCGCCGTCCACGTCGAATCGGGGTTGTAGAGCTCCATCGTACGGAAGGTGTCGAGCGTCTGGTCGCCGAGATCCTTCTGGTAGACGACGCCCTCCCAGCTCACGATGAAGGTCTGGATGCCGGTCACGCCGTAGTCCGCCGGCGCGGCCACGAGGGCGAACCCGCCGATCATCGCCCCTTCGACCATGAAGTCCATTGCGCCCAGCGGCGCGGCCGGCCCCTGGCCCTTGAGCACCTTGTAGTAGTACCCGTGGAACGGCTGGCTGCGGTCCGAGTAGCCCTCGGTGATGACGCGGGCGATCTCCTCTCCCACCGGGCCTTCCCAGGTGCCGTCGGCGCTTTGCCACGCGAGGCCGTCCTGCTTGCCGGGCGTACTGACGATGCGCTGGGCGTACTGATTGAGGAGCGACCCGTCGTGCCGGACGAGGGCATACGCGCGCTGGGCCTCGACAAACCCGCGGCACATCGTGATCGCGTCGAGCTCGTTCTGGCCGATGCGCCGGCGGAGGATCTCCTCCTTGCCTGTGGCGGCGTCGAAGTACCACCGGCCGTCCTGCGCGACGATGGGAATCGGCATCGGCCAGTTCTCGGCGCCCACGCTCAGCACCGCGGACGTCCCCGAGGAATCGAACTCGAGCCGCTGCTGCACGCGGGCTTCCGCCGCGAAGGCCGTGGCGTGGTTCCGGTCCGCCACGGTGTCGGCAGACGCCACCAGCGGCTCTCCCGCCGAGCCCAGGATCGCCTTCAGTTCCGGCACATCGAACCGCTCAGCGGCGGCGACCAGCGCCGTCGCCGCCTCCTCCGCAGTCGCGAATGTCCGCTCGGGCATGGATGCGGCCGGATCTTCCCGCGTGCCGCACCCGGCGAGGAGGCCGCAAAGGGCGGCGGCCACGCAAAGGCGAAATGGGATTCGCATGGTCATGGTCCTCATCATCGCCTCCCCCCGCCGCCCCGCGAGCCTCCGCCGCCCCGGCTACCGCCGCCACCCCGTGAGCCGCCGTAACTGCTCGCGCCCATGCTCGAGGCGCCACGGGAACTGCTCGCCCGGGCGTTCGCGCCGCTGTACCCGCCCTGGCCGCCGCTGAAGCCGCTCTGGCCGCCGCGGGAGCTGGGGACGTCACGGCCGCCGACCTGGTTGCTGGGAGTGCCTCGTGACGGCTGGGTGCTGGCGTTCGGGACCCGCGCGCCCCCGCCACCAGCCGGTTGGGTGCCCGCGGATGGCCGCCCACCCGCGCCGCCGGCTGGCTGCGTGCCTGCGCTCGGGCGCCCACCCGCAGCACCGCCCGCGCCGCCACCGGCCGGCCTCGTGCTTGCGCTGGCGCCGCCGCCTCGCTGGCCCTGCCCGCCGCCGTACTTGTTCGAGACATTCTGGTTGGGGTAGGGCGCCCCACCGCGGTGCGACGGGTTATGCTGCCAGTTGTTGTTGCCGGTGCCACCGCGGTGGTTGATCTGGTTGAAATTGTTGTTGTTGTTGATGATGACGGTGTTGCCGCCGCCGTGTCCCCACCCGGCGTAACAGCAGGAGCCCCCCCAAACGGCCGATCGCCATACGACGGCCGCCGTGAATGCGACGAAGTACGCTCCCGGTGGCGGCGGCGGAGGGTAGTAGATGGGAGGATAGGGATAATAGGCCGGCGGACCGTAGACGACGGTCGGGGTGTATACCGGGACGTAGACGACGTCGGGGTTGGCGGGCTGGACGACGATGACCGTCTGCTTCTCGACGACTTGGGTATCAACGACCTGCTGCTCGTTCGAGGCGAGGGCGCCCTTCTCGACCGCCTTCTTGCGCAGCGCCTGCACGGCGTCCATCACGTCGGTCTGCTGCGCCAGGAAGGCGTTGCCGAGTTCCGTGGTCCACTGGATGTCGTCGGCGAGCCGCTTGACCACATCGGGCAGTACGGCCATCGACTGGATGCTCGGGTCCCACGGCTGCTTGGCCACCGAATCGGCCAGCGCCTTGTCCTTGAGGCCGGGGTGCTTCGCCAGCCACTGCTGCAACTGGATGATCTCGAGCGGGTAGGTGGCCGCGACGAGGGTCTGGGCCAGGAGGGGATCGGGATAGAGTGCGATCGGGGCGACCAGCGCCTCGATCTGCCCCATTGGGAGCTTTGCCGTGTCCGCGGCGGCAGAGGCGCTACCGCTCGGGGAAGGTGCCGCGGCCTTGTCCTGGGCCACGGCGGCCCCCGCATGTACGAGCAGAAGGACCCCTGCGAGCGACAGGAACGATCGCCGGCCCTGCCGCCACCGTCGGGAATGAATGGTCATCGAGTTCATCGAGATGCGCTCCCGCGCCGTCCGAAGTATCCGGGCATCCAGCCGCCGCACGGTGGGGCCCGGATGCGCCTGTACCTTAACCCGCGCTCTCGCAATAGTGAAGCAGCGTGGGCAAGCTCCGGGCGCTCGCTATCATTCCTGCCATGCCCTTCCTGCTCCCTTCCGACGCGCCCCCCCGCCCGCTGACCCGGTTTGCACCGGCGCCGACCGGTTACCTGCACCTCGGTCACGCGGCGAGCGCGGTCTGGGTCTGGGGGGTCGCCCGCGCCCTTGGCGGCAGGGTCCTGCTCCGTGTCGAGGACCACGACCGTGGCCGCTCCCGCCCCGCGTACGAGCAGGCCTTGTTCGAGGACCTCGAGTGGCTCGGCCTGGAGCCTGACCTTGGCCACCCAGCGGAGTATCGGGCCGGCCGGTGCGAGTATCGTCAGAGTGATCGCGACGCGGTGTACGAGCGGGAGCTGGCAAGACTCGCTGGCGAAGGACTGGTTTACGCCTGCGACTGCTCACGTCGTCGGTTGCACGAATCGGCAGCGGACCTTCCGAACGTGGAGACGCCCTACGACGGACATTGCCGGGATCGCGGGCTGGCGTTGGCGGCTGGACGAGGGGTCCGGGTGCGGATCCAACCGGGGATGGAACGATTCGCGGATCTCCGGCTCGGCGATCGGGCGCAGGACCCCGCGGCACAGTGCGGCGATCTCCTGGCCCGCGACCGCCTGGGGCAATGGACCTACCAGTTCGCCGTCACGGTGGACGACTGGCTCGAGGAGGTGGACCTCGTCGTCCGCGGCGAGGACCTGCTCGAGTCCACCGGCCGCCAGCTGCGGCTGGCCCGCCTGCTCGGCCGCACCACGCCGATACGGTACCTCCACCATCCCCTGATCCACGGGCCCACCGGAGCCAAGCTGAGCAAGGCCAACCGGGACACGGGGATTCGTGAGATGCGGGCCGCCGGGTTGGCACCGGAGGATGTCCTGGGCGCGGCGGCGGCCGCCACCGGCCTCCTGCCGGAGGTGCGTCCGCTCCACCCTTCGGAGCTTCCTTCATTGTTCGGCCTTGGCTAGGCTGCTGCCCTGCTGCCCTGCGGCCCTGCTGCCCTGCTGCCCCGCCTACGTCTCGAACTCCGCCTCTCCCTCCCACCGCGCCATCGCCGCCGACGCCAGGCAGTTGCCCAGCAGATTCACCGATGTGCGCGCCATGTCCATGAAGGCGTCCACGCCGAGGATCACGGCCACGCCCTCGAGGGGCAGGCCAAAGGTGGCGAGCGCCCCCGAGAGGATGACCAGCGACGCCCGGGGCACGGCGGCCACCCCTTTGCTCGTGAGCATCAGGGTGAGCATGATGACCAGCTGCTGGCTGATCGTCAGGTCGGCGCCCGCAGCCTGGGCCACGAACAGCGCGGCCACCGACAGGTAGAGCGTGGAGCCGTCGAGGTTGAACGAGTATCCCGTGGGAAGCACGAAGGCCACGATCCGGCGGGGCACGCCGAACTTCTCCATGTTCTCCATCGCGAGCGGCAGCGCCGCCTCGGACGACGCAGTCGTGAAGGCGATGAGCCACGGCTCGCGCGCCCGCTTCCAGAACGCCCGCAGCGGAATCCGGAAGAGCAGCGCCACCGGCACCAGCGCCACGAGCACGAAGACGACGAGCGCCACGTAGAGGGTCAGGACGAGCTTGCCCAGGTTCAGGAGCAGCTCGATGCCGCTGGCGCCGATCGTGGCGGCCATCGCCGCGAAGATGCCGATGGGGGCGAACCGCATGACGATGTCGGTGAACTTGAACATCACGTCGTTGAGTGACTCGAAGAACTTCAGCAGCGGCTCGCGCTTCGCGGCGGGGACCCGGGCGAGCGCGATGGCGAAGAGCACCGTGAAGAAGACGACCTGCAGCACCTCGTTCTTTGCGGCGGCGTCGAAGAAGCTGGTGGGCACCGTGTGCTCGAGCACGCCCGACAGGGTCGTCGGCGTGCTCGCGAACTGCTGTCCCGCTTCGGCGGAGCCGGCCAGCACCACGCCGACGCCTGGCTTGGCGACGTTGACCGCCACCAGGCCCACAAGCAGCGCGACGGTCGTCACCACCTCGAAGTACACGAACGACTTCAGCGCCAGGCGCCCGACCCGCTTGAGGTCGTCGCCGTGCCCGGCGATGCCCACCACGAGGCTCGCCATGATGAGGGGGACGACGATCGACTTGATCATCCGGATGAAGATCGACGACAGCGGCTTGAGCGCCGCCCCCACGTCGACCGTGGTCCAGACCGCGTTGTCGAGGTACCCGACCACCACACCCAGGATCGTCGCGACGATGATCCACTGGGTGAGGGTCGTCCGGCGAAGGAAGGCCCACATCGAGATCTGTCTCCGGTGGAGGGGTCCTACCCGGCCAGCGCGCCGGCCTTGCTGTCGATGCCGCTGAGCAGCGAGCGGAAGGAGGCGGCGAACTTGTCCACGCCCTCCGCCGCCAGTTCCCGCGTGACAGTGTCGAGGTCGATACCGGCCGCGGCGAGGGCGGCGAGGCGTTCCGTCGCCGTCTCGCTCCCCTCGGCGATCCGCACCTGCGGCGCGCCGTGGTCGCGGTACGCCGCAAACGTCTCGGGCGGAAGGGTGTTGACCGTCTCGGGCGCGATGAGCGCCTCGACGTAGTACACATCGGGGAGGGCGGGGTCCTTGGTGCTGGTCGAGGCCCAGAGGGGGCGCTGCACCCGCGCGCCGCGCCCGGCGAGCGCGGCCCAGCGCGCTCCGCGGAACACCCGCTCGAACGCGGCGTACGCCAGGCAGGCATTGGCGATGGCGATGGTGCCCCGGAGGTCGGCGCGCCCGGCGCGCTCGAGCATCGGGTCCACCTTCGTGTCCACCCGGCTCACGAAAAAGCTGGCCACCGAGGCCACGTGGTCGAGTGGCTGTCCCGCCGCGGCGCGCCGTTCGAGCCCGCGCAGGTACGCCTCCATGACCGCCTCGTGCCGCGCCACCGAGAAGAGCAGCGTCACGTTGACGTTGATCCCGTCGGCGATGCAGCGCTCGATGGCGCCGAGCCCCTCCACCGTGCCGGGGATCTTGATCATGAGGTTGGGCCGCGCCACCGCCGCCCACAGCCGGCGGGCCGCCGCCTCGGTGGCCGCGCCGTCGCGCGCGAGCGTGGGAGAGACCTCCAGCGACACCAGCCCGTCCGCCCCGCCGGTCCGCTCGTACACCGCGCGGAAGGCGTCGCACGCCGCCCGCACGTCCGCGATGGCCAGCGCCTCGAAGATCTCCTCCGCGCCGTGCCCCTCCGCCGCCAGCCGCCGGATGTCGTCGTCGTAGTCCGCGCTGCTCGCGATGGCCTTCTCGAAGATCGTCGGGTTGGAAGTCATCCCGAGCAGGCCGTCCTCGGAGATCAGCGCCCGCAGCTCGCCGGTCGCGATCAGCTCCCGCGTGATGAAGTCGTACCAGGGGCTCTGTCCGAGGGCGCCGAGCCGCACGAGGGGATTGTCGCTCGCCATGGGGTCGCTCACGTGGAACGGGAGAGGACGCGACGGACGGTGTCCGCCACGTGGGCCGCGGTGAAGCCGAATTCCTCGAACAGCCGCTCGCCCGGCGCGGAGGCGCCGAAGTGGTCGAGGCTCACCGCCTCGCCCCCGTCGCCGAGCCACCGATGCCAGCCGAAGGAGGTGCCCGCCTCCACGCTCACCCGCGCGCGAAGGGCCCGTGGGAGCACCGCGTCCTGGTACGCCTCGGGTTGGGCGGCGAACAGTTCCCACGAGGGGAGGCTGACGACCCGCGCGCGGATCCCGTCCTGCCCGAGACGCGCGGCCGCATCGAGCGCCACCGACAGCTCGGAGCCGGTGGCCATCACGATGGCCTGGGCGCCGCCAGGCGGGTCGTAGAGCACGTAGCCGCCGCGGCGCACGCCCGCCGCCGGGCCAAGCGCGGCCCGGTCGAGAACGGGGAGCTTCTGCCGCGTGAGCGCCAGCACCGTGGGGCCATCGCGCCGCTCGACCGCCGCGCGCCACGCCTCGACCGTCTCGTTCGCGTCGCCGGGTCGCAGGACCACCACGTTCGGGATGGCGCGCAGCATGGCGAGGTGCTCGACCGGCTGATGGGTCGGGCCGTCCTCGCCGACGCCGATCGAGTCGTGGGTACCGAGGTAGACCACGGGCAGCCCCATCAGGGCCGCCAGGCGGATGGACGGCTTCATGTAGTCGCTGAACACAAGGAAGGTGCTGCCGAAGGGGCGGACCCCGCCGTGGGCCGCCATCCCGTTCATGCACGCCGCCATCGCGTGCTCGCGGATGCCCCAGTGCACCGTCTGGCCTGCCACGCCGGGGCCGAAGTCGCCGCCCAGTCCGTGCGCCGTGCCGGTGCTGCCCGCCAGGTCCGCGGAGCCGCCGACCAGGTTGGGGAGCGATGCGGCGAGCGCCTTGAGCGCCGCCGCGGACGCTTTCCGGGTCTCGACCGCCTTGGCGTCCGTCCCGAAGGTCGGCAGTCCGGCGTCCCATCCCTCGGGGAGGTCGCCGGAGATCCACTGGCGGAACCGCTCCGCCTCGGCGGGATGTGCCTTCGCGTACGCCGTGCGGCTCCGCTGCCAGCTCGCCTCCGCGTCGGCCCCGCGAGCCGACACGGCGCCCATGTCCGCGCGGGCGGCCTCGGGCACGAAGAACGGCTCGTCGGGCCAGCCCAGGATCGCCTTCGTCTTCCTGATCTCCTCGGCGCCGAGCGGGGCGCCGTGAGCGCCGGGGGTGTCACGCTTGGTCGGGGCGGGGTCGGCGATGACGGTGCGGAGCACGATCAGCGTGGGCCGCTCCTCCTGGCCCGCGGCGTCGCACAGGGCGGCGTCGATGGCGGCGAGGTCGTTGCCGTCGCTCACCCGGAGCACCCGCCACCCGTAGGCCTCGAAGCGCGCCCCGGCATCCTCCGAGAAGGCGAGCTCCGTCCGGCCGTCGATCGTGATGCTGTTGTCGTCGTAGATGACCGTCAGCTTCCCGAGCCGAAGGTGGCCGGCGAGCGACGCGGCCTCCGATGCCACCCCTTCCATCAGGTCGCCGTCGCTGGCGAGCGCCCAGGTGCGGTGGTCCACCAGCGGGGCGCCGCCGACATTGAACCGCGCCGCGAGGAACCGCTCCGCCATGGCCATCCCCACCGCGTTCCCGATCCCCTGGCCGAGCGGACCGGTGGTCGTCTCCACGCCGGCAGTGTGGCCGCGCTCCGGATGGCCGGGCGTCCGGGAGCCCCACTGGCGGAACTGGCGCAGGTCGTCAAGCGAGAGGTCGTAGCCGGTCAGGTGCAGGAGGCCGTAGAGCAGCATCGAGGCGTGGCCGCAGGAGAGCACGAAACGGTCGCGGTCTGGCCAGTCGGGGTGCCGGGGGCTGTGCTTGAGGTGCCGGGTCCAGAGGAGGTAGGCCACCGGCGCCAGCGCCATCGGCGTACCGGGGTGGCCCGAGTTGGCTTGCTCGACCGCATCCATGGCAAGGACGCGGATGGTGTTGATGCTGGTCCAGGCGACGTCGGGCTGGACGGGGGAGAGGATCGGGGCGGTCGCGCGCGGCGCGGCGGTGTGGAGCGTCAGGACCCGACTCCCGTCTGGTGTGTTCCGGTGGCGATGCGGGGGTTGATGACCCGGGGAAAATAACACCCCGCACCGCTCACCGTCACCCGCGCTACGGGACCTGGTTGATCATCAGGTGCGCGTAGGGCGTCCCGGCGAACATGATCCAGGTCCCGTGCGTCTGGGGGGTCGTCCCGAAGCCCGAGGATGTCGCGTCGAAGGGCCACATCACCATCCAGTGCGGGGGCGATTCGACGAACGTCTGCCCCGGGACGATCTTGGCCCACGGATCGTTGGCGCTGATGTCGCTTCCGCCGCTGAGCATGTACGCGATGCCGGGTGCCGTGTTCTTCGGAACGGGGTCGTGGGCCATCCATGACTGGGCCCAGATCATCGCTTGGGGATCCAGGCACATCGCGTCCTTGCCCGGCGTGTCGGGCTGGTCCGGGAGGCAGGTGAACCCGTTCGTGCCCGCCCGCAGTTCGACCATCTTGCCGTCCGGACCCGGCGCGATCACGGCCGCACCCTTGGCGATGTCGGGCGGGGCGGCCGCGAGCGCGCTTTTGATCAGCGCATCCTTGTCCGCCCCCTGCGCCGCCAGCGGAGCGGCCGCGACCGCGAGGAAGGTGACCGCGAGGAAGTGGGTGGAGGTGAGTCGAGGCATCTTGCCTCCCGCGAGCGAGGGCGATGTTGGGCAGGCCGTGCGTTCGCACGGTGTCGCGTCGCGCAGGGCCCCGGCCGATGGGGCCCCGCAGCGGCGAACATCGATCCGCGTACCGGCGGCGTCAATATCGGGACCTTTACGGAGCTGGGGGGTATCAGGACGCGTCCACTCTTGGGGCCGTGAACCTTTGACATCCCTTCACCCGGAAGGCATCTTGTCGCCCGTGACCGACCCTGAACAGACCTACGAGATCCAGGAAGTGGCCGAACTGACCGGGCTGAGCTCGGCCCGGCTCCGGGCGTGGGAGCGCCGGTACAACGTGGTGAGGCCGGAGCGTCAGGCGAACGGGTACCGCGCCTACACCGCGTCGCAGGTCGCGCTCCTCAGGGCGTTCGCGCGGCTGGTCAACGCGGGGGAGCGGATCGGCGATCTCGCCGCCGAGTCGCGCGACGCCGTCCTCGCCCGTGCCGAAGCCGCCGCCGGGGATGCATCGCCGCTCTCCCCCCTTGTCGAGGCCGTTCGTGGGTACGATCGCGACCTCCTCGAGGCTTTGGTCTCCGATCGGCTTGGCCGCATGGGGCTGCGCCGATTCGCCGAGGAAGTGGTGCTCCCCCTGGCCGCTCAGATCGGCGACCTCTGGAGCCTCGGGAAGCTGCCGATCGCCTCGGAGCATCTCGCGAGCGAGGTGGTGGTGCATGCCCTCAAGGGCGCCATCCGCGAGGCGCCGGGCGAGGGACCGCTGCTCCTCGCCTCCGGCCTCCCCGGCGAACGGCATGAATGGGGGCTCCTGTCCACCCTGGCGGCCGCACAGTCCGAGGGCTGGCAGGTGCACTACTTGGGAACCGACCTCCCGCTCGACGAGGTGATCCAGGCCGCCTGGACCCTTCGTCCGGCCGCCGTGGCGCTCAGTGCCAGCGATCCCGAACTGGTTCAGCGCAACCTGCCCGCTCTCAATCGCTTCGTGCCGCGGCTTCCGCCTGGCGTCCGTGCCGTCATCGGCGGTCGCGGCGCCTTCCCCGCAGGGAACATTCTCCTCCATCACGGGTTCCACCTGGAACTGGGCCGCCCCGCGCCCGCTGTCCGCCGCTAATCCGGCCGTTCCGGGAGTACCCTGTGGCTACTGCTTTGTCCGACATCGAGTTGGACGTCGTTTCACGGCCGGGCAGACGTCCCGAATCGTCGTCTGGTCGCGAGGTGCTTGTCGTGGGCGCCGGGCTCGGGGGCCTCGCGGCTGCCGTGCGGCTCGCCGCCAAGGGCTACCGCGTGCGCGTCCTCGAACGCCACGCCACGCCCGGTGGGCGGTGCGGAGTCTGGGAGTCGGAGGGGTTCCAGTTCGACACCGGCCCCACGCTCCTCCTCATGACCGACTACCTGCGGAAGGTCTTTGACGACGCCGGCCGCCGGTTGGAGGACTATCTCGACCTGCGCCAGCTCGATCCCAACTACCGGGTCTATTACGCCGACGGCACCTCCCTGGAGGTGACCAGCCGGATCAACCGGATGCTGGAGGGTGTCGAGCGGATCGAGCCCGGCGTGGGGCCGAGATTCCTGCGCTTCCTGGCCGAAACGGCCAAGCTGTACACGATCGGCCTGGCGGCGTTCGTGGATCGGAACGTCCACCGGCGCCGCGATTTCTTCAACGTCAAGAACGGGCTCCTCCTCCTGCGCGCCCGGGCGATGGAACGCCTCCAGGCGATGGTGGGGCGCTACTTCAAGGACGAGCGCCTCCAGCAGGCGTTCAGCTTCCAGTCGCTCTATCTCGGGCTCTCGCCCTACAAGTCCCCGGCCATCTACAGCCTGCTGCCGTACACCGAGGTGGCCGGCGGCCTCTACTTCCCGATGGGCGGGATGCACGCGATCCCGCGCGCCCTCGCCCGGCTGGCCGGGGAACTCGGGGTGGACATCGAGTACGGGGTGGAGGTGTCGGGCCTGGAGCGCGACGGAACGCGGATCGCCGCGGTCCGCACAGCCGACGGCCGCCGCCTCGACGCGGACATCGTCCTCGTCAACGCCGATCTCCCCTACGCGTACGAGTCGCTCCTGGGCGAGCGGTACGAGGGCATCGACCGGTTCGACTTCAGCTGCTCCGCCTTCCTGATGTACCTGGGCGTGGACGGCGCGTATCCCGACCTTCCCCATCACAACCTGATCGTGCCGGGCGACCTCCGTCGCGCCTGCGACGACATCTTCGAGCGCCACCAGGTGCCGGCCGATCCCGCGTTCTACATCTGCAACCCGAGCAAGACCGACCCGTCGCTGGCGCCCGAGGGGATGGAAAACATCTACATCCTGGTGCCGGTACCGAGCCAGGACCCGGCCCGGCCGATCGACTGGGCGGTCGAGGGTCCTCGGCTCGAGGCCGAAATGCTGCAGCGGCTCGAGCGGTTCGGGCTCACGGATCTCCGCCGTCGCCTCGTCACGAAGCGCATCTTCACGCCGGCGGACTTCCAGGTCCAGTTGAGCGCCACCCGCGGCGAGGCCTTCGGGCTGGCCCACGGCATCGACCAGGTCGGGTATTTCCGGCCCCACAACCGCCACGCCGAGTGCACCAACCTCTTCTTCGTCGGGCAGAGCACCCACCCGGGCTGCGGCGTGCCGATGGTGCTGATCTCGTCCCGGCTGGTCGTCGAGCGCATCGTCGCCGAACAGGGGGCGGTCGCGTGACCTCCACGGCGCTCGAACGCAGCTACGCCGACGCGGAGCGCGTCACCGCGTCCTGGGCGCGGAGCTTCTACTTCGCCAGCCGGTTCGTGCCGGTGGCCAAGCGCCGCGCCATCTTTGCGCTGTACGACTACTGCCGCTACGCCGACAATCTCGTGGATCTCCGCGGCGACCGTCCGGTCGCGGAGGTGCGGCACCAGCTCACGTTGCTCGGCGCCACCGTGCGCGCCCTGCACGCCGGGGCGGAGGCGGAGCATCCGCGCTGGCTGGCCCTGGGCGACACACTGCGCCGTCACGCGGTCCCGCTCCGGCCGCTGCTCGAACTCCTCGACGGCGTGGCGACGGACCTCGAGCCGGTCGAGATGCGGACCTTCGCCGATCTCGAGCGGTACTCCTACCAGGTGGCGGGTGTGGTCGGGCTGATGCTCGGTCCGGTGCTCGGCGCCGAGCGGAGGGGATTCGACGCCCACGGAGTGCGGCTCGGCATCGCCATGCAGCTCACCAACGTGCTGCGTGACGTCGGCGAGGACCTGGGCGAGGGTCGGATCTACCTTCCCGCCGATGAGCTCGCCGCCTTCGGCCTCGACCGCGCGGCGCTCGAGCGACGGGTGGTGACGCCGGCGTTCCGGCGCTTCATGGCGTTCCAGGTCCGGCGCGCCCGGCAGCACTTCGCGGCGGGCGACGCCGTCGTGGACCTCTTTCCCCCGGACGGATCCCGGATGACCGTGCGGCTGATGCAGCGGACCTACGCCGGCATCCTCGATGCGATCGAGCGACAGGACTACGACGTGTTCCGGTTTCGCGCGCACGTGTCCTCCCCGCGCAAGCTCGTCATCCTGGGTCGCGCGCTGTGGCAGGACCGCCTGCCCTGGGCCGCAATCCCGAGGGAGCAGTCCGCCTGACCGAGTCGCTTCGGCCCACCATCCCACCCCGCCCCTGGGTGGCGGCCGGCTTCGAGCGCTACCTCCGGCACCTGGCGGCACGACAGTTCGCCGCCGTTCACGTGCGCCGTCCGGCGGGTGGGGCGGCCCCGGGTGCCGCCACGCCGACCATCTTCGTCGCGAACCACACCAACTGGTGGGACGGCTTCCTGGCGTACCTCGTCGGCCGCTCCCTCGGCACGACGTTCTACGTGCTGATGGAGGCGCGGCACCTGGCCCGGTACCGGTTCTTCCTGCGGGTCGGCGCGCTCCCGCTCGACCGGACTTCCGCGCCCCGTGCGTACGCCGACCTAGAGCGGGCGAGAGGAGTGCTGGCGCCGTCGGCTGGACTCTGGGTGTTTCCCCAAGGGGCACGGCGCCCCGCCGCCGAGCCGCTGGCGACGCTGGAGGCGGGCGCGGCGCACCTCGCCCTCACCGCCGACACGCCCGTGCGCATCTGTCCGGTGGGGTTCCGCTACGGGTATCTCGGCGAGCACCTTCCCGAGGCCTTTGCCTGGGTGGGGGAGAGCTGGGTGGTCCGGCCGGGTTCCGACAACCGACGGACCCTGACCGAGCAGATCGGCGAACGGCTCTCGGCGGTGCTCGAACAACTCGATGCCGCCAGGCGGGAGGAGCGCCTCGACGAGTTCCGTCTGCTGGTGCGCGGCTCGATTTCCCTCAACAAGCGGCTGGACCGCATCCGTCATCGCCTGGGCTGGCTCGACGGCCCCTACGAGGAACGCAATGGTTGAGCTGTCCACCTGGCGTGCGCTGCACGTCCTCGGCGCCGTCCTGCTCGTCGGGAACGTGACCGTTACCGGCTTCTGGGCAGGATTTCTCTATGCCCAGCGGGCCGCACTCCCGTTTCGCCCGGTGGCACGGGCGATCCTCTGGACCGACCTCCTGTTCACCACTGGGGGCGCCGCGCTCCTCACCTTTTCTGGCATCCAGCTGATCCTTGCCCGGGCACTGCCCTTTTGGGGAACCCCGTGGCTGGTTAAGGGTGTGGCCTCGCTGGGCCTGGCCACCCTGCTCTGGTTGGTGGTGCTCATCCCCGACCAATTCCGGCTGGAACGGATGGCGGCGGACGACTCGGCGGGGCTCCGGCGGGTTTTCCTGCGCTGGAGTGTGGTGGGCTGGGTCTCCACGGCCATCCTCTTCCACGGACTTTGGGTCATGGTCAGGAAGTAGACTCCAGTCCGGTTCCTCGGTCCGGGCCCGTGGTGTAAATGATTGACAAATAATATCTTACAACGTCATAGCCTTGATGATGATTCTCGGCGCAATGGCCAAACCGGGGCGGGGGACTGTCGTGGGAGGGTACGACATGGTACTTTTAAGGGTTGAAATGACAACGCATTAGGCGGCCCGGATGGTCCGGACCGTGTACGACACTTCAGGCAGGGTTTGTGGCACGAACATCCAGACGACGCAGGAATCCCAGCACGAACGCGGCAGCAGTCGCCGCCCCTTCTTTCCGCCGGTCCGCCGGTCGTTCCTATTCCGGTCACCGCGAGTGGCTCCTCGCTGAACACGGCTCCATCTGCGCCTACTGCGGAATCGAGACGGCTCCCGAAGCCATCACGCTCGACCACGTCCGCCCGCGACGCGGGCAGGACGCCTACGACCGCCCGGACAACCTCGTCCTGGCCTGTCGCGACTGCAACGCGGCCAAGGCCGACACGCCGCTCGTGGCGTTCCTCATGCAGCGGCGCTCGCGCGGGGTCTTCCTCCTCCACTACGGCGACCACCTGTCCGAGCCGCTGAAGGAACTGGCCCGGAAGGCGTCGGAGAGGCCGATACTCCCGGCGTAGGCAGCGGGGCAGCGGGGCAGGAAATGCGAAACGGAGGATTCCCACCACTTGGGAGTCCTCCGTTTGTACGTTCTGCCCCGCTGCCCCGCTGCCCCGCTGCCCCGCTGCCCCGCTGCCCCGCTGCCCCGCCTATTTCACCGCCTCCGCCACAATCCTCGCCTGTTCGCCTGCGTGCGCCGAGGGGTAACCCTCCGCCGGACTCGCACGCTCGGGCCGTCCGGCGTAGCGGAGCGTCACGCCCTCAGGCAGCAGCGCCCGGAGCCGCTCCTGCACAAAGGTCCACGCCCCCATGTTCCTCGGCTCCTCCTGCGCCCAGACGACTTCCCGCACCGAGGGATACCGGTTGAGCACCGCGCGGAGCTCCTCGGCGGGGTAGGGGTAGAGCAATTCCTGCCGGAGAATCGCCGGCCGAGGCTGGGCCTCGCCCGCGCCCGCCACCAGCTCGTAGTAGAGCTTGCCCGAGCAGAGCACGACACGGCGTGCGCCGGTGGGCCGTGCGGGATCGTCGAGCACCAGGCGGAAGGTGTCGTCGGTGAGATCGGTCAACGAGGACGCGGCGGCCGGGAGCCGGAGCAAGCTCTTCGGCGTCATGATGATGAGCGGCCGCACGAGGCCATTGTGCGCCTGCTGGCGGAGCAAGTGGAAGTACTGGGCCGGGGTGGTGCAGTTGGCCACCCGCATGTTTCGCTCGGCGCAGAGCTGGAGGAACCGTTCGAGCCGGGCGCTCGAGTGTTCCGGCCCCTGCCCCTCGTAGCCGTGCGGCAGGAGCAGCGTCAGCCGCGTCCGCTGGCCCCACTTCGACTGCCCGGCCGCCAGGAACTGGTCCAGGAAGACCTGCGCCCCGTTCACGAAGTCCCCGAACTGTCCCTCCCACAGCACGAGCGCCTCCGGCGCCGCCACGCTGTATCCATACTCGAATCCCATGGTGGCAAGCTCGGAAAGCGGGCTGTTGTGGATCTCGATCGGCGCCTGCGCGCCCGACAGCCGCTGGATCGGCGAGAACCGCTCGCCCGTGTTCACGTCGTGAAGGACGAAGTGACGGTGGCTGAAGGTGCCGCGCTCGCTGTCCTGCCCAGTGAGCCGGATCGGCACGCCTTCCAGCAGGAGGGAGCCCATCGCCAGCGCCTCGGCGTGGCCCCAGTCGATGCCGGACCGGGTGGAGATGTCCTTGCGCCTCCGCTCCAGCTGGCGCGCCAGCTTGGGATGTGCAGCGAACCCCTCCGGCCAGGTGAGGAGTTCCTCGTTGAGCGCCAGGAGGAAGTGGGCGGGGAGCGCCGTCTCGACGGCCGCCACCTCGGGCGGCACCTGCGGTTGCCCGTCCGCGCGGGGAGCGGCGGCGGTCTTCATGGCGTGCTGGATGTCCACCAGCCGCTGGTACGCCTGCTCGGCCTGGGCCCCGGCTTCCGCAGCGCTCAGGAGGCCCTCGCGCACCAGCTGGTCCGCGTACGTGGCGCGCACCGTCGGCAGGTCCTTGATCCGCGCATACATGACCGGCTGGGTGTAGCCCGGCTCGTCGCCCTCGTTGTGGCCCCACCGGCGGTAGCCCACCAGGTCGATGAGCACGTCGCTCCGGAACCGGGCCCGGTACGCCATGGCGAGCCGCACGGCGCTCAGGCACGCCTCGGGGTCGTCGGCGTTGACGTGGATGATCGCGACGTCGAAGCCCTTGGCCAGGTCGGAGGCATACCGGGTCGAGCGCGAATCCCGCATGTCGGTCGTGAAGCCGATCTGGTTGTTCGTGATGATGTGCAGGGTGCCGCCGGGATCGTATCCGGCCAGGTTGGCGAGGTTCAGCGTCTCCGCCACCACGCCCTGGCCCGCGAACGCCGCGTCGCCATGGATGACGATGGGGAGGGCGGCTGTCGGGTCGTGCTCGATCACCCGCCCGTTGCGCGAGGACTGCCGGGCGCGCGTCCGGCCGTTGACCACGGGGCCCACGAACTCGAGGTGGCTCGGGTTCGGGAGCACGCTCACGGTCACCGTCTTCCCGGTCGAGCTGCGGATCGTGCCTTCCGCGCCGAGGTGGTACTTCACGTCGCCGGTGCCGGCGTCAGGCTCCTCCGGGTGCGCCTTGTGCCCCTCGAATTCCGCCATGATGGACTCGTACGGCCGCCCCACGGTGTGCACCAGCACGTTGAGGCGCCCGCGGTGGGCCATCCCGATGGCCACTTCGCGGGCGCCCTGCTCCGCGGCGAGGTCGTTCGCCAGGTCGAGCATCGGCACCAGCGCGTCCACGCCTTCGATCGAGAAGCGCTTCTGGCCGAGGTAGGCCTTGTGGAGGAAGCGCTCGAAGGTCTCCACGGCGGTGAGGCGTGCCAGGAGCTGCTTCCGCTCAGCGGCAGGCAGGGGGCGGCGGTAGGTGCCGGACTCGATCGCGTTCCGGAGCCACACCCGCTCCGCGTGGTCGGAGATGTGCTCGACCTCGTAGGCGATCGTTCCGCAGTAGGTCTCCCGCAGGCGCGGCAGCGCGTCCGCCAGCGTGTCGCCCGGGACCGCCACGCGCAGGACGCGCGCGGGGATGCGTGCCAGGATGTCCGGCGAGAGGCCGAGGGAGTCGGGATCGAGCGCCGGATCGCCGATCGGCTCGCTGCCGAGGGGATCGAGCCGGGCCGCGAGATGGCCGTGAGTGCGGAACGCCTTGATCAGTCCCATGGCGGCGGCCACGCGGGACAATTCGTCGGGCGAGGCCGCCGACGGCTCGGACAGCGCCCGCGCGGCGGGCGCGACGGCGGTGGCCGGGATGCCCGTCGTCGTGGGGAGATGGAGGCTCTCCGCGATCGCTTCGTAGAAGGGCTCGGTGCCCGAGAGAAACCGCTCGATCGTGCGGAGGAAGCTCCCCGATTCGGCGCCCTGGATCACGCGGTGGTCGTAGGTGCTGGTGATCGTCATGACCTTGCTGATCCCCAGCTCCCGGATCCGCTCCGCGCCCACGGTGGAGAATTCCGGCGGGTAGCTGATGGCGCCGACGGCCACGATGGTGCCCTGTCCGGCCATCAGGCGCGGGACCGACGCGACCGTGCCGAGACCGCCCGGGTTGGTGAGCTGGATGGTGCCGCCGGAGAAGTCGTCCGGCATGAGCTTGTTCGTCCGGGCCTTCTCGATCAGCGTCTCGTAGGTCGCGTGGAACGCGGCGAAGTCCATCGTGTGCGCGGCCTTGACCACGGGGACCACCAGCCCGCGGGTGCCGTCCTTCCGCTCCATGTCGACGGCGATGCCCAGACCGACCGACTCGGGGACCACGCGGTGCGGCGCGCCGTCGTAGGTCGCGAGGACGTCGACCATGGAGGGGTGCAGCTTGACCGCCTGGACGATGGCGTAGCCGATCAGGTGGGTGAACGAGATCTTTTCGCTCCGCCCCGCGGCGGCGAGCGCGGCGTTGAGGCGGGCGCGATGGGCCTCGAGCGCCGCCACCGGCATCTCGCGGAATGTCGTGGCGGTGGGAACGCTCAGGCTCTCGTTCATGTTGGCGACGAGCCGGGCCGCCGGGCCCTTGAGCAGCACCGCGTTCGGGGGTGCGGGGGTCGCGGCAACCGCAGGATCGGCGGGCGCTGGCGTGGCGTGCGGGGTGGCCGAGGCGCCGTTGCCGGCCGGGGCCGATCGCTCGGGCGCGGCGCCCGCGGCAGGCTGCTCGCCGACGACGCCGCTCTCGAACAGCCGGCGCCATTCCGGCGACACGCCGGCCGGGTTCCGCAAGAACTCCTCGTACACGGCCTGTGCGAACCCGGCGTTGGCCGTCTCGAACACGTTCAAGTCCACGAACTGCTCCGGTGCCTGGAGAGGTCTGGTCGGAAGGGCCGGGGCCCCAGAAGTCGAACCGAAAGATAACCGCCCGCCATGGCCGGGCGGCGCCCGCAGGCCGCCGGGCTCTTGCCTCCGTTCCGGCGCGTCGGTAACCTCCCGGGCGCTCCCGCTCGGCGGCCCCCCGTCACCCCCATTCCATGCGATCGCACCTGCCGTTGGCTTTCCTGGTTCTCACGGTCGCGTCGGCCGCCTGCAAGGAGCCGACGGGCGCAGCCGTGATTGGGTACGCCTTCCCCCGGGACGGCCAACGCGCCGCGCTGGTGGCGGCCGCGTCGCTTCCCCCCGACACCACCAACGGTGCCATCCGGATCGTGGGCGACTGGGACTCGGGAGGCACGGAGTCCAGCGTGGAGATTGCGCGGGCCCGCCGCCTGGTCGCGCTGCCAGGCGTGATGGGGGTGGTGGGCCACGCCGGCAGCCGTGGCACCCTCCTCACCGCACCGATCTACAGCGACGCCGGCGTTCCGCTCGTGGTGCCGACCGCGACCAGCGGCCGGTTGTGGGAAGTGGGCGGCTGGGTCTTCCCGATGGCGCCCAGCGATTCGGTCGAGGCTGCGTTTCTCGGCCAGGTGGCGGTGGATGGCCTGAAGGCGACCCGCATCGCCGTGTACTTCGTGAACAGTGCCTACGGGACGGGCATCAGGACGGAGTTGGCCCGCTGGCTGTCGAACCGGGGGCTCGCTCCCGTGGACGAGGTGCCGTACGTGATCGGCGCCGATCTCGAGACCCTGGTGGAGGCCTCGGTCCGCCGCAGCCGGCCCGACCTGGCCGTGCTGGTCGGGCGGCGGATCGAGGTGGCCCGGATGGCCGCCCTCCTCTTCGAACTCGACCCCTCGATCCGTCTCCTCGCCGCCGACGGCGCCTACGACCAGGTGGCCGAGTTGATCTCCGAGGCGGGGCCGGCCGCGGACTCGCTCTACCTCACCACCTTCTGGGTGGCGGACACGACGGTTCCCGTACAGCGCGAGTTCATCCACCGGTACCGGCTCGACACCGGCCGCGACCCCACCGCGTTCGAGGCCATGCGCTATGACGCCGTCATGGTCCTGGCCCAGGCCATCCGGGAGGCCGGCCCCGATCGTGCGCGGGTCCGGGACTGGCTCCATTCGCTCGGCGGCTCCCGGCCGCCGTACGAGGGCGTCACCGGCGACATCAGCTTCCGGCGGGACGCCCACCGCACACTGCTCCTTGTCCGGCTCCGGGACGGCGTCCCCGTCACCGTGCCGGAAGCGGGAGTCTGGTGATGCCGAAGTCTCCACGGCCCGCACGGCGGCGGTGGCGCGCCCTCAGCATCCGGACGCTGTTCCTGCTGCTCGTGGGGATGGTGGGGCTGTACGTCCTCGGCGTCTCGATCTTCCTGGCGGTTCGGATGCACCCGGGGGCGGTGCTGTTGCGGCGGGACACGGAGCCGGTGGTCGAGCTGTTCGGCATGCTGAACGGGCGCTCCCAGCGGCTCGAGGCCCAGGTGCGCGACCTCCAGGGTCTCGTCACGCTGGGGCCGCCGGGGTATCCGGCCCAGCTCAACCGCCTCAGGGACCAGCTGTCCGAGGCGCCCGACGAGCGGAGCACCCGCGCCTACACGGCGGTGCCGGAGGCGATGCGCACGGCGATGGCGACCGCCGACGAGGCGATCGCGCGGCTCGAGACGGCGGCGCTCGAGGTGGTCAGCCTGCTGGAACTCGGCCGCTACGAGGCGGCCCAGGCGCGGATGATGTCCGTCAACGCGCTGGTGGGCGAGATGAACCGCCACCTGGCCGAGGCGGAGCGTCGCGGGCTGTCCGACCTGGTGCGGCGCGAGGACGAGCTCTCCCGCGCCACGGGGCAGGCGCTCCGGGCCGTGGTGATCTGGCTCGTCGTCGGTCTCTTCTTCCTCCCGACCGTCCTCCTGCTGGCCTACCGCCGGCTCGGCGCGCCGCTCCGGGACCTCGAGGAAGGGCTGACGCAGGTCGCCGAGGGCGACCTCCACGCCCAGGTGCCGATCCGCCACGCCGACGAGATCGGGCGCCTGGCCGAACACTTCAACCACATGACGTCGGTGCTCCGCGAGCGCGCGGAGGAACAGGGCCGGTTCGCCGCCGCCGGCGAGCTGATCGCCGGCGTCGCCCACGAAGTCAACAACCCGCTGATGGCGATCTCGGCCATCACGCAGCAGCGGCTCGAGGACAACGACCTTCGCGCCGACGACCGGCAGGATCTCACGCAGATCCTCCGGCAGTCCCGGCGCGCGGGGAAGCTGCTCTCCGGCCTGCTCCGCTTCGCGCGGAGCGGCGGCGAGCCGCGCGCCGAAACGGCGAACCTCGGCAAGGTGCTGCGCGAGGCGATCGACCTGGTCTCCTACCAGTTCGGGGTGGCCGAGATCACGCTCGACGCGCGGATCGACCCGAAGCTCCCCCGCGTGATGGGCGATCCGGCCCGCCTCGAGCAGGTTTTCGTGAACCTCCTCAGCAACGCGATCCACGCCGTCCGCCAGGTGACGCCGCCACGGCTGATCACGATCGAGAGCGGCCAGGACACCGACGGCGTCTGGCTGGAGCTGACTGACAACGGCCCCGGCATCCCGACGGCGGTTCGCCGCCGCATCTTCCGTCCCTTCGTGACCACGAAGGGACGGCAGGGCACCGGGCTCGGGCTCTACATCTCGCGCCAGATCCTGCGGGACGCGGGAGGCGAGATCGAGGCGGATGCCGCGCCGGAAGGCGGCGCACGGTTCAAGCTCCGGCTCCGTCCCGCGGAGGACGCCGACTTGCTCGTGACGCCGAGCGACCAGACTCGTCCGGTGCTGCCGGCGACCCTGGACGGGGTCCGCATCCTGGTGGTGGACGACGAGGCCGCCCTGCGGCGCCCCATCGCGCGCTTCCTGACCCGGCGTGGCGCGGTGGTGGAGGAAGCCGGCGACGGCGTCGAGGCGCTGGAGCGGATCGCGGCCACGGAGGGAAGGTTCGATGTCCTGCTGGCCGACCTGCGGATGCCGAGGATGGACGGGGTTGCGCTGCACGCGGAGCTGCGGAAGAGCCATCCCGTGCTGGCCGACCGCGTGGTCTTCCTCTCGGGCGACCTCTCTCACCTCACGAGCGGATCCAACAGCATGCGCGCCGGCGAGAACACCATCCCCGCCGACCGCATCCTGCTCAAGCCGGTATCGCTGGAGGAGGTGGAGACCCGCCTCCTCCAGGTGGTGCAGCAGGCGCCCGCGGCGGACTGAGCGGCCGCCAGGCGGCCAGCTCCCGGGCCGTCCCCTCCCCCTCCCAGCCCAGTTCCTTCCCGAGCAGGGCAGCCACGCGAGGCGCGGCCTGGGCGCCATGGTCCGGCGTCTCGTAGTGGAGATGGATCCGGCGCACCAGCACGTCGTCGATATGGGTGACGAGCTCCCGCCGCGCGTGGTGCACCACCTCGGCCTCGATGGCCGGATGGTCGGGATGCAGGCGGGCGAGCAGCCCGCGCTCCAGGCGGCCGAGGTTGCAGATCGCCGCCGCCTCGGTGCCGTAGTGCTGCAGCAGGTGGTCGGCGGTCGCCGCCCCGAGACCGAGGTCCAGGATCGTCTGGCGCATCGGCGCGAGGTCGGCGGCCTCCCCTCCTGGCAGCGGCTCGGTGTCGGTCGGCGCCGGGTCCGGGCGGGGTCGGCCCTCCCGCCGGGTCAGCTCCGCCGCCACCTCGTCCACCAGCTCCGCCGCCATCGAGCGGCAGGTCGTGAGCTTTCCGCCGGCGATCGTGAACATCCCGCCCGGCCCGCGCCGGATGACGTGCTCCCGGCTGACGGAGGAGGCGGAACCGGCATCGCCGGTGTCGAGCAAGGCACGCACACCGGCCCAGCTGGACACGACATCCTCCTCTGTCAGGTGCGCCTGTGGGAAGCAGGCGTTGGCGGAGCGCAGGAGGTAATGCACGTCGGCTTCCGCGGGAGCGGCCGCCTCGGGGGGGCCGGGCTCGTCGGTGTCGGTGGTGCCGATGTAGGAAAAGTCGCCCCAGGGCAGGACGAACATGACCCGGCCGTCGATCGGGCTGGTGAGGGTGATCCCGGCGGTGTGCCCCAGCCGTTCCCGCCGCACCATCACGTGCACGCCGCGGGTGCGGCGCAGCAGCGGCCTGGCGGACGGATCTTCCAGCCGGCGGAGCTCGTCGCACCAGGGGCCGGTGGCGTTCACGACCACCGCCGCCCGCACCTGTCCCTGGCGCATGAGCTCGTCCTCGACCACGGCGCCGCGCACCTGGCCTCCGCTCCGCTCGAGGCCGATGACCCGGGTGTACGTCGCGACGTCGGCGCCGTGCAGCATCGCCGAGCGCACGGTGGCCACCACCAGGCGGGCGTCGTCGCACTGCGCGTCGTAGTACCGGGCCCCCCCGACGAGGCCCCGTTCGCGGAGCATCGGCTCCTCCGCGAGCAGCGCGCGCTTGCCGAGGATGCGGTGTCGGCGCACATTCCGGAGCGGGGCGAGCAGGTCGTACAGCATCATGCCGGCCGCGAGCTTCCACAGCGGCACTCGGTCGCCCTTGTGGACGGGAAAGACGAAGGCCAGCGGGCGCACGAGGTGCGGGGCGATGCGCAGCAGGGTCCGGCGCTCGCGCGTGGCCTCGTGCACGAGCCGGAAATGTCCCTGCTCGAGGTAGCGCAGGCCGCCGTGAATGAGTCGGCTGGAGAGCGAACTGGTGCCGGACGCGAGGTCTCGCGCCTCGACGAGGGCGGTGCGGAAGCCGCGCATCGCGGCGTCCCGGGCGATGCCCGCCCCGGTAATGCCGCCGCCGATGACGAGCACGTCGTAGGGCTTGGCCGTCAGCTTGTCCAAGGTCGCACACCGGAAGGAAACGTTGCGAGTGTCCATGGCTCCCGAGGGGCGGCTTGCCCTGCCCAGTACGTGGTTTACGTGGCACGGTCACCTGGTGAAGCCAGGGATGCGCGTGCTGGATCTGGCCTGTGGCGACGGGCGGCACAGCCTGGCGGCCGCCGCGCGCGGTGCGGCGGTCACCGCCTGGGACCGCGACGCGGCCGCCCTGGCGGCGGGCCGGGCGCAGGCGGCCGCCCGCGGGCTCGATGTCGACTGGCAGCAGGTGGATCTCGACGCCGACTGGCCGGCGGTCCCGTCTTTTGATGCCGTCCTGGTGTTCAACTATCTTGACAGGGAGCGGATGCCGCTCGTCCGCGGGCTCCTGGCGCCGGGCGGCACGCTCATCATGGAGACCTTTCTCGCGACCCAGCGAGAACTGGGCTGGGGGCCCACCCGCGACGAGCACCTGCTCGCGAGGGGCGAGCTGGCCCGGCTGATCGTCCCGCTGGAAGTCCTGCATGGGCGCGAGGTGCTCGAGCCGGTGGACGTGGAGCGCTGGCGCGCGGTCGCGAGTGTCGTGGCCCGACGGCGCCCTGACGAACCTTAACGCACGAACGATAACATGCTGACGATCCCAGCCGGGCGACGGGCAGCCGTCGTCGCCGGCGTGCGGACTCCCTTCGCGAAGAGCGGCACGGCGCTCAAGGACGTCACGGCGGTCACCCTGGCGCGACACGCCACGAAGGAACTGCTCTACCGGACGGACCTCCCCGGTTCCGAGGTGGATGAAGTCATCTTCGGCCAGGTGATCCCCTCCGTCCTGGTGCCGAACATCGCCCGCGAAGTGAGCCTCCTCCCGCAGTTTCCCAAGACCATCCCCGCCTACTCGCTGAACCGCGCCTGCGCCTCCGGCGCCCAGGCCATCGTCAACGCCGCCGACCAGATTATGCTCGGACGCGCGGACGTCGTCGTCGCGGGCGGGGCGGAGTCCCTCTCGGACATCCCGATCCTCCACTCGCGCCGGATGAGCACGCTGCTCGTGGAGGCCAGCAAGGCCCGGAGCCTCGGGCAGCGGCTCGGCGTGCTGTCGCGGATTCGGCTCAAGGACTTGGTGCCGGTCACCCCGGCCATCGCCGAGCCGTCGACGGGCGAGTCGATGGGGCAATCGGCCGAGAAGATGGCCCAGGAAAATGGCATCCGCCGGGGAGACCAGGACCGGGTGGCGCTGGTGAGCCATCAGCGCGCCGCCGCCGCCACGGCGGACGGCCGGCTCACCGCCGAGATCGCGCCCTGGTTCGGCGGCCGCGGGATGGACGACGTCCTGACGAGCGACAACGGGGTCCGGGCCGATACTTCTCTGGAGGCGCTCGCCAAGCTCAAGCCGGTGTTCGACCGCCGGTACGGCTCGGTCACCGCCGGCAACGCCTCCCCGCTGACCGACGGCGGTGCCGCGGTGGTGCTCATGGCGGACGAGAAGGCTCGCGCGCTCGGCTACCGGCCGCTCGCCACGATCCGGAGCTACGCCGTGGCGGCGGTGGATCCGGGGTGGCAGCTCCTCATGGGGCCGGCCGTCGCCGTGCCCCGGGCGCTGGAGCGCGCCGGCCTCGCCTGGAGCGACATCGGGCTGGTCGAGATCCACGAGGCCTTCGCCGCCCAGGTGCTGTCGAATGTGCAGGCGTGGGGGTCGAAGGCCTGGGCGGACCGCCTCGGGCTCCCCGGCCCGGTGGGCGAGGTCAACTGGGACGTCACCAACGTGCTCGGCGGCTCCATCGCCATCGGGCACCCCTTCGGCGCCACCGGCGCACGGATCGTCACCACGCTGGCCAACGAGATGCACCGCCGCGACGTGCAGTTCGGGCTGATCTCCATCTGCGCACAGGGTGGGATGGGCTTCGCGATGGTGCTGGAGCGCGCATGAGCACCTTCACCGTGGTCGAGGAGCAGGGCGTCGCCGTCGTCTCGATCGACCAACCCGGTTCGCCGGTCAACATCCTCACCGCCGCCGTCAAGGCGGAGTTCGAGTCGCTCCTCGAGCGGCTCCGCGCCGAGAAGGCCGTGCGCGCGATCCTGCTGCTGTCCGGCAAGCCCGACGGCTTCATCGCCGGGGCGGACATCGAGCAGTTCGTGGCGCTCCCGAACCAGGCGGCCGCCGAGGCGCTCTCGCGCGACGGGCAGGCCACCATGGACCGGGTGGCGGCGTTCCCGAAGCCGATCATCGTCGCCGTCCACGGCGCCTGCCTGGGCGGCGGGCTCGAGCTGGCGCTCGCCTGTCATTACCGGCTCGCCAGCAACCACCCCAAGACCCAGCTCGGCCTGCCCGAGGTGCAGCTCGGAATTCTCCCGGGAGCGGGCGGGTGCCAGCGATTGCCCCGGCTCATCGGCGTCCGGGCGGCGCTCGACATCATCCTGGCCGGCAAGTCGGAGCGGGCCGCCAAGGCCCTCAAGCTCGGCATGGTGGACGAACTGGTGCCGCCCTCGCTGCTCCGTAGCGCGGCCATGGCTGCGGCGCTTCGGTTGATGGAGTCCGGCGTGCCGCGGCGGCCCCGGCGCGGCGGGCTGGCGGGGCTCCTGCTCGACGGGAACCCGCTCGGCCGGGCGCTGGTGTACCGCATGGCGCGGAAGTCGGTGCTGGCCAAGACCGGCGGCCACTATCCCGCGCCGCTCTCCGCGCTCGAGGCGGTGCGGACCGGCATGGAGCGCGGGCTCCGCGCCGGCCTCGTCG
Source organism: Gemmatimonadota bacterium (assembly GCA_022710485.1). Lineage (GTDB taxonomy): Bacteria > Gemmatimonadota > Gemmatimonadetes > Gemmatimonadales > GWC2-71-9 > SPDF01. The sequence continues at coordinate 169,274 of JAKLGU010000002.1, read as the reverse complement.
ACGAGCATCGCCGATTCGGCGAACTCGCCGTGAGCCCCGTCTCGCGAAAGCTGGTCCAGATCTTCTTCGCCACCACGGCGCTCAAGAAGGACGACGGTGTGGCCCCGGGAACCGCCACCCCCCGGCCGGTGCGCCGGCTGGGAGTGGTCGGCTCCGGGTTCATGGGGTCCGGCATCGCCGGCACCGCGGTGTCCCAGGCGGGCGTGGAGGTCCGGCTCAAGGACGCGGACCTGGTGCGCGTCGGGAAGGGACTCAAGGCGTCGGTCGGGATCCTCGACGGCCGTCTCAAGCGCCGCCGGATCACCAGGCAGGAGTACGAGCGGCTGTCGGCGCTCCTGTCCGGGACCGCGGACTTCTCCGGGTTCCCGCGCGCCGACCTCGTCATCGAGGCCGTCTTCGAGGAGCTGTCGGTCAAGCGGAGCGTCGTCGCCGATCTCGAGGCGACGGTCGGCGAGCGGGCCATCATCGCCACGAACACCTCCACCATCCCCATCACGGACATCGCCGCCGGCGCGCATCATCCGGACCGCGTGCTGGGCATGCACTTCTTCAGCCCGGTGGACCGGATGCCGCTGCTGGAGGTCATCCCCGGCGCAGCCACCTCGCCCGATGCCATCGCGACGGCGGTCCAATTCGGGCGGCGCATGGGCAAGACGGTCATCGTCGTGGCCGACCGCCCCGGATTCTGGGTCAACCGGATTCTTTCCCCGTACCTCAACGAGGCGGGGCATCTCCTGACGGAAGGCACGCCCATCGAAGCCATCGACCGGACCATGACCAGGTTCGGCTTCCCGGTCGGGCCGATCGCGCTGCTCGACGAGGTCGGCCTGGACGTGGCGGCCAAGGGCGGCGGCGTGATGCACCAGGCGTTCGGCGAGCGGCTGGCACCGGCGGACGTCATCGGGCGGATGCTGGCCGATAAGCGGCTCGGCCGGAAGAGCGGACGTGGATTCTATCGGTACCAGGACGGCAAGAAGGCCGGGGTGGACGCCGAGGTGTACCGGTTGCTCGCCATCTCCCCGTCGGACCGTGTCAGCCCGCAGACGATCGAGCAGCGCCTGGTGTACGCCATGCTGAACGAGGCGGCCATGGCGGCAGGGGAGGGCGTGGTGCGCTCCCCGCGCGACGGCGACATCGGCGCCATCTTCGGCATCGGTTTCCCCCCCTTCCGGGGCGGCCCGCTCCGGATGATCGACGACCTCGGTGCGGCGCAGGTGGTCTCCACCCTTCGCGCGCTCGAGGCCGAGTTCGGCCCGCGGTTCGCCCCGGCGGCCTCGCTGGTGGCCATGGCGGAGCACGGCGGGCGCTTCTACGACGATAGTGGGTCCCGAGCAGCGTGACGATTCCTCTCATTTCCAGGGGTACCATGATGCGACGCATGATCCGGTTGGGGTTGCTGGCCCTCCTGCTCTCCCCGGCCCCGGCGGCCTGGGCGCAGAGCTTTCCATCGAACGATCCGGTCATCAAGCAGATCTGGGCCATGGGCATGGACAGCTCGCAGGTCGGGCGGCTGGCCCAGGTCCTCACCGATTCGATCGGCCCGCGCCTGACCGGCTCGCCGGGCATGAAGGCGGGCAACGACTGGCTCGTGGCCACCTACAAGGGGTGGGGCATTGATGCGGAGAACGTGCAGTACGGCACGTGGAAGGGGTGGAAGCGCGGCGCCAGCCACTTCGACCTGATTTCGCCCCGCGTCCGTTCGCTCGAGGGCATGATCCTGGCCTGGAGCCCGGGCACCAAGGGCAAGCCGGTGGACGGTCCCGTCGTGATCCTCCCCGATGCCGCTGACTCCGCGGCGTTCGCCAGCGCGGTCACGTCGGTCAAAGGCGCCTACGTCATGATCAGCGCGCCCGAGCTCTCCTGTCGCACGGACTCGAGCTACAAGGAGTCGGCGCTGCCGGCGGAGTTCGACCGCATGGTCAAGGATCGTACGGACTACCGCGCGGCCTGGGCGGCGCGGGTGAAGCGGACCGGGCTCAACAACAAGGCCCTGCAACTGGCCCTGGAAGCTGCGGGCGCCAAGGGCGTCCTCACCAGCAACTGGTCGGCAGGCTGGGGCGTGTTCCGGGTGTTCGACGGCAAGACGACGAAGATTCCCGCCGCCGTTCTGAGCTGCGAGGACTACGGGCTGGTGTTCCGCCTGGCGCAGAACAACCAGGGGCCGGTCCTCCGGGTCACCGCCGAGTCGCAGGACCTGGGCGAGGTGCCGGTGTTCAACACCATCGCCACGATCCCGGGCACCGACCGGGCGGACGAGTACGTCGTGCTCTCCGCGCATTTCGACAGTTGGGACGGCTCGTCCGGCGCTACCGACAACGGTACCGGCACGGTCACGATGATGGAGGCGATGCGCATCCTGAAGACGGTGCTCCCGAAGCCGAGCCGCACGATCCTGGTCGGGCACTGGAGCGGCGAGGAGCAGGGGCTCAACGGCTCGCGCGCCTACATGGCGGACCATCCCAAGGTGGTGGAGGGATTGCAAGCGCTCTTCAACCAGGACAACGGCACCGGCCGGGTGGTGAACATGAACGCCGCCGGCCTCATGGACGGTGGCGCCTTCCTGTCCGACTGGCTTTCGAAGGTGCCGGGTGAAATCACCGGCAACTTCCGGAGCTTCGGCATCCCCGGATCGCCGGCGGGCGGCGGCTCCGACAACGCCTCCGTGGCCTGCTACGGAGCGCCCGGCTTCGGACTGGGCTCCCTCCCCTGGGAGTACTTCAGCTACACCTGGCATACCAACCGTGACACCTACGACAAGCTGGTGCTCAGCGAGGTGCGGAACAACGCCACCTTGACCGCCATGCTCACCTACCTGGCCGCCCAGGATCCCGAGCAGATGCCGCGCGTCCGCCGCGTCATGCCGCTCAACCCGCGCACCGGCGAGCAGACCACCTGGCCGGAGTGCAGCCCGGCCGCGCGCTCGTTCGCCGAGTACACCAGGTAAGCCGACCTGCGGGTGTCGCTCGGCGGGGGGATCCTCCTCTCGCCGAGCTCCCCCGGCACTTCCACAGGAGGTGTCATGATCCCCGGTGCTTCCCTTCCGCTGCTATTCGTCTCGCTGCTCATCATCTCCAGCCCTCTGCCTGCGCAGGGCGCCTCCCGGCCCCCCGACCTGAGCGGCGCCTACCTCGCCAACGGCACCAACCCCGGGGATGCGGCGTCGTCCTACGAGGCCAAAGTGGAGTTGAAGCGCACGGGGGAAGTGGTCCTTGCTCTGGCACAGCCGGAGCGGACGGCCGAGATCTACCGCGTCAAGTGGAAGTTCGGCGGGGGCAGCTCGGAGGTGCTGGGGATTGGAGTCCTGCTCGACGACGTTTTCTACGTGGCGTACTCCGACACGAAGAAATTCTTCCTGGAGTTCTGGTTCCCCTGGACCATGTCCGCAGGCCAGATGGGGGTCGAGAGGGAGATCCGGGCGAAGGAGGGCCAGAGCACCAAGTCCTACATCAAGAACCGGCCTTGGTATTCGGATCTTGACACGGATTCCGAATTTGCCGGGCTCTGGTTTCACTACGACGAGACGTTCGGCGTCGGCGGGCTCACCGGCGAGACCTGGATCGGGCAGCATCCCTACCGGCTGCACGAGTTGAACAAGAAGTTCGAGTGGGCCAAGTACGGGGACAAGGACTATTGGACGGAATACGGCAACCTCACGGTCGAGAAGACCGGCCAGAACTACTTCCTCCGCTTTCGCGTCGGCTCGGACGACAGCTATAGCGGTGCGGCGATGCCGGGGCCGGCCGGAGGGTACGTGGCAGGCGTGGCCGGTGAGGAGGTGAGCGGGGTTGCCTACTACCGGTTCACTTCGAAGGGGCTCGAGGGGGTCTGGGCGGTGCGGGGAGGGGAAGGGCGCGGGACCGAGTTGCTGACGCCATCAGACGAGGTGAGGAAGGAGGCGGGGAGCCTCTTCCACGACTAGCGGGATTGCTCACCGCGTCAGCGTCGGAATCAGTTCGGCGTTGGTCTTGGCGCCCCGGAACAGCGAGAGCACTTCCTGCATCGCGTTGATGGACGGCATGCCCGCCACCCGCTGCCGGAGGGCGTGCGAGGCCGCCAGCGCCTCCGGGGAAAAGAGCAGCTCTTCGCGCCGCGTGGAGCTGGCCGGGATGTCGATGGCGGGGTAGATGCGCCGCTCGGCGAGCTCGCGGCTCAACACCAGTTCGCTGTTGCCGGTGCCCTTGAATTCCTCGAAGATGACCTGGTCCATCTTGGACCCGGTATCGACCAGCGCCGTCGCGATGATCGTCAGCGACCCGCCGCCCCGCGAAGGATCCACGTACCGGGCGCTGCCCAGGAAGCGCTTCGGCTTTTCCATGGCGTTAGCGTCCAACCCGCCGGAAAGCGTCCGGCCGGTGCCGCGCTCGAGGGTGTTGTAGGCGCGCGCGAGCCGGGTGATGGAGTCGAGGATGATGACGGAGTCGCGCCCGAGCTCGACCTGCCTGCGGGCGCGCTCCAGTGTGAGCTCGGCCACCTCGGCGTGGCGCTCCGGCGGCTGGTCGAAGCTCGACGCCACCACCTCGCCCGCCCCCGCCATCTCCATTTCCGTCACTTCCTCCGGCCGCTCGTCCACCAGCAGGATGAAGAGCTGCGCCCCCGGATGGTTCCGCGCCACCCCTTCCGCCACCGCCTGCAGCACCGTCGTCTTGCCCGCCTTGGCCGGGGCCACGATCAGCGCGCGCTGCCCCTTGCCGAAGGGGCAGAGCAGGTCGATGAGACGGGTGATTTCGTGGGCGGTGCGCCGGGTGCCGGGCGGCACCTCGAGGGTGAGCATTTCCTTCGGGTGGGTGGCCGGCAGCTTCGAGAACTCTGGGCGCCGCGCGATGGCCTCCGGCTCGAGGCCGTTGATCGCGGTCACCTTCTGAAGGCTCGGGCCGCGGCCCTTGCCGCCACGGCCGCCCTCGCCGTCGATCGCGTCGCCGGTGCGGAGGCCGTATTGCTTGACGAGGTGGGGAGGGACGAAGAGGTCGCCGTCGGCCGGCGAGTAGCCGGATTCACGACGCCGTACGAAGGCGGTCCCGCGGTCGGTCAGTTCCAGGATGCCGAGGAAGGTCTCGGTCACGACTCCGCGGCGTCCCAGGATTCCCACGTCAGGTGGCAGCGATTCACGAAGTACTCCGTCGGGTGGCCCGTGCGCTCCAGCAGGTCGTGGAGCATCTCGTGGCGGACGACCATCTCGTTCTCCACGTAGTACCCGGCGATGGTGATGCGGGAGACGTTGCCGACCCGCTCCCAGAGGCCCACCTTCTCGCCGATGTCCGTCTCGAAGGTAGCGACGTCGGGCACGACATACCACTCGATGCCCTCGAGGGCGCCGCGCAGCTCGGCGCACGCCTCGGTGCGGGCGTACCACTCGGAGTATTCGGCGGGGGCCGCCATCGGGACGGCGCCGTCGGGCAGCGCGCTCGGTTCGAGCCCGGTGCACGACGCCGCGACGAGCCAGATGGCCAGGGCGGGAACGAACCTGCGGTGAATCGATGCTGGGCGCATGGTGTCTCCACAACGCCCGATAAGCTCAAAGCCATGGGGTCGCATCCCTGGAGGGATGGACGCGTCCGGCCCCGCTTTTCTGCCTGCCTTCGGCACCGAGCTATCTCCGGCCGACGGCCAGAGACCTCAAGTTTTGCGGCCCCGGATCACTCCGGGTGTGCTCTTATCGGGCGGGTCGTTGGTATGTCCGGCGGGGGGGTAGAACGCAAGCACCGGGCCGGGAGGGCGCGCGCCGGAAAAGCCTCCCTAAGTTCCGTCTGAGAAGGCGTTTAGCCGTGGGATGGATTCTGGAACTTGTTGTCCTGACGTAGGTTAGCTACCTTCGTGGCGCTGGTTCAATTCACCTGCAACCCATTGCGGCCTCCGGTCGAGGGACTCCTGGCGATGATGCGCACCTTCCTACTGTGGCTGTCGGAGCAACAGGGTGTGTTCAACTTCCTGCGGCGCAACAGCCTCGCCCGGCGCTTCGCCAGCCGCTTCGTGGCCGGCGAGACGAGCGAGACCGCCACGGCAGCCGCCCTCGAACTGAAGCACCTCGGGATCACCACCTCGCTCGACCTCCTGGGCGAGAGCGTCACCCGCGACGCCGAGGCCATCGGCGCCCGGGACGAGTACCTCCGCATGCTCGACCGCCTGGCGGCGAGCGGTGCCGAGATCAACGTTTCGGTCAAGCTGACGCAGATGGGCTTCGACATCGACGAGGCGCTCTGCGTCGACAACATGCGCCGGATCCTGACGAAGGCGCGGGAACTCGGCGGCTTCGTCCGGCTCGACATGGAGGGATCCGCCTACACCCAGCGCACGCTCGATTTCTTCGAGCGGCACCTCCTGGCGGAATTCTCGAAGCACACCGGCGTGGTCATCCAGTCCTGCCTCCGCCGCTCGACCGACGACATTGCGCGGCTCATCGGGATGGGGGCGCGGGTCCGGCTCTGCAAGGGCGCCTACCTCGAGTCGCCGGAGGTCGCGTTCCCCGACAAGGCAGACGTGGACCGCCAATACGTCGTGCTGATGGAACAGCTCCTTCGGCACGGCAACTACCCCGCGCTGGCCACCCACGACACCCGCATGATCGAGCACGCCAGGGACTTCGTGACCCGCGAGGGGATTCCCGCGGAGCGCTTCGAGTTCCAGATGCTGTACGGGGTGCGCCGGGACCTGCAGGAGCGGCTCCGGAAGGACGGATTCAACATGCGCGTCTACGTCCCGTTCGGCACCCAGTGGTATCCCTACCTGATGCGTCGCCTGGCGGAGCGCCCGGCCAACATCGTCTTCATCTTCGGCAACGTGGTGCGCGAGACGCTCGCCCTGAAGCCCTGATGGAGGCCACCCTCGGCGGGTACATGGCCCAGCACGGGCGCGCGGCCGCCTTCGGGGGGAGCGACGGGCACGCCTACTCGGTGGGCCTCTACGTGGACGACGAGCCGGACCAGCGGGGGCGATTCGGCGCCGCGCTGCTCTTCGTGCGGTGGGATGCGGCCGGCGCCGCCCCGGTCGGCCACGTCGAGACCGAGTTCCTCGCGTGGGGGCGGACCCCGGAGGAGGCGGAGGAGCGGCTCAAGGCGCTCTCCCTGTACGACGTGAAGGCGGCGCTGGACCAGGCCATCGCCGGGCAGCCGGGGGAGTGGTGACGGAGGTCGCCGGCACGGTCCTCGAGCGGGACGGCGCGGCGTACCGGGTGGCCACGGCCGACGGCGAAGTCCGCGCGGTGCTCAGCGGGAAGACCAAGCGCGATGTGCCCCGCGTCGTGGTGGGGGACCGGGTGACCCTCCTCCCTGATCCGGTCGGCGGCCTCGCCACCATCACCGACGTGGCGCCGCGGAAGAGCCTGCTCGAACGCCGTGTGCCGCTGGGCCGCGGCACCCGCCCTATCGCGGCGAACATCGACACCGTCTTCGTGGTGACCTCCAACTGCGATCCCGCGCCGGTCCCCCAGCTCATCGACCGCCTGCTCGTGGTGGCCGAGGCCAACGAAATCCCCGCCGCCGTCGTGATCAACAAGGTCGATCTCGATCCGGGTATCTGGCTCGAGGAGCGGTGCCGCAAGGCGGGCTATCCGGTGTTCCGGACCAGCGCGAGGACGGGTGCAGGGCTCGCCGAGCTCCGCGCGGCCATGGCCGGCCGTGAGTCCGTCGTGACCGGTCCCTCCGGTGCGGGGAAGTCGAGCCTGCTGAACGCGCTCCAGCCGGGGCTGACGCTCCGGACCGGCGAACTCAGCGCCAAGCTGCGGCGCGGGCGGAACACCACGGTGTCCGCCCTGATGCTCCCCTTCGAGGGGGGATACCTGGTGGACACGCCCGGGTTCAACGAGGTGGGGTTGTGGGGGATCGAGCCGCGCGAGCTGGCGAGCTGCTTCCCGGAGTTCAGGCCGCTCATCGGGCAGTGCCGGTTTCAGGACTGCCGGCACGTCAGCGAACCGGGCTGCCGGATCCAGGAGGCGGTGGCGGCCGGCGTCATCGCGCCGGACCGGCTGGAGAGCTATCGAATGCTGCTGGAGGAGACGGAAGCGGAGCCTCGGGACTGGGAATAGGGGCGCACGGCTGTGCGCCCCTATTCCCGTTTCCGCGTCCAACGCTTGGCGTCCCGACCCTCGACCTTCGCCATCATCCTGGCGAACGAATCCTCGAGGTCGATCCCTTCCCGGTTGGCCATGCAGATCAGCACGAAGAGGATGTCGGCCATCTCCATCCCCATGTCCCCCTCCGCCTCCCCGGGCTTCTTGGTCTTCTGGCCGAAGCGGTGGTTGACCTCCCGGGCCAGCTCCCCGACCTCCTCCGCGAGGCGGGTCATGTTGGTCAGCGGGTCGAAGTAGCCCTCCTCGAACTGGCTGATCCAGGCATCCACTCGGCGCTGGGCGTCGGACAGGGTCATCGGGGTGGCCTGTTGGGGTTGGGCGAAGGTGGGCGCGATCCCCCTCGCCAATCGCTCCGGAGTATAGCATCTTCTTTCCCACCCCCGCACGCCGCACCCCTCATACGGTTTTCTCATGCGCGCACGCGACAGGATCCTGTCCAATCTCGAAGAGCTCTACCGCGAAACGTACGAGCGCGCCCGGGCCGGCGGCGACCAGCGCCGGCTCGAGGAGCTGGACGCCGCCTACGTGCGCGACCAGTTGATGCTCGAGATCCTGCTCGACATCCGAGATCTCTTTTCGGTGGCGCCCGCCGCGCCCGCCCAGGGATCCTCAGCGCTCGAGAAGCTCGAGTCCCTTCGCCGGCTCACCAAGCTCCGCTAGGACCACACGCTCATGCCCAACGCCACCTCCCGTCGCGTCCGCGCGCTCCCGCTCGTCGCGCTTGTCCTGGCAGCTGTCCTCGGTTGCACACGCGTGCCGGAGGCGGGCCTCGTCGCATTCGGCCGGGTGTGGACCGGCAATCCCGACCAGCCCTGGGCGGGCGGGGTGGCCATGCGTGGCGATACGATCCTGGCGGTGGGAGACAGCGCCGACGTTGCCCGGTACATGGGCGAGCAGACCGAGGTCGTCACGGCCGCCGGCGCGATGATCGTACCAGGGTTCATGGACGGCCACACCCACTTTCTGGACGGCGGGTTTCAGCTGGCCAGCGTGGACCTGCGGACCGCCGACACGCCGGAGGAGTTCACGGCCCGGATCGCGGCCTTTGCCGCCGAACGAAAGCCGGGGGAGTGGATCCTCGGTGGCGACTGGGATCATGAGCGGTGGCCAGGGGCCCCCCTGCCGACAAAGGAGTGGATCGACTCGGTCACCCCCAACAATCCGGTGTTCGTCAACCGGCTCGACGGTCACATGGCGGTGGCCAACAGCGCGGCGCTCCGGGCCGCGGGCGTCACGAAGGCCACCAAGGACATTTCCGGCGGCGAGATTGTCCGCGACCCGCGTACCGGGAATCCGACCGGACTGCTGAAGGACAACGCGATGTTCCCGGTGTACGGGGCGATGCCCGCCCCGACCGAGGCGCAGCGGGATGCGGCGCTCGCGCGCGCCGTGGCCTTCGCCGCCAGCAAGGGAGTGACGGCCGTCAATTTCATGAGCGCCCAGACCGCCTCGCTTGGCGCCTTTCAGCGCGCCCGTGCCGCCGGAACGCTGACAGTCCGCACCAAGATGTTCTTCCCGATCGAGCAGTGGCGCTGGGTGGCGGACACCGTGGCCAGGATCGGCCCCGGCGATGACTGGCTCCGCATCGACGGCGTGAAGGGGTACATGGACGGGTCGCTCGGGTCGACCACCGCGCTCCTGTTCAGCCCGTACCTGGACGCGCCGGATACGCGCGGACTCGAGACGACCCCCCTGGATTCGATGCGCCGGTGGGTGCAGGCTGCCGACTCGGCCTCGCTCCAGGTGGCGATTCACGCCATCGGAGACCGGGCCAACGCCATGCTGCTCGACGTGTTCGACTCCGTGAGCGCGACCAACGGTCCGCGTGACCGCCGGTTCCGGATCGAGCACGCGCAGCACTTGCGCCCGGAGGACATCACCCGGATCGCCCGGATGAACGTGATCCCCTCCATGCAGCCGTACCACGTCATCGACGACGGACGGTGGGCGGCCAAGCGGATCGACAGCACCCTCCTCCAGACCACCTACGCCTTCCGCGACCTGATCGACCAGGGGGCGCACCTCGAGTTCGGTTCCGACTGGACGGTGGCCCCGCTCGATCCGCTCCTGGGGGTCTACGCAGCGGTCACCCGGCGCACCCTCGACGACAAGAACCCCGGCGGGTGGTTCGCCGCGCAGAAAGTGACGGTGGAGGAGGCCCTGCGGGCGTACACCTCGGAGAACGCCTACGGCGTCTTCGCCGAGGGGCGCCGCGGCGTCCTCAAGCCTGGCGCGCGTGCCGACCTCGTCTTGCTCGACCGGGACATCACGGCCATTGACCCTGTGGACATCCCACAGACTCAGGTATTGGCCACGGTGGCCGGCGGCCGGGTGGTGTACCGGGCCCCGTGAGGGCCAGGTCGGTCCTGTGTTCCCCTGATCGCGAGGTGTCACGATGACCCACCGGTTCGCGGTGTGGCTCGTCCTGCTGGCCGCGATGCACGGCCCGAATGCGCTACACGCCCAGTCTGCCTCGTCGGCCGCCACCTCCTGGGATGCGGGCTACGCCGAGCTGAAGCAATTGCTCCCTGCCACGGGGCGGGGCGCCCCCGTGAACGGTCTCGTCCTCCAGCGTGAAGCCGGGCGGTTCGAGTTCTCGACCGGGACGATCGTGTTGCTGAAACCCATGGCGGGCCGGAGCATGGGCGCCGTCTTTCGCGGCAGCGGCACGTTCACCTTCGCGCCGACCTCGGAGATGGAGCGGCAGCAACTCACTCGGCGCCACGATGCCTCCACGCTCACCACGCCGTTCACCGAGGCGGTCTTCTTCTTCTCGGATTCGACGCTCGCCGAACTCGAGCGCCAGCTGCGCTTCGAGCCGGGCGTGGTTCCGCCGATTCCCGAGAGCCGGCTCTCGCAGGCCCTCGACTACCTCGGCGACGACAAGGACCACAGCATCGAACCCGACGTGATGCTCGACCTGCTCAATGCGGCGCCGGGGGGCATGTTCTACGCGCACCTCATTCCCGACCGCGGCAACCCGGTGATGTTTCTCGTCACTCCCCGGGCAGGCGAGGGGGTCGAATTGCGGGAACGGGAGAGTACCGGCCTGACCTCCGGCTACACGACCGCCACCGTGAAGGAGAGGGCCGCCGGTTCGGGATCGGTTCCCGACCGGCGAGGCGACGCGCTCGTCCGGCACTACGCGCTCGACGTGTCCCTGCCGAGTACCGGGTCGGGCGACATCGGGTTTGCCGCCACCGCGAAGATGTGGATCTCCGGGGAAGGCGCCATCGGTCCCTGGGTCGTGTTCTCCCTCTTCGGGAAATTCACCGTCGACTCGGCGCTCTGGGCCGACGGGAGTCGCGCGGTGGTGGACAAGACGAAGGACGGCCCGTACCTGTGGGTCCGGCTCCCGGCGGTGCTTCCGGCGGGAGAGGTGGTGCAGCTCACCGTCTTCTACCACGGCGACCTGATCGACCGGTACGGGGACTTCTTCTACATCAAGGGCTCCACCGCGTGGTACCCGCGGTCGCTGACCGGTCGGAGCCTCGCCACCTTCGAGATGATCTACCACTATCCGTCCAACTACCTCTTCGCCAGCGTCGGCACCTTGGCGGACTCCAGTACCACGGGCCGGGTCACCACGAGCCGCTGGGTCACCGCCCGCCCGATCCGGAACGCCTCGTTCAACGTCGGCATGTTCGCGCCGTACCAGCCGATCGAGCCCGGCGCGCCACCGGTCACGGTGCTTGTCTCGGAGAGCGGGCACCGCTCCGTCGGCTCGAAAGCCTACTCCGCCGATGAAGTGAGCCAGGACATCGCGCGGAGCATGAAGCTGTACACGACGCTGTTCGGTCCGCCGCCGGCGGACCAGTTCTATGCGACGGAAATTCCCGCGGGCCATGGCGAGGCGTTTCCAGGCCTGATCCACTTGTCGATGGGCACCTTCGGCATGACGGGGACCCGGGGGCACAATGAGGTCTTCCGCGCCCACGAGGTGGCCCACCAGTGGTGGGGCATCGGCGTGGACTTCGCCACCTACCGCGACCAGTGGCTCAGCGAGGGGTTCTCGACCTTCGCGGCGCTCTGGTATCTCCAGACCGTCCGCGGGGACGTCAAGCAGTACTTCGAGATCCTCGACGAGTACAAGGCGGACCTCCTGGTCCGCGGGGAGGACGCCGCCCCGATCGGTCTCGGCTACCGCACGGCGGATGCCGACAACCCGGGGGACTACAACCTGATCGTGTACGAAAAGGGCGCCTGGGTGCTCCACATGTTGCGCGCGATGATGATCGACCTCAAGTCGATGCAGGAGGATCGCTTCACCGGCCTGATGAAGGATTTCTATCAGGACTACCGCGGCAAGCGGGCCTCGACCGCCGACTTCCAGCGGGCGGTGGAGCAGCACACCGGGCAGGACATGGGGTGGTTCTTCTCGCAGTGGGTCTACCAGTCGGCCATCCCGACCTACCGGGTGGCGTACCAGGTCGTGGGGGCGCCGGACGGGCAGTACCTCGTCCGGTTTCGCGTCCGTCAGCAGGACGTCCCGGCAGAGTTCCAGGCGTACGTGCCGATCGGCCTCGAGATGGGCAAGGACCAGTGGGTGCGCGTCCGGAAGAAGGTCACCGGCCCGCTGACCGAGTTCGAGCTCGGCCCGCTGCCCTCCAAGCCGAAGAGCGTGAAGTTCAACGACCTGGACGGCGTCCTCGCGGACGTCAAGCCGGAGGGGTGGGGCGGGTGATGCCGGGCCGCTTTCTCCCGGGCGCCCGCAGGGGTATTTTGTGGGTGCCGGTTTTCGACGGTTTTCGACGGTTTTCTCCGTCTCCACCAAGGGTGACACCCTGATGGCCACTCGCACGTCGGCGCCCACCAAGAGCGCGCCTTCCTCCCGCCTCGACAAGGCGGAACTGCTCGAGATGTGCCGCCTGATCCTGCTCTCCCGCCGGATCGACGACCGCGAAATCCAGCTCAAGCGCCAGAACAAGATCTTCTTCCAGATTTCCGGCGCCGGGCACGAGGCCGTGCTGGTGGCGGCGTCCAAGGTCTTCCGCCCCGCCTACGACTGGTTCTACACCTACTACCGTGACCGGGCCCTCTGTCTCGGCCTCGGCATGACGGCCACCGAGCAGCTCCTCTCCGCCGTCGCCGCCGCCGACGACCCGAATTCCGGCGGACGGCAGATGCCGTCGCACTGGGGACACAAGGACCTCAACATCGTCTCGGCCTCGAGCCCCACCGGGACCCAGTTCCTCCAGGCGGTCGGCTGCGCGGAGGCGTGGTTGCGTTCCAGCAGGACCCCCGGGATCGCCACCCCTGAGACGCCGTACCACGGCGACGAGGTCGTCTTCTGCTCGACGGGCGACGGCACCACCAGCCAAGGCGAGTTCTGGGAGTCGATGAACACCGCCTGCAACCTCAAGCTGCCGGTGGTCTATCTCGTCGAGGACAACGGGTATGCCATCTCGACCCCGGTCGAGGTCAACACCGCCGGCGGCTCGATCTCGAAGCTGCTCTCCGGCTTCCCCGATCTCTACATCCAGGAAGTGAACGGCTGCGACGTCCTCGCGTCCTACGACGTGCTGACGCGTGCCGTGGACTACTGCCGCCAGCGGAAGGGCCCCGCGCTGGTGCACGCCAAGGTCATCCGGCCGTACAGCCACTCCCTGTCCGACGACGAGGTCAACTACCGGACCGCGGCGGAGCGGGAGGCGGACGCCGAGCGGGACCCGGTCACGACCTTCCCGCGCTGGCTCGTCTCGCAGGGAATCGCCTCGGAGGCGGAAATCGAGCGCATCCGGACCGCGGTGGCGGAGGAGGTCGATGTCGCCACCGACACTGCGCTCGCGTCGCCGCAGCCGGGCGCGGACACCATCTACGACTTCGTCTACTCCCCCGACGTCGACCCGACGTCGGAGCAGTTCGACACCGAGGACGATCCGCAGTTCACCGGCGAGCCGACCACGATGGTGGACCTGATCAACGGCTGCCTCAAGGACGAGATGGCGCGGGACCCGCGGATCGTCGTCTTCGGCCAGGACGTGGCTGACGTCAGCCGCGAGGCGCACATCGGTGACGTGAAGGGGAAGGGCGGGGTGTTCAAGGTGACGTGGGGGCTGCAGAAGCTGTTCGGCAGCGACCGGGTCTACAACTCGCCGCTGGCCGAGGCCAACATCATCGGCCGGGCCATCGGCATGGCTACGCGCGGGATGAAGCCGGTGGTCGAGATCCAGTTCTTCGACTACATCTGGACCGCCTACATGCAGCTCCGCGACGAGCTGGCGCTCATGCGGTGGCGCTCGAACAACACCTTCAGCTCGCCGGTCGTGGTGCGCGTCACCTACGGCGGGTACCTGAAGGGCGGCTCGGTGTACCACTCGCAGACCGGCGCGGCCATCTTCACCGGGGTGCCCGGCCTCCGGGTCGTCTGCCCCTCCACCGCGCTCGACGCGAACGGCCTCCTCCGCACCGCCATCCGGAGCGACGACCCCGTCATCTTCCTCGAGCACAAGCACCTGTACCGCCAGACCTACAACAAGGCGCCCAACCCTGGCCCCAATTTCATGATCCCCTTCGGCAAGGCCAAGGTGGTCCGGGAGGGGAAGGACGTCACGGTGGTCACGTATGGTGCGGTGGTGCAGCGGGCGGTGGTGGCAGCCAAGGAGCTCGAGGAGGCCACGGGCGTCAGCGCGGAGATCATTGACCTCCGCACGCTGAGCCCGGTGGACTGGGACACCATCTACGCGTCGGTCCGGAAGACGAGCCGCGTCATCGTGGCCTACGAGGACTCCCTTTCGTGGGGATACGGGTCGGAAATCGCCGCCCGGATCGCCGACGAGGCGTTCGCGTGGCTCGACGCGCCTGTGCGCCGGGTGGCGGCCACCGACACCTTCGTGGCCTACGCGCCCGAGCTCGAGGATGTGATACTTCCACAGGTGGAATCGCTTCGCGAGGCGATCGCGTCGATCGCCGCCTTCTAATACTTGGAGTGCATATGACCCGCTCGTTGGCTCGCCTCTCCCGCTGGACCGCTGTGGCCGTGCTCGCGCTCGGCGTGCCGGGGTCGCTGGCTGCCCAGGACTCGACGGTGAACCACCTCTACGACAAGTTCCAGGCGACGCTCGACTTCTCGACCGTCTTGAACAACTCCGAGGCCCGGGTGGATGGCAGCGGCGGAGAAGGTACGACGCTCAACTTCAAGGACGTGCTTGGCATTTCGGGCAGCTCGGTGCAGCCGGCACTCGGGCTTGCGTGGAAGCCGGGGCGCCACACGGAACTCAGTGTCGGCTACCAGTTCATCAACCAGAGCGGATCGCGCACCTGGACCGACTCTCTGGTCATCGGTGACAACACGGTGTTCGGGGAGATCGACGCCGACACGAAGATCAGTTCGGACAACGCCAACCTGGCGTTCAAGTATGCGATCCTGGCCAAGGAGAAGTACATCGCCGGGGTTGAACTCGGGCTGGGGGCGATCTTTTTCGACCTTCAGTTCGACGCGACGGCCGATGGCTGCGCCGGACCGGACTGTGGCAGCGGATCGGTCAGCATCGACCGAAAGCTCACCGTTCCAACGGGTGCGCTCGGCGTCTTCGGTCAATGGCGACTCGGCGATCGTTGGTACCTGGGGGGTGATGCCCGGGGCATCGGAGGCAAGGTGGACCGGTACGATGTCTCGATCTTCCAGGCCGATGTGTTCGCGCGGTACTACTTCTCGGACCGGTGGGGAGCAGGGGCGGGCTGGTACTACAATGACGTGACGGTGGACGTGGCCGCCAAGAGTGATTCCTCGTCGGACAGCGACCTGGACTTGGGCGGCAAGGTTTCGTTCAACTACACCAGCCTCCGGATCGGCGTCATCGCCGCGTTCTAGCGGCGAGGGAGGACGCTTGCGGCCGGCATACTGTCGGTTGTCGATTTCGGCGCTCTTGGGGGCGGTGATCGTTGCCGCTCCCCGCGAGTTGTCCGCCCAGAACGGCACCACCGATCGCAACCACCTCTACGACACCTTTCAGGTGGGGGTGGCCTTCACCACGGTGCTGAATTACTCGAATGCCCGCGTCGACGCCGCCAACGGCGACAACGGCACGACCCTCGACTTCCGGGAGATCCTCGGTGTGTCGTCCGCCACAGTCCAGCCCGCCATCGGCGTCCGCTGGAAGCCGGGCCGGCATACCGAATTCGACCTTGGGTTTCAGTTCCTCAGCCAGTCCGGCGACCGGTCCGCCAACGAGACCATCGTCATCGGCGAGGACACGGTCTCCGGCGACCTCGACATCAAGTCCAGGTTCAGTTCCGACAACGCCACCTTCCAGTTCAAGTACTCGATCCTGGCCCGGGAGAAGTCCAACGTCGGCCTGGCGCTCGGTCTCGGCGCCATCTTCTTCGACATTACGTTGGACGCCACAGGTGGCGCCTGCAGCGGGGCGAACTGCGTCGCCGACACACTTAGCACCACGAAGAAGTTCACGGGACCGACCGCCTCGCTCGGCGCCTTCGGCTACTGGCGGGTCGGCAACCGCTGGTACGTGGGTGCCGACGCCCGCGGCATCGGCGCGCGGGTGGACCGGTATGACTTGACGGTGTTCGAGGGGAACGTCTCGGGGCAGTACTACCTGTCCAACAGGTGGGGGCTGAATCTGGCGTGGTTCTACACCGACGTGTCACTCGACGTCGGCCCCAGGTCCGATGGCACGGCGGCCGAGGATCTGGTCGGGGAGATTTTGTACAACTACTCGAGCATCCGGGTGGGGGCGGTGTACGCCTTCTAGGGCTCCATCGCCTCCTTGATTTCGCTCGCCGCGGCGATGGCGCCGTCCACGTCGCGGCTGAGCGCCCGGGCCTGCTGGGTGGCGTTCGTCAAGTCGCCCAGCACGGCTCCCACGCCGGCCGACTTCAGCCGGAGCAGGTCGAAGCGCACGTTCTGCATGGCCAGGATGCAGGACTCGAGATTGGCCGCTACCTGGTCCCTCCGGCTCCGCAGCTCCGTCATCTGGTTCTTCTGGCGCTCCAGCAGTCCGATCCGTCGGGCCCGCTCCTCGTCGTCCGGTTCCCGCATGATGGCCGCGATCCGGTCCTCGATCCGGCTGAAGCCGCCGGTCTCGAGATTGGCGTCCATGGCGTGCAGCGTCTTGCCGAGGTCGGTGGCCCGGGCAAAGAGGGCGTCCGCCGTCTGGATCACCTCCGGGAGCAGCTTCTTTTCCGAGGCCGGCAGCCGCTCCATCAACCCCAGGATCGCGAGGCGGTCGCGGTAGAGCTGCTGGATCTGTGGCAGCCCCTGCCCGTAGTCGGCGGCCGTCGGGGCCGGGAGGAGGCGGGGGAGCTTGCCGCCGCTCGCGGTGAGCTTGGTTTCCGCGGAGTCGTGCGCCGCCGGCCGGCTCAGCACGTCGCGCCAGCTGTACCCCGACTGCCAGAGCGTGGCGTAGCTCCGGAGCAGCGGGATGCCCATGCCGCCCGCCACGAAGAGGAACCACGGCTCGCCGATGCCGGTGGCGATGTTGATGAGCATGACGCCGCCGGACACCGCGGCCCAGCGCGCGAAGATGGCGCGCGTCTTCTGGACGATTTCCGGTTCACCGGTATCCACCGGCGGGCGGATCTTGTCGTCCTTGTCCAGGTCCCGGGAGGAGCGGAGTGGTGGCCGGTCTCGGCTTGCGAGCGCCCGGTCGTTGCGCCGCGCGGGCACCGACCCGGCCAGCGGCCGAAGCGGCCGCTCCGATGTGGCTGAGCGTGGAGTGGTGGGGCGGCCCGCCGTGCGCCCAGCCCGCCAGCTGGTCCCGGTGGGGCGATAGCCGGTCACGGTCCGCGTCTCGAGCGCGCGTCGGAGCGCGTCGGCGGTGGGCCACCGGTTCTCGGGGTCCTTCTCGAGGCAGCGGCTGATGGCCAGTGCCAGGTCTTCCGGCACGTCGGGCCGCTTGAGCGTGACCATCGGTGCCGGCTCGGTGATCTGCTTCATCAGGATCCCGGCCACCGTCGGTGCCTGGAACGGCAGCTCACCCGTCACCATCTGGTAGGCCACGATACCGAGGCTGTACACGTCGGATCGGCCGTCGATTTCCCGCTCGCCCGCGGCCTGCTCCGGGCTCATATAGGCGGGGGTGCCGATGGCCACGCCGGCGCCGGTGAGGGTGGCGCCCGAGCCCGCCGCGGACAGCGCCTTCGCGATGCCGAAGTCGGTGACCATGACGCGGCCGCGGGTGCCCTCGAGGAGGATGTTGTCCGGCTTGATGTCGCGATGCACGACGGAGAAGGCGTGGGCGGCGCTCAGCGCGTCGGCCGTTTCCTTCATGATGCGGCGCACTTCCTCAGCGGGCAGCTGGCCCCGGCGCTTGATACGCGCGCCGAGCGATTCTCCGTCGACCAGCCCCATGACGAAATAGACGAGCCCGCCCCCCTCGTCAACGCCGTGAATCGGCACGATGTTCGGGTGGGAGAGCCGGGCGGCCGTCTGCGCTTCGCGCATGAAGCGCTGCCGGATCTCGTCCTGGAAGGCCAGTTCGGGTGGGAGCACCTTGATGGCGACACGGCGCTGCAGGCGCTCGTCGCGAGCCCGGTAAACGACCCCCATCCCACCCCGTCCGATCTCACCCTCGATCGTGTAGGCGTCTCCCAGGGCGTGGCCGAGCCGGGAGGCGAGGGATGTGTCCTGAGGTGCGTTCATCGAGGCTCAAGTCCTGGGTGGTGAGGTTCCGGACGCGGGTTGGCCGGGAACACACCAATCTGTCGCCCTTCTTCCGATTGGGCAACATCGTGGGTCGGCTCAGCTTGCCGCCTGTCGCAACGCGTTTCGGGCTGTCGCTTTGGCAGGGAAATCGTCCTGCCCCCCGGGGTCTGTTCCGTATTGCACCCGGGGGACCCATACGGAGGTTCCTCCCAAAGAGATTCCGGCACCTCCGGATGGCATAGGGGGTGCATTCTCACCCTCAACAGCGCATCTCACCTGCCATTTTCGCCCTCGCCCGTCGAGGGATGTGAGGAAATCCGATGTCCGAACGCATGACTATTCCCGTTCTTCCGCTCCGCGACGTGGTGCTCTTCCCGGGCGTGACCGCGCCGATCGGGGCGGGCCGGCCCGGCACCCTGCGCGCCATCGAGGCGGCACTGGCCACACCCGACAAGCTCGTCTTCGCCGTGTCGCAGCGCGAAAACGTCGAACAGGTCAACCCCGAAAACCTGTACACCATCGGCACCATCGCCCGGATCGGGCAGCTGCAGCGCGGCCTCGCAGGTATGCAGCTTCTCCTGCACGGCGAGCGGCGTGGCATCGCCATGCACGTGGTGGAGAAGGACGGCTTCCTGCAGGCGGTCGTGCGGGACGCCGAGGAACTCGCGCCGCTCAACCCCGAGGATCCGGCCTTCCTGGCGCTGCACCGCGAGGCGCGGAGCCGCGCGGCCGAGCTGGGCCAGAAGTCCGGGTTGCCGGAAGAGGTCATCCAGCAGGTGCTCGCTGGCGTGCACGACGCGGGACGCTTTTCCGATCTCGTCGCCGGGTACGTGGACATCACGCCGGTCCAGCGGCAGACCCTGCTCGAGACGCTCTCAGTCGAGGACCGGCTCCGCCGCCTCCTCGTCCACATCCAGCGCCAGATCGGGCTGGTGGACGCCCAGGAAGACATCAAGTCGCAGGTCCAGGAGGAACTCGGCGAGCGCCAGCGCGAGATGTTCCTCCGCGAGCAGCTCAAGACCATCCGGCGCGAACTCGGCGAGGACGACGAGTCCGACGACATGGAGGAGTTGCGCACCAAGCTGGCCGCGCTCCAGCTGCCCACCGACGCCCGCCGCGAGGTGGACCGCGAACTCGGCCGCCTCGGCCGCATCGCGCGCGAATCCATGGAGGCGCAGGTCATCCGCACCTACCTCGAAACCATCCTCGAGCTGCCGTGGAGCGCCCGGAGCGATGAACACCTCGACCTGGCCGAGGCGCAGCGGATCCTCGACGAGGACCACTACGCCCTCGGCGACGTGAAGGACAGGGTGCTGGAGTTTCTGGCGGTGCGCCAGCTGCGGGCAGGGCAGGGGGGCAGCGGGACAGCGGGGCAGGCGAGCAAGGAGTCCCCGGCCCCGCTGCCCAGCGGCCCCGCCGCCCTGCCTCGCCCCGAAGGGGCGAAAGGCCCCATCCTCCTCTTCGTCGGGCCTCCGGGCGTCGGCAAGACCTCGGTGGCCAAGTCCATCGCGCGTGCCATGGGGCGGAAGTACGTCCGCATCTCCCTCGGCGGCGCCCGGGACGAGGCTGACATCCGCGGCCACCGTCGCACCTACGTCGGCGCCATGACCGGCCGAATCCTCAACGGCATGCGGCAGGCCGGCACCCGGAACCCCGTCTTCCTGCTCGATGAAGTGGACAAACTGAGCGTCTCGTTCCAGGGGGACCCGGCGGCGGCGCTCCTCGAGGTGCTCGACCCGGCGCAGAACGACTCGTTCGTGGATCACTACCTCGGCGTGCCGTTCGACCTGAGCGAGGTGCTCTTTATCGCCACGGCCAACTTCCCGCAGAACATCCCGGCGCCGCTGCTCGACCGGATGGAGACGGTGGAATTCAGCGGGTACACCGAGCGGGAAAAGCTCGTCATCGCGCGGAATTTCCTCATCCCGCGCCAGCTGGAGGAGAACGGCCTCTCGGGCGCGCAGATCGACATCGCCGACAGCGCGGTGCAGGAGATCATCTCGAGCTACACGCGGGAGGCGGGGGTGCGCCAGCTGGAGCGCGAGCTGGGCAAGCTCTCCCGCAAGGTCGCCCGCCGGATCGCCGCGGACGAGGTGGAGCGGGTGAGCGTGGATCAGCAGGGGGTGGACGACCTGCTCGGGCGGCCGAGGGTCTTCCCCGAGCGCGCCGCCCGCGAGGACCAGGTCGGCGTCGCCACCGGGATGTACTACTCGGCCACCGGCGGCGACATCATGTTCGTCGAGGCGTCGACGATGCGCGGGAAGGGAGAGCTCACGCTCACGGGCCAGCTGGGCGACGTCATGAAGGAGTCCGCCCGCGCGGCCTGGACCTACGCGCGCTCGCACGCTGCGGGGTTGCACATCAAGGACGACATGTTCGACCGGGACCTCCACATCCACGTCCCGGCCGGCGCCATCCCGAAAGACGGGCCGTCCGCGGGCGTCACGATGGCCACCGCGCTCGTCTCGGCGCTCTCGGGCCGGCCAGTGCGGAACGACATCGCGATGACCGGAGAGATCACCCTTCGCGGCCACGTGCTGCCGATCGGCGGGGTCAAGGAGAAGGTGCTCGGGGCCGTGCGCGCGGGGATCACGAAGATCGTCCTGCCGCGCAAGAACGAGCCGGACCTCGAGGACCTGCCCGAAGAGGTGCGGAAGCTGATCGAGGTGTTTCCGGTGGACAGCCTGGGCGAGGTGCTCGCGCTGACGCTGCGCGGTGCGTCGTTGCGGGAAGGCCGCCTGCTCTTCGGGGACGAGAATCCGAGGGACGTTGCACCGCTCGTCGAGCGGTTCGCGCACTGAACCGCTAGGCGGGGCCGCCGTTGTTGAAGGCGTCGGCGATTTCCTGAATGCCCGCCTGGACCTCGGCCAGGCGGGCCGGTGTCCAGTGGGGTTCGCTTCGCAGTAACCGTTCAAGCTCCCGGGCGGTGGCGCTCACCTGCGGGAAGCCGTAGGCGCCGCCCGAACCGGCCAGCCGGTGAAAGAGCATCGTCAGGCTGGTTTCCGCTCCATCCTCCCCCGCCGCCAGTGCGGCCAGTCCGCGCTCCAGCTCCGCCACCCGGGCCGGCGCCTCCGCATGGTACTCGCGGCGGAGCTCCCGGAGCGCCTCCGCCACCGGATCGCTCATGGCGCGGTCCCAAACCGCTCGAAGGCGAGCGCCGCGGCGGCCACGAAGGCGGGCGCCGTGCTCCAGTGCCCCCTGACATCGGCGCCCACCCGCGCCGCCATCACCGCGCTTCGGTCGTCCACCACCGCCACGAGCGGCTGACCCGGCCACTGGTGTCCGGCATGCGCCGCTCGGACCGTGGCGAACGGCAACTCGACCTGTTCAAGGGCGCAGAGATCGAGGGTGACGCCCGAGCCGGCGGCCTTCCGGAGCGCCGGCGTCAGGACCGGGTAGGCGTCGGCCGGCGCAAGCAGGCGGACGGAGCTGGTCGCACGACCGATGTCGTGGGCGATGAGCTGCAGCGACCCCCGCGCCGATTCGATCTCCACAAGGGTCGGGGACTCCGGCACCGAGATCTCGGCCAGGTGATCGCGGAGGGCATCCAGCGCCTGTCCGTGCTGGCTGGCGATCCGCGCCACCAGCGCCGTCGGCGCCTCGGGTCGGTACCGCTTCGGGCGGGTGCCCTCGACCCTCGCCGCGCCCTTCGTCACCAGCCCTTCAAGCGCGCTGTAGGCGTTGGCACGGGCCAGGCTCGCCGCCCGTGCGATCCCGTATCCTGTGCCCGGGCCCGTGGTCAGCAGGACCTGGTAGACGAGACTCTCCGTCGGGGTGAACCCGAATGGCATGAGATTGAGAGTGCGCATGGAGAGTAGTATGGAAAGAAACTACGCTGACGACAAGGGGTAGAGGCGCAACGCCTTGCGCCTCTACCCCATCCATCCGAGATTCGCTTCCCCGCTTCCCCGCTTCCCCGCTTAAACCATTTCCAACTTCCACCCCAGGTGCTTCGCGATCAGTGCGAGCCGGAAGGTCACGTCGACCTGGCGCGACTCGTGGCTCTTCGATTCGGTGGCCAGGGGGAACGAGTGGTAGGTGATCTTGTTGATCGCCTTTGGGAGGCTGCGCAGCCCCTTGGGATGCCACACGCCATTCTCGTCGCTGTCTTTCAGCAGCCGGCACAGGACCTTCGTGGCCACCGGCGCGGTGTGCAGCGCCCCGATCTTCGCGAGGAGTTCGATGTAGTGCAGCGCGAGCGGCACATCCTTGGCGTTGCCCTTGCCGTCCGCTTCGATGGGGTCGCCGAGGAGGAGGTGCTGCGGCTTGACGGTCTTCTTGCCCACGTGGAGCGCGTAGGCCTTCTTCGGTGCCGGCTGGGCAAGGTAGTGCCCCAGCCTCTCCGTGAAGCCCGCCCGTTCCCGCTGGAGGGAGGGCATCGAGGCCACCATCGCCACCGAATACCAGCTCGGAGGGTATGCCTCGGGGTGCAGGATCGTCTTCCCGGCCACCTTCACGAACGGCTTTTCGGACAGGGGGCTGCGGAGGAACTGCGAGACGGCGCTCGCCACCTTGTGCGCCGAGCCCCGGAGCCGAGGATCCTCGATATGACCGGCCTCGGCGAGTGTCGCACATGAGGCCTCGCGGATGACCCACCGGGCCCAGGACTCCGCGTGCGTGTCGCCGGCGGCCATCTTGCGGAACTCGAAGAGAAGCGCCGGATCGTCGTCGCGCGAAAGGAGCCGGAAGAGGAGCCGATCGGCCAGCTTGAAGGGCCGGCCGGTGAGCGGAAAGCCCATCTGCAGGAGGCGGCGATACTGCGGAATCGTGCCGACGTCCTTGACCCCCGTGGCCTTCGATGCGGCCAAGCCGAGCAGGTTGGCGGCCCAGACACCGGTGTCCTTCTGCTTCTTGACCACCGCCGCCACCGGCTTGGCCGCGACGACCGCCTGGCGTGCGGCGTCGATCGCCGCAGGGTCCACCGTGCCGGCGGGAGCGAGTTCGGTCAGGCAGCGGAGGGCGATGATCTCCCCTCCGTGCTGCGACAGCCAGGAAAGTGGGACGCGATGCTGCGATGGGAGTTCCAGAAGTGACTCCTGGTCGGCGGAATTCCGGTGCGGAACGCCCGCGAAACTACACTGCGGAGCACTTCTGGTCTAGTGGAGCGTGGAATGTCAGAGGTGAGTACACATCTTGCAAGTCAAGCTAATCTTTGTGATGGCAACGCTTTAGTGCGCGTCAACTCCATCTGTGACTCGTCCCGTTGCGATACTTCACAACATACAATTGTCATGACAGTGACTGGTTAATGTCGCAATACTATTTCGATCCGCCCTGCTTCAGTCGCTCCTCCCCAGCCGCGCGGAATTCGGAGTCCACATCCCAAGTCGGCTGGCCCGAAGCATCGGCGGCATAGATGGCGGTTCGGAGTCCGACGCGCGTTTCCGGAAGGGTGCCCTCCAGCGAGAACCAGGGTCCGAGCTCATCCTGTGGGCGGTGGTACCGCTTGCTGGTCCACTCCGCCTGCGCCTTTTTCGCGTAGTCCTTTGGCTTCCCCACGTAGATGCTCCCCGGCTCGAACGAGAGCGACGGGATGCCGGCCCGTGCGAAGGGAAAATTGTCGGACCGGAAGAAGGTGCCGCGGTACATCCCCGCAGAGTCGTCGGTCACCTGGAGTCCTTCGAGCCGGGCCGCCGCCTGGAGCGCGCCGAGGAGCGACGACTGGTCGGAGCCGTTGGCGGCGATGTCACGAGTCCGCCCGAAGAGATTGGCGCCGTCGAAGTTGAGCATCGCGGCCACGTTCTGGAGCGGCATGAAGGGCCGGTCGATCATCGCCTGCGACCCGAGGAGGCCGGCCTCCTCCCCCCCGAACGCCGCGAAGACAATCGAGCGCTTCCCGCTCAGTTCGGCGCGGTTCAGCGCCTCTGCGATGGCCAGCATCTCCCCGACCCCCGCGGCGTTGTCTCGAGCCCCGTTGTAGATCGAGTCGCCGTCCACCGGCTTCGCGATGCCGAGGTGGTCATAGTGCGCCCCGAGCACCACGGCCTCCTTGGCAAGCGGGCCCCCGTTCCCCGGCAGGCGGCCGAGGACGTTGAAGATCTCGGTGCGGGTCATCGTGCTTCGCACACTGGCCGCCACCCGGATCGGCAGCTCGGAGCCGACGAACCCGCGCTTGCCCGCCTCGGCCATTGACCGGTCGAGGTCGGCGCCCGCCGCCTTGAAGGTGCGCGCCATCAAGTCATGCTGGACCCATCCGGTCACCTTGAGCGACGTCGGCGCGCTCTCCAGCCGGACCTGTCGGCCGGTCGCGCTTCCCTCGACCGTCCCCCAGGGATAGGTGGCGCTCTCCTCCGTGTGGATGAGCAGCACCCCCGCCGCGCCCTGGCGGGCCGCCTCCTCGAACTTGTAGGTCCAGCGGGCGTAGTAGGTGAGCACCTTCCCCTTGAAGGTCGTGGAGTCGTGGAGCCCGGGGTCGTTGACCATGACCGCCACGACCTTCCCCTTCACGTCGAGCCCGGCGTAGTCGTTCCACTCGTATTCGGGGGCCACGATGCCATAGCCGACGAACACCAGCGGCGCGTCCACCGTCACCACCGAGTCCCAGCGCATCGGGTTCAGCACGAAGTCCCTGGGATACTCGGCCGCCGTCCCGCCGAGGGAAAGCGTGGGGTTCGGCGTGAACGAAATGAGCGGCACCTTGAAGAAGTAGGTGCTGTCGTCTCCGGCCGGCTCGAGGCCGAGCCGGATGTACTGGGCCGCGATGTACCGGGCGGCGAGGTCGCCGCCCCGGGTGCCGCTGCCCCGCCCCTCGAGGGCGTCGCTGGCCAGGAAATCGATGTGAGCGCGGATGACGTCGGCGGAGACGGCCTTCGCCGCCTTGTCCACACCCGTCTGCGCGTGCACCGCCGGGGTCGGGAGGAGCAGGAAGGCCGAGGCGAGCAGGACGGCGGTTCGTCGCATGGATGTCACGGAGGTTGGAGACTGCAGCCGCTATTCCTGGCCGCACTCGAGCAGGTAGAGGGTACCGCGGCTGGTCGAGCTGGCTTCGCTGGTCAGGAGGAGTCGCCGGTTGTCCAGCCAGGTGACGCCTTCGCCTTGTGGTTCCAGCAGCCCGAAGAAGCACTCGCGTCCGTGGTCCGGGGTCAGCCGTCCCGCCGTCCCGACGGTGAAGAAGAAGACGGCCGAGTAGGTGCGCACCGCCACACGTCGCCCGTCCGGCGAAATGGCGGCGTCGCTGACCCAGTGCCCGATGCTGATGTTCGGGATGATCGGCAGCGAGTCCACGAACTCCGGCACCGCCGCCCCGCCCGCCTCCCAGGCGCTCGCGGGGAGGCGGAAGAGCAGGATCCCTTTCGACCGGCCCTTCGAGACGAAGTAGACGTCGCCGGACGAATCGGCGTAGATCGCCTCGACGTCGTGCGGACCGTCGGGGTACCGGACATTGAGCGTGTCCGCAGGTGCGGTGGGCGTCAGCACCCCGGCGGCCGAAGCCGCGACCTTCGGCTCGGGCACGCGATACAGCGTGACGCTCGGCCGGAGCTCGGGGTTGTCGCCGGTATCGCCGATGATGAGGCAGCTGCCGGCCGGACAGGGGGAGATGGTCAGCGTCTCCCAGTCGAAGTTGCTCGCGCCCATCACCCGGAACGTGCCCAGCGCGTGCCCTGCGGTGTCCACGGCGTAGACCCAGGGGGAATTACCGGAATCGTTGAGGGTCCAGATGACGCCCGATTGCCGCCGGCTGGCGGCGGCAGCCGATGACTCGGAAAGGGTCGTGTCCTGGAACGTCCCCAGCTGCACAATGCCGGTTGGCGGGGCGATGATCCACGGCGACTGGGCGGCTGCCGGCGTCGAGGCGAGGGCGGCGAGCAGGAGGATGGTCAGGAGGCGCATGGCCTGTATTCTACCCCGCCACCACCCCGCCGCAAACAATCCTTGCTCCCGCGTTCCCACGCGGGCATTTTGAGGCAACCAGGAGACCGCCGCGCCATGCTCGAGAGCCTCAAGTCCCGCCCGATCACCACGCTCCCCGACGCCATCACCTTCGAGGGGCGCATCCTCTATCTCACCGTGGACCCGGCGCTCGTCCGGAGCCAGCTCCAGGACCGGGATCTCGCCTGGACGCCGGACGTTCCGCTCCGCGACGACATCTCCACCGACGAGATCACCCCCGCCTACATCTGCTACTACTACGACCAGACGCTGGGGGACTTCCCCTACCTGGGCCTCAAGTGCGGCGAGGAGTTCCCGATCACCCGCGGCTCCGTGCGCGCCGGCGGTTTCGTGGCCTCGGTCAGCGGCAAGCGGCGGGGCAAGGGGTCGAGCCGGGAGCAGTCACCCTATGCGGAGCTGATGGCGGGTGTGAAGCTGGTCGTGGCCGAGAACATCGAGCGGATCTACCGGGAGAACTGCCAGAACCTCGGCGTGTTCACGAGCACCGACCTGTCCGTCCTCGACCGGGTGCGCCGCGGCGAGCCGATCCCGCTCTCCGTCTTTACGGCCGGCGAAGGCGGCATCACGCGCGGCATCATCGAGCATGGCGGGCTCTTCCAGTACAACGTGGCCCGCATGCAGGGAAAGGTGCGGGTGCCCGAGGTCACCACGCCGAAGCGGCCGATGACCCTGGCCGAGAAGGTGCTGGCCCGCCGGTGGGTGACTGACCTCTCCGGCGACCGCGTCGGGGTGCCGTACGTGAAGCCGGGCGACGAGGGGTTCGTCCGCACCGACATCCGCTTCAGCCACGAGTACGTGACGCCGATGGCCGCCATCTTCTGGCGCGACTTCGTCGGCGCCGACGAGAAGGTCGTGGACCCCGGCTCCATCTTCTTCTTCCGCGATCACCTGACCTTCCTCGAGCTGGCCATGACCGACGCCCGCAAGGCAGAGGGGCTGCTCGACGTGGCGCTCGAGCTGAAGAAGAAGCAGGAGGAATTCGCCGAGGAGCAGGGGATCACGCTGTACGGCGAGCTGCCGCGCACGGCCCGGAACAGCATTGTCCAGGGCTCGGAGGCCATCTGCCACTCCAAGATGCTGGAGCGGCACGTCCTCCCCGGGCAGGTCGTCATCGGCAGCGACAGCCACACGCCGCACAGCGGGGCGGTGGGCTGCGTGGCGTTCGGCGTCGGGACGACCGCGATCTTCAACTCGTGGCTCACCAAGGACGTGCGCCTCAAGGTGCCGCCGTCGGTGCTGATCCGGGTCAACGGCCGGAAGCCCGTCAACGTCACGGCCAAGGACTTCATGCTGCAGATCCTGCGGCATCCGTACGTGAAGAGCGGGCGGGCCATCGGCAAGATCGTGGAGTACGCCGGCGACGCGGTGCGCGCGCTCTCGATCGACGAGCGCGCCACGATGACCAACATGGCCGCGGAGGTCGGGGCCTTCACCGGCATCATCGCGCCCGACGCGGTGACGGTGGACTACCTCGTCCGCGAGCGCGGCCTGCCGCGCCCCGAGGTGGAGGCGATGCTCGAGGGCCTCTTCTCCGACGCCGACGCCGACTACGAGGAGGTCATCGACATCGACGCCGCCGCGCTCGAGCCGATGATCGCCCTCCCCGGCGACCCCGGCAACGGGCAGTTCATCCGCGAACTGGGCGAGCAGGTGAAGCTCGACATCGCCTACGCCGGCAGCTGCACGGCGGGCAAGAAGGAAGACATGGACATGTACGCGGCGGTGCTCCGGGAGGCCGCCGAGGCCGGCGAGCGGATCCATCCCGACGTGCGCTTCTACATCCAGTTCGGCAGCCAGGACGTGAAGCGCTATGCGGTGGAGCGGGGGTACGTGGACATCTTCGAGGCGGTGGGGGCGGAGATCATCGAACCGTCGTGCGGCGCTTGCATCAACGCGGGACCGGGGGTGAGCTACGACCGGAAGACCGTCACGGTGAGCGCCATTAACCGCAACTTCCCCGGCCGGTCCGGCCCGGGGCAGCTCTACCTGGCCAGCCCGTACACCACGGCGGCCAGCGCGCTGGCCGGCTACATCACGGGCTGGGAGCCCAAGGCCAGCCTGGCCGGAACCAGCCCCGCCTCGCGGTAGTCGCTGCGCGGGTTCCACAGCACCCAGCTCTCGATCCCGACGTCGGCGGCCGCGCGGATCTGCTCGCGGACGTGCTCGCCGGTGTACCGCGGCGCGCCGAGCGTGAACGCCTGCAGGTAGGGCCGGATGCTGGCGGGGCGGTCGAGGAGCGCGCTCCGCCTGAGCCCGTCCTCCAGCGCCCGCCGCACCACCAGGTACGGCTCCGCGTTCGGCGTCTGGGTGCCGTACATCCCCGGCGCGTAATGGCTCGGATACACCATCGGCAGCACCACGTCCGACGCCCCCACCAGGTCTTCCCACACCTGCCCGATCCCCATGTCGCCGGTCATGACAGTCGTCATCCCGAAGACGTCGAGCGTCACCGGCACGCCGTAGGGGCGCATGCGGCTCCGGAGCAGGGCCAGGTTGCGCTGCACCCCCTGGCGGGTGGATTCGCCGGCGCGGCGCGCCGGGTACACCGCCGTCGCCATCCGGGCGCGGGGCTCGTCCGGGAAGCGCACGTAGTCGAACTGCACCTCCGCGAACCCCATCTCGATCGCCTCGGCCGCGAGCTGGGCGGCATACACCCACACCGAATCGTTGAAGGCGTCCACCCAGGCGGTGCCGCGGCGGTCGCGCCAGAGACCGCCGGCGCTGCTCCGGATGGCCCACTCCGGCTTTCGCTCCGCGAGCAGCGGGTCCTTGGCCACCACGATCCGGGCGATCGGGTAGATGCCGTGCGCCAGCATCTCGCGGACCCTCGCCTCCGCGTCCCGCGCGCGCAGTTCCTTCGTGGCGCCGATGGCGATCGCCGTGGGCACCTTGGAGGGGTAGGTGAGGAAGCCGGTGTCGTCCTTGACGTCGATGACCAGCGCGTTCACCTCGGATTCGTCCGCCAGCCGGATCAGTTCGCGGAACCGGCTTCCGCCGAACGCCCAGGCGTTGACGTAGAGGGCGCGCACCTGGTCAGGGGGCCGCACCAGCGGCGGGCTCGGCCAGGGGGAGTGCAGGTGGGCCGGCAGGGCGGGAAGGGGGGCGAGGAAGTCGAGGCCGTAGGACTCGGGCAACTCGCGGTGCCACCGTCCCTCCTGGCCGAGCAGGGGGGTGCCGAGAACTGCACTGATCGCGAGGACGATGCACACGCCTGATCCACGCACAGGAACGCTCCGGCCGGGTAGGCCATTGCAGGACGCCAGTGGTCGTGCAGGGGGTCAGGGCGGACGAGCTAGGGGCCGATGATCCTGATGTCGGTCCGGCGGTTCTGGCTGGGCGGATCGTTCGGATCCGCACCAGTCGAACCGGCGCCGCGGGCCTGCAGTTGCTGAGGGCTGACGCCCTTGCCGAGCAGGTAATTCCTGACGGCATCGGCGCGTGCGGCAGAGAGCTGGATGTCGGCTGTCTGGGAGGAGGCGTCGTTCGCGTGGCCGACGATCTCGACCACGAGTCGCTGGTCGGCCCTGAGGACCGAGGCCACCGAATCGAGGACGGCGAGCTCCGCTGCACCGCTGATGGTGCTGCCCGAAGGGGCAAACGCCATGCCGGACACCACCCAGGGTCCCGGCCTCGATGCGGCGGTGGCCGCGGCGCCAGCGGCTGCAGCCCCGGCGGCGGGAAGCGGACCGGCGGGCGGCGCGGCGGAGGGCGGGCAACCGAAGCTGTTGACCGTCGCCCCGGCTGGGGAGTTCGGGCACTGGTCGATGCCGTCGGGCACCTTGTCGTTGTCGGAATCACCTGGGCACCCGAGCGCGTCCACCGTGGCGCCTGTCGGCGTCGCCGGGCAGCGGTCGAGACCGTCCGCCACGCCGTCGGTGTCGGCGTCCGTCGGGCAACCCGACGCGTCCACCTGCGCGCCGGCAGGGGTACCGTCGCACCGGTCCACGCCATCCACCACGGCGTCCTTGTCAGTGTCGGAGGGACAGCCGGCGTCGTTCACGGTCGCACCCGCAGGGGTGTTGGGGCACCGGTCGAGGCCGTCCGGCACGGTGTCGCCATCGCTGTCCGAGGGGCAGCCCTGCTTGTTCACGATTGCGCCCACGGGAGTGGCGGGGCACTTGTCCTTCCGGTCGAACACGCCATCTCGGTCGGTGTCGATGAGCGGACGGCTCCCGACCATGAAGGCCAGGCCGAGGCTGCCGACGAGATTGCTGAACGACTCGACGTCGCTGTTGTTCTGGTAGTCGGCCTCGCCGCGGATCATGATCGTGGGTGACAGTGCCGCCCGGAATCCTCCGCCGAAGACGAACTCGGAGGCGGAGCCGCACGGGCCCGACCCGGGCACCGACACCGTCGGACAGCTGTCGCCGTACTTGGTCGTCCCGAACCCGGTCTTGAGGAAGAGAGAGCTCGACTCGCCGAGCCGGATGTTGTAGAGCAGGGAGGCGGTGCCGGAGAGGACGTCGGTGGTGGAACCGGCGGCCGTCTTGGCGCTGGAGGTCAGTCCTTCCACCTCGATGCCCAGGTTCAGTGGGAGCCAGAAGCCGATCCGGAGCGCGCCGCCGAACCCGGGGTCGAGGTCGGTCACCGAAGCGAACGAGGTGACGGCGGCGGCGGCGCCCAGTTCCAGGCGGTATTCCCGGCGCTGCGCGTGAATCGGGGCGGCAACCGTGAGCAGCAGGGCGACGAGCGCCAGGGCGCGTGGGCGGAGAGTCGTCATTGCCTTCATAGATACGGGCGCGGAGTGGGCGTGGCAAGCAGCGGCGCCTTGGAAAGCACCCACCCACGCGCTACGATTGACGGAGCCCCGCACGCGCCGTCGCCCCGAACCCGGGAGGATGCGATGAAGTTCACGGTCCAGTTCTGCGTCGTTTGAAACTATCGTCCCCGGGCCGCCGGTCTGGCGGCCGAGCTGAAGAACGCATATCCCGAGGCCGAGGTGAAGCTCATCGAGTCTTCGGGCGGAGTGTTTGAGGTGACCATGGACGGGCGGCTCATCTTCTCGAAGAAGGCGCTCAAGCGCCACGCCGAACCGGGCGAGGTGCTTCGCCTGGTGCGCGAGGCGCAGGCCTGACCGCCGTGCGGATCGCCATTTCCACGGGCGGCGGCGACGCCCCGGGCCTCAACGCCGTCATCCGGGCCGTCGTGCTGGCCGCGCACCAGCGCGGCTGGCAGTGCTACGGGATCCGGCGCGGGTTCGGCGGGCTGCTGGGCAACGATGGCATCATGACGCTCAACACCGCCGCCGTCCGCGGCATCACGCACCTCGGCGGCACGATCCTCGGCACCACCAACCGCGGCAATCCGTTTCGCTGGGCCACCCCGCAGCCGGACGGCTCGGTGGCGGAGGTGGACCGCTCCGACGATCTCATCGCCGCCTTCCGCGCGAGCGGCTTCGACGCGCTCGTGTCCATCGGCGGCGACGGCAGCCTCCGGATCGCCTACGATCTCTGGACGAAGGGGCTGCCGGTGGTCGGCGTACCGAAGACCATCGACAACGACGTGGCCGGCACGCTGGTCACCTTCGGCTTCGACAGCGCGGTCACCACCGCCACCGAGGCGATCGACAAGCTGCACACCACGGCGGAGAGCCACGACCGGGTCATGGTGGTCGAGTTGATGGGGCGCGACGCCGGGTGGATCGCGCTGCACAGCGCGGTCTCCTCCTCGGCCGACATCGTCCTGCTGCCGGAAATCCCCTTCGACATCGAGCGGGTCTGTGACGCGATCCGGCAGCGGGAGGCCAGCGGCCGGCACTACAGCATCGTGGTGGTGGCGGAAGGGGCGCGGCCAAAGGGCGGCGAGGCGATGCTGGTCGAGCGGCGCGCCGCGGGTACCGTGGACCGCCTCGGCGGCGTAGGGAGTCGCGTGGCCGCCGCCATCGCGGAGCGGACCGGCAAGGAGACGCGGAGCCTGGTCCTCGGCCACCTGCAGCGCGGCGGCGGGCCCACCACCTCGGACCGGCTCATCGCCCTCCGGTTTGGCACGGCGGCGGTGCGGGCCATCGCCGCCGGCAGCTTCGGGACGATGGTGGCCTACACGCCGCCAACCATCTCGACCGTGCCGCTGGTGGACGTCATCGGCCGGACCAAGCTCGTTCCGCTCGACTCCGACACGCTCCAGACCGCCCGCGACATCGGGATCAGCTTCGGCGACTGACTCGCCGCCCCGCCTACCAGCCCCCCGCCAGGAACCGCCCCAGGATCGCGTGCCCGCCCTCGGTCAGCACTGATTCGGGGTGGAACTGCGTGCCAACCACGGGATGCGTTCGGTGGCGCACCGCCATGATCTCCCCATCTTCAGCTCTCGCCGTGACGACCAGGTCGGCCGGCAGCGAGCCGTGCTCCAGCGCGAGCGAGTGGTAGCGCGTCGCCTTGAAGGGGGAGGGCAGCCCGCTGAAGAGCCCCGTCCCGTCGTGCGCGATGTCGGACGTCTTGCCGTGCATTGGACGGGCGGCGCGAACCACCCGCCCCCCGTAGGCGGCGCCGATGGCCTGGTGCCCGAGACACACGCCGAGCGTCGGGATCGAGGCGCCGAAGCGGCGGATGACGTCCAGCGATATGCCCGCCTCGCTGGGGGTGCAGGGGCCGGGCGAGACGATGATGTGGCTGGGGGCGAGGCCGGCGACGTCATCGGGCGTGACCGCGTCGTTCCGCAGGACCAGTGGCTCGCCGCCCAGTTCACGGACATAGCGCGCCAGGTTCCAGACGAACGAGTCGTAATTGTCGAGGAGGAGGATCACGGCGCGGCCTCGAAGGCACTCCGAATGCCGGCGGCCTTGTCGAGCGTCTCCTGGTACTCGAGGGCCGGCACGGAGTCCGCTACGATCCCGCCACCGGCGTGGAAGGTCGCCCGGCCGTCCTGGAGGGTGACGGTGCGGATCGCGATGCCGGTGTCCATGGCGCCGGTCACGCTCATCCACCCAATGGCACCGCAGTAAACGCCGCGGGCCACCGGCTCGAGCTCGGCGAGGATCTCCATGGCGCGGACCTTCGGGGCGCCGGTGATGGAGCCGCCGGGGAACGCGGCACGGAGCAGGTCGGCGGCTGTGCGGCCTTCCTCGAGCCGCCCGGTCACGATGGACTCGAGATGGTGGACCGTCGGGTGGCTTTCCAGCGCGCAGAGCGCGGGGACTTCCACCGATCCCGGCTGGCACACTTTCGAGAGATCGTTCCGGAGCAGGTCCACGATCATCACGTTTTCGGCGCGGTCCTTCTCGCTCGCCAGCAGCTCGTCGGCAAGCCGGCGATCCTCCGCCGGAGTCTCGCCGCGGCGCCGCGTGCCCTTGATGGGCCGCGTCTCGACTCGGCCGTCGGGGTCCACGCGCAGGAAGCGCTCCGGGGATGCGCTCGCGACCGCGAAGCCGGTTCCCTGGAAGTAGGCGGCAAAGGGCGCCGGGTTCACGGCGGTGAGCCGCCGATAGAAATCGAACGGGTCGCCCGGCCACGGCGCCTCGAACCGCTGCGACAGGTTTGCCTGGAAGATGTCGCCCGCCAGGATGTATTGCCGCACCCGCTCGACCGCGCGCAGGTACTCGTCGCGCGTGAACCCCGAGTGGAATTCCGGAGGGGAGATGCCCACGACCGTCGGAGCCGCAATTGCGGGCGCCGATCCACGCAGGCGCCCGGCGATATCCCGTATCCTCTCCTCGGCCGACCGCCCCGCTGCCCCGCTGCCCCGCTGCCCCGCCAAGACCCAGGCTCGTCCCTCGAGATGATCCCACGCGACCACCCAGTCGTACGCGCCGAGCCAGGCATCGGGCAGGCTCTGGTCATCGGTTCTCGGCGCCGG
Source organism: Gemmatimonadota bacterium (assembly GCA_022710485.1). Lineage (GTDB taxonomy): Bacteria > Gemmatimonadota > Gemmatimonadetes > Gemmatimonadales > GWC2-71-9 > SPDF01. Next base: position 134,928 of record JAKLGU010000002.1, on the reverse strand, counting down.
GAGCCGTTCGAGCCGCCGGCCGAATTCGTAACCGAGGAAGCCGGCCACGCCCCCCTGGAAGGGGGGGAGGCCCGGCACCGTGTCGGCGCGATGGGCCCCGAGATATGCGGCTGCCTGCTCGAGCGCGTCCGAGTCGTCGCCCGGGTGCGTGGACCAGATCTGTGCGGGATCGGCGGTCAGGTAGGAATAGCGGCCCATCGAGCCACCGCGGGCCGCGCTTTCGAGGAGAAGCGGGAAGGGCATGTCGAGCAATCGCGCGCAGGCGTTGGCCGGGGAGGGCGCGTCCTGCAGTTCCTCGATCAGCACCGGCAGGGAGATCTCACCCCTCCCGGATGAACTTGCGCGTGGTACCCCGGAGCGCCGAGCCCGTCCCTGGGCGCCAGAGCACGACCCGGTCGATTTCCCGCGCGAGCTCGAGGTCCTTGTCGGTCACGCCGCCGGCCGTGTGGGTGTTGAGGCGGACGGAGAGCTTCCCCCAGCTGACGGTCAGGTCGGGGTGGTGGTCCGCCGCCTCGCAGAGGAAGCCGATCGCGTTCACCGCCATGAGCGTCGTGGGCCAGCCGTCGGTCTCATAGAAGCGGATGATCGCGTCCTGCTGGAACTCCCATCCGGGAGGCAGGCGGTCGCCGATATTCTCGAGGTCCCACGTCCGCTCCCTGGTGGTCATCCCTCACTCCTTCCCGTCGAACCGCACGCTGAACCCGGCCGACTGGCCCGGGCTCTCCTCCACCTCGATGTCGAGTCGGGTCAGGTGGGTGTGCCCGGCGGCCTGCAGGGCGTTCCGCACCTCGACCGCGAAATACTCGGCCAGCATCTCGACGGTGGTGTTCTTCACCGGCACCAGCGCCACGTCGGACTTGGGGAAGACGAATCGCCCCTTCCCGAAGTAGTCCACGATGACGGCGTCGTGCTCCTCGCGGAGCCCGATCTTCTCGTTCTGCGTGGGCAGGAGGACCTTGTGGTCCACCGCCTCGACCATCGGCTTGATGACCTGCTTCAGCACCGCGAAGTCCAGGACGAAGAGGCATTCGGCGTCCACGTCGCCCTCGACCACCACCGCCACGCGGTAGTTGTGGCCGTGGAGGGACTCACACTTGTGGCCGCGGAAGGTGATGAAGTGCGCCGAGGAGAAGGAGAGATAGTCCTTGGCGACGGAAACCCGGTAGGAACGCACGTGCGGTTGTCCTGGTCGAAGGAGGCGATCGGCCCAAAGGTAGGCCGCCGGCGTGCTCGAGTCGAGGGGAGTGTGCCGCGGGTCACATCGATTCCAGCCGAGAGAGCGTTATCGTCCTCACCGGCGGACACCCGCGAGACCTCCGCGCTCGCATAACTCGTTTGCCGGTAGTCAGTTGCGCAGTTGGCACGCACCTCGCTTTTCCGGGGAGCGTCTCCAACAGGGAATCACGGAGGTTCCATGCTCGCCAACATTCGTCGGCCCCTGGCCGCGGCAGTCTTCGGTTCAGCTCTCGTGCTCGTCGCATTCTCCAGTTTCGCCACTCCCGCGTCCGCCCAGGTCTCCGGCGCGGTCGTCGTCACCAGCGGCCCGGTCCAGGGCCGGATCGCCGTGGGTGAGCCGGTCTTCGCGCCGCGCCCCATCGTGGTCTACCAGCCGGTGCGTGGCCGGCGCATCGAGGTGGCGCGATATGCCCAGCAAGTGGTGTTCATCGAGCGTGGCCACGGGCGCCATGGCAAGTCGGCGCAGTGGTACCAGCGCCATGGGTACCGGCCGGTGACGCTCTACTACTCCCAGGGAAGGTATTTCAATCTGGTGTCCGCGGACCGCCGGTACCGCCGGGGCGGGTATTTCCTCCCGGTCATGGTGTGGGAGCGTGGCGGGCGGTTCTACCTGCCGGCTGAAGCCAGTCCGGAGCGGTACGGGTACTCCAGCAGCTACGACAGGAATTCGTCCCACGGGTATGAGTACGACGATTACCGCCCGAACGGCGACGGCCGCGACTGGGACGATTAACCGGGGCCGGGAGGCCCCACTTCCCGCCTCCAGAGAGGCGTTCACATAGATGCAGGACCAGGGGGCGAGTTTCGGCGATGGGTGCCGGAGCCCGCCCTTCTGGCCTTCCGTTACAGAATGGCGACAATTTCGCTTGCCAATCTCCGGATCGGCGGGTACTCTGTTGGGGTGCGTCCGGTCTCTTGGACCGCCGCTGGTTGTGCCTCATCCCCCTGAGGAGGCTTCCGATGAAGCTCCCACGAATGCTCCCGCGTGCCGCGGGGGTGCTGCTTTTGGCGTTGGCGCTCGCTGCTCCTTCTACCGGCACGGCCCAGACCACTGCCAAGAAACCCAACATCCTGTTCATCATGGGTGATGACATCGGCTGGATGCAGCCCAGCATCTACCACCGAGGGTTGATGGTGGGCGAGACGCCTAACATTGATCGCATCGGGAACGAGGGCGCTCTCTTCACGGACTACTACGCCGAGCAGAGCTGCACATCGGGGCGCAATGCGTTCTTCACCGGCATGCATCCGCTGCGCACCGGCATGATCCCGCCACAACTTCCTGGGAGTCCATCCTGGCTCCGGCCCGGCACGCCGGCACTCGCGAAGTTCCTGTACGACCTTGGGTACACGACGGGAGAGTTCGGCAAGAACCACCTGGGCGACAACCCCGAGGCGCTGCCGACGGCGCACGGTTTCCAGGAGTTCTGGGGCTACCTGTACCACCTGGACGCGATGCAGGGGGTCAGCTTTCCCGACTTGAACAAGACCCCGATCCTGCAGACCATTGCGCCACCCTGCAAGAACGCGCCAATCCCGGGCCTCACCGAAGTAGCGGGCGCGATCGACCCCTCGGCGGGCACGTGCTTGACGCCCCCGCGCCCGGTGTTGTTCTGCACGTCGTCCGACGGGACCCAGGCGAACCAGAGTTGCAAGGACGAAGGCCCGCTGACCCTGGAGCGGTCCAAGACCGTGGATGAGGAGATTTCCGCTCACGTGGTGGACTTCCTCGGCCGCAACGACCCGGCGAAAACCGGCAAGCCCTTCTTCGTCTGGTACAACCCGGCCCGCATGCACGTCACCACCGTGCTGTCGCCGAAGTATCTGGCCATGATCGGCGAGCCCGGCGGCAAGGACTGGGGCGCCAACGAGGCCGGCATGAAGCAGATGGACGACAACATCGGCGTCGTGCTTGCCAAGCTTCAGGCGATGGGCCAACTCGACAACACCATTGTCGTTTTCACGACCGACAACGGTGCCGAGGTCATCACCTTCCCGGACGGCGGCGTGACCCCCTTCAAGGGTGGCAAGCTCACCACCTGGGAAGGCGGCATGCGCGCCCCGATGGTCGTGCGTTGGCCCGGCCACATCAAGCCCGGTACGATCAAGAACCAGATGTTCGCGTCCCTCGACTGGCTCCCGACGCTGGTGGAAGCCGCGGGCGGCGCCAAGGGCAACACGCTGAATGATCAAATCATGGCCGGCAAGTATCCCGGCATCGTCAAGACCAGACTCGACGGCGTGAACCAGCTTGCCTACCTGACCGGTCAGTCGGAAAAGTCAGCGCGGGAAGTCTTCTTCTACTATGCCAACTCGACACCTTCGGCGGTGCGGTACAAGAACTGGAAGATGTACTACACGATGTCGGCCACAGACCCGATGGGAGGGCTGGGGCCAAGAGAGACCTATGGCTGGACGATGATTGACAACATCAAGCGGGACCCCTTCGAGATCGCCGGCGGGTTGGACGATCCAAAATCCTTCATGGCGATGGGCGGCGCCCTTGCCTCCCCGAGCACCGCGTACCTGTACGACTGGAACATGCTGCCCATCGGCCAGTTGTTGTGGCAAAAGGAACTCATGTCCTACCAGGAGTTTCCTCCGCTCCAGGCGCCGGAAACGTATAACCTGAGCGGCATCCTGGCGGAAATGCAGAAATCCGCGCACGGGAGCCAATGAGCAGTTGACGGTCGAGTCGTGAGCCACGAGCGGGCGGCCTGAAAGGGCCGCCCGTCTCATCTTCGGGATTGAGGGTAGAGAGATGAAGGCCAGGCTGACATCCCCCCCAGCATTTCTCCGGTCCCTCGTGGTCGGCGCGCTGTTCGCCTCGAGCGGACAGGCGCACGCCCAGTCAGATCCACTGCCTTCATGGAACGGCGGCGGCGCCAAGCAGGCCATCGTCGGATTCGTGCGGGCGACCACCACGGCGGGGAGTCCGCGGTTCGTGCCGCCACCGGAGCGCATCGCGACCTTCGACCAGGACGGCACGCTGTGGGTCGAGCACCCGATGTATGCCCAGGTCATGTACTGCCTCGACAAGGTGCCGGCGCTCGTGAGGGCCAAGCCCGAGCTGGCCGACGTCGAGCCCTTCAAGACGGTCATGTCCGGCGACCGCGCGGCGATCGCGAAGCTCTCCACGGAGGACCTGTACAAGATCCTCGGGGCCACGCTCTCGGGGATGACGACCGACCAGTTCGCCGCCGAGGTAAGGCGGTGGATGGCCACCGCGCGGGATCCGCGCTGGAAGCGGCCCTACACCGAGCTCACGTACCTGCCGATGCAGGAACTGCTCCGGTACCTGCGGGCCAACGGCTACAAGACGTACATCGTGACGGGGGGCGGGCAGGATTTCGTTCGAACATACTCCGAGGCGACCTACGGCATTCCGCCGGAGCAGGTGGTGGGGACGGCGGGCGGCACCACCTACGGCTATGACGCCAGCGGGACACCGATCCTCACGAAGGAACCGAAGCTCCTGCTCAACGACAACAACGCCGGCAAGCCGGAGGGGATCCACCTGATGATCGGCCGGCGGCCGCAGCTGGCCTTCGGCAATTCCACCGGCGACCAGCAGATGCTCGAATACACAGGCACCGGCGACGGCGCCCGCCTGTCGATGCTGCTCCTCCACGACGATGCCACGCGGGAATATGCGTACGGCCCGGCCCACGGTCTGCCGGACACCAAGGTCGGCGCCTTCTCGGTGGCCCTCGACAGTATTGCGAAGGCGAGGGGCTGGACAGTGGTCAGCATGAAGAAGGACTGGAAACGAGTCTTCGCGTTTGAGTAGGTGTAGACGACGCTGCTTGTGCCGGGTTGCCTCGGATGTAGGCCTCGACCCGGCGAACTGCCTGCACATCAGGGAGAATCGATTCGTAATAGTTCCGTTGCCAGACGCGGGCGCCTGGTGTGCCACGCAGGACGTTGACCCGTTTGGTGGCCGCCGATTTGAATGCGCCCACGATGGTCGGGATGGACCCCGCGATGGGTTGTCCGAACGCGGGGGAACGGCGCGCGTTGTCGACATCCGGCGTGGCGACGGACGCCGTAGGGGCACGGCGCGCCGTGCCCCTACATTGCGCCGTGCCCCGACGGTCCGCCGTGCCCCGACGGTCCCCGGAACCCGCGCGATCCACGTCGATGATGATGATCCCGTGGAAATGATCCGGCATGACGACAAACGTATGGAACAACACGCCGGGTCGGTTGATTCCGGAACACAGCCATTCGTCCCTGACGACGTCACCATATGGCGTCGTGCACATCGTGCCGTCGACGACCTCACCAAACAACCGTTCCCGCTTGTGCGTGCAGATCGTGATGAAGTACGCCCCGCGTGCGGTGTAGTCATATCCCCGAAGGCGGATTGATCGGCGATCGGGCAGTCCGGGGAGGTGTCTCATGCGTGCATGCTAGCACGCGCGACCCGACGCCCATAACCATTTCGCCCCTGCAGCCTCCCCGTACCCCGCCTATCTTCCTTCCGTGCATCCCACCCGCAATCACTTCCTCCCGCCCGATCCCGACGCCTTTAAGCAGGCGCGCCCCTCCCACGGACGCGTCATCGTCATCGCCCCCACCCGCGCCGCGTGTGAGACGATCGAGCTCGCGCTCGGCCTGACCGGCGTGGACACGGTGCTTGAGCGTGAGCATGGCGCGGAACTTCGGGAGTGGGCGCTCGGCGGCAAGGGGTTCGGCATCGTGGCCGGCACGGGCACCGGCAAGACTCTCGGCATCCGCCCGGTGGCGGAGTCCATCCTCGGCGAGTCGCTCCGGGTCGGCGTCGTCAACCGCGAACGCGAGGCCACGCCGGACACGCCGACCTGGAACGTGGTCATCGTCACCACCGGGATCGCGCGGCGGTGGTTCCAGGACGATCTCATCACCCGGCACGACACCGTGGTGGTGGACGAGATCCACCAGACTTCCGCCGAGCTCGAGCTCTGCCTGGCGCTCGGCAAGCGGGCCGGCGTGCGGTTCATCTGGCTCAGCGCCACCGTGGACCCATCGTTCTACGCCAACTACCTGGGCAGCGCCAACGTGCTGGTGACGGAGGCGTTCGATCCCGCTCTCCGCGCCCGCGTCAAGGTGGAGGCGAAGCAGGCGGAGGAGTTCTTCGACGAGCGCTTCATGCGGCACCTCCTGCAGCAGAAGCGCGGCGTGGCGGTCTTCGTACCGACCCGCCGCGAGGTGGAGCAGCTGGCCGCCGACCTCGGCGCCCGGTACCCGAGGCTCAACGCCGCGTTCTATCACGGCGGCGAGCCGATTCGCGTCATCCGGCAGTTTCTCGAGGGCGATCCCCAGAAGCCGTTCCTGCTCGCCATGACCGCCGCCGGCCAGTCGGCGATCAACGTGCGCGGCCTCGACACGGTCGTGATCTACGACGCCCGCTATGGCAACGTGGTCGAGCGCGGGCGCAACGTGCTGCACCGGCTCTACCTGGGCGCCAACGAGATCCTCCAGATGGCGGGTCGGGTGCATGGTCGGGTAGCCAAGGGCGAGGTTTACATCCTCTCCGACCGGCGGATGGTGTTCGAGGAGCTGGTGCCGGGGCCGCCGGAGTTCCAGCTGGCCGGCGACGCCGAGCGGGTCGCCATCACCTGCGCCTCGATCGGGGTGGACGCCGGCGATCTCGACCTGCCAGTGCCGCTCGACCGGACGGCGTACCGCCGGGCGATGGAAGTGCTGATCGACCGGGGACTCATCAAGGACGGCCGGCTCACGCCCTACGGACGCGAGGTCGAGGCGATGCCGGTGGAGCGCGCCTGGGGCGAGCTGCTGGTGCGGGCAGACCCCGAACTGGTGCCGCTGGTGGCCACCGCGGCCAACATCGATTCACTGCACCGGATGACGCGCGAGGAGCGGGAGTTGCACGGGCTCATCGCCAACGGCAGCGATCACCTGACCGCCGCCAACGTCTATGCCGAGGCCGTCAACCAACACGGCTACCTGGGCGAAGTGTACGGGCTCCCGCGGCATCTTTTCGAGGACGGCTTGACGGAGTGGGCCGAGAAGCGCGGCGTCCTCGTCAAGTCGGTGGAGGACACTGCCCTCGGCGTGGCGGCGGTGTACCGGGCGCTGGAAGTCCCACTGCCGAAGACGATGCCCTACGCCTCCAAGGAGCTCCGCAACCGGTTCATCGAGCTGGTCGCCCGTGTCATGCCGTTCGACCTGGTCATCGACGAGCATACGGTGGACGGGACCGAGGCGCGGATCTCGAAGACTTCGATGGCAGGGAGCTGGGGCGCTGTGGCCGGAACGCTCCGGTACTTCGGCGACCGGAACGGGATCGCGAGGGCCGGGATCGAGGGGACCACGATTCCGTACGACCTGGTGCGGAAGAACGCCCGGAAGGGGCAGCCGGTCATCAGCGTGGCGGGGGCCAGGAAGCGCCGGCACCTCGCCCTGTCGCGGCGGCTTACCTATTTCGGGTTCGAACTCGAGACGGTGGTGGAGGAACTCCGCGGCGAGGTTCCTCTCGAGCTTCGGGAGCAGGCGCGCGACGCCCTGACCGACGCGCTGATTTCGGGTGACACGCCGCATCCGGACCAGGGCCGTATCCGGCGTGCGCTCTCCGAACTCGGCGAGCTCTGGCGGCGCTCGGGCGGCACGCTGGCGCAGGCCTCCTCCGCGGCGCTCCGTCCGCGCATCCGGAGCGCGCTGGCGGAGGTGACCAGCTGGCAGCAGTTCCTCGGCACTCGCGTGGCGCTGGACGCCGATGCGCTGGTGGACGCCCCTACCCGGGCGCGCCTGCTGGAGCTTCCCTCGATGGTGCACCTCCTCGGGGATGCGGTGCCGCTCGACTACGAAGTGGAAGACGGTCAGGGAGTCGTCGTGCTGCGGCTCCGGGAGGGTCAGTTGCGCCGGTTGAAGGTGGAGGACCTGCCGAAGGTGGACCGACCCCTCTGGTTCAGCGTCATGCGGGGTTCGAAGCCGGCGTTGCGCGGGCGGACGCTCGACGAGCTGCGGGCGGCGATCCAGAACGAGCCGCGTGAGCGGAGGGGCCGGCACACGGAGTTTCGGGGTCCGCGGCGCCGCGGCGGTGGCGGGGGGAAGGGCGGGCGCGGCCCCGGCCGTGGAGGCAGGCGCGGCCGCTAGTCAGGGGAGGAGCGACAGCCAGAGCCGGTGATAGGCCTCCCGGATGCCATCCTCCGGCGCCCCCGCGTGCAGCGCCACCTGGAAGCCGTCGAGTGCGGCGGTGATCAGGTGGACTTCCTCGGGGCGGAACGGTGGGACCTCGAGAACACGACTGATCGCCGAGCTGAGGGCGGCAACGTCGGCGGCGGAATCGCCCCGGGTGTCGATGCCAGGTTCGGCCGTCAACGCGGCCCAGGCGGCCCACTCACCAGTGCGAACCTCGCCCACCAGCGACTGCCAGAGCCGGTCGAGGGCATCCGCCCCGGAGCCCTGCAGCGCTGCGAGGCGTCCGGCCAGACGGCGGCGGCTGAGGAGTAGCCCGACCGCGGCGAGCAGCGATTTCTTGCTGCCATGGTGGTAGGCCACCAGCCCCTTGGCGCAGCCGACCTCGGCGGCGACGCGATCCACACTCCAGTTCTGCAGGCCTTCGCGGACCAGCACGGCAGCTGCACCAGAGGCGATCCTGTCTTTCAATACGTTGCCCATGTTGAATTTAGAACTTGACTGACCAGTCAGTCATAATATCTAGTCAAAGGGCCTTCTGTGCAAGTCGGCGTGCATATCCTGCTCTTCCTAGTTCAGATCCTGTTCGCCAGCCTGGCGATCATCGGCAAGATCGTGCTCCGGGACTTCCCGGCGGCATCCATCGTTCTCTTCCGAGTCGTCGGGGCGGCGGCCGTTCTGCTTCTCGTCAACCTGCTCTGGACCCGGCGGTGGGTAACCGACCGGAAGGATCTGGGCCGGCTCGCGGTTCTGGGGCTCCTCGGCGTGGTGTTGAACCAGACCCTCTTCCTGATCGGCCTCGGTCACACCACCGCCATCAACGCCACCATCCTCGTCACCACGATCCCCATCTTCACCGTCCTCTACTCGGTGCTCAGCCACCGAGAGCCAGCCTCGGCGCTGAAATTCGGCGGTATCGCCGTCGCGGGACTCGGCGCGATCTACCTCATCGGACCCGACCGGCTTTCCCTCGCTCCCGAACTGGCGCTCGGGAATCTCCTCATCGTCGTCGCGATGTTCTTCTATTCGCTCTACCTGGTGCATTCGAAGGCGATGGTGCTACGCTATGGCCCGGTAGCAGTCAGCGCCTACGTGATGATGTTCAGCGCCCTCGGGACCTTGCCGCTCGGCCTGTCGGGTCTGGCCACCGTTGACCTGGCCGCCGTGCGCCCCGTGACCTGGATGTGGGTGGCCTACATCGTCGTCTTTCCAACGATCGTGGCGTACTTCCTCAACATCTGGGCGCTGAAGCGGGTCTCGCCCAATCTCGTGGCGGTCTACATCTACCTGCAGCCGCTCTTCACGGCGCTCGTCGCCCCCGCCGTACTCGCCGGCGAGCGCGTCACAACCCGGGCAGCGGTTGCCGGGGCGGCGATCTTCCTGGGCCTTGCGCTGGTGATCCTTGGAGAGACCCGGCAGCAGCGCGAGGTACCGGTGGAGTCAATGCCGGGGGAGTAGGCGGGGCAGGAGGGCCTTGGGGTCAGAATGGAACGCGTCGAATTCAGGTCCAACACATTACCCAATAAGGTCTTAGGTCGCTTTGGTCCGATGTTCCGTAGTGTCCCGGATTGAAACCTTTTGTGGTGGGGCGGCGTATCCCCCCATATGAACGCCCCTCAGCCCTCGCACCCGACCCCCCTGCCGTCCGTTTTTTCCCCCCTCGCCAAGGCCCTGCTCGACGGCTTCAGCGAGGGGGTCGTCGTATTCGACGCTTCCGGCAGGGTCCTCTACGCAAACAGCCAGGCCCGCGCGCAGCTTGAGGGCGACGTGGACCTCGGCACCGAAACCGCCGACGACCTGCAGCCGCGGCTCGCCGCCCTCGGTGGACGCATCCGCCCCCTCCGGGTCGGCGCGCTCGAGCTTGGTGAGGCGCTCTTCCTCCCCGCGACGGAAGGTCCTACTACGTTGGCTGCCCGGGAAAAGGACGCCATCGTCGCTTCGCTCGACGCGCACGGCTGGAAGTTGGCCGAGACGGCGAAGAGTCTCGGGATCAGCCGGACGACCCTCTGGCGCCGGCTCAAGGCGTACGGGCTTCACCGTGACGGGCGGAGCCGGTGGGCCTCGGCCTCCTGACCGCGGCGGTCATCCTCGCCGCCGCCCCCGCCCCGCACGTCGCGCCCGCATCAACCGCAGACACGCTCCCGACCTTCTCCTCCGAGGCCACCCGCGCGCTCGTCCTCCGCGCGCAGGCACGCCACGCCGCAGACGACACGACCGTCTCCGACTACACCGCCAAGCTCCGATACCGGGTGTCGTTCGCGCTCGGGCGCCGGAAATGGGCGCGCGTGCCGACGTACGCAGTGGAAGAGCAGGAGGGCACGGTCCACTGGCAGGCACCGAACGACCTCCGACTCGACATCCTCGGCCGGCGGAATGCGAGCCGCTCGAAGGACATCACCCTGTCCAGTGATTTCACCCGGCCCTGGTTCGTGCCGCGCGGGCTGGGTGACTCGGTCCGCATCTTCGGGAACGACTTCCCGACCCGTGCGGCCCTCCATCCGCTCGCCGCGGACGGGCCGGAGTGGTACCGCTACGAACTGACGGACAGCCTGGCGCTCACCACCGCCAGGGGCACCACGGTCCGCCTCTACTCGGTGGAGGTCGTGCCGTCACGGCCCGGCCCCTCCCTCGTGGCCGGGACGCTCTGGATCGACTCCGCGACCGCGCAGGTGGCCCGCTTCACCTTCCGCTACGTCGGCACCGAGCTCTGGGTGGATCGCGACGACGACGACCCCGATCTCAAGACTCTCGGCGGGGCCAAGGGCGCCAACTCCTTCATCAACCGGATCCTCACGGTGGACTCCGACCTGGAGTACGGCCTGCAGGACGAGCGCTACTGGATGCCGTCGCGGCAGGTGCTTTCGGGCACGCTCCAGCTCCCGATCATCAGCGACATCGTGATCCCCTTCGAGGCGATCACCACCTTCTGGGACTACGACATCAACAGCGGTGCGCCGGTCGTGTTCGACACCCCGCCCCCGGACTCGGGCGCGAAGAAGACGATGGACCGGGAGTCCGACTCGCTGGAGGCGGTGGTCCGCTCCGGTACCTGGGCCGGCGGCCGCTACGAGGTGCACCGTCCTCCCGTGGACACCCTCAAGAGCTATACCGCCTGGGGCGACTCGCTGACGCTGGACCTCAACCCCGAGGAAGACCAGCAGGTGCGCGACGTGCAGGTGCAGCTCGCCACGCTCGCGGAGGACTTGCCCTCGGATGTGACGGGGATCAAGCCGGGAGGCGTCAACTACGAGGCGTTCGCCGACATCTTCCGCTACAACCGCGTGCAGGGTCCGTCGCTCGGATACGGCTACGCCGTGGACGTGCCGGGCTGGTCCTTCACCCGGGCACAGGCGACGCTGCGCTTCGGCTTCTCGGACGCCCGCCTCACCGGCCAGCTGGGGCTGGTGCGTGAGGCGCCGTCGGGGCGCTGGCGGCTGGACGCGTACCGGTCCATCACCGAGGTGGAGCCGTTCTTCAAGGTGAACACCTTCGGGAACACGATGAACGGCGTCTTCGCCGCGCACGACGACGCCGACTACTACCTGGCCCAGGGCGGACGCATCGGCTACGAGACCTCCGTCGGACGGGGACTGGAGCTCATCCTGCAGACGCGCTTCGAGGACCAGCAGAGCGTGGTCACCGACGCCCGCAGCGCGATCAACGACCTGCTCGGTGGGAGCGGCGACTTTCCCGTCAACCCGGCGGTGACTGAAGGGTTCTTCGTCGGCGTCACCGCGAGCCTCGAGGGCGTGGTCGGAACCGGCAACTGGCGGATCGGCGCGGAAGGGTTGGGTGGGGAGGGCGGCACGACGGGGCGCTTCATGGCCGAGTTGAGGCAGCGCGTGTTCGGCATGCGCGGGGTCACCGTCACCGGGCGCGGCGGCGTCGCCACCACCGACCCGCTGCCCCAGTCGGCGTTCCGACTCGGCGGCCTCAAGACCGTTCGCGGGTTCGACTACGGGACCTACCAGGGCCAGGCGTTCTGGTCCGCGCAGGGGGACTGGACGCCGCTCAAGGGGAAGGTCCGCCCGGTACTGTTCGTGGATGTCGGCCAGGCCGGCACGGTCGGCGGCGTCTTCTCCCAGAAGCCGCTGGTCGGCGCGGGGGCGGGAGTGTCCTTCTTCAACGGCATCGTCCGGTTCGACCTGAGCGTACCGCTGCAGGGTCCGGCGAGCGGGTTGCGGTTCGATATCCAGTTCGGGGCTCCGCGCTAACGCGCGGACGTCCCCGCTTCGCCGCCTCCCCGCTATCTTTTCACCATGCCTGCCCCCTTCGTCATCGAAGAGTACGTCCGCTGGTCCGACGTGGACTTTGCCGGCATCATCTTCTACGGCTCCTACGTCCGGTTCTTCGAACTGGCTGAAACGGAGCTCTTCCGCGCCGCCGGCCTGCCGTTCGGCACCGTCTTCGACCAGTACGATGTCTTCCTCCCGCGGGTGCAGGTCCACACCGAGTTCCACTCCCCTCCGCGCCTGGACGACCATCTCGCGGTGGCAGCGTACATCGGCCGGGTCGGCCGTACCTCGATGACGATCGAGTTCGAGGTGGTCCGCCGCCCCGACGGCACCCACTGCGCCGACGGGCACATGGTGCTGGTGTGCGTGGACCGGAAGGCGCTCAAGCCCTGCCCCATTCCGCAGGGCTTCATCACCCAGCTGGCGCCCTTCACCATGACGCGCGACGAGGCGCGGCGTCAGCTTGGCATCGCGCAGGACGTCGCGTGAGGCGATCGGCGCTCCTGGCACTGTTGCTCCTGTCGGCGGCCTGTAACCCGCTCGACGGGAGCGGCACGCTCACCGCCCGCTGGACGACGCCGACCGATACCGCCTCGGCCACCATGCCCGTCACCGGCCGGTGGTGTGTCGGCCCCGGGCGGCTCGACCTTCGGGCGACCAAGGGCGACACGGGACTGGGGCTCGCGATCTATCCGACGGACAGCGTCGCGTTCGCGGGGTCGTATCCCGTCCTCGAGCCAGGCGGGCAGGTTCAGGTGCGGCCGAGCGCCGCGGTGGCGCTCCGCTGGATGGGCAAGGTGCTGGTGCAGGGCTGGTGGGGGGATTCCGGCACGGTGACGCTCCGCGGCGGGAGGCTGCGGGGACTGTCTGGCCAGGGCCAGGCGTGGCTCGTTTCGGGACTCGGCCCCGACTCGGTCACCGCGCTCGAATTCAGCTTCCGCGGCGTCCGGGCCGGGAACGACGCACTTTGTGATGTCCCCCCGCTCCCGGTGGCTGTGCCCCTGGACTCGGCGGGAACACTCCCAGCCCCCGGGGTAGAGTAGCCCATGAGCGAGACCTACTTCCGCAAGGGCTTCGGCCTCAAGAAGGACATCGAGGGGAGTCTCACCGCCGATTATGCCAGCGGCGTGGTGGACGCTTTCCTGAAGGGTGACCACACCATTACGGCGGGACCGCTCACCTTCCGGCTGGCCAAGGAATTCGGGTTCTGCTACGGCGTGGACCGCGCCGTCGAGTACGCGTACGAGACCCGAGCCAAGTTCCCCGGCCGGCCGATCGCGCTGGTGGGCGAGATCATCCACAATCCCCACGTCAACCGCCGCCTGCAGCAGATGGGCGTGCGCTTCCTCGAACATGGCGCCGACGGCGAGTTCGATTTTTCCGGGCTGACCACGGACGACGTGGTCATCATGCCGGCGTTCGGCGTCACCATCCGGGACTTCGAGCGGCTGAAGGCGGTGGGGTGCGTGCTGGTGGACACCACCTGCGGCTCGGTGCTGAACGTCTGGAAGCGGGTCGATGCCTACGCCCGCGACGGCTACACCGCCATCATCCACGGTAAGCACTACCACGAGGAGACCAAGGCCACCGCGAGCCAGGTCACGAAGTATCCGGGCGGACGGTACCTCGTGGTCTACGACATGGACGAAGCGCGGCTCGTCTGCGACTTCATCGAGGGACGGGGCGACGCGGCTGCGCTCGCCGCGAGGTTTACGGGAAAGACGTCGCCGGGCTTCGACTTCGACGCCGACCTCACGCGCGTGGGGATTGCCAACCAGACGACGATGCTGGCCGGCGAGTCGCTCGCCATCGCGGCGGAGTTCGGCACGAGCATGGCGCGGCGCTACGGCGAGGCGCACCGCGACGAGCACTTCCGGAGCTTCGACACCATCTGCTCGGCGACCCAGGAGCGGCAGGACGCCGTGCTCGCGCTCCTCGAGGAGCCGCTCGACCTGATGGTGGTGGTGGGCGGGTACAACTCGAGCAACACCTGCAACCTGGCCGCCATCTGCCAGGCCAAGGGGGTGTGGACCATCCACATCGAAGACGCCGACTGCATCGACGTGGCGGCGGGCAGCGTGCGGCACCAGCCGATCCGCACCAAGGAAGAAGTGACCCTGGAGCACTGGCTCTCGAGCGCCCGGCGGATAGGTTTGACCGCCGGCGCCTCGACCCCGAACAACAAGATCGGCGAGACCGTGGTGCGGATCTGCGAGAGCGCCGGGGTGCTGGCCGAGCTGCGGGAGACACTGACGCTCCACGATTGAGGTGCCCGATGCCACACGCGATCATCCCCCGCACCCGAAACCTGGCGGCCCTCGCGGCCGCCGCCCTGCTTCTGGGTTGCAGCGACCCGGTTGGCAGCGACACGCCCTATGTGGTCACGCCTGTCAGCACCACCACGCTGGCCGGGACTCCGGGCTGGGCGCTGGCCGACACGCTGGTCGTCGAGGTGCGTGACGCCGAGGGCAACCTGGTCCCGGGCGCCAGGGTCACCTGGTCGCTCCCGCAGGATGGGCGCCTCGCGGTACAGCTGGCGGACGCCGACGACCGGATGACTGGCACGGCGGACGACCGCGGCCGGAATTACGCCGTCTGGACGCTCGGGTTAAACGAGGGCGCCCAGGTGGCACGGGCGGCCGCGGGGACCGAGTCGAATGTCTCCTTCACCGCGACCGCGACGGCACTCCATGCCGTGGATGTGACCGTTGGGTACGACCATGCATGCGCCATATTGACGGACCAGCGTCCCGTCTGCTGGGGAGCAAATTATTACGGACAGCTCGGTGTCGGCGACTTCGTGTACCGGTCCGCTCCGACGGCGGTCGAGGGCCTCGACGCCGCGCTGGAAATCGTGGCCTCGCCCTCCGACCACACTTGCGCACGCGATCTGGCGGGCGACATCTGGTGCTGGGGCTCAAATCAGGCTGGGCAGGCAGGGTCACTTGCCGCTACCAAACAATCCACGCCGGTCCGGGTGCCCGGCGCGCAAGGGGCCACGACGATTGACCTGGGGTACTACTTCAGCTGTGCCATCTTGTCGGTGGGCGGCGCTCGATGCTGGGGCTACAGTGACGCCGGTCGGCTCGGAATTGGCGACCCGCCTGTCCAAGGAACGTTCTACCCTAACCCGATGGTGGTCGTTGGGGGGAGTGACTTCGTGACCATCGGGCTCACCTACGATCGGGCCTGCGCCCTGGACTCGACGGGGGAGGCCTGGTGCTGGGGCTATGCGTCCGGCGGTGAACTCTCGCCGGCTCCAAGGAACAACTACTACTCGCCCATCCAGCCGATCCCTGGATACAAGTTTTCGGAAGTTGCGCTCAATTGGTGGACCAATTGCGGTATCGCGCTCGGCGGCGTCGCGCGTTGTTGGGGCTACAATGCCGGGCTTGGTTACGGCTGGTCGCCAGAGAATACGCCGGAGCCGATTTCGCCCCGAGTCGATGGCTCGTTCGCGCAAATCGCTGCCGATCAAGGCACGTTCTACGGCAGGACTCGCGACGGCCGCCTCGCGGTATGGGGCTACTACAACTGCTGCGGACTCCAGACGCTGGGTGAGGTGCCCCTCCCGGTGCGCGCCATCGACGTCGCGGCCGGTGGATACGGCTACTGCATCATCGCCGAGAGCGGCGCGCTCTACTGTGAGCGCGACACCTATCCGAGGAGCGGGCTTCGGGCGATTCCCTCCACGCCCATTCCATAGCCCCCGCCCGCCAACGGGGCGCCGACGGGACTGCAGGAAGCTGCAGAGCGCGGAAGCTGGCCCCGACCTTGCACCCGGGGGAAGAACGGGCGCGGCGCGTGACCGTGGGTCTCCGAACCCCGGGGGACTAGCGGAACGGCCGTCCAGGCTGCACTTTAGCGGCCCCCGTTCACTCAGCTTGAGAGGGTGACTGCGCGATGGCCCGACCGATGTCCGACTCCTACCGCCTCGTCCAGGCCGCGCTGAGCGACCTGCCGAACGTCACCACCCGAAAGATGTTCGGGGCGGAGGCGTTCTTTCACGGGCGTCGGATGTTCGCTTTCCTGCGCGAGGACCTCGTGGTGCTGAAGCTGCCCGAGAGCCAGCGCGAGGAACTCCTCGAGGCCAAGGCCGCACGCCCGTTCCTCGTCAACGAGAACGCCGGCTTCGGCAGGTGGGTCGAGGTTCCCGGGTCGGGAGAGGACGCGGCTCGCGCGGTGCAGCTGGTGCAGTCGGCGTACAACGCCGCCAAGCGTCCCGACCGGGACGGCCCGCGCCGCCGCCGCCGGCGCCGCGTGGCCAAGACCGAAGCCTGACCCACCGGCCCGCTCTCAGGAGCGGGCCGGTCTCGTTTCCCCCCCGGACGCCAGGATCCTGGCCACCGCCGCGATCGTGAGCGGGGCGCTTCCCTCGGCGCGATTGTTGACCAGCACATACGCCGGGATCCGGGCCTTCTCCGCCGATTCGATGAGCCGGACGAGGTCCGCTCGCAGTTCGGGGTTCCGGTCCTGGATCCGGTCGTACGGCGCGAACGCGTCCACCGCATCCGCGTAGTACCGGCCGGGCCGGAGGAGCGCCCGCGCGACGATGAACGACGCGGTGACGGCCCCCGGGAGGTCGAGCTGCTCCCCGATGGAGGGCATGCGGGTCCAGGAGTTGAAGCAGTGCGCCACGTCGTGCTCGCGCAGGACCGCGAAGTAGGCGGGAGTCAGGTACTCCTCGTTCCGGACTTCCACCGCATACGGCGCCGTGCGCGGAAGGGCCGAGAAGAACCGGTCGAGCTGGTCGGCAAAGGCCTGCGGCGGCACCTTCGACTTGTGCGTGATGGCCTGGAATTCGAAGACGAACGGGCCCAGATGCTCGCGGAAGTGCCGGAGGCAGGGGTCGAGGACGGCCTCGACAAACAACTCGGGGTTGAGGAAGTCGGGGTTGGGCTGCCCGGCGTGCGTCTTGTCGCGCAGCTTGCTGTGGGTGTGGACCGTGATGCGGTCCCACACCTTGCTGACGCACCGGAAGCCGGGCGGCAGCGCCGCTGCGTACTCGGCGAGGGTCTTCTCGGACAACGGATTGTAGAAGCTGGAATCAATCCCGACGGTGGAGAAGAGGGGCCACTGCGCGTATTCGGCGAGCATCTTCCCGCTGGCGCCGGTCTTCGGGTACTTCTTGTGGTAGACGAGCCCCTGCCACCCCGGGTAGTTCCACGACGACGTGCCGAAGTGAACGCCGACGGGGAGCGTGGTGCGGAGGCGACCGAGCTCCTCATCCGATAGTGGCGCGTCGCCGTCCGCCATCCTACCTGCCCGGGGCGATCCGGTAAATGGTCCCACCGGCCAGGACGACGTAGATCTCCCCGCGCGCATCCTCCCCGAAGCTGGTGATCTGCTGGCCGGTGTCGAGGGAGGGCCAGGAGGAGGTGTTCGTCGCGGTGCCGCCCTGGTAGACGAAGCTCCGGATCCAGCCGTCGCAGTAGTCGCCGTAGAAGTAGGTCCCGGCAAGTTCCGGAATCGCCTGCCCGCGATAGACGTACCCGCCGGTGATCGAGCAGCCGTCGCCGTGCCCGTACTCGATGACCGGCATCACGAGGCCGGTCTTGTCGCAGGTGGCGCTGCCGTAGCAGTGCTCGCCCTCCATGACGGCCCAGCCATAATTCTCGCCTCCCTGGCTCGCAGCCGGCTGGACGTCCACCTCTTCCCATTCGTTCTGGCCGACGTCGGCGATGTACAGGTTTCCGTTGGCCCGGTCGAAGCTGAACCGCCACGGGTTGCGGAGGCCCCAATTCCAGAGCTCGCCGCGGACGCCGGCCTGGCCGACGAACGGATTCGACGCCGGTACGGTGTAGGGAAGGCCGTGGTCGAGGTCGAGACGGAGGAGCGAGCCGAGGAGGTCGCTGCGGTCCTGGCCGTGGCCTTGGGGATCGCCCCCGCTGCCGCCGTCGCCCAGTCCGAAGTAGAGGTAGCCATCGGGTCCGAACGCGACGTGGCCCCCGTTGTGGTTGGAATAGGGCTGGTCCACCTCGATCACCAGCTGCTCGCTGGCCGGGTCGAGCACGTCTGGATCGGCGCCTGGGGTGAAGGTGGCGACGCGGGATCGTCCGCCACGCTCTGGCCCGGCGACGGTGAAGCTCAGGACGACGCGGTTGTCGGACGGATGGAACGCCATGCCGAGGAGGCCCTGTTCGCTGCCCTTCGTGACCCGGCCGCTCAGGTCGATGAACGGAGTTGGCAGCAGGACACCGTGCTTCAGCACTCGGACGGTGCCGCCCTTCTCGACGACGAACAGTCGGCTGGTGTCGCCGGGCGCCGCGGTGAGGTACACCGGATACGCGAGGCCGCTGGCCACCTCCTCCAGGCGCACCGACACGGCACCGGGAGGGAGCGTGGTCCCGGCTGAGTCCCCGCCGCAGGTCATCACGAGGCCGAGGAAGGCGGGAGCGGCCGCGAAGGAACGAAATAGGCGACGCATCTAGGTGGCCTCCTTGTCCGTGCCCGCCGGCCCGCGCAGCTGGGTGGCTGCTGCGCCATCGACACTGCGGATATGCAGGTCGCGCTGCGGGAAGGGGATTTCGATGCCGGCGCTGACCAGCGCGTCGTTCACGGCGGTCGTCACGTCGCTCTTGAGAATGGCGACGCGGTCCGCGTCGGTCGTCCAGAACCGAAGCTCGAAGTTGAGCGCGCTGTCGCCGAATCCGGTGAAGAGTGCGAACGGTTCGGGGGTCCGGAGGACGGCGGGGAATTTCCCCGGCACGTCGAGGAGCAGCGCCTTGACCCGCGCCGGGTCGCTACCGTAGGCGACGCCGACCGAGACGGTGATGCGGCGCTGCTGGTCGGACAGCGTCCAATTGATGACGTCCTGGGAGATCAGCGTGGCGTTGGGCACGATCACCTCGGCGCCGTCGAAGGTGCGGACGACGGTGGCGCGGAAGCCGATCCGGCGCACCTCGCCGGTCAGCGCCTGCAGCTGAATCTGGTCGCCCTCGCGGATCGGGCGCTCGAACGCGAGGATGAGCCCCGAGACGAAATTGCTGACGATGTTCTGCAGGCCGAACCCGATGCCGACACCGAGCGCGCCGCCGATGAGGGTGAGCTGGCCGATGTCGACCCCGATGGCGGCCAGGGCGGAAAAGAAGCCGAGGGAGATCAGCGTGTAGCGGGTGAGGCGCCCGATGACGCTGGGGAGTCCGCGCGGCATGTCGAGCCGGGAGAGCACGTCCACTTCGAGGAGTCCCGAGAGGCCTCGGCTCACCAGCACGCTCACCCAGACGGTGAAGAGGAAGAGCAGGACGGCGCCGAGCGACAGGTGCAATTCGCCGACCGAGAGCGAGGCGGCGAGGATGCCGCTCACGAACGCAAACGTGGGGTCCAGCAGATCGAAGATCCAGAGGGTGAGGATGATCCAGCCGACCGCGGCCGAGAGATTGATCAGCCGGAGGCCGCTCCGGACCAGCGTGTCCTTCCGTTGGGCCACGTACCGGGACACGCCCGCGGCCTGCGAACGGGTCGAGACGATCAGGACACCGTCGGCCACGCGGACCGCGGTCACGACCACCAGGAGGAGGTAGCTGCTCGACAGTACTCCGCTGGTGAGGAACATGCCGAGCGAGACGTTGCCGACGACGTTCGACGTCGCGGCGACGAGGAGCGCCGCCGCGGAGAGCCGTGCCGCCCCTCGTAATGCGCGGGCGTACGAGTGTGCTCCCATCGCCTCGAACTCGCCGCCCTTCCGGAGCAGCCAGAGGAGCCCCGCGGCGCCGGCGATGGCCAGCGCCAGGCTGCCGGGCCGCTGGTGGCCGGAGCCGGCCAGGAGCAGCGTCCCCGTCCGCTGGATGGCGAAGAGCAGCGAGGCGGCGATGGCGGGGCGGATCAGGTAGGGCGGCAGGAAGCTCGGCAACAGGCGGAGGACTGCCGGCACCGTGGCAAGAAGCGCGAGGTCGTAGACCGAGAGCGGTGCCCGCGGGTAGAAGACGAGCCCCGCCAGCGCGATGGCCAGGAGCGAGCCGGCGGCGGGGTGGTCGAGCACGCGCCGGGCCGAGTAGGCCGGTTGCTCGGTCGTATGCGGCTCCAGCTTGCCGCGGAACCAGAACACGGCCAACAGGATGGCGAGCGTCGAGGCGAGGTGCAGGTAGATCCGCAGCCGGTAGGCTTCGAAGAAATACCCCAGTTCCCTCTGGGTGCGCGTCACGCCGGCGGCGAGGGTGGCTGCCAGCCCCTGGCCGGCGTCGGCGGTGCGCAGCCCCTTCCACAGGGGAGGGGAATCGAGCCGCAGGAGATTGCGCCGTGCGGACGCCAACTGCTCGTTGATCCGCTCATCCATCTGCTGGAGCGTTGCCAGCGTGCGTGTAATCTGCGCCTGGAGCCGGATGACCTCGCCCAGCTGCAGGGCGACGCTGTCCTCCAGCGCGACGGTGCCACGGATGACACCGTCCACGAGCTCCACGACGTCGGGCGCGGCGTCGGCCTTCGTCGCCTCCGCCTTCGTCAGGCGCCATCCCTGCTCCCGCCGCGTCAGCTCTCCCTGCACGCCGCTCAGGACGTTGGTGCGGTCGCCGACCGTCTTCTGCCACTCCCGCATCTGGCTTATCCGGCGGGCCCATTCGTTGTGCATGTCCGTGAGCGACCGCTTGGTGGGCCGTTCCTGGCCGGGGCGCGACTGGAGCTCCATGAGCGCCTGGATCGTGTCCTGCGTGGCGGCATACGCGTCCCGGATCTGGCCGATGGCGCGCTCCCGGGGGAGGAGCTGCCGGATCTCGTCGAGGCGGGCCTGGGAGGCCTCGGCGCGCGCCGGGATTTCCGACAGCGGAACCGCCGTTGGCGGCGTGGTGTCCGTGGCAAGCGTGGCGGCGTCCGACTTGGGCGCCACCGCGTTCTGGGCCGCCAGCGGGACGGTCAGCGTCAGCAGCAGGATTGCGAGGCACAGCAGGGTGAGGCGCATCCGGCTCTCGGAAGGTGAGGGAAGCCTGCCTCCAAGATACGCCGGGCGCGGGGCGGCGGCACCCCGGTCAGGCACCAGGCCGGGCGAGCATCCGGTCCACCCGCTCGAGGTGGGTGACGGTGACCGTGATCGCCCCGAATTCCTCCTCCACTTTGCCCTTGAGCAGGAACGGCCCCTGGTCGAACAGCACGTGTCCCCGGCTGCGGTACACCTGCGGGAAGAGAACGGTCTCGACCAGCCCGTGGCCATCGTCGAAGGTGGCGAATTCCATCGGTTCGTCGGCCGCGGTGTGCACCGGCTTGGCGGTGGTGAGCATCCCGGCCAGCAGGACGGTGTGTCCGACGTGCCTGGGCAGGTCGGGACTCCGGACCAGGCGGAAGC
This sequence comes from Gemmatimonadota bacterium, assembly GCA_022710485.1. Classification (GTDB taxonomy): domain Bacteria; phylum Gemmatimonadota; class Gemmatimonadetes; order Gemmatimonadales; family GWC2-71-9; genus SPDF01. Next base: position 113,043 of record JAKLGU010000002.1, on the reverse strand, counting down.
GCCGGAGCCGGTCGGCGTACAGCGCCATCGGGTGATGGGCGGTGAGGAACCCGAGCGCGGCGTACTCGTCCTGCCGGCGGCGCTCGTCGGAATAATCGGGCAAGGGCGGGGAAGCGGGGATGCGGGGAAGCAACTCCGCCTCCCCGCGTCCCCGCTTCCCCGCCTCCCCGCTATCCACCGCCCACAGCATCATCGGCCGCGTCATGCCCCCCGCAATGCTGTCGCACGCGCCGGCCTTGATGAGGATGCGGAGGTCGTCCGCCGAGAGCCCGCTCCGCGAGCGCACATCCGCAAAATCGCGATACGGCCTTCCCCGCGTCCCCGCTTCCCCGCCTTTGGCCGAGAGCCCGTTGATGAACTGCAGCCCGATCCGCACTTCCCGCCCGTTTCCCGTCGTGCGGAACTCGCTCGCGTTCACGTCCGGCGGCAGGATCGTGAGCCCCATCCGCCGCGCCTCGGCGACATACGCAAAGGGGTGATAGAAGCCGCCCCCGTTGGCGAGCACCGCGGCGATGAACTCGGCAGGATAGTTGGCGCGGAGATAGCAGGCCTGCTGCGCCACCTGGATGTACGACGCCGAGTGGCCCTTGCAGAAGCTGTACCCGGAAAACGACATCACCATGTGCCAGACCTGCTCGGTCACGGCGTCCTCCCGGCCGAGCGACTGGGCGCCGCGCAGGAACTCCGCCGCGTAGGAGGCCAGCTGCTTGCCGGGGCGCTTCTTCTGCAGCGACTTCCGGAGCCCGTCGGCGTCGGCCAGCGACATGCCGGCGTACGCCTGGCAGACATGGACCACGTCCTCCTGGTACACCATGATCCCGAAGGTGCCGGCGAGCGTATCGCGCAGCACCGGATGCAGCGGCGCGTAGGGCTCACCGTGGAGCCGCGCCAGGTACTGCCGGATGAAGCGGTTCGACGCGGGGCGGATGATGCTGGTGTTGAGCACCAGCAGCTCGAAGGTGTCGGCGCGCGACTTGGCGCAGAGCTGCCGGGAGGCGGGGCTCTCGGTGTAGAAGACCCCCATCGTCTGGCCGGTGCGGAAGAGCGCCTTCGTCGCCTCGTCTTCCCCCGCCTCCTGCGAGGTGTAGTCGATGCGGCGGCCGGTGTTGGCGTGGACGGCCGTGATCGCGTCCCGAATCACCGCCAGCGAGCGGTTGCCGAGGAGGTCGATCTTGACGAGCCCGGCGTCCTCGGCGCCGTCCTTCTCGAACTGGATGACGGGAACGGTGAGCTCCGGCGCGCCGTCAAGCACCTTCACCGCGCGCTCCAGCGGCACGTGGTCGGTGAGCGCCGTCGGCACGATGACCACGCCGCCGGGGTGGAGCGAGAGGTGCCGCGGCACGCCGACCAGCGGCTCGGCCTCGCGGGCGAACCCCTGCCACGCCTGCGGCAGGTCGAGGCCCTGGAAGTTGGGGTGTGTGGCGAGGAGCTGGTCGAGCGGCTGTTCGTCGGGGTACCAGGGGATGCGGCGGGTCACCTCACGGATCTCGCCGGCGGGGCGCCCGTGCACCTTGGCCACCTCGCGGAGCGCGCCGCGGAGCCGGAAGCAATTGTGGTTGGCCACCATCGCCGCGCGGGGAAAGGGATAGCGGCGGAACACGTAGGCCAGCACGTGGTCCCGCTCGTCCCAGGGGAAGTCGAGGTCGATGTCCGGCGGGTCGGTGCGCGCCGGGTTGAGGAACCGCTCGAAGAGGAGCCCGGCGCCGAGCGGCTCGACGTGGGTGATGCCGAGGCAGTAGCTCACCACCGAGTTGGCGACGGAGCCGCGGCCGCAGTGGGTCGGGCCGTGCGCGACGATGTCGTGCACCACCAGGAAGTAGTCGGCGAATCCTTTCATCCCGATGATGGCCAGCTCGTGCTCCAGCCGGTCGCGCGTCACCGGCGCCACGGTGCCGTACCGCCGCTCGGCGCCGGCGTAGGCCAGCGCGCGGAGCTGCTCGAAGGCGTCGGTGCGGTCGGTCATGCGCGGCGGCACCACCCGGCCCAGCGGAATCCGCCAGCGGCACCGCTCGGCGATCTCCTCCGCCGCGGTGAGCGCCTCGGGGCAGTCGGGGAAGGTGTGGGACAGGTCGGCGGCGGGGCGGAGCCAGGCCGAGGGCGGGGAAGCGGGGAAGCGGGGAAGCGGGGACGACTGCTCGAGGGCGGCCAGCGTCGTGTTCTGGCCGATGGCCACGAGCAGCCGGTGGCGGGCCCAGTCTTCCGGATTCGCGAAGGCGACGGCGTTGGTGGCCACGGCGGGCAGGCCGAGCTTCCGGGTGGCGGCCAGGACGCCGTGGCGCTCCCGGCCCGGCACCAGTTCGGCGTAGAGGTTGTCCGGTCCGCCCAGCGCGCGGACCCGTTCGAGGAACGGCACCGAGCGGGAGAGGAGGATGAGCCCGGAACGGTCCTGCGCAACGATGTCCGCCAGCGATGCTTCCCCGCTTCCCCGCTTCCCCGCCTCCCCGCCTTTCACCTCACCCCCTGTCCCCCTCTCCGGCAAGCGGAGAGGGGGAACGTCTGTTTTGGCGCCTTTGCTCCAGTGGATTTGGGTAATCGCCCGGCACAGCGCGCCCCATCCCTGTTCATCTACCGCCAGTGCCACCGCCTCCTGTCCCTCGAGCCGGAGGTGGGCGCCGAGGATGGGGCGGATGCCCGCCGACTCGGCGGCCTGCTGGAACGCCACGGCGCCGTAGACGCCGTTGGTGTCGGTGCAGGCGAGGGTGCGGAAGCCGCGCGCGATGGCGGCCTCGACCATCGCCTCCGGGCTGGAGGCGCCGAAGCCGAAGGAGAAGTGGGTGTGGACATGGAGATGAGTGAACATGTCGGGCGGGGAAGCGGGAAAGCGGGGATGCGGGGAAGTGAGTTACGAGACCGACACAAGATTCTGTGGACCCGGAGGGCCCACGGAGCGTTGAGGGAGGCAGGGGATCGTCGGCGCAGGCAGCACGCAGGGGAGCGGGGTGGGGTGGTTAGAGTGTCTGCCGGAGCCGACGACCCCGCCGACCGCAATTGCCGCATCTCCTGTGGCACGCGCGTCAGGCTTGTTCACGTCGTGCGGCTCCACGGTGGATTCATGGTCAGTATCCGCGCGTACGCCGGGCACCCCGGTTCGTGTGCGCCCGGCAGGTAGCCGGTACTGAGGAGGAATTCGCCGACGATTTCCCCGCCGGTAAAGCGGAAGGTCTGCTTGAAGAGCTTGACCCATTCCGGTTTGGGGAGCGGGTGATGCGCGTCGAGCCAGGCGGCGAAGCCGCCATGTGACGTGCGCAGGGCCAGCACCTGCCGTGCGTTGTGGATGGCGGCCTCGACCTTGAGCCGGTTGCGGATGATGCCGGCGTCGGTCAGGAGACGCTTCGTTTCCCGCGCGCCGTAGCGCGACACCGTTTCGACGTCGAACCCGCTGTACGCTTTCCGGAAGGCCTCGCGCTTCTTGAGGATGGTGAGCCAGCTCAGCCCCGCCTGGTTGATTTCCAGGATCAGCCGTTCGAAGAGCGCCGACTCATCGGTGAGCGGCACGCCGTATTCGGTGTCGTGATAGGGGCCGTGCCATTCGTGGCCTGGCGCCACTTCGCAGTAGGTCGTCGCCATTGGTGTGCCTTTCTGTTTTCTGTCTATGCGGTCGTCGGGGTCGTCGGCTCCGGCAGGCGGGGTGGGCTCACGCCCACCCTTAGCGCACGATAACGCAATTTCGTGCTGCAGGATCGGGCCGCGCCCTTACCGTTCCCCTCGCGATGCCTGGCGTCCCCCAGCGATCACGAATCTGGTCGATGCTGGCCTGCAATGTTTGCTCTCTTTCCTCCCCCGCTTCCCCGCGTCCCCGCTTCCCCGCCTCCCCGCCATCCCACAATTCCATCTGCACTTCCATTTCCGCCAATTGTTCCGCCGCGAGGGCCACGGTGCGGACGGCAATGCGCTTGGTATTGGCCAGGGTGAAGGCGCGGCGGGCGGCGTCGAGGAGAGCCACGTCGAGGGCGGCGCCGGGAAGCGCGATGATGCGGTGGCTGGTGCTGTAGTCGGCGTAGGCCAGGTCGAGCCGGAGCCGGCGGGCCACGAGGTGCCGGGTCCGGAGGTTGGCGCCGAGACGTTCGGTGAGCCGGCGGAGCAGCGCCAGGAGTACGCCGAGGTCGTTGGTGTCGGTGGCCAGGGTATGGGCGGCGCGGAACTCCCGGCGGACGGCGGGGGGGAGGACGGGGCGGGGGTCTATGCCGCGCGCCTTGGCGTGGAGCTCGGCGCCGGCGCGCCCGAAGACCTGACCCAGGGCGGGGGCGCCCACGGCGGCCACGGCGCCGATGAGGTCGAGCTGGTAGTCGTCGAGCCGCTCGCGCATGCGCTCGCCGAGGTCGGGGAGGAGCGCCACGCGGTGTGGCGAGAGGAAGGCGGCTTCGCCCCCTTCGGGCACGGGGACGACGGCGTCTCGGCCGCCGCTCTGGTCGGTGTCCCGCTGCCCGGCGGCCACGGTGGTCACCAGCTTGTTGGCGCCGACGCCGACGGTGACGGGGAGCCGAATGCCGCTCCGCGCCTCGCGGTGGATGCGGAGCGCCACGTCCACCGGCGGGCCGAAGAGGGCGCCGGTGCCGGTGACGTCGAGGTAGGCGTGGCCGTAGCCGCGGGGCTCGATGATCGGCGCGTAGCGGCGGAGGATGTCGTGCAGCGCGGCGGAGGCGCGGGCGTAGAGCTTCGGGTTGGGCGGGAGCAGCATCAGGTCGGGGCAGCGCTTCCGGGCCTGGCGCACCGCCATGCCGCGGGTGATGCCGGCGGCCTGCGCCTCGGGCGAGAGGGCCAGCACCGTGGCGCGGTCGGCGCCGGGGGCCGCCACCACGAGCGGCCGCCCGCGGAGGGCGGGGGCCACGAGCGCCTCCACGGTGGTGCAGAAGGCGGGGGGATCGATGAAGAGGACGGAGCGGGTCACAGTCCCTTGCCCCCTTCGAGTCCGAGTTCCTGACGGATGGCGTCGAGGCGCCGGGTGAGGGCCGCCGTGTAGTCCTGCCCCGCCGTCTGCCGCTGTCCGTAGCGGCGATTGTAGCGCACGGCGAGGTCGGGAAACTCGCGGGCCAGGTGCGGAAGGAAGTGGCGCCGCGCCGCGGGGCCGAGTCGGAGCGCCTCCCCGGCTACGCGACGGGCACCAGCTTCCTTCGCCGCGCGGAAGAGCGCGGTCAGTTGCGCCCGGCCGTCGGTGACGCCGGGGATGATGGGGGCCACGAGGAGGCCGACGTCGAGCCCGGCGCCGGCCAGGCGGCCGAGGGCGCGGAGCCGGGCGTGCGGGGCGGGGGAGCGGGCCTCGATGCGCCGGACCAGCCGCCCCTCGAGGGCGGCGAGCGAGATGTGAATGCTCACGGTGTGCCGCTCGGCGAGCCGGACCAGGAGGTCGATGTCCCGCGTGATGAGGGGGGACTTGGTGATGATGCCGAGATGGAGCCCGCGGTGCGGGAGGAGCGACTCGAGCAGCCCGCGGGTGATCCGGAAGCGGCGCTCGGCCGGCTGGTAGGGATCGGTGGCGGTGCCGATGACGATGGGCGCGCCGTCGATCCGCGTGGGATCGAGGGTGCGACGGAGGATGGCGGGCGCGTCGATCTTGACGAGGATGCGGTTTTCGAAGGACTCACCCCCTGTCCCCCTCTCCACCATGTGGAGAGGGGGGACGGTGGCACCCTCCATCCTTTCCATGGTCCACCGATGCGTATCCCGCGCGTAGCAGTAGGTGCAGCCGAATTCGCAGCCGATGTACGGATTGACCGACCAGAACGGCATGTGGGTGGCCGCGGGGCTGTTGAGGATCGAGCGGGTCGGGACGGCTTCGAAGGTGACGGCGCGGCCCTCAACTGCGCCGAGGACGGGGAGCAGCCTCGCGCGGTGGGGTGGGAGCAGGGAGAGTTGGGCACTCGCGCGGGTGCCCGGCTCGGGATGCTCCTCCGACGCTGCGGTTTGCGCACCCTCCGCGCCGCGGTCGCTCCGGGTGTCGCGAACCGACGCGCCTCCGGACCATTCCCGTCGCCGGGCATCACCGGCCTCCTTGCTCCTGGTGGCGAGGAGGCGCATTACCCGCAACGCCCCCAGCCGCACGCCCTGCAGGTGACGCAGCCGGAGTTGTGGGCCACCGGGCCGGCGCACTCGGGACAGACACGGATATGCTGATAGGTCAACGGGTTGGGGCGCGTCGGCAGGTAGGTGGTTGGGCGGGGCGGCTGGGCGGCAGGGGGCATGGTGTCCTCTTTCGGTTTTTCTTCGGTTTTCCCGAATGTAGGGCACCGGTGGGGTGGGCGTCAAGATGGGGATTCGGCGGGCGGAACCTTGGGGCTGGCCAGGTGCTGGCCGGGGTCAGGAGGGAGCGGTAGGATAGGTGAAGAGTAGAGTTCTAGTGTGGAGCTACCCTCTGTGAGGTACATGCAATGCCTGAAGTCGTTTGTCCCCGGGAGACTGCTGCGGCGCTGACCGAGCACTGGTCACCGCGGGTCGTTGCTGAACTCGAGGACTCGTACGTCAAGGTCGCCAAGGTACAGGGAACACTTGCCTGGCACAGTCACGAAAACGAAGATGAGCTCTTCTACATCCTCAAGGGCTCGTTGACCATCGAGATGGAGGGCCGAACAGTCGTCCTCAACGAAGGCGAGATGTTCATCGTTCCCAAGGGCGTCCGCCATAATCCCATTGCGGAGCGGGAGTGCCATCTCATGCTGATCGAGAGGAAGACCACGCTGCACACCGGCTCCGAGGTCACCTCGAAGACACGCAGCCTCTCGGAGCAACTTCGTCCTATTTGAAAGTGCATCTCTCCCATGCCCGTCACCCCCACCTTCCGCGCCTTCGTGCTCGAGCAGCTCCGCCGGGCCGCGCCCGCCATCCGCGACCGCTCCATGTTCGGCGGGGTCGGCGTGTACAGCGGCGACGCTTTCTTTGCCCTGGTGGACGACGACGTCGTGTACTTCAAGGTGGACGACACCAACCGCCCCCACTTCGAGGCCCAGGGCATGGGGCCCTTCCGTCCCTTCGGCCCCGACGGCGAGGCAATGCAGTACTATGAAGTGCCGGCCGACCTCTTCGAGGACATCGACACCCTGACCGTCTGGGCCGAGCAGGCCATTGCCGTGGCCCGCCGCGCCCGGACCCGGAAGCCGAAACCCAAGACGAAGCCCACGCCCAAGCCCAAGGCGAAGTCCAAGTCCAAGCCGAAAGCCAAGCTCCGGCTCCGGTGACAGCCGCGGGTTGGCATCCCGCACCATCCCGACACGCCCTTTCCTCCCGAACGGAGTCGGTCATGCATCGCTCGCGCATCCTCGCGTCCCTCCTTCTTCTGGCGCTCGCCGCCCCGGCCTCGGCGCAGGTCACCGCCATCCGCGCCGGCCGCGTGGTGGATCCCGACGGCGGCACCGCCGCCGAGAACCAGGTGATCCTGATCGAGCAGGGGAAGATCACGGCGATCGGCGGCAACGTGACGATTCCCGCCGGCGCTACGGTGATCGATCTCTCCACCTCGACCATCTCGCCGGGCCTGGTGGACGCGCACACCCATCTCTGCATGGCGGTAGTGCCCGGTCGGGACGCCGGGAGCTACTACTACACGACGCTTCGTGATCCGGACGCCTTCCGCGCCATCGAGGGGGTGGTCAACGCCCGCACCATGCTCCAGGCGGGCTTCACCAGCGTGCGCGATATCGGGAACGAGGGGAACTACGCCTGCGTGCAGGTTCGGCGTGCCATCCAGCTCGGACTCATCGTCGGGCCGACGTTGATCACCGCCGGCCGGATCATCGCCCCCTACGGCGGGCAGTTCCACCTGCAGCCCGACAAGCCCGGCCTCGCCGAGCCGGAGTACTACTTCGCCGACACGCGGGACGAGATGCTCAAGGCGGTACGGGAGAACATCCACTACGGCGCCACCGTCATCAAGATCGTGGTGGACGACCAGCGCTACATCTACTCCGTGGAGGACATCGAGTACATCAAGGCGCAGGCCGGTGCGGCGGGGCTCAAGCTGGCGGCGCACGCCTGGACCGAACCCGGCGCCCATAACGCCGCCGCGGCCGGCGTGGCCTCCATCGAGCACGGCTTCGACATGACCGACGCCGACCTCCAGCTGGCCAAGAAGAACGGGGTGGCGCTGGTGGGCACCGAGTTCCTGGCCAACGACGACACGACCGCCTATCACCGGCAGTGGGTGGACCGGCTGCGGCGAGCCTACAAGGCGGGCGTCCTGCTGGTCTATGGCACCGACGCCATCGACTTCAAGCCGGGCATCACGCGCGGGCAGGACGCCATCACCGGGATCGATCCGTGGGTGGAGGCCGGCGTCCCCGCCCCAGCCATCCTTCGGGCCATGACCACCAACGGCACCCGGCTGCTGGGGGTGGACGACGTCCGGGGCACGCTCAGGGTGGGGCAGTACGCCGACCTGATCGCGACGCCCGACAATCCCCTCACCAACATCCAGACCCTCAAGCAGGTCAGCTTCGTCATGAAGAACGGAAAGGTGGTGGAGCGATGACGCCGTCGACCCGAAAGAGCATCTGGGCCGTGGTGGCCGGCGTGCTGTTCACGATCGTCGTCACGACGCTCGTCGACATCCTGCTGCACCTCGTCCACCTGTTCCCGCCGATGGGCCAGCCGCTCGATGACCGGCTCAGCGCGATCGCGCTGTCCTATCGCATCCCGATCACGATCGCGGGGGCGTACCTCACCGCGAAGCTGGCGCCGGCGCATCCGATGAAGCATGCAATGATCCTCGGCGTCGTCGGCACGGTGCTGGGCGGACTGGGTGTCATGGCGACCATGGGCAAGGACCTGGGGCCGGCCTGGTATCCCGTGTCGCTGGCCGTCCTGGCGATTCCGCTCTGCTGGATCGGTGGCCGGCTGTACCTGGGGCAGGGGCGCGAGCGCTAGGCGCCATCCCGCCCGATGCCCGCTTCCTCCGCCTTCCTCGCCGCCGCCGCCCTCTCGGTCGGGCTGCAACTCCGGGCCGAATACCGCGGCCCGCGGTGGCAGGTGTACCTTTTCAAGCCGTCCACCACTGCGCTCCTCCTGCTGCTTGCCGTCCTCTCCACGTCCGCCCACGGCGCCCGCTACCAGCAGGCCGTCGTCGTCGGCCTCGCCTGTTCCCTCGTCGGGGACGTCCTGCTCATGCTCCCGCGGGACCGGTTCGTGGCGGGGCTGGCCAGTTTCCTCCTGGCCCACGTGGCCTACATCGTGGCGTTCAGCGCCGGGGTCCCGCTTGGTACCGCCCCGGCGCTCCTCCTTCCCCTCGCGGCCATGGCGGCGCTCCTGCTCCGGCTGCTCTGGCCCGGCCTCGGGAAACTCCGCCTGCCGGTCCTGCTCTACTCGGCGGCGATCCTGCTGATGGTCTGGCAGGCCTGGGGATGGCATCGGACGCTCGGTACGCCGGGCTCCCGGCTTGCTGCGCTCGGGGCCGCGCTGTTCATGGCGTCGGACGCCGTGCTCGCGCTCAATCGCTTCCGGCGCCCGTTTGCAGGCGCGCAGGCCGTCATCATGCTGACGTACGTGGCCGCCCAGGCCCTGATCGCACTGTCGGTGGGTACGGATTGAGCGCCGGATGCCCGGGAGCATTGCGCTTCCACGCGAAAGCTGTATGCTATGCGTGGCTTCCCCCCCACTTCATCCCGTCTCGGCGAGGTACCATGCGAAAGATCCTGCTTCTGCCCCTTGTGCTCTGGGCCTGTGGTGGCGCAAAGGAAGCCCCCCCGGCGGAGGCGCCTGCCGCCATGCCGGCCGCACTAACCGCCGCCGATGTGGTCGGCTCCTACGTGGGCACCACGATGGCGAACGGCACCGACTCGGTGCTCAGCAATTGGACGTCCATCGGGACCGCCGACTCGACCGGCGCCCTTTCGGGTAAGCTGGTGGACGCGAAGGCCCCGACCGATTCCGTGGCCTTCACAGGCGTACTCTCGGCGGACAGCGTCATCTGGTCGTCCGCGCCGTTCATGCCGGCCGGGGCGCCCGCGGGCAGCCCGCAGATGAAGTGGATCGCCGTCGGCCGCGCCGCAGGTAACGCCTGGACCGGGACGGCGGTGACCATGATTGCCGCCACCGACAGCGTGGTGCAGAACAGCCATTGGACGGCGACCCGCACGCCCTGATGGATTGAGGTTGCTGAAACGACAAGGGCCGGCAGATTCTGCCGGCCCTTTGTCGTCCCGAACCTTCGCCGCGGCATGGTGTACGAGAAGCGTCTCTCTGTCCGAGGAGTTGAGGTCCGCCCGATGCCTGGTTCCCTCGTCGCACCGCCGCCCCAGCGGATCCTCCTCACCGGCGCCACCGGCTATGTCGGGGGGCGGCTCCTGCCGCTGCTGGAGCAGGAGGGATGTCGCGTGCGGTGCCTGGTCAGGCGGCCGGAAGTGTTGACGTCGAGGGTGGCCGCGTCCACGGAAGTCATCGCAGGCGACGTCCTTGAGCGCGCGACGCTCGACACCGCCCTGCGTGGCATCGACGTCGCCTATTACCTGGTGCACTCCATGGGGGCCACCGGGTCGTTCGAGGAGGCCGACCGCAAGGCGGCACGGAATTTTGGCGAGGCGGCACGAGCCGCAGGAGTGGGCCGGATCATCTACCTCGGTGGCTTGGGGATCTCGGAGGAATCGCTCTCTCCGCACCTGCGCAGTCGGCAGGAGGTGGGCGAGATCCTCCGGGAGTCCGGCGTGCCGGTGCTCGAGTTCCGGGCGTCCATCGTCATCGGCTCCGGGAGCCTGTCCTACGAGATGATCCGCTCCCTCGTCGAGCGGCTGCCCGTCATGATCACGCCGAAGTGGGTGAACGTGCCGGCGCAGCCGATCGCGATCGATGACCTGCTCGCCTACCTGATCGAGGCGCTGCGGCTTCCGGAGTCCGCGTGCCGCATCTACGAGATCGGCGGTGCCGACCGCATGTCGTATGCGGAGATCATGCGGGTCTACGGGAAACTCCGGGGCCGCCGCGTGCGGATGCTGCCCGTGCCCGTGCTCACGCCCTACCTGTCGAGCCTCTGGCTCGGCCTGATCACGCCGCTGTACGCGCGAATCGGGCGCAAGCTCCTCGACAGCATCGTGCATTCCACCGTGGTCCGGGACGATACCGCCCTTCGGGTGTTCTCGGTCCGCCCGATGGGGGTGGAGGATGCCGTCCGGCGCGCGCTCGGGCGGGAGGATCGGGAGATTGCGGCCACGCGCTGGTCCGACGCGCTGTCTGCCGCAGGGGAGCAGCCCTCCTGGGGCGGCGTCGAGTTTGGTCCGCGCCTGGTCGATTCCCGCACGGTCAGCGTCACGGTCTCCCCCGAGGCCGCGTTCCGTCCGATTCAGGCGATCGGGGGCGAGACAGGGTGGTATGCCTGGGATTGGCTCTGGCATGTGCGCGGATTTCTCGACTTGCTGGTCGGCGGCGTGGGCATGCGGCGCGGCCGCCCCTCACCCACGACGCTGCGGGTCGGGGACGCGATCGACTTCTGGCGCGTGGAGGCGGTAGAACCGAACCGCCTGCTGCGACTCGCCGCCGAGATGAAGCTGCCGGGGAGGGCCTGGCTGGAATTCGAGGTGACGGGCGACGCGTCCGGTTCGACCATCCGGCAGACGGCGAGCTTCGATCCGGTGGGGCCGCTGGGCCGGGCCTACTGGTACGCGCTGTACCCGGTGCACCAGCTGGTGTTCGGCGGCATGCTCCGGGCGATCGCGCGGGCGGCGACCCGCACGCCCTAAGGCGTTGCTGGCCCAGGCCTCTCGGCGTTACGGCTTGCGGCGGCCGAAGAGCGACCCGAGGAAGCCGCCGCGGGGCGAAGGGGATGCGTCCGCGGCGGACCCCGCCGGGGCCGGGCTCGCCGCCGTCGCCACCTCCTTCCCTTCGAGCGCGTCGATGAAGGCCGACACGCTCGCGTACCGTGCCGTGGGCTCTCGTTCGAGCGCCCGCAAGATGGCCCGCTCGACCGCCTCCGGGATGTCGAAGACCGGGCGGGGCGGTTGCGGTGGCCCGGCGAACCGGCGCATCAGGGTCGCCGTCGGCGTGGCCCCCCGGAACGGGGGCTCCCCCGCAATCATCTCGTAGAGCACGCTCGCCAGGGCGTACTGGTCCGACCGCCCGTCGATCTCCTTCTCTCCCGCCGCCTGCTCCGGGCTCATGTAGACGGGCGTGCCCACCACCATCCCCGTGGCGGTGAGCTTCTCGTGCATGTCGCTGACCGCGCGGGCCACGCCGAAATCGGCGACCATGACGTGGTCGCCCTCCAGGAGGATGTTGTCGGGCTTGATGTCCCGGTGCACCACTCCCTGCTCGTGGGCCGCCGTCAGGGCGGCACCGACGGCGCGGATGATGGCGAGCGCGCGGGGCAGCGGGAGGGACGGCTCGCTCAGGAGCAGGTCGCCAAGGTCCTCGCCCTGCACGTACGGCATGGTGAACCAGAGGAGGTCGCCCACCTCGCCCGAGTCGAGGACCCGCAGGATGTTCGGGTGTTCGAGCCGGCTCGCCACGCGGATCTCGCGCTTGAACCGGTCCTCGCCGACGGTGCGCGCGAGTTCCGGGTTCAGGACCTTGAGGGCGACGTCGCCTCCGGTCGTGAGGTCATGCGCGAGGTACACCGTCGCCATGCCACCCTTGCCGATCTGGCGCTCGAAGCGGTAGCGATCCTGGAGGGCGTCAGTCAGTTCCTGCGGGACGTTGCTCATGAGCTCGCTTGCCGGAAGTGGATTCCGGGATGAATTTGCGGCTATGGGGACCGGCACGCCAGTTCGCCAGGCGCTCGCAAAGCCGGCGAGACTGGCGTATCGTGAAGGCAGACGCGCTCCCTCCACGGGACAGGCCCCCGCAATCATGCGACCCGAAGACATCACCCTCCTCACGTCGGCCCTGGCCGGCCGCTACCGCCTCGAGCGCGAGCTCGGCCGCGGGGGCATGGCCGTGGTCTTCCTGGCCGAGGACCTCAAGCACCGCCGGCCGGTGGCGCTGAAGGTGTTGCGACCGGAACTGGCGCAGTCCATCGGGTCGGCCCGGTTCTTCCGCGAGATCGAGATCGCCGCCCAGCTCAGCCATCCCCACATCGTCCCGCTGTACGACAGCGGCGAGGCGGGGGGCTTCCTCTATTTCGTGATGCCATTCGTCGAAGGCGAGACGCTCCGCGACCGCCTCGTCCGCGAGAAGCAGCTGCCGCTCGACGCCGCGCTGCACGTCGCGCGCGGGGTGGCCGACGCCTTGGCCTACGCCCACCGGATCGGCATCGTGCACCGCGACATCAAGCCGGAAAACATCCTGCTCCAGGCCGGGCATCCGGTGGTGAGCGACTTCGGCATCGCGTCGGCGGTCCAGGCCGCCACGAAGGTGAAGGACAAGCTGACCGATCCGGGATTCGCCGTGGGCACGCCGGCCTACATGAGCCCGGAGCAGTCGGTCGGCGACGTGGTGGACGCCCGGAGCGACGTCTACTCGCTCGGCTGCGTGCTGTACGAGATGCTGGCGGGCGACCCGCCGTTCACCGGGGCCACCGCCCAGGCGATCCAGGCGCGGAAGGTCATGGACACCGTGCCGCGGCTCCGGACGGTGCGGGAGAGCGTGCCGGAGGGAGTGGAAGGGGCCATCCGGACGGCGCTGGCGCGGGTGCCCGCCGACCGGTACGCCTCCGTTGCCGAGTTCGCCGCCGCGCTGGCCCGTCCAGAGGCGTTCCGGGCGCCGGCGCGCTCCGTCGCGGTCCTCCCCTTCCTGAGCCTCAGCGGCGACCCGGAGAACGAATACTTCGCCGACGGCATCACCGAGGACGTCATCGCGCAGCTCTCCAAGATTCGCTCGCTCAAGGTGATCTCGCGAACCTCGGTGATGATGTTCAAGAAGCGGGACCGGAGCCTTCGGGAAATCGGCGCCCTCCTCTCGGCGGCCACCCTGCTCGAGGGCAGCGTCCGCCGCGCCGGGGACCGGGTGCGGATCGTGGCCCAGCTGATCGACGCCGAGACCGACCGGCATCTCTGGGCGGAGACGTACGACCGCCAGCTCACCGACATCTTTGCCATCCAGTCGGACGTGGCGCTCCAGATCGCCGCGGCGCTCCGGGCGGAGCTGAGCCCGGACGAGGAACGGCGGGTCCATCGCGAGCCGACCCGCGACCTGCAGGCGTACCAGCTCTACCTGCAGGCGCGCCACTGGTTTGTCCGCCACACCGCCGACGGCCTGCGGCAGGCTATCGACTATTTCCAGCGCGCCATCACACGGGACCCGGAGTTTGCGCTCGCACACGCCGACCTGGCTCAGGCATACCTGGAGGTCGCCCTCGCTTCGGGCGCGGGGCTGCTGCACCCGCGGGAGGCCTATGCACTGGCCGCCAAGTCGGTGACACGGGCGCTGGAGCTCGACGGCACGCTCGGCGAAGCGCACTGCATGCTGGGCTTCCTCAAGTACGTCCACGACTTCGACTGGGCGGGCGCCGAAGAGGAATTCAAGCGCGCGCTCGAATTTTCACCAGGAAGCGCCGACGCCCATGACTTGTATGGACGGCTGCTCGCCGCGCTGGGCCGTCACGACGAGGCGATCCGCATGGAGGCGCGCGCGCAGGAACTCGATCCACTGTCGCACCGGACCGATCTGGCGTCGGCCCTGCTCAGGGCCGGTCGGTACGAGGAGGCGGTAAGCGCCGCCCGGCACGCCGTCGAACTGGATCCCCAGTACGGGCGCGCCCGGGCCACCCTCGGTTGGGCCTATCTCAAGCTCGGCAGGACGGAGGAGGGGCTGGCGGAACTCGAGCAGGGCGCCGCCCTGACGCAACACGACCCGATGTTTCTCGGCCAGCTCGGGGAGGCCTACGGCCTGACGGGGAATGTCGAGAAGGCCCGGGCCGTGCTACACCAGTTGACGGAGGCCGCTCGCCTGGAATACGTGACCCCCTACTACCGGGCCTACGTCCACACCGGGCTGGGGGAATATGACTCCGCAATCGACTGCCTCGAGCAATCGCTCGCCGAAGGGTCCGGCGGACTCTACGGACTGAAAGCGTCCTTCCTCTTCGCGCCGCTCCGCGGGCACCCGCGGTTTACGGCGCTGCTGAAGATGCTGAATCTCGAGTGAGCGCCTGCGTCCGCTCCCCGTTCCACCCTGCGACTGTGCGAATCCCGGCCCGACGCTCGTCTCGTAAGGCAAGAGATCATTGCCAATCGACCACAGGGCTGGAGTCGCGCATGCGGGATCAGCACCGGGACAAGCGGGACCTGATCAACGAAGTGACCGGCCTTCGGAAGCAGGTTGCCGACCTGAAGCAGGCCGCCGCCGAGCGACGCCGCGTCGAGGACGGACTCCGCTACGACCGTGAACTGCTCCGGGGCCTGCTGGACCAGGCTCCCCACCCGCTCTGCCTCCTCACGTCTACCGGTTCCCCGCTCCTTGCCAACCGCGCCTTCGTGGAACTGCTTGGCTACGCCTCCTCCGGCGAACTGGTGCGACTCGGCGGGGAACTGGGGCTGGTGGTCGGCGAGGATCCCCTCGGGAACGGGCGTGCACCGGACCCATCCCGGGAGCTCACCTTCCGGCGGTGCGACGGGGCCTCGCTCACGGCTCCCGTCCTCTCGGCCGTGGTCCCCCGCACCGAGTTCCTCGCCATCACGGTCCTGACCCACCAGCAGCTGGCCTGACTCGCGCGGTGGCCTCGGCGCGCTACATTGGGGCGTGACGATCCCTCCCCCACCGGCCCTCGACCGCGCCCTCGGCCGGCGCGACCTCACCGCGTTCGCCATCAATCGCGTAATCGGCGCGGGCATCTTCGGACTCCCCGCGCTCCTCTACGCGGGCGTCGGCCCCGCGAGCATCGTCGCCATGTTCCTGGCTGGGCTCGTCGTCCTCGGGATCACCCTGTGCATGGCGGAGGTCGGCAGCTCCTTCAGCGCCACCGGGGGGCCGTACCTCTACGCGCACGAAACATTCGGCCCCGTCGCCGGGTTCGAGATCGGCTGGCTGATGTGGGTCACCCAGCTCGGCGGGTTCGCCTCGGTCATCAATCTCTTCGTCAACTACCTCGGGTGGTTCTTCCCGGACGTGACGGCCGGCCTCCCGCGGATCGCGATCATCGCGACCGTGCTCGCGTGCCTGACGGTCGTCAATATCCTCGGCGTCCGGCGGGCCGCCACCGTCAACAACATCCTGACCGCCGGCAAGATGATCCCGCTCGCGCTGTTCGTGATCGTCGGGCTCTTCCACGTCGACGGCGCGCTGCTCGTTCCCACGACGATCCCTACCGCCGCCGCGCTCTCCGGCGCCGTGCTCCTGGCCATCTACGCCTTCACGGGGTTCGAGGTCCTCGGCGTACCCGGTGGTGAGGTCAGGGACCCCGCCCGCACCATCCCCTTCGCGCTCCTGACCGGGCTGGCGATCGTGGCCGTGGTCTATCTCGGCGTCCAGACCGTGGCGGTCGGCACCCTCCCGGACCTGGGAACCTCCGCCCGGCCGCTCGCTGATGCCGCCGAGCGCGCCTTCGGGCGGACCGGTGCGCTGGTGATGGTCACGGGCGCGCTGGTGTCCACCCTCGGTGTGGCGCACGCCATTCTCCTCGCGGCCGGGCGGATGCCGTTCGCGATGGCCGAACGGGGCCAGCTGCCCGCCGGCATCGCTGCGGTCCACGCCCGGTACCGCAGTCCGTACGTCGGCATCCTGGTATCGGCCGCAGGGATGCTGCTCTTTACGATCGTCACGACCTTCGCGTCGGCGGTGACGATCACCGTCGGCCTCCGGGTCCTCATCTACATCGTGACCTGCGCGGCCCTCCCCGTGCTCCGGCGGCGGGGCGGCCACGCGCCCGCCTCGTTCCGTGCGCCCGCCGGACCGGTGCTGGCGGTGCTCTGTGTCGTCCTTTGCGTTGGGCTACTGGCCTCCCGGCCGTGGGCGGATATCATCCAACTCGCGGCCACCGTCGCGCTGGGCCTGCTCGTGTGGGCCGGATTCACCAGGATGGGGCGCAGGTAGGTCCGCCCGCCACTGCGCTTCCTCACCACGGAGGTCTCCATGGGTCGCTCGCTGCTCGCCGTCCTCGCCGGCGCCCTCGTCGCGATGGTCGTGATCATGATCGTCGAGGGCCTCGGCATGTGGTTGTACCCGCTTCCGGCCGGCGTGGACACGACCGACCCCGCCGCCATTGCCGCCGCCATCCCCTTGTTGCCGCTTGGCGCCTTCCTGTTCGTCCTCGCGTCCTGGGTGCTCGCCGCGGCAGTCGGCGCCCTCGTGGCGCTGCGGGTGGCCCGTGGTCCGGCGCGGTGGCCCGGCCTCGCGGTCGGGTGCCTCGTGCTCCTCGGGGCGGCCTATAACATGATGGTCATCCCCCACCCGACCTGGTTCGTCGGCGCCGCCGTCGCTGGCATCGTCGCGGCGACGCTGGCGGTCACGGCACGCCGGCGGCTGGTGGCGGGGAACACGCCATGACGCTCGCCCTCATCGCGGCAGCGGCGTGCCTGGCCTTCGGCGTCTACGCCTTCAATGCGCTGACCCGCCTCCGGCAGCTGGTGGCGAACGCCTGGTCCGACATCGACGTGCAACTCAAGCGACGGCACGACCTCATCCCGTCGCTGGTGGCCACGGTCAAGGGGCACGCCGGGTACGAGCGCGGCACGCTCGACGCCGTGGTCGAGGCGCGGAACAGGGCCGTCGCCGCCGGCGGGCCTGCCGCGGCCGGAGAGGCCGAGCGGGTGCTCGCCGGGGCGGTACGCCAGATCTTCGTGCTGGCAGAGGCCTATCCCGAGCTGCGGGCCGCCGAGAGCTACCTGTCGCTGCAGAAGAACCTGACGGAGATCGAGGACCACATCCAGAACGCGCGCCGCTACTATAACGCCGTGGTGCGCGACTTCAACACGAAGATCCAGCAGTTTCCGTCGAACCTGGTGGCCGGTGCGTTCCGCTTCCGCACGGCGGAGTTCTTCGGTCTGAGCGATCGCGGGGAGGGTGCGGTGCCCGCCATCGACCTGGGGCCCGGCAGGTGAAGCGCCTCGCCTTCCTGGCCGCCCTGCTCTGGGCGGCCGCCCCGGCAGCCGCGCAGCGCTCGCTCGCCATCAGGGGGTTCGACGCCGTCATCGTCGTGCGCCCGGACGGGGCCGTGGACGTCACCGAGACGATCACGGCGGAGTTCTCGGGCCAGTGGAACGGGATCTACCGCACCGTGCCGGTATTGTACCGCACGCCGCAGGGATTCTCGTGGACGCTCAGGCTCGAGGACATCCGGGCCACCGACGGCGATGGCACCCCGCTGAAGGTGGAGCGATCGCGGGAGCGGCATTACCTGAAGCTCAAGCTTTGGGTGCCTGGCGCCGAGAATGCCACGCGCACCGTGGTGCTCCACTACCGGGCGGTGAACGGGCTGCGGTTCTTCGAGGACCACGACGAGCTCTACTGGAACATCACTGGCGACGAGTGGGACGTGCCGATCGAGGCGGTGTCCGCCCGCATCGAGCTGCCGCCGTCGGTCACCGGGGTCCGCGCCATCGCCTTCGACGGGGCCTACGGCTCCACGGCGCAGAACGCCGAGGTCGCTATCGAGGAGAACACCGTCCGCGTCTCGATGCCGGAGCCGCTCGGGTTCCACGCGGGGGTGACCGCGGTGGTCGGGTGGGACAAGGGCGCCGTCCCGGAACCGACTGCCGCCGACCGGGCTTCGGGGTTTCTGGCCAGCAACTGGCCGCTCGGGATTCCGGTGCTCGTGTTCGCCGGGATGTTCCTACTCTGGAGGCGCGTCGGCCGGGATCCGGAGGCGCGGCCCGTCGCCGCGAGGTATGAGCCGCCGACTGGGCTGACACCCGCCGAGACCGGGACCTTGCTCGATGAACGTGTGGACATGCGCGACATCACGGCGACGGTCGTGGATCTTGCCGTCAACGGGCACCTGAAGATCGAGGAACGGGAGGAGCGGCAACTCTTCGGCCTGATCAGGCATCAGGAGTATCTGTTCACCCGGCAGGATCCCCCGCCCGACGCCCGGGCGCTCGAGCGACACGAACAGCTGGTGCTCGACGGGATGTTCGAGCACGGCGCCCGGACGGTGGAGCTGTCGGATCTTGAGGACGAATTCTTCACTCACCTGCCGGGCATCAAGAACGCCGTCCTCGACCGGCTGGTCGAGCGGGGCCACTATCGCTCCCGGCCGGACAAGGTCCGGGGCTGGTGGGTGGGCGGGGCGGCGCTCCTCTGCGTTCCGATGGGCATCGTCGGCGTGGTGGTCAGCGGCAACCTGGGGATGACGCCGCTGCCGTTCTTCTTTGCCGCCCTGCTGAGCGCGCTCATCATCGGCAGCTTCGGGTACCTCATGCCGGCCCGCACCGTGCCCGGGGCGCGCGCCTTCGAAGGCACGCGCGGATTCGAGGAGTTTCTCCGTCGGGTGGACAGCGATCGCTTCGCCCGGGTCGTCAAGACGCCCGAGATGTTCGAGAAGTTCCTCCCCTATGCGATGGCGTTCGGGGTCGAGGCGAAATGGGCCAGGGCGTTCGCGGACATCTATCGCGAGCCCCCCTCATGGTACGTCGGTCGCAACATGGTCGGCTTCAACGCGAACAGCTTCTCCTCTCGGATGTCGGCGCTCTCCGAGCGCGCGGGGAGCACCATGAGTTCGTCTCCCCGGAGCTCCGGCGGGTCCGGGTTCGGCGGGGGCGGGTCGTCAGGCGGGGGTGGCGGTGGTGGTGGCGGCGGCGGATTCTAGCGGAGGGATGCAATGGCGACGGTGGCGTTTACGCACACGCTCCAGCGGCACGTGGCCTGCCCCACCGTCGAGGTGAATGGGGCGACGGTGCGCGAGGCGCTCGAGGCGGTGTGGAAGGTCAACCCCCTCGCGCGCGGCTACGTGCTCGACGAGCAGGGGGAGCTCCGCAAACACATGGCCGTGTTCCTCGACGGCCGGATGATCCGCGATCGCGCCGGGCTCACCGACGCGGTGCGGCCCGATTCCAAGCTGTACGTCATGCAGGCCCTCTCCGGGGGCTGATCCCAAACGGACGGAGGAACCAGCCAATGAGCACCCGACTGTTCGCCGCGACCCGCAAGGGCCTCTTCCAGGTCGAGCGCGGCAAGTCCCGATGGACCGTGAAGAAGGTCCACTTCCTCGGCGACAACGCCACGATGGTCCTGCCCGACCGGTGCGACGGCGCGGTGTACGTCTCCCTGGGGCACGGACACTTCGGCGTCAAGCTCCACCGGCTGCGGCAGGGGGCACGGAAGTGGGAGGAGATCGCGACGCCCGCGCTCCCGCCGAGGCCGGAGGGTGCTGCGCCGCGCGCGGATCCGATGGGCCGGGTGATCCCGGACAGCGTGCAACTGGTCTGGGCACTCGAGGCGGCGGACCCGGCGCGGCCCGGCTCGCTCTGGTGCGGCACGATTCCCGGCGGCCTCTTCCGCTCCGACGACGGCGGAGGCTCCTGGCAACTCAACACCGCGCTCTGGGAGCACCCGAAGCGGCTCGAATGGGTCGGGGGTGGGGCGGACTATCCAGGCATCCACTCGGTGTCCGTGGACCCGCGCGACCCGCGGCGGGTGGCCGTGGGAGTCTCGACGGGTGGCGTCTGGCTCACCACCGACGGTGGCTCGAGCTGGAAGATCAGCAGCCACGGGATGCGGGCGGACTACTTCCCGCCGGAACAGGCGAACGACCCGAACGTGCAGGACGTGCACCGGCTCGTGCAGTGCCCTGGCCAGCCCGCGGAATGGTGGGTGCAGCACCACAACGGGATCTTCCGGTCCACCGACGACGCCGCGTCGTGGCGCGAACTCCAGGTCCTTCCGTCGTCCTTCGGGTTCGCGGTGGTGGTCCATCCGCGGGACGGGGGCACGGCGTGGTTCGTGCCCGGCACCAGCGACCAGCGCCGCATCCCGGTGGATGGGCGCGTGATCGTCAACCGCACCCGCGACGGAGGGAAGACTTTCGAGGCCCTCACGAAGGGGCTGCCGCAGCGGCAGGCGTACGACATCACCTACCGGCACGGGCTCGACATCGACTCCACCGGGGACCGGCTCGTCTTCGGCACCACGACCGGCTCGCTGTGGATCTCGGAGGACCAGGGCGATTCCTGGCAGACCATTTCGGAACATCTTCCGCCGGTGTACGCTGTCCGCTTCGTGTCGGGAGACTGAGGATTGATCAGGAGCGTTGCTGTGACAGGGGCGTTGCTACTCGCGCTTGCCGCTTCGCTCCCGGGGCAGGAACCGGGCGTCGCCCAGGCGGTGGAGCTGGAAGTCGAGCGGATCGCGGCGGCACAGCCGCTCTGGCCCGGCTTCGATCCGCTGTCGGTCCCCCTCGCCATTTACGACGGCCAGCAGACCTGGCTCTTCCGGCACCCCAAGCCGCCGGCCCCGTTCGCGGGGCCCGTGGCCTCGGCGCAAGTTGCCGAAGGCCGCTTCCCCGCGATCACCTCCAACTCGAGCGCCGAGATTGGTGGCGTCATGACCGCCACGCTGCTGGCCGACGGCCCGAGGGGCCAGCGTCCGCCGGCCGATCTCGCGGCCGTGGCGCTCCACGAGGCCTTCCACGTGTACCAGCGCGTTCATCATCGGGGCTGGTCGGGCAACGAAGGGGATCTCCTCGTCTATCCGGTCACCAATCCGGACCTCCTCGCCTCGCGTCGGCTCGAGTCCGCGGCGCTCGAGCGGGCGCTGGCCAACACGGAGGCCGGAGGCGCCGCCTGCTGGGCCCGCGTGGCGCTCGCCTATCGCCGAGAGCGCTTCGCCGCGATCGACTCCGCGTTCGTCGCCTACGAACGCCTGACCGAGCTCAACGAGGGGCTGGCCGCCTACGTCCAGCTGCGGGCATCGGGTGGCGGGGTGACGATCCCGCCGGCGGAATTCCTGCCGGAAGCGGTGCGGCTCCGGGCCTACACGATCGGACCGGCGCTCGCGGTCCTGCTCGACCGGCTGAGCCCCGGATGGCAGCAGGCGCTCAAGGCGGACGACACGCAGTCGCTCGACGGGCTGCTCGCCTCGGCGCTCGACGCTCCGGGCGCGCCCACGTCGGCGTCCTGTGCGTTTACGCCGGTGGAAGTGGGCGCCGCCAAGCGCGACGCACGGATCGACGCGGGCGAAGTGACGGCCGGCTGGGGCCAGCGCCAGCGCGCGTTCGAGACCAAGGAGGGGTGGCGCGTGGTCATTCAGTCGGCCAAGGGCCAGCCGCTCTGGCCCCAGGGCTTCGATCCGCTCAACGTGGACCGGGTGGACGGCGCGTTGATCCACACCCGGTTCCTGAAGCTGGGGAACGGCGCGGGGCAGATGACGGCGATCGACGAGGCGGGCGCCGACGTCGAGGCGCGGACCGAGGGGATCGGTCCGCACCCGATCTTTAACGGGGTGTCGTGGGTGGAGGTGGTGCTGTCGGTGCGGCCGACCGTGTCCCGCGCCGAGGGGACGCTGACGATCAAGGGCCCTGGCTTCGCCGCAGAGTTCAGGAACGCGACGCTGGATGAGAGCGGCCGGCAACTGCTCGTGCAATTGAATTGAGGCTCACCGTGCGCAGATGGCGGGCACTGTCCTTCCACATGGTTGTACTCGGATCCATCCTGCTGGGATGCTCACGCGGTGCGCCCTCCACTCCGGCGCCCGTGGCCGACACGAGCTTCGTCGCCATGCAGGAACGCGGCAAGGCGGCGATGGGGGTGGATCAGTACACCTCCTCGCACCTTTTCGAGGACCTGCCGGATGGCGGCCGGATCGTCCTGCAGCGGAACGCGCCGGACACGGTGGGGACGGGGGCCATTCGGGCGCACATGGCGGAGATCGCAACGGCCTTTGCACGGGGAGACTTCGACGTGCCGGGGTTCGTCCATGGCCAGGATGTCCCGGGCACCTCGGTGATGACCGCCCGGCGGGCCGAGATCCGCTACGAGGCCGATACGCTTCCGCGCGGCGGGCAGGTGCGCATTACGACGCACGACTCCGCCGCCGTGGCCGCGGTGCACCAATTCCTGGCGTTCCAGCGCTCTGCGCATCACGCCGCCGGCCACGAAATGCATCCGGGGCATTCACCATGACGACGGGCGCGCGCGCGCGGGACGAGTCGGGCTGGGTGGACCTGGGTCCGGTCGAGGAGTTGAAACGGACACCGCTTCGGCAGGTGGTCCTGGGGCGGACGAGAATCGCGCTGAGCTGGCAGGACGGCCGGTTCGGGGCGGTGTCGGGAGTCTGCAACCATGCCGGCGGCCCGCTGGGCGATGGGACCCTCGACGGGGAATATCTCGTCTGTCCCTGGCATCACTACAAGTACCACCGGTCCACGGGCGAGGGTGAGCCGGGCTTCGAGGCCGACCGTGTGCCCAGGCACGAGCTCCGCGAGGAGGGCGGGCGCCTCCTGGTGAACCTCACGCCGGCCACCACCCGCAACAAGCCTCCCCACGAGCGGCATCCGCTCGAACGGCCTGTCGCGCGGGAGCCGGGCCCGGTCCGCCTTCTCGGCATCTCCACCACCGCGATGGACCCCGCGTTTCCGCGCTACTCGACCTCGGATGCGCTCCTCGAGATTGCGCTGGCGCACGGCGCCACGCTCGGCGCCGAGACGAAGCTCCTGAAGGCCAACGCGCTGCGGGTGCGGCACTGCGAGGGGTACTACTCGAAGAGCGCCCACGCCTGCACCTGGCCCTGCTCGATCACCCAGATGGATCCCGAGGACCAGATGGCCGAAGTGTACGAGGCGCTGGTCTTCTGGGCCGACGCGGTCATCCTCTCCTCGCCCATTCGGTGGGGCAGCGCCAGCTCGCTCTATTTCAAGCTGATCGAACGGATGAACTGCATCCAGAACCAGGTCACGATTCGGGACCGTGTCCTCATCCGGAACAAGGCGGCGGCCTTCATCATCACGGGCGGGCAGGACAACGTGCAGTCGGTGGCGGGGCAGATGCTGATGTTCTTCTCGGAGCTGGGGTTCGACTTCCCCCAGTTTCCGTTCATTGCGCACAGCAGGGGATGGTCCGCGGAGGACATGGAGCAGAACGTCGCCTTCGTGCAGCAGAACGCCGAACTCCACGAGGGCGCGCGGGCCCTGGCCACCCGGACGGTGGAAAAGGCCGCCGCCCTCGTCGGCGCCGCCGCGGGGGCGGTGCGCCTGCCGCGCGGGGGGCGGAAGGCGCATCGGATGGGGATCGTGGACCTGCCCTAGGCGTCCCCGAGAAAGACGTCCCGCCGCTGCGACCAGCTGACGCCAAGCTCCGCCAGGACGCCGGCGCCCAGGGCGCTCTCGGCGAGCGGGAACGCCAGCCGCTCCTCCTTCGAAAAGTGCTCCCGGGCGAGCGCCACCGCCTCGAGCAGGTCCTCTCGCGCCGCCGAGGCGTCCTGAGACCCCTGCGCGCTGATGAGCAAGCCGGCGATGGTAGTGTGTTCCGCCTCCATCGTGTCCAGCAGCCCTTCGTCCGCACCCGCCGAACGCATCCGGTCGAACAGCAGCGCGTCCTCAAGCTTGGCGTGCGTCACCAGCGCCGCGGCGAGGAGCGCGGCCTGCTCCCGCACCTCGGCGGCGGAGCCGGTGTGCGGCAGCGTTTCCTCCAGCCGGTCGAACTGCGCGTAGAAGGCCCCGTGCTCCCCCAGCAACGCGTCGGTGATCTTCACGGGGTCACCACCACGCGGATCGCGTCGCCGCCGCGGAGCGTGTCGAGCGCATCCGCAATCCGCTCAAGCGGGAAGCGATGGGTCACGAGATCGAGCAATCGCACATGGCCCTGGCGCACCATCTCGATGGCGCGGGGGTAGTCCACCGGACGGCAGCCAAGGGACCCGAGCACCTCGATTTCACGGAACATCACCCGGCCGGCGTTGAGCGGAAGCGTCTCGGGACTGTACCCGACCAACACCAGCCGGCCGCCGGTGATGAGCGAGTTGAGGGCCGCCTCCTGCGTGACCGCCTTGCCCACCGCTTCGAAGGCTACGTTGACGCCACCGCCGCTGAGGGCGCGGATCTCCTTATCGAACTTCTTCGTCGTCGCCGCGTTGAACACCGCCGTGGCGCCGAAGCGTTTGGCCGTCTCCAGCTTGGCATCCTTCACGTCCACCGCAATGACCCGGCCCCCGACCGCGGAGGCGATCTGCACCAGGGAAAGCCCGACGCCCCCGCACCCGAACACCGCCACCCAGTCGCCAGGAGTCACCCGGCCGCGCCGCACCACCGCGTGGTAGGGCGTGGTGACCGCGTCGGCGATGATCGAGCCCTCCACCAGCGGCACGTCGTCCGGCATGTGCACTATGTCCTTCGCCGGCACCGCCACGAACTCGGCGTACCCCCCGTCGATGTGGTTGCCGAGCATCTGGCTGTTCTCGCAGATGTTCTCGCGGCCGGACCGGCACAAGGTGCAGTGTCCGCAGGAGAGCACTGCCGGGATGAGCACCCGGGCTCCCGCGGTGAGGCTGGTGACGCCGGCGCCCACCTCGGCCACCGTGCCCGCCACCTCATGCCCGAGGATGATCGGCGGGGGCTTGAACGTCGGTGTGCCGTGGTCGATGTAGTGCAGGTCGGTGTGGCAGACGCCGCAGCCGGCCACCTGCACCAGCACCTCCCCGGTCTTGGGCTCCGGCGTGGGGACGTCCACCAGTTCGAGGGGCTGGTGCGGGGCGTGGAACACAGCGGCCTTCACGCGGGCCTCCGGGTGTAGACGACTCGGTATTTCTGCAGCTCGGCGTAGCAGTCGCTGCACTCCTCGCGCAGGTCCTCCTCCGTTGGCGGCTCCAGCCGGACGGCAAACCCCAGCTGCTCGTAGAGCGCCGTGGCCTCGTCGAGCCGCGAGCCGACCGCCACGAACCGGCGTTCCCAGCCGTCGCGGGCCAGCGCCTCGTCGCGGTTGGCACCGGGGTCGAAGAGGGGGAGCGGGCGGCCCATCAGGCGGCCGCGTGCTCGGCGGCGGCACGCTTGGCTAGCCGCTGCTGCCCAAGCACCGCCGCACCGATGGCGGCCGTGAACTGCGCCAGCGGCTCCGGCGGGACGTTCACCTCCTGGCCCAGCTCCTCGCGGAGGACGCGCACCATGGTGGGGAAGCGCATGATCCCCCCGACCAGCGTGATCTCCGGCTCCAGCCGGACCCGCTTCATCAGCTGGACAGACCGGGACACGAGGGACACGACGGCGCCGTGGAGGATTTCCCCGGGCGCCCGTCCGCTGGAGACGTGGTTGATGACCTCGGACTCGGCGAACACGGCGCAGACGCCCGAGATGTTCGCCGCGTCGGCGGACGCGGCCGCGACCGCTCCGATCTGTTCGGTGCCGTACCCGAGGTAGCGTGCCGTCTTCTCGAGGAACGCGCCGGTGCCCGCGGCGCACTTGTCGTTCAGCCGGAAGGCGGCCACCCGCCCCCGGTCGTCGAGGCGGCTCGCCTTCATCGTCTGGCCGCCCACGTCGAGCACGGTGCGGGTCAGGGGAAAGAAGTGCCGGGTGCCGCGCCCCTGCGCAGTGAGGTCGGTGGCGTGCAGGTCGCGAAACGGCACCTGGTAGCGGCCGGCGCCGGTGCTCACCACGTAGGCGACGTCCCCGGTGGAGAGCCCTGCGTGCCGGAGCAGGGTGCCGTACACCTGCTCGGCGGCGGCCTCGAGGCGGAAGCCGGTGGCAATCATGGCGGTGGCCACGAGCGTGCCGTCGCCGCCCAGCAGCGCGGCCTTGGTGTACGTCGAGCCGACGTCGATGCCGACGGTCAGGTCGCTCATGAGGCCGCCCCCACGTTCGCCGCCTGCCCTGCGACGATCCGGTCCATGGCAAACAGGGCGGCGCCCAGCGCCCCCATGTAGTGCGAGTCCTCCCCGACCTGCAGCGGGACGCCGAGAAGCTCGTTCAGCACCGCCACCATCGCCACGTTTCGGGCGACGCCGCCGGTGAAGGTCACTCGCTCCTCGACGCCGACCCGCCGCAGGAGAGCAACCGACCGGGCGGCGATGGAGCGGTGGACGCCCATCAGGATGTCCTCGATCTTCTTCCCCTTGGCCGCCCAGCCCAGCACTTCCGACTCCGCGAACACGGTACAGGTCGTGGAGATCTTGACAGGCCGCGTGGATTGCTGGGCGATCCCGCCGAGCTCGCCGAGGGGGATCTCCAGCGCGAAGGAGGCGGCCTGGAGGAAGCGTCCGGTGCCGGCGGCGCACTTGTCGTTCATGCAGAAGTCAAGGACGTCGCCGGTGTCGGTGACCCGGATGGCCTTGGTGTCCTGGCCGCCCATGTCGAGCACCGTGCGGGTGCCGGGAAAGAGGTGGGCCGCACCCCGCGCGTGGCAGCTGATCTCGGTCACCTGGTCGTTCCCGAACGTCACCTTGTAGCGACCGTATCCGGTGCCGATCACGTACCCGACGTCCGCCTCGCGCACGACGCCGTCGTCGAGGGCCGCCTGGAAGGCTTCCTGCGCGGCGGTCACGACGTTGGCTCCGGTCATGATCAGCGCGCGGCCGACGATGCGCCGCGCCTCGTCGATCACGACCGCCTTCGTCTGCGTGGAACCGACGTCCACTCCCCCGGCGTATCGCATGGGTCCTCCGGTCAGGCGGTGACGGTGGCGGCGATGGTGCGGAGCCGCTGGGAGCCGAGGCCCTCGAAGAAGGCGTCGATCCGGTTCTTGAGCTGGGCCTCCGAGACGACCCGCCGGTCCATCATGTCCGACTCGATGAAGAGGCACTGGATGTCGCGGGCCTTCATGACCGCCTTCCGGCTGCCCGCCAGGCTCGTGGACACGGTACGGCAGCTCTTGACCGGGTGGTACACGATCCCGTCGGCGCCGAACTGGTCCACCTGCTCGATGAGGGACTGGTCGTGGAAGAGCATCGCGTCGCCGGCGTGGCGGACCCCCACCAGTACCCCCTCCGCCAGGCTCTCGATGGGCCGGGTGAGGTCGTACTGGAACCCGAGGTCCAGTCCGCCCGCCGCGAACCAGAGATAGCTGGACGCCACGAAGACTCCGCCCTGGTCCGCGAACATCTCGTGGAAGCGCCGGAAGATCGGGTAGCAGGGCACCCCCACGAACAGCAGGCGGTACTTCTCGTCCTGGATGGTGCCGAGCCGGTGCGCGGCCTTGTACTCCATCTCCTCCACCAGCCGCTCGAAGTACTCCGCCCCCTCCCGGGTGCCCCGGAGCGCGTTCAGCACGCCGAGGTAGACGGTGCCGTCCACGAGGGCGTTGAAGAGCGCGGGGCGGCCGCGGTTGAGCTCGAGTACGCGCTTCCAGGCCGCGGCCATCCGGTTGGTGTAGTCGAGGACTTCGCGGAGGCGGTCCATGTCCAGCCGCGTGCCGGTGATCCGCTCGCACTCCGTGATCAGCTCGCGGAGCTGGATCTCCAGGTAGCGCCGGTCGCTCTCGAAGGCGTCGGTGCCCGGCGCCGCGCCGCCCGCCGCGGTCCGCGAGCCGGGAATGTCGAGCGTCACCATGGGGATCTTGTAGTAGCGCTCCCAGAACTCCGCCCACTTCACGTAGGTGTTGCAGGCGTTGGTGGCGAGGGCCAGGGCCGGCTTCGGGAGGCGGCCCATCGAGTGCTTCCCGCCCTGCAGCTGCATGGCGACGTCGGCCTTGACGTAGCCGCAGACGTCGGGCGAGTAGCCGTAGTCCTCCGCCATGCCGAGGTACTCGTGCGCGACGTGCCGCACGGCGGTCTGCAGCGAGTTGATCTCGGGGAACACCAGGTGCATGTCGAAGGCGCGCAGGATCTCCGCCAGGCTCCCCATGACGAACACGTACGCCGCGGGCTCCTTCCGCTCCGCGGCGGCGTCGAGCCGCGCGAACCAGTCCCGCATCAGCCGGGCGCCCTCGACCGCGCCCCGTCCCACGATCTCCTGTTCCGCAATCACGGTACCTCCCTAGTCGAACAGGATGCTTTCGACGAACGTCTCGAGCTGCAGTTGCATCTGGTCGAAGCCCGACATCTTTTCCTCGAACTCGGTCACGAAGTAGGGGATGTGCTCCTCGTCCAGCGCCTTGGTGTACGCCACCTGCTCGTCGAGCCCCGGTTCACACATCTTGGCGGCGGCCAGGATCGCCGCCTGCGCGCCGGCGCCGCGCAGGCGCTCGAGCAGCATCCGCTCCTTCGGCTTGCGGGTGTCGTGCTGGACCGGGCTGTAGGAGGAGCCGTTCAGGTAGGCGTCGGCCAGGGCGGCGAGGGGATCCCCCTGCTCGTCGACGTCCCGCACCAGGAACCGGAGGCCGATCAGGAGGTCGTCGTCCACCACGTAGCAGGACTGCCCGATGACGGCCAGCAGGTCGAGCGGGGGTTGCTCGCAGAACCCCCCCTCCAGCATTATGCGGATCTTGTCCTGCGGCCTGGCCGCGCGGTTCCGGATCTGCGGCACGAGCGCGCGGAGGAGCGCGTTGTGGTCCTCCCGCCGGAGGATCGCGCCCAGCGCGACCAGCACGTACGCCTGGTCGACGGGCAGGAGCCACGGCGTCTCCCGCTTGATGGCGTACATGTCGCGCAGGAGGCGGCGGTTCTCGTTGAACACCGCCACCGAGCGCCGCAGGTCGCCCTCCGTGACGGCGCGGCCGGCCACCGCCTCGATGTCGCCCAGGATCCGGGCGTATTCGTCGCGGAGATACGCCGCCGACCCTGACGAGTTCACGTTCTGGGGCAGGTAGAGGATCTGCGAGGGGTAGGGGAGGTTCCGCGCCCAGACGCCGGCCAGGTTCCGCGCGGCGTCGCAGATCGGGTGGGTGACGAACATATCGAGCGGGAGCCGGCCGTCGAGCGACACTTCGAGCGAACTCCGCAGGATGGAGCAGAGGTAGGATCCGAAGTGCGAGTCGGCCTGCCGCATCTCGACCGGCGCGCCACGCACCTTGACCGGCAGCATGCCGGCCGCGTGGGCCAGCTCTTCCGGGAAGTACACCTGGAAGTGGCCGAGGACCTTTCCGCCCGAGGCTTTCCAGGCGTGCACCGTGGGGAACTCCGGGTCTTCCAGCAGGTCCCGGCAGGCGCCGAGGGCGGCGTCGAGCGGGAGCGCCGCCACGGCGGCGACGTCGAAGTCGGTGGCGACGGCGCTCATGTGAGCTCCTTCCACACGGGAGGCCGCTTCTCCATGAACGCGGCGATTCCTTCGTGCGCGTCCGGGAGCCGCATCAGTTCAGTGAGGTACAGGTGCTCGGCCCGTTCCAGGGCGGCCTTGAAGCTGAGGTCCGCTCCGTCGGTCACGGCCCGCTTGGCGAGCCGAAGCGCGGGGCCGGAGTGCGAGGCGAGCTCGGCGAGCACGGCCGCGGCGCCCGCCTCAAACTCGGCGACCCCGAAGACCCTGCTCACCAGCCCCATCTGGAGCGCTTCCGCGGCGCCGAGGGTCCGTCCGGTCAGGATGAGGTCCAGCGCCCGCTGTTGCCCGATGAGGCGCGGGAGGAGCGCCGCCGCAACTGGCGGGAAGACGGCGAGGTGGATCTCGGGCTGCCCGAGCTTGAGGTCCTCGCGGGCCAGGATCATGTCGCAGGCCAGCGCCAGCTCGCACCCGCCGCCGAGCGTCGCACCGTGCGCCAGCGCCACGACAGGAACCTCCAGCGCCATCAGCCGCCGCACCGCGCCGTGAAAGAGTTCCAGCATCCGCCCGACGCGGTCGGCGGTGTGGTCCGCCACGTCCACCCCGGCGGAGAAGGCGCGCCCGCTGCCCGACACCGCCAGCACCTTCAGCCCGCGGTCCGCCGAGGCCTCGGCGAGCGCCGACTGCAGCGCCTCCATCATGGCCAGGTCGAGCACGTTGACCGGCGGACGGTCGAGCACCAGCCGGCCGACGCCGCCCTCGCGGGTGTACCGCGCCGTGGCTCCGGTGGCGGGCATCAGGTCCTCGCGCCGAGCCCGGCGCCACAGGCGCCGCAGTAGGCGAACCCCGACGGGATCCCCTTGGCGCCACAGGCGGGACAGTCGGTGGCGTACGGCCCCCAGAGGAACTCGCTCGACCCGCCGGCCGCCGCCTTCTCGCGCAGCGCGACGTAGCCGGCGGGACGCTTCTCGACGAAGGCGCGCATCCCCTCCCACGGCTCCACGCTCGTGTAGTGCAGCGCGAGCCAGTCGCGAGCGTGGCCGATCGTCTGGTGCCAGGCCAGTTCCTTCCAGAAATTGACCTGCTGCTTGGTGTACCGCTGGCACTCGGGGAACTGCGTGAGGAGCTGGGCCGCCAATTCCTGGACGGACGCATCGAGCTTCGCGAGATCGATCGCGTAGCCCTCCTTCCCCTTCTGGGCCAGCGCGATCTGCTCCGGGGCGGCCCCCGTGATGAACTTCCCGTCCTTGGTGACGGAGGGCACCACGCGGTTCACCAGGCCCCATTCCAGCGCCTGGGCCGCGGGGATCCGGTTGTTGAGGAGGAGCATCTCGCGGGCGCGCCGGTCGCCGACGTGGATCGGCAGCCACTGGGTGGCGCCACCCGCCGCGACGCTGCCGACCCGCGTGCCCACCTGGCCGAGCCAGGCGTGCTCGGCCATCACGGCGAGATCGCAGGCGAGCTGGGACTCGTTGCCCCCGCCGGCGGCCATGCCGTTGATCCGGGCGATGACCGGCTTCCCGGCGTTGACCAGGCTCTCGATCCAGGTGCGGAAGAGCCCCATGTACTTCCAGTAATCCCGGGGGCGATTGGTGTACGCCTCCTCGTATTCCTTCACGTCCCCGCCGGTGCAGAAGGCGGCGTGGCCGGCCCCGGTCACCACGATGACGCCGACGGCGTCGTCGAAGGCCGCGTCCTGGACCGCCGTGGCCAGCTCGCGGAGCGCCGCCGTACTGTAGGCGTTGTAGTTGTGCGGGCGGTTGATGGTCACCGTGGCCACCCAGTCCGCCTTGCGGTACAGCACCTCGGCGAAGTCGAACGACGCCGCGTCCCGCGATTCGAATTCACGCATCGGCATTTCCTCGGTGGGTGGCGCTCATCCTCATGCGGCCGCGACGATCTCGTCGCCCTCCGCGCAGACGTCCGCCACGAATCGCTCGGCGGGGCCCGCCAGGACGTCGTGGTAGGTTTCGAAGAGCCGTGCCGCCGCTTGTCCGTTCCAGCCGGCCGGGAGCAGCGGGCCCGGGAGGAGGGGGTCCTCGAGCGGGAAGGCGCGGTATTCGTGCACCAGGAGGAAGCGGCGGCGGAAGCAGTCCGCGGGCGCGGTGCACGGCTTGTGGATGCCAGCCCGGGCGCCGGTCATTCCGCACTGGCTGCAGTGCTCGAATTCCCGGCTCCAGCGCGAAATGAAGGCGGCGTAACGGCGGTCGAGGCCGGCCAGGTCCCAGCACTGCGCCACGAGGCGCTCGGGGCTGGAGTGGGCCAGGTGCTCGCCGCGGAAAATTTCGAGGTTCTTGCCCAGCTTGAGCTCGGCGGCGATGTCGAGGACCTCCGCCCGCACGTCGTGCGGCGAGATCCACGCGCCGCTCGTGAGGAGGCCGCAGCCGAGCCAGGAGAGGCGGACGCGGAGCGCGTCGCGGAGACGGCGCCGCGCCTCGGGGACGGAAAAGACGATGACCGACCACTTGCCGTCCCAGGACGCCTCGGAGGTCGGCCGGTAGATCCGCTCCCGCCCGGACTCGAGCAGCTTCCGTCCCCTCGGCGTGAGCCCGTACCAACTGCGGGTGCCCAGCCGCTCGGCGGTCAGCCACCCCTTGCGGGTCATCCGGGAGAGGACGGTCCGCACGGCCATCGGGGAGAGCCCGAGTTGCCCGAGAAGGGTGATCAGCCCGCCGGTCCAGACTGGCCGGTCCCGCTCCAGCAGGTAGTCGCCGAAGAGGGTGAAGACGAGGTCCTGGGACCGGAGGCTCGGGGCGATCTTTCGTGCCATATTGTACACGCCCGTATGGAGAGTGACATATAACACTCTTGCTACGTGCGAATCTGTAGTGACATATTGAGCCTGTCAAGAGCCGCCGGGGGAGACGCCATGGGGATGTACTTCGAGGACTTCGAGGACGCCGGCGAGTTCGAGACGGCCGGCCGCCTCGTCACCGAAGCCGATGTCCGGGCCTTCGCCGAGCTGTCCGGCGACCGGAACCCGATCCACCTGGACCCTGCGGCGGCCCGCCAGGCGGGGTTCGAAGGGCCGATTGCCCACGGCGCCCTGGGGCTCGCAGTCGCCACGGGCCTGGCAAACCAGCTGGCGCTCACCCGCGGATCCCTCGTTGCCCTGGTCGGCCTCTCCTGGCGGTTTCGCGGCCCGATTTACTACGGTGACGAGGTCACCCTGCACCTCCGGGTGTCCGCGAAGCGCTCCACGGGCAACCCGGCCCGTGGCCTGGTCACGCTGGCCGCGGAACTCAGGAACCGCCGCGGCGAGGTGGTCCAGGACGGCGAATTCGTGGAACTGATCGCGCGGCGCACCCCCCGGGAGGGACCATGATGATGAAGACCGCACTCCTTGCCACGGCCCTCGCCACCGGGGTGGTGGCATCCTCCGCGGGCCAGACACCCTCGGGCTGGCGGGCCCACGACCTCACTCGGCCGAGGCCGCCGGTGGTGGTTCCGGGACAGGCCGCCGCTCCGGTGCCCCCGCCGTCAGATGCGGTGGTGCTCTTCGACGGGTCGGGGGTCGGGGCGTGGAGGAGCAGGAACGGCGGGCCGGCGGGGTGGATCGTCCGTGACGGGGCGATGGAGGCGGTGCCCGGAGCGGGGTATGTCTACACTCGGCGGGGGTTCGGGGATGTGCAGCTCCACGTCGAGTGGGTGGCACCGACGCCGACGCAGGGCGAAGGGCAGGACCGGGGAAACAGCGGGGTCTTCTTGATGGGCGAGTACGAGCTGCAGGTGCTCGACTCCTACGGGAACGACACCTACCCCGACGGACAGGCCGGCGCGGCATACGGGCAATACCCACCCCTCGTCAATGCTTCGCTTCCACCCGGCACATGGCAATCGTATGACATCGTCTTCCGGCGTCCGCGATTCGATTCCGCCGGGGCACTCCTCGCTCCGGCAAGGATGACGGCGTTCCAGAACGGCGTCCTCATCCAGGACAACGTGACCCTCTGGGGTCCGACTGAGTGGCTGCAGGCTGACCGGTATGTCGCGGACTCGGGCCGAGGCCCGATCGCACTTCAGGATCACGGGAACCCGGTCCGCTACCGGAATATCTGGGTGCGGGAACTCCCGGAGGGGCCGCCTCTGGTTGCCCCGCCTCCGCCTGCTGCGGTACCGGTGCCGGCATCCGTCCTCGATGCGATGGTTGGTCGGTATCAGGATGGTGACGGGATGGTGCTTGTGATCAATCGGGCCGGTGCTGGGCTTGAGGTGGTACTCCCTGGGGGACGGAGGCAGGCGCTGATACCGATTTCACCCACCGAGTTCGCCTTCGGTTCCACGGCCGCCACGCTGACGGTCGCCGCAGGGGCTGGAGGCCGGCCTGTCAGGCTGACCTTTCGGATGGGTGCCACGGTTTTCGATTTGGAGCGCCGCCCCTGACTTGTGGGGGGCGTGGGCTCCTGTCGTGATCGGTATTTGGGCGGATCTTATGTGTAAGTGTTTGCTCACTTTTGTTATTTCTATCAGACCACTTCATGCATATTGCTGTATCTTGTTATTCAACAACTATTTAACTCAATAGCACCGACTGCGACATGGTGGTGCCGTTCTTCGGCCCTGGACGGCTGCGTGATGCTTGGTGACGCGAAAGCGAGCGTTTACTCACGTAACCGATTCCGAACCTGAGGCCCGGCTCATCAGGTGGTGGAGTCAACTTCCGGCATTCGATCCAGAGGTTGTATGCATCGCAACGTTACACGTGGATCGGATCGAGACTGTTCGAGCTGCTCGATCACTCACCGCGAAAGCCGTATGTGATTGTGAAACAATAACATAGCTTTTTCGCTCTGGCTGGCACCCGCATTGCCCTCGAATAGCACATCCTCCTTCTCCGAGTTCGCATGCAGGACGTCGTGGCGCTCGTCCTCTTTTCCATCCCTGGTTCCCTCGCGACGCTCCCTCCGGTGGCGGCCGACACCGTGCAAGCGTCCCCTGTTCCCGTCGTCGCCCCTGTACCGATCCCCGCCGCGCTCCTGCCCGCGGGAGTCTGGCTGGGCGGAGGGCCGTTGGCGCTCCAGGACACGACGAAGAGGAAACGGACCACCGCGGTGGAGTACAGCAGCTTCTACAACACCCGCCTGAAGATCCACCAGGTGCTCAGCTGGACCATGCTCCCCCTCTTCGCCCTGCAGTACGCCAGCGGCAGCCAGATCCTCGAGTACGGCGACGCCGCGCCCGACTGGGCGAAGGACATACACGGTCCCACCGCCGGCGCGCTCGCGGGTGTCTTTGCCGTCAACACCATCACGGGGGCGTGGAACCTCTGGGACAGCCGGAAGGATCCCGCCGGCCGGACCCGGCGCTACATCCACTCCGCGCTGATGTTCATCGCCGATGCCGGCTTCGTGTACACCGGATCGCTCGCCGACCAGGCGGAATCCGACCCGGAGGCGAGGGAGCAGCACCAGAGCGTGGCCATCGCCTCGATGGGCGTGGCCACCGCCAGCTGGCTGATGATGCTCATCTGGAAGGACTGACCCATGCCGATCGTCGAATCCCTTGCGCACCTCGCGGAGCCCTGGGCCACCGCATACGACAATTCCAAGCTGCTGATGAACGGCGTCATGTTCGGCCACGTGGGAGGCTTCCTCGTCGCGGGCGGCCTGGCGATCGCGTCGGACCGTGCGGTGATCCGCGCCACCGCCGCCGGCCCAGACGCGCGACGGGTGCACCTGTCGGAGTTCCACGCCGTCCACGCCCCGGTCCTGATCGGATTGGCCGTCACCTTCGCGACCGGGCTGCTGCTCTTCCTGGCCGATGTCGAGACCTTCGCCACCGCGCCGGTCTTCTGGATCAAGATGGGATTCCTGGCGCTCTTGCTCGCCAACGGTGCCGGGCTCCGCAAGGCGGCGCACCGGCTCGAGAGCGGCGAGGCGCCGGACCGTGATTGGCTGGCGCTCCGGCGCTCGGCGGCGGCGAGCACGCTCCTTTGGTTCGTGGCGGTCCTGACGGGCGTCATGCTGGTCAACCTGTGAGCGAGCACGACTGCGGCGGCTGTGAGCTGGAGGGCCGGCGCGACTTTCTCCGCGCAGCGGCCTCGCTCCTCGCCACCTTCGTGGCCCTCGGCGCCGCGCCGGCCGTGGCCGAGGCGATGACCGTCCGCACCGGGAGCGCGCTCGGCGTGCGGGGGACGGACGTGACCTATCCCATTCCCGCCGCCGACGGCGCCACGATCGACAAGACTGAGCAGGTCATCCTCGTGCGCTTCCAGGGAGTGGTCTACGCCTTCAATCTCTCCTGTCCGCACCAGAACACGGCGCTGAAATGGCTCGCGGCGGACAAGCGCTTCCAGTGTCCCAAGCACAAGTCCAAGTACCAGCCCGACGGCACGTTCATCTCGGGCCGCGCGACGCGGGGCATGGACCGCCTCGCCATCCGGCGGGAGGGCGAGACGGTCGTCGTGAACGTGGACGTGATGTTCGAGCAGGACAAGGATCCCGCGGGATGGACCGCGGCCAGGGTCACCCTCGAATGAGGGAGAGGAGGCGAGATGTGTGACGGATCATGCGGCGGGCGCCGGCTGTCGCGGCGCACCTTCCTGGCGGAAACCACGATGGCGGCCGTGGCGGCCGCCCTCACTTCGGCGTGCGGGGACGGCGTCTTCGGCGGCGCCCTCGGCCCGGGCCAGACGGTGGCCCTCGCCATCAACGTGAACGACTTCGCGGCGCTCACGCCGGTAGGGGGCATCGCCCGGGTGGACGGCAACGCAGGCCCCCCGGTGGCGGTGTACCACAGCGGGGTCGATACCTACCGCGCCTACTCGATGACCTGTCCGCACGCCGGCACCACGGTGAACATCCAGGGCGGTGGCTTCCGGTGTCCCAACCACGGCGCCACCTTCGCGGCGACGGGCGTCTGGACCGGCGGCCAGAAGACCAGCAACCTGTTCGAGCTGACCACGGTGTACGATCCCGCCACCGGCGCCCTCGACATCAGCGGCACCACGCCCGGCGGGGGCGGGGGCGACGACGACGACGGGGAGGACGACGACTAGGTCGCCCGCTAGAACTGCGCCTGCACCCGCATGGTGATCAGCCGCCCGATGGCGGGCGCGCCGACGTATTCCTGGTGCACCTCGTCGAAGAGGTTGGAGGCGGTGACCGCCAGCGAAATGTCGCGCTGCATCGGCAGTTGCATCGTGGCGCCGAGGTTCACGACCACGTAGCCCGGGATGGTGCCTTCGAAGACGCCGGACTTCACCGGATACGTCTCGACCGCCACCCCCTGTGCCCAGACCCCCCACCAGCTCGTCGGCGGCCGGTAGGTCACCGCCACGGCGCCCTTGTTCTTCGGCGCGCTCAGGACCGCCATGTCCGACCCTCCCGCGCTCCCGATCGAGTCCCGGTTGACCCACGAATAGTTGCCGCTGATCGTCAACCCGGCGGTGAGCAGGTAGCTCACCTCGAGGTCCACGCCCACCCGGGAGAACGCCCCGCCCTGGTGCCGCATGTTGAGGAGGGCGGTGGGGTCGGCCGCGTTCGCCGGGGTGACGACGCCGAGCGGAATCTGGGTCATCCCCTGGGCCACCTGCAGGGCGAGGTCGGCGTCTCCGCCGAGGTACGGTGTCAGGTAGGCGGCGAGGCTGGCCTCGTCGAGGAAGACGTTGGGTGTCCCGATGACGGAGGCGCCGAAGAAGTTCTTCGTGTAGGAGTAGGCCACGTCGGCCCCCACGTTCCAGCGGGAGCCCAGCGCCGCCTTGTACCCGAGCTCGATGGCGTCGGTCGTCTCTCGCGTTTCCGTCGGGTAGTCGGTGATGGACGCTGGATCGACCGGGGCCGGGTTGAACGCCTCGTCCTGCAGGTCGAGGGACCGCAGCACCGAACCCACTTCGGCCGAGCTCGGGGCGGGGATGCCCGAGAGGTCCGGCCCGCCCTGCGCTGCGAGGATGGCGACGGCGGTGCCCCAGTAGGCCGCCGCATCGATCGGCTGGAACGCCGCCGGGTCCGCCGCGAACGGCGAGCGCATGCAGAGGCCGCCGCAATCGCGGTTGAACTGGTAGCCGCCGGGTGGGATGCCGCTGATCTGGATCGCGTAGGGAAGCCCGCCCAAATCGTTTGCCACCTGGATGTCGGCAAAGAAGTCCGGCGGGGTCGGGGTCGTGTAGCCCCGGCCGTATGTGAGCCGGAGGGCTTGCGTCGGCGTGGGCTGGTAGACGATGCCGAGACGGGGTGCGATCCCCACGGTGCCGATCCGGTCATGGTAGTCGGCGCGAAGCGCGGCGCTGAGGGTGATCTGCTCCTTCAAGACGATGTCGCCGAGGACGAACGCGCCCACTTCCGCCACCTGGTCGTCGTCCTCGTTCCGTCCGTTGATGGTGCCGTCGGTCCGGGGATTGGTGTAGCGGAAGTCGGCGCCGTACTGGAGGGAGCCGCCCTGCTTCAGCGAAGTACCGGACTTGAGCTGCGCCACCAGCATCGATGAGTAGTCGACCAGCCGATTGCCGTACCAGAGGGAGTAGGAGTCCCCCGCGTCGTTCCAGGTATAGGACAAGCGGCCGCTCAAGGCGTTGCGGGTGAACTGCGCCTGCGCGTTGCTGAAGCTCCAGTCCCGGAGCTGGATCGGCCCGAGCGTCGGCTCGAGGTCGGCCGCGCTGGTGGCGTGGGCGTACCCGATCCCGGTTTGGATGGCGGTCCCGGCCTCCGGGCGCCACTCGAGCAACCCGCCGACGGACCAGCGTTCGAGCGTTGGAACCCGCGCGTCGATCAGGACCGTGTCGGGGTCCGGGGGCGGAGGGGTGGTGTCGGCGAGCGCCTCCCCACGGTACGTGGCGCCGGTGGTGTCGGGGTACACCCAGTCGGTGCCGGTGAGGTAGTCACCCGTCACCTTGTACCCGAACTTCGAGCCCACCACCCCGGCCTGCCTCAGCTCCGCCTGCACGAGGTCGCGTCCCCCCGCACCGACGCTCACTGTCGTGCCCGGTGCGTCGAAAGGCGAGCGGGTGATGATCTGCGCCACACCCCGCTCGGTGTTCGGGCCGTAGATGGCCCCGGCCGGTCCGCGCACCACCTCGATGCGCTCCACGTCCGCCGATCCGCTGGGGACCAGGTACGGGATGTTGAAGCCGATGGACGGGATCGTCTGGTCCCGGCCGTCCACGAGGGTCAGGAACGATCCGGTGCTCGCGCCGCGGGAGCCACGCGCCGTGTACGTGCGCTGTGCCAGCCCCTTGCTGGCCACGTCCATCCCGGTGACGCCCGTGAGGTAGTCGATCGGCGTGGCCGCGATCTGCTGCTCCACCTGTTCGTGGGTGACGATGGAGGTGGAGGCGGGGGCCTCCAGGACGATCTGGGGCTCGCGGGAGGCGGTGACGATGATCTCGGAGGCGGGGACCGGGCGGCTGTTGAGCGCCAGTCGGAGCGCCACCTCCTGGCTGTCGGCCACTGCGGCGCTCACCGGGCCGGAGGGCGCGTAGCCGATGCGCGCCGCGGTCACCACCCAGCGTCCCGTGGCAACCGGGGCGAGCCGGAAACGCCCACGACTGTCGGTGATGGTGGATGGGCCCGGACGGCCATCGGACGCCACGGCCTTGACCAGCGCGCTCGCAACCGGCGCGCCGGTGGCGGAATCCACGACTG
This sequence comes from Gemmatimonadota bacterium, assembly GCA_022710485.1. Classification (GTDB taxonomy): domain Bacteria; phylum Gemmatimonadota; class Gemmatimonadetes; order Gemmatimonadales; family GWC2-71-9; genus SPDF01. The sequence continues at coordinate 73,635 of JAKLGU010000002.1, read as the reverse complement.
TCCCGGTGATGGCGCCCTGGGCGGAGAGCGGGGCGGTAGACAACCATCCCGCGGCAAGCAGGAGGTATGCGAGGCGGGTCGCTGGTCCCGGCATGACGGCTCCTCGATGAGGTGCACTGGGGGAATCCAGCACCCACCATATGCACCCCTCGTCAGGAGATCGTCAAGCGCCTCCCTGGCGGCAGTTCACCGGTCGCTCACGGCGTGGCCAGGAGATCGAGCCGCCGCACCCGCCCGCCGGGCCCCACCAGCCACCCTCTCCCCCCTTTGCCCATGCCGACACTCCAGTAGCTCAGCGTGTCGATCCTGGCCCAGGTACGCGCATCGTCCCAGGACACCGCCGCGCCCTTCGGACCGACGGCCACGAGAATTGGCTGCGCGCCGCCCGTCGCGTAGGCGGCGCCGTACACCGCACCCGTGAAGGGGGGGCTGGTGCCGGGGTACCAGGTGACGCCGCCGTCCTCGGTGACGGCCACGTTCAGGAGGACGGTGTCGGGCTTCGCGATGTTCCCGCCCATGGCCACGCCGCGCCGGTCGTCACGGAACGCGACCGTGGCGATACCCGAGGAGGCGTCGGTGACGATCGGCGTGTCGGCGCCCAGCCAGCTTCGGCCTTCGTCGGTGGTGCGAAAGACGCGCGCATTCCCCGTGGCGGCCGCGCCGGTGCCGAACCAGGCGAGCTTGTCCCCTCGAGTGACGAGGCAGGTGCCGCTGGCCGCGAAGGAGCCCTCCCCCGCGCGGGACGGCGGGCTCGCGGCGTCGGAGAGGAGCCCCCAGGAGGTGCCGTTTCGCGTGATGAGCATCGGGAAGATGCCGTCCACCCCGTCGCTCAAGGCGATGCCGTGCTTCTCGTCCCAGAACCCCATGCAGTCGTAGAACGCCTTCGTGCTGCCGTTCCGGAACTGCTGCGTCCAGTTCTGTCCGCCGTCGGCGGAATACCAGATCTGCGAGGCGGGGCCGTTCCCGGCGCTCATGAGCCAGGCCCGCTGCGAGTCGAGTGCGTGGAGGTCGCGGAACTGAAGCGAGTCGGCGCCTGGCACCACGCCGGTGGTCCAGGTCGCGCCGCCGTCCTCCGTGCGGGCCCAGGTGCCGCCGTGCCCGCTCACCCACACCACGTCGTTGCTGACCACGCTGACCGCCTGGAGGAGCTGGCGCGTGCCGACCGTCTGGGGCGTGAGCATCGGCAGTGGCATGCCCGCCGGGCTCGCCGATTCCGGGGTGGAGGGGGCGGAGGAGCAGGCGGCGATGCCGGACACTGCGGCAAGGGCAAGCGGGAGGAGGCGCATGGAGGCTCCTGGGCGAGAGGTCACAACCGCCGACCGGCGGCGGGCTCCGACGGGGCGGAGAAATCCGCTTCCACCGGGGGACGGAAGCAGAGGTCGAAGGCGAGGAAGAGCACCTTGGAAAAGGGCAGGAAGAGGAGCGGGGCGAGCAGCATCATGATCACGCCGCCGACCGTGATGGCGGTCCAGGGGGGCGTCGGCCAGGTGGCGACCACGACGGCGATCCCCGTGGCCGCGAACAGCAGCTCCGACGCGACGATGTTGAACATGTAGGATCCGACCCAGTATCCCTCCTCGCCACGCTCGAACCGCAGCCCGCACTTCGGGCAGCTCGGCGCGAGGCGGAACCAGGAGAGGAACACGGGCCCGCCGCCGCAGGCGGGACAGCGAAGGCGGAGCGCGCGCAGGAATAGCCGTGCGCCGTTCACGACGCCGCCTCCCGCACCACCATGATCGGCGCGTCCTCGGGCAGCCAGACGCCGGGAAAGGCGCGGACATCGGCCGTCAGGATCGTCCGGGGCAGGCCTTCCGCCACCCGCTGCAGGCCGTCGTGCCCGAATTGGAGGTAGAACAGCGTCGGCCCCGCGTTCCGGGCATGCTCGATCACGAAATCCGCGAAGCTCTTCGGCCAGTAGCCGGCCGGGCGCCCCCGCCGCTCGAGTCCCCGGCGGTGCACTTCCAGCGCACGGATGACCCGGTCCCGGGCGTACCCCAGCGCGCGGTATCGTGCGCGGAGGCGCGCCTCGTCCTCGCTCGCGACCGCCTGTCGCGCCGTGACCAGGTCGCAGGAACAGCCGCCGTGCAGCACCCGGGCGATCGTCGTCGCGTCCGGATGGAGCGCGCGCAACTCGGCCTGCTCGACCGGCGGCAGCAGGTCTGCCGTGAGGCCGGGAGGGAGCATCGAGCGCACTTCACTCAGGGTGAGCGGGCTCGCGAGGTACAGGAAGAAGCACATGGGGTGTCACTGGGAGAGAGAGTCGTACACCGCGCGGCGCGGGTGTCAGGCCGTCGGTCCGGAGTCCCGTCGCTGCCGTTCAGCCCTCCCCTGGAGTAGCAGGGCGGCGGCCTCGCCGGCGGGTCCACCGCGCTTGACCATCTGCTCGAGCTTGTCGGGCGACTCGTCCCGAAGCCGGGCCGCCAGCATCACGATCATCTGGCCGCGCGCGGCCTCGTCACGGAGCGCGAGCATCTCCTTGCGTGTCCGCCACCCGACCATCCCGATGACCACCAGGCAACAGAGAAAGAGTGCCAACCCGAACCAAGTGAATTCGGGAGGCAGCCAGTCCTTGAATCCGGCGATGGCCATCGCCAGCGACAGGGCGGCGGCAGTCGCGGTGAGCCAGACCAGTCCGCGGTTCCGGGTACGGGTGGACACGTGCCTCCTAGACGGGAAGGTCCTCGCGCACCAGCACGAGGATGGCCGCGAGGGGGACGACCAGGTACTTCCGCTCCTCGAACGTGACCTCCACCGCCGCCTTGCGGAAGAAGATCGCCGTGTCGCCCACCTTGGCCTGCATCGGCCGGTGGCGCACGCCCTCCCGGCGTGAGGCCTTCCACGGCTCCTCGTCGAGGGCGCTGAAGTCGGGCATCGGCTCGCCCGGTCCGGTCGCGACGATCAACCCCGCCTGCACCTGCTGTCCCTCGAGGGCGGAGGCCGGGAGGTAAAGGCCGACGCGCGAGCGATCCTCCCCCTCCTCCGGGGTGATGAGCACCCGGTCGCCCACGACCAGCAGCTGCTTTTTGGGAAATTCCATCGCTGCTCCGTTGGCGGGCTAGGCCTGGTGGATCGTCACCAACTCGGTGACCCGGAGCCGCCTGGTCATCCGTGGGAGGCGGAGCTCGACTTCATCGCCGACCCTTCGGTCCACGAGGGCCCGCCCGAGCGGCGAGGCGAACGACACATGTCCGTCCTCGAGGTCCATCATTTCTGCCAGCACCAGGACGTAGGTGTCGGTTTCCTTGCTGTCGAGGTCGAGCACGGTGACCCGCGAGCCGAGCCCCACGCGGTCGGTCGGTGTCTCGGTGTTGGCGAGCTGGGTAAGCTGGTTCAGCCGGTGGTGGAGCTGGCCGAGCCGCGCCTGCACGAACTGCTGCCGCTCAAGCGCGGCCTTGTACTCGGAGTTCTCGCGCAGGTCGCCCATCTCCACGGCCTGGGCGATGGCCTGGGGCAGCGTGATGGTGAGTTCCCGGGTCAGGGCTTCGATTTCCCCGCCGAGTTTTTCGCGCATTTCGCTGATCATGGGCGGTTCCGGCAAAAAAAAGGACGTGCCCGAGAGATGAACTCACTCTCCGGGCACATGCAGGTTTCTGAGGAGAAAGATGGCCAGTCCAAGCGGATTTGGACAGAGCCCACCTTAACTGGTATTGCGACAATCACTTACCGTGCTTCCCCGCTTCCCCGCTTCCCCGCTTCCCCGCCTACGCCGCCGCCAGTTCCGTGAGCAGCGCCAGCGCCTTGTCGACCTCCGCCGGCGAATTGTAGATGTGGCAGGCGTGCCGGACGCCGATCGTGTCTCCCATGCTCCGGACCCGCACCCGTCCGCGCTCCCACAGGTAGTCCTGGATCTGCCCGCCAGTCTTTCCCTGGAGCCCGTACACCGTGGTGGCGCAGGTCAGTTCGGGGTGCGTCGGGGAGACGATCGTGGCCCCCGGCACGCTGGCGAGCCCCGACCGGAGCCGGTCGGCCAGCGCGAAGTCCCGCTGTTGAATCCGCGCCGACCCGATCTGGTTGTGGAACTCCACCGCCACGCCAAGCCCGATGAGCAGGCTCAGGTTGCCGGTCCCGTACTGCATCAGGCGGTACATCGGGTCGGTCTGCTCGTCCCACGCGCTGGAGGCGAGGGTGGCCCAGACTTCCTTCTGCCGCTCGGGCCTGATGTAGAGCAGGCCGGTGCCGACCGGAGCGAGCATCCACTTGTGCGGCGAGGCGTAGAAGGCATCGCAGCCCATGGACTGGACGTCGATGGCCACATGTCCGAGGGACTGCGCACCGTCCACCGCGCTCCAGATGCCGCGTTCGCGGGCCAGCGCGCAAAGCTGGAAGACCGGGTACCGGATGGCACGCGAACTGGAGATATGGGGAATCGCCCAGACTCGCGTACGGGGGGTCGTCGCGTCGAGGAAGAGCTGAATCAACTGCTCGGGGGACTCCGGGGGCTCGGGGACGATCACCTCGCGGACGACGATCCCGTCGCGCTTGGCCCGGAGATCGAATCCCTTCCGGCCGCCCGGGTGCGCCTGGTTGGTCACCACCACCTCGTCGCCCGGCTTCAGGTCCAGTCCGTTCGCGAGGAAGTTCATCCCGAAGGTGGCGTTCTGGGTCAGCGCGATGTCGCGTCCGGTGCAGTTCACGGTGGTGGCGAGCTTGTCGCGGGTCGGCATTTCGGGGTAGTAGCCGGTGAAGAAGTTCTCGTGGTCCGGCTTGTAGTCCCAGTCGGCGATGTCTCGGCCGATATGCTGTATGCTCGCGATGACCGCGTCCTGGACCACGCGCGGGCTCGAGCCGAGCGTCGCGGTGTTGAAGAACGCCTGGTCCGCCGGGATGGTGAACTGGGTGCGGAGGGCGCGCCAGTACGCCTCGTCGTCGAGGGTGCCGATGTCGGACGGCATCATCGCCCGGGTGCCGTGTAAAAGCGGCCCCCCGAACCTCGGGAAGGCGATCGAGGCGGCGAGGGGGGCCGAAAGCAGTCCGAGGAAGGAGCGGCGAGTCGTCACGGGTCACCGGAAGTGAAGGGTGCACCACAATCGGGCCTGCACGCCGTCTCCGCAAGACCCCTCTGCCGCCCGGACGCCGCCGGGCTTACTCTCCAACCCCATGCGTTTCTCCCTTCTCGTCATCCTGGCCCTGCTGCCCGCCCGCCTCGACGCCCAGGCGGCGGTGGCCAACGCCGACTCCCAGGTTGTCGCGCCCGACGCGCTCGCCGAGCAGCTCCTGGTGGACGTCCGGGCGCTGGACAGCACCATCCGGGTGGACGCCCGGTACGCCGGGCCGGACAACTTCACAGGCGCCCCGCTCCCCGGCTATTACGCGAACCGGGCGTTGCTCCGCCGGGAGGCGGCGGAAGCGCTGGCCAGGGTGCAGCGCCGGCTGGCGGTCGAAGGGTTGGGGCTCAAGGTCTGGGACGGTTACCGCCCGGTGCGGGCCACGCTGGCGATGGTGGCCTGGACGGAGCGCACCAGCCAGACCTGGCTGCTGGACTCGGGGTACATCGCCCGTCGGAGCCGGCACAACCAGGGCGTCGCGGTGGACCTCACGATGGTGGACCTCCACTCAGGCGTCGAGATCCCGATGGGCACTCCCTTCGACACCTTCGGCGACGCCGCCCACACCGCCAACGCCACGGGGGCGGTGAAACAGTCGCGGGACCATCTCGTAGAGGTGATGGCCTCCGAAGGGTTCACGAACTACACGATGGAGTGGTGGCATTTCTGGTACGCCGTCGAGGGACCGGTGCCCTTCGACCTGGCCATCCGCCCCGCTTCGCCCACATTCCGCTGACGGACTCCACCATGACCCGTGCTTCCCGCATCGCGTTCGCGCTCCTCCCGCTCGCCGGACTCGCCACCGGACTCTCCGCCCAGGTCGGGTCGCCGGCCGGACCGGTCCCCGTCGAATATCTCACAGCGCGCCGGGCCGATCTCCTCAAGCGGATGGGGAACGGGATCGCGATCATCCGGTCGTCCGAGCAGCGAAGCATCGAGGGGGACTACCCCCAGGACAGCGACTACCGCGAGAACAACGACTTCTTCTACCTGACCGGGCTCGAGACGCCGTCGAGCTGGCTGGTGCTCGTGGCTCGCGACACCCTCGCGCCGCAGGTCTATCTCTACTTGCCGGCCCGTGACACGATGGCCGAGCGCTGGACCGGAGCGCGGCTGGGCCCCGGCCCGGAGGCGTCGGCCCTGACCGGGATCGAGGAGACCCGCCCCGCCGACCAGGCGCAGAGGCAGATCCGGGGCATGGTGCGCTCAAGCACCGTGCGCGGCGGCAAGCTCTACCTGCTCCTCGGCGAGGAGGCCGTGAGCGACACCTTCTTCCAGCAGCTGGCGCTCGGCAGCGGGGCCGGGGTGACCGACCTCCGCCCGTCCCTGGCCGCCATGCGGCTGGTGAAGGATGCGGACGAAATGCGCCGACTGAGGATGGCCATCGATATCACAGCCAAGGGGCACCTCGCCGCGATGCGCGCCGCCCGTCCGGGGGCGTGGGAATACGAACTGGAGGGGGCTGCCGAAGGCACCTTCCGAAGCCTCGGGGCCGAGCGGGTCGGCTATCCCAGCATCGTGGGCACCGGCATCAACGCGACGACGCTGCACTACGACAAGAGCCGGAGCCAGCTGCAGGCGGGGGAGCTCGTGGTGATGGACATGGGGGCGGAGTACGGCTTCTACTCCGCCGACGTGACGCGGACGATCCCGGCCAGCGGAAAGTTCTCACCGCGCCAGCTGAGCATCTACAATTTGGTGCTCGCCACCCAGCAGGCCGCGATGGACTCGATCCGGCCGGGCATCACGATGGGGCGGCTCGGCCAGATCTCCCGCGATTACATGAAGGCCCACTCGGGCGACCTCTGCGCCCCAGGCACCTGCGACCAGTATTACATCCACGGGCTCGGGCACTGGATCGGCATGGACGTGCACGACGTCGGCAACTATGCCACGCCGCTGGCGCCGAACATGGTCCTCACCGTGGAGCCGGGCATCTACATCCCCGCCGAGAAGCTCGGGGTCCGCATCGAGGACGACGTGGTCGTGACAGCGACCGGGTACGAACTCCTCTCCGGCGGGGCTCCACGCACCGCGGCGGACATCGAGAAGGTGATGAAGAAGAAGTAGCGTCCGCAGCCCTATTTCCTCTTGCGCCATGCCTCGAGGTTCCGCTCGATTTGCCGTACGTGGATCTCGAGGTGCTCGGCGTAAATCTTCAGCCATTCCTCCGCCCCGTAACTTCCCGATTCGGTGTGCCGGCCCCGGCGGCCCCACTGCTCGGCGGTCATCCGCCGGAGCAGTGGCACCGTGTTGGCCCGGACCGCCGCGACCGTCGCCAGCGCCGGGGCGATCGGGTGGGCGTGGTAGTCCATCGTGGTGGCCCAACGGTCCTGGTCGTAGCCCACGATGGTCGGGTCCGTCTCGCCCACCAGGTACCGGATCCGCATGTGGCTGTTGGTTTCGCTGTCGGCGCAGTGGATGATGACCTCGTGCGCCGACCACTTGCCCGGCGCGGGGCGCCACTGGAGCGCCTCCCCAGGGACCGAAGCGAGGGCCTTCGCGAGGAGTTCGGGGCCCTCGGCGTAGCGGCGGATGCAGTCTTCCCGTTCGGCGGGTGTCACGGATCGCTCCTTGCCCGGTGATGGAGTGGCGGCGACGGGGTCGCGACTGAAAGAATATGCCTGCAGGCCGGGATGGGCGACCTCCCGGGCCGGGATTCGGGGGCCTGATTCATTGACGCGGGGGCTTCTGGACGGTAAAATGCGGGCTGCTTGGCCGCTCTTCTCCCGCATTTATCGCTGAACAGGACGAACGGAATGGCCCTCAGGCTCCCCTCCCTCCGGCGTGTCGTCCGGTGGGTGCCCGCGCTGTGCTTCACCCTGGCCGTGCTCGCCCTGGCCGGGTGCGCTCCGGACGGGTATCCGCAGACCACGCTGGCTCCCAAGGCGGATTTCGCGGAACTGCTCGACCAGGTGTTCCGCCGGTCCTTCCAGCTGGCCACTATCGTCTTCTTCCTGGTGGAAGGGGTGCTCATCTGGGCGCTCTTCCGCTACCGCGGCAAGCCGGGAGACGCCGAGCCGGCGCAGACCCACGGGAACGCGATGCTCGAGGTGGTCTGGACCGTCATCCCGGCCGTGATTCTCGTCTTCATCGCCATCCCCACCATCCAAACGATCTTCAAGACGGCCGAGGTGCCGACCGACAATCCCCTCGTGATCGAGGTGACCGGGCACCAGTGGTGGTGGGAGTTCCGGTACCCCGAGTACAACCTCGTCACGGCGGGAGACATGCACGTGCCCACCGGCAGGACGGTGGACCTTCGCATGACCACCGGCGACGTGGTGCACAGCTTCTGGACCCCGCAGCTCGCCGGCAAGCGGGACGTCTTCCCCGGCCGGGACAACCGGCTCTGGTTCAGGACCGAGACTGCCGGGGTCTATCCGGGGCAGTGCGCCGAGTTCTGCGGCACGCAGCACGCCCGGATGGCGTTCCAGGTGGTGGCGCAGGACTCCGCCGCGTTCGTGGCCTGGCGGGAGGGGCTCGCGGCGGTCAGCGCGCCGGTGGCTGCGCCGGCGCCCGCCGACTCGGCGGCCGCCACGGCGGTGGATCCGCTCGTGGCGCAGGGCCAGCAGCTCTTTGCCGCGAAGGCGTGCGTGGGGTGCCACGCCGTCACCGCGGTGGGGGCCCCGACGATGGTCGGGCCCAACCTGGCCGGGGTGGGCAGCCGCACCACCATCGCCTCCGGGTGGCTGCCCAACACCGACGAGAACCTGACGCGGTGGCTGAAGAACCCCCAGGCGGTGAAGGTGGGGGTGCTCATGCCGAACCTCGGGCTCACCGATGAAGAAACCACCGCGCTGGTAGCGTACCTCCGGTCGCTCAGCGTCGTGCCTGCGCCGGGGGCGGTCGCCATGACCGCCGCCGGCAACTGACGAGAGGGTACCCGATGTCCACGATTGCGATGGGGCACGCCGGGGCAGAGGCGGCTCCCGCCGAGAAGAAGGGGCTCTGGAGCTGGATCACGACCGTAGACCACAAGCGGATCGGGATCCTCTACGGCGTCACCGCCTTCCTGTTCTTCCTCCTTGGCGGACTCGAGGCGCTGCTGATCCGCTGGCAGCTCGGGGCGCCGGACAAGACCTTCCTCTCTCCCGAGGCGTACAACCAGCTGTTCACGATGCACGGCACCACGATGATCTTCCTCGGGGTGATGCCGCTCTCGGCGATGTTCTTCAACTACTTCATCCCGCTGCTCATCGGCGCGCGGGACGTCGCCTTCCCGCGGCTCAACGCCTACAGCTACTGGGTGTTCCTCTTCGGCGGGCTGGTGCTCAATTCCAGCTTCCTGTTCAACGCCGCGCCGGACATGGGCTGGTTCGCCTACGCCAACCTCACCTCGAAGCAGTTCAGCCCCGGGCTCAACGTCGACTTCTGGATCATCGGCCTCCAGATCCTGGGCATCGCCTCGCTGGCCGCGGCGGTGAACTTCTTCGTGACGATCATCAACTTGCGCGCGCCCGGCATGAAGATGATGCGCATGCCGATGTTCGTCTGGATGAGCCTGATCACCCAGGTGCTGCTGTTGCTGGCCTTCCCGATCATCACCGTCGCGCTGGTGCTGCTCATGCTCGATCGGAGCTTCGGCACCCACTTCTTCGTCCCGTCCGGCGGCGGCGACCCGGTCCTCTGGCAGCACCTCTTCTGGCTGTTCGGCCATCCCGAGGTGTACATCCTGATCCTCCCGGCCTTCGGCGTCGTCTCCGAGATCCTGCCGGTGTTCTCGCGGAAGCCGCTCTTCGGCTACGCCGCCATGGTCTTCTCGGGGTGCTTCATCGCCTTCCTCGGCTTCGGGGTGTGGAGCCACCACATGTTCTCCACCGGCATGGGCCCGATGGCGGACACGGTGTTCTCGCTCGGCACCATGCTGATCGCCATCCCGACCGGCGTGAAGATCTTCAACTGGATCGGCACCGTCTGGGGCGGGTCCATCCAGTACAAGACCCCGATGTACTTCGCCCTCGGGTTCGTGGCGATGTTCATCATCGGCGGCCTCTCCGGCGTCATGCACGCCTCGCCGCCGGCCGACCTGCAGCAGACCGACAGCTATTTCATCGTGGCGCACTTCCATTACGTGCTCTTCGGCGGCAGCATCTTCGCGCTGACGGCCGGCGCCTACTACTGGTTCCCCAAGATGACCGGCCGGATGCTGAGCGAGTCGCTCGGCAAGGTGCACTTCTGGCTCATGTTCCTGGGCTTCAACCTGACGTTCGCCCCGATGCACATCCTCGGCCTCAACGGGATGCCGCGCCGCGTGTACACCTACTCCGCCGGCATGGGCTTCGAGTTCTGGAACGCCGTCGAGACCGCCGGCTCCCTGATCCTCGGCTTCTCGTTCCTCATCTTCATCTGGAACATCCTGAAGTCGCTCAAGAGCGGCGAGGTGGCCACGGCGGACCCGTGGCACGGCGCCACGCTGGAGTGGTCCATCCCCTCGCCGCCGCAGGAGTGGAACTTCGCGGTGGAGCCGACTGTGGACGGCCGGGATCCTCTCTGGGAGCTCCGACGCGCGCGCGGCGGGACCCTGCCGGAACCGGCCCGGGTGAGCGGCAAGGGGATCCACCTTCCCAGCCCCTCCTACTGGCCGATCGTGACCGCCTTCGGGACCGCCCTGACGCTGGTCGGCTTCCTGATGCACGTCACGCTCTGGGTCATCCTGCTCGGCGTCGCGATCACCATGCTCGGCATCTTCTCGTGGGCGTTTGAGCCCGCGGACCACTAGACCACTCACGACTGAGACGGACGGTCCCTTGGCGCACGACACCGCACACGCGTTGCATCCCCCGACGGCCACCGGGCTCGACACCCGGAAGCTGGCCATCTGGACCTTCATCGGGTCGGAATGCCTGTTTTTCGCGACGCTGATCTCGAACTACCTCGTCTACAAGGGGGAGAGCCTCGTCGGGCCGCTCCCGCACGAGACCTCGCAGTGCATGCTGCACGGCCAGATGACCACCTGCGAGCCGATCTTCGAGATCCCGCTGGTCACCTTCGGCACCGCGGTGCTCCTCTTCAGCTCCTTCTTCGTCGTGCTGGCACTCAACGGCGCCCAGCAGGGCAACCGCAAGAAGCTGATCGGCTGGCTCTCGGCCACGGTCGTCTGCGGCCTCTTCTTCATCGGCATGCAGGTGTACGAGTTCTACCACTTCTACCACAAGGGGCTCGGCTACACCACGAACCTCTTCGGGTCGTCGTTCTACACCCTGACGGGCTTCCACGGCACCCACGTCACGCTCGGCGTCATCTGGCTCGCGACGATGCTCGTCCTCGCCATCCGGGGCAAGGTGCCGCCGGAGAAGTCGCTCAACCTCGAGATCGCCGCGCTCTACTGGCACTTCGTGGACGTCGTCTGGATCGTGATCTTCCCCGTCGTCTACCTGATGAGGTGATCGGCATGGACGCCCAAGTCGCCACGCACGAACACGCCCATCCAGGGCCCGCGCTCTACCTGCGGGTCGCCGTCATCCTCTTCGTGATGACCGCACTCGAGGTGCTGGCGTTCGAGGTCTCCCACCGGCCCAGCATGCCGCTGCATGAACTCGTGCAACCGCTGCTCAATGAGATCCTGATCATCCTCTCGGCCGCCAAGTTCGCGCTCGTCGCCATGTTCTACATGCACCTGAAGCAGGACAGCAAGATCTTCAGCGGGCTGTTCGTCTTCCCGCTCATCATCGCCGCCGTCCTCATCGTGGCGCTGCTGCTGCTCTTCTCGTACCTGCGCCTGCTACACCCGGCGGCCTGAACCGCCGCCTCCGCGCAGGCCCCGCGGCCCCGCTTCGGCGGGGCCGCTTCGTCATCCGCCCCAGAGGCCTCATGCGCGCTCTCCTCGCGTGTCTCCTGCTCCTGCTCTCCAACGTCCCCGCCCGGGCGCAGGGAAGCAAACCGCCCAACTTCGACGCGCTGGCCGCCGAGGCGACGACCTGGCTGCAGGAGTACCTCCGCATCCGGACCGTCAACCCGCCCGGCAACGAAACAGAGGGCGCGAAATTCCTGCAGGCGGTCCTCGCGCGGGAGGGTATTACGTCGGAGATCCTCGAGTCGGAGCCGGGTCGCGGGAACCTGGTGGCCCGGCTGCCGGGCACCGGCGCACGGCGTCCCCTGGTGCTCCTCAGCCACATCGACGTCGTGCCGGCGGATTCGGCGCGGTGGCGCTACCCGCCCTTCAGCGGCGTGATTGCGGAGGGGGCGGTCTGGGGGCGGGGAGCGCAGGACACCAAGGGGCTCGGTATCATCGAACTGGCCACGATGGTGGCGCTCAAGCGGCGCGGCGTGGCGCTCTCGCGCGACCTCATCCTGGTCGCCAACGCGGACGAGGAGAAGGGCTCCACCGGCTCGGTCTGGTTCACCACCCATCACGCCGACCTGCTCCGGAACGCGGAGTTCCTGCTGAACGAAGGGGGCGAGAACCGGATGGGCGCGGACGGCCGGACCGAGTACTACGGCCTCGACGCCACCGAGAAGGTGCCGTACTGGGTGCGTCTCACTGTAAGGGGTCAGCCCGGCCACGGCAGCCAGCCCACTCCGGGCAACGCCGCGCTCCGCCTCTCCCGTGTCCTGGGGCGCATCGCCGACTGGCAGACTCCGCTGGTGCTGACCCCACCCGCCGAGGCGTACCTCAAGGCCCTGGCCACGCGGGAGGCGAATCCGACCTATCGCGCCTGGCTCGCGGCCCCGGCGGCGGCACTCAAGGACTCGGCGGCCGTCGCGTGGCTCACCGCTGACCGCTACCAGAACGCCATCCTCCGGAACACGGTGACCATCACAGTCCTCAGCGGATCCACCAACACCAACGTGATTCCGGCCGAGGCCTCCGCCGAGCTCGACGTGCGCCTCCTGCCGGGGCAGCGCCCGGAGGATTTCCTGGCGCAACTCCGCGCCGTTATCCGCGACACCACGGTCGAGATCACGCCGCTGTCCAAGCTGCGCGCGGCGCGGTCGTCCCCGGTGCAGGGACCCGTCCTCGACGCGCTCACCGACGCCGTGGCCGCCATGGACCCCGGGACCCTGATCCTGCCGAAGATGCTGACCGGCTACACCGACTCGTACGACTATCGCGCCCTCGGTATTGACGCCTACGGGATCGAGTCGTGGCGGACCACCGACGAGATCTCGGCCACCGTCCACGGCAACAACGAGCGGGTACCGGTCCCGGAGGTTAGGTTCGGGGTGGAGTTCTACTATCGCATCGTGGAGCAGCTGGCTCGCTGAGCGGGCGGCGGCCGAACAACCCCCGCCCGGAGGGTTACATGGCACGGCTCCTGTGGTACCTGGCCATCGCTGCCTTCATCGGCGCGCTGCTGATCGGGGCGTCTTACGTCGCGGCCTACTCGGCCGTCGGCACGATGCTGGGCGCGCCTCCACCCAAGATGGGGAAACGGTCGCAGGAACTGCTCTGGAAGGGCGATCCTGACCTGCCGGGGCGTCCGCGCGTCTGGAGATTTTCCTTCGGGCCCACGATGATCCCCGGGGCCAGGTCGGTCACGATCTGGATCGATTTGATGGGGAAAGTGGTTCAAGTGGAGCCGAAGGATTTGCGAGGCAGGTTGGCGGGCTTCCACGACCGGGGTATCTAGGTCGGCTCCCCCAGCGCCAGGGCGATGGTGGTCTCGTACCCCGCCGCCTCCGCCGAGCCGAACAGTACGAGGCCTGCCTCCACGAGGCAGGCCTCTTCTGTTTCCTCGAACGCCGCGAGGTCGAAAGGCTGCGCCGGGAGCGCCCTGTATGCGGGGAATTCCGACTGGATCGGGCAGCCGTTCGGGAGCACACGGCCGTCGGGCGACTCCAGCCCGAGCCCCATGAGCCGGCAGACAGTGGGCCGCCCTTCATACACCGCGCACGCCCCCTCCTCCAGGCATGGGCATGGTTCTGCACCGAGCGCGTTACAGAGCGCGTCGAATCGACCTTCGCCCAGGGCGCGGACGTCGTGCGGCGCTTCCCAGTCCGGGGCCAGCGCCCGCTGGCGCGCCGCCGCCGCACTCGCTCGCGCCATGATGGCCTCGCGCCGAGCTGCAGGCAATTCGTTGACGGTGTCACGAAGGAGGAGGACGTCGGCGACCGAGATGTCGAAGGGGCCATGGCAGCAGGCGGTGCAACCGACCCGGCAGGGAATGGCGCCCGGGTGGCGCAGCTTTGCAGCCGCGTGCCAGGCATCCAGCGATTCGAGGAGGATGCGGTAGCGCTCGGCCTCGGGCGTCATGCGCCGCGTCGAGCGCCGAGTGCCAGGCAGAGCCAGCCGGCAAGGAAGGCCGCGCCGCCCAGCGGCGTGATGGCCCCGAGGGCGCGGTGCCCCGTCAGGGCCATGGCGTAGAGGCTCCCCGAAAAGAGCACCGTCCCCGCCACGAAGCACCACCCGGCCATCGAGGTGAGCCTGCCCGGCCAGCGGCCAGAAGCCCACGCGACCGCCAGGAGAGCGAGCGCATGGTACATCTGGTACCGTGCCCCCGTCTCGAAGACGGCCAGCATGCCGAGGTCGAGCCGGGCGCGCAGCGCATGCGCGCCGAAGGCGCCGGCCGCCACCGCAATAAACGCCGAGAGGGCGCCCAGCCGGAAGAACCGCTGGTCCATGGCGCGGCCGCTATCGGGTGGCGCGGGTGGACCGACCGCGGTCGATCCACCCGCCAACTGCGGCGAGCGTCAGGAGCATGGCGATTGCGCTGATGCCGATGGCGCGCACGCTCGGTGGGGGCGGGCCCAGGGTCGTGGCGATGTACGCCGCGGCCAGGACCGCGGCGAAGCCGACGGCCCAGCCGCGGCGCACGGGGTGATTTCGGCTGCCGCCCCGGAGGTACAGTGCGAGGCCGATCCCGAGGAGCGCCAGTTCGACGGTGAAGGTGAGGGGAATGCTGTTCCAGAGCCCGAAGCCGAACTTGGCGCTGTCGTTGCCGGCTAGCGGGAGGTCGGGCACGTGCACCACCAGGTCGAGGAACCAGTGCGACGCGACGGCGAGTGCCACGATCAGCGCCGCCCGGCCGTGCCCGCTGGTGTCCTTGGTGGGCCAGGTGTACCAGGCGATGGAGGCGGCGGCGGCCCAGAGGCCGGCCGCCAGCAGGCTGTGCGTGATCGGGTAGTACACGAACTGCAGCGGTGTGGCGGCGGTCCAGCCGGGGTGGATCTGGACCCGCTCGAGGCCGAGCAGGATCGTGGCACCCCAGGCGATGTCCACCAGCTGCACCGCGATGAACAGGGTGCCGAGGGACAGTTTCGGTTCCGCGCGCTTGAGAGCCAGCGCCATCCCGTAGTGGCCGATGAACACGGGGTCAACCCATCGGCGTGTTGAGCGCCTCGGGCGACACCGCCATGCCCATGGCGTGGTACCCGTTGTCCACGTACACCACGCTGCCGGTTATGGCCGCCGCCATGGGGCTCGCGAGGAAGGCCGCGGCGTTCCCCACGTCGGTCGGTTCCATCTTGCGGGGCAGGGGGGAGTTCTTCGCGCAGTACTCGATCATCATGTCGATGAATCCGATGGCCGACGCGGCGCGCGAGGCCCACGGACCGGCGGAGATGGTGTTGATCCGGATGCCGAACCGCCGGCCCGCCTCGTAGGAAAGGGTGCGGGTGTCGGCCTCGAGGGCGGCCTTGGCGGTGCTCATGCCGCCGCCGTAGCCGGGGATGACCCGCTCGCCGGCCATGTAGGTGAGCGACAGGAACGAGCCGCCCTCTCGCATCAGCGGGCCGAAGTTCCGGACGAAGGAGACGTTGCTGTACGCGCTCACGCTGATGGCGGTCAGGTAGCCGCTGCGGGAAGTGTCCAGCAGCTCGTTCTTGACCTCGGGGCCGTTGGCCAGCGAGTGCACCACGATGTCGAGCGGCTTGTCGCCGAAGTCCTTCTTGAACTGCTCCACGACGCCCTGGATGGTGAAGTCGCCCTGGTCCTTGTAGCGCTTGTTCTCGCGGATGTCGGCGGGGACGTCGGTCATCGAGTCGTAGGCGGCGTCGAGCGGGTAGATCTTCTCGAATTCGAGCCTGCGGCCGTCGGAGAGGGCCATCGAGGCGTCCATCTTGCCGCGCTCGAGCAGCTTCTGGAAGATGCCGAGGGCCGGTGGCCACGAGCCGAGGCAGACCGAGGCGCCGGCCTCGGCGAGCGACTTGGCGATCGAAAAGCCGAAGCCGCCGTCGTCGGAGACACCGGCCACGAAGGCGCGCTTGCCGCGAAGGTCAATCGGGAGCATCCGGGGAGTCTCACCTGTTGAGGATGGAGGGAAGATACTGCCGCCCCGGAGGGGAGGTAAGAAGCGGGCTATTCGTTCCGCAGGGCGTCCAGCGGCGTCCTCCGGAAGAGGTCCACCGAGCTCCAGAGTCCGACGCCGACGGTGAGTGTCACGACGCCGGCGGCCAGGACCAGCATCGGCGCCACCGGGAGCGCGAACTTCGTCTCGAACAGCCACTGGGCCAGCGCCCACCCGCTGCCGACCGCCAGCACCAGCCCTGCCAGCGCAGCAAGTGTCCCCAGCGCCAAGTACTCGGCCACCGCCACACGGACCACCTGGGCCCGGCTCGCACCGAGGGTCTTGAGGAGCACCGTCTCACGCAGCCGCTGGGCCCGGCTCGTGGCGAGTGAGCCGAGCAGTACCACCAGCCCCGCCGCCAGGGTGAAGAACGCCATGAACCGGATGGCGGCGCCCACCTTGCCGAGGATGTCGTCTAGTGCACGCTGCACGGTGGAAAGGTCGAGCGCCGAGATGTTGGCGAATCGCTCGACGACGGCGCGCTGGATGAGGCCGCGCTCCGCGGCGCTGTCCACCCGCACCAGCGTCACAAGCGTTTGCGGCGCGGCCTCCAGCGCCCCCGGCCGGAACACGACGAAGAAGTTGGTCTCGAACCGCGCCCAGTCCACCTCGCGCAGGCTGGTCACCCGGCTCGGGACCGGCACACCCTGGACGTCCCACGTGATCTCGTCGCCGATGCTGACGCCGAGTTCCTCCGCCAGCCCCACCTCCACCGAGATGGACACCGGTGCCCCGGCGGAATCGGGGCCGGCACCCCACCATGAGCCGGTGATGACCCGCTCGCTCGCCACCGCCGAGTCGCGATAGGTCGAGCGGTACTCGCGCCGCAGCGCCCACCCCGCGGGCCGCCCTTCGACCTCGGTCGTGTCGCGCGAGTAATCCTGGACCGAGCGTCCGCCGATCGACTGGATGCGCATCGGGACGATGGGGACGGCGGGTGTGGGGTCGAGCGTACGCGCCCGGAGCAGGGAATCCACGCCCGCTGCCTGGTCGGGCTGGATGTCGAAGAGGATCAGGTTTGGGCGGCGCGAACTGCCGTCCACCCGCAGCGACCGCAATAGGTTGTGCTGTACGAGCAGAAGGGTTGCCAGCAGGAAGCTGCCGAATCCGAGCGAGAGCACCACGGAGACTGTCTGGTTGGCCGGGCGGTAGAGGTTGGCGAGCCCCTGGCGCCATACATAGGACAGTCGGTGGGGAAACCACTTCCGAAGCCCGCGCACCAGCGCGAACGCCGAGAGCCAGAGGCCGGCGATCGCCAGGCCGATGCCCGCCGCAAAGGCGGCTCCGCGCATCGCGTTTCCCGCCTGCACGACGGCCATGAGCAGGACGCTCAGTGCCAGCGCGAGGGTCGCGAGGACCGTCCACCGGTCGCGTGGCGGCCGGGTCTCCGCCTCGTACGGGCGGCGAAGCGTGGCAAGCGGCGAGATCTTCCTGACCCCAAGCAGCGGGATCAGGGCGAAGGCGATGGCGGTCCAGAGCCCGAGGCCCAGCCCGGTGGCGAGCGCGGGCCAGGAGACCGTCGTCGGTACCGTCACCGGCAGGAACTCGCCCAGGACGCGGGGCAGCAGCTGCTGGATGCCGAGCCCGATGGCGGCGCCGATGCCGCTCCCGAGGAGGCCGATGCCGGCCGCCTGGACGAGGAAGAGCGTGAACACCTGCCGGCTGCTCCCGCCGAGGCAGCGGAGTACTGCCACGGTGTCCATCTTCTGGCGGATGAGGACGTGGATGGCGCTGCCGACCCCGAGCCCGCCGAGGAGGAGCGCCACCAGGGCCACGAGCCCGAGGAAGCGCCCGAGTCGTTCGAGCGCGTTGCCCAGGTTCCGCTGCTCGTCCTCGACCGTGCGCACTCGCACCCGCTCGGGCCGGAGGGTCGGCCTGAGGGTGTCGGCAATGGCCTCGACCTCGGCGCCGGCCGGCAGGCGGAGATAGGTGTCGTACTCCGCGCGGGCGCCGAAGCCGAGCAGCCCCGTTTCCGGCACCAGCGCGCCAGGGATGAACACGCGCGGGCCGAACGCGGTCGCGATGCCCACGTCGCCGGGGACGTGGTCCACCGTGCCGGCGATCGGCACGCGCAGGGCGCCGAGCGCCAGGGTATCGCCGACGGAGGCGCCGAGCGCGGTCAGAAAGGCGGGATCCACCAGCGCCACGCGGGCCGACTGCAGCTGCGGCCAGACGCCGGCCGGCGAGGTGCTGATCTTCCCGAAGAAGGGCCAGCTCCCCTCGACCGCCGTCACGCGGACGAGGCGCACGCCGGCGCGGGAGGGGACGTACCCCATGGCGCCGAAAGTGGTGACGGTGGCGCGGGCATCGCACGGGGCGGCGCCGGCGCAGGCGAGGGAATCCGCCAGCCGGCGCAGGGCATCGGTGGGCGCCGTGCGCGAGGCGAACGCGAGATCGGCGCCGAGGAGGCTGCGTGCCTCGCCCGACACCGCCGTCCGGAGGTTGGCGGTAAAGGTGTTGATCGCCACGAGCGCGGCGGTGCCCGTCGCGATGGCGGCGACGAGCAGGAGGAGGCGGCGCCGGGAGGCGCGTCCCTCGCGCCACGCCAGTCGCAGGAGCGCGCGGAGGGTCACGCCGCGGTATCCGACACGAGGCGGCCATCGGCCAGTCGCAGGATGCGGCGGGCCCGGCCGGCCAGCTCCGGGTCGTGGGTCACCAGCACGAGCGTGGTGCCCGCCTCCCGGTTGAGGTCGGTCATCAGTTCGATGATGCCAGCGCCGGTGCGCTGGTCGAGGTTGCCCGTCGGCTCATCGGCAAAGAGAACTTTCGGCTGGGTGCTGAACGCCCGTGCGAGCGCCACGCGTTGCTGCTCGCCACCGGAGAGCTGGGCAGGATAGTGGCCGGTGCGGTCGCCGAGTCCCACTCGCTCGAGCAGCGCGTGCGCGCGCGCCGGGTCGGACTCGCCACGGAGTTCCAGCGGGACCTGCACGTTCTCGAGCGCCGTGAGCGTCGGGATCAGCTGGTAGGATTGGAAGACGAAGCCCACCCTGGCGCCGCGGAGCGCGGCGCGCTCGTCCTCGTTCATTGTGCTCAGGGGGTTGCCGTCGAGCCAGACTTCGCCGGAGGCGGGCCGGTCCAGGCCGGCCAGGAGTCCCAGCAGGGTCGTCTTGCCGCTGCCGGACGGGCCGACGATCGCGAGAAATTCGCCGGGCGACACCCCGAAGCTGATATCTTGCAACACCGTCAACGTGCCCGCGCCCGAGCGGTAGGCCTGGGTGAGGTTTTCACAGCGCAGCATCTGGACTCCCATGACGTGTTCCATGCCCCGAATGATACTGTACTCCGCCGCCCTCGCCGCGCTGGCGGGGTGCCGTGGCCCTGATACGCCACAGGCGGCCGACAGTTCCTCCGCCACCGCCGCTTCCGCCCCGTTGATCCTGGTCGTGGGAACGAGCCTGACGGCGGGGCTCGGCCTCGACCCCTCAGAGGCGTATCCCGCCGTACTCCAACAGAAGATCGACTCGGCGGGGCTGGCGTATCGGGTCGTGAACCGCGGGGTCAGCGGGGAAACGTCGGCGGGCGCGTTGCAGCGGGTGGACTGGCTGATGCGACAACCGGTGGCGGTCCTGATTCTTGAGACTGGCGCCAACGACGGACTGCGCGGGCTCGATCCCGACTCGCTCCGCGCCAACATCGACGCCATCGTGACGCGGGCACGCCGGCAATCGCCGCCGCCGGCCATCCTCCTCCTCGGCATGGAGGCGCCGCCGAATCTCGGGAGCGAGTATACCGCGCGGTTTCGCGCCGCCTATCAGGATGCGTCGCGAGAGCTGGGCGTGCCCCTGGTGCCGTTCCTGCTGGCCGGTGTCGGCGGAGTCGATTCCCTCAACCAGGCGGACGGCATCCACCCGACGGCGGCGGGACAGCGGCAGGTGGCGGCATTGGTATGGGAGGCCCTGGAGCCGCTATTGCGACGGTCGGGCAGGAGGTAGTGGGGGCGGCCGCCGGGCTCACGGAGGTGGTGAAAGCGCCAATTGCCCGCTCGATACCGGGACGGCCAGGGTGCCGAACACGTCGTCGGGGCTCCGCGCGTATCGCAGGTCCACGAAATGCACGATGGTGTTGCCGCCCCGCCGGTCCACGACATACGTGGGGTAGCGGGCCCACCCGAGAAAGGTGACGGCGGCGGGCGTCGAGGCCGCCATCGACAGCGCGGGATCCGCCTCCTCGTCATCCGGATTCCGCTTCGGCCAATGCCCTCCCTCCTCGAAATGGCCGCCGACCCGGATCCTTCCCACCAGGTAGCTGTCTCCCTCGTCCACAACCACGTCCCGCACGATTGGGGAGAGCGGAACCGGTGAGGCCAGCACGCGAAGTGCCGGGACGCCGGTGGCGCCGACCTCGAAGCGAACCTGGGACTTGGCCAGCCGGCCCAGCGTGAACATCCCTGCCGCATAGACGACCGCGATCCCGAGCGCCGCGCGCGCCGGCGCGCGCCAGTTGCTGAGGTGGCGGCGCTCGGCCCGCATGCTGACCAGCACACCTGCCGCCAGCACCAGCCAGACCCACACGTCCACGATGAACAGTGTGTCGCCGTAGTACCACCGGTTCGAGAACGGCATCATCAACCGGACGCCGTAGGTATTGAGGAGGTCGAGCAGGGGGTGGCTCGCCACGCCGATGGCGGAGAGGAGCACCAGCGGCCAGAATCGAGCGCCGCGCCGGGCGCCATATCGGTCGAACAAGGCGATGGCGGCTGCGAGCAGGAAGGGCCACAGCGAGAGCGCCAGCACGCCGTGGGTCCAGCCGCGGCGGAAGCCGAGCCCGGCGGTGCTGCCCCACGCCAGGCTGATCACGTCGACGTCGGGGAGGTTGGCGGCGACGAGTAGGGTGGCGGTGGCAAGGGGAGTTCGGCGCTTCAGCCCGGACTGGGCCAGCGCAGCTCCCACCAGCGTGTGGCAGAGGTTGTCCACTATGCGTCCTTCATGCGCCGGCGCTGTCCGGTGGTGAGCATGTCGCGCTCGATGATCCGCTCCACGATGCCCGCCACGAACGCGTAGCCCCGCCCGTCGGCCACGAGCCAGCGCTGCCATTCCAGCTCGTCGAGCGCCGCGTCGACTTGGGCGGCGGGAATTCCGGTCGCACGCGCGAGCCGGGCCGCGGTGACCCGCCCGCCGAGCGCCGCGGCCGCGGCCAGCGTCCGCTGGGCCGCGTCGGAGAGCCGGCGGTAGCCGATACGCACCGCGGCGATGATGCTGTCGGGCAGGTCGCCGGGCGACGTCTGCGTGAGGGTGTGGTATGGCGCGGGCCAGGCGCCTGACTCCCGCTCCCAGTCGAGCCCTGACGAGACGCCATGCAGGATCTCGATGGCCAGGAGCGGGACACCGGCGGAATCCGCGGCGACCCGGCGTGTGAGGCGGTCGAGCTGGCTCGCGGCATAGTTCGGGAACACCGCCCGTGCCATCGCCATAAGCGCGTCGTTGGTCAGCGGACCAAGCTCCACCACCTCGCCGGGGAGGTCGCGCCCAAACCGGCTGCGCAGCGCGTCGAGCGTGTCCGAGGGGACGGCCGGTTCCGCGGTCAGCAGCAGCATGATCGGCGCCGCGGGCACGTCGCGCGGGAGCGCCGCGAGGCTCTGGAACGACTCGACATCCAGGTAGTGGCAGTCGTCGGTCACCACGAGCACCGGCTGTTCGTCCGCCGCTGCCCTAACAAGTTCGGTGAACGCTCTCGGCAGCGGGGCGGGCTCCGTCCCTCCGGCGCCGCGGTAGCGGTCTCCCCATTCGGTGATCTGGGCGGCAAAGGCGGCGTGGGCCGACGCGGGCGCCGATGCGATCCCGCGCGCCTCAAGGAGTCCTCCCCGCGCCGCGCCGAGGAGCCCGCTCCAGGGCGACGACTTATCCGTCTCGACACAGCGCACCCGAAGCGTCACGCCACCCTCGAGCCCGACGCGGGCCATCAGTTCCTCGACCAGCCGAGTCTTGCCCAGCCCGGCGTCGGCCAGGACCACGGCCACCGCGGTCTGCTTTCCGGATACCGCCCTGCGCCAGGCTCCCGTGAGGGCAGCCAGCGCCTCCTCCCGGCCGAACAGGGGAAGCCGCCGGGTCTGCGCCACCTTGGCCGCCTCGCTCTCCGGGGCGGGGCCGAGTCGGTCCTTGCGGATCCGGTCGGCGAGGGCGGAGAGCGCGGCCTCGGGCTCGACACCGAGCCGCTCCCGAAGCGCCTGGGCGTAATCTTCGTACCTGGCCAGCGCCGCCGCACGGCTGCCCGAGAGCGCCAGCGCCTTGAGCAGGACCGCCGCCGCCTGGTTCGACGTCGGCGCCATGCTCATGGCACGCTCTGCCAGCGCCACGCCATCGGTGGTGTTTCCCTTGGACAGCGACTGTTCCGCCGCCTGCGCCAGCGCCGCCACGGAGCGGCGCTCCCATTGGCTGCGTTCGGCGGTCAGCCAGTCCTCAAAGGCCGACTCGCCCGGCACGGCGAACCCCTCGAGGGGCGCTCCTCCCACGAGCGCGCCGGCCTGCCTCCATTCGTGGGCGACTTCGTGCCGGGCAAAATCGTTGAGGTCCATCGACACCGTGCCCGCCTCGAGCTTGACCGACGTGGCGTCGGTGACGAGTGCGGCGTCGCCCACTGCCTTTCGGAGCACCCGCAGCGCCTCGTTCAGCGAGTGACGAGCCGCCGACTCCGGCTTGTCGCCCCAGAGGAGGCCGGTGAGGTGTTCCCGCGTACGGGTCTGCCGTGGCGAGAGCGCCAGGTACACCAGCAGCGCCAGGTTCTTCTTCCAAAGCAACTCGGCCGGCGGCGCCCCGCCGTCCACCGTCAGTTCCACCGGGCCAAGCAGTCGAAGCGAAATCACCGGCAGCCCTCCCGGAACAGCGAGTCGGCCCGGGCGCGCGCGGCATCGAGCGAGGAGTCCGCCTTCCCCCACAGTTCTCGCACGCGCGAAAGCATTCGGCAGGCGACAGCGGATTCTCCCGCATCGAGGAGCAGCCGCGCCCGGGTCACGCGCGCCGCCACGCTCGCCACCGCGTCGACCTCCATCTTCTGCGCCTCCTGGACCGGGAACTTGTATGTGTCCGAGTTCTCGTACCAGAGGATCTCGCGACGCGCTCCCTCGAGGTCGCCTGCGGCCTCGAACCACCGGGCCCTGGACAGGTGGAGGAGGCTCCGCGTGAAGATGTCCTGCCCCGGCCTGGGGGAGTCGAACCGGCGCAACGGCTCGGTGGCCGCAAGGGCGCCGCGCGGGTCCCGCCCGCCGTCGAGCATGGCCCGCACGAGCACGGCCATCCTCGCCGACGCGCTGTCCGAGGCCCCGATCCGCGAGAGTGCATCAGTCCATCCGAGGACGGCGACGGTATCGCCACGCTGCAGCGCGTCGAGCGCCAGAGTCCACCGGGCCCGCGTGCCATTCCGCTCTTCGGCCGCCTGCCCCGTCAACCAGCGCCGCGCGGACGCCTCTTCCTCGGCGCCGAAACTGCCGGCGCCGAGCACCGGGAGCAACAGCCGCCACTGATGGCGCTGGAGCTCCGCCTCGTCGGACTTGAAATACAGTGCCGCGGAATCGATCAGGCGCAACCCTTCGGGCAGGCGCCCCCAGGTGAGGCGCGCGAGCGCCTGCGCCTCGAGGCCGCTGGCCCGGTCGGTGTCGAGCAGGCGTGATGCGATGACCGCGCCCACCGCGTCCTGACCGCGGGGGATGTCCCACGTGGCGCTGAATCGGTAGAAATTTCCGAGCTTCTTGACCGTGGCGTCGGACTCGAACCGACCCAGCAACCAGAGCTTCAACTTGGCACGCCAGTAGACCCACCTGAGGTCGTATCCCAACTGGAGGAACTGCGCGATCTCCCTCCCTTCGGCGTCGGTGGTGAGTCGCTTCCGCGCCTTGAGCCACCGGCGCGCCTCGGCGCGTTCCCCGAGGCGCGTCTTTCCCCAGACCATGTGGTCGTACGCCGGGGCGGGGGTGCCTCCAGGGCTGCTCTCGATCGCCGCCTGAAACATCCGCAGCGACTCGGGCAGCCCCCTCCCGATCAAGGGGCCCCGGTGGAAGAGGTCGCTTGCGTAGAGCAGCGAGAGCATGCCGTCGTCGGAGTAGCGGTGGTGCAGCGAGTCGAACGCATCGAAACGGCGGGGCAGGTCCGTGGTGCTCAGCGCGCGGACCAGGCCTGCCTCCAGGGCGGGGAGTTGATCGGCACAGCAGTCGCCGAGGGCGGTCGCCGAGTCCCAGGAGAAATCCCTCGACCAGATCCGCGCGACGAGCTGGCGCCAGCGCGCGAGCACGAAGGTGGAGTCTGCCTCCACGGCGGCCGCGTAGCGATCCGCCGCCGCGCGCCACGCATCCTCCTCGAAGCGGGCCTCGCCCTGTCCGAACTGCCCGATCGCCTCGGAGCTCCGGCTCGCGAGGTTGCGGTCGTCGGTGCCGAGTCGGCGGCCGAGGTTGAGTCCGATCGCCACGGCGGCCGAATCACCCAAGGCCCAGAAGTTCGCGTTTTCGCCTGACACCTCGATGGTCGGCAGCGGCATCGTGCCGGTGGAGTCGGTCACGCGGAGGCGGAGGGTCATGCCGGTCCCGCGGCGCTCCACCTCCCCCGTGATTACGCGCTCGACGTCCAGCGCCTGCCGGGCGCTCGCCTCATCTGCGGCCGGGTGGGTCCGTCGCCAGCTGGATGAGGAGTCGAGGGCTACCCTCGTGAGAGCTGGAAAGTTGTAGAGGTTCGCGTAGGTGGCCTCTGCCACCAGGTACCCGAGGGAGTCTTCGGTCGCTCCATTGGTGGTGAACGGGATGATCGCCAGCGCCCGGTGATTGGCCGGGGGCGGAGGGGGAAAGACCGTGGTCCAACCCTTGAGGGCCAGGAGGAGCGCACCGACTGCCAGGGCAGCGTTCACCGCCTGCCGCCGTCGGCGGTGCCGCTGCTTCTCGAGCGCCACCCGCATGGCCCGCATCGATGGCCAGCGCTCCTCGGGCCGCACCGCCAGCGCTTGACGGAGCACCCGCGCCAGCGCGTCGGGCACGCCGCGCCAGTTCGCCCTGGCGGGCGCGTCGAGCGCCTTCCACTGACGTCCGCACGCGGCCTCGAACAGCACCGCCGCGGCGGAATACTGATCGGCGTGCTGGGTGGCCGGCTCGCCGCGCAGCTGCTCGGGCGCCATGTACTCCCTGGTGCCCAGTAACGCCCCTTCCGCCGTGAAGCTGGAGTCCTCGCTCGCGGCGTCGTGCGAGATTCCGAAATCGCCGAGAAGTGCGCGGCTGTCCACGAGGAAGATGTTGTGCGGCTTCACGTCGCGGTGGATGACGCCGGCCGCGTGGGAGGCGGCGAGCGCCTCCAGCAGGTCGCGGGAAAGTCGGATGAGATCGTCGGCGGGAAGGGGGCCGCCCGAAAGCCGGTCGGCGAGCGTCCGCCCCTCGATGAGGTCCATCACGTAGAAAGGGAGGCCGTCGCGCTCGTCAGCCCGGTGGACCGGCACGACGTTTGGGTGCTGCAGGCGGGCGAGGAGCCGAGCTTCGCGCAGGAAGCGTTCGCGTGCCACCGCGGTGGCGAGTTCCGGGCGCAACACCTTGACCGCGACGGGGCGGTCGAGCGCCACCTCGCGGGCGCGGTAGACGATGCCCATGCCCCCGGCGGCGAGCCGGCGGTCCACTTCAAACTCCGGTGCCAGCGCCCGCCGCAGACGTTCGAGCAGTGGGTCGTCCAAGACGCCTCGGTGGTGTGCGGAGTGCTGACGAGCAAATTGTCAGGGGGCTGGCATAATGTTCAGTCCGTGGGGGTCCGCGTCAAGCGGCGGATACAGGAACGCCACCCCCTGCTCGGGAGTGGCGTGGTCCGAGGTCGTGGGGGGATCAGCGGCGGCGGAGTGCCAGCACCCCGGCTGGGAGCGCGAGGAGACCGGCCAGCGCCAGCGCCAGTTTCTGCTCCCCGCCCGGTGCGCCCTTGCCGGACGCCATACGCGCCAGCATCGCGTCAACATCCGCCGCCGACACCGCGCTCGGCACGATGTGACTTCCACGCTTTTCGGTCGGCACGTTGATCGTGCGGACAGTCCCGTCGGCCCCGATACCGACCAGGGCCGTGGCGTCCCCGTGCTGGCCGGTCTTGAGGACCAGCACCCAGGTGCCGCCGTCGGGCCAGGACTTCCGGAGGGCGCGCACGCCGGTCCGCGAGGTGTTCTCGAAGGTGAGGGTGATCGTCTGGCGGCGGCCGTTCACCATCCCTTCCGCCCGCCCGGAGAGCGCCTCACTCATCGCGGCGTCGTGGTGGAAGGTGTGGATCAGGAGGAATGCGCCGCGGGTGGTGGGGTCGAGCGGGTTGGCCGGAAGCTCGATGGAAATCCACGGCGGGCCGGCATGGGCGGGCGTGGCGGCGCCGGCAAGGGCGCCGGCGGTCAGGGCTAGGACGGCAAGGAGTCGTGGGGTCGGCATGGTCGTTCCTCCGGAATGGTGGGGCGGTTGTGAAGCTCGTGCCACCTTCGATGCCGGCCCCTACGGTTTGGTTTGAACCTCCAGCGTGATCGTCCCCTTGAAGGTCCGGCCGACCAGCTCCGCCGTGGCCTTGCCCCCGGACGTTGCGAGGAATTCCCCCCGGCGTTGGTTGGTCGGATTGACGGGGCTCTTGGTCAGCCGGTTGACGACCCGGCCCTCGAGCGCCGTGAGGTCGAGCGCCCCGTCGAAATTGGACGGGAGGCGAATGCTGATGTCCCCCGAGTGACTCTCGAGGGTGTAGTTGCCGCCCGGCCGCAGGCCCGCCTCGAAGGTGAGGTGCCCGCCGACCGTCTCCATCCGGCCGCGATCGAGGCCGGCAAGCTGCGCCGTCGCCGCCCCGCTGACCGTGCTGAGCGAGGCATCGGTGACGTTCCCGCGGAGCACGATCGTCCCGCCCGCGCTCTTGAGCCGGACCAGTGATGCGTTGACGTACACGTCGATCCCGCCATCCATCGATTCCGCCGAGAGCTGGGCGACGTCTCCCGTCACCACGATCCGGCCGCTGACGCTCGACAGGTCCGCGGAGGAGGTGAGTCCCGACACCAGGATCTCCGCGCTCTCGGTCTTGATCCAGACCCGGGCCCGCGTGGGCACGCGCACCTCGAAGAGCGAGCCGGGGTAGACCGCCTCGCCCACCGGGGGGTTGATCCCCATCTTCACGCCACCGCTCCCGCCGCCGAACATGAACTCGCCCGCTCCCTTCGGGACGACGGCGGTCACGTCCACGCTGTCGCGGTCCCATCCGGTGACGCGCACGGTGCCCGCGATGTTGAAGATCCGGACCGCGGCGTCCGGGGCGATCAGCCGCCCGCGGTGGATCGGGGCCTGCGCCGCCGCGGTGCCAGTGGCGGCGACGGCGAGGAAGGCGAGGATATACATCTGGCGTCGCATCGTTCAGCTCCGTGTCAGGCGCGTGGCCCGGTCCAGCAGGTCGAGTTTCTGTCGGTGGGCGCCCCAGAGCAGGGCGCGCAGGTCGGCGTTGGCGGGGTCGGCTTCCAGGGCGGCGCGGGCCTCGACGATCGCGGCGTCGATCAGGGCCAGGTTCCGCTCGAGTACGGCCACGGTGGCGGGAGCGAGGCGGCCCCGCCCCTCCGTCAGCACTCGTTCCAGGTCCTCGGCGGCGAGCACGTATTCCCGATCGGCCGCGAATCCCTCGATGTGCGGTTGCTCGCGCGGTGCCGTGACGGCGACCGGCGGCTCCCGCCGGGAGAGCCGGACCGTCACGATCGCGGTGACGGCGATGAGCAGTACGGCGGCCGCCACGAGCGGCGCCCAGCGGCGCCACGGAATGGACCGGACGGGCGGTTGCGTGGCGCGGCTGGCCAGCCGCTCCGCGATGTCCGGCCAGAGGTCACGCGGCGGCCTGATGCTCCGTGGAAGGGTCGCCGCCGAAGCCAGCACTTCGCGCATTTGTGCGGTGAGGATTCGGCACGATTCGCAGCCGCGGAGGTGGGAGTCGAGCTCTGCGCGACGGGTCGCATCGAGGGACTCATCGAGGTAGCGATCGAGCAGCTGGTCGAATTCGGCGCAGGTCATCGGTTGAGTGCCTCCCGGAGGAGTCGCCGGGCGCGGAAGAGTTGGGCCTTGGAGGTTCCCTCGGCGATCCCGGTCATCTGGGCAATTTCGGCATGCTGGTAGCCCTCGACGTCATAGAGGAGGAAGACCGCCCGGGCATGCGGTGGCAGCCCGGCGATGGCCTGCTCCATGTCCAGCTGGGCTCCCGGGTCAGGCGTGCGATGGGCGGCTGGGAGCGCTTCCGGTTCGGCCGTGAGACCGACCCGGGATTCGCGCCTGCCGGTGGCGCGCCGCTCGGCCAGCGTCACGTTGACCGCGATCCGGAACAGCCAGGTGCCGAAGGCGCTCTCCCCGCGAAATCCCGGCAGCTTCTCCCACGCCTTCACGAAGGTGTCCTGCACCAGCTCCTCCGCGTGCGCCGCGTCCCGGGCAAGCCGGAGGCAGAGCGCGTAGATGCGCCCGACATGCTCCTCGTACAGGACGCGGAAGGCGTCGGGGTCGCCCTCACGGGCGCGCTGAATCGGGTCGCTCACTGGAGGATCAGATGCCGCTCGAGTGCCGAGGGTTTGGATGCGGCTCTAAGGTGGCCTCCAGGGGCCCGGCTGTCGACCACTATTGACAGCCGGAGGCTAAAGACTTAGTGTATTGCAACACCAACACACTAGGGCCATGTTCGAACACCTCGATCCTGCGTCGCCGACACCCCTGTACGCCCAGCTCGCGGAGCGGCTCCGCGCCGCCATCGCGGCGGGTGACCTCGCGCCCGGCGAGTTGCTCCCGTCGGTGCGGCAGCTGGCGGTCCGCCTCCGGCTGAACCCGGGCACCGTGGTGCAGGCGTACCGGGACCTCGAGACGGCAGGGCTCGTCGAACTGCGGCAGGGCTCCGGAACCTACGTGCGCGAGCTGACGCCGAGCCGGCGCGCGGCGGAGCAGTCGGCGGTCAGCAGCCGCCTGGCCAACGAAATGCTGGCGCGGGCCGTCGGGCTGGGATTGTCTGGAGAGGACCTGCTCAACGCGCTTCGAACAGCGCTGGGGGAGAAACGGCGATGACCGATGCGATCCAGATCCGCGGGCTGTCCTACCAGGTGGGTGGATTCGCGCTTCGCGACGTGAACCTCTCCGTACCCAGCGGCGCGGTGTACGGCTTCCTCGGCCCCAACGGGGCGGGGAAGACCACCACGATCCGGCTGCTTCTCGGGCTGCTGCGCCCCGCCGGCGGGTCGATGAAAGTCTTCGGCGAGGACGTGCCGAAGGACATCGTCTCGATCCTCGGCCGGGTCGGATATGTCCCCGAGCGGCCGCAGCTCTACCCGAACCTTTCGATCGACGAAGCGATCCGGTTCCATGCCGCGTTCCATCCCCGGTATGACCAGGCGGCCTCCAGGGACCTCGCGGCCCGCTTCGAGTTGCCGATGAAGCGTGCCCTTGCCCGGCTGTCCAAGGGCGAGATGGGCAAGGTCATGATCCTGCTGGCGCTGGCTCAGCGGCCCGATCTCCTGGTGCTCGACGAGCCGACCGACGGACTCGATCCGGTGGTCCGGCGCGAGGCCCTCCACGCCATCCTCGATTATGTGACCGAGTCCGGCGCCACCGTGCTCATCTCGAGCCACCTGGTTCACGAACTCGAGCGGTTCTGCGACTGGATCGGCGTGCTCGACCAGGGCACCATCGTGGCCCAGTTGCCGATGCAGGAGTTCAAGTCGGGCCTGAAGCGCCTTCGGGTGGGCGCCGGTGCGCCCTCGGCCGGCGCGCCCTTCGCGCTGCTGGCGCGCGGCGCGGCGGGCATCGGAGGGGAGGTGTGGACGGTGCGTGGCTGGCAGCCGGACATGGCGTCCTGGTTCGGCGAGGCGCATCCGCTCAGGGAAGTCGTGGATCTCGACCTCGAGGAGGCGTTCGTGGAGCTCCTGCGCAGCGCGCGTCACCCCAGCGGACGGGAGGCGTGATGTTTCGGGCCATCCTCTGGAGTCAGTGGCGCGAGAGTCGCCTTGCAATGGTAGTGCTGGCCGGAATGGCGGTGGCTGTGCCCCTCTTGTCTCTCCGCGGCGCCGGCGCAGTCACCGATCCTTGGGCCTCCTGGGACCTGCTTCGCGCCACGGCGCGATGGGGCGCCGCCTATCCAGTTCTCGCCTTGGCGGCCGCGCTGGCGCTGGCTGCGGGGGCCTGGTGGCCGGATCACCGGACCAAGCATGTTTATGCGCTTACGCTTCCCGTTTCACGGGTCCGTTACCTGCTGCTCCGGTACGGCGCCGGCCTGACGCTGCTGTTTGTCATCGCGGCTGTCCTTGCCGTGAGCACGGTCGTCGCCACGATCCGAGTGCCTCTCCCCACCCTGCTCCACGCCTATCCGGGGGGGATCACTGTCCGCTTCCTTCTCGCCGGGCTCTCGGCGTACACCATCCTGTTCGGGTTGATGGGACTCACGCCGCGCATGGCGCGGCTGGTCGCGGCGGTGTTCCTGCTGGTGGTCCTCGCCGCACTCGTCGCCGACCTCGCCTCACTGGGGTGGAATCCGCTCGGCTCAGTTGTGGATGCGCTGCTCGGCCCCTACAGCCCGCTGGCCATCTTTCGGGCGCGCTGGATGCTCATCGATGTGTAGGCGGCGTCTCGCCTTGCTCGCCCTGCTCGCCCCCTGGGGCGGGTCGCTTCACGCGCAGGAACCGGCGGCGGTGCTGCAGCGGATGGAGGAACGACTCGACTCGATGCAACTGGCCAGGGCGCTGCGGGACAGCCTGGCGCTCCGGGCCAAGTACTCTGACACCGTGGTGGCGGGCGGACTCCGGATCGCCACCTCTGCACGGCTCCGACCGTTTGCCCTGGCCGCCGGTGAGGAAGCGTGGCAGAGCCTGGTGGCTCGATTCGGTCCGTCGGTGACGGCGCACGGGGCCTTCCCGGTCACCACCTTCGGATCCACCAGGAGTACCGTCCCGAAGCTGGCCAAGGCTGGGGACCTTGCGCGCGGGCTCGAGCGGAGCGCCGCTCTGTGGATCTGGAGCACGCAGGGTGCCGCCGTGCTTCGTTGGATGGGAGGCACCGTGCCCACCGGGACCATCTCGCATTCCGACGTAGGTGACATCGCGGAGGAACTCCTGCGAACACCGGCGCGGCCGAACCGGGCATGCTATTCGGGCGAGACGATGGCATGCGCGGCAGCGCTGGGCATTCACGTTGGGGCGGATACGCTCGATGCGTGGTTCGAGCCAGATACCTGGCCGCGCCTCGCCGGCATGGTGTCCGGGGAATTGAACGGGCTCGAGCGGGTCGCGCGCGAGCGCTGCATGAACGCGGGCGACCTGTCGGCATGCCGGTCGATCTTGACCCCGGCGCGCGTCCTTCCGCCTGTTGGTGTTGTAGGTCGGCAGTACCTGGTGCAGCTGGCGTTCGAGTCAGGTGGCGCCTCGGCGTTCGAGCGGCTCGCTGCGGACACCGGCGTCACCCTCGAGCATCGTCTCGCCGCGGCCGCCGGCGTCCCCATTGACACACTGCTCAATCGTTGGGGTGCGAGCCTTCGGGCTGTCCCACGCGGTCCGGCCGCGCCTCCGCAGGAACTGTTGCTCGGACTCGCATGGTCCGGGCTCCTGCTTACGATGGCACTGCGAGGTTCGCGATGGCGGTGAGCAATCGGGTCCTTGGCTTTCTTACGGCGGCGGTCGCCTGTCTCGCCTTGTGGTCCCTTCTCGGTCCAACCCCGGGCCTCGATCGAACGCCGCGGCCTTCGAGTCCTGAGCTGGCAGCCGAGCAGGCGCTGAGAGACTCGGTGATCCGTCTGGGACGTCATGTTGGCACCGCGGCGGTGCTCGATCGGGTGGATTCTGCGGTGAAGAGTCAACCGGCCGGTGCGGACCAGGCCGTGATCACCCTTGGCACCCAAACCGCTGCGATGAGAGTGGCTGAGAGCCTCTTCGTGTCGGTTCCGCGGCGGACGGATCCGGCAGTTCCGACGCGGTTGGTCCTGTTGGAATGGCCGCCAGGGGAATGGCTTCCTCGCGGGACGCTCACTTCGTTCACGGTGTTGCCCGGCGCCGAGGCAGGGGGGTGGTGCACGGTGGTCCACACCCCTTCTCCCGGCGACACCGTCTTGAATCGGTTCTGGGCTGAGGACTGGCGACGGCTGCCCTGGAATGGCGCTGTTGGCGCTTGTTGGTACCTGTCGGAGTTTGGGATGCCGGGCCCCGGGATTCGGGCATGGCTCGATTCCCGGTACTGGGACGTCGCGGGCGGCATTCCGCCCTATCGACGGTTCTTCGCGTCGCGAGAAGATGACCCGGAGCGCGGTGGGGTCCTCAACCGGGTATTCGGTGACCTGCGGGGGCTCTTCTACAGGGAGTCAGTAGCGCTCGCGGCGTGCGCGGATCGTCGCCCGGAACTCTGTGAGGCTGGCTTCCTCCAGACGCCGTATCCTCCGGGCCAGTTTCCGGCGGGTGTGGTGGGGGGGTGGCGTTTCCTCGGGTATGCTGGGCAGGGAAACGGCGCCTGGATGTTCGAGATGCCGCGCTATGTCACGGGGGCGTTGCTCGCCTTGATGGTGGACGACCTCGGCCCAACCCGCTTCGCCGAATTCTGGACGAGCACTGCTCCAGTCGCCGAGGCATTTGCCGCCACCGCCGGAATGTCACTGGGTGAGTGGTATGGACTGGAACTGCGCAGGCAATTGAAGGATGCGGGGTACCCTGATCCTCGGCGCGCCCCCTACTGGCCGTCTGCCCTCGGCATCCTGGCCCTGGCGCTCGGCGCCTCGCTCTGGCACGCGACGCGCCGGCAGGTGAGATAGGCCTACTTCGCCCCCGGGTGGCTCAGCGTCCAGACGTACGCCGCAACGTCCTTGACTTGCGCCTCGCTGATCCCGCTCCCGCCCTTCGGCGGCATCGGGATGCCGCTCTTGGACTGCTTGGTGGGAACGCCCGTAGTGATCTGCTGGACGATTTCCTGATAGCTGCCCTTGGAGTGGATCCAGGTGCCGTCGGTCAGGTTCGGTCCGACGCCGCCCTTGCCGTCGATGCCGTGGCAGACGGTGCACATCCCCGGCCCCTTGAAGATCGAGCCGCCCGCACTAACCATGGCGGGAGTCACCCCCTCCGGGAGGGCGGCGTTCGCCTGTGCCTGGACGCTGCCTGCGGCGCCGCACAGGAGTAGCGCCAACGCTGCGCTGTATCCACGCTGGGCCGACATGATCGCTCCCCTCAGAATGCCGTAGTGAACCCGGCGGTGAGCCGGTTCAGTTCGTTGCGGAAGTCATAGCCATACTCGCCGTACAGCCGAAAGTTTCGATACACCAGGTACCCGCCACCGACGGCGATCGACTCGTACTCGTCCACCCCGACCGGTACCCCCATCTTGACGTTGAGCACCGGCTCGCTCGCCTCGATATAGTTGTACAATCCGTACCCGTACCACCGCTTGCCGGCGGGCCGGAAGAGCACTTCCGCGAACCCGCCGTCGGTCTCCACCGTCGGCTGACCGGGAACAAAATCCGCCTCGGTGTCCGTCCGGCCGACGTACTGCAGGTTGAGCTGGACCGGCCCGGCCCCAAAGGTGGCGTCCGCCCCCCACATCGTGATGGCGTTGTCCTGTCCGGGGAACCCGTACACCTCGCCGTTCTGCCTGCCGGTGTATCCCATCAGGCCCAGCCGCGCATGGTCGCCGAGATCCCGGGTGATGTGGCCGAACAGGTTCTTGTTCGCATCGTTGTCGTAGCGGAACAGTTCATTCGCCGCCGGGATCCCGTCGCCGTTCACCAGCGTCCCGGTGATTGTGAAGCCGGCGAGGTCGGCCGAGGCCATGAGGCCGCGGTCGTAGGTCAGGTTGGCGGGCTGCAGGCCGACCAGGACCTTGTAGATCGCGTAGTCGAGCACCTCGAGCCGCAGCTCCCGCTTGAACATCGGATCCGACACCTGGAACTGCCCGACCGCCAGGTCCACCGGGGCGCCGGCGATGTCGTTCCAGTAGACGAACGCATCCTCGATGCCCGCCACCTCGCCCCGCTCCGCCAGCAGGAAGTAGATGTAGTACGACAGCTTCTTCCCCAGCGTCCCGCCGGAAAGGAGCTTGAGGTTGAACGGCAGCTGGAAGTCGGTGGCCGCCTTGCCGTCGGAATAGAGTTGCGCGTAGGCGTCGAGCCGGAGCGCCAGCGGCACGCTCGCCGGGAGGGTCAGGAGGTCGTCGCCGGTGGCGATCGTGTCCCGCGGCTCCTCATCGATGGCCATCCGGAACCCGTTGCCGGCAAACTGCTCACCGAACGCGGTGAGCGCGGGGAAGGGGTTGTGGCAGAGGTTGCAGCTGACCCGGTATTTCCGCGCGAAGGCGGGGATGGCCGCGGCGTCGGTCGGAAGCGAAATCATGAGCGTCGATGCGACGAGGGCGCCACCTGCCAGTCGTAGGAACGACATCGATCCTCCCCAAGGTGTTCGCGGGGCCGACGATCGCGCCCCGGTTGCCGGGAATCATGGCCGGACCACAATGAAGAAATGCCGAAGGGGCGTTGAAGAATTGTCGAGGAGGCCTGGTGGGGAAGCGGTTCAGTCGAGGCGGTGGAGTTCGACCCGCCTGTTGAGTTCGCGGCCCGCGGAGGTGGCGTTGCTGGCGACTGGGTCCGCCGGCCCGTAGCCACGTGCGGTCAGGAGGTCGCCCGGTATGCCCGCGGAGACCAGAAACGCACGAACCGATTCCGCACGCCGGAGCGACAGCCGCTCGTTCACCTGGCGTGGGCCGGTGGAGTCGGTGTAGCCGGCCACTTCGAGCCGGACCGCGGGCTCCGTGAGCAGCGTGGCCGCGGTGCCCCGCAGCGATGTCTGCGCCTCCGTCGTCAGCGTCGCACTCCCGTTGGCGAACGTGACATCGCGAAGGATCAGCCGCGGAGGACTCGGCGGCATCTGGACGGGCTGCGGGCAACCGAGTGCGTCCACCGGAGCGGCGGCGGGGGTGCTCGGGCAGCGATCCCGGTCGTCTGGCACCCCATCATCATCGGAGTCGGAGGGTTGGCGCGGGGGCGGGCAGCCGAAGGGATCGACTTCCGCTCCGGGTGGGGAACCGGGACACCGGTCCAGCGTGTTCGGCACGCCGTCGCCGTCGAGGTCGGCGTTGCAGCCCGAGATGTCCACCCGCTGCCCGGTCGGGGTACCGGGGCACCGGTCACCGCCGTCGAGCACGCCATCGTTGTCCGAGTCGCGGGGGAGGTTGCACCCGGTCGGGTCGACCGGCAGTCCGGCGGGCGTGTCCGGGCACCGGTCCTCCCGGTTCGGCACCCCGTCGCGATCGCTATCCCTCGGGCCGAGCGGTCCGGCATATATGGAGAGCCCGACCTGCGCGCCGACGTCCCACTCCGGATCGGTGCCACTCCCGGTCCGGGCCACATAGTCCGCCGTCGCCTCCAGGCGGAGACCCAGGCGGGGGCCGAACCCGAAGCGCAGTCCGACGAGGCCGCCCGGCCCCGACTGGTCCACTTCGAGTGCCTGCCCGTAACGAACGCTCGTATATCCAATCCCGAACAGCGCTGTCGAGCGCCCGCGCAAGGGCAGGTGGACCAGGAAGCGGCCGGTCAGCCGGCTCACGCTGACCGAGGCCGAATCGGGCAGGCTGGTGAGCGCATAGCTCCCACCCGCCTCGAGGCTGAGCTTCCGGGTCACGAAGAGCCCGAGCTCGCCCCCGACCCCGAATCCATTCTCGAGCTGGAGCGAGTCGGGATAGAAGGCGTAGCGCCCGACCGGCACGATCTCGACCGTCCCGCCGCGCTGAGCGGCGAGTGGTGCGACGGCGATCGTCCCCAGCAGGAGGATGGTGAGAAGCGGGCGCACCGCGGCCTGGGTCATTCGGGAAAGATACCGACCCACCGGCCGGGCGGTCTACGCGATGGCCCGCTAGATTACCGCCTTCAGTCGCCAATGTCCGGGAGCGCAGACATGATCAACGTGAACACCCGCCAGGGGCGTGCCGCCGTCCTGATCCTCCTTCTCGGGCTCGGCCTGTTGATGTCGCTGGCCCCCTTCGCCTCGGGACTCCTGGCCGCGCCGGTCCTCTACGTGGTGTTCGGGCCGATCTACGCGCGCCTGGCGCGGAAGCTTCGTCCGTCGGTGGCCGCCGGCCTCACGGTCACCGCGGGCATCCTCCTGATCCTCGTGCCAGGGTCATGGCTGCTCGCGCTCATCGTGGGCCAGGCGCAAAACGTGATCGCCAACCTGGTGCAGAATCCCCTCCTCACCAGGTTGCAGACGCTCACGATCGCCGGGTACGCGGTCGGGCCGGAACTCGTCAAGTTCGGCCAGACGGTCGTCGGCGGTATCGGGCGCGGCGCATTCGCCGCGGTCGGAACCGTCACCCTGATCGGCTTCAACCTGGCCATCGCCTTCTTCGTGCTCTACTTCATGCTCGTGACCGAGGGGAGCGCCTGGCTCGCCATCAGGCCCTACATCCCCTTCAGCGCTGCCAGCGCCGAGCGGCTTCGGGAGCGCTTCCGGGCGGTCACCATCTCGACGGTCATCGGCACCGGCCTCACGGCCACCATCCAGGGGCTGATGGTCGGCGGCGCGTTCGTGTTCACGGGGCTGCCGAACGCCGTCTTCTGGGGCGTGGTGACCATGGTCTTCGCCATCCTCCCGGTGGTGGGGAGCGGCCTCATCTGGATTCCCGCGGCCCTGGTGCTGTACCTGCAGGGCTCCACCACCTCCGCGATCGGCATGGCGGCGTTCGGCGCGCTCGTGGTCGGCAACATCGACAACGTGATCCGTCCGATCGTCTTCCGCCGCTGGGCTCAGACCCACCCGCTCATCACCGTGCTCGGTGCGTTCGCAGGGGTGCGGTACCTCGGGCTCCTCGGACTCCTGATCGGCCCGCTCGCGCTGTCCTACTTCTTCGAACTGGTCCGGATGTACAACGACGAGTATGTCGACCTGGGTGGCGAGGACAACCCTGTGCAGTCCCGCTCCGCTTGACCGAACCGGAACGCCCGCCGACCCTCCACCTGATCCTGGCGTGGGCGGCTGTCTACCTGATCTGGGGCTCGACCTACCTCGGCATCCGCGTCGCGATCGAGTCCATCCCCCCTTTTCTCATGGCCGGCTCGCGTCACCTGCTCGCCGGTCTCGTGCTCTACGCCTGGAGCCGGCTCCGGCAGGCGGCGCCGGCCCCGACCCGGCAAGACTGGATCCGGGCCACCGGCCTCGGCGTACTCATGCTCGTCACCGCGAACGGCGCCACGACCTGGGCCGAGCAGCTGGTGCCGAGCGGGCTCACGGCGCTGATCGTGTGCACCTCCGCGCTCTGGCTGGTGCTCCTCAACTGGCTCTGGCTGGGCGCGGCGCGCCCGGGCGCTCGCACGGTCGCCGGGATCGTGGCAGGCTTCGGTGGTGTGGCGCTGCTGGTGGTGCCGGGGAATTTCGGCGGAAGCCAGCACGTCGACCCGATCGGCGCCCTCGTCCTGACCGGCGCCGCCCTCAGCTGGTCGGTCGGGTCGATCTACGCCATCAAGCTCTCACGCCCCGCGCATCCGACGCGCTTCGTGGCGCAGCAGATGATCGCCGCCGGCGTCGTCCTCCTTACGACCTCGACGCTCACCGGTGAGGCGCGCGCCTTCGCCTGGGAACACCTCTCGGCGGCCTCGGCCGCGGCCTATCTCTATCTTGCCTTCTTCGGGTCGCTCGTATCCTACTCGGCCTACTTCTGGCTGATCCGCCACACCACCCCCGACCGGCTCGCCACCATCTCCTACGTCAACCCGCTGGTGGCCGTCATCCTCGGCTGGGCGCTGGCGGGCGAGTCGCTCAGCGTCCGGACCCTGCTCGCCGCGGCGGTCATTCTCGTCGCCGTCGCGCTCATCAGCACGACGCGCATGCGACAGCGGGCCTGACCGCCGCTTGCGCGGCGGCGGATCCGGTGCACCCTTCGGGTGGCGGCGCTTCCGCCGCCCGGTCCCTCAGGAGAGGACGGCGTCATGCCATCTCCCCGGCTCCAAGTCGAGCTCCCCCCGTGGGTCGACGGCTTCGTCGACTGGCAGCGGCACTATCCACGTCTTGAGGACCGCATGGCGCTCGTCGTCGAACTGGGACACGAGCAGGTGCGGCGGGCCACCGGCGGACCCTTCACGGCGGCGGTCTTCGAGCGCGACAGCGGCGTCCTCGTGGCGGTGGGTGTGAACATGGCGGTCCCCGCCCACAACTGCGTGCTCCACGCGGAGGCCGTGGCGCTGATGATGGCCGGTGCCAGGCTGCACAGTCACTCGCTCGGCGTCGAGGGGATGCCGGCGCATGAGCTGGTGTCATCGTGCGAGCCCTGCGCGATGTGCCTCGGGGCCACCCTGTGGAGCGGCGTCGCGCGCCTGGTTACCGGCGCGACGAAGGCTGATGCGGAGGCCATCGGCTACGACGAAGGGCCCGTCTTTCCCGAGTCGTACGCCTATCTCGAGCAGAGAGGCGTCGCCGTGGTCCGCCAAGTGCTGCGCGACCAGGCGCGGACCCTGTTCACCGAGTACCGGGCCGCGGGGGGAGTGATCTACTGATGCGCCAGTTGCCGCGCCGCCGACTCGGCGGGACTGATCTCGACATCACCCGCCTGGGCCTCGGGACCTGGGCGATCGGCGGTCCGTGGGCCTTCGGCTGGGGCCCGCAGGACGACGCCGCCTCGGTCGAGGCCATACACCGGGCCGTCGCGCTGGGGATCAACTGGCTCGATACCGCGGCCGTGTACGGGCTGGGGCATTCGGAGGCGATCGTCGGCAAGGCCGTCGCGGCACTGCCCGCGGCGGAGCGGCCCTTCATCTTCACCAAGTGCGGGCTGGTGTGGGACGAGAAGGACCGGACTGCCGAGCCGCGGCGCGTCCTGCAACCCGCCTCGATCCGTCGGGAGTGCGAGGCCTCGCTCACGCGCCTCGGCGTGGAGCGCATAGACCTGTACCAGTTCCACTGGCCCGACGAGACCGGGACCGCGGTGGAGGACTCGTGGGACACGATGCTCCGGCTGGTGGAGGAGGGAAAGGTGCGCTGGGGTGGGGTCTGCAACTTCGACGTCGGCCTGCTCGGCCGGTGCGCGGCGCGGGGAGGGCTGCAGTCGCTCCAGCCCCCCTTCTCACTGATCCGCCGGAAGGTGGCCGGGGCGGAACTTCCCTGGTGCGGTGCCCACCGCGTCGGGGTGATCGCATACAGCCCGATGCAGTCGGGCCTCCTGACTGAAGGTTTCTCGGCAGCGCGCCTCGCCGCGCTTCCGCCCGATGACTACCGCCACCGCGGCTCGGAGTTCACGCCGCCCCGCTTCGCCCCCAATCTCGCGCTCCGCGACGGGCTCGCCCCCGTCGCCAGGCGACACGGATGCTCGATCGGGGAGATCGCCATCGCCTGGGTGCTGGCGTGGCCTGCGGTCACGGGCGCCATCGTCGGCGCGAGGTCGGCGGCGCAGGTGGACGGGTGGATCGGCGCGGCCGAAGTGCGATTGTCGCCGGCGGACCTCGATGAAATCGCCGTCCTGATCGAGCGCACCGGCGCGGGGGAGGGGCCGCGCCGGCCCTGAGGGGGCTCTCGCCTACCGTCCGGGAGGGAAGATCGAGACCGCCGAGCCGACGGCGAGGTACGCGGAGCTCGGTTGCCGGTCGTTGAGCACGGCCCATTCGGGGCCGTACAGCGCACCGTAGTCCACCTCGAAGTCGAGGGTCCGGACCCGCCGGAGCGCCCAGTCCGGGTGCTCGACGCGCAGCACGATCGGCTCGCCGCGCCGGCTGCGGCCATACGCCCAGCGCCGCCCGAAGAGGTCGCGGGCCGGTCCCTCGGTCGCCGTGGCCGAGCTCTGGTCGGCGGTCATCCGCAGGAAGTAGTGCCGTTCCTTCCACCGCCACCGGTGTTCCACCAGCAACTCGTCGCCCATGCTGGCCGTCCGGCTCTCGATTGGCGTCGCCCGGAAGGGCTCATTGAAGCGGAGCCGTCCGATGGCGGCCGCGAGGGGGCTGGGCACCAGTTCGCGGATCGCGACGACTCCTCTTCGGTCTCCCTGTCGCACGTAGGTGCGGAAGTTGATTTCCGGAAAGTCCACGAAGCCCGGAATCCGCCGCCCCCGCACCCGGGTATCCACGAAGTCGAACGCGATCAGCGACACCTGCGCCCTGCCGTCCACCAGGTCAGGCTCGACGTCGTCGGGGAGCCACGGCGCGATCAGGGAGGGGTCCACCTCGTGCGTGAGGAGGATGAGGTTGCTCCAGCGCGCCGTGAGGGAGGGGCGCCGTCGCTCTGGCAGGCCGGGGGGAGGGGCTGAGGTCATGGGCGGTCTCAATAGTATACTCCGGTCGTGCCCGGCGAGTCGGCGGCGCAGAAGCCGGGCGGGCGATGGGATTCCAGGTCGACC
This sequence comes from Gemmatimonadota bacterium, assembly GCA_022710485.1. Taxonomy (GTDB): domain Bacteria; phylum Gemmatimonadota; class Gemmatimonadetes; order Gemmatimonadales; family GWC2-71-9; genus SPDF01. Next base: position 33,118 of record JAKLGU010000002.1, on the reverse strand, counting down.
AGGAGGGATATCGGGTGAGCGGGCCGGGCATGATCTCCGTGGGCAGGCGGATGGGCCGATGGGTGTGGGGTGCGATCCGGCGCAGCCTCCGCCCCTCGGGGCTCCTCCTGGTGTATGACCCCCGGTACGTCGTCCAGGTCGGCTCGATCCCGATGGACCCGCTCCGCGCGGAGATGGTCCTCGCCTTCCTCACCGACGAGGGGCTGATCCGCCGCCGGGAGTTGCTCCGCCCGCAGGCCGCCTCGATGAAGAACCTCCGCCGGGTGCACACCGACAAGTACCTCGAGTCCCTGCAGCACACGGAGGTCGTGGAACAGGTCGTCGGCGCCCAGCTCACCGACGCCGAGGCGCAGGGCCTCGTCGAGTTCCAGCGACTGGCGGCGGGGGGCACGGTGCTCGCCACCGCCGCCGCCCTGCGGACCGGCCTGGTGACCGTCAATCTCGGGGGTGGGTTTCACCACGCCGCCTCCAACCGGGGCATGGGGTTCTGCGCCTTCAACGACCTGGGCATCGCGATCGCACGCCTTCGCGCCCGCGGGTTCGAGGCGCCGATCCTGGTCGTGGACCTCGACATCCACGACGGCAACGGCACCCGCCTCCTCTTCGAGGACGACCCCACCGTCCACACCTTCACCATCCACAACCAGGACTGGTCGCCGCGCGACGCCGTCGCCGCGACCGTCATCGCGCTCGGGACCGCCGTCAACGACGCGACCTACCTCAAGACGCTCCGTGAGGCGCTGCCCCCGGTGGTCCAGCAGGTGCGCCCTGGGCTGGTCCTCTACGTCGCGGGGGTCGACCCTGCGTCGGACGACATGATCGGCGACTGGAACATCACGGCCGACGGGATGCTGGCCCGGGATCAGTTCGTCTTCGGGCAGGTGCGACCCGAAGGTGCGGAGATTCCGCTGGCGATCGTCCTGGGCGGCGGCTACGGCGGGAACGCCTGGCGGTACACCGCACGGTTCCTTGGATGGGTCGCGGCGGGCCGCATCGTGGAGCCACCTAGCAACACCGACATGCTCATCCGGCGGGCCAGGGAACTGAATCAGCTTCTGCGCGACGGTGCGCGGCGGCTTCCCCCCGCGGCGGATTGGGCCCTCACCGCGGAGGACGTGGCCGCCTTTCACCCCGGTGGCGCCACGCCGCCGCGCCGGCTGCTCGGCCGGTACACGCCGCAGGGCGTCGAACTCCTGCTCGAGCGGCTCGGCGTGCTCTCGCAGGTGCGGGCCCTCGGCTTCGCGCAGCCGGCCCTCGAGCTCGACTTCCACCTCGAGGATTCCGACACCGTGCGCCTCTTCGGCGACGGGGCGCGCACCGAACTCCTCATGGAGATCCGGTTCCGCCGCGACTCGACCAGCCTTCCCGGGCTGGAGGTCCTCTTCCTCGAATGGGTCCTGCTCCAGAACCCGCGGCGGGAGTTTTCGTCCGGCAAGCACTCCATCCCGGGGCAGAAGCACCCCGGGCTCGGCTTGCTCCGGGACGTGATGGCGTGGCTGGTGGTGCTCTGCGGCGAGCTCGGCCTCGACGGACTGATGTTTAGGCCCGCGGGGTACTTCGTGGCCACCTTTGGTAGCCGCTTCCTCGATCCCCTCCGCCAGGCGCGGCTCGAGGCGATGCGGAGGGCGCTCTCCAGCCTGCGGCTGGTCGAGGCCACCCGGGCCGTGGAGGAGGGACGGGTCGTCAACGCCGGCACCGGAGCGGTCGTACCGTGGGAGCCCTCGCCGATGGTGATTCCTGTGTCGCCTCGGCTGCGCGACCGGGTGGAAGGCGCGGAGTACGAGGCGGCCCTCGAGGCGGAACTTGCCAGGCTCTCGTACCGGCTTCGGCATCCCGGCGAGATGGATCGTGCTTCGTCTTCGGGCCGTGCAGCCGACCCAGTCCCGTGAAGCGCGGCTCGGCGATCGCACTCCTGATTCTCTGCGTGCTCCTCTTGGTGGCTGCGCTGGCCCCCGGGGTCGCCTGGCGGCTGGCCGTTCCCCGACCGCTCGGCGTGGTCATCCTGGACAAGACTGTGCCCGATACCACCTATCGCGGGCATCGCGCCGTCGTGTGGCTCCTCAATCACCTCAAGTTCGTGCATCCCGGCTCCCACGCCCCGTACGATGTTGCCGGGGATTACGTCGGGTTCGTACCCCTCACCAACCGGGCGTGGTCGGTGCGACCCTTCCCGAAGCCGCTCGGCGGGAACCGGGTGGTCTACATCGCCGACACGTATGGGGTCACCGCGTCCGACCTCGGAGCGCACGCCCCGGCCGACTCAGGACGGATGCTCTACGGCGGGCTCACCGCCTCGGACCTCGACGCGCTGGAAGCAGCCGTGCGCTCCGGCGCAACCCTCATCGGCGAGTTCAACACGGCGGCCGAACCGACTGTCGATTCCGTGCGCGCCCGCGCTGAGGGGATCTTCGGCTTTCGGTGGACCGGATGGACCGGACGCCGCTCCAGTGACCTCCGACGCGACCTTCCCCCCTGGGCCGCGGCCGCCTGGGAGCGCCAGTCGGGGCGGCCGTGGGCCTTCGAGGGGGAGGGGTTCCTGCTCGTCCATCGTGACGGGCGGCTGGTGGTCCTGACCGGGCGAGATGTCCGGGGGTGGGGCCTCGACATCGTCCCGACCCCGGCCGGTGACTCGCTCGGGCTGCGCGAGGCGCCGTCACCGTTGGGATGGTTTGACCTTGTCGAGCCGACTGCTGCAAAGGTCCTTGCCGACTACGCCTGGCACCTCAGTCCCCGCGGCGATTCGCTGTTCGAGGCCGCTGGACTCCCGCCCCGCTCGGCAGCCGTGCTCGCCCACCAGGTGGGCGCGGCTCGCACCTACTATCTGGCCGGCGACTTCTCCAATCTCTCGCGCGTCCCCGCCTGGACACACCTCCGCTGGGGGGCATCGCTCCACCGCGTAGTGCCGGGTTGGTGGCTTCCCCCGCAGGAATCGTTCTTCTGGCGCGGGTACGTCCCGCTGCTCACCGGAATCCTGGACTGGGCGTCGGGCACGACGGGGCCCTGAAGGGCGGGCACCGGGAGGCGGCTTGCGCCCAGGCGGATGGCAAGTGCATATTTACCCATTATGCATACTTCATCCGGCATCGTCGCCCTGGCCTTTTCAGGCGGACTCGACACTTCCTACTGCGTTCCCCGTCTCGCCGAGCAGGGCTGGGCGGTTCACACCGTGTACGTCAACACGGGCGGTGCCACACCGGACGAGCGAGCCGCCATCCGGCGCCAGGCGGAGGCGGTCGGGTCGGTCTCGCACCATGAGGTGGATGCGCGCGCCCTGGTGTTCGATCGGTTCGTCCGCTTCCTGATCCAGGGGAACGTGCTCCGAGGCGGGGTCTACCCGCTGAGCGTGGCCGCGGAGCGGACCCAGCAGGCCATCTCGGTGCTCGAGGTGGCACGTGCCATCGGCGCGACCGCCGTGGCGCACGGATCCACGGGCGCGGGCAACGACCAGGTCCGCTTCGACGTCACCCTGCGTGTACTCGCCGCGGATCTCACCATCCTCACCCCCATCCGGGACGAAGGCCTCTCCCGCAGCCAGGCCATCGCCTACCTCGAGGCCCGGCGCCTTCCGGTGCCGGCCAAGGCTGGGGCCTACTCCATCAACGCCGGCCTCTGGGGCACCACGTGGGGCGGCGGCTGGACTCACGACACCTGGGCAGGCCCGCCAGCGGAACTCCTCGACCCGCCGGCCGATGCACCGCCCGCCCGGGAGATCGTCATCGGCTGGGAGGCCGGGCTGCCGGTGTCGCTCGACGGAAATCGTCTGGCGGGCGTGGACGTGATCCAGACGCTGAACGAGCTCGCCGCCGCCTACGGCTTCGGGCGCGGCATTCACGTCGGGGAGACGGCGCTCGGCATCAAGGGCCGCATCGGTTTCGAGGCCGGCGCAGCGGTACTGCTCGTGGCGGCGCACCGCGAGCTCGAGAAGCTCGTCCTCACCAAGTGGCAGGCCTTCTGGAAGGACCAGCTGTCCACCTTCTACGGCGATCGGTTGCATGAGGGTCAATACTTCGATCCCGCGCTCCGCGACATCGAGGCGTTGCTCGCCCACTCGCAGGAGCGGGTGGTCGGCGAGACGCGTGTCCGGCTGGCGCCGGGCCGGTTCCAGGTGGTGGCCGCGCGGAGCCCGCACTCGATGATGGATCCGCGCGTGGCGACGTACGGCGAGCAAAACCTCCTCTGGACCGGCGACGAGGCGCGCGCGTTCGCACGCGTGGCCGCCATTCCGGCCCTGCTCGCCGCCCGCGCCGCCGGGGAGGGCTGATGGTCACCACGACGCGGGTCCGGCTCGACCGGATCAGCTCCTCGACCCGGAACGCCCACTTGGCCCCGGAGGTGATCGTGGGCCAGGATATCATCGCGGCCGAGGGGTACGTGCTGGCCATCCGGCTGCTGACCGACAAGTCGACGTACAACACCGTGGAGGATCTCGCCGGTCGGCTCGTGTCCCTCCGCAAGGGCGACGTCCTTGCCGGGACGCTGGGCAGCCGTCGTGCGCTCCGGGGTTATGCCGGCGAGGTACCGCCGCATATCGCCGTCGGCGACACCATCGACGTCCTCAACCTCGGCGGGGTGCTCGGCCGCTGCACTTCTGCCAATCCCGACATCGGCCCGCCGTTCGCGGCCGAGGTCCTCGGCGCGGTGCTCGCGTTTCCGGCGCTGGGCGACCGCATCGGCCGTCCGGCGCACATTCGGGATGGCGCCATCCCCTCGAGCGAAGTCCTCGAGATCGAGGCGCCCGTCGTGTACATCGCCGGCACCTGCATGAACGCCGGCAAGACGGTGGCGGCCACGGAACTGGTCCGGGGGCTCTCGCGCAGCGGGCTCCGCGTGGCGGCGGCCAAGCTCACCGGCGTATCGCTAATGCGTGACACCTTGGCCATGCAGGACGCCGGCGCCGTCGCCGCGGTGACCTTCAACGACGCGGGTGCCGCGAGCACGCATGCCGGCATGACCGTCCCGGTCGCCAAGGGGCTCTTCAACCACCTCCAGCGCACGGTGCGCCCCGACGTGATCGTTGCCGAACTGGGCGACGGCATCCTCGGCGAGTACGGCGTCCAGGACATCCTGCGGGATCGCGAGCTTTCGGCTGCGGGCCAGGCCTGGGTCATGGCCGCGCCCGACCCGGTCGGCTGCTGGGGCGCCGACCAGCTCATGCGGAACACCTACGGGCTCCCCATCACCGTCCTCACCGGACCGGCCACCGACAACCAGGTGGGCCGTGACTACATCAGCGCGGCCCTCGGCATCCCGGCGCACAACGCGTTGCGCGACGCCGCCGGCCTGCTCGCCACCGTCACCGCCGCCTTGGAGTCGAGGTGAAGGTCGCCGTCGTCGGGGCGGCCGGGTACGTGGGCGGCGAGTTGCTCCGGCTGGTGCTGCAGCACCCGGACATCACGGAAGTCGTGGCGACCAGCCGGAGCCAGGCCGGTCGCCCCATCGCCGACGTGCATCCGGCCCTCGCCCAGCTGACCGAGGCGCGTTTCGCGGGACTCTCCGCAGGCGAAGCGGCCCGCGGTCAGGACGTCGTCTTTCTCTCGCTCGAGCACGGGGAGTCCTCGAAGGTGGCGGGCGAGGTGTTCGACGCCGGTCCCGGTCTCGTCGTGGACCTGGCCGCCGATTTTCGTGTGCGCGACCTCCGGCTGTACGAGCGGTACTACGGGGTGCACGCCGCGCCGGACCTGGTCACGCGCTTCACCTACGCGCTCGCGGACATTCTCGGCGCTGAGCTGCGCGGCGCCACGGCGCTCGCGGCGCCCGGCTGCTTCGCCACGGCGGCGCAGCTGGCGCTCTTCCCCCTCAAGGGCGCCGGCGTCACCGGCATCCCGGCGCTGTTCGGTGTGACCGGGTCGAGCGGTGCCGGCGTCCATCCGAAACCGACAACCCACCACCCGGCGCGCGCCAACAACCTCTTCGCCTACTCCGTGCTGCAGCACCGGCACGACGCCGAGGTGCTGCACGCGTGGCGCGGCTGGACCGAGACCCCCATGGCCACCGCCCGGCTCATGACCCACTCCGGTCCCTTTGTGCGGGGCATTCACCTGACGCTGCACGCCACCGTCCCGGCCGATGTCGCGGGCGACGTCGGCGCGCGGTACGCGGCGGCCTATGCGGGCCGGCCCTTCGTGCACGTCACGGCCGGCCCTCCCGAGCTGACCCACGCGGTCGGCACCAATACCGCGCTCATTCACGCCGCGGGCGACGCCGCGACCGGCGAGGTGCAGGTGATGGTGGTGCTCGACAACCTGATCAAGGGCGCCGGGGGGCAGGCCGTGCAGGCGATGAACCTCGCGCTCGGCCTCGACGAGTCGGCCGGCCTCCGGCTGGCGGCGCCGTTCCCATGCTGAGGGCGGGCGAGCAGGCCCTCCTGCCGGTCTACGCCCAGATGCCGGTCCGGCCGGTGTCTGGGCGGGGCGCCTGGCTGGTCGACGAAAGCGGGGCGGAGTGGCTCGACGCCTACGGCGGTCACGCCGTGGCCTCCACCGGTCACAGCCATCCGCGCGTGGTGTCGGCGATCGCCGAACAGGCGGGCCGGCTCTTCTTCTACTCCACGGCGGTCCCGCACCCCCTTCGCGAGCAGCTCGCCGCTGCACTCGCCGAACGGTGCCCCGGTCCCCTCGGCAGGGTCTTCTTCTGCAACTCCGGGGCGGAGGCCAACGAAAACGCACTGCACCTGGCCCGGAAGGCCACCGGACGGAAGGCCGTGGCCTCGGTCACCGGTGGATGGCACGGGCGCACTGTCGCGACCCTGGCCTGCTGCGACGGGCGGTCGTACGAAGCGGGCGCGGTCCGCGCCGGCATGGCGCTGTCGGCGCGCGTCGCGTTCGACGACGTCGCCTCGCTCGACTCGGTGCTCGATGACACCATGGCTGCGCTCATCGTGGAGCCGGTACAAGGGATGGCCGGCGCCCGAGACTGCAGCGTGGAGTTCCTGGCGGCCGCCCGCCGCCTATGCACCGAGCGCGGCATCGCGCTCCTCTTCGACGAGGTGCAGTGCGGCGTCGGGCGGAGCGGCGCCTTCACCGCCGCCGAGTTGTACGGCGTGGTGCCCGACGGGCTCACCCTCGCGAAGGGCCTTGGGTCGGGCTACCCGATCGGCGCGGTGGTGGCCGGGCCAATGCTGGCCATGGGGATCGGCGTCGGGGACCTCGGCAGCACCTTCGGCGGCGGACCCGTGGCGTGCGCCGCGGCACTCGCCACCCTGTCGGTGATTGCCGACGAGGATCTCACCGGCAACGCGGCGCGCGTCGGCGCGCACATCGCTGCGGGGGCCCGGGCACTGGGAGCCCGAAAGGTGTGGGGCCGTGGGCTCCTGCTCGGGCTGGACTTCGGCCGACCGGCCAAGGAGCTGCAGCAGGCACTCTTCGCTCACCGCATCCTCACGGGGACGTCCGCGGACCCCAACGTCCTGCGGATCATGCCGCCCCTCACGCTGACCGTCCACGAGGCCGATCTGCTGCTCGCTGGGCTTCGCGAGGTGCTGGCATGACCAAGCGTGATTTCCTCGCCGTGGAGGACTGGTCGTACGAGGAGGTGGAGGCGCTGCTGGCGCTCGCCACGCGGGTCAAGCGAGGCGAGGTCGTCGGCGGCCTGGAGCGGAAGGTGCTGGCGATGGTTTTCCTCGACCCAAGCCTTCGCACGCGGACCAGCTTCGAAGCCGGGATGTTCCTGCACGGCGGGCACGCCGTGGTCCTCGAGCCGGGAAAGGGGAGCTGGGCGCTCGAGACCGAGGACGGCGTCGTGATGGACCGCGACACCGTCGAGCACGTCACCGAGGCCGCGCGTGTGCTCGGCCGCTACGCCGACGCTCTCGCCGTTCGCGCGTTTCCGCGCGGCGGCGACTGGCCGACCGCGCGCGAGGACGCCGTGCTCCGGCAGTTCGCCCGCCACTGCGAGAAGCCGGTCATCAACCTCGAGTCGTCCCGCCGTCATCCATGCCAGGAGCTGGCGGACGCCTTCACGCTTCGTGAAAAGCTCGGGGAGACCCGGGGCAGGAAGTTCGTGCTCACCTGGGCGTGGCACCCGAAGGCCCTCCCGACCGCCGTGCCGGTGAGCGCCGCCCTGGCGGCGGCGCGCATGGGCATGGACATCACCATCGCCGCCCCGGAAGGGTGCGACCTGGACCCGGAGGACGTCGCCCGGATCCAGTCGCTGGCCCGGGAGGCGGGTGGCGGCCGGGTGAGCGTCGTGCACGACCAGGCTGATGCCATCGCCAGCGCCGACGCCGTGTACGCCAAGTCGTGGGGGCCCGTGTCACTCTACGGCCAGCCCGAGGCCCAGCGGGCCTGGTTCGACCGGAGCCGGGGTTGGCGCCTGACGGCGGAGCACATGCGCACCACGCGGGGCGGCAAGGGCATCGCCATGCACTGCCTGCCGGTGCGCCGCAACGTCGAGATCGACGACGCGGTGCTCGACGGGCCGCAGTCAGTGGTAGTGGACGAGGCGGAGAACCGGCTGCATGTGCAGCGGGCGCTCCTCCTCTCGATGATCGGGAGTGTACGGTGAGCATTGACACGTCAAAGGGAATTGCCGGACTGAAGGGCGCCTTGCGCTATGTCCGCGCCTATCGTGACCAGATCTTCGTGGTCAAGCTCGGCGGCGAGGTGCTGGCGGACCCACGGGCGGTGGACGATATCGCCGCCCAGGTGTCGCTCCTGTCCAGCCTCGGCATCCGCCTCGTGGTGGTGCATGGCGGCGGCCCGCAGGCCACGGCGCTCAGCCGCCGGATGGGCCACGAGCCGCGGATCGTCGCCGGGCGACGCGTCACCGACGACGACGCCCTGTCCGTCGCGAAGATGGTCTACGCCGGGCAGCTAAACGTGGACCTGCTGGCCTCGCTGCGCGCGCACGAGGCGCAGGCGGTGGGGCTGAGCGGAGTGGACGCCGACCTCATCACCGCCCACCGCCGCGCCCCCGTCAAGGTGGTGGACGACGCCGGGAAGACCCAGACGGTGGACTACGGCCACGTCGGCGACCTTGATCGCGTGGACCCGCGGGTGCTGCTGACGCTGCTCGAGGCCAGGTTCGTGCCGGTGGTCGCCAGCCTGGCCGGCGACGGCGACGGCAACGTGTTCAACGTCAACGCGGATACCGTGGCCGAATCGCTGGCCGTCGCGCTCCGCGCGCAGAAGCTCATCTTTCTGACCGGCGCCCCGGGCGTGCTGCGGGACCGGGAAGATCCCTCCAGCCTCGTCGCGTTCGCAGACCCGGACGACCTGGCGAGCCTCCTGGCCAGCGGCGCGGTCGCGGGCGGGATGCGCCCCAAGGTCGAGGCCTGCATCCGCGCGGCCACCGGCGGCGTCGAGCGGACGCACATCATCGACGGTCGCGTGGCCGACGCGCTCCTCCTGGAGGTGTTCACGGGCGCCGGCTGCGGCACCATGATCGTCGGACGAAAGGAGAAGGCGACCTATCTCGGCGTCGACCTGGCCGACTGAAGTCGAGCTGCTTCGCGAGCTCGTGGCCGTCCCCTCCGTCAGTGGCGAGGAGGAGGCGGTGGCGGCGCTCGTCGAGGAGCGGGCGCGCGGCTGGGACCTGCCCGTCGTCCGGGACGCGACTGGCGTCTCGGTGCGTATCGCCGGCAAGGCGCCGGGACGGACCCTCGCCCTCGTCTCGCACCTCGACGTAGTTCCGCCCGGCTACGGCTGGACGCGCGATCCCTTCACGCCGGTCATACTGGAAAATCAGCTCTTCGGGCGCGGCTCGGGCGACGCCAAGGCCTCGGTGGCCGCGATGCTGACGGCGGCGCACGACGTCGCCGCGCGGGGAGGCCCCCGCCGGGGGGACCTGCTCGTGCTCTTCGGTTTCGGTGAGGAAACGCGAAATACATCGATGCCGGACCTGGTAGCGCGGGCCGGTCCGATCGACGCCGCCGTCGTAGGCGAGCCGACCGACCTGGACTTCGCCATCGCGCAACGGGGCCTCATGATGATCGACCTCGTCGCCCGGGGCGACCAGCGGCACGCGGGCCGGGTGACCGACGACGGCCCCTTCACGAACGCGCTGACGGCGCTCGCACGCGATCTCGTCCGGCTCGACGCGCTTTTCAGGAACCGCCCCCACCCGATCCTCGGGCACCCCACCGTGACGCCGACCATGGTCACGGCCGGCGTGAGCCGGAACGTGACGCCCCCGTCGGCCACGGCGGTGCTCGACGTCCGGAGCACGCCGGCATGGAGTCACGCCGAGCTTGCGGACGGGCTCAGGGCAGCGCTCGAGAGCGAAGTCGTCGTCACGTCCGACCGCCTTGTCCCATGCGAAACGCCGGCCGACTCCTCGCTCCTGCCGGTGTGCGCGGCGCTCCGGCCCGCGGCCAAGCGGTACGGCAGCCCGACCTGCAGCGACTGGGTATTCCTCCGCCACGTGGACGCGGTCAAGTGCGGGCCCGGCACGAGCCGGCGGTCGCACACGCCCGACGAGTGCGTAGATTTGGGGCAGGTGACCGCCGCCCGTCGGTTCTACGCCGACCTCGCAGGGGAGTACCTGGCATGACCCGTCGCCGCGCCACGCCGCACACGCTCTGGTCACCGTCGGACGATCCCGATCGTCTTATGCTCGACTACACCGTCGGCGAGGACCGCCACTGGGACATGCGGCTCCTGCCGTGGGACGTGTACGGGAGCCTCGGCCACGCGGAAGGACTTCGCGCCTCCGGCCTGCTGACCGCCGGCGCGCACGGGAAGCTCCGGGCAGCCCTGCGGCGCGCGCTGCGCGAGGTGGAGGACGGGGCGCTGGTGGTGGATCTCGTGCACGAAGACGCGCACAGCGCCGTCGAGGACTGGCTAACGAGACGGGACGGCGTCGCGGGGGAGCGGCTGCACACTGGCCGGTCACGCAACGATCAGGTGGCCTGCGACCTCCGGTTGTATCTCAAGAACCAGCTGCTCGAACTGGAGGAGGCGGCCGAAGACGTGGCCGAGGCCCTCCTCGACTTCGCGTCGCGCCATCGCGACCAGCTCTGGCCCGGCTACACGCACTCCCGAAAAGCGATGCCCTCGTCAGTCGGGCTGTGGGCGGCGGCCTATGCCGAGGGGATCCTCGACACGCTCGAGTCGCTGCCCGCGCTCTGGGGGCGCGTGGACCGTTCACCACTCGGGAGCGCCGCCGGGTATGGCGTGCCGCTGCCGCTCGACCGTGAAGCGGCCGCCAGGGCGCTCGGCTTCGCCGCCGTCGAGCACAACGTGGCCGCGGTGCAGCTCGGCCGGGGCAAGCTGGAGGCGGCCGTCCTGGCGTGGTGCGGGGAGCTGGGGCATGACATGGCGCGGTTCAGCGCCGACGTGATTCTCTTCAGTGCGGACGAGTACGGGTACCTCGTGCTCCCCGGCCGCCTGGCCACCGGGTCCAGCATCATGCCGCACAAGCGGAATCCCGATCTCTTCGAACTCACCAGGGCGCGCGCCGCCGCTCTCCACGGCGATCACGCCGCGGTGGTGCAAGTCGGGTCACGACTGACCGGCGGCTACCACCGCGACTTCCAGCTGCTGAAGGAGCCGCTCTTCCGGGGGCTGCAGCGCACCCGCGAGATGCTCTCGATGCTGACGGTGGCCATCCCGTCGCTCGGCGTCGCCGCGGCCAGGTGCGGCGCGGCCCTCGCCGGAGATGCGCTGGCGACGGACGAGGTCATGCGCCGGGTCGAGTCCGGAGTGCCGTTCCGTCGCGCCTACCGCGACGTCGCGTCCGAACTCAAGGCCGGCGCGCGGTTCCCGGCGCCGACCTACCGGCAGATCCTTGCGCGCCGGCGGTCCACCGGCGGACTCGGCAATCTCGGCCTGGCCGAGGCACGGGCGCGCCTGCGCGCGCGACGGTCGTGGGGGCAGCGTGAGCGTCGGCGATTCGAGGGGGCGCTCCGGCGGCTCGCCGGCCGCGGCCCGGAGAGGAAACTGTGAGCACCGATCGTCGGCAGCGGCACCTGAAGATCCTCGAGCTGATCAGCACCCGCGCGCTGCACACGCAGGAGGAGGTCGCTGCGGCGCTGGCCGAGGAGGGATGGAAGGTGACCCAATCCTCCGTCAGCCGGGACATCGCGGCCCTGCGCCTCGTCAAGGTGAACGGGACGTACCGACGACCGGTGATGGTGGCCCGCCCTGCCGACGATCCCGACCTGCGGCGGATTGCGGAGGCCCTCATCGGCGTCGAGACAGCCGGCGACGCCCTCGTGGTGCTCCGGACTCCTCCCGGCGAAGCGAGCCCGGTCGGTGCCGCGCTCGACCGCCTGTCGTGGGCCGGTGTGGTCGGGACGATCGCCGGCGACGACACCATCTTCGTGGCCGTGCGGGATGCCGCCGCCCAGCGTGCCATGCTTCGCGAGCTCCGCAAGATCGCCGCGCTTCGCTGACCCCACTCGACTCCCTCCCCGAGGACCGAATGGCCCGAACGACGTTCATCGAGCACAAGGGTGTCCGGATCGCCTTCCTGGACTTCGCCCACGTCGAGGGCACGGCGGAGGCGGTGGCGGCCATCGAGGAGGCAGGGCGGATCGTGCAGGCCGCCCCGTTCCGGAGCGTCCGCACCCTCACCCACGTGACGGGGAGCCGGTTCAACGGCGAGGTCCTGGAGGCGGTGAAGCGGTTGGCCGTCAACAACCGGCCGTACGTGATTGCGGGCGCCGTGGTCGGGCTGTCCGGACTGCAGAAGGTGGTCTACACGACCGTAATGCGGTTCTCCAAGCGCAACATTCCCGCGTTCGACGACATCGAAGCGGCCAAGGACTGGCTCATCGCGCAGGTCTGAGGCTCATCCCGCCGTTCGAGCCACGGCAGCGCCGTGGCGCACCGCCACGATTTCCGCCATGATGGCCAGGGCCGTCTCCGCGGGAGTTCGTCCGCCGAGGTCGAGCCCGATCGGCCCGAACAACCTCCCCACCTGATCGTCGGTCAGCCCCGCGGCGCGCAACCGCTCGCGCCGGGCCGCCTGTGTCTTCTTCGAGCCAATGGCGCCCACGTACATCGCCGGGGAGCGGAGCGCGATCATCAGCGCCGGGTCGTCGAATTTCGGGTCGTGGGTCAGCACCGCCACCGCGGTCGCCGAATCGATCCCTGCCTGGGCAAACGCCTCGTCGGGCCAGCCCAGGATCAGCTGGTCGGCGTCGGGGAATCGTTCCCGGGTGAGGAAGCTGGCGCGGCCATCGGCTACGACGGTTCGGTAGTCGAGGGCGTGGGCCAGCGTGACCAGTGCGGCGGCCACGTGCACGCCCCCGAAGATCACCAGCTTCCGGGGTCGGGGGAACACCTCGAGGAAGGCGCCGGCATCGGTGCCACCTACCGGAAGCCGCACCGTCCGTGAACGGCCGGACCGCAGCGCCTCCCTGGCGGCGCGGACCAGGTCGGTCACCTCGACCGGGCTCGAGTCGTCGATCGACACGCTCCGCCCAGGCTCCGCACCGTCGAGAAAGGTGGCGATGACCACCCCGCCGGGACCCTCGGCCGCGGCGAGGACCGGCCCGGAGACGGCCGGCTCCACCAGCACCTCGAGCGACCCGCCGCACGCCAGACCGACTTCCCAGGCACGCTCGTCGGAGATGCCGTAGCGCACGAGCTTGGCGGCTCCGCGCGCCATCGCGGCGCGGACCTCCTCCGCCACCGCCGCTTCGACGCAGCCCCCGGACACCGAGCCTGCCATCTTCCCGCTGGCGGACACCAGCATCGTGGCGCCTTCCGCCTGCGGGGCGGAGCCCCAGACGGACGTGACCACCGCGCGCCCGACAGGCTCCGACGCCCGCAGCCGGGCGTAGTCGGCAAGGAGCGCTCGCACGTCGCGGCTACCGGTTCCGGCCGTATCGCTCGTGGCTGGAGACCCAGTCCGACGAGGAGATCGCCGCGCCCAGCGAGATCTCGCCGGCCAGGACGACGCCCGCGATGATCTCCGCCAGCTGGTTGACCTTCCCGCGGCCGCGGCAGCCCAGCATCGCCAGGCACTCGGCCTGGGTCGGCAGGCCGGTGCCGCCGCCGTGGGTGGCGATGATCAGCGACGGAATGGTGATCGAGAGGTAGAGGTCGCGCTTCGGGGTGAGTTCGGCGTAGAGGATCGCGGCCGAGGACTCCGCGACGTTGGCCACGTCCTGCCCGGTGGCGATGAAGAGCGCCGTGATGCCGTTGGCGGAGTGGGCGCCGTTGTTGTTGGCCCCGCTGATGAAGGCCCCGACGTTCGCCACGCCGTGGTGATAGACCAGGCTCTCCGGCTCCACGCGCATCTGCTGGATGAGCACGTCGCGCGGCACGGTGACCTCCGCGGTCACCCGCTTGCCCCGCGTGCGCATCACGTTGATCTGCGACGCCTTCTTGTCGGTGGCGAAGTTCGACTCCAGGTAGAAGTGCGCGATCCCGGCGTAGTTGTCGAGGATCCAGCTGCAGGCGGCGAAGGTGGCGCGTCCCACCATGTTCTGCCCGGCCGCGTCGCCGGTGCTGTAGTTGAACCGGAGGAAGACGAACTTGTTCGACTGGTAGGGGTCGATGTACTGGAGCTTGGCCACGCTCGAGGTCGCCTCGGCCTCTTCCCGGATCTTGGGCATCTGTTCCCCGACCCAGTGCACGAACTCCCGGCCGGCCCGGGCATCCTCGAAGACGAAGACGGGTGCGCGCTGCATCGCGTCGCCGACGACGGTACACCGCGCGCCGCCGGAGAGGTTGATGACCTTGATGCCGCGGTTGTACGAGGCCACCAGCGTCCCCTCGGACGTCGCCATCGGGATGAGGAAGTCGCCCTTGGCGTGCTCCCCGTTGATCGTGACCGGCCCGGCGATCCCGAGGGGGACCTGCGCCACCCCGATGAAGTGCTCGCAGTTGCCCTTCGTCAGGTGCGGGTCGAACGAGTGTTTGCCGACGTGCTCGAGCGTGGCGCCGGTCTGCTTCTGGATGAACTCCTGCCGGGCCCTGATGGCGGCCGGGCTGTAATCGTCATCCGCGTCCCGAGGAATGCGGACGAGCTGGTGGGTCCCCTCCTGGATCGTGTCCTCGACGTCGAAGCTCAGCTTGCCGAACGTCTTGGTCTTCACCGACAGGGCGATGGTGTGCTTCCCCGGCTCGATCGGGGTGCGCTTGGCCACCAGGGTGAAGACCATGCCGAGGGGGAACTCGATGGGGGTGCTGGCGGACACGGCGCTCGCGGTGAGGATCCGTCCGCCGGGAAGGTGGATGGCGACCTGGTCCAGGGAAACAGGCACCCCGTCGATGGTCACGGCGAGCACGGCGGTGATGTCGACGTTGCTGAGGCGGTTCTTGATGCCGAACCGGACGCCCTGCTCGACGTTCGTCAGGCTGCCGAGCGTGTAGAGCTTCTTGAGCAGGAGGGTCGGGATGAACATGCGGCGGGTCTCCAGGTCGGGGCCGGGCGGGTACGGGTCGGTGAACGCCTTGTATCTATCACGAAATCAACGACTTCGCCAGCAGCACCGCAGGCGGGCTAGGGGGCCGGGCCGCGCGGCGGGGAGGCGGGGGAAATGCCCGCGATGCCGCAGTGCGGCAAAGCGGGGTTGACATTTTGCCGCACTGCGGTATATTCCGGGCACTTCAGGGAGGGGCCCGTGGTCCGACTGGTCAAGCGCTATGGCGGCGGCAGCCGCAAACTCTACGACACCGAGGAGAGCCGCTACGTCTCGCTCGACGAGGTGGCCGGCTGGGTGCGCGAGGGCCAGGAGGTGCAGGTGCTGGAGAGCGGAACGGGTGAGGATGTGACGCGGCAGGTGTTGGCGCAGATCATCCTCGAAGGCGAGCGGCAGGGCAAGTCTCTCCTCTCCGCCGACCTCTTCCACGACGTCATCCGCCGGGGCGAGGCCGCGCTGCAGGCCCGGGTGGAGCAGCTGCAGGAGGGCGTGGACCGGCTGGTCAAGGCGTCAGTGGACCACCTCCCGCCGGTCCGGGATGCGCGGGACGAGATGGAGGCCCTGCGGGAGGGCATCGCCGAACTGGAGCAGGCGCTTCGGGAGCTCGAGGCGCCCGCGCCGAGGGCACGAAGGGGCAAGGGAAGCACAACCGCCCGGCGCCGCCGGGCTGAAGGATAGAGAACACCGAGGCAGGAACGCACTCAAAACAACGGACCCAGAGCGGTCTATACACCAGGAGGAAGTTATGGCACGCACGACGCGCAGCACCACGGCCCTGACCGTCAAGGACAACGCGCAGCACATCTGGCTCGCCGGGCTCGGCGCGCTCGCCACCGCCAGCGAAGAGGGCGGGAAGGTGTTCGAGGACCTCGTCGAGAAGGGCGCCAAGCTGGAAAAGACCGGCCGCGCGCGCCTCGAGAAGGTGCTCCACAAGGCGCAGGGGCGCGCCCGCACCTTGCGCGGCGAGGCCGAAGGCGCCCTCGGCCGCGTGTCGGCCCCGATCGATCATGGGGTCGCGACGGCCCTCAACAAGCTCGGCATCCCGACGCGCAAGGAAATCCTCGCGCTGACCCGCCGGGTGGAAGAGTTGACCCGCACGGTCCAGACCGCCAAGCGGCGCCCCGCCAAGAAGGCGGCCCGTCGGGCGGCCAAGTAAAGGGTCGCGCCATGCCCGCCAAGGCACGGCGCAGCAGCAAACGCCGCCGGATCGGCCTCGCGCTGGCCGGCGGCGGCCCGGAGGGCGCCGTGTACGAAATCGGCGCGCTCCGGGCCCTCGATGAGGCGCTCGACGGCCTCAATCTCCACGAACTCGACATCTACGTCGGCGTGAGCGCCGGAGCGTTCATCGCCTCGTCGCTCGCCAACGACCTGACCACGACGCAGATGGTCCGCGCCCTGGTCAAGCACGAGGCCGGCGAGCACCCGTTCGTGCCCCAGACCTTCTTCACGCCGAACTACCGCGAGTGGGCCAAGCGGAGCCTCATGCTCCCGCGGCTCTTCGCCGACGCCATGCTCGAGTTCCGGCGGGGCCCCGAGGAGCAGACGCTCTTCGAATCGCTGACCAAGATGGCGCGGGCGCTGCCGGTCGGCCTCTTCGACAACGAACCAATCCGGCGCTACCTCGAGCGGACCTTCAGCATCAAGGGCCGGAGCGACGACTTCCGGGAGCTGCGCCAGCGGCTCATCGTCGTGGCCACCGATCTCGAGAGCGGCCGGCCCATCCTCTTCGGCGGCGAGGGGTGGGATCACATCCCCATCTCGACCGCCGTCCAGGCGAGCACCGCCGTGCCCGGCTTCTACCCGCCCGTGCGCGTGGAGGGCCGCTACTGCGTGGACGGCATCCTGCTGAAGACGCTGCACGCGTCGGTCGCGCTGAAAGAAGGGGTCGACCTGCTCCTCTGCGTCAACCCGCTGGTGCCGGCCGACCTGCGGGACGCCGTCAGTGCCGGTCAGCTGAAGGAGGGGGCCATCCTGAAGAAGGGGCTTGCGACGGTCCTGAGCCAGACGATGCGGACCCTCATCAATTCGCGGCTCGAGGTCGGCATGCGGGAATACCAGACCCGCTTCCCGGACTCCGAGGTTCTTCTCTTCCAGCCCGAGCGGAACGAGTTCGACCTCTTCTTCAGCAACATCTTCAGCTTCCGCTCCCGCCGCCGCGTGTGCGAGCTCGCCTACGACGCGACGCGACGGAACCTGCGCGCGCGGCGCAAGACCATCGGCCCGATGCTGGCGCCCTACGGCATCACGCTGCGGGAGGACATTTTGGATTCGCCGCGGGATATCTGGACGAGCGTGGGGCTGGATCAGTTCAGCGAGCGGGACCCGGTCACCAGTCAGTTCTCGACGGCACTCGACCAGTTCGAGGTGGCGGTCACCAGTGAGATGCCGGTGGCGCCAGCGTCACCCCGGACGCGAGGGGCGCGGCGGTAGCGGCCGGTCCGAGAGGCGCCACATGAAGGCCCCCTGGCGCTCGGCACGCTCCGCCCGCGGCACCCCCCGGTACCCGCACGGCGGCGTTCGGAACATCCGGGCGAGCGTCAGCAGCGGCCATCCGAACGGCAGGTAGAATCCGATCAGGTCCCAGTCCCGCAGGATTCGGTGCACCGCGTTCCGCGCCGGGGGCCGGTGCTGGTCTCGCGTCCGCCGCACGAACGAAATCGGCCAGCCCGTCGGCAGCACCCACCGCAGCCTCCCCCATCCCGCCTTGAGCGCCGCCCACAGGTGCGGCGCGTCGTACGGGCGCCGACCGTGGATCTTCACCAGCGCATCGAGCTGCAGCTGCATTTCCTGGCGAACCCGCTCCGCGGCCCGCTGAAGCGTCGGCCGGTCCGGCTCGTCGAAGTTCGTCATCCCCGCCTGCGTCAGGTACTGCCGCACGTCGATCGGGGGGCCGAGCACGAAGATGGTGCGGGCCGGGAAGGCGAGATACCAGATCCAGGGGAAGATGATCGCCAGGATGCCGGCGGGCAGCGGCAGGAACGGCACCCCAAAGAACCGCTGCATCAGCCGGTCGAGTGGAGGGAAGACGTAGCCGAAGGGGTTGATCCACTCCGCGTTGACCATGTAGACCGGTATGACCGGCGCACGGTGCCGGGCGGCCAGGAGCACGAAGCTGGTGCTGAAACGCTGGAGCTGGTACCGGCGGTTGAATCCCTTCCCGATGCCTGGGACCCCCTCCGGGAAGTACAGGATCCGGTCGCCCCGCGTGATGAGGCGGTCAAAGTTGTCGAAGAGCATGTCGACGCCGCCGCCGCGGCGCCAGAAATCGTCCAGCCCGAACGGGCGCATCCACCAGGTGTACGACAGCTCCTTCTCGTACACCGCGCGGAGCTTCTTGGCCGGGTCGTAACCGTCCTGCCGCCAGAGCGCGGCGTCGAGGATGATCGCGTCGTACGGAAAGGCGTTGCCGCTGTGGTTGGCGGCGAGGACCACCGGGCCCTCTGCCGGCAGGTTGTCCATCCCGAAGATCGCCGGGCGGAAGTAGTGATCGAGCATCGGCCCGAGCACGTCGTCCATCATCATCCGGCTGAACTCGGGGTCGAACGGTTCCCACGGCTCCGGCGGTTCGGTCGGCGGGTGGGTTGGGAGCGGCGCGGGGGGACGCATCGCGTCAGGCCCCCTTGCGAACGGCCAGCACGAGGGAGATGACGAAGAAGGGCACGTAGAGCGGCCAGGCCTGCGGACCGACGAATCCCAGGATAATGGCGCCGGCCACCAGCGAGAAGCCGGCGATCAGCGTGCCGCGGAGCCCGGCGAACGGGTTCTCGCTGCTCCGCTTGGCCGTCTTTTCCATCACCCGAAGCCCCTCCGTGATCAGCAGCGGCATCTTGACCAGGGCGTCCACCAGGTCAGGGGCACCCCGGAGCCCCTCCTGGGCGAGCCGCACCGGGCTGAACTGCTGGATGAAGACCCGTCGCACGTGGCGCTTCGAGACTTCCGCCACGTCGAATCCGGGCAGCAGGATCTGGCCCACCCCCTCGAAGGTGATCAGCGCCTTGACCATCAGCACCATCTCCACCGGGAAGAACATCCGGTATTCGGCGCCCCGGCTCACCGATTCGAGGATGAGCTGGCCCAGGGAGAAGCTGTCGAAATTCGCGTTCCGCCGCCAGCGGCTTGAGATCTCGGCCACGTCACGGCGGAATCCCGCCGGGTCGCCGCCGCGACCCGGCTCGGCCGCAGCCGAGAGGTACCGCGCGGCGTTCTCCGCGTCCCCCATGACGAGGGCGTAGTAGTAATAGAGAAGGGTCCGGCGCAGCTCGTCATGCATCCGGCCCACCATGCCGAGGTCGATGAACCCCGCCTTCGGACCTGGGAGGACGATCAGGTTGCCGGGATGCAGGTCGGCGTGGAAGAATCCGTCCTTATAAATCATCCGGATGATGGCTTCGGCACCGAGGTCCACCAGCCGCTCGCGGTCCTCGTGCGACATGGCCTGGACCTTCTTCGAGTCGGGGCGCTGCCCGTCGAAGAACTCCATCGTCAGGACGCGCTCGCCGCTGAACTCCCGGTAGATGGCCGGGAAGACGATGTCCGGCTCGTCCGCGAAGTTGGCCGCAAAGGTCTCGGCGTTGTCGGCCTCGCGCCGCAGGTCCACCTCGCGCAGCGTGTAGTCCGCGAATTCCCTGATGATGCGCCGCGGGCCGTACTGCGGGAAGACGAGCTCCAGCGTCCATCCCGCCAGCGCCAGGAGCTTGGCGTCCCGGCGCAGGATGGCGGGAATGCCGGGCTTCACCACCTTGATGATGACCGGGTCGCCGTCGCGCGTCGTCGCCCGGTGGACCTGCCCGATGGACGCCGACCCGAGCGGCACTTCGTCGATGGTCAGGAACATGTCGTCCAGCGGGCGTCCGAGGTCGCGCGTGATCAGCTCGCAGAGGACCGGGAACGGGACCGCGGGGAGAGACGCGAGCAGGTGCTTCAACTCCTGCGTGATGGACTTCGGCAGGATGTCTTCGCGAAGGCTGAGGATCTGCCCGAGCTTGATATACGTGGGGCCGAGGCGTTCCAGCCGCCGGCGCAGCTGCACCGGAAAGGGCAGGTCGCGCAGGCTGCGGTCGAGGAAGGGCCGGGTGAACGCGTTGAGGAGGCGGAGAAGGAGGAACCCGAGCCCGCGCCCCCGCGGCGTGCCCTTCCGTTGCTCGACGTCCACCGACAGCGCGCCGAAGACGAGCCCGAAGAGGTGCCGTTGCGTCGTCAGGAAGCGCCGGAAGAGGCTCTGCCTGGGCAGGACCTGGTAGACCTCGAAGGAGGCGGCGGTAACGGATTCGTCGGCGACGGTGGAGGGCGACATCAGGCTCTAATAACCCGCTTCACGAGGGAGAGGTCAAGAGGCGGGCGGATCGGGCAGTTCGCGAGCGTACGCCGGAAACCTGGACCGCATCTCCCGGCCAAGCAGTCCGCCGTGGCCGAGGGAGGCGATGGATGCCGCCGTGAAGGTCTCCCCGGTCATCAGCCGCGGCAGGAGCAGGTCTGCCGCCGTGGCCATGCCGAAGGCGCCACAGCGCGGCAGCCCCAGGAGCTGGGTGTCGCCGAGCCGGCCGAGCCAGAGCATGGACCCTGGATGCGCGGGGACGCCGCGCCGGTAGACCACGCCGCCCAGCGCGTCGAGCGCCGCGAAGATCGGCGCCAGAGGGTCGCCGGCCGACACGCCCCCGATCAGCAGCACCCCCGCCCGCTGGCGCAGGGCGAGTTCCTCGAGCGCGTCCCGTGCGGCTGTGGTCGGCTCGCCGGCGTCGAGGTCGTGCACTCCGAGGAACACCCCATCCAGCGACTCCGCGCGCAGCCGCGCGGCCCCCGCGAATCGGTCCCGGCCCTCGGGCGCAAGCGGCTCCGCCACGACCGCGGCGATCGTGACGCCGGCATAGGGCCGCACCATGAGCAGTGGGGTGTGCTCCTCAGCCACCCGGGCGCCCTCCAGGACGGCAGCCCGGTCCACAACGTGGGGTGCGGCCTTGACGCTCGCCACCACCTCGCCCGCTTCCACCGGCTGGTGATTCCAGCGCGTGAACAGCTCGAGCGGGTCGATCGCGTTGACCCGTTCGATGCCCTCGAGGGAAATCGCCAGTACGCCCCGGCGCGCGGCGACGAGGTCGATGCGCCCCTGACGCACGGCGCCGATGGCGATGCCCGGCCCCGCCGCCGCCGCGGCGAGGATGCCGGCCGCCTCGGCCTCGTGCAACTCATGCGATCCGACCCACGCGAGACGGATCGGCTCGCTGAGCGCGCCGGAGGCGACGGCCTCGCGAACGGCGGCCACGTCCTCCGGGCCCAGGCGGTGCCCCTTCGCCAGTGACCGGATGCCTGCCTCGATGCCGGCAAGGAGCACCGCCCCGTCCACCGTGGCCGGCGGCAGGTCGAGCAATTCCGCGGCGGTCAGTGCATACGCGCCGCTCCGTGGAGCCGCCGCCACCCGCTCCGCCACGTTCGTCCAGAACTGTTCGGTGAACTGGCGGAGGACGTCCTCGATCATCCCGCGCCCGAACTTGGCCAGCATGCCGTGCACGCCGGTCACCGAACTCCAGGTGAGGCGCGTGCGCTCGGGCCCCAGCGCCTCGAGCCGGACTAGCGTCTCGACGTCGAGGGTGGAGCCGGGTGCCGTTCCGGTGGCGCGGAGGCGGAGGCTCTCTGGATGAACGAGGTCGTGGAGCTCGGCCTCCAGGACCACGTGCGCGCGGACCAGCCCGGCGCCCACGCTGCACTTGACCGAGTACCGACCCGGTCCCCGGATCTCGAACGACTGCGTGGATGGAGTGCAGGCCGCCATCAGGTCCCCGTCCTGCAGGTGCCGCCAGACCGCCTCGCGGGGTGAAGCGAGCTCGGGGGAGCCGCCGAATTCGAAGATCATCGAGGCGATGGGTCGAGGCGGGACAGGTCGGCGGGGGTGTCGACGTCGGGATTGGCGCCGTCGACGTCCACATGCACCACGAGTTCGGGAGCGTTCGACAGCGCCCGACCAAGGCCCTGGGCGCCGGTCAGCCGCTCGGCGAGCCCCCAGGCGTCGCGGTCGAGGAGCACCGGGTGTCCGGGCTCGTCCGGACTCTCGGAGTATCGTGGTCGCACCACTGCGCCGCCGCCGAGCTGCCAGGCGCGGATCACTTCCTCGGCCGCTTCGCGCGGGACGGAGGGCTGATCGGCGAGGAAGATGAGGGCGCCTTCCGGTTGGGGCGTGAGCGCGGCCAGCGACCCCAGCCCCAGCCGGAGTGAGTGCGACAGCCCGAGCTCGGGCCGTGCGTTCACCACGACCCGCAGGCCGGCCTGGCGGATGAGGTCCATGACCGGCTGATCGCCCGCCCGGACGACGGCGGAGGCGCCGGCCACGACGCCCTGATCACGGAGGGCGGCGATCGCCGCGATGGGGTGGCTTACCAGGGGGCGGCCGCGCCAGAGGGTCAGCAGCTTGTTGCTGCCGAACCGGGATCCGCTACCGGCGGCGAGGAGGAGCGCATGCGGCTGCATCGCCCGAAAAATAGCCCGGGGTCGGGCGATTCCGCCCGGCGGCAGCTAGCGGATGGCCAGGTAGGTGAGCGCGGCGATCACGGCGCTCATCGGGATGGTGAGGACCCAGGCCCAGACGATCCGGCCTGCCACCCCCCACCGGACGGCGGAGAGCCGGTTGGCGGCGCCGACGCCGACGATCGCGCCGGTGATGGTGTGGGTGGTGCTGACCGGCACGCCGAGGCCGGACGCGATGAAGAGGGAGATGGCGCCAGCCGTTTCGGCGCAGAAGCCGCCGAAGGGCCGGAGCTTGGTGATGCGGCTGCCCATCGTCTTCACGATGCGCCACCCACCGAGCGCCGTGCCCAGGGCGATCGCGGAGTAGGCCGCCATCTCGACCCAGAGGGGGATTGTGTCGGCGTTCGGGACGTAGAGGTGGTGCAGCCAGCCCGTTTCCGCCATGAACAACGCCTGCGTCGACACCAGGAGGCCGACGACGATGCCCATGGTCTTCTGGGCGTCGTTGGCGCCGTGGCCGAGGGAATAGAGCGCCGCGGACACCAGCTGGAGGCGGCGGAAGAGCTTGTCCATCGGTCCGGGGCTCTTGTGCCGGAGTCCCCAGGACAGGGCGACGGTGAGTCCGAGCGCGAGCCCCATGCCGAGGACCGGCGAGATGACGATGAAGAGGATCGGCTTGATCCAGCCGCTGGCGATGAGCGCGCCCGCACCTGCCTTGGCCACCGCGGCGCCGCCGTACCCGCCGAGGAGGGCGTGCGACGAGGAACTGGGAAGCCCGAGCCACCAGGTGACGAGGTTCCAGGCGATGGCGCCGAGGAGCCCGGCCAGGACCACGTTCGGGTCCACGACGGAGGGGTGGATGAGGCCCTTGCCGATGGTCTTGGCGACGGCGGTGCCCACCACGAACGCGGCGATAAAATTGAACGACGCGGCCCAGAACACCGCCACGCCGGGCGAGAGGACCCGGGTGGAGACGACGGTCGCGATGGAGTTGGCGCTGTCGTGGAAGCCGTTGATGAAGTCGAAGATCAGCGCGACGACGATGACGGCGAGGACGAACTCGACGGACGGGGTCACGGTCAGGCGTGCTTGATGAAGATGGACTCGAGCACGTTGGCGACATCCTCGGCGTAGTCGAGGGTCTTCTCCAGCGTGTCGTAGATCTCCTTCCAGCGGATGACCAGGAGCGGGTCGGGATCGCCCTTGAAGAGGTCGCCGAGCCATTGGTGGTAGATCGCGTCGCCATCCTCCTCGAGCCCCTTCACCTTGACGCAGGCTGCGAGCACTTCGCCATTGCGGGACTTGTCGAGGTGCTTGACGCCCACCAGGAGCTGCTCGGTGGCGCCGACGATCGTCTCGGCCAGCAGGATGGCCCCCTTCGGGGCGTCGCCGGCATGGAACACCTGGACCTTCCGGGAGCAGCCGTCCATCAGGTCCATCACGTCGTCGAGACGCGAGGCCAGCATGTGAATGTCTTCGCGGTCGAGCGGGGTGATGAAGGAGCGGTCCAGCCGGGTCACCACCTCGTGGGTGACGATGTCCGCCTCGTGCTCCAGCCGCTTGATGGACTCCACGATGGGGAGCCGGCGGTCCATGTCGGTGCCGAGGAGCACCTTCAGCTGCTTGGCGGCTTCGACGTTGAGGGTGGCGACCTTGGTGAAGAGATCGAAGAAGCGTTCGTCCCGCGGCAGGAGGCGCATTGCAACGTCCCGGTAAAGTTCTGGTAACGGATTGCTGGGCGGGAAGATAAGGACGGCGGCCACCGCCGCAAGATGAGCCGGCGGGGCGGATCGGGCGGAGAAGTCTGTAAGGCTAAGCGCCGAGTAGAGTTAGCAATTCACTGGGGTGGTGGAGCCAGTGGTCCGGGGCGGCGGGCTCGAGGTCGGGACGTCCGAACGGTCCCCAGAGGACCGCGGCAGTCCGTACGCCGGCACTTCTGCCGGAGTGCATATCGTGGACGCTGTCGCCGACGTAGACGGTGGTAATGGGGTCGGCCCCGAGCTTGGCCACGGCCATGTCCACCGGCTCGCGGTGCGGCTTCGGGTTCGTGACATCGTCGGCCCCGATCACGACGTCCATGGCGTCCTCCAGTCCGGCCAGGCGCAGGCCCCGGAAGGCTCCCACCCGGTTCTTGCTCGTGACGAGCCCGGTCCGGCAGCCGGCGGCCCGGACCGCCTGCACCATCTCCACCACGCCGGGATAGACCGTCACCCGGCTGTCGTGGTGGAAGATGTTGTAGTCGCGGTAGGTGGCGATCATCGCCTCCATCCGCTCCTCGTCGTGGGCCCACTCCGCGAACTGGACCCGGAGGGGTGTGCCGATGCCGTCGAGCCACTCCTGGTCGGTGCGGGGCGGGAGCCCGTGCGCCTCGAGGGTGTGGTGGTAGGAGTCGATGATGAGCCGGATCGAGTCGATGAGGGTCCCGTCGAGGTCGAAGAGGACCGTGGTGAGCGCTGGCATGGGGGAATAACGTAAGGGGGAACTGGTGCGTGCGGCTACTGCGGCGCCGCCGCCCGGACGCGACGCGGGTCCTTCTTCGGCCACCCTCGCTAGGCGATGGGCGCCACCGGCGGGCGACGCCGGGCGGCGTCGAGCAGCGTCTTCACTTCGTCGTCACTCGTCTGCCTGAAATCCTGATACCACTGTCCGACGCCCCCGAAGGACCGCGGCGTGAGGACGGCCACACATTCGTCCGCCAATTCCCCCAGCGCCTGCATCGCTTCTCGTGACGCCACCGGCACCGCCACGATGATCCGTCCGGGCGCCTGCATACGCGCCCCACGGACCGCGGCGGCCATGGTCGCCCCGGTCGCGAGGCCGTCGTCCACCAGTATCACGGTGTGACCCCGGAGGTCCGGCGCGGGAGCGCCGCCGCGATAGATGCGCTCGCGTCGTGCCAGTTCCGCGGCCTCTGCGGTTGCCACCCGCTCGATCGTCGCGGCCGGGATTCCCAGCCCCCCGACGACGTCCTCGTTCAGCACGCGGACCCCGCCTTGGGCGATGGCCCCCATGGCCAGTTCCTCGTGGCCAGGCACCCCCAGCTTGCGCACCACGAAGACATCCAGCGGTGCGCCGAGGGCCAGCGCAACTTCGTACCCCACCGGGACGCCGCCCCGGGGTAGCGCCAAGACGCGCACCGGCGCCCCTGCAGGGACCCGGAGCGCTCCGGCCAAGTGCTGACCGGCCTCGCGCCGGTCACGAAATTGGGTGAGCATGGCTCCCTCCCCGATGCCTCGTTGTCGCGACGTAAAGCGGCTCGGTTCCATAAGCTGGGGGATCGGGGGGCAACCGAGGGAGAAACGCGGGTGAGACTTCCTTCATCCGGGCAAAGGCACCGCTGGTGTCGCGGTCACCGACGGCGAAAGACGATCAAGCCCGTCATCCGGGGCCGGAGCGCCGACAGCCTCGCGGGTGGTTCGGGCAGAAGCGGAAGACGGTCGAGCAGGGCCTCGTCATCGAGCGTCATCAGCGAGTCGAGCAGCAGAGCCTCTCCGGCAGTGTGCCCAGCCGTGCAGAAGGCGAGCGTCCGCTCCAGCAGCGCGAGTCTCGCCCCATCGCGCTGCCGCGCCGCACGCGCGGCCAGCGCCCGCAGGCGGCCGGTCACTCGCAGCACCGTCGGTCGTGGGGATGGGTCCCCCACGTGCCGGGCTGAAGCATCGCGCAGGCGCTCCCTGACCGGAGCACAAAGGGATCCGAGCAATTCGCGCAGTTCGGCGGAAGTCGGGAGACTGGCCGCCGCGGAGCGGGCCGCCTGGAGGAGGCGGGCCTCCACGATCGCTGGCTCGTCGGTCCAGTTGTCCGCTCCTTCTCGCCAAAGCACTTCGGATGCGACCGGATCTCCATCGCGCTCCAAGGCGATGCCGGCGAGCGCACCGTCGATGTCGGCCTCGACCGCGCTATGTCCGGTCAGGGCAGGGCCCGGCATCGCCTCCGCCACTTCCCGGCGCCAGCGCCATCGGTGGCGGACCATCGGACCGAGACCGTGCCGGGATGGCAGCCCAGCCTTTCGCGTCAACACCCCCTGCTGGTGGATTCGCCTTTCAAACTCGGCTCCAGGTAGGAACCTGACGATCTCGACTTCCGCCCGGTGCGAGCCCAGCCGCACCGCCCGGCCATTGCGCTGCTCCAGCCTGACCTCCGTCCACGGGAGGTCGTAATGCACGACCCGCCCGGCCTCCTGCAAGTCCAGGCCCTCGGCCGAGACGTCGGTGGTCAGAAGGGTGCGCGGTACGCCGGGCTGGTCGCGCATCACTGGCGGCGCCGGCCGGAACCAGGACAGCACATCCCGCCGCGACAGCGCTGTCCCGCCGATCCCCGCACGTTGTCCTGAACACCACGCCAGCCAGCGATCGGGAAGCTGGTGGCGCAGGTAGGCGAGGCTTTCCCTTGCGGTGACGAAGACCAGTGTCGGGACCTGGTCCCGCAGGATCTCGCCGAGCCGGGCCGCTTTCGCGTCCGGCGCATCAGCCATGCGCCGTGCCTCGCTGATGAGCGCCTCGACGGCGGGCAGGTCGTCAACCCGGAGTTCACCGTACCCCTCCTGCGTGAGGTCCAGGAGGGACCAGAGCACCAGTTGTGCACTCGCGTCGCCGACCAGACGCCGCAGCTCCCGGCGGTTTGGAATCGCCCCGGTTGCAGCGGCGTCTTGCGCGTGCCGCAGCAGCGAACGGTATCGGCGAAGCGCGGCAAGGAGCGCAGCGGCGCTCGACGCCGCCGCCTGGACCAAGCCCGTACGGACCAGCGCGGCGATGTCGGCCGATGACGAGAGCGCCAGGACGTCGATCGCCGGGAGCAGGTCGGCAGCCCCGCTGTCGACCATCTCGACGCGCTCCCGGCGCGGAGGCCCCACCGACGTGCCGACACGCTGGATGGCGAATCGGCCCAGCGCACGGGGAACGGTGTCCCGATCGAAGGCGTTCCGCATCGACGCCTGCCCCGCATCGGCCAGGACGTCGTCGCGCAAGGCGAGGTGGAGCTGGTGGTACAGGTCCTGTGAGTTGTTCACCACCGGTGTGGCACTGAGCAGGAGGACCCGGCGCCCGACCAGCCAGGGTGCGAGGGTCCGGTAGCGCCGGATCGAGGGGCGGCGGAAGTGGTGGCTCTCGTCCACGATGACGAACGGTGGGCTCACCGTCGGCAGGCGTCCGAGCGAGAGCCGCGAGTGCGACCAGGCGACGATCGGGACTTCGAGTCGCCTGGCAGTCGCCTCCCACTGTGGGACCAGTGGAGCCGGCACGAAGCAGACGGGCGGTTCGTGCGAAATCGCCTGTGCCACGGCCAGCGCGAGCCAGGTCTTGCCGCTGCCGACGGGGTCGGCGCACAACGCGGCACCGTGAGACCGGACGGTGTGCAGCAGGATCCGGAAGGCGTCCGCCTGGGCGGCGTCGAGCCAGGCTGGTGCGCGATCCGACGCACGGGGGGGCGCCAGCGACTGGGCGAGTGCCCTCGCCACCGCCTCAGGAGGTGCGGGCGGGCCGGGATCGAGGATTCCGACCAGCGGATCCCTGAGCGGCAGCAGGCCCTCGGCGACGACGCTCGGCGCCCACCCCCACCACTTCGGCGAGCGCTCGCCGATCGCGCGGTCGAAGGTCGAGCCAGGCCCCGACCAGTGCGTCGAGTTCACCCTGTATGTCATCTCCGGCACCTCCACGGCGTGCCAGCGCGGTCAGTCGCTCGTCCCCAAGCGCGGCTCGGGGCAGGGGGACGGCGCCGACGGCGCGGGCGTTGAACCGGGCGAAGCCGCCGCTGGCGGGGTCGGCTGTCGCGCGTGCGGCCGCACGTATCCATGTCGAATTGAGCCAGGCGCAGAGCGCCAGTGCCTCGGGCGTCGAGTCAGCCAGCACCACGTAGCAACTGTTCATGGGAACCCACTCGAGTGACGGCGGCTCGACCAGGCACGCCGCCTCCAGTCGGCGGGCGAGGTCGGCCCAGATCACCCGGGGCACGCGGCGCCCCGCGGAAGCCCGGAAGAGGGACCACGGCACAGCGCCGGCATCGTCGGAGCGCCCTCGGAGTGCGTCGGCGTGACGCCTGAAGTGGCAGGAGGCCTGGGGTGGGAGGGACTGGCGCACCTGGCCGCGGGCGTCGTGGGTCCAGACGATCCGACCGGAGGGAGTGGCGAGAAACGGACGGAGATCCTTCCCATGGACCGCAGGTCGGAGGAGCTCTTCCTCGATCTCCGCCGCGGGTGCCAGGAAGAGGTGATTTGCCCCCGTTTTCACGCCCAGCTGGATGCGCGTGGACTCGGACAACGGGGGATGCCTGCGCAGGCGTGCCAGGGCAGCCTGGAGCGTGTCGGGCACCAGGATCCATGGTCCGCCGCCTGGCGCCATTTCTCCCAAGGCGACGCTGGACGCCGGGTCCAGGCCGAGTCGGGGGCGATGGTCGGCCGGCGGTCGATCCGACCGGGCGACGATGGCGAGCGGGTAGGTGGTCGCGTCGAACGACGCGTCCGGCATGTTGGTGAGATCGGCGACGGCGAGCACGGTCCCGCCCTCGCTCAGTGCGCTCCGGGCGGCCGTGCCGTAGGCAGCCGTCGCGACCTTTGCCGGCACCAACATGGCCATGACGCCGCCGGGGCGGGTGAGTTCCCACGCCCGCTCCAGAAAGGCCACGGCGAGGTCGGGCTGGTGCCCGTACCCCCTTCCGCTCCCGGTCCGCCACCAGCGAAATCGCTCCTTGAGCTGCGCTCGTGCGGGCGCCGGGAGCGACTCCGCGCGCACCCAGGGCGGATTCCCGACCACGAGATCGAACCCACCCGCGGCCGTTACGTCGCCGAACTGGATGTCGAAATCGAACGAAGGGGCCGCGCCATCTTCTCGAAGCGCCCGGCGCAGGCGCCTGAGTTCCCTCAATCCCGTCCGGGCGGCGCCGAGGGCCCTGGCCGCCCTCGGGGCGAGGTGGCGTCGCTCCCCGAACAGCGTGGCGTCGTGCCGCGAGGCGAGGATCTCCCTGATCTGGGCCTCGCGCTCCCTGATGGCGGCCTCGAACCGCTCGGACGCCGTGTCCATTTCCACCTGCCGGAGGCGCCGGAGCGCCTCGCGCTTGGCGCCCCCACTCGCTTCCACGGCGGCGCGGCGCGCGGCTGTCAGGGCCGCCGCATGCCGGGGCGAGCGCAGCGGATGCCGGAGCATCATCCGCATCGGGTCGGCGAGGCTGTCGCCCTGGCGCATGAACGCGTCCAGGTTGGGTAGGGGTGGGACGGTGTCGGGCGCGCCGTCTGCTTCCGCGCTGATGATCGCGAGCCAGAGCCGCAGCTCGCAGAGCCGGACGGCCGCCGGATTCAGGTCCACGCCATAGAGATTGCGGGCCACGATCGACCGGGGTGTCGCGTCCCTCCCCGCGGCCTTCCGGAACGCGGTCAGGCGCTCGAGCGCTCCCAGCAGGAAGGCGCCGGAACCGGCGGCGGGGTCGAGGATCGTGATGTCGTCCAGCAGCCGCGCCGCCCGCTCGTCGCCCGCCGAGAGGCGGTGGAGCGCATCCGCATCGGAGACGCCCAATCGGCCCCCGACGAATCCGGCGAGCGCGGCATCGACGGCCGAGCGCACCAGCGCCCTCGGCGTGTAATACGTGCCGCTCTGCTTTCGTGCGCCGGGTTCCATGACCCCCTCGAACACCCGGCCCAGCATGTCCGGCGCGATGCTTCCCTGCGCGGCGTCCGAGACCGTGAAGTGATAGCGCTCGAACAGCGTGTCGAACGCGTCGCGCCACGTCGCGTCTGGAATGTCAGGGCGGTACCTCCGTTCGAGGCGGTGGGCCTCGAACAGGCCGCCGTTCAGGAACGGGATCCGGCCGAACGCGCGGGCCACGCCCCGCCTCCGGGAGACGGGCTGGTTGAGCGTGCCGAAGAAGAGTGGCAGGAGGAGATGTCGGTGGATGGAGCGCCGGTGAAAGAGGCAGTCGTCGACGCGCCGGCGAAGAAAGTGCTCGGTCCCGTCGAGCCACCCCTTGGCCTGGACGAAATACAGGAACAGCATGCGGGTGAGCTGGAGCAGGGCGAGCTCGTGCCGGTGACGCGCGGGGATGCTGTCGGGCAGGGCGCAGATGAAGCGATCAAGTGTCGCACGGAAGGCCGTGAAGAACTGGCGCCCCAGGCCGGCGCCGGAGAGCGCCTCCGCGGTTCGCGAGGCGATGCCGAGCGAGCCGCCGGACTCCGTGCTCCCGATGCGGGCGAGGCAGCTGACCGCCAGCGGGCTCGGGCGGTCGAGGTCCACGACGAGCGTCGGCGTGCCGTCGAAGGCCACCGAGACCACAAGGTGCCGCGCGCTCGCGTCTAGTCCGAACACGCCGCACGTGCGTCCCCGCTCGGCGAGGCGGCGTGCGATTCGGGGCGCGCTCCGAGTCGGCTCGTGCGAGGCGACCGCATACCAGGTGAATGCGCCCAGCCGGCCGACGATGGCCGCGTCCATCGAAGGGTCGGACCGCCGGCCGAAGTCCAGCAGCCTGGCATCAAGCGGCTCCCAGAGGGGCTCGTGGCCGAGCGCGGCGACGAGCTGCGGGAGGTCGTGGAGGGCGAGGATCGACTGAAAGGCGTGCGCAGGCAGCACGTCGGTGTCCCATGAAGGTGTCAATGAGGATGGGACGACAGCCGGCGGGCGGCGGTACCTTGGGAGCGCAGCGCGGTGCGATTCAACGGCGTGGGGCAGGAGGCTGGCGGGCGGTCCCGTCGAGGTGTCTATTCAGGGACAAAAGGAGCTTGCCCTATGCGCTATAACCGCAGGTCCACTGTTCACGCGACCCTTGCCGTGCTGCTCTCCGCACCGTTCATCGCCTGTGCGGGGCAGCCCGCGGCGGCCCCGGCGGTGACGCCCCGGTTCCTCGTGTCGAGCGACTCGTTGATGAAGTCGCTGCCGTTTTCCGAAGCCGTGCAGGTCGGGAACCTGCTCTTCCTCTCCGGTCAGATCGGGGTGCTGCCCGGCACCTCGACGCTCGCCCCGGGAGGCATAGGGCCGGAGTCGCGGCAGACGCTGGAGAACATCCGCGCCATCCTCGCGCGCCACGGCGCGGCGCTCGAGGACGTCGTGAAGTGCACGGTGTTCCTGGCCGACATGGGGGAGTGGGGGGCGTTCAACGCGGTGTACCGCGAGTTCTTCACGGCGCCGTACCCGGCCCGGAGCGCACTGGGGAGCAGCGGGCTGGCGTTCAAGGCGCGGGTCGAGGTGGAGTGCGTGGCGGTGGTGCCCTAGTAGTTGTCCAGCACCAGCGTCGACAGGGCGTCCAGCGCGGCGTGCTCCGGTTTCACCTTGCCGTCCGGCGTGAATCGGATGTTCATGGCGCAGAGCTCCTCGAGCGCGGTGCTCTGCTCGGGACCGAGGGGCAGGACGTACGGGGAGCCGCCGGCGCGCATGCGCTCCACCTGCGCGATGAGCCAGTCCGGCTTGTCCGAGGCTCGCTCCAGCGCGGCCAGCATCTCTTCGGTGATCGTCAGGCGCATGCCATCTCCGAGTGGTGGTGTCGGGTAAAGATTCGCCGGGCGGACGCCCGGCGCAACCGGCGGCTCATCCCGCAGTGTAGATGCGCCCCCGCCACTCGATCCGCTGCTCCCCGCGGCGGGTGGAGCGGGCGAAGATCCAGCCGGTCATGACGACGCCGAGCGGATAGCTCAAGCCGTACAGCGGATTGATCCCGAAGCCCGCGTTGAACAGGACCCAGAAGAGCGCGCTGAGGCCGGTGGCCCAGGCCGCGGCCGCCAGCAGCGCGGGAGTCACGCCGACGAGCGCCAGCAGGAGTACCGCCGGTGGGAGCAGCCAGAAGAGCGCGCCGCACGCGAACATGACGGGAATGAGCGCGCGGAGCACCGGCTCGTCCGGGTACGACCGGCGCCCACCGACGTAGACGTTTTTCGACCACCCCTCCACCAGCCCGGCCAGGCTCGTGTACATCCGTGTCCCCAGCAGCCGGAGCCCGAAGGCGAACAGCTGCGGCCGGCCGGCGCGAAAGTACAACTGCGCCAGCGCCAGGTCCTCGGCCACCTCGTGCTTCACCGCCGCGTGCGTCCCCACCACCTCGTAGCTCTCGCGCGTCACCAGGATGAACTGCCCGTTCGCGATCGCCTCGCTGGCCCGCCGCGCCCGGTTGACCGCCGTGGGATGGAACCGGATCGCGAGCAGCGCGCCGATGATCGGCATGATGACACGCTCCCAGAACGAACCGCAGATCATCCGGCCGATCACCGTCACCAAGTCCCGCCGCTGGGACTCGAGCGCCCCGACCGCGCGGCCGAGGAGCTCGGGGGCATGCCGCGTGTCGGCGTCGGTGAAGAGGAGGAGGTCGCCCCGCGCCTCGCGATACCCTTGGACGCAGGCCCACGGCTTCCCGAACCACCCTGCCGGCAGCTCCGCGCCCTCGATG
>JAKLGU010000019.1 GCA_022710485.1 Gemmatimonadota bacterium | reverse complement strand
CTGCGAGGAGGGCGTTCCGCTACCTTTGCCGCCCACGCCGAAGTGGTGGAATTGGTAGACGCGCTGCGTTCAGGGCGCAGTGGGCGCAAGCCCGTGGGGGTTCGAGTCCCCCCTTCGGCACTCTTCCCTCCTCAGTACCGCACCATCTCCCGATCAATCTCCCGGGCCCACCGGTCGATGCCGCCGGCGAGGCTCCGCACGCGGGGAAACCCGACGGAGCGGAGGAACGCGGCCGCCTGCAGCGAGCGCACGCCGTGGTGGCAGTACGCCACGATGTCGGCGGACGGGTCGAGTGCGTTCGCCAGGCCAGGCAGCCGGGAGAGCGGCGCCAGCCGCGCGCCCTCGAGCCGGACCAGTTCCCATTCCGGCGTCTCCCGCACATCCACCAACACCACCGGCCGGCCCGCGGACAATTCGCGCTGCAGCTCGGCGGGGGTCACCTCGAGGCCGGCGGGCGCCACCGACTCGCCGACGCCGCAGAAGGCGTCGTAGTCGATCAGCTCGCGCACGGTCGGCGAGCCTCCACAGAGCGGACAGGCGGGATCGCGCTGCAGGGCGAGTTCGCGGAACTGCATCCCGAGCGCATCGAAGAGGAGGAGTCGCCCGACGAGCGGCTCGCCGATGCCGAGCAGCAGCTTGATGGCCTCCATGGCCTGGATGCTCCCGATGACGCCCGGCAGGGCACCGAGCACTCCCGCCTCCGCGCACCCCGGCACCATGCCGGGGGGCGGCGGCTCGGCGTACAGGCACCGGTAGCAGGGCCCGCCGGGCGCGGCGAAGACCGAGGCCTGGCCTTCGAACTGGAAGATGGCGCCGTACACATCGGGGATGCCGGTGAGGAAGGCGGCGTCGTTGACGAGGTAGCGCGTGGGGAAGTTGTCGCTTCCGTCGAGCACGACCTCGAAGCCCTTGAAGATGCGCAGGGCATTGGCGGCGGTGAGCCGCTCCGGAAACGACTCGACCGTCACTTGGGGATTGAGATCGAGAAGGCGCGCCCGGGCGGACTCGAGCTTCGGGACGCCGAGGGTGGAGGTGCCGTGAAGCACCTGGCGCTGGAGGTTGCTGACATCCACCACGTCGGCGTCCACCAGGCCGATCGTTCCGACGCCCGCGGCGGCGAGGTAGAGCGCCGCCGGCGAGCCGAGCCCCCCCGCCCCGACCACCAGGACGCGCGACTGCTTCAGCCGGCGCTGGCCGGCCTCGCCGATGTGCGGAAGGATGAGGTGTCGGGAGTACCGCTGGAACTCCGCCGGGGAGAGCGGGGGCAGCTCGGGGTGGGTGTGCTCAGCCATGGGCGGCGCCCGCGGCGCTCAGGATGCCGCGGCGATCCCGACGAGTGCCTGAACCCGGGACTCTTCCTGCATGAGGTCGGCCAGGCTGACGCCCTTGAGGAGGTCGTCCACCCGGTTGCGGAGCGCGCGCCAGACCGGACGGATGCTGCACTGGGCGCCGTTGCCGCAGCGTTCGTCGTCCACCTGGTGCGTGTCGCAGTTGATTTCGAAGATCTGGTGATCGCAGGCGGCCATCACGTCGTGGACGGAGATCGTTTCGGGGGCCCTGGCCAGGAAGTAACCGCCGCGGGCGCCGCGGACGCTCTCGACGAGGCCGGCGCGCCGGAGCCGGAGGAGGATCTGCTCGACGTAGTCGCCGGGGAGGCGCTCGGACTCGGAGATGTCCCGCGCCGCCACGGGCCGTTCACCGCCCCGCCGCGCCAGATGCAGCGAGATGATGAGGCTGTATTCCGTCCAGGTTGTGACTCGCATGGGTTGAATATGGGAGCGCGGGGGTGGGAATTCAACCGCGCTCCCCCGGGAGGTCACCCGCCGCCGGGCAGGCCCTTCCCGCCGGGCACGCCGAGCTCGGTCATGGCGCGGAGGTCGAGGATCTCCTCGAGTTCCCTTCCCTTCAGGATGCCCCGCTCCGTGACGAGCTGCTTGACGGTCAGCCCGGTGGCAATCGCCTCCTTCGCAAGCTTGGCCGACTCGGCGTACCCGATCTTCGGGGCCAGCGCGGTCACCAGAGCCGGGCTGCGCTCCAGCCAGTAGGCGCACTGCGCAGCGTCGGCGGTAATTCCCTCGACGCAGCGCTCCGCAAAGACGCGGGTCGCATTGCCGACGATCATCAGGGCGAAGACGATGTTGTGCGTCATGACCGGCATCATGACGTTGAGTTCGAGCTGCCCCGCCTCGGCGGCCATCGCCACCGTAACGTCGAGCCCCAGCGCCTGGTAACAGACCTGGTTGACCATCTCGGCGATGGACGGATTGACCTTGCCCGGCATGATGCTCGAACCCGGCTGGACCGCGGGGAGCCCGATTTCCGCGAGCCCGGTGCGGGGGCCCGACGCGAGGAGCCGAATGTCGTTGGCGATCTTGTTGAGGTCGAGCACCCAGGCGCGGAGCGCGCCGCTGAAGCTCGCGATGTCGCCCATGGACTGCATGAGCTGCACCCGGTCCTCACCGACCTCGAGCTCGAGGCCGGTGATGTCGCGGAGGTGCTTGACCATCAGGGCGGGATACTGGGGCTCGGCGTTGATGCCGGTGCCCACGGCGGTGCCGCCGATGCCGAGCGCGCGGACCCATCGGGCCGCCTCCGCCAGCTTGGCCCGATGGCGGGCCACGGTGTGGCCGTAGGCCGAGAATTCCTGGCCGAGCCGGATCGGGGTGGCATCCTGCAGGTGGGTGCGGCCCGATTTGATGATCGGGTCGAACTCGCCGCCCTTGGACAGGAAGGCCTTGGCCAGGCGGTCCATCGAGTCCAGGAGGGGCGGCAGGGTGGCGAGGGTGGCGAGGCGCATGGCGGTGGGGATGACGTCGTTGGTGCTCTGCGCCATGTTGACGTGGTCGTTCGGGTGCACCGGCGCGTAGCTGCCGCGCGCGCCGCCGAGCAGTTCGTTGCCCCGGTTGGCGAGCACCTCGTTGCAGTTCATGTTGTGGCTGGTGCCGGCGCCGGCCTGGTAGACGTCCACGACGAACTGGTCGCGGTGGTGGCCGGCCAGCACTTCGGTGGCCGCGGCGGCGATGGCGTCCGCCAACTTCGCCTCCAGCCGACCGGTTTCCTTGTGGGTCAGGGCGGCGGCCTTCTTGATCTGGATCACCGCGTCCACGAAGGCGGGCAGGGGCCGGAGGCCGGAGATCGGGTAGTTTTCGACGGCACGCAGCGTCTGGATGCCGTAGAGCGCGTCGGCGGGGACGGCCTTCTCGCCGAGGGGATCTTTTTCGATGCGAGTCGTCATGTCAGTCTACCGGGTGATCGGGAATCGATTCACGGGCGAGTCCGAGGGGAGCCGATGAGCGAATACTTCACGACCGTCGCCAAGCATGCGTCCTTTGCCGAGGGAAAGTTCACCAAGGCCGACCTGGCGCGGGGCGCGCACCTCTTCGCGGGTCTCAACTGCTTCGAGCCGGGGCAGTCGCAGGCGGTCCACGCCCACGACGGCGCGGATAAATTTTACCTCGTGCTGGAGGGAAAGGCGAGGATGCGTGTCGGCGAGGAGGAACTCGACGCGGGCGCCGGGACGCTGGTGTGGGCGCCGGCAGGGGTGCCGCACGGAGTGGTGCGCGCCCTCGAGCGGAGCGTGATGCTGGTGGGAATGTCGAGGGGGTGAGGACTCAGCCGGCGGCGCCCGCCGGCAGCTCCACTTGGTACTCCTCGGTCTTGTACGCCACGAATCCACGGCGCAGGTAGTTGGGGAGCGCCGCCTCGCCGTCGAGGGTGCAGGTATGCAGCCAGACCCGCGTGGCGCCCAGGGCCCACGCGTCCCGCACCGCCTCGGACACCAGGAACCCACCGAGCCCCTGCCCGATCCGGTCTGGAACGAGCCCGATGTGCGCCACCTCGATGGAGCCGTCGGTATGCCGGTTGAGTTCGTAGTACCCGGCAGGCGCGCCATCGGCGTAAAGCACCCGCAGGAACACCGTCGACTGGCCGAGGTGCTCGCGAATCGTATCGTCGCTCCACTCCCGCCGCTCCAACCAGTGCCAGGGACCGCCCACCGTCGCGTAGAGCCACCGGAATAGCGCCGGCGGGCAATCGTGCACCGGCTCGACGCGGGCGCCGACGGGGCTCCGGGCCGGGGCCCGGAGCTCGGTCGGGTCGAGTTGCTGGAGGTAGGTGCGCGTAGCGGAGACGGTCGGCATCGATTCAGTCGGAGCAGTCGCCCAGGGGATAGACGGTGCCGCAGTTGGGGCAGGGATTCTTGCAGCCCCAGGCGCGGGGCCGGACCTCGAAGCCGCAGCGGTTGCAGCTGCCTCCCCGCCCGGCGGCCCCGCCGCCCCGCTGTTCCACCTCACCCCCTGTCCCCCTCTCCACCATGTGGAGAGGGGGGACGTCACTTTCGCTACTCAAGGCGGTAGGCCCCGGTGAGGAACGGATTGGTGTTCCGCTCGACGCCGATAGTGGTGTCGGGCCCGTGGCCGCTGTGGACGATCGTGGTGTCGGGCAGGGTCAGGAACTCGCGCTCGATGGAGGCGAGCAGCGTGGCGGTGTCGCCGCCCGGCAGGTCGGTGCGCCCAACGGAGCCGCTGAAGAGGACGTCGCCGCCGAAGACCCTGCCGTGGCCCACGAGCGCCACGCTGCCCGGCGAGTGCCCCGGCACGTGGCGCACCTCGAACTGGATGGCGCCGACCGTCAGTGGCTCGCCGGGACGGATCTCGTCAGTCGGCGGGGGTGCCGGCGGGGCTCGCAATCCGAACATCGCCGCCTGATTGGACAAATTGTCGTACAGAGGACGATCGAGGGGGTGCAGCCAGATCGGCACCGGAGTCCGGCGCACCACGTCCCCGACGCCCAGGATGTGATCGATGTGCGCGTGCGTGAGCCAGATCGCGCCCAGCTTCCAGCCTCTGCGCTCTACCTCCGCCATGATCCGTCCGCTCTCCTCCCCGGGATCGATCATCGCCGCCGCCCCGGTGGCCGGGTCGGCCACAAGGTAGCAGTTCTGCATGAACTGCCCGTTGGGGATGGAGACGACGATCGGCTCAGGCAACGGCGGCGGCCTTCCGTTCGGTCAGGAACTTCTCGACGGCGATGGCGGCGGTGGTGGCATCGCCCACGGCGGTGGTCACCTGGCGGGTGAGCTGGACGCGCACGTCGCCGGCTGCGAAGAGGCCCGGGATGGAAGTCATCATCCGGTCGTCGGTGATCATGTAGCCCGCCGGGTCGTGGGCAAAGTGCTGGGTGACGAGCCCGGTGTTGGGCTTGAATCCGACGAAGACGAAGCAGCCGGTGACCGGCAGGGTGGACGTGGCGCCCGTGACGGTGTCCTTGAGGCCGAGCCCCTGAAGCCCGCCGGGCCCACCGGTCATCTCGGTGACCACCTTGTTCCAGATCACCTCGATCTTCGGGTTGGCGAAGAGCCGGTCCTGCAGGAGCTTTGACGCGCGGAACTCCTCGCGCCGGTGGATCACGTACACTTTTTCGGCATAGCGCGTGAGGTACGCCGCCTCCTCGACCGCGGCGTCACCGCCGCCCACCACGGCGATGGTCTGTCCCTTGAAGAAGGCTCCGTCGCACACGGCGCAGTACGAGACCCCCTGCCCCGCGTATTCGAGTTCCCCGGGCACGCCGAGCTTGGTCGGGGTGCCGCCGGCGGTCAGGATCACGGTCGGGGCCTCGTACGTCGCTCCCGAGCTGCAGGCCACCTCGAAAATCCCGTCCTCGCGCCTGGCCACGGTCTCCACATTCTCCTGCCGGATGTCGGCGCCGAACTTCTGGGCGTGCTCGGCCATCAGGCGGGCCAGTTCGTGGCCCTTGACGGAGGCGAAGCCGGGGTAGTCCTCGATGAGGTCGGTGTTGAGGAGTTCGCCCCCTGGCACACCGCGCTCGAGGACGACGGCGTCCAGCATGCCGCGGCCGGCGTACATGCCGGCGCAGAGGCCGGCGGGGCCGGCACCGATGATGATCAGGTCGTGGGCGGAGCGGGACATGTGAAGCCCAAGTCAGAGGTTGTCCGCAATCGGCCGCTGATGGGCGGGGAAGCGGGGACGCCGGGAAGCGGGGAAGCCGCCCGGCATCAAATATAGAACAGTCGGGGGTTCCCGAGCAGGAGAGGTGCATCCGATCGGCGACCAGCGGAGGCGGCCCGCCAAAAGCGAGGCAGTTGCGGATTTGGCAGCGGGGCGTAGCATTTTGAGATGAGGTACTTCGCGATGAGGATCCCTCCCGTTCCGCCGGCTCCGGCGGGCCTGATCGCGCCCATGTAGCAGGCGGGAGTCTTTTCCGGCCTGATTCAGATCCCCCGTTACCGAGAATTTCAGCATGACCGTCAGGCCGATCCTCGCCCTGGTGCTCGCGGCAAGCGCGGCACTCGTCACCGGATGCTCGGCACCCTCGCCGGCCCTGACCGCCGATACGATCTATGCGGGCGGCGACATCATCACTGTGAGCGACTCCCAGCCGTCGGCGGAAGCGCTTGCCGTCAAGGACGGCAGGATCCTGGCCGTGGGCACCCTCGCGCAGATCGAGCGTACCCACAAGGGGCGGGCCACGACTGTCGTGGACCTGGCGGGCCACACGCTGTTGCCCGGGTTCCTCGACCCCCACAGCCACTACATCAGCGCGATCAGCGTGGCGAACCAGGTCAACGTCTTCCCGCCGCCCGCCGGTCCGGGAAAGGACATCCCCGCCATCGTCGCGGAGCTCAGGACGTTCCGGGACGACCACCGGGTCCCGAAGGGTGAACTGATCCAGGCGTACGGTTACGACGACAACGCGATGCCGAATGGCGTCGGCCTGACCCGCGACGACCTCGATCGGGACTTCCCGGACAACCCGGTGCTCGTGGGGCACGTGTCGATGCACGGCGCCGTCCTCAATTCGGCGGCCATGAAGCAATTCGGCGTTTCCGCCGCCACCCGAACGCCACCGGGCGGCATCATCTTGCGGAAGGCCGGCACCAACGAGCCGTCGGGGCTGCTGATGGAAACGGCGTACCTCCCCATTTTCGCCGCCCTGCCTAAGCCCACCGCCGAGCAGGAACTGGAGTGGAGTCGCGCCGGGCAGCTGCTGTACGCCGCGGCCGGCATCACCACGGCGCAAGAAGGCGCCACCCACCTGTCCGACCTCGAACTGATGCAGCGAGTCGCCACGAGTGGCGCCAACATCATCGATATCGTCGCCTTTCCGTTCGTCACCGACTTCGACACGGTGCTCGCGCGGAACCCGATCGGCACCTGGGGCCAGTACGTCAACCGACTGAAGCTCGGCGGCGCCAAGATCACGCTGGACGGCTCGGTCCAGGGGAAGACCGCCTATTTCACGACGCCGTACCTGACCGGCGGCCCGGGCGGGGAGCCGGGCTGGAAGGGAGAGCCCACCTTTCCCGAGCCCTACGTGCAGTCGTTCGTGAAGCGGGTCTACGACCTGGGCCTGCCCCTCAACATGCACGCCAACGGCGACGGCGCCATCGACATGGCCTTGCGGGCGCACGAGTACGCCGCTGCCGACGATCTCACAAGGCAGCGCCACGTCACGATCATTCACTCGCAAATGGTGCGGCCCGACCAGCTGGACAAGTACGTCACATACCGGATGACCCCGTCGTTCTTCACCGAGCACGCGTATTACTTCGCCGACACACACCTCCTGAACCGCGGCCAGGCGTCCACGTTCTTCCTCAGCCCGATGCGGACCGCCATCGACCTCGGGCTGCGGCCCACCAACCACACCGATTTCGTGGTCACGCCGCTGGATCAGATGTTCGAGGTCTGGACGGCGGTCAACCGGCTGTCGCGGGGCGGCGTGGTCGTCGGGCCGGAGCAGCGCATCACACCGCTGGAAGCGCTCAAGGCGATCACCATCAACGTGGCGTACCAGTACGGCGAGGAGGCGTCGAAGGGCTCGCTGGAACCAGGCAAGCTGGCGGATCTCGTGATCCTCGACCGGAACCCGCTCACGGTGGACCCGATGACCCTCAAGGAGATCAGGGTCCTCGAGACGATCAAGGAAGGGAAGACGATCTATCGGGCCGAGTAGGTGTGCCGCCTGGCACACCATGCAGCCCGCTCGCGAGGAGCGCTTATCGCCCGCTCCACCGCACCTCCATCCTCACCAGAAAGGCCGTCCATGCGATCCGCGACCCTGCTCGGCGCCGTGCTCCTCCTCGCTGCGTGCTCCCGCGCCGAGGTAGCCAAGACTGCCCCGGCGTCCGCCACTGTCGAGGAGCTCGGGCAGATGAATCGCGACTTCGCCGCCGCGCTCAACGCCAAGGACGCCGCGCTGGCGGCGTCGTACTACACCGAAGACGCGGTGGTCATTCCCCCGGGCGAGGCGATGGTGCAGGGCCGGGCCGCCATCGAGGCGTACTGGAAGGCCGGGATCGAGCAGGGGGGCGTGCGCGATGCGTCCGTCGAGACCATCAAGGCGGAGAGCTCGGGGGACATCGGGTACGAGATCGGAACCTTCGTCCTGACGATGAACGGCCCGAACGGCGAGCCGATCCAGGAGCGGGGTCGCTACATCGAGTTGCTCAAGCGCGGCGCGGACGGGAAGTGGTACTCGACCGCGGGGATTTGGAATTCGGCACCGCCTGCCACTCCGTAACCGACCCTCGGCTGGCGTTCCCTCTCCGGGAGGGAGCGCCTAGGCCTGCTTGAACACCTTCATGGCCGTGGCCACCATCGACGCCACGTCGGCCACATTGGCCGGCAGGATCATCGTGTTGGTCTTCTGCGCCAGGGCGCCGAACTGCACGATGTAGTTCTCGGCCACCCGAAGTTGCGTCGCCTCCACACCGCCAGGCTGGTGGATCGCCTGGGCCACCATCCGAATGCCCTCCGCCGTCGCCGTCGCGACCGCCAGGATGGCTGACGCCTCGCCCTCGGCTTCGTTGATCTGCTGCTGCCGGTTCGCCTCCGACGCCTTGATCACCTGCTGCTTGTTGCCTTCGGCGACGTTGATGGCCGCGTCCCGCTGGCCTTCCGACGTCAGGATGACCGCGCGCTTTTCCCGCTCGGCGCGCATCTGCTTCTCCATTGCGGCGAGGATGTCGTGCGGCGGCGTGATGTTCTTGATCTCGTACCGGAGCACCTTCACGCCCCACGGCTCGGAGGCCTTGTCCAGCTCCGCCACCACCGCGCCATTGATGTTCATCCGCTCCTCGAACGTCTTGTCGAGGTCGATCTTGCCGATTTCGCTGCGGAGCGTCGTCTGGGCCAACTGGGTGATGGCAAACGCGAAGTCAACGATGCCATAGGAGGCCCGCTCGGCGTTGAGCACCTTCATGTACAGGACGCCGTCCACCCCCACCTGTACGTTGTCCCGGGTGATGCACACCTGCTCCGGAATGTCCCATGCCCCTTCCTTGAGGGAATGGCGGTAGCGGATCACGTCGACGAAGGGAATCAGCACGTGAAACCCCGCCTGGAGCACGCCGGAGAAGCGGCCCAGGCGCTCCACGACGAAGGCGCTCTGCTGCGGCACGACCACCGCCGTCTTCGCGATGGTCAGCACGATGACGAACCCAAGGAACAGCGCGACGATCACGATCGGGCTCATTGAGTGGCTCCTTCGGGCTCGACGAAAAGGGTGAGGCCATCCACGCGCGTCACGCGACAGCGGGTACCGCGTGCGAGAAGTACCCCCGTGCTGGTGCGGGCCGACCAGCTGGTGCCCCGCAGTTCGACCTTGCCGATGCCGCCGGGTGCCAGGTCATCCGTCACAAGCGCCATCTCCCCCACCAGCTGGTCGATCTGCGGTGCCTGCGGGTCTCCCTGGAAGCGCTTGACCAGCCTCTCCCGAAAGAGCAGGAGCGAGGCGACGGAGAGGACCGAGAAGAGCAGCAGCTGGACGCCAATCCCACCCGCGGCACCCACGCTCGCGAGCAGGCCGACCAGGATGGCCGCGATCCCGAAGAAGATGACGTAGAATCCCCCGGCCGCGGCCAACTCGACTACGACGAGGAATAGACCAACCACGAGCCAGTGCC
The DNA here is from genome assembly GCA_022710485.1 of Gemmatimonadota bacterium. Lineage (GTDB taxonomy): Bacteria > Gemmatimonadota > Gemmatimonadetes > Gemmatimonadales > GWC2-71-9 > SPDF01. Next base: position 9,122 of record JAKLGU010000019.1, on the reverse strand, counting down.
ACCACTGGATGTCCATAGCGTCCCGCCGCAGCAGATGAGGGGAGCGTGATTCGGAACGTGAAAGTATATCGCGTGGCGACGGCCCTCGCCACGACCCGGCGAAACCGACCTACCCCAACCCGAGCAGCCCCAGCGCCCCATGACAGGCCGACACCGTCCCGATGAGCAACGAGGACGGACGTCCGCTCGCTCCCGCCTCCCTCAACATCCGTTCCGCCGCCACTGCGTCACTCACCGCAAACGCCCCCACCCCGTCGGTCAGGTGCCGCGTCACGAACAGCGCGGGTCCGTACACCTCCTCCGTCCTCGAGAGCCGCTCCACGACCGCGTGGGCCGTCTCGCTCATCTCCCACGTCCGCGGCGCGCGGATGACCGGGCAGGTGGCCGGCTCGATGCAGTGCGTGGGGCAGAGCCAGTCGGCCCAGGAAACGTACCGCGTGCCGTCCGGCGCGAGGGTGTCGTAGGGCGTGCCAAAGGCATCGGTGAGGGGTTGTTGCGCCAATTCCCTCCCTGGCCACAACGACTGCGCACGACGCATCAGCCAGTTGAACATCAGATGCGGCATCAGCGGCGAGGGAACGATGTATGACGGGCGTCGCCCCTCTCCGCTTGCCGGAGAGGGGGACAGGGGGTGAGGAGGAGGCGGGGCAGCGGGGCCGCGGGGCAGCGGGGCGGGAGCGAGATACTCGTCGAAGAACGCATCCCAATCCTGCACCACCAGCTCGCGGTGTTCACTCGGCGGCAGATCGCGCGTCAGCTGGCAGGCGGGATCCCGATCAACAACGAGGACACGATCGTACGTCAGAACTCCGCGGGCGCGGGCGCGCTCGAGCTGTCGGACGTAAAACGTCCCGTAGCAGCCGCCGCCGACAACGATGAATTCGTGGACCGCTATCGGCGCGTTGTAGGGGCACGCCACGGCGTGCCCCTACGCCGCGCCGTTGGTGATGGGGAGGACGTGCCCGGTGATGGCGTCGGCCGCGTCGCTCGCGAGGAAAAGGACTCCATCCGTGATTTGCCTCATCTCCACCCAGCGGACCTTGGCCCCGCTGACGGAGGAGACATTGTCGCCGGTGCGGACCATGCCCGGCGCCACCGCGTTGACCCGCACGCCACGGTCCCGCAGCTCGAGCGCGAGGCTCTGCGTGAAGGCAGCGACGCCCGCCTTGGCCGCGGCATAGACCGCCATCTGGTCCTGCGGCCGGAAGAAGGCCACCGACGCGAAGTTGACGATGACGCCGCGCGTTTCCGCCAGCGCCGGCACCGCCGCCTGCGACACCAGGAACGCCGTCTTGAGGTTGATGGCGATTTCGCGGTCGAAGTCCGCCACGCTGGTGCCGGCGATCGGCCCGAAGGTGGTGAGCCCCCCGGCCACGTTCACGACGACATCCAGCCGGCCGAAATGCCGGATGGCCGTTTCGACCGCCAGCCGGGCGATGTCCGGCTCCGTCAGGTCTCCCGCCGTCGGCCGAGCGTCGATCCCCTCGGCGGCGAACTCCCGGGCGCGCGCCGCCGCCTCGACCGCGTTCCGGTCGCAGAGCACCAGCTTGGCGCCGGCGCGGCCGAACGCCAGCGCCACGGCGTGGCCGATCTGCCCGACCCGCGCGACCCCGGTGACCAGCACCACCTTGCCGTCGAACCTTCGCTGATCAGTCATATCCGTCACTTCGGCGTGGGGCGGCGCGCCTCGAGGCGCTCAAGCCAGTCTTCGGGCACCGTCTGCGAGCCGAGAGATCCGTGCTCCTCGCCGGGCCCGATGTCGCCGTGCCAGTCGCTTCCGCCGGTGCGCGCCAGGTCGAGTGCGCTGGCGATGCCGGCGATCCTCGAACGCGTCTCGGGGGCATGCCGCGGGTGCCGGACCTCGACCGCGTCCAGCCCTTCCTGCTTGAGGCGCGCCAGGTAGGGGCGGGTCGCGCGGTCCCGGAGGTGCGCCGCCGAGACCACTCCGCCCGCCGCGTGCACCAGGTCCGCCACTTCGGCGAAGCTCGGCAGCACCTTGTCGGCGTAGGCCGGCTTGTTGCGGCCGAGGTAGAGGTCGAACGCCGCGTTGACGTCGGTCGCCCCGCCCGCCCGTACCACCGCGCGGGCCACGTGGGGACGGCCCACCGCCCCGCCGGCCGCCTCCTCGAGCACCGACTCGAACGACACCGGCAGGCCGAGCTCTTGCAGCCGTCCGCACATCACCTCGGCGCGGCGGAGCCGGTCGGCCCGGCAGCGGTCGAGGAAGGCCTCCACCCTATCGTCGCCGACGGGGAGGAAGTACCCGAGGACGTGCATCTCGCCCCACGGCGCCGCCACGGAAAACTCGCAGCCGGCGATGACGCGCACGCCCGCCGCCTCACCCGCCGTGACCGCCTCGGCGATGCCGGCGACCGAATCGTGGTCGGTCAGCGCGATCGCGACGAGGTCGGCGGACCTGGCGCTGGCCACCACGGCTGACGGCGAGAGGGACCCGTCAGACGCGGTGGAGTGCATGTGCAGGTCGATGAAACGAGGGGGCGTCAGCGGCGGTACCCCGTCTCGGGCGAGGTCCAGGAGGGCTGCGACCGGGCGAAGAGTTCGTGCAGCTGGGCGTCGGTGAGCTCGGCGAGCGACAGCTCGCGGCTCCGCGCGCCCAGCGGGGCGTACTTGGCCACCCGCTCGACCCGGTCGGGGCCGGTCCCCTTGGTGAAGAGCATGGTGAATTCGTCGCGCACGAACTGGGTGACGTGCCCGGTGGGTGTCACCTTCCAGGTCGTGCCGTGTACGTCGATGGTGCGCGTCGGCATGCCAACCTCACTCTGAACCGTCGACGAAGGTGCGGCCCTCCGTCAAAGAAACCTCGAGCCACAGGTCGTCCGCCCCCGGCGCGTACGACCCCAGCGCGCGGAGGGCGCGGATGAGTCGCTCCTCCGCGTCCGTCGGGGCCACCGCGGAATGCGCCACGTCGCTGGCCGACTCCCGGAACTCCAGGAAGACTCCCGGCTGGTCCGGGTGCCGGAAGACCCACAGGTGCTGCCCCCGCACCCGGAGCGCCGCCGCGAGCCGGCCGGCGGCGGCGAGATACTCGGACTCCCGCGCGGGGGGCACCTGCACCCGGCCGACGGCGAGGGCCCGCGGCACCGCTCAGGCCGCGGTGTCGGGGAACGACTGGAGCATGGCCTTGAGGTCGGCGAGGAAGCGGTCCGCGTCGGCGCCGTCCACGATCCGGTGGTCGTAGGCCATGGTGAACATCCCCTTGGTCCGGATGGCCAGGGTGTCGGTGCCGTCGGGCAGCGTCACCACGTGCGGGCGCTTCTCGATGGACCCGATGCCGAGGATGGCGACCTGGGGCTGGTTGATGATCGGCGTGCCGGCGAACGAGCCGAAGCCGCCGGGGTTCGTGATGGTGAACGTCCCTCGCTGCACTTCGTCGGGGGTGAGCTTCTTGGCCCGGGCGCGCTCGCCGAGGTCGTTGATGGCCCGCGCCACGCCCAGGAGGGAGAGCTCGTCGGCTCGCTTAATGACCGGGACAATGAGGCCCCAGTCGAGCGCCACGGCGATGCCGATGTTGATGTCGCGGCGGAACACGGTGGCGTCGCCCATGACGGCGGAGTTGACGACCGGGTGCTTCCGGATGGTGTCGGCCACCGCCTTCACGATGAAGGCGAGGAAGGTGAGGTTCACGCCGCGCTCGGCGTACTCCTTCTTGCGGGCGGCGCGCACCTGCGCCACGCGGGTGAAGTCCACCTCGAAGAGGCTGTTCACGTGCGCCGACACCCGGCGCGACATGATCATGTGGTCGGCGGTGAGCTTCCGGATCTTGCTCCACGGCTCGACGCGATCGCCTTCCCACGGTTCGACGACGGGCGCGGGGACTTCGATGAGTCGGCTCGCGCCGCGGCCAGTCGAGGCAGCAGGGCCTGCCGGCGGGGCGGCGGGGCTGCTGGGCAGGGGGGGAGTCGGCGCGGATTCAAGGTACGAGAGCACATCGCTCTTGGTCACGCGGCCGGCAAGACCACTGCCTGAAATCGCACTGATGTCGAGGTTGTGCTCCGCGGCGATCTTGCGGACCAGCGGCGTGCTCTTCCGGCGCAGCCGTTCCTCCGCCGTTTCCGGCCCGGTGGGCGCCGGAGGCGGGGACGCTGTCACCGGGGAAGCAGGGACGGGCGCCGCAGCTGCCGGCTTCGGTGCCGCGGGAGCCGGAGTCGGCACCGCCGCCGGAGCCGGAGCGGGCGCCGGCGCAGCCGGGGCCGGCGCCGGGGCTGCAGCCGCGGCACTGGCGTCGGTCTCGAGCCGCGCCACGACCGTCTGGACCGCGACGGTCTGCCCTTCCTGGACCAGGATCTCGACGAGGACGCCGGCCTGCGGCGCCGGGATCTCCGCGTCCACCTTGTCGGTGGAGATCTCGAAGATCGGCTCGTCGCGCTTGACGGCGTCGCCCACCTTCTTCATCCACCGCGACAGCGTCCCCTCGGCGATGGACTCGCCCATCTGGGGCATGATCACGTCGACCTTGGCCATGCGAACCTCTCCGAATTCCTAGTAGGCGGCCAGCCAGCGGGCGGCGACGACGAGGTCGTCCGTCTGCGGCAGCACGAAGTCTTCCAGCGTCGGCGCGTAGGGCAGCGGCACGTCGTGCGCCGTGACACGCCGGACCGGCGCGTCGAGCCACTCGAACGCCTGGTCGTTGATCCGCGCGGTGATTTCCCCGGCCACCCCGCCGGTCCGCGTGTCCTCGTGCGCGATCAGCACGCGGTTGGTCTTCCGGACCGAGGTCATGATCGCCTCGTCGTCCATCGGCAGCAGCGTGCGCAGGTCCAGCACCTCGACCTGCAACCCGTCTTCCTTCTCGAGCCGTTCCGCCGCCTCGAGCGCCTTGTACACCATGGCGGACCAGGTGACGATGGTCAGGTCCTTCCCCTCGCGCGCCACCCGGGCCTTCCCGATCGGGGTGAGGATCTCCTCGCCCTCGGGCAGGTGCTCCTTGATCCGGCGGTAGAGGTACTTGTGCTCAAAATACAGCACCGGGTCGTCGTCGCGGATGGCGCTCTTGATGAGCCCCTTGGCGTCCCGCGCGGTGGCGGGGCAGACGATCTTGAGGCCCGGCGTGTGGAGGAACGCCGCTTCCGGGTTCTGGCTGTGGAAGGGGCCCCCGCGGACGTACCCGCCCGACGGACCCCGCACCACCATCGGCGTCGGCAGGCCGGCCCGGTACCGTGCCGTGGCCACGTAGTTGGTCAGCATGTCGTAGGCGCAGGAGATGAAATCGATGAACTGCATCTCCGCCACCGGCCGGAGCCCCATGTGGGCGGCGCCCGCGGCGGCGCCCACGATGGCCGCCTCCGCGATCGGCGTGTCGATGACGCGCCGCTCGCCGAACTCCGCCAGGAACCCCTCGGTCACCTTGAAGGCCCCGCCGTAGGCGCCGATGTCCTCGCCGAGGATGAAGACGTTCTCGTCGCGGCGCATCTCCTCCTGCATCCCCTGGCGGATCGCCTCGAGGTACGTCACTTCAGCCATCGATCCTCCGGTACCATTCGAGCTCGGTGCGGGCCGGGTCGGCCAGCACACCGTCGAGCGCGCTCATCGCCTCGGGCATCGGCTCGTTCTCGCACGCGCCGACCGCCTCGTCCAGCAGCGACGCGATGCGCGCGTCGATGTCCGCCAGTTCCCCGGCGGTGGCCCACCCCGCCGCGGTGAAGTCGCGGATGCAGCGGTCGATCGGGTCCTTGGCCTCCCACGCCTCGATTTCCCCGGCCGGCACGTACGACTGATTGTCGTGCTCCGCATGCCCCTTCCGCCGGTAAGTGACCAGCTCGATCAGGGTGCAGCCGCCGCCGTTCCGGGCCAGCTCCACCGCCGGCTTCGTTGCGCCGTACACCGCCAGCACGTCGTTGCCGTCGGCCCGGACGCCCGGAATGCCGTACGCCGCCGCCTTGTCCACGAGCTGCGCCACCGCCGTCTGCTTCCGCATCGGCGTGCTGAAGGAGTAGCCGTTGTTCTCGCAGACGATGACCATCGGCAGGCGCTGCACCGCGGCGAAGTTGATTCCCTCGTGAAAGGCGCCGGTGCTCATGGCGCCGTCGCCGACGTACACCAGCCCGACGCGCGGCTGCTTCCGCATCTTGAACGAGAGCGCGACCCCGGCCATGACGGGCACCATGTCGCCCAGGTGGGAAATCTGCCCGATGAAGCCCCGGTCGAGGTCGCCGTAGTGGATGTTGAGCTCGCGGCCCCGGGTGGGGCTCTCGGCCTTGGCCATGTACTGCCGCAGGATCTCCAGCGGCTGGGCGCCCTGCACCAGCATCGAGCCGAGGTTGCGGATCAAGGGGGAGAGGAAGTCGCCCCTGGTGCGGTCGAGGGCGTAGGCGCTGCCGACGCTGTCGGCTTCCTGACCCAGCGACCGGAAGAGCCCGCCGATGACCTTGGTCTGGCGGTAGAGGTTGACCAGCCGCTCCTCGAGCGAGCGGGTCAGGCGCATGTAGTAGTACAGCTCGTGCAACTGCGCCCGGCTGAGCCCGTGGGGAGGCGCAGCCGGCGTCGCAGCGGAGGCGGCGGTGGTCGTCATGTCGGCCGGTTACTTCGACTCGATCCGCATGCCGTAGAACGACCGGTACACGAACACCACGCTGACGAGGAAGAAGACGACGGCCATCACGTGCGGCAGGAGGCTCCCCTGCCCCGCAGTCAGGTACACGCCGAGCTCGACGGCGAGGAGGCCGAAGAGGGTGGTGAACTTGATGACCGGGTTGAGCGCCACGGACGAGGTGTCCTTGAAGGGATCGCCCACCGTGTCGCCGACGATGGAGGCGTCGTGCAGCGGCGTGCCCTTCGCCTTCAGTTCCGTCTCCACGATCTTCTTCGCGTTGTCCCAGACGCCGCCGGCGTTGGCCATGAAGATGGCCTGATAGAGCCCGAAGAGCGCGATGGAGATCAGGTACCCGATGAAGAAGAACGGCTCCGCGAAGGCGAAGGCGAGGGTCGAGAAGAACACCGCGAGGAAGATGTTGAGCATCCCCTTCTGCGCGTACTTGGTGCAGATCTCGACCACCTTGCGGCTGTCTTCCACGGAGGCCTTCGTGACCCCCTCGAGCTTGATGTTGGCCTTGATGAACTCCACCGCGCGGTAGGCGCCGGTGGTCACGGCCTGCATCGAGGCGCCGGTGAACCAGTAGATGACCGCGCCGCCGGTGATGAGCCCGAGCAGGAAGGGCGGGTGCAGGATGGAGAGGTTCTCCATGCCGCTCACCAGGCCGTGCGTGAGGGCCATGATGATCGAGAAGATCATCGTGGTGGCACCGACGACCGCCGTGCCGATGAGCACCGGCTTGGCGGTGGCCTTGAAGGTGTTCCCCGCGCCGTCGTTCTCCTCGAGGAGCTCCTTGGCGACGGTGAAGTCGGGGGCGAAGCCGAAGTCGCGCTTGACCTCCGCCTCGATGCCGGGCATCTGCTCGATGGTCGAGAGCTCATACACCGACTGGGCGTTGTCCGTGACCGGACCGTAGCTGTCCACCGCGATGGTCACGGGCCCCATGCCGAGGAAGCCGAAGGCCACGAGGCCGAAGGCGAAGATGGCCGGGGCCTGCATGATGCCGCCGCTCAGGCCCATCGTGCTGACGCCGTAGGCGGCGGCCATCAGGCCCATGATGGCGAGGCCCAGCCAGTACGCCGAGAAGTTGCCGGCCACCAGGCCCGACAGGATGTTGAGCGAGGGGCCGCCTTCGCGGGAGCTGCTCACCACCTCGCGGACGTGCCGCGAGGACGTGGAGGTGAAGACCTTCACCAGCTCCGGGATGATGGCGCCGGCCAGCGTGCCGCAAGTGATGACGGTGGAGAGCTGCCACCAGAGCGAGGTGTTGCCGCCCAGCTCGGGGATGATGAAGTAGGACACGACGTAGGTCAGCACGACCGACACGATGGAGGTGAGCCAGACCAGCTGGGTGAGAGGGTGCTCGAAGTCGAACTTGGCGGCGGTGGCGTACTTCGCCTTGGAAATCGCGTTGCTGACCAGGTACGACATCCCGGAGGCCACGACCATCATGACGCGCATCAGGAAGATCCAGACCAGCAGCTTCGCCTGCACCGCCGTGTCCGGCACCGCCAGGACGATGAAGGTGATGAGCGCCACGCCGGTGACGCCGTAGGTCTCGAAGCCGTCGGCCGTCGGGCCGACCGAGTCGCCGGCGTTGTCGCCGGTGCAGTCGGCGATGACGCCGGGGTTGCGGGCGTCGTCTTCCTTGATCTTGAACACGACCTTCATCAGGTCGGCGCCGATGTCGGCGATCTTCGTGAAGATCCCGCCGGCGATCCGGAGCGCCGCCGCGCCCAGCGACTCACCGATGGCGAAGCCGAGGAAGCAGGCACCGGCCACGTCGGCGGGGATGAAGAGCAGGATGCCGAGCATGAAGAGCAACTCGACCGCGATGAGCATCATGCCGACGCTCATGCCGGCCCGGAGCGGGATCTCGGACACCGGCCAGCCCTTGCCCCGGAGGGAGGCGAAGGCGGTGCGCGAGTTGGCCAGGGTGTTGATCCGGATGCCGAACCACGCCACCCCGTAGCTGCCCGCCATGCCGATCAGCGAGAAGAGCAGGATGATGGCGATCTTCGGCAGCCCGAGCCCGGTCAGCAGGAAGTAGACGACGATGACCGCGCTGACGAAGACCCAGAGCCCCATCAGGAACTTGCCCTGCTGGACCATGTAGGCCTTGCAGGTCTCGTAGATGATGTCGGAGACGTCGGCCATGGCCTTGTGCACCGGCAGCTTCTTGACCGCCGAATAACTCAACAGGCCGAAGAGGAGGCCGAGCACGCAGACGACGAGCCCCGACAGGAGGATCTGGTGGCCGGTGTAGCCGAGGAAGTCGCCCTGGTTCAGGTCGGGCAGGAGGAGGTTGACCTCGCCGCCCGGACGGTGCTCCACGGGCGCGGCGGCCTCCTGGGCCGCAACGCGGCCGGCGAAGAGCGCCAGCACCAGGAACGGCAGGAGGATCGCGCTACGCCACCGCATGGCCAGACGTTGCATGACTCGGTATCTCCGGAAGAAGTGCCGCGTGTCCGCGGCGGATCAGTAGGCGCCCCGCGGCTCGTGCGCGGGGTCCGCCATGGTGTGCACGACCGTGAGAAAGCGCTTGGCGAGCTTGTCGAGCTCGCTCTCTCCC
>JAKLGU010000018.1 GCA_022710485.1 Gemmatimonadota bacterium | reverse complement strand
ATCTCGGTCGGGCCCGCCGTCTGGATCTGCAGGTCGTCGAGGATGTTGATCGGGCAGATGTAGCGCCGCGCCGGCGCGGTGTACGGCATGACGGCGAACTTGTCCAGCGAGATGCCGAACAGGTTGCCCTGCTTGGCCACCACCCCGACGATCCGGTATGGCAGGCCCTCGATGACGACGTCCTTGCCCACCGGGTCCTGCCCGGGGAAGAGCTTCTCGGCCACCAGGTCGCCCAGGACCACGACGGTCCGCCCCGCGCGCACTTCCTGCGCGGTGAAGGCGCGCCCGTTCACCACCTCGTAGTTCTTGATCTGGAAGTAGGTCGCCTCGGTGCCGACCAGGTCGATGTCCTTGGCCTTCTTCCCGTCGTAGCTGAGCGCCATGCGGTCGGAGCAGAACATCGCCATGGTGGCCGGCGTCGTCACCCGCTCCTTCAGGTATTCCGCGTCGGCGTAGGTGATCCGGGGCCGGCGCCGCCATCCCATCCAGACCTCGCGCGGCACGTCGCCGGTGCTGATGCTCGGCCGCTGCCGGACCTGGAAGGTGTTGAGCCCGATCAGCCGGTTCGCGAACTGGTCCTCCATGTACACGTTCATGCCCTGCACGATGGAGACCACCGCGATCAGGAACATGACGCCGATCAGCACGCCGATCAGGGAGAAGAAGCTCTTCAGCTTCTGCGCCCGGATCGTCCGGAGGGCCATCGTGACCGCTTCCCAGATCGGCATCGGCTCAGGCCGCCCGCGGCTGGTTGAGGACGTCGCTCGCCACCCGGCCGTCGCGCAGGATCACGACCCGCGCCGCGTGCGCTGCGATGTCCGGCTCGTGCGTGACCATGACCACCGTCTGCCCCTCGGCGTGCAGGGCGGCGAAGACCCGCATGATCTCCTCGCTCGTCGTGCTGTCGAGGTTGCCGGTCGGCTCGTCGGCCAGGAGGATGGCGGGCCGGTTGACCAAGGCGCGCGCGATGGCGACGCGCTGGCGCTGGCCGCCGGAGAGTTCGTTCGGGCGGTGGTGCATCCGGTCGGCCAGGCCGACCCGCGCCAGCGCCTCCTCGGCCCTCGCCCGCCGGTCGCGGGCGTTCGTGCCCGCGTAGACCAGCGGCAGTTCCACGTTGTGGAGCGCCGTGGCGCGGGGCAGGAGGTTGAACGTCTGGAAGACGAACCCGATCTCCCGGTTCCGCACCCGGGCCAGGGCGTCGTCGCCCATCCGGGACACTTCCTGCCCGCTCAGCCAGTACTCCCCGCTGGACGGCGTGTCGAGGCACCCGATCATGTTCATGAGCGTGGACTTCCCGGAGCCGGAGGGGCCCATGATGGCCACGTACTCGTTGCGCCGGATCTCGAGGTCCACGCCGCGCAGCGCATGGACCACCTCGGCGCCCATCTCGTAGGCCCGCGTGAGCGCGCGGACGGCGATGACGAGGTCGCTCATCACTTCTTTTCCGCGTCGGGCGTCGGGGCCTTCATGGCCCGGACCTTGGTGCTGTCCTGCAGGTCGCGAATCGTCTGGTAGGTGCCGGCCACGATCGAGTCGCCCAGCTGCACGCCGGACAGCACCTCGAAGAACTCCTCGCCCGCGATGCCCACCTTGACCGGGGTGAAGGTGGCCACGCCCCCGCGGACGATGAACACGCCCTCGGTGTCCTGCATCTTCTTCCCCGCGGCGGAGTCCGCGGAGTCCGCCGCCGGCGCCGCCGGCACGCTCTCGTTGGGCACCGCCTCGTGCTGCCGGACCGTGAGCGCGATGATCGGCACGCTCGGCACCTGGGTGCGCGTGTCGGTGATGATCTTGGCCGTCGCGCTCAGGTCCGGCCGGATGTCCTCCGGCGGGTTCGTCAGGGTGATCTCGACGTCGAAGTCCACGGCGCGGTCGGACGAGCCGCCCGCCGTGGCCGTGGCCGTCAACTGGGCGCTGTTGCTGATCTCGGTCACCCGGCCGACGAACGCCGTGTCGGGAAAGGCGTCGATGGTCACGCGCACCGAGTCGCCGAGGGCGAGGCGGACGACGTCGGTCTCGTCCACCTGGACCTTGGCCAGGATGACGGAGAGGTCGGCCACCGTCATGAGGAGCGCGGTCTCGCGGGAGAAGGTGCCGGGCACGGCCACCTCGCCGACCTCGACGTTGAGCCGGGTCACGCGGCCGTCGAGCGGGGAGATGAGGCGCGTCTTGGCCAGCTGGTCCCGCGCGTCCTGCAGCGTCGCCCGGTTCTGCGCCATCTGGGCGTTGGCGGCATTCAGGTTGGCCGCGGCCACCTCGAACGAGGTCTGGGCCTGCTCCACCGCCTCGGTGGAGATCAGGTTCGGGCTGCTGGTGCTGATCTCCTTGGCGCGCTTCGCCGTGCGCTCGGCCTGGTCGTAGTTGGCCTTGGCCTGCACCTGTGAGGCGGTGGACGAGGAGAGCATCGCCTCGGCCCGCGCGACGGCGGCCTCGTACTGCGCCGGGTCGATCTGGAGCAGGAACTGCCCCTTCTTGACCCAGTCGCCTTCCTTGACCGCGATCTGCGTGATGCGGCCGGTGATGTCGGCGCTGATGTCCACCTTGGTCTGCGGCTCGATCCGGCCGCTGGCCGTCACCGAGGCCACCAGGTCCTGCGCCTTGACCGTGTCGAACCGGACTTCCACCGCCCGCTTGTTGCGGTTGGCCGCGGTCAGGAAGAAGAGGCCGCCGACCACGACGATCAGGATCGCGGCGATGAGTCCGAACTTGGTGCGACGTGACATGGTCATCCTCAGGATTGACGAAGGGGTTGCCCGACCGCCTCTTCCAGCGCGGCCACGGCCTTGTGGTATGCGTACACGGCGTCGACGTAGGTGCCCTCGGCCCGCTGCACCGCGCCCTCGGAGTCGGAGAGCTCGAGCGCCGTGCCCTGGCCCAGCCGGTACCGGTCCTGCGCCAGGCGCAGCTGGTCGGCGGCGGCGATCCGGTTCGCCTCCGCCACCGCGATCGCCTTGTACGTCGCGTCGATGGCAAGGTACCGGCTGGTTACCTGGGTCCGCACCGCCAGGGCCTGCGCCCGCGCCTGCTCGGTGGCGTCGTCGCGGCGCGCCTTCGCCTCGGACACGCGGGTTTCCCGCTGCAGGCCGTTGAAGATCGGCAGCGAGAGGCCGGCGAAGACCTGGAACGGCTGGGTGGTGAAATTCCACGGGAAGACGTTGTTCGCGTCGATGATTTGCTGCGACACCACGGGATTCAGCGCGGTACCGGACGGGTTGAGCCCCGAGTACACGTTGCAGTCGGGAATGATGCCGCCGTTCGGGTATCCGGGAATGCCGCCGGGACCGTAGGTCAGGCCCCGGATGACGTCGTTCTGGAAGGAGCAGTTGGCCGCGGTCGCCGAGGCGCTGCCGTACGCCTGGTCGAGCAGCGAGTTCTCGTCGGTGTATTCCTGTGTGTACCCGGCCCAGGTCGCGCCGGCCCGGAGGGTCGGGAAGTATTCGCTCTTCACCGCGCTCAGGTTGTACTTGGTGGCCTCGGACGACGCTTCGGCGGCGAGCAGGTTCGGGTTGACTTGCGCGGCCGTGGCAAGGAGGTCGTCGAGCGAGTAGGCGGGCTCCACCACCGGGAAGGAATCGGTCAGAGTCACCTGCTCGAAGCCCTCCGGCGCCGACACCCCCATCAGCCGAAAGAGCTCGAGCCGGGCGTCGGCGTTCTGCTGGTGCGCCACGAGCAGATCCACCTCGGACTGGCCCAGGGTTACTTCCGCCTGCCTGACGTCGAGCATCGTCGCCTGGCCGACCTGGTAGCGCGCCTTGGCGAGGTCGAGGAACACCTTGTTCCGCCCCACCTGCTGGACGATCACGTTGATGCGCGCGTTCGTCTGGAGCACGGTCAGGTACTGGGTCTGGACGGCCGCCCGGAGCGACACCCTCGCCGCCGCGATCTGTTCCTGCGTGGCCCGGAGGTTGGCCTTCGACTGGCCGGGGGCGTTGAGGACCCGGCCGTCCAGCGTCCAGCCGAGGTCGATGCTGTAGCTCGAGCCGACCGAGGCGGAAGTCTTGACGACGTTGGTGCCGCCGAAGTTCGAGGAGCCCGAACCGGTGTAGTTGAAGCCACCGGACACACTGGCGCTCGGCAGCAGGGTCCAGTAGGAGCTCTTCACCGCCAGGCTCGCGGGGCTCTCGTTGTTGAGCCACTGCTGGTAGTCAGGATTCTTGGCCAGGGCCGTGCTGAAGGCGTCCGCCAGCGAGAGCCCGGCCGTCGGCGCGGGTTGCAAGCTGGCCGTCGGTGCCGGCGTCGTGGGCTCCTGGGCCGCAGCGATGGACGGAACGAGGAGGCCGAGCACGAGCAGCCGCTTCCAGTGCGTCATGAAGAAGTCCCCAGTGAATTTCGAACGGGTGATGAAAGTCGTGCGCCCCCTACGAGGGGGGCGTTCCACGAGTTTCAGCTTGGGACGAACCCGGCGGAAGATAATGCCAGACAAGGACTTCAGCGGGCGAGGCGAGGCTACTTCGATTGGCGGATGGCGGAGACCCCGTCGGAAAGGACCACGCGCATCAGGCGCCCCGTGGCATCGACGGTGAGCGTCCCGATGACGGCGCCGCTGACCTCGACGGTCGTCGGGTCGGACTGGGTGGCGGTGACCTGCCCGCGGCGTCCGGAACGGGGAAAGAGCACCGGCAGCCGCGCGCCCGCCGGCGTGGCCCGCCGCGCCACGGCCTGGTAGAGGGCGAAGACGCTGTCGTCGAGAATGACGATGCCGGCGGCACGGGGGTACTCGCGCACAGACTCCGCCGCCGACGTGGTCTGGCGGATGGTCAGGTTGTCCTTGAGGGCCGCGCCATACACGCGACTGACCCCGCTCGCCTGCCGGGTGTCGATCTGCAGCGCGACCAGTGCGCCCGTCGAACTCTCCTCGACCATCGCCTGGATCTGGACCGTCGGGGCGGTCGCTGGGTACCTGGCGAGCGAGGCGAGGATGCCGCCGCCCGTCGCCCCCGCCTCGCCGGGTGCGAAGGTGAACTCCTCGCGGCCCAGCGGGGTCCCGCCGCGCTGAATGGCGAACACGCCACGGTCCCCTTGCTGCGCGGCCAGCGGGAGGCCGCAGAGGGTCAGGGTCAGGACCAAGGTTGCAGCTCGCATCAGGACTCCTGGTGCAGGCAACGGACCGCGATCCGGTCCAGGATGAACTCGTACAGGCGCGCCCCCTTGTCGGCCGAGGCCAGCGACGGCCTGGCACGCGGCGTGTCCTCGGCGGCCTCCATCCGGACCAGGTGCGGTGCGATGTGGAGGCACAGCGAGGTGTCCAGCTCGCCGCCGTGCGCCGGGATGCCCGGCTGCTCCAGCAGCGCCCCGAAGTCGAGGGAAAAGATGTCCACGACCTGCACGCGGGCCTCTGTCACCAGCAGTGTGCTCAGCGCTTCCTGGTGCGCCTCGTGACCCTCGGCGGTGACGAGCACGAACTCCCGGACTCCGCTCCCGAGCTCCCACGCCTCGATCAACTCGTTCATCAGCCGGTGCAGCGTCTTGCGGCCGAGCGGCGCACTTCCGGGCCGGGGCCGGTGCGGATCCCGATTGGCTGCGTATTCGACCGCCGGGGCCCGCAGGATGCCGAAGCGCGCGGAAAGGTCGTCGGCGAGCCGCTCGACGAGGATCGTGTCGATGCCCAGCGGCAGGTGCGCGCCGTGCTGTTCGGTCGAGCCGACGGGAACGATCAGCGTCGGCCGCCGAGCCAGGCAGCGGGTCACCTCGGCCGGGACCAGTTCCTTGAGCCGCCAGGGCGGAGTCGAACTCATCCTGCGTATAATACGCGGGTGAACCGCTCCCCGCTTCCATGGTGGCTCGCTGGCGTCGCCCTCTCCGTCATCGCCGCCGGGGAGTGGTTGCGTACCCCCACCACTCCGTGGATGATCCTGCTCTCGGCCGGCGCGGTGGTGGCCGTCGTCGGCCTCAGGCCGTGGACCGGTTGGCGCGTCCGCGCGCTTGGCGCGACGGTCGCGCTGCTCGCGCTGGCTCCGCCGCTCACCGACTGGCGACTCGGCCAGCTGGAGGCGGACTGGCCCGCGATCCAGGGCGCACGGGTCGAGCGTGCCACGGACCGGCTGGCGGGCGACTTGCACGCGGCGTACCTCCTCGCCAGCCGGCTCGCGGATGACGCGACGGCCGCTCCCACCGACAGGGAGGGGCTGTTCGGCGCGATGGATCGCGCGGTGGCGGGCGCGCCGCTCGAGGCCGGCGTGGCGGTGCTCGACGAATCCGGTGCCGTCCAGGCCTGGGCCGGCTCCCATCGGCTCGCACCGCGCGGAGACGGTCGGCCGGTGTCCACGACCAGCAATCCCTTCTACCTGGTGCTCGAGGTCACGCGCGACGCGCCCGCCGAGCGCCGGGCCGTCGGGTCCGTCGTCGTCTGGGCGTCGTCTGCCGTGCCCGAGCGGGTGCAGTCGGTCACCGAGGACTTCCGGGCGCGCACCGGCGTGGGGCTGCGCGTCTATCCGGCCGGCACGGCTCCCGATCATCCCGACGTCTTCGACTACTCCGAGCCCACCACCGCCGGACCGCGCCTCCTCTTCAGCGTCGAGCCGGTTCCCCCCGAGCTTGCGGACGCGACCGCCTCCACACGGGCCATCGGTGCGCGCGCGACCGCCTGGCTCCTGCTCCTGACCCTGATCCTGACCGTGGTCGCGGCGGGACATGCCGTCGCCAGGTACGCCGTGCTGATTCTTGGCGTCGGGCTCATGGGCCGGGCGCCTGTCGGCGCCGCCGTGGGGCTCGATTCGTTCTTCTCGCCGATGGCATTTTTCCGCCCGGCCCTCGGGCCGATGGGGAGCTCGGCCGGCGCGCTCGCCACGCTCTCGCTCCTGCTCACGCTCCTGGCGGTCGCGCTCTGGAACCATCCACCCCGACGCCGATGGTACTCCTTCCCCCTCGGCGTCCTGCTCCTGCTCGGAGCCCCGGTGCTGCTCCGGTACTTCGCCCGGGGGATCACACCACCGCCGAACGGCGTGTCGCTCGGAGCCTGGCTCGGCTGGCAGCTCGCGCTCGCCCTCGCCGCGATGGCACTCGGCGTGCTCGCCGCCGCGTTCTTCCGCGGCGCGCCGTTGCGCCAGGGGCGCCCGACCCTGATCTGGCTGGGCGTGGCCCTGGCCCTGGTCACCGCCGCGGTCGGGCTGTACGTCTGGCAGCCGGGGGTCCGTGGGTGGGACAGCTGGTACACCTTCCTCTGGCTGCCCGGCCTCGTGCTGGTGACGCGGCCGGCAGTGCGCGGCGCCACGATCGCCGGGATCGCCGCAGTGGCTGGGAGTGCGGCCGCCCTCCTCACCTGGGGCGCGATGACGGAAAGCCGCCTCGAGGCCGCGCAGCAGGACGCGATGCGGCTGGGTCGCGCCGTGGATCCGGTCGTGGTCCCGCTCCTCGACCGGGCCGGTGCCAGGTTCCGCGAGGGACCGCCCCCTCGCGACGCGTCGCAGCTCTACGCAGGCTGGCTGCATGCGCGCGCGGGGCTCGAGGGGTACCCGGTCCGCCTGACGCTGCGCGGGCCCGACGGGGCGGTGACGGCGCGGCTGAACCTCGACTCGCTCGAACTGCCGGAGGGGACGGTCTCGAGCCTGGTCGACAGTCTCGGGCCGACGGACTCCGTGCGAATCGCTTCGCTGCAGGGAGTTCCCGGCGTCTACCAGGTCCTCCTGCTCCGGCTCCTGTCCGGCGACCTGCTCACGGTGGCGCTCGGACCGAAGACCAGGTTGCTCGCCGCCGACCAGCTCGGTGCGCTCCTCGACCCGACCGCCCTGGGGGAACCGCCCTACCGAATCGCGCTCTCGCCGCCCACCCCGGGGCTGACTCCCGATACCCGGCGCCTCCGCTGGAAGCGGGAGGGATGGGTCGTCCACGGTGAGCGGTCGGTGCGCGTAGCGGATGGTGTTCGAGTGACCCACGCGGAGGTGGATCTCCGCGGGCCGTTCCCGCTGCTGGTGCGCGGCGGGCTCGTGGTCGTGCTCGATGCCGCGGTGCTGGCCCTGATCTGGCTGCTGGCGGAGGCGATCGCCGGGATCCCGCCGGCCGTTCCTTCGTGGCGGCGCATGCGACGCTCGTTCCGGGTCCGGGTGGCGGTAGCTCTCGCCGCGTTCTTCCTCATTCCCGCCATCGGCTTCGCGGCGTGGGAGGTGTCGAGGCTCAATGCCGAGGCCGATCACCAGCGGGACGAGGCGATCACGGAGGTGCTCCGCGACGTGCTCGCCGCCACGAGCGACCCTTCGGTCGCCGCCTCGTCCGCGGTGGGGACGCTGGATCGGCTCTCGGCGCGATTCCGCGCGGAGCTGGCCGTCTATCGCGGCGGTCGCCTCGTGGCGGCGACGGATTCGGTCCTGGCCGCCCTCGCGATCCTGGCACCCCTGCAGGATCCGGACGCCTTCCAGGCCCAGGCGTTCGGGGGCGAGGTCGAATCCGCCGCCGACGAGCCGCTGCTCGGCCGGAGGGGTCGGGTCGGGTACCGGGTCGAGCGGCCGGGTCCCGCCGACCAGCTCGTCGTGCTTGCGGCGCCCCGCAGCGGCGAAGGGACCCGGCTGGCGGCCAGCCAGGCGGACCTCGGGTGGTTCTTCCTGCTCGCCACGGTCATCGGCCTCGTGGCGGCGCTCGCCGCCGCGCGCGCGGTGGCGGAGGCGCTCGCCCGCCCGGTGGCGGACCTGCGGCGGGCGGCGCTTGCGCTCGGGCGCGGGGAGCCGCAGCCGAGGCCGTCCGGTGCGCCGCCCGTGGAGTTCGAGCCGGTGGTGGCCGCGTTCGAGCGGATGACGGCCGATATCCGGCAGAGCCGCGCGGCGCTGGAGGAATCGAGGCGCACCACGGCAGCCGTCCTCGCGACCGTGTCCACCGGTGTGGTGGGTGTCGGTCCGGCGGGGGCGGTGCTGGTGGCGAATCCACGTGCCGAGGAACTCCTGGGCGGTCCGCTCCCGGTCGGGGACAGCCTCGGCGGCGCGCTCCGGGGCGAGTGGCCGGCGCTGGCCGCGGCCGTGGACGCCTTCCTGGCGGACCCGCAGGCGGCGCCGATGCAGGCGGAGCTCGGCGACGGCGCCCGGCGGCTGGCGTTCGCACTCGCGCCGCTGGGGCCGGAGTTCGGCGGCGCCGTGCTCGCGGTCAACGACGTGACCGAGTTGTCCCGGGCGGAGCGGGTATTGGCGTGGGGAGAGATGGCCCGCCAGGTGGCGCACGAGATCAAGAATCCGCTGACCCCGATGCGGCTCGGGATCCAGCACCTGCGACGGGTGCACCGGGAGCGCCCCGAGATGCTCGGCGCGGCGCTAGACGACACGGCGGAGCGCATCCTCGCCGAGATCGAGCGGCTCGATACCATTGCGCGGGCCTTCAGCCGCTTCGCCGCCCCCGCCGGCCCGGCCGTTGCACCGGACCAGACCCGGCTTGCCCCGGTGGTGAACGAGGTCGTCCAGCTCTATCGGCTGGCGGGGGAAGGGACGGAGGTCGGACTCGAGTCGGACCCCGCGGCGTGGGGCAGCGCGCGCCCGGACGAGGTGAAGGAGGTACTGGTGAATCTCCTCGAGAACGCCCGCCACGCCGGCGCCCGCCATATCCTCGTCAAGGTGCTGCCGAACCGGATCGAGATCCACGACGACGGCCAGGGGATTCCGGCGGACCTGCTGCCGCGCATCTTCGAGCCGCGGTTCTCCACGACGACCAGCGGATCGGGGCTCGGGTTGGCGATCGTCAAGCGGTTGGTCGAAGGATGGGGAGGGACGGTCCAGGTCGAGAGCGAGGAAGGGCGGGGGACCGTGGTCACGGTGGACCTGGCGTGATTCATATCATATCTTGAGTCGTGTTCCCCACGCTGTCGCGCGTCCGCACGACGTCACCCCCGGACCGCCCGGAGGCACCCTGCAGCACCTGAGCCGCTCTTCACGGCGCCAATTCCTCGTCGCGATCGCGGGCGTCATCGCCGGCGCCGCCGGCGCCATCCGCCCACTCTGGGCCACCGCGCGCATCCGCCGCGGCGACCCGAAGCACCCCACCCCTCGGCCCGGCATCACCGCGGCGAACGTCCTGCCCGATTCCGAGCTCGTCGAGTACCCGGCCGCCAAGACGGCCTTCGAGGCGGTGCGCGAGATCCCGCAGATCGTGGACGGCATTCGCTGCAACTGCGGCTGCGCCGATATCCCGGGGTTCTACTCGCTGCTCTCCTGCTACGAGGGGGCGGGCATGGCGCGGATCTGCGAGATCTGCCAGGGAGAGGGCCGGCTGGCCGCCCGCCTCTTCAAGTCGGGCAAGACGCTCGACGAGATTCGCGCCTCGATCGACGCCCGCTACGGTTGACCCTGCTGCCCGCGCCTCACGGCGCGCTGGATTCCAGACGACTCATCACTGGGGAGACCCCATGCGACGCGTTGAAGTGTGGATGCTCGTGGCCGCCTCCGTGGCCGCGCTGCCGGCAGTCGGCCAGGCCCAGGTGCGCGCCAGCGAACGCGGCGGCGCCTTCCAGGTGGTGAATGGCACCACCATCACCGTCGAATACAGCCGGCCTGCCGTGCGCGGCCGAGCGAACATGTTCGGCGGCCAGATTCCGTGGGGCGAGGTGTGGACGCCGGGCGCCAACTGGGCCACCACCCTCGAGGTGGACCACAACGTCTCCATCAACGGACATCCGGTCAGGAAGGGCAAGTACTCGGTCTGGATGGACGTGCAGCCGGCCGAGTGGACCGTCATCCTCGACCCGCGTGCGCGGATGTTCCACATCGCCCACCCGAAGCCGGACAGCATGCAGGTTCGCTTCCCGGTGACGCCCTCCGACGTCCAGGGCGCGGATCTGCTGATCTGGTCGTTCCCCGCGGTGTCGCCCACGGGGACGACGCTCCAGATGGCGTGGGCCGGCAAGTCCGTCTCGCTCCAGATCACGGTGCCGCCGGTTGAAATCCCTGCCGTCGTCGCCGCCGTTGGGGAGCGATATGTCGGCAAGTACCGGCTGTGGTGGGGCAAGGAGACGAACCAGAGCGAACTGAGCCTCGCGGCGGCGAACGGCCGGGTGACGGGGAGTTGGAGCGGCGCTCCGTTCAAGGTGTGGTCCGACGTGACGCTCGTTCCGGTCGCCGAGAACTGGTTTCATATCGGTGCGATGGTCGACGGCAGCCTATACGACGTGGTGACGGACGTCGTCTTCGAGTTCGTCGTGGTGGACGGGAAGGCGACCGGGTTCGACATTCGCGGGCCGAATGACAACGTGATCGGCCACGGCACGAGGATCGAGTAGGTGAATTCACACATCCCTGAGTGGGGGACCTGATGACGAAGTCCAGGGCCTGGCCGGTGCTGCTCACGACCCTCCTCCTGCTTCCGGGCTCGGCCCGCGCGCAGGTGCGCGCGAGCGAACTCGCCACCGTGTCGCAGACGATCGACGGCACCGTGATCACGGTCGAGTACAGTCGCCCCAGGGTGCGGGGCCGGTCGCCGGTCTTCGGCAAGCTGGTCACCTGGGGCGAGGTCTGGACTCCGGGTGCCAACTGGGCCACTACGCTCGACGTCTCCAAGGATGTCACGGTCGACGGCCATGCCCTCCCCAAGGGCAAGTACTCGGTGTGGATGGAGGTCCAGCCGAAGGAGTGGACGGTCATCTTCAGCCCGAAGGCGAAGCTCTTTCACACGGCGCATCCGAAGCCTGACAGCGGCCAGATCCGTTTCGCGGTGACCCCGGATAGCGGGACAGGGCCGGAAGTACTGACCTGGTCGTTTCCCGATATCAGCATGACCGGGACCACCCTCCAGATGGCGTGGGCCGGCCGATCGGTCGACCTGCGCGTCGCGGTCCAGCCGTCGCACCCGCTCACCCTGGCCGCGGCGCAGGCCGAGCGATTCGTCGGGAACTATTCCGTCCGCTGGATTCCGAGGGATTCGGCCGCGGCCAAGGCGGACTCCACGCCTCCGCCGTTGGAGACGTGGAAGCTGACCTACGGCAGGGAGATGCTGCTGCTGGACTGGGAAGTACCGGACGACGAAGACGCACCCTACCACGCGGTGCTGATCGCCATCGGCGAGGACGCATTCTACCCGGGGTTCTTCGAGGATGACGGCATCTTCGACGCCGCACCAAACCTCGTCACCGAGTTTTCGCTCTCCAACGGGCGGGCGACCAGCTTCGTGATCCGCGGGAAGGACGACCATGTGATGGCGGAGGGCACGCGACTGCCCTGACGCGGAAATCGGCACCTCGCCTCGTGTGTATCGATGAGGCGACGGCGACGGGCGGCGCTACCGTGGAGCACTCCATGGAGGTGCCGCCCGCATGCTTGCCCGGATCCGCTCCGCCGCCGTCCTCGGCATCGACGCCTACCTGGTCGAAGTCGAGGTGGATATCACGAACGGCCTCCCCTCCGTGGCCACCGTCGGGCTGCCGCACGGCGCCGTCAAGGAGGGGCGCGAGCGGGTCACCGCCGCGCTCGTCAACGCCGGGTACAACTTCCCCCTCAAGCGAATCACCATCAATCTCGCCCCGGCAGACGTCCGAAAGGACGGATCCGGCTTCGACCTGCCGATCGCCCTGGGCATCCTGGCGGCCAGCGAACAGCTCGAGGCCGGGGGGCTGGCGGAACAGTTGATCCTGGGGGAGGTCGGCCTCGAGGGGGATCTCCGGCCGGTGCGGGGCGCCCTCTCGATGACGCTCGCGGCCCGGAAGGCCGGTCTCCGCGGCGTCATCCTGCCGGCCGCCAACCTGCCGGAGGCGGCGGTCGTCGAGGGGATCGAAGTGCGAGGTGCCCGGTCGCTGACGGAGGTCTGCGAACACCTCGGGGACGGACCCAGGCTGAGGCCGATTCGCGTGGATGTCCGCGCCCTCATGGCCGAGCGGGCGGCGGACGTGGTGGATTTCGCCGACGTCCGGGCGCAGGCCGGCGCCAAGCGGGCGCTGGAGGTGGCGGCAGCCGGGGCCCACAACATCCTGCTGGTCGGGCCGCCTGGGGCGGGGAAAACCATGCTTGCGCGTCGGCTACCATCCATCCTGCCGGGGATGTCGCTCGACGAGGCGCTCGAGACCACCAAGGTGCACAGTGTGGCGGGGCTGCTCGCGCCGGGGCAGTCGCTCTGCACCGTGCGTCCGTTCCGCAGTCCGCATCACACCATCAGCGACGCCGGGTTGATCGGGGGCGGGTCGTCGCCGCGACCGGGCGAGGTGAGTCTCGCGCACGGCGGGGTGCTTTTCCTCGATGAGCTCCCTGAATTCCGGACCAACGTGCTCGAGGTCCTCCGCCAGCCGCTCGAGGATGGCGCCGTCACGCTGAGCCGCGCCGCCATCAGCCTCAGCTATCCCGCGCGCTTCATGCTGGCCGCCGCCATGAATCCCTGCCCCTGCGGGTACCTCGGCGACCCAGGGCACCGCTGCCACTGCACGCCGATGCACGTCGAGCGCTACCTGGCCAGGCTGTCGGGGCCGCTGCTCGACCGGATCGACATCCATCTCGAGGTGCCCGCGGTCGCCTATCGGGACCTCGCGTCGTCCGCCCCCGAGGAGACGAGCCTGGTCGTGCGCGCCCGTGTGGAGGGTGCGCGCCAGCGGCAGCGAGAGCGTTTCACGGGGATGCCGGGCCTCTACGCCAACGCGCACATGACGGCGCGCGAAATCCGGCGCTTCTGTCGGTTGACCGAGCCCGTCGAACTCCTGCTTCGTCGGGCGGTGGCACGGCTGGGCCTGTCCGCGCGGGCCTACCACCGGGTCCTCAAGATCGCCCGGACCATCGCCGACCTGGCCGGAGACGCCGAGCTCGGCGTGACACATGTGGGGGAGGCGATTCAATACCGCACCCTGGACCGCCGCCGGGCGCCCGAGGGCACCGCGGAGCCTGCGCGGCGGGCAGGGGAGGCCGCGGCGTCCGGTTGATGGACGGCCCCGCCAGTCATGAGTACATTGATCCCCATGCGAAGCATGGGGTACTGGTCGCGGTCCCTCGCGGGGGGCATGGCGCTCTGGTTCGGCCTGGTCATGGCCGCGCCCGCCATCCTGCACTCCTGCCCGAAGGCGATGGCGAGCGCTGCCGCCGCCGGGGCGGGGGACGAGCACGCGGTCCACGGCGCCCATCATCCGGATCACCAGAACCAGGATGCGCCAGCCGACTGCCAGTGCCTCGGGAGTTGTGCGCTCGCCTCGGTGGCCGCCATTCCCTCGCCGACAATCGCCGACGTGGCGGTGTCGCCGCCGTCGTCTCACCACGGCGAGCCGATCGCCGCTGAGGCGGCCGCCGTTCCCCACCCGGACCACCTGAACCCCTTTTCGACCGCTCCTCCCGCCCACCTCGGCTGAGCTTCGAGCGCCGTCGCTCGGAATCGGCCCCACTCTCAAAATCCACAGCTCCACGCGCTCCGGCTCCCGCCGGGGAAGACAATCGTTGCTGCCGCCGACGCCTTCTGGTTCCTGAGGAACCGGGGGCGTCGGCGGCGACGGGACTCGGCGTTCAATGTCGCTTGGCGATCGCATCACCGCGAATTTCACGAACCGTGCGCTCCGTTCGGCGCTCGGGGCGTGCGCGTGCGCGTGCGCCGTGGCGGCGAGTCCGGTCGAGGCGCAGGAGCCGGCGCCTCCGCGCGTGGACACTACGAAGATCACGGTCGTCACCCCCGTCACCGTCACCGGCCGGCGTGAGCTCGCGATCGCGCCCCCTGTCTCCACGGTCGAGGTGAGCAAGGAAGCGGTCCAGCGCGCACCGGCCTCGAACCCCTATGACCTCGTCGGCCGGTCGGCGGGCATCGAGGTGCACCAGCAGGGGCAGGGTCCCGGCTTCGCGTCCAACGTCGTGATCGGCGGGTTCACCTCGGACCACTCGTCCGACGTGCTCCTGGTGCTCGATGGCGTCCCGATCAACCTCCCCATCCACGGCCATGTCGAGGGATACGCCGACTGGAGCATTCTCTCGACCGGGGCGCTGACGACGACTCGGGTCATCCACGGGCCGGCGAGTCCGCTCTACGGGGATTTCGCGCTGGGCGGCGTCGTGGAGACGTACACCGCTGCCGATGCCACCGGCTCGGCCGGCTCGCTGGCGGCAACCACGTTCGGCGACGTGCGCGGCTGGGTGACGGGCGGATTTCACCGGCCGGGGTCGGGGATGCTCGTCTCGCTTGCGGGCCAGAGCGAGGAGGGGTGGCGGCAGAACGCCGACTATCTCCTTGGAAACGGCGTCCTGCGCGGCTGGCGCTCGGTTGGCGCCGGCCGGCTCGAGGGTGGGCTGTACCTCTACGGCTCGAAATGGAACTCGCCGGGGTTCGTGCCGGTGGATCGGTACAATCAGGGCGAGCTCGAGGCGGCCACCGATACGACCGACGGGGGCGACGGGCAGCGGTACATCGGGACGCTGCGGTACGGGCTGCCCCTCGGCCCAAAGACGACGCTGGATGCCCAGCTCTGGGGCCAGCTCGCGCAGTCCACCGTTTACCTGACGCTCCCGGAGGACAACATTCTCCGCCAGACCGCCGAGGGAGACGACCGGGAGGCGCTCGGTTTTCAGGCCCTCGTCAACCGGGCGACCGATGACGGCGAGTTCAGCCTGGGCGCCAGCGGACGGGCGGACTGGACGAGCTACACGCTCGACGAAACGGTGCAGCGCGAATCCGTGTCGGCGGAACAGGCCGACGAAGGGCGGTACCAGGCGATCGGGCTCTTCGCGCGCTGGCGCGGAATGCTGGGTCCCAGGTTCCTCTATGACCTCGGCCTCCGGGGCGACCTGGTCAACTACCAGAGCCTCAACCTGCTCGATTCCCTCGCCGACTGGCAGGAGGCGACCGACCCGGTGGTGAGCCCGAAGCTCGGCGCGAGCTACCTGGCCTCGGACCGGGTCATGCTGCTGGCCTCGCTGGCGCGCGGCTTCCGCGGACCCGTCGGCGTCATCAGCGATCCGAGCCGCCCGCTGGTGACCGCCTGGGCTGGCGAGATCGGCGCAGAGTACAACGCCGGGTCCCTCCAGCTCGGCCTCTCGTTCTTCCAGTTCAACACCGCCAACGAGCGGATCAAGGACCCGGTCTCGCTCGACGTCCTCGCTGCAGGCACCAGCCGGCGCCGAGGCGTGTCCATGACGGCCGCGCTGCTCATCGGCGGGCGGCTGACCCTCCAGGCGTCGGGGACACTCAATGACGCGGAGGTCACGGGCATCGCTGAGCCGGTGGACGTCGCCTTTGATCTCGGGACGCTTCGTCCACCGGTGCGACCGAACTTCCACGACGAGCCGCTCCAGCCCGGCGACGCGGTGCCCGGGGTCTCGGAGTATTTCGGAAGGGTCGGCGCGGAATACCTCTGGAAGGACGGCCTCTCATCCTACCTGCTCACCCGTTTCACCGGCCCCTTCACTCCCATCGGTGAGCCGGGGGTCTCGACCCAGCCGTACGCCGTGGTGGACGTCGGTGGCTCCATCGCCTTCGGGGCGACGACCAGCCTCGACGTGGACTTGCTGAACGTGTTTGACACGAAATACCCGGAGATCCGCGCCTCCGGATACATCAACCCTGGCGCACCGCGGAGCCTGCTCGTGTCGGTGCGCTTCCTTCGCCCGAAGTGATCGGTTCGTCCCAACTCTTCCCCAAGGAGATCTGACCATGCTCGCTCGTACTGCCCGCCGCGTCCTGACTCGGCTGCTGCTTCCGTCGGCGCTTCTCGCGGTCGTCTCGCTGGGCGCCTGCAGCGACGACGAGGCCGCCGCCCCGCACGGCCACACCCCGGCGTCGGCCAAGCTGTTCGTGAACGACGTCGACGTGAGCGCGAACCTCCTCCTCGAGGCGGATGCGGTCACCCGGGTCGAGGTTCGCTTCTACCACGACGACGGCGACGAGATCCTCGGCACGGAGCTCGATCACTTTGCCGCGCTGAACTTCACGCCTGGCGCCCTGGCCACCCCGGTCATGCTGGTCGACAACCATTATGCCTTTGACGTGACCGCCCAGGCGGGTGCCGGGGCCGGGACCGTCCTCGTCGGCTGGGGCCATGAGGCCGCGGCGGACGACCTGAGCTTCGGCCCCTTCCCGGTGACGGTCGTCGTTCCGTAGGCCCGGCGCCCCGGTTTGCTTCGGCGGCGCTCCCGATTTCTATTCCCGGGGTCGCCGCCGTTTGCTCTCTGATACTTTGGAGCTCCACATGCGTACGCCGTTCCTCCACCGCGTCAGTCTCGCCCTCCCCATCCTTGCCCTGCTTGCCGCGGCCACGCTCGACGCGCAGCAGCCGGCCGCCAAGCCTGCCCGGCCTGCCCGCGCCGCGGCTCCAGCACCGACGCCGGTCAAGGTGGCCACGGTGGAGGGGATCACCGAGTACCGCCTTCCGAACGGGCTTCAGGTCTTGCTGTTGCCCGACCAAACCAAGCCGGTCGTGACGGTCAACATCACCTACCTGGTGGGCTCCCGGCACGAGAACTACGGTGAGACCGGCATGGCCCACCTGCTGGAGCACCTGCTCTTCAAGGGGTCCACCAGGCATCCGGAGATCGGGGAGGAGCTGACCGCGCACGGAGCCAGCTTCAACGGAACCACCTGGTACGACCGGACGAACTATTTCGAGTCCTTCCCGGCCACTCCCGAGAACCTCGAATGGGCGCTCGACCTCGAGGCCGACCGGATGGTGAACTCGTACGTGTCGAAGGCGCACCTCGAGTCCGAGATGACGGTGGTCCGGAACGAGTTCGAGATGGGAGAGAACTCGCCGCAGGGAATCCTCGAGGAGCGGCTGTTCTCGACCGCCTACCTGTGGCACAACTACGGGAACTCCACCATCGGCGCCCGGTCCGACATCGAGAACGTGCCGATCGAGCGGCTTAAGGGCTTCTACCGGAAGTACTACCAGCCGGACAACGCCATCCTCGTGGTGGCGGGCAAGTTCGACGAGGCCGCCGTCCTCAAGCGGATCGCGCAGCTCTTCGGGCCGATTCCCCGTCCCAGCCGGGAGGGCGACAACCGCCTCTGGCCCACCTACACCGTCGAGCCGGTGCAGGACGGCGAGCGGAGCGTCACGCTGCGCCGGGTGGGCGACGAGCAGATCCTGATGGCCGGTTATCACGTGCCCGCCGGATCCGACTCCGACTTCGCCCCGGTGCTGGTGCTGGCGCAGGTGCTTGGCTCGGCGCCGAGCGGGCGGCTCTACCAAGCGCTGGTGGAAACGAAGCGCGCGGCCGCCGTCTGGTCCACCACCTACCAGTTGTATCAGCCAAGCCTGCTCCTGGCCGGAGCGCAGCTGCGGCGGGAGGACACGCTGGCCGTCGCGCAGGCTGCCTTCCTCGCGGCGCTCGATTCCGCAAGCCAGCGCCCGCCGACCGAGGAGGAGGTGGCCCGCGCCAAGCAGACCATCCTCAAGAACATCGAATTGAGCCTGACCCAGACCGATGCGGTCGGCGTGGCGCTGAGCGAGTGGGCCTCCCGTGGGGACTGGCGGCTCATCTTCATCAACCGCGACCGGGTCCGGGCCGTCACCCCGGCCGACGTGCAGCGCGTGGCGGCGGCCTACCTGAAGCCGAGCAACCGGACGTTCGGCGTGTTCCTCCCGACCGACAAGCCCGACCGTGCGGACATCCCCCCGGTGCCCGACATCGCCGCGCTGGTGAAGGACTACAAGGGCGATACGACGATGACGGCGGGCGAGGCCTTCGACCCGACGCCGGCCAACATCGACGCCCGCACCGTGCGGAGCGAGTTGCCCAGCGGCATGAAGCTGGCCCTGCTCCCGAAGGCCACACGCGGCCAGACGGTGAGCGGGACGATCCGCCTGCATTTCGGGACGGAGCAGGGGCTCTCCGGGAAGGCCACGACGGCCTCGCTGGCCGGCGCCATGCTCATGCGCGGTACCACGGCGCACACCCGGCTGCAGCTCAAGGACGAGTTCGACCGCCTCAAGGCGCAGGTCGGCCTGCGCGGCACGGCGGAAGGGGTCACCGTGAGTTTCACCACGGTCCGGGCCAATCTTCCGGCCGTCCTCCGCCTGGCCGGCGAGGTCCTCCGGCAGGCCAGCTTCGACTCGACGGAGTTCGTCACCCTGCAGCGCGAGCGACTGGCGGCGCTGGAGGCACAGCGGACCGATCCGATCGCGCTGGCGCAGACCGCGCTGGCCCGCGCCACGCAGGCCTACGCGCCCGGGCATCCGCGCTACGTGAGCACCATCGAGGAGCGGATCGCCAACACGCAGGCCGTGAC
>JAKLGU010000017.1 GCA_022710485.1 Gemmatimonadota bacterium | reverse complement strand
TGGACGGCTTCCTGCTGGAGACCTTCAGCGACGTGGAAGAGCTCCGTGCGGCGGTGGACGCGATTCACGGCATCTCCGACCTGCCCATCATCGCCCAGATGACCGTCGGCGAGGACGGGCGGACGCAATATGGCACGGCGCCGTCGGCATTCGGGCCGGCCATCGCCGCCATGGGCGTGGACGTCATCGGGGTCAACTGCAGCGTCGGCCCGCACGGCGTCCTCGAGGCCATCGAGCACCTGGCCCGTGTGGTGACCCTGCCGCTCAGCGCCATGCCCAACGCCGGCCTGCCGCGGGACGTCGAGGGCCGCAAGATGTACATGGCCTCGCCGGAGTACATGGCGACGTACGCACGGCGGATGGTCGAGGCCGGGGCACGGATCGTCGGCGGGTGCTGCGGCACCACGCCGGAGCACATCAAGGCGATCGTGGGCTTCGTGCAGAGCGCCGCACCGCGCCACGCGCACGTGACGTTGGCGCCCGCCGCCGCCCAGGGCGTGCCGGCCGTGCCGCTGGCGGAGCGCTCCCGCCTCGGCGCCAAGCTCGCCTCGGGCCAGTTCGTCACGACCGTCGAGATCGTGCCGCCCAAGGGCGTGGACCCCGCGCCGATGTACGCCCAGGTCCGCGCGCTGAAGGAGGCGGGCGTGGACGCGGTCAACGTGCCCGACGGGCCACGGGCGCAAAGCCGGATGGGCGCGCTCCTGTCGGGGCTCCTCATCGAGCGGGAGGTGGGGCTCGAAGCGGTGGTGCATTACGCCTGCCGCGACCGCAATCTCCTCGGCATGCTCTCCGACCTGCTTGGCGCCGCGGCTGCCGGGCTCCGGAACCTCCTCATCATCACCGGCGACCCGCCCAAGATGGGGCCCTACCCCGACGCCACCGCCGTCTTCGACATCGACGCCATCGGGCTGACGAACCTGGTGTCCCGCCTCAACCACGGCCTCGATCCCGGCGGCAACGCCATCGGCGCGCCGACCCGGTTTGTCATCGGCGTGGGCGCCAACCCCACGGCACCGGACTTCGAGCGGGAGATGTCGCGGCTCGCGTGGAAGGTGGACGCCGGCGCCGAATACGCGGTGACCCAGCCGGTCTTCGACCTCGACCAGCTGGACCGGTTCCTCGACCGCGCGTCGAAGCACAAGATCCCGATCGTGGCGGGCATCTGGCCGCTCGTGTCGCTCCGGAACGCCGAATTCCTGGCCAATGAGGTGCCGGGCGTGTCGGTGCCTCCCGCCGTCCTCGAGCGGATGCGGGTGGCGAGCGCCCAGGGCCGGGAGGCGGGGCTCGCGGAGGGGGTGCAAATCGCGCGGGAGATGCTGGCGGCGGTGCGCGGCCGGGTGCAGGGGGCCCAGATCGCGGCCCCGCTCGGCCGCGTGCCGGTAGCGCTGGACGTGCTCGGCGCACGTTGAACGCCCGGGGGTCCGCGGGTATCTTCCCGCCTGACCCGAGCCCCCGCCCGGCGGGGAGGAATCCCATGACCGACCTGACGACCGCGCCCCTTCCGATCACCACGCTGACGGAAGAAGAGGAGATGTTCCGGAGCGCGGTCCGCGACTTTGCGGAGTCCGAGATCCGGCCCCACGTCCACGAGATGGACGCGGCGGCGCAGTTCAACCTCGACATCATCCCGAAGTTCTTCGAGCTCGGCCTGATGGGGGTCGAAATCCCCGAGCAGTTCGGCGGCGCCGGCGGCAACATCTTCCTTGCGGTACTCGCCATCGAGGAGCTGGCGCGGGTGGACGCCTCGGCAGCCATCTACGTGGACGTGCACAACACGCTCGTGAACAACTGCGTGCTGCGCTGGGGCTCCCCCGAGATCCACCGCAAGTACCTGCCAAGGCTCTCGACCGACATGCTCGGCGCGTTTGCGCTCTCGGAGCCGGCCAGCGGCAGCGACGCCTTCGCCCTGGAAACGAAGGCGGAGCGAAAGGGCGACCACTGGGAGCTCACAGGCCGGAAGTTCTGGATCACCAACGGCGGCGAGGCGGAGTTCTTCATCGTCTTCGCCAACACCGATTTCTCGAAGGGCTACAAGGGCATCACCGGCTTCCTCGTCGAGAAGGGCTTCCCCGGCTTCCAGGTCGGCAAGAAGGAGGACAAGCTCGGCATCCGGGCCTCGAGCACCACGGAGCTGATCCTCGAGAACTGCGTGGTGCCGGACGAAAACGTCCTCGGCCCGGTCGGGCTGGGGTACAAGATCGCCATCGAGACGCTCAACGAGGGACGGATCGGCATCGGCGCGCAGATGATCGGCGTCGCCACCGGCGCCCTCGATGCCGCCACGGCGTACGTGAAGGAGCGGAAGCAGTTCGGGAAGCCGATCGCCGAGTTCCAGGGCGTGCAGTTCCAGCTCGCCCAGATGGGCACCGAGCTCGAGGCGGCCAAGCTGATGGTGTACAACGCGGCGCGCATCAAGTGCGCGGGCCAGCCCTTCCTCCGGGAGGCCGCGATGGCCAAGCTGTTCAGCTCGCAGGTGGCCGACCGCATCACGTCGCAGTGCCTCGAGCTGTTCGGCGGGTACGGCTACTCGAAGGAGTACCCGGCGGAGAAGTTCTACCGTGATGCAAAGATTGGCACGATCTACGAGGGAACCAGCAACATGCAACTTCAGACCATCGCCAAGCTGATGCTCAAGTAGCCGGGCTTGCCCCTGCAGGTACCCAGCCCCCCGGCCGAACGGTCGGGGGGCTGCCTGTTTCGGATCGAGACGCCAGGCCCCGGCAACTCTTGACGGCACAAGGGTTTGTGGCGTAGTATTGGGAGACAGGCCTGCGGCTCACCCCGCAGGCCTGCCATTCTGGAGTATTGCACGGCCCTTTGCGGCCCGCCCCACCCCACGGCCTGGGAGCACGGTTCCCCCGGGGCAGGCGCCGGGAACGGTCCTTGCAAGTTGGACGTGGTGGACGGCTCCCTCGCCGGACCCCTTTCATCAACCAGGCGGTACCCACGTGACGCGTTTCCTTCGCGCGCCTCGCCCTGCTTTTCGCGCCGTGCTCGGCCTGCTCGCCCTCGTGGGCGGGTTGTCCGTGCTTCCGGCCGTGGCGGGGGCGCAGAGCGACGCAGAGGTGCAGCGCGCGCTGGACGCCTGGTACAAGCGCGCCAAGCGCCGCGCCCCCGGTCAGTGGGGCATTGCCGTGGCCGACCAGACCGGCCGGATCTTCTGGAGCGTGGCGGAAGACCAGCCGCTCCTCCCGGCCTCGACGGTCAAGCTCTTCACCACTGGCTTTGCACGGAGCGAATTGGGCGGCGATGCGCGGGTCGCCACTCGCGTCGTCGGCACCGGATCGGTGGACCCGTTCACCGGCCAGTGGATGGGCACGTGGGCGTTGGAGCTGAACGGCGACCTCTCGCTCGAGCGTGCCACCCGTCAGGGTCCGCAGCTGGCCGACCTTGCGCGGCAGCTCTCCGCCAAGGGGATCAAGCAGCTGCAAGGCCCGCTCGTCGTCCGGAGCGCCGACGGCCCGGCGGACGCGACCTTCCCGGCGTTCTGGGCGTCACGGCATCGCGGTCGGCTCTTCGCCCCGCCCTACGGCGCCATCACCCTGCACGAGAACACCGTCGAGTTCACCGTCCGCCCCGGCTCCAAGTCGGGCGCGCGTCCGGTCGTCATCGGCGAATCCCCGCGCGGGGTGAGCCAGCTGGTCACCAACCGCGCCCGGACCGTCGCGGGCCGGCGCTCCTCGCTCCGCCTCTCGGCCACCGCCAACGGCGGGTGGGTCCTGTCCGGGAACATCGGCATCGGCGCCCGCGCCCGGCGGCTCTCCTCCGTGGCCTACAACCCCGAGGCGGTGCTGCGCGCCGTCTGGGGGAGCGCCCTGAAGGACGCCGGGATCCAGTGGGACAACTCGTTCGCGCTGTCGTCCTCCACCTCGCTCGCCGACAACACCCAGGTGCTGGCCCAGGTCGAATCCCCGACGCTCGACTCCCTCGCGTCGGAGGTCAACACCCGCAGCCTCAACATCGGCGCGGAGCTTCTCCTCCGCTGGGCAGGCGGGGCCACGAACGCCGCCGAAAAGCTGATGGCCCACGTCCGGGCGGTCACCGGCGCCACCACGGGCATTCACCTGGTGGACGGCAGCGGGCTCTCGACCGACGACCGCATCGCCCCCTCGGTGTTCATCTCCTACCTGACCCGCTTCCCGATGACGCCGGAGGGGAAGAACTTCCCGCTCCTGCTGCCGGCCAACGGCGAGGGCACCCTCGGCCGCCTCGGCGGGATGCCGGGGCGCGGCGTGGTCCGGGCCAAGACCGGCACGCTCGGCAACGTGAGTTCGCTCGTGGGGTACCTCGGCCGCCCGGAGGGCGTGCTGGTGGTCACGCTGATGTACAACGGCGGCTACTCCCACACCGCGCGCCAGGAGCAGTGGCGGCTCTTCCGTACGCTCGGCGCCGACGCCGTGCAGATCCCGACCGACGAGACGCCCGCCGCGGAGCCGGAGCAGCTGGGCGGCGAGGACGAGGCACCGCCGGCGCCGCTTGTGGGTTTCGGGGCTTTTTGACGGAGCACGCGGAGCAGGTGACATGACGACGGGGCGGCCAGGATGGCCGCCCCGTTTGCGTTTCGGGAATCGGGCCGCAATGTTGAACTTGTCCGGAGCCTCCGCGAACCTGCCCACGAGGGAGTCTGGCCATGCCGCTGCGCAAGGGCGTCTACATCGTTCCCACCAGCCACTGGTACATCGAGCGGACCGTCTGGCTCATTGCCGGCGCCTTCCTGCTGACGGCCACGGCCCTGGCGGCCCTGGTGGACCCGCGCTGGGTGCTGCTCGTCATCGTGACCGGCGTGGCCTCGATCACGGTGGCGTTCACCGGCTTCTGCATCGTGGGGAACGTGCTCAAGAAGCTGGGGTTCACCCCGATGCTCGGGGCCACGCGCCCGAACCGCTGGAACCTGTACTTCATGCAGACGGACAAGTGGTATCTCGAGCGCCGGATCTACCTGGCGGTCGGGATCAACATCTCGGTGGCCTCGACGCTTTCGCTGGTGCACAGCCCGTGGTGGCTCGCGTTCACTGGTTTTGTCGGCGGGGCCATGGTCTGGTTCGCCGCCACCGGCTACTGCATCATGGCCAACGGCCTCTACTGGCTCGGCGCGGAGCCGCGGCTCGCTCCGGAGCGCGCCGTTCCCGGCCCGACGGGTCGCGACGCCGGCCAGGCCGCGCGCCTGCCCGAGCCGAGCGGTGGCATCGCGTGAAGGTGCGGGTCTTCGACCGCCATGGGCAGCTCGTCGGGCCCGTGGAATCGCCCCGGGTGTCCCGTCCCGATGAGGAGTGGCGGGCGCGGCTCACCAAGGCGCAGTACGAGGTGGCCAGGGGCAAGGGGACGGAGCGGCCGTTCTGCGGGACGCTGCTCGACAACAAGCAGGAGGGAGCCTACAGCTGCGTCTGCTGCGGGCTCCCGCTCTTCACGTCACAGTCCAAGTTCGAGTCGGGTACCGGCTGGCCCAGCTTCTTCCAGCCCGTGGCCGCCGAGAACATCATCACGCACCGGGACACCAGCTGGGGGATGATCCGGGAGGAGATCCTCTGCGCCCGCTGCGACGCGCACCTGGGGCACGTCTTCAACGACGGCCCCCGCCCCACCGGGCTCCGCTACTGCGTCAACTCGGAGTCGCTGGTCTTCACCGACGCCGGCAATCTTGCCGCCCTGGCCGACCCCGCGGCGAGCTAGCCGCGGACACCTAGAACCGCCAGGTAACTCCGCCGTAGATCTGCGTCAGCGTGCTGGTACCGGGGTTCCCGGGGTCCTGCTGGTGGAGCGCCGAGAACGACACGTACCACTGCCGCGCCATCGCCACATCCACGTCCACGCCATACCAGGTGGACCGCTGGGTGGAGAGGAGGGTCGGGTTGTCCTCCTGGCGCAGCCCCGCGTTCAGGTCGAGGTGAACCAGGTTGACGGGGTCGAGGCTCAGGTGCCCTGAGTAGAGTTGCCCCGTGGTGCCGGTTGCGGCCGGGTTGATGGCGCTCGAGTCGTTCTCATTCTGGTACCACGTCGCCCGCGTGGAGAATCCGAGGCCGAGCGGCCCGACCTGGTTCGCGCCGAGGGTCGCGGTGAAGGAATTGGCGCCGAGAACCGTCGCCCCGGTGCTCCGCCGCCAGTCGCCCCCGAGATAGAACCGTCGGCCCGCGTACTGGACGCCCGCCCCGTAGCCCTCGCGGTAGGCGTCGTCGAAATTCGTCTCCGGGTTCGTGAAGTCCCGGACGAGCCGCACGTTGCGCCGCTTGTCGTAGGTGGCGTTGATCGAGAGCCACGACTTGGGGCGGACTGAGACGTTCGCGAACTGGCTCGTCCACGACACGGAGCTCGACTCCGCGTTGGGGCCCTCGAGCTTCCAGGGCCGGTAGTAGTCCACCTCCTGGAGCAGGTAGAGGGAGAGGTAGCGGTTGCTCACGTTCGCCTGGGCCAGCGCCCACTCCCGCCGCTCTGTGCTTCCCTGGTACGAGCCGACCGCGCCGAGGGTGAACGCCGACGCGGTGGCGCCCCCCGGTCGGTTGTGCACAGTGAAATAGCCGCCGAAATCGTGGACGCTCGACGAGAAGGCGAGCGTCGACGGATCGGGCTCCCAGCCGAGGAAGCCGCCGAAGGTGAGGTGCGACCCGTTCACCTCCAGGAGGCCGCCGTCGAAGAGGCCGATGGAACTCACGGTGGCCAGGTACTGGCGCCCCGCGGCGACGCGGTACCGCGCGTCGGGCCCGTTCCAGAAGAGCACCGCCTGGTAGGCCCGGGTGTGGCCGTCCACCGTGTGGACGCCGGCCGAGGTGGTGGTGGTCTGCCGGGCGCGGAGGTCGATAGCCACGCCGAGGGGGCTGCCGCCGATGGCCTGGCCGTATAGGCGGGCGTCGAGCGAGGGCTGGTTGAAGCCGTTGCTCGCAACCTGCTGCCCGTCGGCGGAGGTCGTCGTCGTGGCGCGGAGATACCGCGTGCCGATCCGGCCGTGCATGCCGGGACCGCTGAGTCGCCGCGGACGCGCGACCGGCGGCCCCACTGCGATCTGCGTTCCCGTCGTCGGCGCCGTCCCCGGCGCGGGGCGATGGAACTGAACGCGCTCCCCGACCGCGAGGTCCGCGGCGCCCTGCACCAGCTCGGTGCTCGCCTTGTGCGAGGCGATGAACTTCACCCGCAGCGTCGCCACCACCGCATCCCCGCGATACACAGACACCTCCGAGCCTTCCGTGAGTCCGTCCAATCGCCCGGCGTTGATGTAGATCTCCGCGCCCGAGGTGAAGGAGATCGCGGTCTCGACGGCGGCCGTGTCGGGCGGGGGGGCAAGCCCCTCCATCTGCGCCGGCGGCGGGGCGGCCACGGAGTCGTTCCGCGCCGGCATGGCAATGGGCTGGCTGGGTGTCTGAAGCTGGATCTCGATCGGCGCCTCGACCGGTACCGGCGGCGCCAGCGGAACGGCGACCAGGACGGAGTCCCGCACGACGCTGTCGATCTGTGCAGTCGGGACCACGAATGTCGCGCCGGACTTCTGGCTCCTGATCCAGATGCCATTCGGGCCGTTGTCCGCCAGGATCCGGCCGCGAATGACCGCGCCTTCCTTGAGGTACAGGGTGGCGTTGGCGGCCGTCGTGTCGCCGGCCACCTCCTGGGCAGCGGCCCGCGAGACGGCAACCACGGCCAGGAGGAGCAGCCACGCAACGGACCACCGGAATCCGGAACTGCCGCGCGCCGTGCTCACGGCTTGGACCCGTTCGCGTGGCAGCCGGACCGGACGCAATCGCTGATGGTGTAGTTGTCTCCGCGGTGTTGGTCCGTCTGGACATCCCCGTGGCAGTTCAGGCAGAGAAGCGACGGGGTGGAGGCATAGGGCTGGCCGAGCCGGTGGCACTCGGCGCAGTTGCCCCACTTGCCGAGGTGCTTCCCGCTGTAGATCCGGAACTGGCTCACGCTGCCGTCGTGCGCGAGGAACTTCGCGCCGGTCCACCCCGCCACCAGGCCGTGACAGTTGGTGCAGGTGACCGAGAAGTTGGCCATCACGTGGTTCGGGTCCGTGGTCGTCGTAAACTCGGCGTGGTGGCACCCGTCGCAGGTGCGCTGCACGGTGGCATAGGGCATCGTGGTGTGGCACTGGGTGCACTGGACCAGCGTGGAGCTGTGCACGCCTGTGAGCGCGATCGGGGCCGTCGGATGGTTGAGCGCGGCCCCGGTCCAGTTCGCCACCGGCTGGTGGCAGGTGGCGCAGTCGGTGCTGTACCCGGCGGCCGCGTGGTTCGGGTTCGTGGTGGCCAGGTATTCCTGGTGGTGGCAGCCGTCACAGGTCCGCTGCACGGTGGAGTACGGCATGGAGGTGTGGCACTGGGCGCAGGTCACCAGGTTGGCGCTGTGGGCACCCGTCAGGGCGATCGGCGTGGTGGGATGGGTGAAGGTGGCGCCCAGCCACCCCGCCACGAGCCCGTGGCACTGCGTGCAGGTGACCGAGAAGTTCCCCGCGACGTGATCAGGGTCCTTCGCAGCCACGTAGGCGTTGTGGTGGCACCCGTCGCAGGTCTGCGGCACCGTCGAGTACGGCGTGGTCGTGTGGCACTGCGTGCAGGTCAGCAGGTTGGCGCTGTGCACCCCGCTGAGCGCGATCGGCGTCGTGGGGTGGTTCAGGCTCGCGCCGGCCCAGTTCGCGACCGCCTGGTGGCACGAGGCGCAGTCCGTCGAGTACCCCGCGGCGACATGGCTCGGGCTGGTCGTGGCGACGTATTCCGCATGGTGGCAGCCGTCGCAGGTCTGCTTGACCGTGGAGTACGGCATGGTCGTGTGGCACTGCGTGCAGGTCACCAGGTTCGGGCTGTGGGCCCCGGTGAGCGCCACCGGCGACGTGGGATGGTCGAACTTCGCCCCGAGCCAGCCCGCCACCAGGCCGTGGCAGCTGGTGCAGGTCGTCGGGAAGTTCCCGGCGACGTGGTCGGGGTCCTTGGCCCCCAGGTAGTCGGCGTGGTGGCAGCCGTCACAGGTCTGCTGGACCGTGGAGTACGGCTGGGTCGTGTGGCATTGCGTGCAGCTGATGAGGTTGGCGCTGTGCACCCCGGTCAGCGCGATCGGCGTCGTGGGATGGCTCGCGGCCCCCAGGGCCGCGGAGTTCCAGACCACGGTGGAATGGCATCCTTCGCAGGTGGTCGGATATCGGGAGGCCACATGGTTCGGGGCGGTGTTGTACTCGGGCTGGTGGCAGGTAGCGCACGTGGTCGGGGTCCCCACGAACTGCATCTGGCCCTGCGAACTCGGCTTGTGGCAGGCGATGCAGTCCACCGCCAGGTGGCCGCCGGTGAGCGGGAAGCGGGTGAGCTGGTGGGCCTTGGTCATCGCCGTGTGGTCGCCGAAGCTGCGGTTCGTGTGGCAGCGGGCGCAGTTCGGGCCCAGTTCGCCGCGGTGCAGGTCGGTGTGGCAGGCGGTGCAGTCCGAGCTGGTCCGCTGAAAGTCGAGCGTCGCGTGGCACGCCCGGCAGGTCGTGGCGCCGTGCGCGCCGGTCAGCGGGAACCCGAAGTCCGCATGATTGAACTGGCTGCTGATCTGCAGCGACGTCCAGCTGTCCGGGCGGTGGCAGACCGCGCACTCGGTCTTCAGGTCGCCGTGGGGCGACGTGGTGCGCTCCTGCGCCGCGAGCGGCGCGGCGGCGAACAGGGCCAGCCACACGATCATGAGGCGTTTCATCGGGACTCCTTGCCGTGGCACGTCTCGCACTTCCCCGAAAGAGGGGCGTAGATCACCGACGCCGAGTCCGTGGCGCCCGGCTGGCGCACGTGGCACCGTGCGCAGGGCACGGCCTCGTGGGCCCCCGTGAGCGCGAAGGCCGCGTCGGTGTTGTGGTCGAACCGGTCCGCCGGCGTGAAGGCCTCGGCCGAATGACAGGCGGCGCAGCCTCCCTTGGCGTTCCAGGCGTCGAACTGGCTGCCGTGCGGCGACGCGTGGCAGTCGGCGCACCCCTGCTTCGCCGCGAACCGGAGGTCGGTGAACCGGGTGCCGGCCAGGCGCAACGATGAACGCGCCGGCGGCGCTTCCCCGAGCTCCTTGTGGCACGCGGAGCAGGCGGTCGCTCGGTGGGCCCCCTCGAGCGGAAACCCGAACGCCGCGTGCTCGGCGACGCCCGCCGTCGACGGCCGAAACGCCTGGGTCCCGTGGCAGGCCCGGCACCCCTCGGCCTTCGCCCGCTCCCCGCCGCTCGTGAATCGTCCCTGGTGCGGATCGGCGTGACATGCGGCGCAATCCGTTTCGGTGACCGCGAAGAAGAAGTTGGCCTTCCCGACCCCCGCCGTCGTCACGTTGATCGGGGGCAATGCCTTCCGGCCCGCCCCGTGGCACGCCGTGCACGCCACCTGCTGGTGCCGGCCGTCGAGCGCGAGCTTCAGCGGCGCGTGCGCCGCGCTGTCGAAGGTGCTGGGCGTCCAGCCGGACACCCGGTGACAGGCCGAGCATTCCCCGTGGTCGGCGCGTGCCTTCAGTTGGCCCCCGTGATCATCCGCGTGGCAGTCGGTGCAGCGAGCGAACGTCGGCCGCATCACCACCTTTGAGCTGCCGTATCGCGTCACCGCGGTCGCCGTGGCGCTCCGGATGTGGCAGGCGGCGCACCGCACCGCGGCGTGCTTCCCCTCGAGGGGGTACGTCGTCCCCGCGTGGCTCGCCACGGTGTACGTCGATGGCGTGAAGCCCCCCACGGAATGGCAGGAGGCGCAGTCGACCGGCTTGCCCGCCAGCGTCGCGGTGCCGTTGTGCGCGTCCCGGTGGCAGCTCGTGCACGTCGCAAAGGCCGGCTTCTTCTCCGCCGGGGTCGAGAAGTCCTGGTGACAATCCGCACAGCTGACGGCCGCGTGCCGTCCCTGGAGCGGGTACCTGGTCCGGGCGTGGTCGAACCGCTTCTTGTCGATCACCTGGAATCCCGCCGTGGTGTGGCAGTCGGCACACTTGGGACCGAGGGCGCCCGAGTGCGGATCCGCGTGACAGTCCTGGCACGTCGAGAACGACACCGGCGTGTATACCGGCACCGGCTGGCCCTTGCCGTCGCGCTTCGGCGTGAGCCGGGCGTCGAGGTGGCAGTCGTTGCACTTCACCTCGGCGTGCTTGTCCTGGAGCGGATAGGCCGTCGTGTCGTGATCGAAGCCAGGGGTCACGGTCCAGCTGGCCGCATCGTGGCACTGCGTGCAGTTCTGCCCGAGCGCGGCCCGGTGGACGTCTTCGTGACAACTCGTGCAGGTCGTGCCGAGCCCCGTGTATCCCTGCCCGGTCTTGCGGGCAGAGAAGTTCGCCGGCGGCGAGACCGCGTACTTCGCCACGTGGCACCCGTCGCACTTGGCTTCGGCGTGCTTCTGCTTGAGGGGCCATCCCGCCAGGTCGTGATCGAACCGCGCGGCGCTGCCCCCGGGCCACTGCACCATCTCGAATTCCTTGCCGGCGTGGTCCGGATGGCACGAGGCGCAGGGAGTGCCCTTGACGGCCGCTCCGCCGTGATACCCGCGGTTCCGGTCGGCCAGCCACCCGATGTCCTTGTGGCACGACACGCACTGCGGTCCCATCGCATCACGACGGTTGCCGTGGCACTGCGTGCAGCGCGTCGGCCCCTCCAGCGAGGCGTGTGCGCCAGCCAGGGGGCCGGGGGAGATCTGCGCCTCCAGCGGCGCGGCCATCATGAGCAGGCCCACCAGCAGCGCGAGGCCAGCTCCGCGGAACGGTCGCGAGACATCGACCAGTCTCCGGCCTACCAGAACCACGTGGCGCCCAGCGACACGACCACGGCGACGTGGATGAGGACGGCCACCAACGCCGTCACCGCCAGCGGACGATGGGCCACGTGCCAGAACCGCAGGATGTTCTGTGTGGCCTCGAGCATCCGCGACTGCTGGACCAGCGCCATTTCCCGGTTGGCGAGGCGCAGGACTTCCCGGAGCGCCGCCGTGTCCTCGCGGCGCT
Source organism: Gemmatimonadota bacterium (assembly GCA_022710485.1). Lineage (GTDB taxonomy): Bacteria > Gemmatimonadota > Gemmatimonadetes > Gemmatimonadales > GWC2-71-9 > SPDF01. The sequence goes on along the minus strand of JAKLGU010000017.1, from coordinate 11,014 downwards.
GCATTGGCCGCATGACCCGGATTCGGCGCCGCAGCTCGGCGGCCGCGCGACGGCGGCGTAGGTCGTCCGCGACCATCCGGCGGAGCGTCTGCCAGAGTCCAAGCCCCGTCGTCGGGGCGGGATCGGCGTCGAGCACCGTATCGATGTCGCGCACCTCGAGGCCGGACCACTCGGCAATTTCCTGGAGCAGCGCCTGGCGCTGCGCTCCGATTTCCTCGATGGTCAGTTCGACGCCGGCCTGGCTTCGCGGGATCCGCGCATAGAGGTAGCGGCCCACGATCCCGCTCGCCCAGACGACCATCATCGACCAGAAGCCGATCCCGATCACGCCGCCGAAGCGCCAGGCGGCGTGCGCCGCCACCAGCAGCGGGAGGCCCAGCGCGGCCAGGGAATGCACGTCGAGCCACTTCGAGATGGCGCCGGTGAAGGCGAGCCAGCGGAACTTCTTCCGGAGGGGGTAGAGCCAGAGGAAGAGGAAGATGCTCAGCGCGAGCACGCCGGCACCCTGCCCGAAGTATCCCGAGGGCCGGAACCAGACGTGCAACGGACTCCGCACCTGCTCGGCTTTCGGGAGCAGGTAGTATTGGAGCCCGGACAGGTTGAGGATGACGAGCGCCGCGAAGAATGACGTTGCCACGGTCGCGGCCACGCGGCGGACAGGGCGCGGGGCGGGCCGCCGCGGCGGATGGAGGCGCACCGGCCCGGGAGCGGTGGCTCCAGCGGGTGGGCGGCGATCCTGGACCTTCGGTGCACGTGCGAGGTGTGTCGGCGTCATCGGTCTTTCGGCGCAAAGGCGACAGTCGGCGCTCTCTCCGCCGCCCGGACAAGCTCGGGCGAGGGCGATTCCAGAGAGCGCAAATCAGTGGGGGTACGGACCCTGCATTCCGCAAAGATCCTACCCGACAGGATGAGTCGGCCGATAGCCACATAACTCATTGATTAGTAACGAGATAAAATGATGGACCGACATCGGGGAAATCAGGCTGGCGTATCGTTTCGTACCAGTTGCATCGCGCCGTTTCGATTGGAGCGGATTGGTCGCCTGCGGTCGGCGCGTCCGGCATGAGGCGGTGCGATCCAGCGCCCGTTTCAGTCCTCCGGCGGTGTGCCGACTGTAACCTCCGTCACACCCGAGGCCTCAGGCTCGCGGGAGCCGGTTTTTGCGACACGAAATGTCCCATTGGCAGAGTGCCAAGGTCGGTGCACCTTGCGGCGCGACCCTCACTTCACAACTGAGTCACGATGGACCTCCTGATCTACCTGGTGTTCGGGCTCTTTCTCGTGGGCCCGCTGCTCTTGCAGATCCGCCGGGTGCGGAAGCGGGAACGCGCGGCGCGTGCGGCCGCCGAACGCGGCAAGCTCTTCTCGGACGGACCTCGCGCGCAGCATCCCCACATCGACATCTCCCACTGCATCGGGTGCGGCGCCTGCGTGGACGTTTGCCCCGAGGGGAACGTGCTGGCGGTCATCGGCGGCAAGGCCGCCATCGTGCACCCGCAGAAGTGCATCGGGCACGGCCTCTGTGCCGAGGCGTGTCCCGTCGGCGCCATCGAGATCGTGATGGCAAGTCCGAGCGTCACCGCGGACATGCCGCGGCTGACCCGCGAGTACGAGACGACTGTTCCCGGTCTCTTCATCGTCGGGGAACTCGGCGGCCTTGCCCTCATCAAGAACGCCGTCAACCAGGGCCGGGACTGCGTGGACACGATCGCGCGGCGGCTCGCCACGCAGCCCAGCGCCCCCGGCGTGCTGGACGTCTGCATCGTGGGAGCCGGTCCGGCCGGCCTGAGCGCCTCGCTCCGCGCGGTCGAGCGGGCCCTCACCTACGTGACCCTCGAGCAGGAAGAGTGGGGCGGCGCCGTCGCCAAGTATCCGCGCCAGAAAGTGGTGATGACGAGCCCCGTCGAGTTCCCGCTCCACGGAAAGTTCAACAAGCTCGAGATCTCGAAGGAGAAGCTGATGGAGTTCTGGGCCGCCGTCATCAAGGAAGGGGACGTCCAGGTCCGAACCCAGGAAAAGGTCGACACCATCGAGCGCGAGGGGGACGGCACCTTCCGCGTCCGGAGCAGCGGGGGGATATACCGCGCGCGCAGCGTCGTGCTCGCGCTCGGTCGTCGGGGCACGCCGCGAAAGCTCGGCATTCCCGGAGAGGAACTTCCCAAGGTGATGTACGGCCTGATCGAGGCGGAGGCCTACGTCAACGCGAAGATCCTGGTGGTCGGGGGCGGCGACAGCGCGGTCGAGGCCGCCCTCGGGCTGGCCCACCAGCAGGGCAACCAGGTCACCCTCTCCTACCGGCAGGGGGAGTTCAGCCGGATCAAGGAGCGCAACGCCCAGCGTATCGCTGATGCGATCCGGACGAAGAAGATCCGGGTGCTCTTCAACTCGAGGCCGGTGGAGGTGCGCGAAAAATCGGTCCTCATCGACGTGGCGGGGTCCGTTTCCGAAATTTCCAACGACTGGGTGTGGGTCTTTGCCGGCGGCGAGCCGCCGAAGGCCTTCCTCGAGAAGATCGGCGTGGCCATGGGGAACCAGGACCTCACGCGCGAGGGAGGGGAGGAGGCGCGGCTGGCGATGGCGGGCTAGCGGGGTGCCGCCGTAGATTGGAGGCCATCCCGCGCACGGCGGTGCGGGCGCCCCCTCCCACGGAGCACCGGATGCCTTCGAGCCAGGTCATCGTCGTCATCGCCTACCGCGCACAGCCAAACAAGGGTCCGGCGGCCCGGGCGGCCCTGACCGGCATCATCGCGGACGTCCTGGCGAAGGAGCCCGACTGCCTGGGCATCGAGCTCCTCGAAAACACCGGCGACGACACGCGGTTCCTGCTCTACGAGACCTGGACCAGCCAGGCGGCCTACGTCGGCCCGCACATGCAGACCCCGCACATCAAGGCGTTCATCGGGGCGGCCGCCGGCGTCTTCGCCGGACCGCCCGACATCTCCTTCTGGCACGAACTCCACCCGTCCTGATCGCACCTCCTGACCCCGCCTCGGAGCGACGACCGCCATGCCGCGCCTCTTGCCATCCCTGACCCTCGCCCTGCTCTGCGCCGCCGGCTCGGCGCCACTCGGTGCCCAGACGACGGCGCCGGCCCGAGCGGCGGACGTCGGCAGCATCGACAGCATCATCACCACCCTCTATGCGGTGATCAGCGGCCCGGTCGGCGCACCCCGCCAGTGGGACCGGTTTCACTCGCTGATGCACCCGCAGGCAAGGCTGATCCCGACCGGCTGCGACTCGACCGGCGCCTGCCGACTGCGCATCATGACCCCGGCGGAGTACCAGCAGCGGGCGGACTCCCTCCTGGTCGCCGTCGGGTTCACTGAACTCGAACTGCGGCGGACCACGGAGCGCTATGGCGCGGTCGCTCACGCGTTCAGCTCGTACCAGAGCTTCCGCCGAGGGGAGGCCGCACCGTTCGCTCGCGGAATCAATTCCATCCAGCTCTTCTGGGACGGGCAGCGCTGGTGGATCATGTCCATCTTCTGGGATGCGGAGCGCCCCGGCAATCCCCTGCCCGCGGCGTTCGAGTGACGGGAGTCAGGCGGAGCGGCCAGGCGGCCGGGGGGCGGCATGGGTGCTCGTGATCCCCGCGTCGATGCCTACATCAAGGACGCCGCGCCCTTCGCGCGACCGATCCTGAGCCACCTGCGGACGGTCGTCCATGCGGCCTGCCCCGAGGTGCAGGAGGCGATCAAGTGGGGCATGCCGATGTTCGTCCATCGCGGCAATCTCTGCTTCATGGCGGCGTTCAAGCAGCACGCCGGCTTCGGCTTCTGGAAGGGATCCAAGGTCGTCGAGAGCCGCGACGACCAGTCGGGCTCGGCCATGGGGCAGTTCGGCCGGCTGACCAAGGTCAGCCAGCTGCCGCCTCGGCGGGTGCTCACGGCATACGTCCGGAAGGCGGCGAGCCTCAACGCATCAGGAGGCAAGGCGGCTCCGAAGCCGGCGAAGAAACCGAAGCCGGCGCCGAGAGCGCCCGCCGAACTTCGGGCGGCGTTGAGCAGGAACGCGAAGGCGCGGACCACCTGGGAGGCCTTCGGCCCGGGGCACCGCCGCGCCTATGTCGAGTGGATTGCCGAAGCCAAGCGGCCCGAGACCCGCGCGCGGAGAATCGCCACGACGGTCGAATGGCTCGCGGCCGGAAAGCCCCACAATTGGAAGTACGCACGATGACCCTGCCGCCCCCCTCGCCGGCCTCGCCGGCCACCACCGCGCGGATCCTCCACGCCAGCCTGGCCGCGAGCGCCGCCGTGCTGACGGCGGTCGCCTGGGTCTTCCGCGGGAGCCTTCCGCTCCCTGACGGCGCCGGCGGCGCCGTCACCTTTGCGGCGTACGCGCTGGCCGCCTCGGGCTTGCTGGCGGGCCTGGCGTTCCGTCGGCTGATCCCGGAGCGGGCCGCCTCCCAGCCCGCCGACGCCTGGTGGCGGCAGCATCTCCCGAAGGCGGTCGCCGTCTGGGCCATCGGCGAGGGCACGGTCCTGATCGGCGCGCTGGTACTCGCCGTCGGCGGACAGGCGGTCGCGGCGATCGCCGTGGTGTTCGCCGGCTTCGGGGTGCTCGTGGCCACCGCGCCCGGTCGGCTCGTTCCCTAACGTCCCTCGCCTTCAACGGCGCTTCTCTCCATCTCCTGGACTCCCATGCCCCCACGCTCCTACGAGTTCCTGACACGCCTTCTCGACGCCCCCGGCCCCTCCGGCTTCGAGGCCGCGCCGGCCCGCCTGTGGCGCGAGGAGGCCGCCGCCTTCGCCGACGACGTCCGGAGCGACGTGCACGGCAACTGCTACGCGACCCTCAACGGCGCCGGCTCGCCGCGCGTCATGTTCGCGGGTCACCTCGACGAGATCGGCCTGATGGTGGTGCACGTGGACGAGGAGGGGTTCCTCTCGTTCGCGGGGATCGGCGGCTGGGACCCGCAGGTGTTCGTCGGCCAGCGCGTCACGATGCTGGGCCACGCCGGCCCGGTGCACGGTGTCATCGGGAAGAAGGCCATCCACCTGATGGAGAAGGATGACCGCGAAAAGGTGTCGAAGATCGAGGATCTCTGGGTGGACATCGGCGCGAGGAACAGGAAGGAGGCGCTGGCGCGCGTCCGCGTCGGCGACCCCGGCGTCCTCACCTCGAACGTGCTGCGGTTGCCAAACGGCCGGCTCACGAGCCGGTCCCTCGACAACCGCATCGGCGCCTATGTGGTGCTGGAGGCCCTTCGGCTGCTGGCCGGCAAGCGGCTGGCCGCGAGCGTCACCGCGGTGGGAACCACGCAGGAGGAGATCGGCTACACCGGCGGCGGGGCGCGGACCAGCGCCGCGGAAATGGACGCCCAGGTGGCCATCGTGGTGGACGTCACCCACGCCACCGACTATCCGGGCATCGACAAGCGCCGCCACGGGGAGTACAAGCTGGGCGGCGGGCCGGTGCTGAGCCGAGGCAGCGCCGTCAACGGCGCGGTCTTCGAACGCCTGGTGGCCGCCGCGGAAAAGGAGAAGATCCCGTACTCGGTCGAGGCCGCCCCGCGCATGACGAACACCGACGCCGACCACATCTTCACCGCGGCGCGCGGCGTGGCGACGGGGCTCGTCAGCGTCCCGCTCCGGTACATGCACAGCCCGAACGAGCTGGTTCAGCTCGAGGACCTCGACCGCGCGGCGCGCCTGCTGGCGGCGTTCGCGCGCGGGCTCAAGTCCGACGCCGGGTTCGCGCCCCGGTAGGGAGCGGCGTCAGCCTCGCGACAGCCCGCGCTGCGCCGCCGCCCGCACCTCGGCGTCGGCGTCGCCCAGCAGCTCCTGGAGGGCGCCGGCCGCCGTCGCCCCACCGGCCAGCGCCAGTCCCTCGACCGCCGCCAGCCGCACCGCCGAGGACTTCCGCGCCAGGAGTCCCTTCGCGGGCGCGGCGGCCCCGCGAAGCACCTGCACCGCCTCCGGCGTGCCGACCCGCCCCAGGGCCAGGTGCATTTCCCGCAGCACGTCGGGGTGGGTTTCCTCCGGCAAGCGCACCGCAATGGACATCACCAGCCCCCGCCCCCACTCGCCGTCCACTCCCTGCGCCGCCTGCAGCCGCACCATCGGTTCCACGTCGTTGAGCAAGTGGCGCATCGCCTCGAGCGCGTCCGTCGAGCCGATCTTGCCCAGCGCCCCCGCCACCGCCCGCCGGACCCGTTCATCGCGGTGGAACGCGCGCTCCGCCAGCGGCCGCACCGCGCTCGCCAGCCGCAGCTCTCCACACAGCTCGGCCACGTTCCGCACCACGAACCAGTCGGGGTGATTCAGGCGGTGAACGATCCGTTCCGTCCCGGTCTCCATCTTGGTCAGGACGGTGAAGTACCCCCGCCGCTCGGCGAGCGTCGGCGCCGCCGTGAGCAGTTCCAGCAGCGCCTCGACCGCGTCCGCGTCCATGCGCTTCAGCACGGCGGTGGCCTCGGCGCGGCGCCCCTCGGAGAGCGCCGCCCGCGCGATGTGCTGGAGGGCCGATTTCGGGAGGAGGCGACGAAGCGCGACCGAATACCGGCGCCTCCGGCTCTCGTCGCCCTCGGCGGCCTCCAGGCGCAGGACCTCCGTGGCGAGCCCCAGCAACTCGTCCCACTCCTCACGTCGATAGGCGAGGTCCGCCTGCACCTCGATGTCGCGGAGCGGGTCGTGCTCGGGCTGGTCGCGGCGGACCCGCGCCCCCGGCTCCGGCAGGACGGAGGCCACGGGGGCGGGCGGAGGCGAAGCGGCGGGGCCGCCACCGATCGGGGCGCTGAGATGATCGAGGCTCCGGGTGTCGCTCGAGGTCGGGAGCTGGCGCGGGCCCTCGACCAGGATGGCGAGCGCCGCCTCGACCGGCAGCCGTGAGACGAATGACTCCACCGTCGCCGCACCGACCGGTTCCGTGGCGAGCAGGCGCACCACGGCCAGGAGGTCGGCCGGCTTGACCCCCGCCGGCAGCCGCACGGTGCCGATCCCGTGGGTGTGGAATCGGATGCGCACCTCGCCGCCGCCGGGCAGGCCGTGCGGAAGCGGCGTGCCGTCGATGATCATCCCCTTCACGTCGATCGAGATGGTGGCGCCCGACGGCTCGACCGCCGCATACAGGTCGCGGAAGGCGGATTTCAGCAAGTCCCGGTCGCTCGAGTCGGTGCGGAGCACGTCGAGCATTCGCGCCAGGGTGGCCACGATGGTGGATGGAGCCGTCATGCCTCAAGCGTCCCGGTCTCGGGGTGAGAAGTCAAGAGCGGCGCGAGCGCCTGGATCGTGGGTGCTGCCCCACCGAGCCCCAGCCGACGCGCCAAGTCAAGCAATGGCGGCGCCGGAAATCGCGGATGGTTCCCCAGCAGCGCCACGAGCGGGAGGTCCCGGCTGACCTGCGTCCCCTCGAGCACGACGGCCCGGTCGAGCACGCCGGCGGCAAAGCCGAGGTCGTGTGTCACGGCGAGCACCGCGACGCCGGCGGCGCGGCGCCGGCGGATCACGTCGGCGACGCGCGCCCGCGCGGCGCGGTCGAGGCCGGCCGTCGGCTCGTCGAGGATCAGCAGTTGCGGATTCGCCACCAGCGCGGCGGCGAAGGCCACGAGCCGTCTGGTCGGGCCGGACAGGTCGTAGGGATGCCGGCCCGCGTACGGCTCCAGCGCCAACTCGCCCAGCACATGATCGACCGCGGCACCCACCCTCTCCGGTCTCCAACCGAGCCGTTCGGGGCCGAAGCCCACCTCGGCGCGCACCGTCCTGGCGAAGAGCTGCGCCTCGGGATGCTGGAAGAGATAGCCCGCGACGTCTGCCAGATCTTCCGGGCGCCGTCCCGCGGTGTCGCGCCCGGCAGTGACGACACGCCCAGCGTCGGGGTGCCGGAGCGCCATCGCGAGCCGGGTGAGTGTCGTCTTCCCGGCGCCGTTGGCACCGAGGAGGGCCACGCCCTCCCCCGCACCGATTCGCAGGGAGACGCCGTCGAGCACCGGCTCGGCACCATAGCCGAATCGCACCGCCTCGAGGACGAGCGGAGTCACCGCGTCCACCGGGCCACTCCTTCCTCCACCGTCAACGGCCGCGGCTCCGCCTCGCCGGTTGCCCGGCTCAGCTCGGCGATGGTGGTGGACCCCGCGCCCGCCGCCCACACTTCACCACCGCGCAGGAGGACGTCGGGCCTTCTGTCGAGCACCGGGCGTCCCTCCTCGAAAACCACGAGTCGGTCCGCGACTCCCGCGAGCCCGTCGGCGTCCTCGCTGGCGATGACGACCGCCGCCCCGCGCGCCGCCTCGCTGCGCATCAGCCGGTGAAGGATCGCCCGCCCCGCGGCATCGAGCGCCGATGTCGGCTCGTCCAGCAGCCAGAGCTCGGGTTGCAGGACCAGCATCGCCGCGATCACGATGCGCTGCATCTCACCGCCGGACAGGGTGCCGGGATCGCGATGTGCCAGGTGAGCAATGTCGAGCGCCGCGAGGGCGCCGGCGACCCCCTCGTGGATCCTTCCACGAGGCCAGCCGAGGTTGGCGGGGGCGAACGCCACCTCCTGCGCCACCGTTTCCGCGATGCCGGAGAGCTGTGTGGCCGGCGACGGAAGCACGAGTGCCACTCGCCCTCCAAGCGCGGTCGCCGAGGATGGCGTGGCAGGGTCGAGCCCGAGCGTCAGCACGGTGCCCGTCCGTTCGCCGCCGGTATGACGAGGCGCCAGCCCCGCGGCAACGAGCAGCGCGGTGCTGGTGCCGGCCCCCAGCGCCCCCATGAGCCAGGTGACCGCCCCGCCGTCGGCGCGCAACGAGCATCGTCGGAGCGCCGGGGCGGGCGCGCCGGGATAGGTGAAGCCAACGCCCTCGAGCTGGAGCGCACTCACGTGAGGACCCGCCAGCACACCATCGCCGCTGCGGCCAGGCCGGCCAGCCAGCGCACCGCACGGTCGGTGACACTGTCGCGCGGCGGATCGAGCGGCGTTCGTCGCGTCACCCCGCTGGCGCACCGTGTTTCCAGCGCGAACCCCCGCTCGTCCACTTCCGCCAGCGCCCCGAGGAGCAGGGGGAAGGTGACGGGGGCGAGAGCACGCGCCCGTCGGAACGGATTCCCCTGAAGCCGGAGTCCGCGGCTTCGCTGCGCCTCGAGAATGGCGGCGGCGCGCGCCCGGAAGCGGGGAAGTGCAAGCAGCGTGGCCACCACGAGGTACGAAAGCGCGAAGGGCCACCCCCGCGCCGCCACCGCATCCACGAATCGCGCCGGGGAGAACGCGGCGTACAGCGCGAGGGAGGCGGTGGCGATCGCGCCCAGCCGGCATGCCTGGGTGGCGGCCAGCGCCAGGCCGTCGCGCGAGAGCGACACGCCCGCCATGACGATCCGGTCGCCTTCCCCGAGGACGCCGTGCAGCAGGAAGAGGAAGAGCCAGAGCGGCGCGAGCGGCACCAGTGCGCGCAGTGCGGCGCGACCTGCGCCGGCGGCAAGCACGCCGAGGATGGTGGCGCCGTAGAGGACAGCGGCCGCGGCCGGTCCTGGCGCCGAGACGACGGCGACGGCGACGGCCAGGGTGAGGACCAGCGGGGTGAATGGATGGGCGCGGGAGGCCGGCGCGCCCGGAGGAAGCGTCACCGGCCGACGGCCCGCGCCGCGCGGGGGAAGCGGCCGATCAGGCGATTCGGCAGGGACCGGACCAGCGCGCCGACGACCGCGAACGCCACCGCCTTGTCCACGAGGTCGAGCGCGAGGCTGGAGGCGGTGACCGCGGCCGGCAGTGACCAGCCCAACTGCCGCAGGACGGTGACGACCGCGGTGGTCCCGGTGGCGGTCACTCCCTTGAACAGCACGTAGCTGATGACGGAGGAGAGCGCTCCGGCCACCAGTCCGGTGAGGAGACCCCACGCCAGGCTGCGGCCGGTGCCGCGGAAGCCGGCCCGCGAGGCGGCGAGACCGGCGAGCAGGGCGATGACGACCTGGATGAGGCCGAACGGAATCCACTGGTAGCCGTTGATGAGCCCGAAGAGCAGTTGCCCGATGGCCCCCGCCAGCACGCCGACCGCGGGCCCCGCGAGCACCGTGGCGAGGATCGTCCCGATGGAATCGAGGTAGAGCGGAAGCCCGAGCGCGTTGACGAGACCGCCGATGACCAGGTTGATCGCGATGGCGGCGGGCAGGAGGGCCAGGAGACGGGCGTTCACGGGACTCCGGGGGTGGGGAGCGGAAAGGGCGCCCGCAACTTGGGTTCGGACCCTCCACGAGGTTAGAATCTTAGGTGTTCATCCAAGCCCGGCAACCCTGCCGGTTCTCAACATTCGAGCCGATCGTGACCCGCATACTTGCCCGTTGTTCCCTCGGAGTCCTCCTCGGTGCCCTGCTCGCCGCCCCGCTCGCCGCCCAGGCCGCCGTTCCCTCGCTCGACAAGGCCGCCAAGCGCGCCCAGACCGACGTGAAGGTCCTCGCCGCCGACGAGCTCGGCGGCCGCCTGACCGGCACCGCGGGGGCCGACTCGGCCGCCGCCTACGTCGCGCGGCGCTTCGCGCAGGTCGGGCTCCAGCCGCCTCCGGGCGGCTGGTTCCAGCCCTTCACCGTGTCCAAGGACGCCCCGGCCGTGCAGCACGCCAACCTGGGCGACCTCAACGGCAAGAACGTGATCGGGATCCTGCCCGGCCGCGACCCGGTCCTACGCAACGAGACCGTCATCATCGGGGCCCACTACGATCACTTGGGCCTCGGCGGCTTCGGGGCGCTCGATCCCGACAGCGCCGGGCGTGTCCACAACGGCGCCGACGACAACGCCTCGGGTACCGCCGCGCTCTTCGCGATCGCGCAGCGCCTGCGGGCGGCGCCATTGGCCCGCACCGTCGTGTTCATCGCGTTCAGCGGCGAGGAACTCGGTCTCCTCGGCTCCGACTACTACGTCAAGCACCCGCTCTACCCGCTGAGCGCCACCGAGATCATGATCAACCTCGACATGGTCGGCCGCCTGAAAAACGACAAGCTCATCGTGTACGGCACGGGCACCGCCACCGAGATCCCCGCGCTCCTCGACTCGCTCAACTGGTACGCCAAGTTCGACCTGCGGCCCCAGCCCGAGGGCTACGGGC
>JAKLGU010000016.1 GCA_022710485.1 Gemmatimonadota bacterium | reverse complement strand
GTAGTGCCGGTTGCGTTGACCTTGAAGTTCCGCGTACCGGCCGGCACTTCGAGGTATGCTGAAGCCGCCTCGTAGGGGACGTTGGTCAGGACGACGACGTTATCCACCAGCACGTCCACGTTCGGGGCGTCAGGTGAGGCGTGGACCACCCGGACGTTCGCGGTCACAGGGGTCGGCTCTGTCGTATCGTCATCGCTGCAGGCGGTGCCGGCGACGCCGACCGTCAGGGCCAGGGCGAGCAAGTTCGTGAGCTGCATTGGTCGTTCCTCCAGGGGTGCGACTTGGTTGGTTGCAACGAGCCGTCAAACCGGCTCCGTGGACTGGATACACCGAGTCCTTGTACAAGTTCCAAGTCATAAACCTTGAACAAAACTAGCCCCTGAACCATCCCGCTCCGAACGGGTATGCCACTCATGCCACCCGGGTCCCCCGTCACCGACCACCGGATCCATGCCGGCCCCCGCACTCGGGCCGTTCCGGGGGACTACGTCCTCTACTGGATCCAGACCACCATGCGTTCCCGGGAGAACCCCGCGCTCAACTTTGCCGCCGAGCGCGCCAACGAACTCGGGCTTCCCCTGGTCGTGTACCAGGGCCTCAGGCCCGACTACCCCTGGGCCAGCGACCGACTCCACACCTTCATCCTGGAGTCCGTGGCGGACATGGCCGCGGACTTCGCCGACCGGGGCATCCCGTACGGCTTCTACCTCGAGCGCCAACGACGCGAGCATGGCGAGCCGCGACCCGACTCGCCGCTCGAGCAGCTGGCTGGCCGGGCGTCCCTGGTGGTCACCGACTACTTCCCGACCTTCATCGTCCCGCGACAGACGCGTAGGCTCCGCGAGCGCATCGACGCCCCGGTCGTGGCCGTGGATTCGTGCACCATCGTGCCGATGGCCTACATCAGTCGTGCCCACCCGACCGCGCGAGGCTTCCGGACCGAGGCGGTCGCCGCACTGCCCCACTTCCTCCATCCCGTGGGGAACGTGGAGCCGCGGACTCGCCACGCGTTCGAGTTTCCGTTCGAGTCCGCCATTTCCTCCCGCGACCCAGTCCCGGCGCCCTCACTCGCGGCCTCGTGCGACGTCGACCACGCCGTCAGGCCTTCCCCGGGCATCCGCGGAGGCCAGCGAGCGGCCGCAACGCGGCTCGCCGCCTTCCTCGAGACCCGGCTCGCCCGCTACGCCGAGGACCGCGGTGACCCAAACCACCCCGAGGCGGTGAGCGGCCTGTCGCCGTATCTCCATTTCGGGAACATCAGCCCGCAGGAAGTCCTCCTCCGGGTGCGCGACGTGGCCGCACCCGCCCAATACGAGCGATTCCAGGACGAGCTCCTCGTCTGGCGCGAGTTGGCCCACAACTTCTGCCACCACGATCCGAGGCACCGGACACTCGCGGCGGCGCCGGAATGGGCCCGCAAGGAGCTGGACGACCACGCGGACGACCCGCGGCCTGCGCTGTATTCACTGGAGGAACTGGAGCGGGGAGAGACCGGGAGCGCGCTGTGGAACGCGGCCCAGCGCGCCTACGTGCGCGAGGGCGCGATGCCCAACTACCTGCGGATGCTGTGGGGGAAGGCGATCCTGCACTGGAGTGCCGACGCCGGCACGGCGCTCCGGACCATGGAGCAGCTCAACAACAAGTACTCACTCGACGGACGGGACCCGAACAGCTACGCGGGATTCCACTGGATCCTGGGCAAGTTCGACCGGCCGTTCTACCGGCGCCCCGTCTTCGGGACGGTGCGCTACATGTCGCTCACCGCCGCCGAGAAGAAATTCGACGTGCCGGCGTGGCTTGCCTCGGAATCGAATCGGGAGGTGCCCGCCGCGCTCACCGCCCCGGCAGCAGCCGTGCGAGCTGGCGGTCGTGCGCGCGGGCAAGGACGAGGAGCGCCGACACCGCCCCGATAAGCGCCAGGAACATGTCCCACTGCGTGTCCCAGACGTCGCCCTGCGTGCCGAGGAAGGCGGTCGACGACGCCCCCGCCAGCACCGCCGTCCACCACTCGATCATCTCGTAGAACGCGCTGAACGCCAGGCAGAAGGCGACGACCACGAAGGGCAGCCAGCGGCTGCCGCGGAGCGGCGACGTCCGCACCAGGATTTCCCGGGCCAGGATGGCCGGAATGAACCCCTGGGCGAAGTGCCCGAGCCGGTCGTAGTGGTTGCGCGCAAGGCCGAGCACGTCACTGACCCAGAACCCGGCCGGCACCTCAGCGTAGGTGTACTTCCCCCCGACCATCAGGATGCAGGCGTGCACCGCGAGCAGCGTGTAGAGCAGCGGCGTGAGCGGAAACCGCCGGCCGGTGGAGAGGAGGACTGGCACCCCGATCAAGACAGGCGCCACCTCGAGCAACCATGTGAAACGGTCGTGGGGATGGACGCCGGACCACGCGAGGACTGCGAGCACCACAGCCAGGAGCGCCAAGGGAAGCCGTGTTGCTGTCGCGGTCATGGTGTGACCTCGGCGTCGGGAAAGGGGACGTCGACGATGAGCCCGTCGCGTGCCACCATCGAGGCGGGAAAGACGGCCTGTGCCTCCGCCAGCAGTTCGGGCGCCTCGCGCGTGTAGCGCGCGGATATGTGGGTCAGGACCAGTCGGCGCACGCCGGCGTCGCGCGCGATGCCGGCCGCGTCCGCGGCGGTGCTGTGCCCGGTCAGGTCGGCCTTTTCCGACTCCTCCGCCGAGAAGGTGGCCTCGTGCACCAGCAGATCGGCGCCGGCTGCCGCGGCGCCGATGACCGGGCTGGGGCGGGTGTCCCCCGAGATGACAACCTTCCGACCCGGCCGAGGCGGACCCACGAGGTCGGTGGGCCCCACCCGGCGCCCGTCCGGCAAGTCCACCGTCTCGCCGCGGTGCAGGCGGCCCCACAGCGGGCCCTCCGGCACGCCGAGTTCGCGCACCCGCTCCGGCTGGAAGCGGCCGAGACGGGTGTGCTCCACGAGGACGTAGGCGAGCGTGGGCGCACGATGGTCGGCCTCCACCGCCACGACATCGTACTCCGGCCGGCTCACCCGGTCGCCTCCGGCAAGCTCCTCGATCTGGACCGGGAACTTGTTCCGCTCGATCCCGACGGCAAGGGCGTGCTCCAGCACTCGGCGGGCGCCGCGGGGGCCGTACAGCCGCAGCGGGTCGGTCCGGTCCTGGAGCCCCAGCGTGCGCACGAGGCCGGTCAGGCCGAGCAGGTGGTCGGCATGGAAGTGCGTGAAAAAGATGTCCCGGACGGAAAAGCTCACCCCGTAGCGCATCATCTGGCGCTGGGTCCCTTCGCCACAATCGAATAGCAGCGTCTCCCCCTCGCGGGCCAGCGCGAGGGACGCGACGTTGCGATCGAGCGAGGGGATCGCGGCGCCAGTGCCGAGAAAGGTGAGGGTCAGGGTCATGGCGCGTTCAAGATAACCCCGGAGGTGCCCCCCGGAAGCGGCGTGCCGGAACCTTTTCCGGTGCGCCCGGGTTCCATAGAAACCACTTCAACTTCACCCGGAGCGTTCCATGTCCGTTGCCCGGCTGCCCTGGACCCAGCCCGCCCCCGAAACCCGCTTTCAGTCGGCGGTGCGGGACATGCTCGAGCTGGTCGGCGAGGATCCGGACCGTGACGGCCTGCTCAAGACGCCGGAGCGCGTCGAGCGCGCCATGCGCTGGCTCACGCGGGGGTACGACCTCGACGCCGCCGAGGTCATCGGCGACGCCCTCTTCGAGGAGACCCACCAGAACATGATCGTGGTGCGCGACATCGAGTTCTACTCCATGTGCGAGCACCACATGCTGCCGTTCTTCGGCAAGGCGCATGTGGCCTACATCCCGGACGGACGGATCGTCGGGCTCTCGAAGGTGGCGCGGGTCGTGGACGTCTTCGCCCGACGGCTGCAGGTGCAGGAGCGGCTGACGGACCAGATCGCCGAGGCGCTGGACGATGCACTGGCGCCGCGGGGCGTGGGCGTGGTCCTCGAGGCGTCGCACTTCTGCATGATGATGCGGGGCGTGGAGAAGCAGGGCTCCCGGACGCTCACCAGCGCGTTGCGCGGGGCGTTCCGGGAGGATGCCAGCACGCGGGACGAGTTCCTGCGGCTGGTGCAGCGGTAGGGCCCGCTCAGAACATCTTCACCTGCACGGTGAGCTTGCCCGGCTTGGCCTGGATCGAGTCGAGCAGGGCCTGCATCGACTGGAGCGTCGCCGTGAGCTGGTCGTAGAGCGCGGGGTTGGTGGCGACCTGTCCGAGGGTCCCCTTCCCCGCGTTGATGTTGCGCACCAGGGTGTCCATCCGCGCCGTGGTGGTGGTCAGCTGGGTGGTCAGGTGGGTCAGTCCTGCCGTGGCGCTGTCCATGTTCTGCATGGTCCGGTCCAGCGCAGGGCTCGCCAGCGTCGAGTCGAGGCGCGCGCTGACCGATTGCAGCGACACCATGAGCCGCGTCATCTCCGCCGTGGGCCCGGTGCGGGTGTCGGCATAGACCGACATGAGCCGCTGCATCGACTTGAGGGTCTGGTGGAGGTCGTCGGCCATCCGCTGGTTGAGTAGCGCCTGGGCGCCGACCATGACCGCCCGCGCCTGGTCTCCGAGCTCGTTCACCATGCCGCCCATCCCCGGCGCGGTCAGTCCCTCCAGGTACGCTCCCGGCTCGAGGGGAACGGTGTCGGTGCCGGGGTCGAGCACGATCTCCACGTCGCCCAGGACGCCGACCGCCTCGATGGTGGCCGAGGCGTCCCGCTGCAGCTGGACCGGCTGGGTGAGCGCCAGGTCCACCCGCACGCTCCCCACCCCCTCGAACACGATCCGGTCCACCTTGCCCACCTGCACGCCGGACACCTTGACCGGGGTGCTCGACTTGACGTTGCCGATGTCCGTGAACCGGACCGGCACCAGGTTGTCCTGCCCGAAGCTCTTGCCGCCGAGCCACATCGTGCCGACGACGAAGATCGCCGCGCCCACGAGCACGATGGAACCGACCAGAGCCTCACGCTTGTAGTGCAGGTCCATAGGGCCTCAGGCCGCGAAGGAATGTGGTTCGAAGTCCCGCTCGAGGAACGCCTTGATGCGGAGGTCCTCGGACGCGAGGAACTCCTGGGGCGTCCCCTGGAGCACGATCTTGCCGTCGCTCAGGAGCGCCACCCGGTCCGAGACCCGGAACGCCCCGCGCACATCGTGCGTCACCATGACGCTGGTGACGCCAAGGGTGTCGGCAAGGTGCTTGACGAGGCTATCGATGATGTCGGCGTTGACCGGGTCGAGCCCCGACGTCGGCTCGTCGTAGAGCAGGTACTTGGGACGGCCCGCGATGGCCCGCGCGATGCCGACCCGCTTCCGCATGCCGCCCGAGAGCTGGGCGGGATACTTCTCGGCCACATCCGACGCGAGGTTGACCAGCGCGAGGCATTCCGGCACCCGCTTGGCGCAATACTCGGCGTCGCGGTTGGCCTTCGCGTCGGTGATCCCGAGGCGGATGTTTTCGTAGACGTTCATCGAGTCGAACAGCGCGCCGTTCTGGAAGACGTACCCGATGGTGCTCCGGAGGGCGGCGAGCTCCTTGCGGCCCAGGGTGGAGACGTTGAGATCGTCCACGAGGATCGTCCCGGAATCCGGATGGATGAGCCCGATGATGTGCTTGAGGAGGACGCTCTTCCCCGTGCCCGACGGCCCCAGCAGCGCGACCGTCTCCCCCTCCTCGACGGAGAAATTGACCCCGTCGAGGATCACCTGCTGCCCGAAGCGCTTGTGGACGTCGCGAAGCTCGATCATGGGTGCAGCAGCAGCTTGGCGAGGAGCGTGTCGAGGATCAGGATGGTGACCGAGGTGGCCACCACGGCGGTCGTCGTCGCCTTGCCGACGCCCTCGGCGCCCTGCTGGGCGTTGAATCCCATGTAGCAGGGGATGAGCGTGATGGCCCCCGCGAAGAAGAACGCCTTGATGATGGAGTAGTAGGCGTCGAACGGCCGCCAGTAGTACTGCGCGCCGTAGGTGAAGTCGGCATTGCCGATCGGGAGCACCTGCTTGGCCGACCACCAGCCGGCCAGCACCCCGATCGCGTTGGCGAAGATGGTGAGCACCGGGATCATCACGAGCCCCGCCAGGACGCGCGGGATGATGAGGTGCGACATCGGGGAGCGGCCGAGGCTTTCCAGCGCGTCGATCTGCTCAGTGACCCGCATGGTGCCAAGCTCGGCCGCATAACGGGCGCCGATGCGGCCGGCAAGGACCAGCGCGGTCAGCACGGGCCCCAGTTCGAGCACGATGGACTCGACCACGAGCGTCCCGACCACGTAGTACGGCAGGTTGCCCTGGAACTGGTACCCCGTCTGGAGCGCGGTGACCGCACCCGCGAAGGACGAGACCAGCAGCACGATGAAGAGGCTGCCGGCGCCGATGTTGCGGGCCTCGTCCATCGTGCGCGGGAGCCAGATCCGCCACTCCCCGAGGGCCCGAAACAGCTCGGCCACCAGGAGGCTGAAGCGGCCGATGTGCGCCAGGGAGCCGATGACGGACCGGCCCACGGCACGGGGGAGGCTGAGAATGGCGGTCTGCGCGGTCTGCATCGCTATTATCTTGCCCTCCCATGCCAGCGAAGTCCACCCCGAATCGCGCTCCCTCGACCGCACCGGAGTTCCGTCGTCGGCTCCTCCGCTGGTTCCGCAAGCACGGGCGCGACCTGCCGTGGCGCCGGACCCGCGACCCCTACGCGGTGCTCGTTTCCGAATTCATGCTCCAGCAGACACAAGTTTCGCGGGTCGAATCGTACTGGCCGCGGTTCCTGGCCCGGTTTCCCACTGTGGACGCGCTGGCACGGGCGCGGCCGTCGTCGGTGCGGGAGAGTTGGGAGGGCCTCGGCTACTACCGGCGCGCCGCCAACCTCCACAAGCTGGCGCGCGTCGTGGCCACCGAGCAGGCGGGCACGATCCCGTCGGACACCGCGGCGCTGCGGCGATTGCCTGGGGTGGGGAGGTACACGGCCGGCGCCGTCGCGAGCTTCGCGTTCGAGCGGGCCGAGCCCGCCGTGGATACCAACGTCGCACGAGTGCTCCGCCGGGCGTTCCATCCGCGGGCGCGGGGCGCCGCCGGCGAGCGCCGCCTCTGGGACACTGCCACCCGGCTGCACATCCGGCACGGCCGCTCGGCGTGGGCGTTCAACCAGGCGATCATGGAGCTGGGAGCGCTGATCTGTACGGCGAGAATTGCGAAGTGCGGGGAGTGTCCGGTACGGGGGGCGTGCAAGACGGGCAAGAAGGGACTGAGGACTGAGGACTGAGGACTGGGATTCTTTCGCCCGCAGCCCTCAGTCCCCAGTCCTCAGTCCTCACTTCGCTGCCGATGCAATCTCTCCTATCATCCCCACCACGCGATCGACTTCGTCCGGCGTGTTGTACACGTGGGTCGAGAGGCGCACATAGCCGAGGTTGTTCTCCCCGACGAGCCGCACCCGCACCGGCCCCATCTTCCAGAGCCGCTGCACCACGTCGGCCCCCGTCACGCCGTCCACCTGGAACGAAACCATCGCGCTCCGCACCTCCGGGGCCGCGGGCGAGACGACCCGCACGCCCGGCTGCGCCCGGAGGCCGGCGTCGAGCCGGGTCGCCAGGCCTCGGCAGCGGCGCTCCACCCGTGCCGTCCCGATGGCGTTGTGAAAGCCCACCGACGCCTGGAACCCCACCAGCAGGCTGTCGTTGCGTGTTCCGACATGGTCGAAACGGTCGCCCTTCAGCGCGAGCTCGTCCCACCCGCCACTGGCGATCAGCGGCCAGAGCCGGTCGATCCAGTCCGGGCCGATGTACAGGAACCCCGAGCCCTTCGGCGCCAGGAGCCACTTGTGCGGGCTCGAGGCGTAGAAGTCGCAGCCGAGGCTTTGGATGTCCACGGCGAGCATGCCGGGGGGATGGGCGCCGTCCACCACGGTGATGATGCCCCGCTCGCGCGCCCAGGCCGCCAGCCGCTGGACCGGCTGGATGGCGCCGGTGCTGAAGAAGACGTGCTGGATGCTGAGCACCCGGGTCCGCGGCCCCACCTGTGACGTCCACGCCTCGAACAAGGCGTCCTCGCTCGGCGCCGGCACCGGTGGCGGGAACTGGCGCAGCACCAGCCCGTGCCGCGCCGCAACCAGCTCCCAGCAGCACCGGCCGCCGACATGTTCCTGCGTCGTCAGGAGGATCTCGTCGCCCGGCTGGAAGTCGAGCCCGCGGGCCACGACGTTCATCCCCTCGGTCGTGTTGCGCGTGAATGCCAGGGTCTCGGGCGGCGCGCCGACGAGCGTGGCGAGCTGGGCGCGAAGGGCGTGGACGTCGAAGGGTGTCTGGTGGAAGACGGTCTCGAAGGCGCGCATGTGCGCCTCGAGCGCCTCGAGCACCGGAACGGGCAGCGCGCCCCAGGTCCCGGTGTTCATGAAGATGCCGTCGGCGATCAGGAACTGCCGGCGAATCTCGGCCCAGTAGGCCTCGTCGTCGGAGAAGTGCCGGGGAAGCGGCACATCCGCGCCCCGCGCGGCCGCGGTGCCGACCCGGGGCAGCCAGGCCGCCGCCGGGAAGAGCGCCGCCGCACGCAGCAGGTCGCGTCGGTGCATCAGCGGAGGGGGAAGCTCGCGGCGAGCAGCGCCAGGAGTCCGAGCGAGCCTGAAACGATCGAGATGGCGACATGCCGGCGCCGGATGGCCTGGTAGAGCGGCGCCGTCTGCCCCTCGGGCGACACCCGGGCCAGCCGCGCAATCGTCGGCATCCCGAAGGCGAGCACGATGAGCGCGCCGAGCAGCCCGGCGCCCTGCATCACCAGCATCCAGACGGTGGGCGCCATGCCGCTCATCGCCGAGCCGTACATCCGGAGCGACAGCATCACCCCGGAGAGGATCATCAGGAAGGCGCCCGGGCCGATCAGCAGCTTGTGCACCGCCACCTGGCCCCGGGCGATGACGCCGAGCGCCGCCCCCGACTCCTTCTTGCCGACGATGCCGTACACCATGGAGCCGAGCCCGGCGCCAAGCCACATCACCTGCCCCATGTAGTGCAGAAAAAGCCAGGTTCGCATGTCAGGTCGTTTCCGAGAAGAGGTGAGCGTCGATCGGCTGACGGCCGGCGAAGCCGCCGTCGATGTCGTGCCAGTGGGACACGCGGTCCTCGCCGTGGCGCCAGCAGAGGTACACCGGGCGGTCGTCCCGCAGCGAGAGGAAATCCACCAGGCCGCCGTCGAACCCCTTGAACAGGCAGCCGAGATCGGTCAGCTCGGTCATGAGTGCCTGGATCCGGGCCGCGTGCGCCTCCGCCTCGAGTCGCGCGGCCAGCACCGCGGCCGGCTCCGCCGCCGACTCGTCGCCGGGCGCCCCCGGATCGGCGGCGACGGCCAGCTCGAACCGCTCGACCGCCTGGCGCCAGGCGGCGTGCTCCGCCATCAGGTCGCGCACGATCGGGCGGACCAGCGGAAGGGCCCGGTTCGCTTCGGCCACCGTGAAGAGCCTCGGTTCGTCAGCCATGGTGTCCGTCCTTGGCGAGCGCGGCGCGCGCCGTGTCGTATCCCGCCTGCTCAAATTCCCCGAACAGCTCGGCGGCGAAGGTGGCGCGCCGGGGAAGCGGCGGCCGGACGTGGAGCAGGCGGCAGCGGCCCGGCGTGGCGCGCCACCGAAGCAGGGTGTCCTGCGCCTGCTGGGCCATGAGCACCCCCTCCCCCATGTCGTGCGCCAGCAGCAGCGCCGGCGCGCGGACGGGGTGTTCAGGTTGCGGCTCGTCGAACCCCGGGCCGACATCCACCGCCACGACCAGGTCAGCCTCGAAGCCGGCCGCAGCGTCGAGCGGCAGGACCGCCCGGAGCCCGCCGTCGGCCAGCCGCCGTCCGCCGACCTCGGCGGGGGGATAGTACACCGGCAGGGCGGTCGTCGCCGCGAGCGCGTCCTGCAACGGCATCTGGAGGCCGCCGTCGCCGAGCAGCAGCAGCTCGCGCGTGTCCACGTCCACTGTGGTGAGGGTCAGCGGGCTGGCCAGGTCGGAGAACGCCCGCTCCGGCACCAGCCGGGCGATCGTCTCGCGCAGCGGCTCAGGGCGCAGCAACGAGGGAAACCAGAGCCCCGCAACCGGTGTCAGCGCCCTCGGCCGCGCGACCTCCGTCACCTTGACCGAACGGAACCGCCGGGAAAGCTCGTCGGCGGAAGCGCCGGACGCCGCCCCCGCGGCGATGACACCGCCCATGGAGGTTCCCACGTACCGCGTCGGACGTAGCCCCGCCTCCTCGAGCGCGCGGAGCGCTCCGATCTGGGCGGCCGCCTTGGCGCCTCCCCCGCCGAACACCGCCGTCACGCGCAACGCGGTCACGGGCGCCGGAAGCCCTCGCGGTGCTTGCGGGCCGCCTCGTATCGCGCCTGTTCCTCCGGCGTCTCGGCCACCAGGCGCGGCACGCGTGTCGGCTTCCCGGCCTGGTCGATGGCCACGAAGACGATGTGCGCGGTATGGGTGTGACGGCGCTCCCCGGTGCTCACCTTCTCCGAGTACACCTCGACCGTGATGTCCATCGAGCTGCTCCCGACGTAGTCCACGGTGCCAAGGAGGGTGACCAGCGCCCCGATCGGGATCTGCTCCCGGAAGTCCACGCGGTCGATGGCTGCGGTCAGGACTGGGCCGCCGGCATGGCGGATCGCCGCCACCGCCGCGGCCTGGTCCACCATCGCCATCAGCTCTCCTCCGAACAGGCTGCCGAGCACGTTCTGCATGTGCGGCATGACGAGCCGTGTGAGCTCGGAGCGGGAGTAGGACATCGGGCGTGATTCGGGAGGCATGGCCGGTTCCTCAGTAGTCGACGGGACGGAGGTAGTACTCGCCGATGGCGGTCTGGCTCAGCATGGCCACCGTGGGGAGGCGGCGCTTCCAGTGCGTGCCGTCGAGCCTGGCGCGCACGAGCTCGACCTCCCCCTCCGTGTACCCCATCGCGGCCACCTGTTCCGGGCGGTATCCCGAGAGGAGCCAGTGCAGGATCCTGTCGGCGTGCTCGTAAGTGATCCCGAAATCGGTCTCGTCGGTCTGGCCCTGCACCAGGTCGGCGCTCGCTGGCTTGTCCACGATGACGGCGGGCACGCCCACATGGCGGGCCAGCGCCCACACCTGCGTCTTGAACAGGTCGCCGATCGGGTTGACCGGCGGCGAGTCGTCCGCATGCCACGTGAAGTAGCCGAAGAGACGCTCGGTCTTGTTGCCGGTGCCGATCGGCAGCGCCCGGAGCCGGGCCGACAGGTCGAACAGCGTGATCATGCGCATCCGCGCCATGATGTTGCCGAGCGCGGCGGGCGTGGGCGGCTCGCCGATGGCGCCCGCGATGCCGTCCACGCCGGCGGAAATGTCCACCGTGCGGCTCGGCAGGCCGAGCGCGTCGATGACCAGCTGCGCGTGCACGAGGCTGTCCGGGCTCGAGGTCCGATAGGGCATCCGCACCGCGGTCACGTTCTTGGCGCCGAGCGCCTCGGCGGCCAGGTAGGCCACGAGCGCGCTGTCCACGCCGCCCGACAGGCCCAGCACCACGCCGTCGAAGCCCCGCCGGCGCTGCACCTCGTCGCGGATGAACTCCACGAGCCAGCGTCGGGCCAGCTCCGGGTTGATGGCCAGCGGATCGGTGGAGGGCGGCGGGACCACTGCGTCCGGCCTGACCCTGCCCGCGGCGCGCCCTTCCCAAGTCGCGCTCGCTGCCGCCGCCGCTCCAGGCGCGCGCCCCAGTTCCGCAAGCAGGCGCGGCAGCCGGTTCCTGAGGTCGGCGAGGAGCGGCTGGTCGGCCCGCACCCGGGTGATCTCCTCGAAGTCGAGGTCCACGCGGGTGATGCCCGACTCGAACAGCGGGCCACGCGCCAGTATCCTCCCCGAGGGCCCCGCCACCACCGAGCCGCCGGCGAACGCCTTCCCCCCTTCGAAGCCGACCAGCTGCGCCACCGCCACGTACATCCCGTGTTCGGAGGCCGAGTCGGCGGCCAGGCGCTCCCACCGCCCCAGGTTCGCGGGGGCCTCGGGGCTGTCCAGCCCTCGCGCCGGTGTGGCGCTCACCACGAGCAGCAGTTGCGCGCCGTCGAGCGCCGCCAGCGTCGGCATCAGCGAATGCCAGGCGTCCTCGCAGACCAGCATGGCGGCCCGGCCCCACGCGGTGTCGAACGCGCGGACCTCCGCGCCCGCCTCGACGAATCGCTCCTCGTCGAACACGCCGTAGGTGGGCAGGAAAACCTTGCGGTGGACGTGCCGGATGAGCGGCGCGCCGGCGCCGAGGCTCAGGTAGAGGCAGCTGTTGTAGTGACAGTTCCGCCAGAGTTCGTAGAATCCGATGGCGAGGTCCACCGGCGGCGCGCCGGAGGCCCGGTGCGCGCCGGCGACGTCCTCGGCGACCTGCTCGGCGGTCCGCGCCTGTTCGCGCACGCCGCCCTCCAGGAAGTATCCGCTCAGGGCGGTCTCGGGGAGGAGAAGCAGGTCGGGAGGTTCGCGCAGCGCGCCGGCTTCGCGAAAGCACGCCTCGAGTTGTGCGAGGTTCTCGGCGTACGCACCCTTCCGGGGCCGGAATTGCACTATCGCGAGGCGTAGCATGCGGGTAATCTAATGGGATGATCTTCTGGGTCGCATTCGGGAGCGCGCTCGGCGGGGCGTTGCGGTACTCCCTCGGGGGCCTCATCCAGCGGATGGCACCCGGCGAATTCCCCCTCGGCACGCTCGTCATCAACGTGCTCGGTTCCCTGGTGCTCGGGTTCATTGTGCGGTACGCCATGGAAACGCCCGCCGTCGGAAGCGAGGCCCGGGCGTTCCTGACCATCGGCCTCTGCGGCGGCTTCACCACCTTCTCGACGTTCAGCTACGAGAGCGCCATGCTGCTGGAGCGCGGCGAGTGGTCGCGCCTGGCGCTGTACGTCGGCCTGAGCCTCCTGCTGACCATCGCCGGCGTCGTGGCCGGCGGCGCGCTCGCAGGACAGGCGCTCACCCTCAGGCGCTCGCTCTAGGAGGCGCGACATGCACGGCCTGGCCGGAGACGGCACCCTGATGCGGATCCACATCGGCGAACGGGACAAGTACGACGGGAAGCCGCTGCACGCCGCCATCGTCGAGCTGCTCCGGTCCCGCGGCCTGGCCGGCGCCACCGTCACGCGCGCCATCATGGGGTACGGGGCCACTGCCCGGCTCCACACCGATTCCGTCCTCAGGCTGTCGCTCGACCTGCCAATCGTGGTGGAGTGCGTGGACGCGGAGGAGAAGATCCAGGCCGTCCTACCCGACATCGACGCGATGATGGGCGGCGGCCTCATCACGCTCGAGCGCGTACACGTCATCGCCTACCGGGGGCATGCGCAGTGAGCCCCACCGATCCACTGCTGGCCGCCGTCTCCGGCATCGCCAACGCCTGCTGCCCGTTGCCAGGGCTCGTCACGGGCGGCCAGCCCAACGATGCGCAGTTCCGCGCCGCCCGCGCCGCCGGCGCGGTGACGGTGCTGGACATCCGGGACCCGATGGAACCGCGCCCGTTCGACGAGCCGGCCCTCGCGGCGTCGCTCGGCCTCAGGTACGTGAACATCTCGGTCACCGGGCACTCGCTCGACGACACCACCCTCGAGAAGATCCTGGCCGTCTTGCGCGACGACACCGCCGCGCCGGTGTTCTTCCATTGCGGGAGCGGGAACCGGGTGGGCGGGGCGCTGATTCCCTACTTCATGCTGGACAAGGGGATGGAGGAGGACGACGCCGTGGCGCTGGCCATGCGGATAGGCCTCCGTGGTGCGGACCTGCTGCAGTGGGGCTTGGAATATGCCCACCGCCACGCCCGATAGTTCAGCTCGCCAGGAGAGAGAATGACGAAGGGGCCCCGGCTGACGCCGGGGCCCCTCTTTGCCAACGCACAGCGCGTTCTAGCCGACGGGTGCTACTGGAGCTGACCCCGCTTGGCTGGCGCGGAGGACTTGGTCGTTCCCCCGCCCGTGGAGTTCCGGGGAGCGGGGGTGTACATCCCCCCGCTGAAATTCGACGACGTTCCGGCCGAGCGAGGTTGTCCCGTGGTGCTGCCCGACCCGGCCTGGGATGTGCCGGCCGCCGAGGACCGGGTCGACGCGGGCTGCGTCCGCTGCGCCTCGAGGCGTCGACTCTCGTTCGCACGCACAGCGGCGCGGACGCGGATTTCCATTTCCTTCGCGATATCGTGCTGCACCTGCCACAGCAGGTAGTCCTCGCGCGCGCCCCCGATGATCGTGCCGTTGCGCAGCGCCCTGAGGGAACAATATTCGGCGCCGGCGATGTAGGTGTAATACACGCAGGGCGCCGGTGTTACGGCCACGGGGCCGCCCGAAGCGGATGCGGCACTGGCCGGCGCCCGGTCGGACTGGACCTGAATCCCCCTGGCAAGCACCGGCACGGGATTCGAGGACAGCACGAGCGGACCGTCGGTAGCTTGCGCCGCAGTCGTCGGTCCCTGGATCAGCATCAGTGCAAGGAACAGTGGCGCGGCCATGCGAACCTCCGAATGCGGTATGGCCTGGACTACGCCCAGCGACCCGTCGGGCAGTGGAATTCAGGGCAGTTCGGCTCCGGGCTTTCCTCCCCCAGATGACCCCCTATTGCCGCCGCTGCTCGACGTGGGGCGCGAATAGTCGCCGGCTGCGTGGGCAGTGCTCGCTGCTGCACCGCCAAAGTTGCCGGACCCCCCGTAGGCGGGGCCGGTGGAACCAGAATTCCGGGATCCGCCTCCTGCGGAGCCCCGAGAGCCGCCCACATCGGCAGCCTCCGCGAGTTCCTTGCCTCTCTGCAGCCCGCGACTCGTTTCGTCGAATTCCAGGTTTTGCTGTTGCTGTACCACGTAACCGTAGAAGTCGCCCCAGGTATAGAAGCTGACAAAGCCGTACCGCCAGTGCCAGGAACACTCGCCGCCATAACAGAGCACATCCGCCGAACGGAATCGCCCTGACGGTATCAGGACCGGGTCGCCCAGCCGGAACGTCGCCACCGACGCGAGGAGCACGTCGTTGCTGCTGTGCACGGGAATGTGGCGGCAGAGGCCGGCCCAGTACCCGGGGCCAACGCAGCCGCTCTCATCCACCCACAGCAGCGACTGGCGGAGCGGGGTCGCGTCGGGCATCGTGGCCACGGAGGCCGCCGCGAGGACCGGCCTGGCGGGGCCAAGGAACACCTCCCAGACCGACCTGTAAGTCTCCGGATACGCCACCGTGGATGCGGGCGGGGGGGACTCGTCGTTCAACAGGGCCACGGGGGTCGATCCAGAAGGTCCCTGGATCAGCACCAGTGCGAGGAGGAGGGAAGCGGTCATGCGGAGCCTCCGAGGTTGATGCCAAGGTACGGCCCGGTCCACGGGAGTGCAACAGTCGAAACGCAGAGGGCCCCGGCGCGGTCGCCCCGGGGCCCTTTGGTGCCTGCCGTCATCGCCGCCCGCCACCACCACCGGACGGTGCCGCACCGCCCCTGCCTCCTCCACCCCCACCCCCACCGCCGCCGCTCGGCCGGGCCCCGCCACCTCCACTCGGACGGCTGCCCCCGCTCCCACCACCGCTGCGCGCCGCCGGTGAGCCTCCCGAAGAACGACCCTGCGGCTGCGCGCTCGGCTGGCCGCCGCCGGAGCCTGAGCGGCGGGACGGACTCACACCGCCGCTTCGACTCCCTGGCGCCCCACCGGAACTCGGGTTGGCGGACCGTCCGCTACCTGGTGCGGAAGGGGAGATTCTCGGCCGGGATCCAACCGAGGGACGCGCGGTGCCGTCCGAACTCCAGCCCCGGGCGCGCGCGGCGCCGCCCGCGTTGCTGGGCTCCGAGCGGGTGCGGGTCGAAGGG
Source organism: Gemmatimonadota bacterium (assembly GCA_022710485.1). Taxonomy (GTDB): domain Bacteria; phylum Gemmatimonadota; class Gemmatimonadetes; order Gemmatimonadales; family GWC2-71-9; genus SPDF01. The sequence goes on along the minus strand of JAKLGU010000016.1, from coordinate 7,833 downwards.
GCCGCCTGCCCAGAGGGAGAGCGTCGGGCCCCTCCGGTGTTGGCTCCGGAGGCCGCCCCACCCGTGGTACCGCTGGTCGGGCGTCGGGTGGCACCGGCGGCCGCTGCGCCGGTCCGCCCAGACTCGACATTCGTCGTGGGGCGGGCGGCCGGCCGACGGCCAGCCTCCGCTCGGCCGGTAACGGTGGCTGCATCGGTCCTGAGCCTGTCGGTGCCGGTCAGGCCGTACGTCGGCCGGTCGCGGTACGTCGTCTGAAAGACGGAGGACTGGGGCGCGAAGTTGTCGCCCCGCGGCCGATAGGGATTTCCGGGGCTGGTGACGGTTCCACCGGGCTTGAACGTGTACGGGCGGTACCCCGTTCCTGCGTATCCGTACCCAGGGTAGCCGGGGTGGTACCCAGGGTAGCCGTAGCCAGGATAGCCGTAGCCCGGATAGCCATAGCCGTACCCCGGATAGCCCCAGCCGTATGCGGGATAACCCCAACCGTATGCCGGGTAGCCCCAGCCATACGCAGGATAGCCCCAGCCGTAACCATACCACGGGTCATACCAGCCGAAGCCGATGCCGATGCTCCAGCCACCGGTGTAGTAGGTCGGCCAGGGCCAGCCAGTGACGCCGATGTAGGTAGTGGGTGCTTCAGAGACGTAGTCGGCGAGTGAATAAACGATGTACCGATCCACGGCGTAGTCGAAGCCCTGGTCGGTGAACCGCAGGACGAGGTCGGTCAGCTGGCTCTCTGGATCCTCGGCGGCGTTGTACTGGTCGAAGACGGTGTAATCCCAGTGGTCGGCGCGGACGAACTCGGCAAAGCGGAACTGCGTCTTGGACCATGCGGCGTAGACCATCCCGCCGCCACCGGCCTGGTCGAGGTAGAACGCGCCGCGATCGTCACGGCCGACGACCTTGTAGGTCTTCCCACCGCGGATGAAATTGTCGTCGCCTGGATCGAGGGGAAACATGACGCGGATGCGCCCGTCCTGGTCGGCCCGGAGGAGGAGAACGTATCCGTCGGCGGCGGCCCGGAACTGCACCTGCGCGTACTCGCCGCGGCTATACTGGCCGCCGTCGCTGAGCGAAACGGTGATCGGAGGAGGCGGCCCGTCGGCAATGGACGCCGCAACCGCAATTGACGCGAGCAGGGTGGTGAGCATGTGTCCTCCTGGCAGTACCGGCCGGGCTCTCGGTGAGTCCGTCTGCGATCCCTAACGCCAACAGCGAGGGTCGTGCCAAGATTAAACGCGTTGTATTGCAACAAGTTAGGAACCGAGCAGAGACTGCCTCCGTCCGGGCGAGTGGACGGATCTCAGCCCTCCCGTCCCCCCGCCCACCGGTGCCAGTACATCCGGAGTTCAGAGATCTTGCCGCCGGCCGTTTCGCAGAACATCGCCCCGCGCGCCTCGACCCACTCCCCGGTACGCCTGCGCCGGAAGGTGACCTTGTATTCGGCGGAGAACCAAGGGCCCACGGTGAAGACCTCGCCGCTGGTGAAGGTGACCTCGGCCTGGTGCACCGGGACATCCCGCCAGTAGTTCAGGATGGCCTCCTTGCCCTTCCGCGGCTGGGCGAACGGCGTCTCGATGAAGACCGCATCGTCGCTGAAGACCGACATGAGCAGCGGGACGTCACCCTTGGCCCAGCCCTTGCCAAAGGCATCGACGAGGGTGCGGCCCAGCCCGGCGGTATCGGCTGCGGTGCTTGCCGCCGGCGTCACGGGGTCCGACATTGGGGTCATCTCCATGCGTTCGAATCTATCACTCCTCAGCGGGGGCTGCACCCTCGTGGCGCTCGCGCTGGCCCTCGTCGTGGCGCCGGCTTCCGCCCAGGGGCGCTGCCCCGCGGGAGCTGCAGCCCTCCTCGATGCGGGCTGGCGCGCATATCGAGCGGACTCGCTCGACGCGGCGGCGGCGCGGTTCGACCCGCTGGCCCGCTGCGGCTCGCCCGGCGGCGCGATCGGCCTCGGATTCGTGGAACTGCGCCGCGGGCGACTGACCACGGCAGACTCCCTCTTCGCGGCGGCGCTGGCCCGCGACTCGTCGCTCGTCGACGCATGGGAAGGGACGGCCAGATCGGCCTGGCGGCGCGGCGACGCCGCGGCGACCGAGCGGGCCGCACGCCGGGCGATCGCGCTGGCGCCGGAGCGGCAGGACCTGCGCGCCCTGCTCACCGACGCCGCGCCCGACTGGGACCGCCCGCCGCTCGACTTGCAGCGGCGGCCGGACACCCTCACGCTCGTGTCGCGGACCGTTGGGACGGGCTTCGAGGTGCGGGACGCGATGGGGCGCTGGGTCCCCTTCTACATGCAGGGCGTGAACCTCGGCGTGGCGCTGCCGGGGAAGTTCCCCTCCGAATTCCCGAAGGACTCCGCCACGTACGCGGGCTGGCTCGACACGCTGTCCGCCATGAACGCGAACGTGGTCCGGGTGTACACCATTCTCCCGCCGGCTTTCTACCGGGCCCTCCGCGCGTGGAACCTGACGAATCCGCGCCAGGCGCTCTGGCTGGTGCAGGGTGTCTGGACCGAGTTGCCTCCCGAGCATGACTTCGACGATCCGGCGTGGAAGGACGCCTTTCGGTCCGAGATGCGGCACGTGGTGGACCTGGTCCACGGCTCGCTCGAACTGCCATCCCGACCCGGCCACGCCTCGGGCCGGTACGATGCGGACGTATCGCGGTGGACAGCGGCGTACATCATCGGGCGCGAGTGGGAACCCTTCGCGGTCAAGGCCTACGACTCGCTGCACCCCGGCGCCGTCCGGTACGCCGGCCGCTACCTGGCCACCGATGCGGCGCCCGCCATGGACGCCTGGATGGCGGAGCAGTGCGACTACCTCCTCGCCTACGAGGCGGATCGCTGGAACGCGCTGCGTCCCATCGCCTTCACCAACTGGCCGACGCTCGACCCCCTGCACCATCCGACGGAATCGAATACATCAGAGGAACGGGCGTGGCGCCGCCGGAGCGGACGCCCGATCGTTGGCCAGAAGCTCGAGTACGAGAACGATGCCATCGGACTGGATGCCAACCTGGTGCGGCCGACTGCCTCGAACCCGGCGGGATGGTTCGCGAGTTACCACGCCTACCCGTACTACCCGGACTTCCTCCTGTACGACCCCGGTTACCGCCAGGCACGCTCGAGCGAGGGCCCCTCGAACTACTTCGGCTACCTCAGCGACCTCCGCCGGCATCATGCCGGCATCCCGTTCGTCATTTCGGAATACGGCGTCCCGTCGAGCCGGGGCAACGCGCACCGGCAGCCCCAGGGATGGGACCACGGCGGACACGACGAGGTGGCGATGGCCGCCATCGATGCGCGCCTGACGAGGGACATCCGCGAGAGCGGCGCCGCGGGTGCCATCATCTTTGCCTGGATGGACGAGTGGTTCAAGAAGAACTGGATCGTCATCGACTTCGAGCAGCCGGGGGAGCGGAACCGGCTCTGGCTGAATGCGATGGACGCCGAGCAGAACTATGGCATCCTCGGGCAGTACCCCGGTGAGGCCGGAGCCCGGCCGACGCTTGGAGGGGACCCCGCGCGCTGGCGCGCGCTCGAGCTCGTGCGGGCCGGCGGCGGGCCGGTGAGGGGGCTCCGTGCCGGCAGCGACGAGGGGTACCTGTATCTGGCGCTCGAAGTGCCGGCAGGCCCGATCGATTGGGACTCGCTGGGGATTCTCGTGGCGATCGACACCTACCGCCCGGGAGCGGGGCAGTTCACCCTCCCCGGCGCGATGCTGCGGAGCGAGATCGGCTTCGAGCTTCTCCTGGACTTGCGGAGCCCGTCGGACGCGATGCTCCGAATCGTCCCCGCCTACAATCCGTATGCCGGGCAGGCCTCCATCCTGCAGGGCGACGACTTCGGCCGATTCTACCGGCGACCCGCGACGATCGGAGTGGAGACCGACGGCCGCTTCGACCCGATGTTCGTGATCACCAACCGTGCGCGGTTTGGGCGCGATGGCACCTTCTTCCCCGCCCAGGGCTACGACCGGGGCGTGCTGAGGTTCGGGACATCCGCCGGGAGCTCCCTCGCCGACTGGTACACCGATCCGTCGGCGGGGCTGATCGAGATCCGGCTTCCATGGGGGCTCCTGAACGTGACCGATCCCTCGAGCCGAACCGTCCTCTTCGACCGGAGTGACCAGTTGGAGGGCGAATTCGGCACTGCGGTGACCGACGGGTTCCGGATGGGGGTGGTCGTGTACGACAAGCGCCTCCCGGGGACGCCCATCGCGACTCTTCCCATCACGGCGGACGGAAGGTGGCGGGCAGCGGATTTCCCGCTCTGGACTTGGGCCACCTGGGAGGTCCCGGCGTCGCACAGCCGGCTGAAGCCGGTGTACGATTCACTCCAGGCGACATGGGCGCCACGATGACGATGATCGGTCCCTCACCACTTCGGCCGGGGTTGACGTGAACAGCTGGTGGAGTCGGCTCCTGGCGGCCGCGGCGTTCCTATTGATTCCGGCCGCCGCCTCGGCACAGGTGGCAGAGGCCGATGCCGCCTGGAACCAGGGGCGCTACGGTGCGGCTCGCGAGGCGTACCTGCGCGCCCTGACGCAGGACCCGGCGTCGGTCCGGGCGAGCTACCGGCTCGGCGTCCTCGCCGCATGGGACGGCAACCTCGATTCCGCGCTGACCTACCTCGCACAGGCGCGCGTCGCGGACCCCGACGATCCCGACGTGCGCGTCATGCAGGCGCAGGTGCTCAGCTGGGCCGGGCGTTACCCGGAAGCCATCGCCAAGTGGGACAGCCTCATCGCGCTGTACCCCGACCGGCTCGACGGACTGGTCGGAAAGGCCCGCACCCTCTCGTGGGACGGCGAGGAGCAGGCGGCCGACTCGCTGTATCGCGTGGTGCTCGAGCGCGACCCGATGAACGGCGACGCGCTGGTCGGCACCGCACAACTCGCCTATTGGGATGGCAGAACGGGCGAGGCGATCGCGGGGTACGAGCGAGCGCTTTCGTACCGACCAAACGACGCTTCCGCGCGATCGGGCCTGGCGCAGGTCTATCTGGCCGCTGGCCGGCAGCTCGATGCCCAGGCCGAGGCGGACAGCGCCGTCGCCATCGCTCCGGCCAACCGGGAGGCGGTGCGGGTGCAGACGAGCGTCGGGCGAACGGTGCAGTCCGCCGCCGACCTGACGCTTGGCTGGAGTGACGACTCGGATGACAACGTGATGTGGTGGCAGGTCATCTCCGCCACGACACCGCTGTCGAACAGGGTACGGGGCTTCGGGTCGGTGGGTGCCTTCGAGGGGAGCAGCACGCCGGCGGTCACCGCCGCACGCGGCACCGCAGAGTGGGGCGCCACCTACACCCAGGATCGCTGGCAGCTGACCGGCGCGTTCGGAGTGCAGGGGCTTTGGCCCGACGCCGGCGTGGCGCGGAGCGTCCTGACCGGGCGGCTGGGTGCGACCTACCGGTTCCAACCGGCGGTCGCCGTCGGCGTGAGCTACGCCCACTTCCCCTTCGCGGAGACCGCCTACCTGATCGGCGCGGGCATCGACATCGACGCCGTCGACGCCACGGTGGATGCCACCCTGGGCGCCGGCCTCTCCCTCAGCGCGGGCGGCGGCGCAGGCTGGTACAGCGACGGAAACCAGCGGGGCTCGGCGGTGCTGGCCGTGACGAAGCAGGTCCCGCGACACTTTTTCGTCGGCGGGCTCGCCAGGATGGTGTGGTATGCGGAGACCGAGCCGGGGTACTTCTCGCCTGACCGCTTCACCGTAGTGGAGGCACGCGGTGGGTACGCACGCGTCGGGGAGGACTGGGAGACGCGCCTGAGCGCCGGCGCGGGCGTGCAGCAGATCACCAGCAGCGGGTCCTGGGAGTTCGAGGGCCACATCGAGGGCCGCGCGGCCTGGTGGTTCTCCCGGTGGAACCGACTCGAGGCCTTCGCCGGGGTCAGCAACAGCGCGTACCTGTCGGCGACGGGTGCATATCGGTGGGGCACGGCGGGGCTGGTGCTCCGACTCGGGCTCTGAGCTTCCTGCGAAAGGCGCAGGCTCCGTTATTCGGCGCCCGCTGAACCGAGCGGGTGCTCGAAGCTCAGGTAGAGGAGGACGGCATCGGTCTCCTCGTGTTTGGCCAGCGCAATCGGGAAGGAGAAACCCGGCACGACCTGCAAGGCGCCCGCATTGATCGCGAATCGCGCCCCGGGGTTGAGGACATACATTGGCCGCGTCCCGTCCTGACCCACCCAGACCCCCTCCACAAGCAGATTCACCGTCGGTGTCATCAACCAGACCACGCTCGCCCCTGCGCTCGCGATCGGCCGGAAGGGCCCGAGCGTGACGCTCAGGTTCCAGTGCGTCACGAGCGAGGACGTCAGCACGGCGGTCATCGGCACGGCGGCCTGGGTACCGAGCCCTGCCGGGCTCCCACCGGGACTATCCTCCGCCTGAAGCCAGAGCGCCGATAGCCGCGGGGCGACGAGGAAGCGTGATTCCGGGCCGCCCACAAGTTGCCGTCGGTAGCCGAGTTCGATGTCCCCGAACCGCGTGCCCTCGCTGGCGTCGAGGGCGGCCAGGCTCAGGCTCAACTGATCGCGCATCCCTCCCAGCGGCCACTCCTCGTCGACGCCCGCCGCCCACCCGCCCATGCGCCCCATGGCGAACGTGCCGACGTGCTGCACCACCCCGCCATCCTGGTTGTAGGCCTCCTCAACGAGAAAGCTGTTATCGCGAATCGGCGCCGCCGGCGCCTGCCCCTGCAGGTTGTGGGGCGTGGCCAGGCAGAGCGCCACACCCGCTGCAGCCACAAGGCTCAGAGCCATCCGCGAAAGGTCTCGACCAGGAGCCAGGCGTTGAGCGAGCCGATGAGGGTGGCCACGGTCCACGCCAGCACCTGCAACCAGCGCGGGTTCACGAACACTCCCATCTTGGCCTTCTCGCTGGTGAACATCACGAGCGGCACCACGGCGAACGACAGTTGCATGCTCAGGATCACCTGGCTCAGGATCAGCAACTGACCGGTGCCACGCTCGCCGGCCACCGCCGTCACGATCACCGCAGGGATGATCGCGATAAGCCTCGTGATCAGCCGACGGAGCCACGCCGGCAGCCGGATGTTCAGGAATCCCTCCATCACGATCTGGCCCGCGAGCGTCCCGGTTATCGTGGAGTTCTGGCCGGACGCCAGCAGCGCGACCGCGAACAGTACGCTCGCCATGGTGGTGCCGAGCAGCGGCGTCAGCAGCTGGTGCGCGTCGCCGATGTCGGCCACGCCCTGGTTGCCCGTCGTGTGAAAGGTGGCCGCCGCCAGGATCAGGATGGCGGCGTTGATGAAGAAGGCGAAGAAGAGGGCCAGGGTGGAATCAATGGTGGCGTACTTGATGGCCTCGCGCTTGCCCGCGTCGGACCGACCAAAGTCCCTGGTCTGCACAATGGAGCTGTGCAGGTAGAGGTTGTGCGGCATGACGGTGGCGCCGAGGATGCCGATGGCGATGTACAGCTTGGCGGGATCGAACACGATGTCCGGCGTGGGCACCAGGCCGCGCATGACCTCTCCGATGACCGGCTGCGCCAGCAGCAGTTCGATCCCGAAGCAGATGCCGATCGTGGCGACGAGCGCAATCACGAACGCCTCGAGCCACCGGAAGCCGCGGTGCTGGAGCAGCAGAATGAGCAGGACGTCCACGGCGGTGATGCAGACGCCCCAGAGGAGCGGGATCCCGAAAAGCAGGTTCAGCGCGATGGCCGAGCCGATGACCTCGGCGAGGTCGCAGGCGGCGATCGCGATTTCGCAGAGCACCCAGAGCATCAGGTTGACCGGCCGCGAGAAATGATCGCGGCAGGCCTGGGCGAGGTCGCGTCCGGTCGCGATCCCCAGCCGGA
>JAKLGU010000015.1 GCA_022710485.1 Gemmatimonadota bacterium | reverse complement strand
GCCGCTCCCACGTTCAACATGCGAATCGGCGGGACCCCGAGCGTGCACTTCCGCGCTGGCGGCGAGTGGATCGCGTGGTCCAACAGCGAGGGTGAGTTCAACCAGAATCTTGGCGGGTTGGCGGCCATCGGCCAATTCTATCCGTCCACGACGCAGGGCTTCTTCCTGAAGGGCGGCGGCGGATATGCCTACAACTCCTTCGGCGAGGACTGGTACTGCTCCTGGTACTACTGCTACGAGTACGGGTATTCCTACGACTCGGGCTTCATGTGGACTGCCGGGGCCGGGTGGGAAATCCCCGTGAGCCGAAAGGTGAACATCATGCCGACCGTGGACTACTACGAGTTCTACTTCGGCGGCCGGTACACGGCCGACTACACGGAGAAGCTCTGGAACTTCGGGGTCTCGGTGGGCGTGCCCTGACCGGCCGTTGGTTCCTGGCTCCACAGGAGGGTGTCGCGGCCCCGCGATAGAAGGGGGCCCGGCACCCTCCCTTTTTGGGGCAAGTGGTTGCGGGAATTGGACTTTGGCGGTACGATATCTCCCCCGGACGGGGCACGCCCTGTGCCCCATCTGATTGGGGGCCCGGCCATGCGTCGGTCCCCAATTCCCCGACCGCCGAGCCGCGCCTCTTGGACTTCAGGATCCGTCCTGCCGTTTGGCCCCTGATCATCGCCGCCGCTGCGGCCGGCTGCAGCAGCGACAGCCTGACGCTGCCCAGCGAGGGGCTCCCCGCCGCGATGGCGGTGGTGTCGGGTGGCGGCCAGACGGCCCAGGTGGCGACCCCCCTTCCTGATTCCCTCCGTGTCCGGGTCACCGACTCGGAATCCCGGCCGGTCGAAGGCGTCAAGGTGGCATTCACGCCGCTGCTCGGCGGCGGCGATGCCCTGCCTGACACCGGCGTGACCAACGCAGATGGAAGGACCGGCACGCGGTGGGTCCTCGGAACGACGGCGGGCGCCCAGCGGATGCAGGCGATGGTGACCGGGCAGACGTCGTCCGGCGCGCTGGTGCAGAACTTCGACGCGACGGCGCTCGCCGCGGCGGCGGACACGGTCTTCGCCGTTCGGGGGAACGACCAGTCCGGCATCGTCGGCGGGGCGCTGACCGATTCCCTGGTCGTGAGGGTGACCGATCGGTTCGGCAACCCCGTGAGCGGAAGCGCCGTCGCTTGGGCGGTCATCGGCGGCGGTTCGGTGAGCCCTGCGGGGAACGTCACGGACCTCGCGGGTGCGGCGGCAACCGCACGGGTCCTGGGAACCGTCGCTGGGCCACAGGGTGCGACGGCTACTGTCGCATTGCTCAAGGGCTCGCCTGTCGCCTTTTCCATGACGGCCCTGCCGGCGCCGCCCACCGCCCTGATCAAGGTGTCTGGGGACAATCAGGTCGCGGCCGCAGGGGCTGCAGTGGCCGAGTCGCTCGTCGTGCGCCTGCTCGATGCCGCCGGCAACGGCGTCCCCGGCCGGAACGTGACCATCGCGGTGGCCACCGGCGGCGGCAGCGCCAGCCCGACGTCGCTGACGACCGACACAGGTGGTCGGGTGGCCACCCGATGGACGCTCGGCCCGCTGGCCGGTCTCAACACGCTCATCGCGAGTTCCTCGGGGTTTTCCGTCACCTTCCAAGCCACCGCTACCTCGGCCACGGCGACGACGATCGCCGCCAACTCCACGACCAGCCAGAGTGACACTGCCGGACTGCCGGTCGCGGCACCGCCCTCGGTGAGGGTGACCGACGCGAACGGGAATCCGGTGGCTGGCGTGGCGATCACCTTCGCGGTGACCGGCGGCGGAGGTACCATCCTCCCGGTGACGTCCGTCTCGACGAGCGCCGCCGGCGTCGCGACGCTCACGTCGTGGACCCTTGGCAGCGAGGTCGGAGTCAACACCGTCACGGCCAGCGGTACCGGCCTGACCGGAAGCCCGGTGACCTTCACCGCGACCGGCGTCGCGGGTGTCGCAACACAGCTGGCGGTCCAAACCCAGCCCTCGGGGGCGGCGCAGAGCGGGGTCGCGTTCGCGGTCCAGCCGGCGGTGCGCCTGGCCGACGCGTTCGGGAACACGGTGCCCACCGCCGGCACTGTCGTCACGGCGGCCCTGGCGTCCGGCACGGGGACGCTTGGCGGGACGCTCACCGCGTCGGCGGTGGGTGGGGTTGCGACGTTCAGCAACCTGGCGATCACCGGCGCTGCGGGGACCTATACCCTCCAGTTCACCTCCGGCGCCCTCAGCCCTGTGACGAGCGCCGGCATCACGATCGGCGCCGGCGCGGCCGTGAAGCTGGCGATGGTTCAACAGCCATCTGCCACGGCGCAGAATGCCGTGGCCTTCGCCACGCAGCCGACGGTGCAGCTGCAGGACGCCGCGAACAACCCGGTGGCGCAGGCGGGCGTCGTCATCACGGCGGGCATCTCGACCGGCGGCGGCACCCTTGGCGGAACCCTGACCGCGACGACCAACGCCGGCGGCCTGGCGACCTTCACGAACCTGTCGATCACGGGCTTGGTGGGGGCGCGGACGCTCAGCTTTGCCAGCACGGGGCTGACCCCGGTCTCCTCGACCTCGGTCACGATCACCGCTGGCGCCCCGACTCAAATGACGGTGAGCGCCGGGAATGGGCAGAGTGCCACAGCCGGGAGCGCCGTCCCGATCCCGCCCTCGGTCATCGTGCGTGACGTGAGCAATAATCCGGTGTCCGGCGTGTCAGTCACCTTTGCGGTGGCGGGCGGCGGTGGGTCGGTGGTGCCGGTCACGGCCGTCACGACGACCGCGGCCGGTATCGCCGCGGTCACCTCGTGGACTCTCGGGAGCGCGGCCGGCGCGAACACCCTGACCGCCGATGCCGCTCCCGCGGGCATCACCGGCGATCCGGTCACCTTCACGGCCACGGCGGTCGCCGGCACTGCCGGCAAGCTCGCCATGTTCACCCAGCCCTCCGTGACGGCAGCCAGCGGAGCGGTGCTTGCCACGGCGCCGGTCGTCCAGCTCCAGGACATAAACAGCAATCCGGTCGCGACCTCAAATGTCCCCGTCACGGCCACGATCGCCTCGGGGCCGGGCGGTACGCTGGCGGGGGCCCTCGCCTTGACGGACCCGAACGGCCGAGCCGCCTTCACCTCGCTGAGCATCACGGGTCCTGTTGGCGTCTACGCGCTTCAGTTCAACGGTACGAACCTGACTGGGGTGACCTCGAGCGCCATCACGCTCAACGCCGGCGCGGCGACCCAGCTGGCGGTGATCTCTCAGCCTGACACAGCGCGGAGCGGCATTGCATTCGCGACCGCGCCCACGGTGCAGGTCCAGGATGCGGCGGGGAACGCGGTGGGTGGGCCAGCCAGGAACATCTCGGTCACGAAGCAATCCGGGACCGCAGTGCTGACGGGCACAGCGATGCAAGCGACCAACGCCAGCGGCCTGGCGACATTTCCGGGCCTGGTCCTGACTGGCGTGGTCGGACCGAACGCCTTGCTCTTTTCCACCGCCGGGCTGACGGCCGACACGACATCGACGATCGCGCTCACCTCGGGGACCGCGAGCCTGATTGCGGCGAACTCGGTCACGACGCAGAGCGACACGGTGGGACTGCCGGTGGCGGTGCCGCCCTCGGTGCTAGTCAGAGACTTGAGTAACAATCCGGTGGCGGGCGTGGCGGTGACCTTCACGGTGACAGGCGGAGGTGGGAGCCGGCTGCCGGCGACGCCGGTGCCAACGAATGCCAGCGGGATCGCGACGCTGACATCGTGGACGCTGGGGGGAACAGCGGGCACGAACACGGTCACAGCCACGGTGACGGGCCTCACGGGGAGCCCGGTGACCTTCACGGCGACGGGGGTGGCTGGCGCGGCGACCCAGATCACGGCGAACTCGGTGACCACCCAGAGTGACACGGTGGGGCTGCCGGTCGCGGTGCTCCCGTCAGTCTTGGTCAGGGACGCGGGCAACAACCCGGTGGCGGGCGTGTCGGTGACCTTCACGGTGGCGGGCGGAGGTGGGAGCCGGCTGCCGGCGACGCCGGTGGTGACTAACGCCAGCGGCATCGCGACGCTCACTTCCTGGACGCTGGGCGGAACCGCGGGGACGAACACGCTGACGGCGACGGTGGCGGGACTTACGGGCAGTCCCGTGACGTTCACGGCCACGGGTGTTGCGGGGGTCGCGACCCAAATCACGGCGAACTCGGTGACGACGCAGAGCGACACGGCCGGGCTGCCGGTGGCGGCGCCACCGTCGGTGCTGGTGCGGGATGTCAACAACAACCCTGTCGCGGGCGTGGCGGTGACCTTCGCGGTGACGGCCGGTGGCGGGTCCATCCTGCCGGCGACGTCGGTGCAGACGAACGCCAGCGGGATCGCGACGCTGACCTCGTGGACGCTGGGGGGAACGGCGGGCGCGAACACGCTGACGGCGACGGTGGTGGGGCTCGCGGGCAGCCCGGTGACCTTCACGGCGACGGGCGTGGCCGGGACGGCGACCCAGATCGCGGCGAACTCGGTCACGACGCAGAGCGACACGGCCGGGCTGCCGGTGGCGGTCCCGCCGTCGGTGCTGGTGCGCGACGCGGGTAACAATCCAGTGGCGGGCGTGTCGGTGACCTTCACGGTGACGGGCGGAGGCGGGAGCCGGCTGCCTGCGACGCCGGTGCTGACGAATGCCAGCGGGATCGCAGCCCTCACCTCCTGGACGCTGGGCGCCGCGGCGGGGACAAATACGCTTACGGCCACGGCAGCAGGGCTCACCGGCAGCCCGGTGACCTTCACGGCGACGGGCGTTGCGGGCGCGGCGACCCAGATCACGGCGAATTCGGTGACCACCCAGAGTGACACGGTGGGGCTGCCGGTCGCGGTGCTCCCGTCAGTCTTGGTCCGGGACGCGGGGAATAACCCGGTGGCCGGGGTGGCGGTGACCTTCGCGGTGATCGGGGGCGGCGGGTCCATCCTACCAGTGACGCCAGTGGTGACCAACGCCAGCGGGGTGGCAATGCTGACCTCGTGGACCCTAGGCGTCGTGGCAGGGCCCAACACGCTCACGGCGACGGTGGCAGGGCTCACGGGCAGCCCCGTGACGTTTACGGCCACGGGTGTCGCGGGGGCGGCGACCCAGATCGCGGCGAACTCGGTCACGACGCAGAGCGACACGGCAGGCTTGCCGGTGGCGGCGCCGCCCTCGGTGCTGGTGCGGGACGCCAGCAATAATCCCGTGGCGGGCGTAGCGGTGACCTTCGCGGTGACGGCCGGCGGGGGCGCCATCCTGCCGGCGGCCCCAGTGCTCACGAACGCCAGCGGCATCGCGACGCTGACATCGTGGACGCTGGGGGGAACGGCGGGCGCGAACACGCTGACGGCGACGGTGGCGGGGCTCGCAGGCAGCCCGGTGACCTTCACGGCGACGGGCGTCGCCGGCGCGGCGACCCAAATCGCCGCAAACTCGGTGGCAACGCAGAGCGACACCGCAGGGCTGCCGGTGGCGGCGCCACCGTCGGTGCTGGTCCGGGATGCGAGCAATAATCCGGTGGCGGGGGTAGCGGTGACCTTCACCGTGACTGGTGGGGGTGGGAGCCGGCTGCCCGCAACGCCGGTATCGACCAACGCCGCCGGCGTGGCCACCCTGACCTCCTGGACGCTCGGCGCGGTCGCCGGTACCAACACGCTCACGGCGACCGCAGTGGGCCTCGCGGGCAGTCCCGTGACGTTTACGGCCACGGGTGTCGCTGGCGCGGCGACCCAGATCACAGCGAACTCGGTGACCACCCAGAGTGACACGGTGGGGCTGCCGGTGGCGGTGCCGCCGTCGGTGCTGGTGCGGGATGTCAACAACAACCCTGTCGCGGGCGTGGCGGTGACCTTCGCGGTGACGGCCGGCGGGGGCACCATCCTGCCAGCGGCCCCGGTGCTCACGAGCGCGAGCGGGATCGCGACGCTGACCTCCTGGACGCTGGGAGGGTTGGTGGGGACAAACACGGTGACGGCCACCGCCACGGGACTCGCGGGCAGCCCGGTGACCTTCACGGCGACGGGCGTGGCCGGGGCGGCCACCCAGATCGCGGCGAACTCGGTCACGACGCAGAGCGACACGGCCGGCTTGCCGGTGGCGGCGCCGCCGTCGGTGCTGGTGCGGGACGCCGGCAACAATCCGGTGGCGGGCGTAGCGGTGACCTTCGCGGTGACGGGGGGCGGCGGGTCCATCCTGCCGGTGACGCCGGTGCTGACGAACGCCAGCGGCATCGCGACGCTGACGTCATGGACGCTGGGGGGGACGGCGGGCACGAACACGGTCACAGCCACGGTGACGGGCCTCACGGGGAGCCCGGTGACGTTCACGGCGACGGGCTTGACGGGGGCGGCAACGCAGATCGCGGCGAACTCGGCGACCACGCAGAGCGACACGGTGGGGCTGCCGGTGGCTGTCCCGCCGTCGGTGCTGGTGCGCGACGCCGGGAATAACCCGGTCGCTGGGGTCGCAGTAACCTTTGCGGTGACGGGTGGAGGTGGAAGCATTCTACCCGCGACGCCCGTGATCACCGACGCGAGCGGGATCGCGACGCTGACCTCGTGGACACTCGGCGACACTGCAAGAACCTATACGGTCACGGCGACCGCCACCGGACTCTCGGGCAGCCCGGTGACATTCACCGCGACCGGAACGGCCGGAGCGCCGGCGGCGCTCGATTTCTCGGTCCAGCCGACGGATGCGTCCGCTGGCGGCAACATTGCGCCGCCGGTCAGGGTGCGGGTGCTCGATGCCAAGGGCAACCTGGTCTCGACGGCGACGACGTCTGTCACGCTGGCGATCGGGAACAACCCGGCCGGAGGTACACTGAATGGAACCACGACACAGCTCGCCGCCGTCGGCGTCGCCGTCTTCAGCGGCCTGTCGATCAACATTGCTGGCACGGGTTACACCTTGATTGCCACCGCCACCGGGCTTGTTCCGGCCACGAGCGCGGCCTTCAACATTACGCCGTGAATGGGCCTCCGCGCTCGGCGGAACGCGCGCGCTGGACGCGTCGCACGGGGTTGACCCACCCCGACCGCGGCGGTATTATCCCCGCCGCCCGCCCTGGTGGTGAAACTGGTAGACACGCTATCTTGAGGGGGTAGTGCCGAAAGGCGTCGCGGTTCGAATCCGCGCCAGGGCATCAGGACCGGGGCGCACAGGTGTGCGCCTCTTTGTTTCCCGGTTTGGCCACTGTAGCTCAGTCGGTAGAGCACCGCATTCGTAATGCGGGGGTCATCGGTTCGAATCCGATCAGTGGCTCTCAACGCGTTACCTTTGGACCCCATGGCTTTCCTGCGCTCCGCGCTTCGCTACCTCCTCATCTCGTCGCTGGCCCTCGCGCTGGCCCACCTCGTCGACTGGTGGGCGGCCGCGCATGTCGTGTTGCCCCGCTTCCAGAACACCGACCTGGGCCGCCTGCTCCGAATCCAGGGATTCCTGCCCACCTGGATCGTCGTCGGGGCCGCGCTGGTGCTGGTGGACTGGCCGCTCCGGTCCACCGGGGGCAGGTGGACGGCGTTTCGGCGTGGCGTGCTGGTGGCGGGGTCTGCGGCGCTGAGCGGTGCCTTGGGCGAGCTGCTGAAGATCGTGATCCGGCGGCAGCGGCCCGGCCAGTCGCCGGGGGAATATGTGTTTCGCGAGTGGGCGGACCGTCCATTTTCCACGGCCGGGCTGGGCCTCCCGAGCAGCCACGTGGTGGTGGCTTTCGGCGCGCTGGCGATGCTGGGGCTCCTCTTTCCGCGGGCCCGCCCCGTGTGCTACGTCCTCGCGGCGGGCTGCGCGTTCAGCCGGGTGGCCGCCCATGCACACTTCGTGAGCGACGTGACACTGGCGGCGATCGTCGGCATCGGGATCGCCGGCCTGCTCTCTCGCCGCTTCCCGGCGCCGGTCACCCGGTGAGGAAGTCCTCCCGGAAGTAGCCGGTCGGGATGGTCCCCATCCCCATGAACTTTTCGTGGAAGGCCTTCAGGTTGAAGGCCTTTCCAAGTTTCTGCTCCGTGGCGGCGCGCAGCTCCTGGATGTTGTGCTTGCCGAGGTTGTAGGTGATGGCCTGGGTGGGCCACTTGGAGTAGCGGTAGATGGCCCGGGTAGCGGTGTCGAACGCCGCCTTGGCCACCGGGTCCTTCGCCTGTCCGGCTCGCGCATCGGGGAAGAAGTCCACGTGCGCCGCGAAATAGTCCACCGCCTCGTCGAACGTCATCCGCCCGGTGTGGATGCCGACGTCCACCCGCACCCGGACCGCCCGCATCAGCTGCGCCTGCAGCATGTAGAGGTACTCGCCCGGTTCGTAGAAGCCGTACGCTCGGCCCGGCGACGCCTCCGCCATCAGTTCCTCCGAATAGAGCGCCCACCCCTCCGACGACATCGAGTCCTCCCACATCGAGAAGGAGTCCTCGACCGCGCCGGGGGTGAGCCACCGGATGTCGCTGATCTCCGCCGCGTGCTGGGTCATGTACTTGTAGTCCCAGTCGTGACCGGGAAATCCCTCGTGGATGGCGGTGGTGGCCACCGAGCTCCGGTTGTTGAGCTTGAGCGCGCCGGGGTCGTTGCCGGTCGGTGTCAGATAGAAGCGGCCGACGCCGGTGGTCTTGAAAGGCGGGGCGGGGTAGTACGACGCGTCGGTGGTGCTGCGGAGGACCGGCGGCGTCTCGGTCACAACCAGCCGGTAGTCCGCGGGGATGTCGAACATCTGCTGCTGCCGGCCGTACTCCACCGCGCGCGTGCCCGCCTCGCGGTACCAGGCGAAGAGCTCGGTGTCGTCCTTCGGCGAGTCCTTGGCCAGGTGGTCCATGACCGCCCGCACGCTCGCCCGCTGCTCCGCGTCGCTGCCGAACGCGAGGCCGAGGCCGGCCTGCGTTGAGACTTCCTGCGCCACCCGGAAGATCCTGGCCTCGTACTCGGCCACCTGCGACGCGCCGTACTCGAAGAGCTCGGCCGGGGTGCGCGCATCCCGGAGGCAGTTGGTCACGCGCCAGGCGTACTCCACCTCGCCGACCGCGTAGCGGTCCGTCGTTTCCTTCGCGTCGTAGGTGCTGCCGAGGAATTCCCCCATCGAGGCGTACGCCGCACCGGCGGCGGCGCCGGCCGTCTTGAGCTGGTCGATCAGGGCGGGCCCGAAGGGGCGGTCGCCGATGTATTGCGCCGCCAGGCCCGGCAGCGTCGTCGTGAAATACTCGACGTTGGCCTTGGCGCCCGCGATGCCATCGCGCGCGACCAGGCGCCGGTCGGGCATGTTGCCGGCGGCCTTGCCCGCCAGGAGGTTCGCCGAGGCCGTCTCCACGTAGGCCGGAACCGCACCCGCCCGGGCGACGACGAGCGCCCACTCCGCCTCGGTGCCGAGGAGGCCGTTGCCGGCGTCGGTCATGCCTTGGATCTGCCAGTCGATGCCCCGGAACGGCTCGGCCACGTAGGTGTCCACGCACCGTTCGTGGTACCTGAGTTCGGCCAGCTGGTGCACCATGTACCCGGCCTGGGCCGTGACGACGGCGTGGTCGATTCTGGCTTGGGGGGAGAGCGTCCCCACGGGCATCGCGGCGAGCGCCGTCAGCACCGACTGGAGGAAGGTCACCTCCCCGCCGAGTGCCGCCGGGCTGAAGTCGCGGAGCTTCCCGTTGACGGCCGCGAGGGTGGGCGAGTAGCCGTCGCCGCCGAGGTAGGTGGAGGTGACCGGATTGAGCTCGAGCGTCGTGAGGAAGTACCGCTCGCGCAGCGCGACGAACTCGGCGTCCTCGGCCGGCGAGGGGGCGTCGGGGCGGCAGGCGGAGAGGGCGCGCAGGGCGCCGAGGGCGGCGAGGCCGCCGGCGGCACGGTGGACGAACGAACGGCGATCCATGTCGGCTCCGGGTGAGTGCGGGGGATCCTGCAACATATCGGTTGCCTGGCCCTTCCCCAAGCCGGGGCGGCTGACTAGCTTTGGGCCTCGATTCACGGGACGTAGCGCAGTCTGGTAGCGCACTGCAATGGGGTTGCAGGGGTCGCGGGTTCAAATCCCGCCGTCCCGATCTTCATCGGCCGGCCCTCGGGCCGGCCGTTGCGTTTCCACCCTTCTCGATCGACGCCCCCGGATGCCAAGAGTCGCCCTCGCCACCTGTGCCGCCCTGCCGGACCTCGACCTCGAAGACGCCCCCCTGGTTCCCGCCCTCCACCAGGCCGGGATCGAGGGGGTACCCCTCGTCTGGAACGACCCGCAGGTCGACTGGGCCGCCTACGACCTCGTCGTGGTGCGCACCACCTGGGACTATCCCAACAAGATCGCCGCGTTTCTCGGCTGGGCCGACCGGGTCGCGGCGATGCGTCCCCTCTGGAACCCTGCCGCCATGCTCCGGTGGAACACGGACAAGCACTACCTGCGCGAACTCGCCGGGCGCGGCGTACCCATGGTGCCCACGCGGTGGCTCGCGCGCGGCTCGGCCCACGACCTCGGCGCCATCCTGGCGGAGGAGCGGTGGGAGGAGGCGGTCCTCAAGCCGGTCGTGTCGGCGGGCGCGCGCCGGACCCGCATGGTCGGTCCGCGCACGCTGGACGACGGCCGGCGCTTTCTCGCGGAGCAGCTCACGCAGCGCGCCATGATGGTGCAGCCCTACGTGCCGGAGGTGTCCACGGTAGGCGAGCTGTCGCTTCTGTATTTCAACGGGCGATTCAGCCATGCCGTGCGAAAGATCCCGGCCGCGGGCGACTTCCGCGTGCAGACGGAGCACGGCGGGCGCGTCGTCTCGGTGGCGCCGAGCGGAACGGAGCTGGCGGCCGGCCAGCGCGTGCTGGATGCCTTGGGGAGCGAGACGCTGTACGCGCGGGTGGACCTGCTGCCGACCGACGACGGGGCCTTGCGCCTGCTCGAGCTCGAGGTGACGGAGCCGTCGATGTTCCTGCGGTGGGACGACGCGGCGCCCGGACGGTTCGCCGCCGCGATCGGAGAGCGGCTCGGGTAGCCGGTCCGCCCGCGGACGGTGCCGAACTCAGCGCATCGTGAACCAGTACGTCGCCTTGAGGACGAGGAGATTGTCGCCGGGGACGCCCCGCGACGCCACGAGGTCGCCGGGCTCGAGCCCGCCGCCAGGCGTCCGGTCGGTCTGGTAGCAGATGCCGGTGTCGTAGCCCGCCGAGCAGTCCGACTCGCGGTTCTGCTGCCAGATGAAGAAGAGCGCGCTGCCCGGCCGCCATTCCCACCGCAGGACCACGTTGCTCCGGTAGGAAAGCACATTGAAGTTGTTGTTGGGCAGGGTGAAGGTCTGCCCGTTGTTCCCGTCCGTGACTACGTAGTTGCCGCTCGGATCCTGCGAAATCGTCGTGTTGTCGGTGCCATACTCCCGCAGGGTCGTCGTTTCCGCCGCCGCCAGTTCCCCGTACTGTGAAAAGTTGCCGCTCGACGCGAACGGCTCGGCGTACGCCTCGAGCGTGAGCCCGGGCGTGAAGGAGTAGTTCAGCCGGAGCTGCATCGAGAGCGTGGTCTGCTTGACCCAGGAGAAGACGTACCGCTCGTCGTAGGTGGCGGGTGTCCCACCGGGGTACAAGCCGATGTATTGCCGGGCGTTGTTGGATTCACGCCAGGACGGCGCCACGGTGAACTGCCACCGACTGCCGGGGCGGGCGCGGAAGTTCAGGCGGACGGAGTTGGCGCTGGCCCCGAGGTCGTTCCACGAGGTGCTGTAGAAGAAGCCCACCTGGATGTTCTTGGCCTCATTGGTGAACACCTGGGCGTCGATCCCACCACCGGGCACCGTCGCCATGAGGGGGCCGCCACGCGTCAGGTCGTCGCTCATCGCGGCGGGGCGATAGAAGATCCCCACGTAGCTGTTCCACCAGTTCTTCCAGGTCTGGTTCGTGTTGATCCGGAACATCGAGTAGGTCCGGGTCCCCCCGAAGTTCCATCCGTTCGCGGTGGCAAGCCCCAGCCGATAGTTGCGGAAGACCGTGCCGGGCTGGGTCTCCCGGTAATTCATGAAGAACTCGCTGTCGATGTCGTCCGCGCTCGAGAGGCGCCCGAGGTCGTTGAGCTCGAAGCCGGGGGACTCCGCGCCCAGGAACAGGCCGCCCGTCCAGTGCTTCCCGCCCGCCTTCTCGGCGTTCAGCCCCAGCGAGTACCCGGACAGCGAGGTTCGCGTGGTGTCGAGGACGGCATAGTCCTGGTCGGGCCGCTGGTAGTAATGCGCGGAGGAAGTCTGCACGGCCGTCACCGCCGTGTCCGACCCGTGGATGTAGCTGAACCCGGCGTGTCCACCGACCAGGAATTGCCCGTTGTTCATTCGAAGCAGCCAGTCCGCGCCACCCGAGACGGCCTGGCTGGTCATCTGTTGCTTCAGCGGCTCGGCGTCGGAGAAGTTCCGCGACAGGCCGGTCAGCGTGACGCCGACCGTGGACGCCGACGCCCCGAATTCCTGCTGGACGCGCCCGACGAGGTACGCTGTCGACGGTTCCACCGCGACCTTGTCGAAGGAGTTCGTGGTCATGTCGTACAGGTTCGCGTACTCGCGCTGGGTCACCGCCGCGAGCGCGCCGATGGACATGCCCGAGGAGGTCCGGCCGGTGAGCTTGGCGGCCCCCAGGATGGTGGCATATCGAGGCGACTCGAGGAAGTCGGCGGAATCGGCCACCTCCCCGGTGGCGTAGCCCTGCGGCGTGGCGCCGATCCGCCGGGAGTAGTAGTACCCCGGCCCGGTCCCCTGCAGGAGCTGGTTGCCCTCGATGAAGAACGGCCGCTGCTCGGGGAAGAAGGTCTCGAACGCGGTCAGGTTCACCTCCGCCGGGTCGGCCTCCACCTGCCCGAAGTCGGGGTTGATGGTGCCGTCCAGCGTGAGGTTGGAGCCGAGGCCCACCTTGAAGTCCGCCCCGACCCGGCCCTCCCACTCGCTCCCGTCGTCGAAGGGGTCGCCGGCCGCCTGCGTGCCGGTCATGCTCGCCGTCCCGGCGACGTACGGGATGAACTCGGCGCGTCGACTCGGCACGATGTTGTCCATTCCCTCGAGCGTACCGAAATGCGAGAAGAACCCCGACTGCGAGCGGGGGATCATGACCCAGTAGATGTCCTCGTTGAACCCGGGGCGCCAGCGGTTGATGTTCATGCCCCACTGCTGCAACTCCTGCGTGTTGAAGCGGAGCTGGGAGAACGGGATCCGCATCTCGACATACCAGCCGGCGCTGTCAAAGGTGATGTGCGATTCCCAGACCGGGTTGAACGCCGGGTCCCGGTTGTCCTCCTCGTCCTGGGGGTGGTAGGAATCGCCCTGCACGCCGCCGGAACTCACGCTGAAGCTGTACCCGGTCCGCTTGTCGTGATACGGGTCGAGGGCCACGATGAAATATTCGGCGTTGCTGAACTGGTCCCGGCGCGTCACCGGCCGCGGGATCTCGTTGACCCGCGAACTCCACAACCGGGCCGCCACATACAGCGCCCCGTCGTCGTAGGCGAAGGCCACCTCCGTCTTGTCGGTCGGGATCCCGCCCTCGACGGGTTGCTTCTGGGTGAAATCGGAGAACCAGAGCGCGGTCAGCCAGACAGGGTCGTCCAGCTTCCCGTCGATGTGCGGCGACTGACCGGTGACCGGGACCGCCCGGGCGACCTTCCCAACCCCAGGGTCGGGTGTCTGGGCGGCCACGGGGGCCGAGGCCAGGAGGGCGGCGAGCAACGCGATTGGTGTGCGACGGCGGGCCGGTCGGGGCATCGTGGCTCGTTCAGGGCGTGAAGCGGGCCGCCGCGCTTTCGCGCGGCGGCCCCGCGTTGCCTGCGACTCTCAAGTGACCGGACGGGTGCGCCCGCCCGGCGGTTTCAGCGGTCAGTCGGCCTTGACGAGCGTGATGCTGCCGTTGACCGTCTCCAGGTCGAGGGTCCGCCCGCCGGCGCCGATCGTCCCGTGGATGTTCCGGGGCCCGAACTTGCCCTGGACGGTCAGCGGAAACTCGGACTCGATGCTGCCGTTGACCGTCTTGCCGTTGACGACCGCGCTGAAAGTGGCCGGCAGGTTCGCCCGGATGCTGCCGTTGACAGTGCTCAACTCCACGGCGCCGGTCCAATCGGCCTTGCCCATGGACACGTCCACCGAGCCGTTCACGGTGCTGGCGCGGACGACGCCGGCCGCCACCACTCGCACGTCGCCGTTGACCGTGGATACGTCGGCGTCGCTCCCCAGCCGCTCCGTGCTCACCGAGCCGTTGACCGTCCGGCCCACGAACTTCACCCCCGCCGGGACCTGCACGGTGAAGCTGACGCTGACGTCGTTGTCGTTGGTGGACATCTGGCCGTCGTCCCCGGCGCCGCAGCTGTTGGCCCGCTTGCCGCTGCTCGGGTACACCGCGCAGATGGTCACGCCGGCACCGCTGTTCACGACCTCGATCTTCACCGACGCGGGGTCCGACTTCCGCCCCTTCTTGACGGCGGTCACCACGACCTCCGACCCCGAGCCGGCGGTGGCCCGGACGTCGCCGTTGACGCCCTTGATCTCGATGCTCTTGCCGGCCGCCACCGTGCCCTTCCAGTCCCAGGTGGCGTCCTGCGCGCTGGCCGTGGTCGCGCCCGTGCAGGCGAGCACGGCGAGCCCTGCTGTGATGTACCGATGCATGAGGTGCTGCCTCCGTAGATGAATGCGGTGGTTATTTCTCGAGACGGATGAGCCCGTCGAACGCTTCGAGCTCGAGGCGGGCGCTGCCGGTGCCCACGGTAAAGGAGAACCGCTTGCCCTCCTGGCTGCCGCTGATGGTGACCGGCGTGGCGGACTCGAACTCCCCGCTCCAGGTGGAGACCGTCACCGTGGCGTTCAGCGCCCCGACCGGCCGGATCGAGATGTTTCCGTCGTGGGTCTTGAAGGCGTAGCTGCCGTTTGGCGCGATGGCGCCATTGAAGCGGATGTCGCCGTCCACGGAGGAGACCCGCACCGAGGAGGAGGTGAGCCCGTCGAGGAGGGCGTCGCCGTCCACCGCCTGGATGCTGAGCGCGCCGGACAGGTTCCGGACGGTCACGTCGCCGTCCACCGCCTGGATTTCCAGGTTGCCGCGCACGCCGTCGGCGCTGACGTCGCCGTCCACGGAGCTCAGGGAGACGTTGTCCGTCCCGCCGCTGACCGTCACGTTCCCCTCCACCGACTGCGCCCGGACCGGGGCGGCCGCGCCCGACACGACGATTTCGGTCTCGATGCCCTGGAGGCTGAGCGCCATCCACGCCGGGGCGTTGATCGTCAGGTCGATCTCGGTGGGGCCGTACCGCATCCGCTGGGACACCAGCAGTTCGTTGCCCGAGCGCTCGACCCGGATCTCCGCGTCGTCGTCCGACGAGACGGAGCGGATCTGCACCTCGTCCCGGTTCCAGGCGGTGACGGTGATCCGGCCGGCGTGGTTGTTGACCGAGAGCCGCGTCCCCTTGGAGACGGACACCGTGGTGTCGCCGGCCTGCGAGGCCAGGAGCGTGGCGAGGAGGGCGGTCGCTGTGAGCAGCATGGGAGTTCCTTTCAGCTCGCCGAGTTGGCGAGGGTGTTGGCCTGCTGGAGGAGCAGCAGCTTCTGCTGCATCGTGTTGGCCAGGTGGGCGTTCAGGTAGGCGTTGGCCGGATCGGCTTCCAGCGCCGCCCGCGCTTCCTCGATCGCGACGTCGATCCGGGCGAGATTCCGCTCCAGGATGGTCACCGTCTTGGGCGACAGGCGGCTCCGGCCGGCGGCCAGCGCCTGTTCGAGCTCGCGCACGGCGGTGTCGAAGCTCTGTTCGGCCTTGTCCGGGAGCCCGGCAGGAATGGCCCGGACATCCGGTGCGGTCGTCCGGGCCACGGCCGACGGCGCCGGCGAGGGGGGACGCAGCGTGAGCGAGGTGGCCCCCGCGCCGGCGGCAACCAGCAGCACCGCCGCGGCGGCAAGCTGCGGGAGGCTCAGGGTGATCCGGCGCCGGGCCCGCCGCGCGGCCAGGTCCACGACCGGCGCGCCGGACGCGCCGATCCGTGTCGCGATGCCGCCCCAGAGCTCGGTTCCCACCGGCCGGTCCACCAGCGCATGCGCACGGTTGACCACCTGACGGAGATCGTGCAGCGTGGCATGGCACGTGGGACACTCGGCCAAGTGCGCCTCGAGCGCCGCCCGCTCGCCGGGGGCGAGGTCGCCGTCCAGGTATTCAGAGAGCCGGTCCATCCATCGGTCGGTCATGGGATCCTTCCCGTCGTTCAGTCGAGCCACTCGCGGAGCGCCATGCGCGCGCGATGCAGTTGAGATTTCGATGTGCCGGTCGCCAGCCCGAGCATCTCGGCGATTTCCTCGTGGCGATACCCCTCCACGTCGTGCAGCACGAAGATTTCGCGGGCGCCGTCGGGGAGCCTGGCGAGCGCTCCCTCGAGGTCCATCGCCGCCTCCGGCGTCGTGTGACGTGCGGCGGCGCCGGCCAGGAGCTGCTCGTCGTCGCTGAACCGGTTCCGCCGGCGGCCCCGGGCCTCGCGGTGGGTCAGGACCACGTTCACCGCCAGCCGGTGGAGCCAGGTCGAGAAGGTGGATTCTCCGCGGAAGGTCCCCAGCTTCTCCCAGGCCCGGACGAAGACGTCCTGCGTGACTTCATCGGCGTCGTCGGGGCCGTGCATCCGGCGCACCAGGTTGTGGATCCGCGTCACGTGGCGCCGGTACAGCCGCTCGAAGGCATGCGCGTCCCCACTCGCCGCGAGGGTCACCTCGACGGCATCGGCTGCGTACCGCGGTTCGGAGGGGTCTCGGGTCAGGGCCGGGACTCCGGAAGCTGGGGTTGGCATGCACGGGATTGGACGGCCCCGTCCGGGAAAAGGTTGCATCCCCGCGGGAGCGTGGCAAACCCATACCTTGCGCTCCCGACCTCCGGGGGCCGACCTTACAGGATGATGCGGAGCCCAGGCTGATGCGGCGGGACCTGCTTCCGATGATCCAGGAGGCGTTGCGCGACCGCTACACGGTCGAGCGGGAGATGGCCCGGGGCGGGGCCGGCAGGGTGTTCTTCGCGCGCAACCTCGAGGGCACCGCGGTGGCCCTCAAGGTGCTGCACCCCGAACTGGTGGTGACCGCCACGGCCGACCGGTTTTTGCGGGAAATCAAGACCCTTTCACGGCTCGAACATCCCCACGTGGCCAAGCTCCTCGACTACGGCGAGCGCGACTGGCTGGTCTACCTCGCCATGGCCTACGTCGAGGGGCCGACGCTCAAGGAACACATCGCGCAGGTGCGCCGGGTGTCCGTCAGCGACGCTGTACGCATCGCGCGGGATCTCCTCGACGCCCTGGCCTACGCCCACGAGCACAACATCGTGCACCGGGACGTGAAGCCGGACAACATCGTGCTGTCCGCCAACGGGGCGATGCTGCTCGACTTCGGCATCGCGCGCGTCATCGAAGGGTCGGGCGACGAAAAGCTCACCCGCTCGGGCTTCACCGTGGGCACCTCCTCCTACATGAGTCCTGAGCAGGTCATCGCCGTCCGGGACCTCGACCACCGGAGTGACCTCTACTCGCTGGGGTGCGTGCTCTTCGAGGCGCTCGCCGGCCGGCCCCCGTTCGTCCACCGGAGTGAGGCGGTCGTGCTTCAACTGCAGCAGACCGCCGAGGCGCCCCTCCTCGCCGAGCTCCGGCCGGAATTGCCGCCCGAACTCGCTGGCGCGGTCCAGCGCGCCCTGGCCAAGGATCGCGAGCAACGCTGGTCGAGCGCGCTCGAGATGCGCGCCCAGCTCGACCGGCTGGCCTGAGCGCCGGCCACGCCACCCACGCCGCTCCACTCACCGCCCTACCACGGATCCGCCCGATGCGCCCTGGCACTCTCCTGCTCCTCGGTGTGCTCGTCACGCTGGCGTCCTGCCGGCCGAAGCCGGCCTATGACCTCGTCATCCGCCACGGCACGGTGTACGACGGGACCGGTGGGGAGCCCGCGGTCGGCGACGTGGCGGTGCTCGGCGACTCGATCGTGGCCGTTGGCGACCTCGGCGGCGCGCGGGGCCGGGTCGAGGTGGACGCCACCGGGCTTGCCGTGGCCCCGGGCTTCATCAACATGCTCAGCTGGGCCACGGAAGACCTGCTCGTCGACGGCCGCTCGCAGGGCGACATCCGCCAGGGCGTGACGCTGGAGGTGTTCGGCGAGGGCTGGTCGATGGGACCGCTCACCGACACGATGCGGGCGCAACTCATCGCCCAGCAGGGCGACCTGACCTTCGACGTCCCGTGGACCTCGCTCGGTGAGTACCTCGACCACGTCGTGTCGCGGGGTGTCGCGACGAACGTGGCGTCGTTCGTCGGCGCCACCACGGTCCGCATCCACGAGGTCGGCTTCGTCAACCGCCCTGCCACGCCCGAGGAACTGGCGCGGATGCAGGACCTGGTGCGCGCGGCGATGGCGGAGGGCGCGCTCGGCGTCGGGTCGTCGCTGATCTACGCGCCCGCCAACTACGCCAGCACCGAGGAACTCATCGCGCTGGCGCGCGCGGCCGGGGAATCGGGCGGGATGTACATCTCCCACATGCGCGATGAAGGGAAGGGGCTCCTCACGGCGACCCGGGAGCTGATCACCATCGCCAGCCAGGCGGGCGTGCCCGCCGAGATCTACCACCTCAAGGCGTCGGGCCGGCCCAACTGGGGCAAGCTGGACTCCCTGATCGCGCTGATCGACTCGGCCCGCGCGGCCGGGCTCCGCATCACCACCGACATGTACACCTATCCCGCGAGCTCCACCGGACTCGACGCGACGATGCCGACGTGGGTGCAGGAGGGCGGGCACGACGCCTGGGTGGCGCGGCTCAAGGATCCCGCCGTCCGCAAGCGGCTCCTGGTGGAGATGCGGGGCGACGCGGGGTTCGACAACGCCTTCGTGAACGCGGGCGGCGCGGACGGCATCCTGCTCGTCAGCTTCAAGAACCCGGTGCTCAAGCCGCTCACCGGGAAGACGCTCGCGGAGGTGGCCCGGATGCGGGGGACGTCGCCCGAGGAAACGGCCATGGACCTCGTCATCGAGGACGACAGCCGTGTGGGGTGCGTCTTCTTCACGATGTCGGAGGACAACGTCCGCCGGGAAATCCAACTGCCCTACATGAGCTTCGGGTCCGACGGCGGGTCGATGAGCTCCGAGGGGGCCTTCCTGCTGTCCGGGACCCATCCCCGCGCGTACGGCAACTTCGCGCGCCTGCTGGGCAAGTACGTTCGGGAGGAGCAGATCCTGACGCTCACCGAGGCGATCCGCCGCCTCACCTCGCAGCCCGCCGAGAACCTGAAGCTGTCCCGGCGAGGACGGCTCGCGCCCGGCGTGCATGCCGACATCGTGGTCTTCGACCCGGCCACCATCATTGACCGGGCCACCTTCGACCAGCCGCACCAGTACGCGACCGGCGTCCACCACGTCTGGGTGAACGGGGTGCAGGTGTTGCGCGACGGGGAGCCGACCGGCGCCGCCGCGGGCCGTGTGGTGCGCGGGCCGGGATACCGGGCTGCGGCCAATTGAGGACGGTGCGGATTCCCTCGCCCGGCCGTTAGATTTCCCGGCTCATCCCCGACCTGCGATCCGAACATGACCGTCACCGCCGGCCCCATCCCGATCCGCGCCCCCCGGGGCACCGCCCTCTCCTGTAAGGGGTGGCATCAGGAGGCGGCGCTCCGGATGCTGATGAACAACCTCGACCCGGACGTCGCCGAGCGGCCGGAAGAGTTGATCGTCTACGGCGGCGGGGGGAAGGCGGCGCGGGACTGGCCGAGCTACCACCGGATCGTCTCCACCCTCCAGCGCCTGAACAACGACGAGACGCTCCTGGTACAGAGCGGCAAGCCGGTCGGCGTCTTCCGGACGCACGAGGAGGCGCCGCGGGTGCTGATCGCCAACGCCAACCTCGTCCCGCGCTGGGCCACCTGGGACGAGTTCCGCCGACTCGACGCTCTCGGATTGACGATGTATGGACAGATGACCGCAGGGTCCTGGATCTACATCGGCACGCAGGGCATCCTCCAAGGCACGTACGAGACGTTCGCGGAATGTGCCCGGCAGCACTTCGGGGGCACGCTGGCCGGGCGCCTGGTCGTGACCGGGGGCTTGGGCGGCATGGGCGGCGCCCAGCCGCTGGCCGCCACGATGAACGGCGCCGCCTTCCTCGGCGTGGATGTGGACGCTTCGCGCATCCAGCGGCGGGTGGACACCGGATACTGCGATGCGCTTTCCACCGACCTCGACGAGGCACTCCGCCTGGTCGAACGGGCGCGCACCGAGCGCCGGGCGTATTCGGTCGGGCTGGTCGGCAACATCGCCGAGGTGCTGCCGGAACTGCTACGCCGTGGTGTCACGCTCGACGTGGTGACGGACCAGACCTCGGCCCACGACCTCCGGGTCGGGTACATCCCGGTCGGGCTGAGCCTCGAGGAGGCGGCGGAGCTGCGGGCCGCGGATCCGAAGGGGTACGAGAGCCGGGTGCTCGACTCGATGGTGGTCCACGTCCAGGCGATGCTTGAGCTCCAGCGGCGAGGGGCGGTGGTCTTCGACTACGGGAACAATCTCCGCGGGCAGGTGGCCGACTTGCGCGCCATGCCCGAGGCGTTCGACTTCCCAGGGTTCGTGCCGGCCTTCATCCGGCCGCTGTTCTGCCGTGGCGCGGGGCCGTTCCGCTGGGCGGCGCTCTCGGGGAATCCGCGGGACATCGCCGTGACCGACGACGCGGTGCTCGAGACCTTCCCGAAGCACGAGGCGCTGGCCCGGTGGATCCGCCAGGCCCGCGAGAAGGTGCACTTCCAGGGATTGCCGGCGCGGATCTGCTGGCTGGAGTACGGCGAGCGCGCCGAGATGGGGCTCCGGTTCAACTGGCTGGTGAAGAAGGGAAAGGTCGAGGCGCCGATCGTCATCGGGCGGGATCACCTCGACACCGGGTCCGTCGCGTCGCCGAACCGCGAGACGGAAGGGATGATGGACGGCTCCGACGCCATTGCCGACTGGCCGCTGCTCAACGCCATGCTCAACACGGCGTGCGGGGCCAGCTGGGTGTCGCTGCACCACGGCGGCGGGGTCGGCATCGGCTACTCCCTGCACTCGGGGATGGTGGCGGTGGCGGACGGAACGGAGATGGCGGACCGCCGGCTCCAGCGGGTGCTCACCGCCGATCCGGGCACCGGTGTCATGCGCCACGCCGACGCCGGCTACCCGATCGCGATCGACACCGCCAATACGCGCGGGATCGACCTGCCGATGATCAACGGCGGATGAGCGTCCTCCGCAACATCGGCCTGCTGGCCACCTGCCGGCCCGAGGGCGGACAGGGGGACATCCACCCGATCCCGAACGCCGCCGTGGCGTGGGACGCGGACACGATCCGGTGGGTCGGCCCCGAGGCCGAGCTGCCGGCGGAGTTCGCCGGCGGCGACACGCTCGACGCCGGGGGTCGGCTGGTGGTGCCGGGGCTGGTGGACTGCCACACCCACCTTGCGTTCGGCGGCTGGCGCGCCGACGAGTTCGAACTGCGCCTCCAAGGCGTCGGGTACCTCGACATCGCGCGGGCGGGCGGCGGCATCATGTCCACCGTCCGCGCCACGCGCGCGGCGACCGACGCCGAGCTCCTCGACCGGGCGACGGCCGCGCTCGAGGGGATGCGCCGGCTTGGCGTCACGACGGTCGAGTGCAAGAGCGGGTATGGGCTCGACCTCGAGACCGAGCTTCGGCTGCTCCGGGTGTACCGGACGCTCGCCGCCACCCAGCCGAGCCGGATCGTGCCCACCTTCCTGGGCGCGCATGTGGTGCCCGCCGAGCACCGGGCGGACCGGCAGGCGTACCTGCGCCTGCTGCTCGACGAGATGATCCCGACGGTGGCGGCGGCCAAACTGGCCGTCTGCTGCGACGTGTTCGTGGAGGACACGGCGTTCAGCGTGGACGAGGCCCGGGACATCTTTCGGGCGGGCAGGGCCGCCGGACTCGCCCCGAAGCTGCACGCCGACCAGCTCTCCGCCGGTGGCGGTGCCGAGCTGGCCGCCGAGGTGGGGGCCTGGAGCGCCGATCACCTGGAGTGTTCCTCCGACGCCGGCATCGCCGCCATGGCGGCGGCTGGGGTCGTGGCGGTGAGCCTGCCGATCGCGACGCTCTACCTGCGCCAGCAGCCGATGCCGGCGCGCAAGTTCATCGGGGCGGGCGTGCCGGTGGCCGTGGCCACCGACTTCAATCCGGGGTCGGCGCCGAGCTGGGACCTTCCGCTCGCCATGATGCTCGCCTGCCACCTGCAGCGGATGACGCCGACCGAGGCGCTGAAAGGGGCCACGAGCATTGCGGCCCGGGCGGTGGGATTGCAGGGCAAAGCCGGAGAGGTGTCGGTGGGGTGCCGCGCCGACCTGGCGGTCATCGACTCGCCGGACGTGAACCACTGGCTCTATCACTTCCGGCCGAACGCCTGTGTGCTCACGGTCGCGGCAGGCCGCGTCGCCTGGCAGGCGGCGAGGTAGCGCTCCTTCTGTCATTGCGAGGCCACGCCGTGGCCGAAGCAATCTCGATTTGAGGCTCCATGCTGAACTTCACCCAGCCCGACGTGATCCTCCCGCCGACCGCGGACGACGATCCGCGCATCGGTCACCTGCTCGGCACGCGGCTGGCCGGCGGCACGGCGCCACGGGTGGTCCTGGTCGGGTTCCCGTCGGACGAGGGGGTGCACCGGAACGGCGGGCGAGTCGGGGCGGCGGGGGCGCCCGACGAGATCCGGCGGATGCTGTTCCGCCTGACTCCCGACGCCGAGCGGTTCGAGGAGTCGGTGGACCTGCTGGAGCACACGCTCGACCTCGGCAACATCGCGCTGAGCGACGACGTCGAGCGGGACCAGGCGCTGCTCGGCGAGGTCCTGGCGCCGCACCTGGCCACCGGGTCGTTCGTCATCGTGCTCGGCGGGGGGCACGAGACCTCCTTCGGGCACTTCCAGGGGTACGCGAGCCGGGATAAGCCGGTCGGCATCCTCAACTGGGACGCGCATCCCGACGTCCGCGAGTTGCAGGGCGGGCTGGGCCACGCGGGCTCGGCGTTCCGCCAGGCGATCCTCCATCCCTCCGGGGCCTGCCGCCAGTTCGTCGCGGCGGGGCTGCTGCCGCACGTCGTGGCGCGGGCACACCTGGAATTTCTGGCGGCGCACGGCGCGCGCTTCGTCTGGCGGCGCGATCTCTCGCCGGCGCGGATCGACGAGATCTACGGCTCGCTGGAGGGGCCGTCCTTCGTGAGCTTCGACATCGACGCGGTGGACCAGGCGGAGGCGCCGGGGGCGAGTTCGCCGTCGGTCGGCGGGATCCCGGTGGACCTCTGGCTCCACGCCGCCTACCGGGCGGGGCGGACGCGGGCGGTGCGCTCGTGCGACGTGGTGGAGATGAACCCGGTGTACGACCGGGACAACGCGGCGGCCCGCCTGGCGGCGGCGACGGTCTGGCACGTGTTGAAGGGGCTGGTGGAGCGGGAGATCTAGAGCGCCGGCCACTGCTGGGAGACGCAGTGGAACGCGCCGAGTCCCCAGACGAGGTCCACGGCGTCGACGAGCGCCACGTGGCGGGTGGGGAAGCGCGCCTGGAGCGTGGCCCGCGCGATCTCGTCGCGCTCCGGGTCGTAGGCCGGCAGGAGCACCACCCCGTTCGCGATGTAGAAGTTGGCGTAGCTCGCCGGGAGGCGTTGCCCGTCCTGATGGAGGGGCCGGGGCATCGGCAGCGTCACGATCTCCAGCGGCCGGCCGTCCTGGTCGGTCATGGTACGGAGCCGTTCCAGGTTCGCTTGGAGCGGCTCGTGATTTTCGTCCCGGGGGTCGTCCTCGACGACCGTCACGACCGTCCGCTCGTCGGTGAAGCGGGTCATGTCGTCCACGTGGCCGTCGGTATCGTCGCCGACGATGCCGTCGCCCAGCCAGAGGATGTGGCGCACCCCGAGGTAGTCCTTCAGGAAGCGCTCGATGTCGGCGCGGGAGAGGTCCGGGTTGCGGTTGGGGTGAAGGAGGCAGGCCTCGGTGGTGAGGAGCGTCCCGACGCCGTTCACGTCGAGCGAGCCCCCCTCCATCACGATCCCCGGGTGGAAGACCGGCAGGCCGTATTCCTTGCCGATGCGCGTGGGAACGACGTCGTCGAGGTCGAACGGCGGGTACTTGCCGCCCCAGGCGTTGTAGCCCCAGTCCACGATCGCTTCCTCGCGCCGCCCGTTCACGGTACGCTGGACGAAGCAGGGGCCGTGGTCGCGGCACCAGGCGTCGTTGGTGGGGTTGTCGTGGAGGATCACGCGGCCGGCGGGGAGCTCGAGCGGTTTCAGGAGGTGCGCGATCTCGTCGGCCATGTCCGGGCCGGTCACGTTGATGTGCACTTCCTCGTGCGGGGCCAGGAGCTGCACCATCTCGGCGAAGACGCCCGGCACCGGACCGAACTTGCCGGGCCAGGAAGATTCGCGGTGCGGCCAGGAGAGCCAGGTACCGCGGTGTGGCGCCCACTCCGCCGGCATCCGGTACCCGAGCTCGGCAGGGGTCGCGTGGCGCCGGGGGGTGCTCACCCGTCGAGGTACCGCTGGGTGAGGTCGCCGTAGGCGTCGATGCGGCGGTCGCGGAGGAAGGGCCAGTGTGTGCGGGCCACGTCGGTCAGGGCCAGGTTGCACTCGACGACCAGGACGTCCTCTCCTTCCCCCGCGCGGGCCAGCACGGTGCCGTACGGGTCCGCCACGAAGCTGCCGCCCCAGAAGTCGATGCCGTTGGGCGCCGTCAGTCCCTCGTGGCCCACGCGGTTGACCGCGACCACGAAGACGCCGTTGGCGATCGCGTGGCTCCGCTGCATGGTCGTCCAGGCGTCCTTCTGCGCGGCGCCGTACTCCGCCTTTTCGGCCGGCAGCCAGCCGATGGCGGTCGGATAGAAGAGGATCTGCGCCCCGCGGAGCGCGGTGAGGCGCGCCGCCTCGGGATACCACTGGTCCCAGCAGATGAGCACGCCGATCCGGCCGACGGCGGTGTCGAAGATGCGGAAGCCGGTGTCGCCGGGCGCGAAGTAGAATTTCTCGTAATACTGCGGGTCGTCCGGGATGTGCATCTTCCGGTACTTCCCGAGGTAGGTCCCGTCCGCGTCGATGACCGCGGCGGTGTTGTGGTAGAGCCCCTCGGCACGCCGCTCGAAGAGCGAGGCGACGATCACGACGCCCAGTTCCGCCGCCACCGCGCCCAGCGCCGTGGTGCTGGGACCGGGGATCGTCTCGGCGAGCGCGAAGTGGGCGTGGTCCTCCGTCTGGCAGAAGTACTCGCTGCGGAACAGCTCCTGCAGGCAGACGACGCGTGCCCCTTTCGAGGCGGCGGTCCGGATGCCGGCGACGGCGCGCGCGAGGTTGTCGGCGGCGTCGGCGGTGCAGCGCATCTGGACCAGGCCGACCGGCACGGTGCGGGACGGAGGGGGCGTAGGCATGCCGTCAAAATAGGGCTATTATCACCACCTGCAACTTCCGACCGCCCGCCTCCGTCGGGCGAAGACCCTTCCGTCCACACCGTCCAGTCGCCCGGAGCCCCGCATGCTCGTTCCGTTGCTGCTCGTCCTCGCGCAGGAGCCCCAGCAGGCCGCC
>JAKLGU010000014.1 GCA_022710485.1 Gemmatimonadota bacterium | reverse complement strand
CGCCCCCTCCGCCCCATGACCCCACCGTCCGGGGCAGCCCGGCTCCCCGTCCGGGTCCGCGCCGCCGACGGGACGTCGCGGGACGACGGCTGGATCGACACGGCCGCGCGACCGCTGTCCGCCAGGCTGGGGGAGGCCGGACTGATCGCCCTCGGCGGGACGGCGGCGGGGATTCTCCTGCTGCCGGTCCCGCTCATCCACCTCTTCGGGGTCATGTTCGCGCTGTTCATGTGGGGCTTCGCCCTCCGGCGCGCCCGCACGCGGACCGTGCTCGTGGAGGCCGGTGGCACCTGTCCCGGCTGCGGGGAACCCGGTGCGTTCTTTGTCGGGTTCGGGCGGCAACGATTCCGGTTTCCGATCTCGACCTCCTGCCCCCGCTGCGCGCACGCCCTCAGCCTGGAGCCCCTCCCGGTGCCTCCCGGCGCCCGCCCCTGACCATGCGAGACTCCGCGTGAGCCTGTACGACATCGCCCTCACGACCATCGACGGCAAGCCGGCCAGCATGGCCAAGTACAAGGACCGCGTGCTGCTCGTCGTCAACGTCGCCAGCAAGTGCGGGTACACGCCACAGTACGCCGGCCTCGAGGCGCTCTACCGGAAGTACAAGCGGCGCGGGCTGACCGTGCTCGGATTTCCGTGCGACCAGTTCGGCCACCAGGAGCCGGGGGACGAGGACGCGATCAAGGCGTTCTGCTCCCTCACCTACGACGTCACCTTCCCGATGTTCGCCAAGATCGACGTCAACGGACCCGGGACCCACCCGCTGTACCGGCACCTGAAGGCGGCCCGGAAGGGCCTGCTCGGCACGGAAGCGGTGAAGTGGAACTTCACGAAGTTCCTCGTCGGCCGGAACGGCAGGGTGCTCCGCCGCTACGGGCCCACGGACACGCCGGAAGCGATCGAGTCGGACCTGATCCCGCTCCTGACGTAGGGGGAGGCCAGCGGTGGGCAAGCTTCTCGCACTGGTCGGCACCACGCTCGGCAGCGCCGTCGGCTGGTGGCTGGGCGCGCCCGCCGGGCTCATGACGGCATTCGTCTGCAGCATGGTGGGATTCGGCGTGGGACTCTACGCCGGGCGCAGGATCGCGCGCGAGTATTTCGAATGACCGGCACCGTCCGGCGGACCGCCCTGTTGACCGCGCTCGCCCTGCTCGCCTTCGCCGGCAACTCGATCCTCTGTCGCCTGGCGCTCGGCAGCCACGCCATCTCCCCCGCGGGATTCACCGCCGTGCGCCTGGGTGCCGGCGCCGCCGCGCTCTGGCTGCTGGTCGCCCTCCGCACCGGCGGCGTGCCGAAGCTCGCCGGGCAGTGGGCCTCCGCCGCGGCGCTCTTCGCCTACGCGGCCGCGTTCAGCTTCGCGTACGTCAGCCTCGGCGCCGGCACCGGCGCACTCATCCTGTTCGGCGCCGTCCAGCTGACCATGATCCTGGCCGGGCTTCGCGCGGGCGAGCGCCCCGCGGCCGCCGAATGGATCGGCCTCGGGCTGGCGGTGTCCGGTCTCGTGGTGCTCGTGTTCCCGGGGCTCACGTCACCCGCGCCCGCGGGGGCCGCCCTGATGGCGGCAGCCGGCGTCGCCTGGGGCGTCTACTCCCTGCGAGGCCGCGGCAGCGCGGAGGCGCTCCGGAACACCGCCGGCAATTTCCTGCTGACGGTCCCGATGGCGGCGCTGTTGCTGGCCGTCGCAGGGGGCACGGCGGGGTGGACCGCGCGGGGGGCGCTGCTCGCCGCCATCTCCGGCGCGCTCGCCTCGGGCGTCGGGTACGCGATCTGGTACACCGCGCTGCCCTCGCTCACCGCCACGCGCGCCGCCCTAGTGCAATTGCTGGTGCCGGTGATCGCTGCGGCGGGAGGCGTGGCGCTGCTCGGCGAGGCGGTGCCGCTCCGGTTGCCCATCGCCGCCGCCCTGGTGCTGGGCGGCGTGGCGCTCGCCGTCACCTCCCGATCCCCCTGAACGGGGAGGACTCTCGATGCGCATCGCCCTCACTCGCGACGTCAGCCCCGCCATGGACCGGTGTGAGCTGAGCCATCTCGCTCGCAGCCCCATCGACCACGCGCGCGCCGTGGCGCAGCACGCCGCCTACGAGCAGTGCCTCATGGAACTCGGATGCCGAGTGCACCGCGTTCCGGCCGACGCGTCGATGCCCGACGCCGTGTTCATCGAGGACACCGCGGTGGTGGTGGACGAACTCGCGGTCGTGACCCGTCCCGGGGCGGCGTCGCGGCGGCCAGAAACGGCGTCGGTGGCGCCGGCGCTCGCCGTCTATCGCTCGGTGGCGGAGATCGAGGCGCCCGGTACCCTCGAAGGCGGCGACGTCCTCCGGATCGGGCGCACGTTCTACGTCGGCGACTCGGCCCGGAGCAACCGCGACGGCATCGCCCAGTTGGGCGAGCTCCTGGCGCCGTGGGACTACCGCGTGGTGCCGGTGACCACGCGGGATTGCCTGCACCTCAAGACCGCGGCGACGGTGGCCGCCCCGGGCATCGTGGTGCTCAACCCGGACTGGGTGGACCGTGCCCTGTTCGGGACGGCGGCGGTCGTCGAGGTGGACCCCGCCGAACCGTTCGCCGGCAACGTGCTCCGGGTCGGTGACGCCACCATCAGCGCGGCGGCGTTCCCACGCACCAACCGCCGGCTCGAGGAGCTCGGGATCGACGTCCGCGCGCTCGACATGTCGGAGTTCGCCAAGGCCGAGGGCGGCGTCACCTGCTGCAGCGTAATATTCGAGATCAGCGAGGAGGCTCCCGAGCGATGATCTTCGCGAAGCGGGTGTTCACCCTGGCCGGCGTGTACGGCATCCTGGTGCTGCTGCCGATGCTGTTCCTGGAGGGGACCGTGGCCCGGCTCGCGCCGCCGGCGTTCTCGCACCCCGAGTTCTATTACGGATTCGTCGGGGTGGCCCTCGCTTGGCAGCTGGTGTTCCTGCTGGTGGGGCGTGACCCCGCCCGCCTGCGGCCGGTCATGCTCCCGGCCGTGCTCGAAAAGGTCATTTGGGGAGCAGGTGTCTGCGTCCTCTACGCGCAGGGCCGGACCGGCTCCTTCTTTCTTGGCGGGGCACTGATCGACCTGCTCCTTGCGACGCTCTTCGTCGTGGCGTGGCGCAGGACCAGGCCCGCCGATTCCCCGAACTGATTTCGACCGATGAAGGAGTCGTCATGCGCCACCCCCTGATCGCCTCGCTGCTCGCGCTCGCCGCCCTCCAGGCGCTGGGACCGGCCCCACTTCATGCCCAGGACGAGAAGCAGCGCAGCCGCTGCGGCGAGACCATCGACCTGTTCAAGAAGAACGACCCGAACCTCGAGAAGTTCTTCGGGAGCGCGATCGGGTACGCCATCTTCCCCTCGGTCGGGAAGGGCGCGTTCATCGTGGGCGGCGCCGCCGGCACGGGATGCCTCTACGAAGGCGGCCAGATCATCGGGCAGGCCAAGCTCGGCCAGGTGACGATCGGCCTCCAGCTTGGCGGGCAGTCCTATGCCGAGGTCATCTTCTTCGAGAACCGCGACGCCATCGACGCGTTCAAGGGGAACAGCTTCGAGCTGAGCGCGCAGGTCAGCGCCGTCGCCGCGGCCAGCGGCGCCTCCGCCAACGCCAAGTACCGGCTGGGCGTGCTGGTCTTCACACTGGCCAAGACCGGGTTGATGTACGAGGCGTCGGTCGGCGGGCAGAAGTTCACGTTCAAGCCGCTGGCCGCGGACTCGTCGTCGAAGAAGCCGGAAGCAGACAAGCCGAAGGACTGACACGCGGCGATCGCGAGGAATTCGCATGGCGCTCTACGAGGATTGCATCCGATCGGGGCAGTGGCTCTTCCGGCACCGGGGGTTCCTGCCGCTTTTCGGGGTCGCGCTGTTGTTCACCCAGATCGTGTCGGTGGCCATCCCCGGTGAGCCGGACACGGTCCCCATGGCCTGGCCGCTGGTCTGCTTCGGGATCTCACTCGTCGGCCTGGCCGTCCGCGCCTATACCATCGGGTGCGCGGCGCCCGGCACCTCGGGCCGGAACCGGGACACGCAGGTGGCGAGGTCGCTCAACACCACCGGCATGTATTCCATCGTCCGGCACCCCCTCTACCTGGGCAATTACCTCGGCTGGCTCGGGCCGGTGCTGCTGCCCCTCAGGGCGTGGCCCGCCATCGTCATCGGGCTCATGTTCTGGCTGTACTACGAGCGCATCATGTTCGCGGAGGAGGAGTTTCTCC
The DNA here is from genome assembly GCA_022710485.1 of Gemmatimonadota bacterium. Taxonomy (GTDB): domain Bacteria; phylum Gemmatimonadota; class Gemmatimonadetes; order Gemmatimonadales; family GWC2-71-9; genus SPDF01. The sequence goes on along the minus strand of JAKLGU010000014.1, from coordinate 34,058 downwards.
GGGGCCAGTACGGCCAGGTGTTCGTCGACTGGTCGGCCAGGACGCCCGCCTTCATCCCCAGCTTCCGCCACTGGGTGCCCCCGGCGACGCCGTTTCACCTCCGCCCGGTGCTCCGCCGGGAATATTCCAGCCTGCTCCAGCTCGTGCTCATCTTCGCGGCGCTCAACGTGGCGGAATGGAGGGTGTCGTTCGGCGTGTGGCGGATCGACCCGTTCTGGCTCGGGGCGCTGATCTTCGGGATCGTGGTCGCTGTCGTCCTGCGCCTGGTCCGCCGGCACACCACGCTGCTCGCCAAGCCGGCCCGGTAACGGGGCATCCCGGAAAACGAAATGGCCGGCCCGACGAAGTCGGACCGGCCATGACGTGGTAGCCGGCGACGCCGGCGTCCCCTCTCGACTTACTTGAGCTTGACGACGTTCTCGGCCGCGGGGCCCTTGGCGCCCTGGACGATGTCGAATTCAACCCGCTCGCCTTCAGCGAGCGACTTGAAGCCCTGGCCCGAGATGGCCGAGTGGTGGACGAAGCAGTCCTTCTGGCCGCCTTCGGGGGTGATGAAACCGAAGCCCTTGGCGTCGTTGAACCACTTCACGGTGCCGGTCGTACGCATGCGGTACTCCTGATGGTGTGGTGTAATCGGAGTCCGGGCATGCCGTCCTGGCCGACTACGGTTGTTCCGGGCATTCCGCCGGACGGCGGGAACCCGTGCGGATGACGAGTGGTCGCCCTATGCGACATCGGGAATCAAAAAAAGGGCATCGCGAATGCGAGCCCCTGAGAGAAACCCGGCACCAGTCCACGCCAATTGGCGTGTTTCCGCAGAGCCAAGCTAAGCCAGACCCCCTGAACGCACAAGAGCCGGGGCGCCCCAAACCCGAACAGACACCGAAACAAGGCGATACTTCGCAATGACCGACATCGGCCACGCGCTGGCCTACTACGCCGTCTTCCTGGTTTCGGTGACCATCCATGAAGCTGCGCACGCCTGGGCCGCCCTGCTCGGGGGAGACCCGACCGCCTACCGCGGCGGCCAGGTGTCCCTCGACCCGCGGCCCCACATCCGGCGCGAACCGGCCGGCATGCTCTGGATCCCGCTCATCAGCGCCCTCCTGACCGGATGGCCGATGGGATTCGCCAGCGCGCCCTATGATCCGGCCTGGGCACGCCGCCACCCCCGGCGCGCCGCGTGGATGGCCCTGGCCGGCCCGGCGGCGAACCTGCTGCTCGTGGCGCTCGCCTTCGGGGCGCTCCGTCTCGGGGCGGGCGCCGGCGTCTTCTTCCCGCCGGAACGGGCGGGGTTCGACCAGCTCGCCGCCACCGATGGGAGCGCCGCCTGGGCCGCCGCGGCGTTCGCGCTGAGCGCCGTGCTGTCGCTCAACCTGGTGCTCGCGGTGCTCAACCTCTTTCCCTTCCCACCCCTCGACGGGAGCGGCGCCATCCCGCTCCTCCTGACCGACCGCGCCACCGCGCGGTACCAGGAGTTCATCTGGAGCAACCGCGGGCTCGGCCTCATCGGCATCCTGATCGCCTGGCAGCTCTTCAGCCACGTCTTCGATCCGGTGTTCCTCTTCACGCTGAACCTGCTCTATCCCGGCGCCGGGTATCACTGATGCCCCCGCCCGCGAACCGGCTCGCCGGGTCCACCAGTCCCTACCTCCTCCAGCACGCCCACAACCCGGTGGACTGGCATCCCTGGGGAGGCGAGGCGCTCGCGCGTGCCCGCACGGAGGACCGGCCGATCCTGCTCTCGATCGGGTACTCCGCCTGTCACTGGTGCCACGTGATGGCGCACGAATCTTTCGAAGACCCGGCCATCGCGGCGCTGATGAACGAGCACTTCGTCTGCGTGAAGGTGGACCGCGAGGAGCGGCCCGACCTCGACGACATCTACATGGCCGCCACGATGGCGATGAACCACGGCCACGGCGGCTGGCCGATGACGGTGTTCCTGACGCCGGAGCAGCAGCCGTTCTTCGCGGGGACGTACTTCCCCCCCGAGGACCGCCACGGGCGGCCCGGCTTTCCCGCCATCCTGCGCCGGATCGCCGAACTCTGGCGCGAGAACCGGCAGGCGCTGGAGCGTGTCGGCGAGGAACTCACCACCCACCTGCGCGAGTCTGCCGAGCCGAACCCGGGAGCCGTCGACCTCGACGCCGCGCTCGCACGGCTCCTGGGGCAGCTCACCGGCACCTTCGACCCCGCGTGGGGCGGCTTCGGCCGCGCGCCGAAGTTCCCGCCCGCCACGCTGCTCCGGGTGCTGCTCCGGATCCACCGCCGGTCGGGCGACGGCCGCGCGCTGCAGATGGCCCGCCGCACCCTCGAGGGCATGGCGCGCGGCGGGATGTACGACCAGCTCGGCGGCGGCTTCTGCCGCTACTCCACCGACGACGAATGGCTGGTGCCCCACTTCGAGAAGATGCTCTACGACAACGCGCTGCTCGCGCGCGCGTACCTCGAGGCGTTCCAGGTGACCGCGGATCCGTCCTACCGGCAGGTCGCCACCGAGGTGCTCGACTACGTCGTACGCGACATGACGGCGCCGGAGGGGGGCTTCCACTCCGCCACCGACGCCGACTCCGAGGGGGTCGAGGGGAAGTTCTTCGTCTGGACGCTCGCGGAATTCGAGGCGACTCTTGGCCCGGAAGCCGCGCTCGCGGCGGCGTGGTTCGACGTGACGGAGATGGGGAACTGGGAGGGCCACTCGATCCTGCGCACGCCGAGGGCGCTCGACGAGGTCGCGCAGGAGTTCGGGCTCGCCCCCGGCGAAGCGTCGGCGCGGATCAGGGCCGCCCGCGCGAAACTCCTCGCCGCGCGGAGCACCCGGGTGCCGCCCGGGCTCGACGACAAGGTGCTGACGTCGTGGAACGGATTGATGATCGGCGCGCTGGCCGAGGGCGCGCGGGTGCTCGGCGAGGCCCGGTGGCTGGAGGCGGCGAGCCGCGCCGCCGACTTCGCGCTGCAACACTTGCGTGACGCCGACGGCCGCCTGCTCCGCAGCTGGCGCGGCGGCACCGCTCACCTGAACGGCTACCTCGAGGACTACGCCTTCCTCGGGAACGGCCTGGTGGACCTGTACGAGGCCGGCGGTGCGGAACGGTACCTGGTGGAGGCGCGCACCATCGCGAGCCGGCTGGTCGAGGCGTTCTCGGCGCCCGGGGGCGGCTTCTTCAGCACATCGGCGGACCACGAGACGCTCCTGGTCCGCCACCGGGAAGGACACGATGGCGCCATCCCGGCGGCCAACGCGGCGGCGGCGCACCTCCTTGCGCGGCTGGCCGCGCACGAGGGACGGGACGACTGGCGTGGCGCGGCGGAGTCGGCACTCGAGGCGTGGGGTGCCGCGCTCGCCGCGGAGCCGCGCGCGTTCGCGGAGAGCCTCATCGCGCTCGAGTTTCTCCGGGAGGGGCCGGTGGAGCTCGCCTTTGTCGGCGCCGACGGCGACCGGGGGCTTGCGTCGCTCCGCCGCGAAGTCGCGCACCACTTCCTGCCGAGCCGGATCATCGGGCATCACGACCCGGCCACGGGCGGGGCGGCGGGGCCGCTGCTGAGCGGTAAGTCACTGGTCGACGGACGCGCGGCACTCTACGTCTGCCGCGAATTTGCCTGCCGTGCGCCGGTCACGCGCGCGGAGGACGTGGGGGCCGCCCTCGGCATGCCGGGGGCCTGACTCGGGTATCCGGGGGCGGATCGGTGTACCGGCGGCTATATTGCGGGTGCCCTCCCTATGTCTCATGGCCGCCCCTCACGGGCGGAAGGCGCGGTCCCCGATGTCCACAATTCGAGTCACCTTCCCCAACCGCGACGCGGCGTCGTTTTCTGACGACGTAAAGTCACGGGTGTCCGACTACTTCACCTCGCGCGGGATCTCCGACAAGGCCGACTGGCGCATGATGCTGAAGGGCGTCATCCTGGTGGCGATGACCTTCGTGCCCTACGGCATGATCCTCAGCAACAGCTTCGGCCCCTGGACGATGCTGGGCCTCGCGGCGTTGATGGGAGTGGGGGTGGCCGGGATCGGGTTCAGCGTGGCGCACGACGCGCTGCATGGCGCCTATTCGGAAAACGCCTGGGTGAACCGGGTGATCGGCTGGTCGTTCGACCTGTGCGGTGCCAACGGCTACATGTGGAAGGTCACGCACAACGTGATCCACCACACCTACACCAACATCGAGGGGCTCGACGAGGACCTGACCGTCTCGCCGCTGCTCCGGCTCTCGCCGCACACGGAGTGGAAGCCGTTCCACCGCTTCCAGCACCTGTACGGATTCCTGGCCTACAGCTTCTCGACCCTCTTCTGGGTGTTCGTGAAGGACTACAAGTACTTCCTCCAGAAGGACATCGGACCGTTCCTCGCCCGCAAGAACCCGCCGAGGGAAATCGTCGGGCTCTTTATCGGCAAGGCGGCCTACTACGCCTGGGCCATCATCATTCCGCTGATCGTGCTGAACGTCCCGTGGTGGCAGTTCGTCATTGGCTTCCTGGTCATGAACCTGGTGGCCGGCACGATCCTCGGCGTGGTCTTCCAGCTGGCGCACGTCGTCGAGGACATCACCTATCCGACGCCCGACGTCGCGGGCGCGATGGGTTCCGCGTGGATGGCGCACGAACTGGAGACCACCTCCGACTTCGGGCCCCGGAACCGGCTGCTCTGCTGGTATGTGGGCGGGCTCAATTTCCAGGTGGAGCACCACCTCTTCCCGAAGGTGTGCAGCATCCACTACCCGGCCATCAGCGGCATCGTGAAGGAGACGGCGCTCGCCCACGGCCTCCCGTACAACCAGCACGACACGCTGCGCGACGCCATCGCGTCGCATTACGCCTCGCTGAAGCGCCTCGGCCGCCAGCCGCTGGCGGCCGCCGCCTGACGGGACCCCGACCGGACGTGGCATGACGCGACTCTGGTACTGGCGGTGGCGGCTCTTCGGCCGCGAACCGGCGGCCTGCCTCGGGTGCGGCGGGCCGCTGACACAACAGGCGGTGGCGTGGTGTCACGCCGCCGCCGGCATGATCGAACTCTCCCTCCAGGGCCTTCCCTTCCGCGTGTGCGGCACCGGCTGCACCGATCGCCGCCAGCCGCGGCCGGGCTTCGTGACCGAGCTCGAAGCGGCCCTCCTCGACGGCGGCCACCTTCCGATGGCGCATCCGGCCGGCCCGAGCGGGGCCCTCAGCTGTCACGCCTGCGCCAGCCGCGTCTGGCGGCAGGGACCCGACATGGGCGAGGTGCACGGCACCCTGCCCTTCCCAGGTCTCCCCTCGATCGACGTCACCGTGCGCGGCCCCGTCCGTACCTGCAACGGTTGCGGCCGAATGCAGCTCCTCCCGTCCGATGGCGTCCGCGCGGACCTCTCCGCGGCGCTCACCGCCGCGCTCGAGGCGGCGTGCCTGCGCACCACCTTCCGCTAGTGCTCAGCGCAGGCTCAGCACCCGCCCGACCGCGTGACGCGTGGAGGCGAACCCCTCCTCCGCCGGATGGCCGACGGCCACCAGCGCCGGGACCCGCGCGTACGACGGCAGGCCAAGGACGGACTTGACCTGCTCCGGATCGAAGCCGAGCATCGGCGAGGTCCCGAGCCCCATGCCCTCGGCCACCAGGAGCAGGTACCCCAGCGCGATGTAGCTCTGCCCCGCGCCCCAGGCCTCGCGGTCCGCCTCGCTCTGCGCTCCGATCGTCGAGAGGAGGTGCGCCTTGGTGCCGGCGGCTTTCTCGGCCGGCAGCGTGCGCGCGAAGGTCTCCTCCACGTTCATGAGCGCATCGAGCGTGTCGGTGTACAGGACGAGTACGACCGGAGCGGCGCCCACCTGCGGCTGACCGTACGCCGCCGCCTGGAGCTGGCTCTTGAGCTCCGGGTCGCGCACTGCCACCCAGCGCCAGGGCTGAAGGTTGAACGCGGATGGGGCGCGGCCCGCGGTCTCGACGAGTTGCGCCAGTTCCGATTCCGTGACCGGGGCGTTTGAGTAGCGGCGAATGGAGCGACGGGATTCGGCGGCCTCGAGAACGGCGTTGGCGAGCGGGGTCGTGATCATTTTAGTGTTCTCCTAAATAATGTTATAACATATAATGAACTAAACGAAAGCCCCGAAAGACGGGGCGTGGTCTACCCTCGATGACAGGGGGTGAGACGCCGGACCTCGTCGAGAATGCCGATCAGCGAGCGGAGCCGGGCGTCGGACACCTGCCCGACCTCGTGCTCCTCGAACTGCCGGAGCGGCGCCGCCACCTTGTCCAGGAGCGCCAGCCCGCGGGGAGTGATCTTCGAGGTCACGACGCGGCGGTCTTCCGTGTTCCTGGCGCGCGACACGAGCCCCATCTTCTCGAGGCGGTCGAGGAGCCGCGTGGTGTCCGCCACCGGGGCCACCAGCCTCCCCTGCACCTCGCAGCGTGGGAGGCCGTCGGCCCCTGCCCCGCGGAGAATCCGCAGCACGTTGTACTGGGTGGGCGTGACCCCGTAGGGGCGGAGCAGTTCAGCCACCCGCAGGTCGAGCAGCGCCGCCGTCCGCTTGATGCTGAGCACCGCCTCCTGCACCGTGGAGGTGAAGGGCTTGTTCTGTTTCAGTTCGCTTGCGAGTTGACTCATGGCCGTATATTATGTGTTGTAACACTAAATGTCAAGTCCGTCCACATGGAGGAGGTTAAGTCCCGTGAGCCAGACCGCAACTCCCCGTCAGGGCCGGCGCGCCGCCGGGATCCTCCCCGGCGTCGCCACGCCGGAGGGAGAGGGGATCATCGTCCATCGCCCCTTCCCTTCGTACGCCGCCCGGGAGATCGACCCGTTCCTCCTCCTCGACCGCCTCGGCCCCATCGACATCGCCCCCGGCGGAGGCGGCGGCGTTCCGCCCCACCCGCACGCCGGCTTCGAGGTCGTGAGCTATCTGCTCCAGGGTGGTCTCGAGCACCGCGATTCCGCGGGCCACCACGGCCGGCTCGCCCCCGGCGACGTGCAGTGGATGACGGCCGGTGCCGGCATCATCCATTCCGAAATGCCGACCGACGACCTCCGCCTGCGCGGTGGCACGCTCGAGGCCGTCCAGCTCTGGATCAATCTCCCCGCCCGCGACAAGCAGTTGCCGCCTCGCTACGGCGACATCGTCGCGGCCGCCCTGCCGACCGCCACGTCGCCCGACGGCCTCGCCTCCGTCCGCGTCATCGCCGGCGAAGCCCTCGGTGCCCGCGCGAGCCTCCCGCTCCGCACCCCCATCACGTACCTGCACTGGACGCTGTCACCCGGCGCCGTCGTCCACCAGCCGCTGCCGGAGGGAACGGTGGCCCTCGCGTACGTCCTGGCGGGCGAGGCGCATGCGGGCAGCGACGCCCTGCCCGCCACGCGCGACCAACTGGTGACCTTCGAAGGCGACCGTGGCCCGGTGACCCTGCGGGTGCCCGCCGATGGAGCACGCACGGAGGTGCTCCTCCTCGCGGGCCCGCCTACCGGTGAGCCGGTGGCGCGGTCGGGCCCGTTCGTGATGAACACGATGGCCGAAATCAGGCAGGTGATCGAGAAGTACCGCGCGGGCGGACTGGGAGTGATCCGAACGACCGGCTAGGCGCCGGGTTGCTGCCGGAGCCGCAGGAGGTGCTTGAGTCGTGTGTGGTCCTCGCGCTCCCGCTCCTCCAGGAGGGCGCGGACCCGGTGGATCTCTCCCGAGAGCCCGGGCGCCACGCGGTTCTCCAGCGTGTTCACCTGGCGCGAGGTGCGGCGAAGCGCCTCCGCCAGGCGGCGCAGCAGCAGCTCGGTGGAGGCGGCATCGAGCAGGAGCTCGACCATCTGCTCGAACGCGCCGGCGGCAGCGGCCGCCGCCGGCCCGGTGAGCGGAGGCGCCTGGCCGCGGCCCTCGACCGTCCGCCGGATCGGCGTCAGCCGCTGCACCGCGCCGCTCGCCACGCCCCACGATTCCGTCACCGTCATCCCCACTTCCACCTGCCGCGCCGGCCATCCCATCGCGTCGATGCCCGCGGCGCCGTGCGCCGCCGCCGCACCCAGCAGCGCCGGATAGGCCCGCGCCGCGCACTCCTCGACCCGGCTGCGCGCCTCGATGGCCGGCGTCGCCACGCGGAAGAGGTCGGCCACCAGCGCCTGCCGCTTCCGGGTGAGCAGGTCGATGCCCTTGCGCACCCGTTCCAGCCGGCGGCGGTGCCGGATCAGGTTGGATCGGGTCGGGGGGCCGAGTGCCTTCATGTCGCGGCCCCGCGCCCGGCGCGGCGGGCCCACGCCTCCTCCGGGATCCGGTGGAGGTCCTCGCGCGGCAGCGTCTCCAGCAGGGTCCACCCGATCTCGAGCGTCTCGCCGATGGTGCGGCGGGTGTCGCCCTGGTCGATGAACTCCTTCTCGAACCGCTCCGTGAAGGCGAGCGCCCGGCGGTCGGCGGGCGGCAGCCCCGACTCGCCCACGATGGCCGCGGTCAGCCGCGCCTCGCGCCCCTGCGCGTAGACGGCGTAGAGCTGGTCGGACCAGCGACGGTGGTCGGGCGCCGTCCCCGCCCCGATGCCCGCCCCCATCAGCCGCGACAGCGACGGGAGGACGTCGATCGGCGGGAAGACGCCGCGCCGGTCGAGCTCCCGGCTGAGCACGATCTGCCCTTCGGTGATGTAGCCGGTCAGGTCGGGGATCGGGTGGGTGATGTCGTCGTCCGGCATCGAGAGGATCGGCAGCTGCGTGATGGACCCCTCCGCGCCCCGCACCACGCCGGCCCGCTCGAAGATCGTGGCGAGGTCGGTGTACATGTAGCCGGGGTAGCCGCGCCGGCCGGGGATCTCCTCGCGCGCGGCGCCGAGCTCGCGGAGCGCCTCGCAGTAGTTCGTGGCGTCGGCCAGGACCACGAGCACCTGCATCCCGCGCTCGAAGGCGAGGTACTCGGCCTGCGCCAGCGCCAGGCGCGGGGCCAGCAGCCGCTCGATCGTCGGGTCGCCGGTGCGGTTGAGGTAGAAGACGCTCCGCGCCAGCGCCTCGCTCGCCTCGAAGCGCTGCAGGAAGTGCTGGGTCTCCCGCTGCGTCAGCCCGACCGCCACGAAGATGACGGCGAACGGCTCGCCGTGCGTGGTCCGGGCGTCGGCCACCACGCGCGCCGCGAGTTCCAGTCCCGGGAGCCCGGCGCCGGAGAAGATCGGCAGCTTTTGCCCGCGCACGAGGGTGTTCATCCCGTCGATGGCGGAAATGCCGGTCTCGATGAAGTCGGCCGGCTTCCGGCGGCAGACCGGGTTGAGCGGCGCCGCCCACGCCGCGCGGCGCGCCGAGCCGACCGGCGGGGGCAGCCCGTCGAGCGGGGCGCCCGATCCGGCGAAGACCCGGCCCAGCAGCTCCTCGCCCACCACCGCGCGGGCGATGTCGCCCGTCAGCGTGACGGCGGTGCCGGCGGGGGCAAGACCGACCGTGTCCTCGAACACCTGCACCACCGTGGCGCCCCGGCTCACGTCGATGACCTGCCCGCGACGCGCCGGCTGGCCGGGCGCGGCGATGCGCACCCACTCACCGAGCACGGCGCGGTGCGCGTGCGACACGGTGAGGAGCGGGCCCGCGGCGGAATCGGCGCCGGCATAGGTGCGTGGAGTGCCGCTCATGTCGGTGTTCCTTCCGGCGAGGCCCGCAGGGCCGAGAGCGTCCGCCGCACGCCTCCGACGTCCACGGTCGCCATGGTACCACCTCCCGCGAGCGCCGCAGTGCCCTCGCGGTGGAAGCGGAGGATGGTGTCGGCGAGGCGCCAGGTCTTGGTGACCGGCGAACTGGCGTCGGCGGGGTCGTAGGCGCTCTGTCCGATGAGAAACTCGCGCAGCAGCCTGGCCGTCTCGAGGATCAGGCGGTCCTGGTCCTCCAGCGCATCCGGCCCGACCAGGCCGGCCACCTCGCGCAGCTCCCGGTCCCGCTGCAGGAGCGCAAACGTCTCGCGGCGGAGGCCGGTCCACTCCGCGCCGCCGTGCTGCTCGAACCAGGGCATGACGTCGGCGGCCTGCAGGCTGTAGCTGGTTTCCCAATCCACCGCCGGGAACTGTCGCTGATGCGCCAGCGAGGCGTCGAGCGCCCAGAGCGCTCCCGCCACCCGGAGCGCGGCCTGCGTGACCGGCTCCGAGAAGTCCCCGCCCGGCGGAGAGAGCGCACTGATGAAGGTGACCGCCCCTTCCCGGCCGCCGGCGCCCAGCGCGGTGGCGCGCCCCGCGCGCTCGAAGAGCTTGCCGAGCCGGTTGCCGAGCGACGTGGGGTAGCCCTCCTCGCCGGGCATTTCGCGGAGCAGCGAGCCGATTTCCCGGAGCGCCTCCGCCCAGCGCGACAGCGAATCCGCCATCAGCGCCACGCGGTAGCCCATGTCGCGGTAATACTCCGCGATCGTCAGCCCCAGGTACACCGACGCCTCGCGCGCGGCCACCGGCATGTTGGAGGTGTTGACCACCAGGACGGTGCGGTTCATCAGCGACCGGCCGGTGCGCGGGTCCTCCAGCGTGGGGAACTCCTCGAGCACGTCGGCCATCTCGTTGCCCCGCTCGCCGCAGCCGACATAGACCACGATGTCCGCCATCGAGTGCTTGGCCAGCGATTGCTCGATGACGGTCTTGCCCGTGCCGAACCCGCCCGGCACCGCCACCGACCCGCCTTCCGCCACCGGGAAGAGAAAGTCGAACACCCGCTGGCCGGTTACGAACGGCCGGTCGGCGGGGAGCCACCGCGCCACCGGACGCGGCACGCGCACCGGCCAGCGCTGGAGCAGCCTGAGCGCGGTGCCGTCCTGCAGCCGCCCGACCTCCTCCTCGACCGAGTACGACCCCGCCTTCAGCTCGGCGAGGACGCCGCTCACGTCGGGCGGCACGAGAATGCGGTGCACCACGCCCTCGTTCTCCACCACGGTGCCGAGCTCGTCGCCCGCGGCCAGCCGCGCACCGACCTTGGCGGACGGCGTGAATTCCCAGCGCCGGGCGCGGTCGAGCGTCGTGGCCACCGTGCCGGTGGAGAGGAAGTTCCCCTCCTGCTCGGCGAGGCGGCTGAGCGGGCGGCCGGTGCCGTCGAGCACCGAGCCGAGGAGCCCCGGGCCGAGTTCCGCCTGCAGTGGTGCGCCGGTGGATTCCACCGGCTCCTCGAGGGCCAGCCCTGCGGTGTCCTCGAAGACCTGCACGGTGGCGACCTCGCCCTGGATCCGGATCACCTCGCCGAGGAGGCGGCGCCGGCCCACGCGCACGATCTCGTAGAGCGCGGCCTGGGGGAGCGGTGAGGCCTCGACCAGCGCGCCGGCGGCGCGAACGACGCGGGCGCCCGTCACCGGAGCCTCACGCGGTAGCCGATGGCACGGCGGAGCAGTTCCACCACCTGCTCCTCCGCGGAGAGCGCGGCCCGCCACGCCGGGCCTGGAAACGGCACCACGATCGGCTGCGCCACGCGGTCCACCACCGTCCGCAGGTCGGGCGCAAGGGTGCGGTAGAGCGACTCCTCGAGCAGCACGACCCCGACTTCTGGCCGCTGCATGAGCGCCCGCAGGGAGGCGTCGAGTACGGCGTCCTCGTCGGCGGTCTCGGCGACGAGCCCCGCCAGCGCGAACCCCGACGCGGTGGCCGGACGGCAGAGCACCCGGACGCCATGGCTCATGCGGCCTCCGGCATGAGCGAGGCGAGGGCCGGCGCCGGCGCGCCGAACGCCACGCCCCAGGCGATGGCGCGGAGCGCTCTCGCCTCGGCGCGGATCCGTTCCAGCACCGCGAGCACCACGGCGGGACCGAGGGGATCGCGCCGCGCCAGCCCGCGCAGCCATCCGATCCGCGCGGCCGCCACCCTCGCCTCGAGCGACGAAAGGTCCGGGGCACCTTGCTCAAGCGCCGCGCCGAGCGCCGTCCCCTCGAATCGCGTGCGCAGAGCCGAGGCGAGTCGTTCGGGGTCGCGCTCGGCCCGGAGCGTGCTGAATTCCTCCCGGGTGAGCCGCGCACCGCCGGGCAGGAACTCCTGGTCGGCGGGCGCCTTCTCCTCCAAGGGAGCGGCCAGGAGAAGCGTCCAGACGTTCTCCTGGTCCACCAGTTCCGCCGCGTAGCGGCGCACGACCGGCCCGCCGGCGCGCGCGGCCCGCACGGCGCGCTGGCTGAACAGCCGGGCCAGCGCCCACTCGAGGGAGCGGAGCGGCGGAGACGGTGATTGCCGCAGGAGGTCCTCGAGGACCCGGCCGGCGGGATGACCGACGCGCACCAGTTCGCTCACCAGCTCGCCGACCGTCGCGGTCCGCGTCAGCCGCTCGAGCACCCGGATCGGCAGCGCCGGCGTCGGCATCACGGCACGGAGCCGCGCACCCGGCGACGCCCCCTGTGCCACTCCGCGGAGGAGCGCGCGCACCGTCCGGCGCTCCTCGTCCTCGAGCACCACCGCCAGCACCGCGCCCCGGGCGGCGAGCCAGCGCCCGAGCAGGTTGAGGCGGGCCGCCGCCACCAGGCTCACCGCACGGTCGAAGGTCGGCGGGTCCACGATCGCGCCGCCCCCCAGGTCGAGGGGATAGCCCAGGGAAGTGATCCGGCCAAGAAACGCCGGCCAGTCAGGTGCGGCCGCGAGCGCTCCGAGCGCGTCCCGGTCGAGGAGGTGCGTGGCGAGGCCGCGTGCGCGGGCGTTCACGTCGTCCCAGCGCATCGTCACCCTTTCTCGATCCGGGCGCCGAGCCCGATGGCCAGGTCAGCCCGGCGCCGCGCCAGGATGGCGGCCAGCGTGTTGTCCACCAGGACGCGGCCGTCTGCGGAACGGCCGGTCACGCCCGCGGGCACGTCCGCCGGCTCGACCCGAAGGTCGGGAAGGTCCCGCACCGCTTCGGCCGCCGCCTTCGCCGCGTCGGGCGGGCTCTGCAGCACGGCGGGGGCCCGTTCGAGGTACCGGGCGGCGTCTTGTGCGAGGTGGGCCACGCTCCCGGTGTAGCGCGAGACTTCCATCCGCCCGAGCGATGCGGCGGCCGCGTCGAACACACGGTCGAGCACCGCCATCCGCGCCTCGAGGAACTGCTCGCGCGCTTCCGCCCGCGCGGCCGCCACCTGCCGCTCGCCCGCGCTCCGGCGCTGCCCGGCGATGTGCTCGAGGTGGAGGGCGCGCTTCCGGGCCGCGTCGGCCTCGGCCCGCGCCACGATCTCCTCGGCGCGCGCCGTTGCCTCCTGCCGGAGGCGCGCCGCCTCCCGCCGCGCGTCCTCCTCGAGGTGGAGCAGCAGGGCATCGATGCTCATTCGCTCAACCGCCGGCCCGCAGCATGATCAGGACCGCCACCACGAACCCGAGGATGGCCATCGTCTCCGGAATGGCGACCAGCAGGATGGCCGTCGTGCTCAGCTCGGGCTTTTCCGCCAGGCTGGCGGAGATGGCGGGCCCGATGCGCGACTGCGCCCAGCCGGTGGCCAGGGCCGGGATGCTGACGGCCAGCGCGGCGGTGAGGGGAACCAGGAACGCTTCCATGCGACCTCCGAGGGTTCAGCCGGCGCTCCCGCTGGGACGCCAGTGCGAGAATGGGCGATACGCCTGCCCGCCCGGGCTGTGGAACTTTCCGAAGAACTCGACATAGTGCAGCCGCAATCCGTGGATCGTGGGCGCGAAAATGCCCAGTGCGAAGTTGACGAGGTGGAACAGGAGCGCGAAGAGCACGCCCACCAGGACGCTTCCGATGCTGCCGGCCAGCTCGTTCGCCACCACCGCCATCATCACCGACGCGGTGCCGAGCGCCATGATGCGGGCGTACGAGAGGATGTTGCTGAGCGTCGAGAGAAACTCGATCGGCGCGATGATCCCCTCCGCCAGGATGAGCACGGGGAAGAGCACGAGCAGGCCGACGACGGCCGGGGTCATGAAGCCGCGGGGCAGCACCTCGAGCGCCGCCAGCAGCACCACGATGATCAGCAGCACCATCACCAGCGACGCGCCCTTGCCCACCGCCTGCCGTGGATGGCCCCGGGAAGCGTTGTACACGCCGAGGGCCAGGCCGAGGATGATGTGGACCGCCCCGATGGCCACCGCGAGCGCGAGGAACGAGAGGAGCGAGTGTTCGCGGTCGAGGAGCAGCGGACGCATCCCGAACCATCGCAGGCCGAGGTCGCCGAAGAACTCCCCGAAGACGATGCCGAACGCGACGCTGAACGCGGCGGCCGCGCCGAGCACCTCGGCCACCGCGCGCCTGGTGCTGCCCGGCGCGCCGCCGTGCCGGAGCCAGAGCGCCATGATCGCCAGGACCAGGCCGTAGCCGATGTCGCCCAGGATCAGGCCGAAGAACATCGGGAAGAAGACGGCGACGAACGGCGTCGGATCGATGGTGCCGTAGGCGGGGAGCGGCACCATGCGGGTGATCGTCTCGAACGGGCGGAAGAGGCGCGGGTTGGTGAGGACGACGGGGGCGGATTCGCCCTGCCAGTCCTCGCGCGCCACCGACTCGACCACGACGCGCGGCCCGAAGCGGTCGGCGATCGTCTGCGTGAGCCGGGGGAAACCGGCGGCGGGAATCCATCCCTCGAGCACGAAGCTCCGCGACGTGGCGGCCGCCTTCTCTCGCGCGGCGAGCCCGAGCAACCGGTCCTCGGCGGCCGCGCGGGCGCCGCCGAGGTTCGCGCCCACCTCCGCCGACAAGGCAGCCCGCTCACGCTCGAGCGTTGCCAGCTCGGCGTCGAGCGCGTCGCGCCGGGCCGCCAGGCCCGGGCCGAGCTGGCCGAGCGTCTTGCCGCCGCTCCCCGCCGGCATCGGCAATTCGTGGACGCCGGCCTGCGCGAGCAGGCGCTCGACCCGGGGGGCGTCGGTCGGCGGCACCAGCAGCACGGCGGCGAGTTCGCCGGAAGAGAGCGGAGCGGTCTCGAGCACGAATTCGTTGCCGATGGCCTGCGCCAGCCCTTCCCGGAGGCGCGCGACGACGCTGGCGTCCTGACCGCGGAGCACGAGGTGGTAGCCGTGGGTCCGGGTGCCGCCGCCGCTCGGGAGCAGCCCGCGGAACGCACGGATGAACTCGAGCAGCCGGGCGGTCTCGGTGCGTTCCTCTTCCAGGGCGCGACGCTTCGCCTCGAGGCGCTCCACGTCGCGTCGAACCCGGCGGAATTGCCGGAGCCAGGTGGCGAAGGCGGCGGGTGCCGGGGCTTTCGAAGGGGACGGCGAGGGGGCGAACCGCGCGGCGAGGACATCCACGTCCCGCAGCAGGGCGCGGAGATGCCTGGCCTCGCGGGCGTCGCGCGCATCGGGCTCGACGGGGCGGAGGGCGCCGCTCGGATGGACCTCGCTGAGCTGCAGCAGCCCGACGTCCTGCACGGCGCCGATCACCGCGTCGAGATCCTCGCGGGGACCGAGGATACGGGCACGGATCATCGGGAGGATCACGGCGATCCCTCCGCTGCCATCCGGAGCACCTGCTCGACGACCCAGTCGGCGTGGGCGGCCAGGCTCGCCGCGTCCATGGCCTCGTAGCGGGCGCGTGCCTCGCCGAGAAGGGCGCGATCGCGGGCGATGCGCGCGTCGGCCTCCGCCGCGAGGGCGGCGGACAACTCGGTGTCCGCCGCGGCCAGCTCGGCCTCCAGCGCACCGGCGCGCAACCCGGCCCGTCCTCGGGCCTCCGCCTCGATTTCCTCGGCGTGAAGACGCGCCTCCTCCAGCATCGCCTCGAGGCGCGATTCAACCTCGAGGAGACGGGCGAGCGCGCTCTCGGGCGCCGCATCGGGAGCTGACGTCGTGCGTCGCATGGCACTTCCCGTCGGCCCGCGGAATTACGGGCCGTGGGAGAAAGGTGCCCGTGGCCCTGTGAAGGGAGGGCGAGTGGACTCTGAAGGGGTCTTTAGCCAAGGCGGCCGGGCAGGGGGGCAGCGGGGCGGGAAAATGGCGTCCATGGAAGTACTGCGCTAGCATTGAGATATGAGCGGTGGGAAGGCGCCTTCATCCACATATCAGGCCATTTACGCCACTGTCCGGCGCATCCCGATGGGGCGCGTGGCGAGCTACGGGCAGGTCGCGGCGGTAACCGGACTGGTCAACGCCGCGCGGCAGGTGGGGTATGCCCTGCACGCGCTGCCGGCAGGATCCACCGTCCCCTGGCACCGGGTCGTGAACGCCCAGGGCGCGATCAGCCTGCGGGACCACCACGCGCTGACCCAGCGAATGCTGCTTGCGCGCGAAGGAGTGCGATTCGACGCACGGGGTCGGGCGGATTTCGCCCGCTTCGGATGGGCGCCGAGGCGGTCCGTCGGCGTGAAAAAAGGGAGGTCAGGATGAGTGATTCATCGAAACAACCGGGCGGCACTCCGATCAACCCGGGTGTGGACATCGGGCACGTCCATCTCAAGGTGGCCGACCTGGAGCGGGCGCTTGGTTTCTACTGTGGCGTGCTCGGTTTCGAGTTGACCCAGCGGTACGGGGAAGGGGCCGCCTTCGTGAGCGCGGGAGGGTACCACCACCACATCGGCCTCAATACCTGGGAGAGTCTCGGCGGGTCGCCGCCCCCTCCGGGAACCACAGGCCTCTACCACACCGCCATCCGCTACCCCGACCGAGTCTCCCTGGCCGATGCGCTGCGTCGGGTGCTCGATGCCGGCATCCGCCTGGACGGGGCGAGCGACCATGGAGTGAGCGAGGCCCTCTACCTGCGCGACCCCGACGACAACGGCGTCGAGCTGTACCGCGACCGGCCCCGCGAGGAGTGGCCGCGCGACGCGACCGGCGCGCTGGTCATGGTCACAGGCCCGCTGAACATCCGCGCGCTGCTGCGGGAGGCACCCCGACCAACCAACCCCACCGGAGACCCCGCATGAGCAGCAGTCACGAGATGACCACCACCACCTTCGAGCTCGACGGCTTCCACATCACGCAGAGCCTCGGCGTGGTCCGCGGCATCAGCGTCCGCTCGCGAAACGTCTTCGGGACCATCGGCGCCAAGCTCGAGACCCTCTTCGGCGGCAACATCACGCTGCTGACCACGCTGTGCGAGCGCACGCGGCAGGAGGCGTTCGACATCATGCTGACCCACGCCCACCAGATGGGCGCCAACGCCGTGGTCGGGGTGCGCTACGACGCCACCGAACTGATGCCGGGCGTCACCGAAGTGCTCTGCTACGGCACCGCGGTGGTGGTGCGCGAGCAGCTGACCAGCGGAACGGAGTAGCGCCGGTGGCTACGCGGGATCCGCTGCAGGAGATTCCCGGGGTCGGCCCCAGCATCGCGGCCGACCTCCGCGCCCTCGGCATCCGCTCGGTGGGACAGCTCCGGGGTCGGAACCCGCAGCGACTCTACGAGCAACTCAGCGAGCTGCAAGGCCCACAGGACCCCTGCGTGCTCTATGTGTTCCGCTGCGCGGTCTACTACGCGAGCACCCCGAAACCGAAGCCGTCTCTCCTCAAGTGGTGGAACTGGAAAGACAGGGCATGACCGCCAAGCCCGACCTGCTCCGCGCCCTCCGCGCCAAGCTCAAGCGCGACATGCCCATTACGAGGGCGCTCGGGATCCGCGTGGTGGGCAACGAGGGTGGCGGGCTCGTGTTGAGCTCGCCCCTGGAGCCGAATATCAACCACAAGGGAACGGCGTTCGCCGGCAGCCTCAACGCCACCGCCACCCTGGCCGGGTGGGGCACCATCTGGCTGGCGCTGCGCGAGCACGGGATCCGCTCTCACGTCGTCATCCAGGACAGCACGGTGCATTACTTCCGCCCCGTGACCGGCGACTTCACCGCCCGCTGCAAGGCGCCGTCGGCGACGGCGATCGAACGGCTGGTCAAGTCGGTTGCGAAGAAGGGCCGGGGCCGCATCGAGCTCGACGTGACGGTCGCCGATGCGTCAGGCGATGCGGTGCGGTTTCATGGGAGGTATGTGGCGTTTAGGGCCGACGGGGGCAAGGACACCTCCGCTCGAGCTCGTGGCTAAAGCCACGGCTCGGCTGAGGTCGCTGAAGCGACACCTGCAATCGTGGTCGATCCACCGATCGTCACCCCCGCGAACGCGGGGTCCAGGAACAAGAAGACGCCGGGTCGAGAGGCCCGGCGTTCCGTTGCGATGAAGACTGGCAGCGAACAGCGCTAATTCACGCGCATCGTGGCGGGAATGCCCAGCGGATAGCGCCGATTGATGGGCGTTGTCGCCGGCTTTCCGGGCGTTGGCCTCGCGCCCGGACCCGGGGCCAGTTTCACCGCCGCTAGCGGGACGTCGGGGCAGGAGGTGTAGTAGTCGCCGACCCGCACCGACTGGGCGATGGTGGCGGGGTCGGCGCTGGCACGGATACGCTCGAGGCAATCTCCCGGTGGGTCGTAGGAGAGATACTGCTCCCGTGACAAGAGCCGTCCGGCCTCCGCTGACCACACCAACGCATCGAATGCGAGCACTCCTACCGTGGGACCGGTGCCGATCTCCTGGACGCCACCCACCACCGTCCATCGTTCCAGCCGAGTCTCGGCATCGTAGTACTCCCGGCCGTAGTAGAAGTCCTGTCCATCACCGCGCCACGCCACACGACCACCGGCCGCCGCAGTCGAGGTGACACTTGTCGGCCATGGGTCTCCAGTACAACTCAGGACTGTCTCCTCTCGTGAGGACAGGGCAACGCTCTGCCCTCCACGGAGGGGAATCAGCCGCCGGTACTCTCCACTCTGGTTGGGTCGCGAGAGGCAATCGTCGTTGAACCCCCAGGTGAACTCGACATAGATCCAGTCTCCTGTGGGCGACACGCTCACCAATTCCGGAGTGTACCCTGCCCATTGCCAATGGAGTTGTGCGCCGCCCAGGTTTGCCGGAAAACTCGCCGTCACGTTGGTGTCCGAAACCCGGCGGTCCGGGTCGGCGGAACCAAGACGGAGCCACAGATCGGTTCGGCTCCACAAGTTGCCGGTGGTCGTTTCCGGCCGCAGGTAGGCGGTGTCCTGCTCGAGGAAGACGACCGCGTGGACCCCGTCACCACCGGCCCCGACCCACTGGCCGCCGGTCAGTCGGTACGTTTCGGTGCCACCGGCCGCCAACCGGCCCCCTTGAGCTACGGAGGTGAACGCCACCGGTTGCCCCGCCACCTCCACCAATTCCGGGCCACCCTGGCGTTGGATGATGGACTGCGTCTGGTACCAGGCATTGCCGGTATTCGTGATGCTGAGGCCGCACAAGGGCGTGCCAGGGCGCTCGTAGGAGAGCAGCTTGAGCGAGCCGTAGGCGTCGAGCTGACGGACGTTTGCGTCGGGTGCGCCTGGATTGGGAGCCGGCATCGAGTCGCCGGTTGCGGAATCCTCCCTGTACACCGAGGCGCCGCGAATGATGTAGTCCTTGAGTTCGCTAGCAGTAAGCGTCGGGTCCATCGCGAGCAGGAGCCCCGCTACCCCACCAACGAACGGGGCTGCGAGGGAGTTGCCACTGGGGACGCTGTGCAGCGCGCCGTTGAAATCGAGGGTGCCGACCTGCACGGCCGGAGCGAGGATCTCGGTGATCCCCGAATAGAAGCTGCCACCCTGCCAGAACTCCCCATTCTCATCAGTGCCTGCCACCAACAACAATCCAGCGCGGGCCTGGGGGCTCCCCTGCATGAGCCTCGCGACCGCCATCTCTGTTCCGAGATAGTCGCTGTTGGTAGTCTGGAGCAGCTGCTCGACGGTTCGGTAGACGGAGTAATTCCCTGCCGCCTTTACCAGGAGGCCTCCGGCAGCCGTGAACTTGGAGATGGCCAGTTCAAGGCTGCGCACGTCAGCCGAGTCGGAGGTTCCCAGTGTCATGGACATCACCAGGACCCGCACCCCACGACTGGTGGCCAGGGGTAGCACTTCCTCGACGAAGTACTCGGTGAGGTCCACCGGCTGCTGCCCATTCGCAGTCAACGCGAAGAGGCTCAACTCGGCGTTCCACATCATCCCGGCGATGCCCGCGCTATCGTCCCCGTCTCCAACCATGATTGACGCCACTTCAGATCCGTGGTCGCGGCTGACTGTCGATGGCTTCATGTCTCGCCCGGAGGGTCCGGGCTCGGATGGCGATGCCAGCATCCCGGCGAAATCGGGAAGCGCACGATTGAAGAAGAAATCCACCACGCCCACGGCGACGCGCGGCCCGCCGTAGGCACCCATCTCGCAACCCCACGCCAGCGGGGCCCGGATCTGGAGCCTGGGTCGTGTGAAGTTCGTGGGAGCCCCAAGCCAGTCGCTGCGCTGGGCACCCGGACCATCGCCGGGATATCTGCCGTACAAGGCGGCGCCGGAGCGCCACTTGCTGGGCACGGCATAGTCCACACCAACCCTCGACATGATGGCCCGCTGCAGCGAATCGACCGCCTGATAGCTGGCGCCTGGATCCGGGAACCGAATGATGTACTCCCCTGCATTCGGGTTTCCCGAAATGATCTCGCCCTGCATCTCCACCAAGAAAGCGCGAATCGTGGTGCCACTGGTGGAGTCGTCGAACCTGACACGGAAGACGTTGCGGTAGGCGATCGTCACCGTATCACCGGGCGGAGTGGCCACGAGGGTCGTGTCGGCTACGGTACTCAGCTTGCGCGACGCCGGCACCACCGGCCGCGTCGTGTCCGGTACCTCGGCATCCACCGTCAAGACTAATGCCGGCGCCGCGCCCCCCTCCTTCGTCAGGAACACAATGCGCCCCTGCTTGTCCTCGTCGGTCTTCTTGAGGAGCCAGCCCTCGTTGGGCGTACCGCCCAGGAACGCGATTACATCCGCCGTCACGTCAAAGTCGACCGTGCCGGTCATGCCGGTTGTCACCATCGCCTGTGCCGTGCGCGGCGACGCCCACGGCGGGCTGGTGGTGCTCGCCATGGCCCACTCCGTAGCGCCCGAGCACTCCTTGGTCGTGTTGTTGGGGCTGCTGTCGATCGCGCAGTTGTAAGTCTCCCCCGCTTCCGTCCACGGCACCGTCAGCCGGTGCACGTCGATCGTCCGCCCGGTCGGCCCCCAGTTCTCGGTGGTGCGCCCGATGGTAAGCCGCAGCGTGGCATTGGTCAGCGTGCCGGTGCCGACCGCAGCCGCGATCGCCGCCTGATCAAACCCGACCAGGGAGCGGAGCGGCTGTGCCACATCCATCGAGTCCTTCCACCCGCCGTTCCGGTTCGGGTGCTTGGACGTGACGTACCCATCGCGCGAAGCGGTGAGCGTGGTCGACGTCGCCACGGACAGGGCACGCGGCGCAGGGGAGGGACCGGTCGCCGAGTCGGGGTCCTGGCAGGCACCAAAGGACAGGACCAGGGCAAGGGACATCAGCATGAGACGCTCCAAGCCGAGGGTGGCGGCATACCGGCGGGCGGCAGGCATCGGGAACTCCACGAATTGTCGTGAGGGGGCTGCCGCCAATCTAGGCCCCCCCCCCCCCAGCTTGGCAAGAGGGGGGCCAGTTCGGCGGGACAACGGGCCGGAATCTGGACCCCGGCTTTCGCCGAGGTGACGATCTACCCACGTGGCAGATTGCTCGTGTCGCTTCAGCGACATCAGCCAAGCAGTGGCTTCAGCCACGAGCTCGAGAGCCGGTGCTAAGTTCCCCCCATGCCTCTCACCACCCGCTGGTTCGTCCGCTCCGCGCTGGCCTGGATGCTCCTGGCGCTGGCCGGAGGCGTGCTCCTCGCCACCGGCGTGGCCCCGCGCATTCCGGGCACCGACGTGGTGCTTCCCTACCCCACCTACATCCATCTCGTCACGGTCGGCTGGCTCAGCAACCTCATCTTCGGCGTGGCGCTCTGGCTCTTCCCGCGCTACACCGCCGAGCAACCGCGCGGAAGCGACGCCCTGGGCTGGGCCAGTTACGCCGGGCTGAACGCAGGGCTGCTCCTGCGCCTGATCGGTGAGCCGGCGCAGCTGGCCGGCGCCGGCGGCCGGACGCTCCTCCTCCTCTCGGCGGGGCTGCAGCTCCTGGGCGGCTGGGCCTTCGTCCTCAACATCTGGCCCCGCGTGAAGGCGAAGTAGCGTGCCATTCCTCAGCGTGCTGCTGGTCCGCACCGCCCTCTGCTGGCTCGCCGCGGGCGTGGCGATGGGCGCCCTCCTCCTCGCGTCGAAGGCGGCGCCGCTCCCCGCCGGCGTGTTCCGGCTCTTTCACATGCATTCGGAGGCGGTGCTGATCGGGTGGATGGTGCAGCTGGCGATGGGCGTGGCGTGGTGGATCCTGCCGAAATACCCGCGGCTGCCGGAACGCGGACCGGCGGCGCCGGTGTGGGCCGCCTGGCTGCTGCTTAACATTGGAGTGGTGCTGGCGGGGATAGGGCGGAGCGTCGGCGCGCCCGACGGCGTGGTCGTGGCGGGGAGGGTGGCGGAACTGCTCGCGGCCGCCGCCTTCGCGGCGGCTGCCTGGCCGCGGATCAAGGCGTTCGGGCGCTAGAAGTCCTTCCGGCGGAACACCCGGCTCGCCAGCAGCAGCGGCACCGTGGCCTGCACCGCGAGCGCCAGCAGTACCGTCACCCGCCCCAGCGACGTCCCGAAGAACTTCTCGAAGACCGCCCCCGTGTACCCCATCAGCGCCGCCGTGTCGAACTGCAGGAGCAGCAGCACTCTCCCGAGGTCGATGGGGTTGAGCAGCGTGAGCGCCAGCACCGGCCGCTCGAGCGGGTACTCCCGGAACATCGTGATGAGGAGCAGGATGACGCCGTCGTAGAGCACGGCGCAGCCGAGCCAGATCAGGATGGCACCGCCGAGCCCCTTGGCGCGGTCGTCGAAGAGGATGGCGAGCAGCATCGCCACCGCGGTGAACACGAAGGTCAGCAGCAGCCCGCCAGCGAACAGCATGCTCAACGGGCCCCAGAGCGCCGCCTCCGCCTTTGCATGAATCGCGAAGGGGAGCCCCACCCCGAGCAGGAACGCGCCGGCCAGCGGCAGCGCCAGCCCCAGGTACAGCCCCGCGAACAGCGACCTTCTCCCCACCGGCTGGGCCAGCAGGAGTTCGGTGAACTCCCGGGCGCTGTAGACGTACATGGTGCCGAACACAACGCTCACCAGCGGCACAAAGAGCAGCACCACATTCAGGAGCGACAGCACCACCCGGGCTCCCTCGCCGCCGAACCGGAACAGGACGTCCGTAAGCAGGAAAAGGAAGAGGGTGTACACCAGCACCGCCCGGCTCCGCACCACGTTGTGCAGTTCGTACTTCAGCACCCGCACCGTGGTCGTCATGCGCCACCCCGCGTGAGGAGCGCGGCCATGGCCCGCTCGAGACCGGTCTCCCCGGTCCGCGCCTTGAGCCCGGCCAGCGGGCCGGCGTACCGGATCTTTCCCTCCACCAGGAACACCAGGTCCTCCGCCAGCTCCTCCAGCTCCGCGATCAAGTGCGAACTCAGCACCACGGTGGCTCCCGCGTCGCGCACCCGGCGGATCTTGTCCTTCAGGATGCCGCTCGCCACCGGGTCGAGCCCCGCCGTCGGCTCGTCGAGAATGAGAAGTGCGGGGCGGAAGAGGAACGCAATGGCGGCGTTGAGCTTCTGCCGCGTGCCCCCCGACAGGACACGGACCGGGCGGTCGAGCGCGCCCGATTCCCCGAACCAGTCGAGCAGCTCCCCGTCGGTGGCGGCGGCGTGTCCGCGCAGGTCGCGCAGCATGTCCACCACTTCCCGCCCGGTGAGGTTGTCCGGGAACCGGGGCGCCTGTGGCATGTAGCCGAGGCCCCGGCGGTACTCGAAGCCGCCGTCGAGCGTGGCGCCCGCGAGCACGATGCTCCCCTCGTCGGGGCGCACCAGGCCGAGGAGGCACTTGATGAGGGTGGACTTGCCGGCGCCGTTGGGGCCGACCAGCGCCGTGACCCGGCCCGCCCCCAGCCGGATGTCCACGCCGTCGAGCGCCGTCAGCCGCCCGAAGCGCTTCCGCAGCGCGCGGAACTCAACCGCCGGCGCGGCGACAGCTGGCTCGGTCACGCCGGCACCCGCATCAGCGGCCGGTCGTCCCGCAGCGTTTCCGGCGTGAGCACCGGCATGACGCGCTCGGCGGCGTCGAGCAGGTCCACGAAGAAGCTCCGGAGCAGGATGAGCGACGGCTCGTGCTGCGCCACCAGCAGGGAGAAGAGCCGCACCGGGTGGAAGGGGACGTCGCCGAAACCGTCGTGGTCGAGGTCGTACCCCTCGTAATGGTCCCAGTAGTTCCCGCGGAAGGTGCTCACGTTGCTCCGGCTGTTGGTGGACACGTCGAAGGAGTTCCGCAGGAAGACGTTCCGGGCGAACCGGTTCCCCTCGGCGTCGGCCAGGACCCGCACCGCCCAGCCATTGGCCTCGAAGGTGTTGCCGGTGACCTCGTTCCGGGCCGACCCCTCGAGGTACATCCCGACGGTGTTCTCGCGGAAGCTGTTGCCGAGGATGCGGCTGTCGCGGATCTCCTTCAGGAGGAGGCCGTACGAGGCCGCCCCCCAGTTGTCGGCGAAGGTGTTCCCCTGCATCAGCATGCTCCGGGTATACATGACGGCCACGCCGGCGCCGTTGTTGACGAACCGATTGTCCCGGTACTCGCACCGGTGGGAGAACATGAAGTGGAGGCCGTATCGGAGGTTGCCGGTGCTCAGGTTGCCGATCACCCGCGCGTCCTCGGCAAACTCCAAATAGATCCCGTCGCGGTGCCCCGTCACGCGGTTGCCGTCGACGGTTACGTCGCGGGAGTGGAAGAGGTGGATCGCGTTGCCGGCCGACATCTCGGCCGTGGACGTGCCCTGCACCACGTTGCGGGAAATCCGGCAGCCCCTGCTCCGCGACAGGTAGATGCCGAAGAAGGTCCCCTCCAGACGGCTGTCCTCCACGACGCAGTTGGCCACGCTGTCGAACAAGATGGCGGCGCGGTCCTCGACGTAGCTCGGCTCGACGTGCCGCAGCGTCAGTCCGCGGAAGGTGACGTCATCGGCCGTGACGACGAAGATCTCATGGTCGCCGCCGACGAACACGGCGCCGGAGTCGCCGACGATGGTGACCGGCACCGCCACCCGGATGACCGGCTCCGAATAGTTCCCCGCCCGGACGTTGATCCGGCCGCCCGGGGCCACTCGCGCCAGCGCCTCGGTGACGGTGCGCACCGGCCCCGCCGGGTCGACCACCACGAGCGCCTGCGCGGGGAGCGCCGCGGGCGCGGCGAGGAGGAGCCCGCCGAGGAGGCGGGCGGGAGCGCGGAGGGTCATCGGGGTGGAAAGCTATGCCGGCGCGCGGGCGTCGGCGAGGACTTGTGCCCAGTCGAGGAGCGTGCCGCCGAGGGCCGCCCGCAGGCTGTCGCCGGCGGAGCGTGGCACGGCCACGAGGTTGCTCGCCATCGGGCTCCGGACCGCGTCGGTGCGGAGGAAGGCTGCATCCTGCGCGGGGATGAGCGTGCCGGGGTGCCGGAAGTCGTTGACCCACGCCGACTGCACCTGCTCGGGCGGCACCGTTCCGTTCACGGCGAAGGTGGCCAGGCACCCGGCATCGTCGAAGAGGTAGACCTTGCCGGTCCGCGTCACCAGCTCCGCCGCGAAGCGCGGGTCCGCGATCGTCATGTGGCAGTGATCGCAGTCCCGCTCGCCGAGGACGATCGGCACCGGGCCCGGTGCGGCGCAGGCGAGCACGGCCGCGCCCAGGAGCGTGGCCGCGGCAGGCAGCGAGGCGAGGCGGCTCACGCCGCGGCGACCCTCGCGCGCCGGTAATCGAGCAGCGCGAGCGCCACGATGAGACCCACGGCGCCGATCAGCACCCAACCGCCCGAGGCGGGCCAGCTCGTCGCGTGGAAATTGAGAATCTGCTTGCTGCCGATCAGGGGCGGCTGATAGGACATGCCGGGCACCTTGATGGCGGCGTGCGGGTCGAGGTTGTGCCCGTAGTCGTACGACCACTTGTAGAAGTCCGCGAGCCCCGCCAGCGAGAAGAGCAGGAGCGTCACGGCGTAGCCCGCGAGCAACCCGCGCTTCCCCAGCGCGGCGACGAGGATGCCGGCGGCGATCAGCCCGGCGATGATCTTCGGCATGAAGCGGAGCTCGGGGATGTCGTCCGGCTCGATCGCCTTCATCCCGATGTAGTGGTTGAGCCCGTTGATGCTGTTCAGATCCTGGGGCTTTTCCCCCACGATCTTGTCCACCGCGATGTAGAGGCCGATGCCCTCGGGATACTGCGGCGCCTCGAGTCCGATGTGCCAGAGCGGCAGGACGTAGACGACCGCCATGGCCAGGGCGGCCAGGGCGACGATGACGCGGGTGGTGCGGGACATGGCATGGGCCTCGGTGCGCGGTGCGGGAGGGGGACCGTCCCCCTCCCGCCCGCGGGTAGTCTACTGGCCGGCTGGCTTGTTGGCCACGAGCGCCACGCTGCTGCCGCGCGGCGACACTCGCACCCAGCCCTGCATCTCCTGGTGAAGCGCCGAGCAGAAGTCGGTGCAGTAGAACGGGAACACCCCGACCTTGGACGGCACCCAGACGATGGTGCGGGTCTCACCCGGCATGATCAGGAGCTCGGCGTTGTTGAGCCCGGTGATCGCGAAGCCGTGCGGCACGTCCCAGTCCTGCTCGAGGTTGGTGACGTGGAAGTACACCGAGTCGCCCACCTGCACGCCCTCGATGTTGTCGGGCATGAAGTGGCTGCGGATGCTCGTCATCTTGACGTGCACCGTGCGGCCGCTGCGGGTGACGCCGGTGGCCGACTCGCTCAGCGCCGCGTAGGGATCGGCGTTGGTGGCCAGGTCGAAGGTCTTGATCTGCTTCTCGGTGAGCAGCGACGCCGGGATGGCCTGGGCGTAGTGCGGCTCGCCGATGGTGGGGAAATCGAGGAGCAGCTGCATCTTGGGGCCCGAGATGTCGATCAGCTGCGCGGACTGGGTCAGCTCCGGGCCGGTCGGCAGGTAGCGGTCCTTGGTGATCTTGTTCAGGGCCACCACGTACTTGCCCCAGGGCTGCTTGGTGTCGCCGCCGGGGATCGAGAGGTGCCCGATGGAATAGTAGGTCGGGATGCGGTCGAGGACGGTGAAGTCGGTGAGCGACCACTTCACGATCTCCGACGACAGGAACATCGAGGTGTACGCGTTGCCCTTGCCGTCGAACTCGGTGTGGAGCGGGCCGAGGCCGGGCTCCTTGACCTCGCCGGCGAGGACGGCGTCGTACTTCAGGATCGGGACGCCGCTCACCTCGCCGTCGAAGGCCTTGTCCTCGATCGCCTTCAACATCTTCGAGAAGGAATGGACCGGGATCACGCTCGCCAGCTTTCCGCCCGCCGCGATCAACTCGCCCGAGGGGTCCACGTCCACGCCGTGCGGCGACTTCGGCGTCGGCAGGTAGTACACCACGCCGGGGCAGTCCCTCGCGTCCAGGAAGGTGGTGCTCGTCTCGATCGTGCTCGTCGCGACGTGGCTCTTGGGATCCATCACGTTGTGGGCGTACCGGGCCGGCACCTGCTTCGCCTTCCCGTCCTGCACGCACTGCTCGGCGGCCGTCCAGTGCACCGCCGCGATGAAGTCCTTGTCCTTCTGCGAGGCGTTGACCTCGAGCAGCGTGCTGGCCTCCTCACTGTTGTAGGAGGTGAAGAAGGACCACTCGCGCGAGGGGCCCTTGCCGGAGTGTGACAGATCGTAGTTGAAGCCAGGCATCAGGATCTGGAAGGCGATCTTCATGCGCCCGGTCGCACTGTCCACCTTGATGAAGGTCAACAGGCCGCGGAAGTTCTCCTTGTACGAGGCGATCGGCACGTCGGCCTGCGGGGTCGGGACGCTGAAGCGCGTCGCGGCCACCGAGTACTCGGTGTTCTCCGTGACGAACGGCGACGCATGGTTCCCGGCCGAGTGCGGGATCTCGATGATCTCGGCGGTGGTGAAGTCGGTCAGGTCGATGCGCGCCACCCGCGGGGTGTTGTTGCCGTTGATGAAGATCCAGCGGCCGTCCGGCACGCCGCCGGTCATCGAGAGCTCGGGATGGTGCGAATCGTCCCACGGCACGAAGCCGTAGGAGGTGTTCAGCATCGGCTTGGTCTCCTCGCTGTACCCGTAGGCGTTCTCGGCGTTCTGCGAGAAGACGGGGAGCACCTTGAGGAGCCGGCCCGACGGCAAGCCGTACACCCCGAGCTGGCCGCTGAAGCCGCCGGAAGTGAAGAAGTAGAACTCGTCGTACTGCCCGGGGGCCACGTACACCCGCTGGGCCGCGTCCGCGGCGCCGGCGACGGGCTCGCCGCCCTTGCCGCACCCGGCCAGCGCGAGCGCCGCGACCGCGACACCCAGCATGGCACGGGACCGAACTGACAGACTGCTCGACATGGTCGTCCCTCCTGGAACGGTTGAGCCCCTGTCCGGGGCCGTGTTACTGCGCAGGGGCCGGGGGCGTGGTGGTCCGGAGATACTCGACCACCTCACGGGCCTGCTCCTGCGTCAGGCCCTGGTTCGGCATCTGGGTCATGTACTCGCCGAGCAGCTTCTTCACGTCCGGATGCCGGGTGTACATCTCTTGCGGGTTGAGGATCATGTTCATCGCGAACTCGGGGGTCACCTTCTCGGTGATGCCGCCGAGCGCGGGGCCGACGTAGCGCTCACCGAGCTTGTGGCAGGCGGAGCACTTGGCGACGAAGATCTTCTCCCCCTCGGCCGCCTCGTCCTTGTCGATTGGCCCGAGGTCCAGAGGTTCGGTCACGGGGCCGATCCCGTGGGTCAATTGCCACGGAGTGAGGTCACTCCCGGCGGCGGCCGGCGCGGCCCCGGCTGCGGGAGCAGGGGCCTTCTCTCCCCCGCCGCAGGCCACGACGCCGAGGATGGAAGTCAGGGTGATTGCGTGAAGCCAGCGCTGTCCAGCCATGTGAGTCCTCTGTCCGGTCGAGAAGTTGAGTCATCCCTGCCCGGCGTTCGGCGCGGTCGTGAACCACGCTTCACGGCAAGGATGGCGATTGCATTAGAAACGGTTGTTAAATTATCATCGTCGTATGATGTTTATCACTATTCTTTCTGAAGCCGTCTTCACACTTTGCTCACGGTCCTGAATGCTTTCCCAAACCGCCGAATACGCGCTCCGAACGGTGCTCTATCTTGCGGCAAGGCAAGGAGATGAGCTCCATCGCGTCAGCGAGATCGCGGAGGACCTGGACATCCCGCAGAACTACCTCTCCAAGACGCTCCACCTCTTGGCGCGGGCCGGCGTCCTTACCTCCAGCCGCGGAAAGCACGGCGGTTTCCGCCTCTCCAAGCCGCCCTCCAAGATCACTCTTGCCGAAGTGGTGGCGCCATTCGACGGGCCGACGGGCGCCCGGATCTGCCTCCTCGGCCGGGTGGCCTGCAGCGACAAGGACCCGTGCCCGGCGCACGGGCGGTGGAAGTCGGTGTCCAATGAAGTCTCCACGTTCTTCCGGGAGACGAAGGTGAGCGACCTGCTGGAGAGTCCGGTGGCGAGGGTGAAGCGCGCTTAGATTCCCCGCATGCCCGATCCCGCAACGAGAATCCGCGGCGCCTGGAGCGCCCTGTCCCCCATGCCGGCCGGCACCTGGCTCTTCAGCCGACTCCTCGGCTGGATGGTCCCGTACACCGGCACCGCCGGCGCCCACGTCCGCGAGCTCCGCCCCGGCTACGCCCGCGTCACGCTTCGCGACCGGCGTAAAGTCCGCAATCACCTCCGCTCGATTCACGCCGTCGCCCTCGTCAACCTCGGCGAGGTAACCAGCGGCCTCGCGATGATCACGGGACTCCCCGCCGGCGTCCGGAGCATCGTCACCCACCTCGAGATCGACTACCTCAAGAAGGCGCGCGGCACCCTTACCGCCGAGGCGACGGTGACGATCCCGGAGGTGCGGACGACGCTGGACTACCTGGTCCACGCCGACCTCCGGGACACCGCGGGCGACACGGTGGCGCGCATCTCGGTGACCTGGCGGCTCAGTCCGCCCCAGGCCGCCGCATGACCAGCACCGCGTTCACGAAGCAGGCCGGCATCGAGGTGCCGCTCATCTGCGGCGCCATGTATCCCTGCAGCAATCCGGAACTTGTGGCCGCCGTGTCGGAGGCCGGGGGGATCGGCATCGTCCAGCCGATTTCGCTGACCTACGTGCACGGTCACGAATTCCGCGAAGGCCTCCGCCTCATCAAGAGGCTCACGGGCAAGCCGATCGGGATGAACGCCCTCATCGAGGCGTCGTCGAGGACCTACCACGAGCGGATGGTCCGCTGGGTGGACGTGGCCCTCGAGGAGGGGGTCCGATTCTTCGTGACCTCCCTCGGCAACCCGAAGTGGGTGGTCGAGAAGGCGCACGCCGTCGGCGGGATCGTGTACCACGACGTGACCGAGCGGAAATGGGCCGACAAGGGGCTCGCCGCCGGCGTGGACGGGCTCATTGCCGTCAACCGCCGCGCCGGAGGACACGCCGGCCCGAAGGACGTCGAGGAGTTGTGGAAGGAACTGGGCGGGCTCGGCGTGCCGCTCATCTGCGCCGGCGGCGTCGGCGACGAAGCGCACTTCGTGGAGGCGCTGCGGATCGGCTACGCCGGCGTGCAGATGGGGACGCGGTTCATCGCCACCCCCGAGTGCAAGGCGAGCGAGATCTACAAGCAGGCCATCGTGAAGGCGCACGCCGACGACATCGTGCTGAGCGAGCGGATCACCGGCGTGCCGGTAGCCGTCATCAACACGCCGTACATCCAGCGGATGGGCCTCCGCGCGGGGCCGATCGCCCGCTGGATGCTGCGCGGCCGCCGCCGGAAGCGGTGGATGCGGAGCATCTACGCGCTCAAGTCGCTCTTCCAGCTGAAGCACGCCTCGCTCGACGAGTCCGGGAGCAAGGACTTCTGGCAGGCGGGGAAGAGCGTGGACGGCATTGCCGCCATCGAACCGGCTGGAGCCATCGTGCGGCGGTTTGCGGAGGCGGCGGACCGCGCGCTCGGCAGATGAACATCCTGGTGGATGTGGCCGCCCACCCCCTCATCGGGCACCGCGGCGCCCCCGCCGAGGCACCCGAAAACACGCTGCCCTCGTTCCAGCGCGCCGCCGACCTCCGGGTGGACGCCTTCGAGTTCGACGTGCGACTGACCGCCGACGGCGCCGTGGTGGTGCATCACGACCCCACCCTCGAGCGCACGACCGACCTGG
The DNA here is from genome assembly GCA_022710485.1 of Gemmatimonadota bacterium. GTDB lineage: Bacteria > Gemmatimonadota > Gemmatimonadetes > Gemmatimonadales > GWC2-71-9 > SPDF01. The sequence continues at coordinate 3,191 of JAKLGU010000014.1, read as the reverse complement.
CCGGCCCGGTCCTCGCGCGGACACTCGCCCAGCTTCAGAGCGCCACCGCCATCCCCACCCTCGACGAGGTGCTCGGCGCCTTCCCCTCCATGCCGATGCTGGTCGAGCTCAAGGAAGTCGCCGGGCAGGAGCGGGTGCGCGACGTGATCCTCCGCCACGGCGCCAAAGGACGGTGCCTCGTGGCGTCGGAGTTCCACGAGGCGCTCGAGTGCTTCCGCGACGGCCGCTTCCTGGTGGGCGCCAGCCGGAAGGACATCCTCCGCCTCCTCGTCGGTGCCGCCACCGGCACCCGGCCGCGGCGGGTCGCCTACCACGCCCTCTCCGTGCCCGACCGCCAGCACTTCATCCCCGTCGCCACCCGCCGCTTCATCGCCGATGCCCACACACTCGGCTGTCCCGTCCATATATGGACGGTGGACGACCCCGCCGAGGCCGCCGAACTCCGGGCTCGCGGCGCCAACGGCATCCTCACCAACGACCCCGCCCGGCTGGGTCGGTTCTCGAACACGGGGTGGGGGCACGCCCACCCCTAGCCCAAACAGCACGCGACTTCGAGAGTAGGGAGGCGGTGAGGGGCTGAGGTCGGTCGTCGTCCCCCCTCTCCACATGGTGGAGAGGGGGTCAGGGGGTGAGGACTGGGCGCGGGCCTTGACGTCTCGGGCCTCGGTAGACTATCTTATCATCCGGCTGAAAGGATATAACAATAGTGCCTGCCGTCCTCGACCGTCTCAGCGCCCTGGCCGACCTCACCCGGAGCCGACTGCTCCTGGTGCTGGAGCGGGACGCCCTCACGGTCGGTGAACTCTGCCAGGTGCTCCGGCTCCCGCAGTCCACCGTGAGCCGGCACCTCAAGCTGCTCGCCGACGAGGGGTGGGTGTCGGCGCGCGCGGAGGGCACCAGCAACCGGTACCGCGCGGCGCTCCGGGAACTCGACCCCTCGGCGCGCCAGCTCTGGCAGCTGGTCAGCGGAGAAATCGCCCAGGCGCCGGCGGCCAGGCAGGACGCGACGCGGCTCCGGAGCGTCCTGGCAGAACGAAGCACCCGGTCGCGCGAGTTCTTCGCGACCTCGGCCGGCCAGTGGGACCGGCTCCGGAGCGACCTCTTCGGGGCGCGGGCCGAACTGGCGGCCCTCCCCGCCCTGCTCGACGACAGCTGGACCGTCGGCGACCTCGGCTGCGGCACCGGCCAGGTGAGCGCCTCGCTGGCGCCCTTCGTCCGGCGCGTGGTGGCGGTGGACGCCTCGGCCCCGATGCTCGGCGCGGCGCGCAAGCGGCTGGAGCCGTTCCGCAACGTCGAGATCCGCCGCGGCGAACTCGAGGCGCTGCCCCTGGAAGACGGCTCGCTCGACGCGGCGGTGCTGTCGCTGGCGCTCCACCTGGCGCCCGAGCCGGCCCGGGTGCTGGCGGAGGCGGCGCGGGTGCTCCGGCCCAGTGGCAGGCTGCTGATCGTGGACATGATGCCGCACGAGCGCACCGACTTCATCGAATCGATGGGCCATCTCTGGCCGGGGTTCGACGCGGAGTCCATCGGCGCCTGGGGACGCGACGCCGGTTTCTCGTCCACCACGTACCACCCCCTGCCCGCCGACCCGGCGGCCAAGGGCCCGACACTCTTCGCGGCCGTGCTCCGCCGCGGTTCTTCTTCGACCCGTTGACCAGAGGCATCACCATGACCGCCGTCGCTCCTGCCAAGCATCCGTTCGCCGCCATGTCCAAGGGCCGCGAGCCGTACAAGGTCGCCGATATTTCCCTCGCCGAATGGGGCCGCAATGAGATCCGCCTGGCCGAGTTCGAGATGCCGGGCCTGATGGCGCTCCGCACCGAGTACAAGGGGAAGCAGCCGCTCAAGGGCGCCAAGATCATGGGCTCGCTCCACATGACGGTGCAGACCGCGGTGCTCATCGAGACCCTCGCCGAGCTCGGCGCCGACGTGCGCTGGGTGAGCTGCAACATCTTCTCGACCCAGGATCACGCGGCGGCGGCCGTGGTGGTGGGCCCCCGCGGGACCATCGCCGAGCCGCGCGGCGTGCCGGTGTACGCGTGGAAGGGGGAAACGCTGGAGGAATACTGGTGGTGCACCGAACAGGCGCTCGAGTGGCCCGACGGCTCCGGCCCCACCCTCCTGCTCGACGACGGCGGCGACGCCACCCTCCTGGTCCACCGCGGCGCCGACTATGAGGCCGCGGGCGCGGTGCCGAAGTTCGACGAGGAGAAGGACTCGGAGGAGTGGGGCGTCATCCTCGAGGTCCTCAAGCGGAACCTGAAGACCAATCCCGGCAAGTGGACCAAGATCGCCGCCGACATCCGCGGCGTCTCCGAGGAGACCACCACCGGCGTGCACCGTCTCTACGAGATGATGCAGGCCGGCACGCTCCGCTTCCCGGCCATCAACGTGAACGACGCCGTCACCAAGTCGAAGTTCGACAACCTCTACGGTTGCCGGCACTCGCTGACGGACGGCATCCTCCGCGCCAGCGACGTCATGCTGGCCGGCAAGGTGGCGGTCATCTGCGGCTACGGCGACGTGGGCAAGGGATGCGCGCAGGCGCTGAAGGGCCAGGGCGCCCGGGTCATCATCACGGAAATCGACCCGATCTGCGCCCTGCAGGCAGCCATGGAGGGGTACCAGGTCACCACGCTCGACGACGTCGTGGCCACGGCCGACATCTTCATCACCGCCACCGGCAACAAGCAGGTCATCAGCGCGCAGCAGATGGCGCGGATGAAGGACAAGGCCATCGTCGGCAACATCGGCCACTTCGACAACGAGATCGACATGGCCGGCCTCAAGAAGCTGCCGGGCGTCACGCGGGTGAACATCAAGCCGCAGTTCGACGAGTGGGTCTTCCCCGACGGCCACAGCGTGCTGGTGCTGGCCGAGGGCCGGCTCCTCAACCTCGGCTGCGCCACCGGTCACCCGAGCTTCGTCATGTCGGCCAGCTTCACCAACCAGGTGATGGCGCAGATCGAGCTGCACACCAGCGCCGAGAAGTACAAGAAGGCGGTCTACACGCTGCCGAAGCACCTTGACGAGAAGGTGGCGCGGCTCCACCTCGGCAAGCTCGGCGTCAAGCTGACGCAGCTCACGCCGGAGCAGGCCGGCTACCTCGGCGTCAAGCCCGAGGGACCGTACAAGCCGGACCACTACCGGTACTAGGCGTGCACGCGGCGGGAGCGGGTTACGGCGTGTCG
>JAKLGU010000013.1 GCA_022710485.1 Gemmatimonadota bacterium | reverse complement strand
CGGTCTCATGTATCTCGCGTTGCTCGCCTCCTCGGAGGGCGCCGCCGGGGCCCCGATGTCACCCTTCGAGGTGAATTTCGGGCTCTTCTTCTGGACCTGGATCGTGTTCGGCATGCTCTTCCTGCTCCTGAAGAAGTATGCCTGGCCCGCCATCCTGAGCATGACCGAGCAGCGCGAGGAGACCATCCGCCGCCACCTCGGCGAAGCGGAAGAGGCGCACGCGAAGGCCCAGGCGCTGCTCGCCGAACAGCAGAAGCTGCTCGGCGAGTCGCGCACCCAGGCCCAGGCCATCATGGCCGAGGCCAAGTCCGCCGCCGAGAAGGAGCGGGCGGTGGCGGTGCTGAAGACGCGCGAGGAACAGGATCAGCTCCTGGCCCGCGCCCGCCGCGAAATCGCGGCGGAAGGGGAAAAGGCCCGGCAGGAACTCCGCCGGGAGGCGGTGGACCTGTCGCTGGCCGCGGCGTCGAAGCTCATCGGTGAGCGGCTCAGCGCCGACGCCGACAAGCAGATCGTGCTCGACTACCTGGCGAGCCTGGAGAAGTCCCATTGATGCACGAGGCGGTGGCCCGGAACTACGCCGAGGCGCTGTTCGCGCTCGGTGAGGAGCAGGGGGAGAGCGCGCGGTACGGCGCGCTCCTCGAGGCGCTCGCGGCCGCCGTGTCGGACGCGCCCGCGGTGACGGCGGTGCTGATGTCGCCCCGGGTGTCGAAGCGCGCCAAGGCGCAGCTCCTGGCCGACGCGCTGCCGGCGGCGCCGAAGCCGTTCGTGCTCTTCCTGCAGGCGCTGGTCAAGCGGAACCGCCAGGGGCTGCTGGACGAGGTGTCGCAGGTGTACACCGGCCTGGTGGACGCCAAGCTCAACCGGGTGCGGGTGGGGGTCACGCTGGCGCACGAGGCCGACGCGGGGCTCCGGAAGCAGATCACCGAGTCGCTGACGAAGGCGCTCGGGAAGGACGCCCTGGTGCGCTTTGCCGCCGACCCCGCTGTACTCGGCGGCTCGGTGGTGCGGGTGGGCGACCGGGTGCACGACGGCTCGATTCGCCGCAAGCTCATCATGCTCCGCCGGCAGCTGCTGAACCGGTAGCCTTCTCTCTTTGCGAGGCCCGTAAGGGCCGGAGCAATCACGGGCTCACCCCAACGGGTGGGCCTGTTTTGCGTTCGGGGTGGGGGTACAGCTAGGGGTAGTCGTCCAGCTAGGGGTGGGCGTATGAACGGGGTGGGCGTATGCCCACCCCTAGCCCACAACCATGCAATTTCGGATCGGGATAGCCCCTGGCTTGGTGGAATTCCGGAATCGGTGTATCTGCTCCTGATTTTGGATGTAGGTCCGAAGAGCGTCGTCGTCCCGCGGGTCCACGCCGGCGGCGGAGTAGCCGCGTTGCCATTCGAAGGCGAGGAGCCCCGGGTGGGTTCGGCGGACCCATGTCGTCGAGTGGGCCTTGAGCGCGTTGACGAGGCCGGAGATCGTGGCTTGGGGTGAGAGCATCACATAGACGTGAACATGATCCACCCACCCCCCGATGGCGATGGGGCTGCAGTGCAGCCGATGTGCGATGCCTTCCAGGACCTCGAACACCCTCGGGCGTAATTCATCCACGAGTCACGGTCGCCGATTCTTGGTGGCCCAGACAAGGTGGACTCCCACACGACATCGTGAACGCATCTCGAGGCCTCCATCCCGGAAATGTCGCGGAGGCGCCTGCACCGCCATCATCCAATCATTCAAGACGTGGGCTGAATACCGCGCCTCGAAATTGCGTCTGTCCTCGATAGGGGTGGGCATACGCCCACCCCGACGCACGTCATCCTTTCATCGGCGCATGGTACCGATTCCTCCACCTTGAAATTGCGCCCTTCCGGGCCAGGGGTGGGCATACGCCCACCCCGCGATCTACGCCCACCCCGCGCCCACCCCGTGCTCCCGCCCACCCCGTCGTCACGCCCACCTTGTCGTCACGCCCACCCCGTGGCGATGCGCACCCCGTCGTTCCTTCCACCCCATCGACTCCACCCCCGATGCCCTTGTAGCTTTCCAGTCACCCCTCGCGTCCCCGAATCCCGGACCCTACGATGCTCCTTCCGCTCCTTGCTCTGGCGTTCTTGCAGCAGCAGGCCACGCCCGGCACCGGCCCCACGCCGTACTGGCAGCAGTCCGTGGCCTATGAAATCGACGCCTCACTAGACGAGCCGAGCGGCGTGCTCTCCGGCCGCCAGCACCTGATCTACCGGAACAACTCCCCCGACACGCTGCGGCAGCTGAGCTTCCACCTATACCTCAACGCCTTCCGCCCCGGCAGCCGCTGGGCCGATGCCGATTCCGTCGAGCACAACCGCCGGTTCAACGACCTGAAGGACCCGAACTTCGGGTTCAACCATGTCTCCAACGTCCGGATCATGGGCCAGGTGGTCGAGGCCATCTATCCGTTCGCGCCGGACAGCACGATCGTCCGGTTCATGCTCCCCCGCCCGCTGGCGCCCGGTGACTCGCTGGTGGCCGACATGGACTGGGACGCGCGGCCCTCGATTCCGCCGCGCCGGCAGGGCCGCCGGGGCCGTGCGTTCGACTTTGCCCAGTGGTACCCGCGCGTGGTGGTGTACGACCAGTTCGGCTGGGAAGAGCACCCGATGTACCCCGCTGGCGAATTCTACGGCGAGTTCGGCACCTTCCTGGTCCGCGTCAACGTGGCGGAGGACCAGGTCATCGGCGCCACCGGCGTCCCCGTCTGCGGCGACCCGGGCTGGGCCCGCGCCACCCGGCAGCCCGGCCGCCCCATCGACTATCAGCGCGAATTCTACGGCGACCCCGCCCGTTTCGGGTGCGGCACCGCGGCACCCGCGGGCCGGAAGGTCGTGACCTGGTATGCCGCCGACGTGCATCACTTCGCCATGTCGCTCAACCCCGACTACCGCTACGAGGCGGGGCGCTGGGGCGGCGTGGCCGTCCACGTGCTCTACCAGCCCGGCGACGAGAAAAGCTGGGGCGGCGGCGTGGCGGTCCACCGCACCGAGAAGGCGCTCGCCTGGCTCGACCAGACTTTCGGGACGTTCCCCTGGCCGCAGATCACCAACGTCCACCGGATCGAGGGGGGCGGCACCGAGTTTCCCATGATGATCATGGACGGCTCGGCGTCCGAAGGGCTGATCGTCCACGAACTCGGGCACAATTACGTGATGGGGATTCTGGCCAACAACGAGTGGCGCGAGGGATGGCTCGACGAGGGGTTCACCTCCTACCAGGAGGCCCTCTACACCGAGGCCACCGGCGGCAGCGCCGGCGTGGCGGGGACCGAGCGGTTCCTTCTCGGCATGCAGCTCGACCGCTACGCCGAGCCGTACAGCATGATCAGCAACGAGTACCGGGACTTCACCACTTACAACATCAGCATCTATTCCGGCGGGGAGCTGTTCCTGCACCGGCTGCAGTACGTCGTCGGCGACTCCACCATGCGGGCCGCGATCCGCAACTACTACGACCAGTGGAAGCTGAAGCACGTGAACGAGGACCGCTTCCGCGCCGTGGTCGAGGAGACCTCGAAGCGGGATCTCGGCCCCTTCTTTGCCCAGCAGCTGCACGGGGTGGACCTGACCGACTACGCCGTCGGCCGCACCAGCCGGAAGCAGAACTCCGACGGCAGCTGGGTGACCCGCGTCGAGGTCGTCCGCAAGGCGCCGAGGCAGGTGCCGGTCGAAGTGCTGGTAGTGACCGAGCGCGACACCGTGACGGTGCGTGCCGGCGGGGCGGCGGAGCGGGAGTGGGTCGAGGTGCGGACCGCCACTGAGCCGCGCGGCGTCACCCTCGACCCGCGGGTGCAGACCGGCGACTGGAACTTCCTCGACAACCACAGGTCGTTCGGGCTCTTCCCGAACCCCGGGCGCGTCGAGCCGTACCTCGACACTTATTTCTCGACAAAGACGGCCCGCGACCACATGACCCTCGGGCTGGCGCCCGAGGTCTGGTACAACGACGCCGGCGGGGTGACCGTCGGCCTTCGCAGCAGAAGCGACTACCTGGGCCGGTTCGACCAGAACATCCTCTCCATCACTGGCGGCACCGGGTGGGGGGCGGACGATCCGGTCACCAATCTCGACGTCTTCGCGCGGATCAAGAACCCGACCTGGCTGCGCTCGCCGAACGTGAGCCAGGTGTTCGAGGGGTACAGCATGGAAGGCCGCGCCGGCGCCACTGTCGCCCTCGAGAAGAAGCGCCGCGCGCACTTCAACTCCGGCCCCACCGTCACGAGAGGTGTTGCGCTCCGCTGGGTCACGACGACCGACACCGCCTTCCTCGATCCAGGCTACTACGACGACGCCGGGACCGCCGAGGCGACGATCTACGGCGGCGTCAGCAACCGATCCGGCGCCTGGGCCCTGGGGATCAACGCCTCCCTGGGCGGCGGCGTGATGTACGGCAATGAGGGCCCCGGTATCAGCACCGAGAATCGCTACGACGCGCAGGGCTATTTCCGCGGGTTCCTGGTGGCCACCGCCCGGCGCTCACTGGGTACCGTGACCACCGTGGCGTTCCGGGGATTCGCCGGTGCCGCGCTCGCCGAGGACCCGGTGGTCAAGCAGCGGCAGATGTACCTGGCCGGTGCCGACCCCTATGAACAGCTCTACAATCCGTTCCTGCGTTCCGAGGGTGCGCTGCTGGTCCGTCCCGGGGTGTACTACCAGGCGCCGGGCGGTGCCAACCTGCGCGGTTTCGACCCGCACACCAGCTCGCGGCAGGCGTACGGCCTCAATGCCCAGATCGAACGGACCCTCGTGACCCGCAAGGGCGCCCGCTTCTTCAGTACGGTGGGCCTCAGCCTCTGGGGCGACGTCGCGTTCGCGGACCCGCCGTCGGGCGCGGAAGCCTACGGCGCGCTGCGCGGGTTCGCGGACGCCGGTGTGGGCGTCAGCGCCTCGCACCGGATCGGGACGACCAATTTCGTGACGCGGTTCGACATGCCGCTCTTCGTGAGCACGCCGACGCTGGCGCAGGATGCCGACCCGACGGAGCAGGTCGGCTTCCGGTGGCTCTTCAGCTTCTCGCCGGCGCTCTAGGGGCACATGGTCCGGTCCGCGGGGTGGGCGCATGCCCACCCCGCTGCGGGCGGCCCGCGGGGTGGCCTCACGGCCACCCCTGTCGGTGGGGACGCAATTTCGGAGCGCTGGAACCGCACCGTCGCACGGGGTGGCCTCACGGCCACCCCTGTCGGTGGGGACGCAATTTCGGCGCGCTGGAACCGCACCGTCGTAGGGCCACCCGCTGAGAAGTTGCGCCTGCGATGGTCAGGGGTGGGCGTGAGCCCACCCCGTTGCGGCCGGCGCGCGCCCTCGCAATGACAGAACGCGGGTATGCTAGCTAGACTTCCCCCATGAGCGGGCCTTGGGATCGTCGCGGCGGCGACCGGCGAGATTTCTTCCGCGACCTGGTCGGCGACTGGATCGACGGGGTCGTCCGGAAGACCGAGGACACGGTCATCCAGAAGCGCTATCACCGCCCGCCGGGAGCGCTGCCGGAAGTCGGGTTCCTGACCGCCTGCACCCGTTGCGGGCAGTGCGGTGACGTCTGTCCGCCGCACGCGATCCAGTTTGCCGCGCCGGGCGCCGGCCTGGCCGCCGGGACGCCGTTCTTCGACCCGCGGCTGCAGCCGTGCATCGCCTGCCCTGACATGCCGTGTGCCCGCGCCTGCCCCACCGACGCGCTCACGGTGCCCGCGGACGGCTGGGCCGGCGTACAGGTAGGGATCCTGGAGCTGCTGCCGGAGCGGTGCATCACCTTCCAGGGCTCGGAATGCTCCGTCTGCGCCAAGGCCTGCCCCATCGGACCCTCGGCGCTTGCCATCGACGAGGCGGGCCACCCGGTGATCCGCGCTGAGGGATGTGTCGGGTGCGGCGTCTGCGTGCGGGCCTGCGTGACCGTGCCCTCTTCGTTCAAAATTCGACCTGTGGGGACCTGATGCCGGACGTGCCGTACCGGGTGGACAAGCCGTGGGGATATGAGCTGATCTGGGCCCGCACCGATCGCTACGTCGGCAAGGTGCTGCACGTGAAGGCGGGGCATGTGCTGAGCCTGCAGTACCACAACAAGAAGGATGAGACGATGCACGTTCTCTCGGGCGAGCTCATCCTCCGCACTCGCCCGGGCACCGAGCTGGAGGCGCGCCCCTTCCGCGCTGGGGACTCGGTTCACATTCCGGCCGGCCTCGTGCACCAGATCGAGGCGGTGGTGGACAGCGATGTCCTCGAGGCCTCTACACCGGAGCTCGACGACCTGGTCCGCCTGTCGGACCGCTACGGCCGGGGCAGCTGATGCAGGTCATCATCCCGCTGGCCGGCAAGGGCACCCGCCTCCGCCCGCACACGCACCTCGTTCCCAAGCCGATGCTCAAGGTGGCCGGCCGGCCGGTCATGGACTGGGTCATGGACCGGATCGAGGGGCTGGGCGTCACGGAGCTGATCTTCATTACCGGCCACCTGAAGGAAACGGTGGAGGCGTACGCGAAGGACCGGTACGGCTATCCCTGCCGCTTCATCGAGCAGAAGGTGCAGGACGGCACGGCCGGGGCCATCAACCTGGCGCGGCCGTTCGTGACCGGGCCGGTGCTGATCATCTTCGTGGATACGGTGTTCGAGGCCGACCTCTCGCTCATCAACCGGACCGACGCCGACGGGATCATCTGGGCCAAGGAGGTCGAGGACTACCAGCGCTTCGGCGTCGTCGTGACCGACGCCGACGGCTTCATGACGAAGATCGTGGAAAAGCCCTCCACCCCGGTCTCGAAGCTCGCGAACATCGGCCTCTACTACATCCGGGACGTTCAGGCGCTCTGGGCCGGCATCGACCACGTGCTCGCCGCCCCCGCCAACAAGGGGGAGTACTACCTGACCGACGCCTTCCAGCAGATGATCGAGCACAAACGCCGGATCCTGGCCGCTGAGGTGGGCGGCTGGTACGACTGCGGCGCGCCGGGCACGCTGCTCGAGACCAACGGCATCCTGCTCGCGAAGGGCGCCGCGCGGCGGCGCGACTTCCCCGGTGTCGTGATCAGCGATCCGGTCTACATCGAGGACGGCGTGACCATCGAGCGCAGCTCGATCGGGCCCAACGTGTCCATCGAGGCAGGCACTCACATTTCCGACAGCACCATCCGGAACACGATCATCGGGCGCGACGCTCGTATCGCGACCTCGGTGCTCGAAGGCGCGCTGCTCGGCAACCGGGTCAAAGTGGCAGGGTTGCGGGGCGACGCGAGCCTCGGCGACGACTGCGAACTCAACGCGCGCTGAGCCCGAGATTGCTTCGGCCGCTACGCGGCCTCGCAATGACAGAAATGGACCGGCTCCCCACTTGTGCCGAACATCGCTAGGCGAGAGACTACGGGCATGGAATCCAAGGACTTGATCTACGACTGGAACGCCCGCGACGCTGCGTTCGACTACGCGCGCGCGCCGGTCGTGCTCAACGACGAGACGCTGCGCGACGGGCTCCAGAGCCCGTCGGTCATCGACCCGCCGATGGAGGTCAAGCTCCGTCTCCTCCACCTGATGGCCGACCTCGGCGTCCGCGCCGCGGACATCGGGCTCCCCGGGGCGGGCCCGCGCGCCGTGGCCCAGGTGCGCGCGCTGGCCCGGGAAATCGTGGACCAGAAGCTCCCCATCAACATGAACTGCGCCGCGCGCACCGTCATCGCCGACGTGGAGCCGATCGTGCGTGTCTCCGGGGAGGTGGGCGTGCCGATCGAGGCCGCCACCTTCATCGGGTCGTCGAGCATCCGGCAGTACGCCGAGGACTGGACGCTCGACAAGATGCTCCGGGTGTCGGAGGAGGCGGTGACGTACGCCGTCACGAACGGCCTCCCGGTCATGTACGTCACCGAGGACACCACGCGCGCAAGGCCCGAGACGCTCAAGGCGCTCTACGGGACCGCCATCCGTTGCGGCGCCCGCCGCATCTGCCTGGCCGACACGGTGGGCTTCGCCACGCCGTCCGGGGTCCGCGCGCTGATCAAGTTCGTGCAGGACGAGATCGTGGCCCCCTCCGGCGAGTCCATCAAGATCGACTGGCACGGCCACCGCGACCGCGGCCTCGGCATCGCCAACTGCCTGGCCGCCATTGAGGCCGGGGTGGACCGGGTGCACGGGACCGCGCTCGGCATCGGCGAACGTGTGGGCAACGCGGAGATGGACCTCCTCATCGTCAACCTGTACCTCCTGGGCCTCCATACCGGCGACCTCTCCAAGCTGCACGAGTATTGCCAGCTCGCCTCGGAGTCCACCGGCATCCCGGTGCCCGCGCAGTATCCGGTGGTCGGCACCGACGCCTTCCGCACCGCCACCGGGGTCCACGCCTCCGCCATCATGAAGGCCCGGAAGAAGGGCGACGAGTGGCTGGCTGACCGGGTGTATTCCTCCGTGCCGGCGGGCGTGTTCGGCTTCCGCCAGCGGATCGAGATCTCGCCGGTGTCCGGGTTGTCCAACGTGAAGTGCTGGCTCGAGGAGCACGGCTACGATCCGGAGGACGCCGTGCTGTCGGAGGCGCTGTTCTCGGCGGCCAAGGTGGCCGACCGGGTGCTCGACCAGGCGGAGTGTGAGCGGCTCATCGCGGCGGCCCGGGCGCGGAGCGTGGCCGATGCCACCCGTCACTGACGCGCTGGCGCGGTCGTACCTCGACCTCCGCTGGAACTTCGACCCGGCGGCGGGCACGGCAGCGGGCGACGCAAACTCCGACGCGCGGCTCGGCACCTTCGACGACGTCAGCGTGCGACGGCAGCTCGCCGCCTACCGCGCCATGGCGAGCGCGGTCGAGGAGCTGGAAATCACCGACCTGCAGGACGAGATCGACCGCACCGCCCTTCTCGACGACATCCGCGTCTCCGTCTTCCGCTTCCAGCACGAACGTCCCCACGTTCATGATCCTGCCTTCTGGCTCTCCCACCTGTTCGGCGCGTATCACGGCCTGATCCAGCGCGCCGGTGAGGAGTCCGAACGCCGCGCGGCCGCGGCGCTGGCACGCCTGCAGGCCACGCCGGAGTTCCTGGCGACCGCCACGGCCACGCTGCGGAGCCCGCCGCCAGTCATGCTGGGGACGGCATTGACGATGCTCGAGGGCGGGGCAGGCCTGCCGGGCATCCTGGCCGCCGAGTTCGCCCGCCACGCGCCGGCGGCGGCCGAGGCGCTTTCGATCGCCGCGCACGAGGCCTCGGTGGCGCTGGCCCACTTCAAGACGACGCTCCGCACCGAACTGCAGGCCAACCCGGCGGAGCTTTCATTCGCCGTCGGCGAGGACGAGTTCAACCGCCGGCTCCACCACGAGCACGCTCTCCGCTCCACCGCGCCCGAGCTTTGGCGCTACGGTCTCAGGCTGGTCGAGGAAGCGGGCGCGGCCATGCAGGCCGCCGCGACGGCGCTGAGCCCGGGCGTGCCATGGGCGGAAACGGTGCGGCGGCTGCGCGCCGAGGGATTGAGCGTCCCGCTGCTCGAGGCCTACGCCGACGAGGTGGGGCGCGCGCGAGGGTTCATTGCGGGGTCGGGAGTCGTGGCGCTGCCGGCGTCGGATCTGCGTGTCGAGGCGACGCCGGCGTTCCTGCAGCATTTCGTCCCGGCCGTCTGGTGCGAGCCGCCGAGTCCCGCCGAATGGGCCCGTGGCGGCCGCCTGTTCATCGCGGGCCCGGACGGCGGCGCGGTGCATTCACGCCACGAGACCTGGGCCTGGGCCGCCGCCGAGGCGTGGCCCGGCCACTTCCTGCAGCGCCAGACGGCGGCCACCCAGCGCTCGCTGGTGCGCCAGTACCTCTGGACGCCGCTCACCGTGCGCGGCTGGGCGCTTTACGCCGAGGACCTGATGGCGGAGGCGGGGTTCGCGAACGGCGCCGAGGCGCGGCTGATGGGACTGGTCCGGCAACTCCGCGCCGCGGTGCGGGTGATCCTCGACATCGGGCTCCATACGCGCGGCATGACGCCGGCCGAGGGCGTCTCGTACGCCATCGAGCACCTGGCGGTGGACCGTGAGGAGGCGATGGAAATGGTGCGGCGCGCCAGCGCGCGGCCGACCTACGCGCTCGCGGACGCGGTGGGGCGGCGCGAGCTGCTCAAGCTGCGAGAGAGCTGGCGGGGGCGGGCGGGGCAGGAGGCGCCGCTGCGCGCCTTCCACGACGCGCTGCTGTCCTACGGTGGGCTGCCGGTGTCGCTGATCCGATGGGGCATGGGCCTCGACGACTGACCCGAGGGGAGACCGCTCGTGAGAATCACCGTGCTGACGTACGTGGAGGGGAAGGAACGCTCCACCGAGTACGACCCGGTGGTGATGCAGGTGGTGCGGGCGCTCCGCCGGCAGGGCCACCAGGTGGCCATCCTCGGCGTCCACGCTGACGTGAAGCGGGTCCTCGCCGGCCTGCAGCGACGGCGGCCCGACCTCGTCTTCAATTTGGTGGAGATGTTCGCCGAGAACATGTTCGGCGACATCGCGATGGAGGGGCTCCTCGACCTGCTCGGCCTCAAGTACACCGGCTGCGGTCCCGGCGAGTCCTACCTCACGCAGGACAAGGCCCTCTCCAAGAAGCTCCTCGCCTTCCACGGTATCCTGTACCCGCGGTTCGCCGTCTTTGCCCGCGACGCCGACTTCGAGACCGGCGGCAATCTCCGGATGCCGCTCTTCGTCAAGCCGCTCCGCACCGACGCCTCCATCGGCATTCGTCGCAACTCGCTCGTCACCGACATGAAGTCGCTGATGCGCCGCGTGGCCACCATCCACGACGAGCTCAACGACTCCGCGCTGGCGGAGGAGTACATCGAGGGCCGGGAGTTCTACGTCGGCGTCCTCGGCAACTACGACCCGATCGCGCTGCCGCCGATCGAGCTCGACTTTTCGGGCTTGCCGGAGGGGATGCCGCACGTCCTGGACAGCAAGGCGAAGTGGGACGAGAACAGCGCGGAGTACAAGGGCACCAAGGCTGTGCTGGCCGACCTGCCCGACGAGCTCCGTGCCAAGCTGCAGAAGGTGTCGGTGGACGCGTACCGGGCGCTCCGGGTGCGGGACTACGGGCGCGTGGACCTCCGGCTCACCGACACCGGCGACATCTACGTGCTCGAGGTGAACGCCAGCTGCTACCTGGCGCGGGACAGCGAGTTCGCCATGGCGGCGGCCGCCGCCGGCATCCCCTACCCCGCGCTCATCCAGCGGATCGTGGATCTGGCCACCGACCGGTACCGCCGCGGATCGGGGCTCCGGAAGAGCGCCGAGACCGGGAAGAAGCCGTCGGAAAACGGGAAGAAGGGCGGGGAGGCCGGAAAGAAGTCGTCGGACGACGGCAAGAAGAGCGCGGAGGCGGCCAAGAAGACCGCCGAGGACTAGCGGAGGTACCCGCCCGACTGGACGTAGTTCATGGCGAGCGACGTCACCAGGGTGGTGAGTGCCACCGTCACCGCCGGCTCCTCCTCCGTCCGGTAGCAGAGCTCCAGGCTCTGCGCGCGGGCCCGCAGGTGGTGGACCAGCACCCGAGTGCGCTCCGGGAAGTGCCCCGTCCACCGGTAGACGTTGCCCAGCAGCTCCCCCTCGAGGCGCCGCAGCAGTTCGGCCGCGGCGACGTGCGGCGTGGTGCCTGCCCGGGCGCCAGTGGCGGGGAAGACGCTCCGCAGCATCGTGTCGAGATTGAGCCCCAGCCGCGCGTCGGCCGCCGCCAGGTCCCGGTAGAACTGCGCAAGCGAGTACTCGAGCTCGCCGACGTCCTCGTCGAGTTCGTCGTCCACCACCACCGGCTCCCGGTCCAGCAGCGCCGCGACCGTCCGCTCACAATACTCCAGCTTCGCGAGCGCCTCGGGCCGCGCCGCGTACTCCGAGCGCCAGTCGAGCCCGGGGGTGATGAAGACGGCGAAGGTCTCCGACCAGTCCTCGTCGGGATGCTTTTGCGCGTACCACCCCGGCAGGTGCCGGACGTGCTTGCGGCTGAACGGGACGGGCCGGTAGTCGTCTTCATACGGCTCGCTCATCGAGCCGAAGAGTGCTTCCCACTCGGCGTCGTCGTACAGCCGGTAGGCGTAATTCACCACATGCCCCATCTCGTGGCGCAGGTAGCGGAGGATCTCCTCACGGTCGCGCCCTTCGACGTGCCCGGTCCGCTCGGCGTGCATCTCCTGCAACTCGGGGTGGGCCAGGTAGAACGGGATGGCGATGGCCACCGTCTCGAACGGCACCCCCCACTCGGTGGACAGGTAGTACCGGGGCGAGAGCCGCCGGAAGCCGACCGCCTCGAGCTCGCGGCGGAACTCCGCCACGATCGGCTCGAGCTGCGTGCCCTCGATGGTCAGGCCGAGGTCACGGATCGGCGTGGCCCAGATGGTGGCTTCCCGGAAGCCGGTGTCCTGAAGGAGTGGGGCAGTCATGGGGGGGCAAATCTAGCCGCATCGGCCCGGGTGCAAAGCCGAGTAACCGGTCGGATCGGGCGCTTCCGTATCCCTAGACAACATAAGATTCGATAGGTCAATGACTTACAGCGATGTAACAGCCTCTGGCCCCGCTTCCCCGCTTCCCCGCCTCCCCGCCACAGTCAAAGGCCTCTCCCTCGTCTCGCTCTTCAACGACTTCG
Organism: Gemmatimonadota bacterium; assembly: GCA_022710485.1. Lineage (GTDB taxonomy): Bacteria > Gemmatimonadota > Gemmatimonadetes > Gemmatimonadales > GWC2-71-9 > SPDF01. Next base: position 42,160 of record JAKLGU010000013.1, on the reverse strand, counting down.
CGAGCGAGATGGTCTATCCCCTACTTCCGGCCTTCATCACATCGCTGGGTGGGGGGCCCACGCTGCTGGGTGCCCTCGACGGCGCCTCGGACCTGACCTCCGCCGCACTCAAGTGGCTGAGCGGGCGGTGGGCCGACCGGGCGGGGTGGCGGAAGCCATTGATCCTTGTGGGCTACGGCACCGCGCTCTTCATCCGGCCGTTCATCGCGCTGGCGGGGTCGGCATGGGCGGTCATCGGATTCCGGGTCGTGGACCGGGTGGGGAAGGGGCTCCGGACTCCGGCGCGCGACGCGATGATCGCGGCGTCCACCCCGCCACCGCTCATGGGCCGGGCGTTCGGCTTCCACCGCGGAGCCGACCACTTCGGCGCCGTCCTCGGCTCGGTCGCGGCCTGGATCCTCCTGTCCCGCGGCGTCTCGGTGCGCGACGTCATCGCCTGGACCTGGCTCCCCGGCGTGGTGGTCATGCTCATCCTCTTCCGTGTGCTTCGCGGTGCACCCGCCGTCCTGCCGCTGGCTCCTTCCACTTCGAAGCCGGTGGACGCGACGGGGCGGGTCTTCTGGGGACCGGTGCTGATGCTTTCCGCACTGACTCTTTTCCGCGTGCCGGAGGCGCTGCTGCTCCTCAGGCTCCAGGGGCTGGGCGTCCCGGTGGCGACGATTCCGCTGGTGTGGGCCGGACTGCACGTGGTCCGGAGCGCCGCCGCGTATCCCGGCGGTTGGCTCAGCGACGCACTCGGCACACGGGGCACGGTCACGGCGGGGGCGCTGCTCTTTGCGGGGGTGTCGTACCTGCTCGGGGGATCGCTGACCGAGTTGGCGGGCGTGGGGGTATTCCTGACGCTCGGCCTGGCGAGCGGACTTCTGGAGCCGGCGGAGCGCTCGCTCGTGGCGCAGCTGGCGCCGGTGCGCACCGGCCGCGGGTTCGGGGCCTATCATGCCGTGACGGGGTTCGCCGCGCTTCCCGCCGGACTCCTCTTCGGCTGGCTCTACCAGGACATCGGCGCCGGCGTGGCGCTCCGCGGGTCCGCGGCCCTCCTGGGGCTCACCGCGCTGGGGTGGCTGGTCCTTCGTTCCCCCGGTCCGAGCCGTCCACCACTCCCCCCGACACGATGAAGGCCATCACGTCGCTGCTCCCGGCGCTGATCGGGGTGACCTGGTCCGCCGGGAAGAGCAGGACCTGCCCGGCAAAGTTGTAGGACTGGGGCAGGTACACCGCCACCAGGTTCTTGAGCCCGAGCGAGTCGAGCGACTCCCGGGTGAGGAAGCCGAGGGCGCGGGCGTTTCCGCCCGACATCAGCTTCACCACCACCGGCCGGTCGAAGCGCTTCTTTTCCCCCACGAAGGCGCCGAGCACCTCCTTCAGGGAGTTGTAGAGGAACCGGACGAGGGGCACCCGCTCCATCGCCTGCTCGACGAGGCCGAAGATCGAGTTCCAGAGGAAGGTGGTGGCCAGCCACCCCACCAGCGTGATGAGCACGAGGGTGGCGACGAAGCCGGCCCCGTACCATGGCAGCCCCAGCCAGCTGTCCACCGCGCGGAAGATGCGCCAGCAGACGTAGAGCGTCAGCGCGATCGGCGTGGAGAGGAGGAGCCCGTTCACGAAATAGCGGACCATGCGGTTCATCAGCAGCACCTCGTGGGGGAGTCGCCGTAACGCGCAGCGACGTACTCGGCATAGTACTCGCGCTCGGTCGGCAGCGCTTCACCGGGGTGGTGATGGCGCCGGTGCTCCAGGTACGCCGCGTAGTCGGGCATGCCCGCCACCCGCCGCACGGCGGCGAGCCATCGGGCCATCCAGGCCCTCCGCTCAGGCTGCATAGGTCGTCGCCACATAGGGTGCCTCACGCGTGGTGGCCGGCGTCCGCCCCTGCAGGATCCCCAGCCAGACCCGCACCGATGAAATCACCACGAGCACCACGACCGTCATGAAGAGGGCCGCCACGGCCACGTTGAGTCGGTCGTTGAAGATGAGTCGCGCGCCGCGCGACGCCTCCAGCGTGCCCGCCGCCACCTGCGCGGCGGTGGCTGCCGCGTGCGACAGGAAACCGAGCCGGGGGTCCGCGGCGAAGATCTTCTGCCAGCCGGCGGTGAGGGTGACCACCAGCAGCCAGGCGAGCGGCAGCAGCGTGACCCAGGCGTAGCGCGCCTTGCCGGAGCGGATCAGCACGGTGGTGGCGACCGCGAGCGCCACGGCGGCCAGCAGCTGGTTGCTGATGCCGAAGAGCGGCCACAGAGTGTTGATCCCGCCCAGCGGATCCTGCACCCCCTGCAGCAGGAACCACCCCCAGCCGGCCACCACCGCCCCGGAGGCGAGCACTGTGCTCGGGTACCACGAGGTGCGGCCCATCGGCTCCCAGACGTGGCCGGCCAGCTCCTGGAACATGAAGCGGCCGACGCGGGTGCCAGTGTCCACCGTGGTCAGGATGAACAGCGCCTCGAACATGATGGCGAAGTGGTACCAGAGCGCGGTCAGGTGGGCGCCGAAGGCGCCGGCGAAGATCTGCGCCATGCCGACGGCCAGCGAGGGCGCGCCGCCGGTGCGCGCCAGCAGGGTCGATTCCCCCACCGAGGCGGCGAGCGCCTCCATCTGCGCGGGGGTCACGGCAAATCCCCAGCCCCGGATCGTCTCGGCGGCGGCGTCGAGGGAGCCGCCCAGCGTGGCGAGCGGGGCGTTGATGGCGAAGTACACGCCGGGGTCGAGCACGGCGGCGGCGCAGAGTGCCATGACCGCCACGAACGATTCCGTCAGCATCCCGCCGTAGCCGATGAGGGGGGCGTCGCCCTCGCGGCGCAGCATCTTGGGCGTGGTGCCGCTCGCCACCAGCGCGTGGAATCCGCTGATGGCCCCGCAGGCGATGGTGATGAACGCGAAGGGGAAGAGCTTGCCGGCGAAGACCGGCCCCGTCCCGTCGATGAACTGGGTGAGCGCGGGGAGCTTGATCGGCGGTAGGACGACGAGGATCCCCACGGCCAGCAGGACGATGGTGCCGACCTTCATGAAGGTCGAGAGGTAGTCGCGGGGGCAGAGCAGCATCCAGACGGGGAGCACGCTCGCCACGAAGCCATACGCGATGATGAGCCAGGCGATCGTGGTGCCGCCCATCGTGAACATCGGTCCCAGCGAGGCGTGCTCCGCCACGAACCGGCCGCCGACCAGGGAGGCCATCAGCAACACGATGCCCACCGCGGTGGCCTCCATCGTCCGGCCGGGCCGCCACACCTTCATCCAGAAACCCATGAGGAGCGCGATCGGCACGGTGCAGGCGATGGTGAACATCCCCCACGGGCTGTCACGCAGGGCGTTGACGACCACCAGCGCCAGCACCGCCAGCAGGATGATCATGATGGCCAGGATGGCGATCATCGCCGCGAGCCCGGTGACGGGGCCGACCTCCTCCTTGGCCATCTGGCCCAGCGACTTGCCGTCGCGCCGCATCGAGGCGAAGAGGATCACGAAGTCCTGCACCGCGCCGCCGAGCACCACGCCAAAGACAATCCACAGCATGCCGGGGAGGTAGCCGAACTGGGCCGCGAGGACGGGACCCACCAGGGGGCCGGCCCCGGCGATGGCGGCAAAGTGGTGGCCGAAGAGGACGCCGCGCGTCGTCGGTACGAAGTCGCGGCCATTGCTCAGCCGCTCGGCGGGGGTGGCGCGCGTCGGGTCGATGCCGAGCACCTTGGCGGCCAGGAAGCGTGAGTAGAAGCGGTAGCCGACGAGGTAGGTGCCCACCGCGGCCAGCACCAGCCAGGCGGCGTTGATGGACTCGCCGCGATGGAGCGCGAGGACGCCCCACGCGACCGCGCCGATGACCGACACAAGAATCCATGCGAGTGATTGCATGGTCATAAGATGCTTGCAACTTCGGATGGCCGGAAGCACCTTCGCTTCCCCGCTTCCCCGCTTCCCCGCTTCCCCGCTTCCCCGCTTCCCCGCTTCCCCGCTTTCCCGCTTCCCCGCCTGCGACCCGCCCCGCCTTCTTGCCCTCCCCCCTTCCGCGCCGTACCTTCGACCTCCTATGCCCACTCCCCCCTCCGAGTACAAGGGCGGCCACTGGCAGGCCGCCGCAGGACGCCGAAGCAGTGGCGCCACGCTGGAGCGCCCGAGCCCGCAGGCCATCGACACCGGGTTCCGCGGCAAGGTGGCCGTGGTCACCGGCGGCGCCACCGGCCTCGGCCGGGCGATCGCACTCGAGTTCGGGCGGCAGGGGTGCCACGTGGCGTTCTGCTTCGTGGACCTGCCGGGACGGGACGTCACCGAGCAGGCGCTGCTTACCGAGACGGCGCTCCGCGCCATGGGCGTGCAGGTCTACGCCGCCAAGTGCGACGTGCGGGACGCGGCGGCGGTGGACCGGTTCATGGAGGAGGTGCGGACCGAGCTGGGCGGCCTCCACATCCTGGTCAACAACGCTGGTATCGCGATGGACGGCGCGCTCTGGCGGATGACCGACCGTGCCTGGAAGGAAGTGCTCGAGACCAACGTCACCGGGACCTTCCAGTGCATCCGCGCGGTGTCGCAGGGGTTCCGGGAGCAGCAGTACGGCAAGATCGTGAACGTCAGCGCCCACCAGGCCGAGCGGCCGGGGTTCGGCGTGGCCAACTACGCCGCGAGCAAGGCCGGCGTCATCGGGCTCACTCGCGCGGCGGCAGTGGAGCTCGGCCCCTCGAACGTGAACGTGAACGCCGTCGCCCCCGGCTTCATCCGGACCGAGCGGATGGGCATGTTGCCGGACGACGTGGTCGAGCGGGCCAAGAAGCACAGCGTCCTGGGGCGGGTGGCCGAGCCGGCGGACGTGGCCAAGGTGATCGCCTTCCTCTGTTCCGACGACGCCCGCCACGTGACCGGGCAGGTGCTGGTCGTGGACGGCGGCCTTTCGCTCGAATAGCGCTCCCTCGCCCCTACCCCCCCATCCCATTAGATTTCCACGGCTTACGCCCCTTGGCGGAGTTCGGCCTTGGGGGGGTACATCACGTTGTCCAATAGCGACTTACCTGACAAGGGAGTCCTCGTGAATCATATATCCCGCCTCTTCCTCCTCGTCGGCCTCGCCGCCTGTGCCGGCGGCAGCCAGGCGCCGGTCGGCCCCGATCCGGTCGAGGCGCAGACGACGCCGGCACCGAAGCCCAATCCCAACCAGAAGATGCCGCCCGCGGCCCCGATGAACATCCTGGGGATCGCCGGGCAGGTGGTCGGCGTGCTGCCGTCCACACTGGTGGTGGCGCGAGACTCGCTCGCCGGCAAGGCGCCGTTCACCGACCGGGCCAGCAGCACGAAGTGGGTGGACATGATGCTGGGCGACGGAATGCAGCTCCGGGCCCCCGAGGTCAAGTGGAAGCTCCCCGAGCAGATGCGGAGCCTCGCGCGCAGCGCGCCCGGGATCGCGGCTGACCCCGATTACATGGGGCAGGCCGCGCTCCGCGACCCGCAGATCGTCAAGGTGCCCGATCCGATGATCTCGAACCTCCGCACCCTGATGGCCATCGCGGGCGGGCGGTTCGTCTTCGTGCCCGCGTCGTTCTCCTTCCAGCACGACAGCACCGGCGCCGTCGAGGCGCGGGCGAACTTCGTGGGCGTGGACACCCGGGCGGGCGACGTCGTCTTCCGCAGCTACATCATCGCCTCCGGGGCCACGCCTGCGGCGGCCATGGATTCGGTGCTCACGATCCTCTTCCCCTCGGTCACCGCCGAACCATGAGCCATGTCGTCACGCTGATCCCGGGCGACGGCATCGGCCCCGAGATCACCGCCGCCACCCGGAAGGTGCTGCAGGCCACCGGCGTCAAGTTCGACTGGGACGAGCAAATCGCGGGGATGGCGGCGGTGGACCGCTCCGGCGATCCGCTCCCCGACGCCACGGTGGACAGCATCCGCCGCACCCGGCTGGCCCTCAAGGGCCCGCTCACCACGCCGGTCGGCACCGGGTTTCGGTCCGTCAACGTGGCGCTCCGGAAGGAATTCGAGCTCTACGCCAACGTGCGGCCCACCCGCAGCATCGCCGGCGTCGGGAAGTTTCCAAACGTAGACCTGGTGCTGGTCCGGGAAAACGTCGAGGGGCTCTACGTGGGGGTGGAGCACTTCGTGCGCGTGGGCGACGACCCGCGGGCGGTAGCGGAGTCGATGGCCATCGTGACCCGCGTCGGCTGCGAGCGGATCATCCGCTACGCCTTCGAGTACGCGGTGCGCAACGGCCGCAAGAAGGTCACGGTGGTCCACAAGGCCAACATCCTCAAGATGGTCAGCGGGCTCTTCCTCGAGGTGGGGCGCGCGGTGGGGGCGGAGTACGAGGGCCGGGTGGCCTTCAATGACCTGATCATCGACAACGCCGCGATGCAGATGGTGCTCCGGCCCGAGCAGATGGACGTGATGGTCACGACCAACATGTTCGGCGACATCCTCAGCGACTTGGCCGCCGGGCTCATCGGCGGGCTCGGCCTGGCGCCGGGCGGCAACATCGGGACGCACGCCGCAGTCTTCGAGGCGGTGCACGGCAGCGCCCCCGACATCGCCGGGAAGGGCGTGGCGAACCCCGCCGCCCTCATCCTGGCCGGCGCCATGATGCTCGACCATGTCGGCGAAGTCGGGGCAGGCGACAGGGTCCGCGCCGCGGTGGCGCGGGTCATCGAGCAGGACCAGGTGCGGACCCGCGACCTCGGCGGGACCGCCACGACGACGGAGTTCGGCGATGCAGTTGTCCGGCGGATCGCCTGACGTTCCCTGCCTCACCTGCGGCAAGCGGATCTTCGGCCTCCAGTGGGGCACCGACTGCCCCGAGTGCCACGCCAAGCGCGGAGCGCGGGCCAGCCGGCTCGCGGGGCGCGTGGCGCTGGGCGCCACCTTCCTCATGGCGCTCTATGTCTGGTTCCGGGTCCCGGCCGAACCGGCGCTGGGCCGGATCTACGGCGCCATCGCGGTACTCGCCACGTATGTCCTCATGCGGCGCATCGTGAGCCGCATCGCCATGGAGTATCTCCCCCGATGAACACATTTCGACGCATTCCGGTGGCGGCCCTGCTGCTGCTGGCCGCGGCGCCGCTCTCAGCGCAGACCGGCCTCACGATCTACAACTCGGGCCGCGTCCTGGTCCGCCGCACGCTCCCGGTGGCGGTGCCCAAGGGCGCCAGCGACCAGCGGCTGAGCCTCGGCCTCCTCGATCCTGCCTCGCTCTTCCCGCTCGATCCGGCGGTGAGCTTTCTGGCCGCCACCTACGACGGCGGCACCGACCAGCAAAGCACACTCCGCCGCGCCGTCGGGCGGGACCTTCTCTTCCTGCGCGGCCCTGCCGCGAGCGACACGACGCGCGCCACGCTGCTGGCCGTGGACCCGGAACGCTATCGCTACGCCGACGGCTCCATCGGCTTCCAGGCGCCGGGCGCACCGCGCTTTCCGGCGGACCTGGTGATCGTGGACCCGACTGTCCGGCTCTCCCTCAAGAGCGCCAAGGCGCTCCCTTCGCTCGGCGTCGGGTACTTCACGAGCGGCGCGGCGTGGCAGGCGAGCTACCAGGTGATCCTCGGCGGCAAGGACGCCCGGGTGACCGGTAGCGCGGTGGTGCAGTCAGGCACGCTGAGCGTGGCCGATGCGGACCTGCAGCTGCTCGCGGGAGAGGTGGGCGGCGGGCAGGGCGACCAGATGATGAAGCGCAACCAGGCGATGGCGGGCATCGCGATGGAAATGGCCGCGCCGGCCTCGGAACAGCGCATCGGCGAGTCGCACCTGTACACGGTGCCGGGCAAGGTGACGCTCCGCCCGGGCCAGACCTCGATCATCGCGCTCTTCGAGCCGGTATCCGCGCCGGTGGTGAAGCGTCTCGTGGTCCGGTCGGGGCTCCCCTACTACGGCGGCCTGCCGCAATACGGGGATGAGCAGGAGGTGCCGGTCGCGGTGACGTACATCGTGACCCGCGCGCTGAAGACGCCGTTCGGTGACACGCCGCTCCCGGGCGGCGGCGCGAGCATCTACCAGGCGGACGACGCCGGGCGCCTGCAGCTCATCGGAGCATCGGGGGTAGGGCACACCGCCGCCGGGCAGCCGATGGAGCTCGACGCCGGCACGGCGTTCGACATCACGGCCAAGCGGACGCAGACGACATACACCAGCGCGCGCGACAAGAACGGCCGCTACACGGCCACGGCGGACTACAGCGTGTCGCTGGCGAACGCGACCGATTCCGCCGCCACGGTGGATGTGTACGAGGAGCGCGGCGGCGACTGGTCCGTCCTCCAGAGCTCCATCCCCGGCGACCGAGTGTCGAGCACGCGGGTACGGTTCCGGGTCGTGGTGCCGGCCAAGGGCGACGCCACCCTGACCTACCGGATCAAGGCCTCCTGGTGAGCGAATCCACGCTGGTCCACCTCTCCGACCTGCATTTCGGCAGGCCGGTGGACCTGCCCCAGATTCGGGCCGTGGAACGCCTGGTGCCGGAGTTGGCGCCCGACGCGGTGGTAGTGGCTGGCGACATCAGCCAGCGGGGACGGCACGGAGAGTACCAGCGTGGCCTCGCGTTCCTGGAGCGGATGCAGGAGACGGCTCCGACCCTCCTGGTGCCCGGCAACCACGACGTCGAATGGTGGAAGAGCCCGTTCGGGATCTTCGGCCGACGCGTGCTGTATGCGAAGTACCGGCAGTACTTCGGCGAGGACCTGACGCCGGTCCTGCGGCTGCCCGGCCTGGTCGTGGCCGGCGCCCTGTCGGCGCACGGGCTCGCCGTCGGGTCGATGACCTGGAACCAGCGGGACCTGACGGTCAAGGGGCACCTGCCGAAATCGGAGACGGACCGGCTCGCGGCGCTCTTCGCCGCGGAGCCGCCGGACACCGTGCGGGTGGCGGTGCTGCACCACAACGTGCTCCGCGGCGACATATCGCAGCGGATGGGCCTGGCGCACTGGGCGAGCGCGCAGCGCCGGCTCGACGCCACCGGCGCCCACGTGGTGCTCTGCGGGCACGACCACCAGGAGGGGGCGGGGCAGCTGCCGCGCGGCACCGTGATCAGCACCTCGAGCACCCTGAGCGACCGCACCCGCGGCAAGCGCCCGTCGGTGTTCAACGTGGTCCGGGTCGGCCCAGACGCGGTCAAGGTGGAATTCTGGCGGTGGGACCTCACGGCGAACGAGTTCCGCGCGTCGGACAGTCACGCATTCGCCCGTTCGGGGGAACGTCATGGGGTTGTGGGGGCAGGCCGCGTCGCCTGAGACCGCCGAGACGGTCCTGCGCCGGCGGCTGGACGCGCTGGGCATGCCGCCGTTCCGCGGGTTTGCGACGCACACCAACCGGACGGTCCTGCTGAGCGTGACGGCGCGCGGGGTGTTGCGCGTGCACCGCGGCTACGCGTGGGCGCCCGACCGGGTGCTCTCCGCCATCGTGCGGTATGTCCGGCCCGGGGCGCGACGGGCCACCCGCCGAAGTGCGGAACGCGAGTTCCTGACCTTTCCGGTCGAGGCGCACGCGCCGCCAGCCCGGCCGAGCCGGCGCGGCGTCGAGCGGCCGCGGGCGGGCGACGACCTGGTGCTTGCGCAGCTGACGGAGATGCACGGCCGGCTCAACGCCGAGCATTTCGGCGGCGCGCTGGCCGCGATCCCCTTCCGGCTCTCGGGCCGGATGCGCACCCGGCTCGGGGAGCTCTCGGTGGATGCGCGGAGCGGGCGGGTGCTCGAGATTGCGCTCAGCAGGGCCCACCTGCGGCACGGGTGGGTGGAGGTGGAGCGGACCGTCCTCCACGAGATGGTGCACCAGTGGCAGGCCGAGTCGGCGCTGCCCGTCGATCATGGATCCGGATTCCGCCGGAAGGCGCGGGCAGTGGGCATCGAGCCCAGCGCGCGTCGCCACCTGGGCCACGGGGGCCCCCGGCGCACGATAGACTGACCTTCAACGGCATGGCTCGAGGCAGGCACACATGGCGAACGCATTTGCGGGAGTGGATTTCTACGACGTGGACGGCCTCCTCTCCGAGGAGGAGCGCGCGGTGCGCGACACCGTGCGCGCCTGGGTGGACGAGCACCTCATGCCGGTCATCGGCGACGCGTATGTCGAGGGGAAGTTCCCGAAGCAGCTGATTCCGGGGATGGCCGAGCTGGGCGTCCTCGGCGCCAACCTGCCCGAGGAATACGGCTGCGCGGGGCTCAACAACGTGGCGTACGGCCTCATCATGCAGGAGCTGGAGCGGGGCGACAGCGGCATCCGCTCCTTCGCCTCGGTGCAGGGCGCGCTGGTCATGTACCCGATCTACGCCTTCGGCTCCGAGGAGCAGAAGCAGCACTGGCTGCCGCGGCTGGCGTCGGGCCAGGACATCGGGTGCTTCGGCCTGACCGAACCCGACTACGGCTCCAACCCCGGCGGCATGATCACCACCGCCAAGGAGACGAAGGACGGCTGGCTCCTCAACGGCGCCAAGATGTGGATCACCAACGGTTCGCAGGCCACCGTTTCGATCATCTGGGCCAAGACCGGCTCGGTGGACGACGTGAAGTCCATCCGCGGCTTCATCGTGCCGGCCAGCACCAAGGGCTACACCGCCAAGGACCAGAAGGGGAAGCTCTCGCTCCGCGCGAGCGACACCAGCGAGATCGTGCTGCAGGACTGCCTGGTGCCCAAGGACGCCATCCTGCCGAAGTCGGGCGGCATCAAGAGCCCGCTGATGTGCCTGACCCAGGCGCGGTACGGCATCGCGTGGGGCGGCATCGGCGCGGCCATGGCCTGCTACGACGAGGCGCTGAGCTACTCCAAGGCGCGCATCATGTTCGGGAAGCCGATCGGCCAGACCCAGCTGCAGCAGAGCCGTCTGGCGGACATGCTCACCGAGATCACCAAGGCGCAGCTCCTGACCCTGCAGCTTGGCCGCCTCAAGGACAAGGGCACGATGACGCCCGACCAGGTGTCGCTGGCCAAGCGGAACAACATCAACATGGCCTGCGAGGCCGCGCGCGAGGCCCGTCGCCTGCTCGGCGCCAACGGCATCCTGGCGGAGTACCACTCGATGCGCCACATGGCCAACCTCGAGTCGGTGTATACCTACGAGGGGACGCACGACATGCACACCCTCATCCTCGGACAGGCCGTGACCGGCCTGCCGGCGTTCTAGCCACGAATCCGTGCCAGGGGACTTGCCGTGAAAATCGCCGTCTGCATCAAGCGGGTGCCGGACATGGACCTGCGATTCGCCATCGGGGCTGGGGGGAAGGCGCTGGACTCGGCGGGCCTCAAGTTCGACATCGCCGACTTCGACGGGTACGCGGTCGAGGCGGGGCTGCGGCTCGTGGAGGCGCACGGATCGGGTGAGGTGGTGGTCGTGACTGTGGGGCCGGCCGCCGCACAAGAGACGCTGCGCAAGGCGCTCGGCATGGGCGCCGACCGTGCCATCCAGCTCTCCGCCGACGAGGTGCCGTTCGACGGCCGGGCCGTCGCGACGGCGCTCGCCACCGAGCTCAAGGACGGCGGCTACGACCTGGTGCTCTTCGGGCGGATGGCCACCGACAGCGCTAACCAGACGGTGGGGCCGATGACGGCACACCTGATGGGGGTGCCGTGCGTGACGGCCATCTCGAAGCTCGACATTGCGGGCGGCCGAGGCACGGCGGAGCGCCAGCTCGAGGGCGCCAGCGAGACCGTCGAGTTCCCGCTGCCGGCCGTCGTCACCATCGACGAGGGGCTGGGGCGGCCGCGGCTTCCGTCGCTCAAGGGGATCATGGCCGCCAAGAAGAAGCCGCTCGAGGTCAAGCCGGCGCAGCTCGGCGCTGCCAGCCTGACGGTGGACTCGATCGCGCTGCCGCCGGACCGTCCCCCGGGACGGATCATCGGCGAGGGCGCGGACGCGGTGCCGGAGCTCATCCGGCTTCTTCAGACCGAAGCGAAGGTGCTCTGATGGCCAACATGTTCGCGTTCGCGGAATCGCGGGGCGGTTCGCTCCGGAAGGTGGCGCTCGAGGCGGTGAGCGCCGCGCGCCAGGCGACCGACGCCACCGGCGGCGGCGAGGTCCACGCCCTGCTCATTGGCGCGCCCGGCATCGGCGCCAAGGCGGCGGCGCTCGGCCGTGCCGGCGCCGACCTGGTGATCGTGGTGGAGCACGCTGGCCTGGCCCGCTACAGCCCGGAGGTGTTCGCGGCCACGGCGGCCGATCGGCTCCGAAGCGGCGGGTATCGTGGCGCCTTCTTCGCCGCCTCCGCCGAGGGGCGCGACCTCGCGCCGCGCGTGGCTGTGGCGCTCGGCGTGAGCATGGCGTCGGACCTGACCGGGTTCGCGTTCGAGGGCGACGCCCTCGTGGGCAAGCACCCGACCCACATCGGGAAGATCATCACGACGGTGCGGCTGACCGGCAGCCCGGCCCTCCTCACGCTGCGCCCCGGCGCCGTCCTCGTGACGGACGCTGATCGCACCGCGCGGGTGGAGCAGGGCGCCCCCGCGCTCGATCCGGCGGCGGCGCGGGTTGTCGTCACGAGCGTCGGCGGCACGGGCGACGCGCAGCTCGACCTTGCCGACGCGCCGGTCGTGGTGAGCGGCGGCCGCGGACTTCGCGAGGCCGCGAACTTCAAGCTGGTGGAGGAACTGGCGGCCGCCTTCGGCAACGCAGCGGTCGGGGCCACGCGGGCCGTGACCGACGACGGCTGGCGGGATCCGTCCACCCAGATCGGGCAGACCGGGCGCATCGTGAGCCCGGACCTCTATGTGGCGGTGGGAATTTCCGGCGCCATCCAGCACCTGGCCGGCATGCGCACGTCGAAGACGATCGTGGCGATCAACAAGGACAAGGACGCGCCGATCTTCAAGCTGGCCGACTACGGCATCGTGGGCGACCTGTTCGAGATCGTGCCGCGGCTCACGGAAGAGGTGCGGAAGGCGCGCGCGGGGCATTAGCGCCCCCCCCCGGCGGGAGAATCACGATGGCAGAGAGGGGTGGGCGTATGCCCACCCCTTGCGATTGAGGAACGCAATTCCTCGAAGAGTGGCAAACTGACGGCGCGGCTCAAGCGCTCCGAAATTGCGTCTCTGCCGCTAGGGGTGGCCGTGAGGCCACCCCGTTGCGTTGGGCCACCCCGTTGCGTTGGGCCACCCCGTTGCGTGAGGCCACCCCGTTGCGTTAGGGGTGGGCGTATGCCCACCCCTTGCCATTGAGGAACGCAATTTCTCGAAGAGTGGCAAACTGACGGCGCGGCTCACGAGCTCCGAAATTGCGTCTCTGCCGCTAGGGGTGGCCGTGAGGCCACCCCGTTGCGTGAGGCCACCCCGTTGCATGAGGCCACCCCGTTGCGTGAGGCCACCCCGTTGCGTTAGGGGTGGGCGTATGCCCACCCCTTGCCATTGAGGAACGCAATTTCTCGAAGAGTGGCAAACTGACGGCGCGGTTCAAGCGCTCCGAAATTGCGTCTCTGCCGCTAGGGGTGGCCGTGAGGCCACCCCGTTGCGTGAGGCCACCCCGTTGCGTTGGGGGTGGGCGTATGCCCACCCCTTGCCATTGAGAAACGCAATTTCTCGAAGAGTGGCGAACTGACGGCGCGGTTCAAGCGCTCCGAAATTGCGTCTCTGCCGCTAGGGGTGGCCGTGAGGCCACCCCGTTGCGTGAGGGGTGGGCGTATGCCCACCCCTTGCCATTGAGAAACGCAATGTCTCGAAGAGTGGCAAACTGACGGCGCGGCTCACGAGCTCCGAAATTGCGTCTCTGCCGCTAGGGGTGGCCGTGAGGCCACCCCGTTGCGTGAGGCCACCCCGTTGCATGAGGCCACCCCGTTGCGTTGGGCCACCCCGTTGCGTGAGGCCACCCCGTTGCGTGAGGCCACCCCGTTGCGTTACGCCACCCCCGTGATGCCCCTAGTGCCAGCCCCCGGGCAGGATGCGAGGCACCCGCCTTCGGTACTCCTCGTATCCTGCCATCCGCTCCATCAGGAAGCGCTCCTCCACGCGGGCCTTCCGCTCGAAATACGCTACCGACACCGCAAAGACCACGACACCGGACAGCCACCCGCCCCTCAGGAAGCCGTAGCCACCCAGGAGCGTCGAGACACCCAGGTAGATCGGGTGCCGCACCATGCGGTACAGCCCGCGGGTGACGAGCTGGCCTTCGGGCAGGGGTTCCGTGGCTGGCGTCAGGTTGCGCCCGAGCATCGCGATGCCGCCGTACAGAACCGCGAGGCCGAGGCCGATCATCGTCCAGCCCAGCCACCGGGAGCCGCCCGCTGGGTCGAGGACACCCCAGCGCTTGGCCCACCAGGGCACCGCGAACGTCACGGCGGTGGCCAGGATGACCTGACCCCAGACCCACGGGTCCCGTATTGCCGTTCGTCTTGCCACGTCGCGCCCTTTCCGGCCCGGGATATGCTCTTGATGCGCAGGTTATATTCTCTGGGCCGAAGTGCCTGGACGCAATCTAAGGAGCCCCCGCCGTGTCTCCCATCCTGCCGAGCCGCCATCAGCGCGCCCTGCCGCTCGAGAAGCTGATTCTCGAGGAGGCCCCGGGGGCGGAAGCGATCGAGATGGACGTGCTCTTCGTGGGGGCGGGGCCCGCCGGGCTGGCCGGAGCCATCGAATTGGCACGGCTCGCCAAGGCGGATCAGGAAGCCGGGAGCGGGCTGGGCGAGCTCAACATCGGCGTGCTGGAAAAGGCCGCCGGCCTCGGCGAGCACAACCTGTCCGGCGCCGTCGTGAATCCCCGCGCATTTCGCGAGTTGTTCCCCGACCTGACTGACGCCGACTTTCCCTTCCGCCAGCGTGTGGACGCCGAGGCGGTCTACTTCCTGACCGAGGGCGCCGCGCGGCGGATCCCCACGCCGCCGACGATGCACAACACCGGGAACTACTCCGCGTCGATTTCCGAGATGGTCCGCTGGCTCGGCGCCAAGGCGGAAGAACTGGGCGTCAACGTCTTCACCGGCTTCCCCGTCGAGTCGCTGCTGGTCGACGGGAAGACGGTCAAGGGCGTGCGCACCACGCCGAGCGGCCTCGACCGCGACGGCACGCCGGGTGGGGAATTCGTGGCGCCGACCGACCTGACTGGTCGGGTCACCGTGCTCTCCGAGGGGACGCGGGGCGCGCTTTCGCAGGCCTGGTGCGAGTGGCAGGGCGTGAGCTCGCCCAACCCGCAGATCTTCGCGCTTGGGGTCAAGGAAGTGTGGAAGGTGACGCGCCCGCTCGACCGGGTCATCCATACCATGGGCTGGCCCCTACCCTCAGACGCCTTCGGCGGCAGCTGGTGTTATCCGCAGGGGCCGGACCAGGTGTCTATCGGGCTGGTGGCCGGGCTGGACTACGGCAATGCCAACCTCGACGTCCACCTCCTGTTGCAGCGGATGAAGCTCCACCCCCTCTTCCGCGAGATCCTGACCGGCGGCGAGTTGGTCGAGTGGGGCGCCAAGACGATCCCGGAGGGCGGATTCCACGCGCTCCCCGCCCGTCGCTCCGGCGATGGCCTCGTCATCGTGGGCGACTCGGCGGGCTACGTGGACGTGCCGTCGCTCAAGGGCGTGCACTACGCGATGCAGTCCGGCATCTACGCCGCCCGCGCCATCTTCGCCGCCCTGCAGAAGGGCGACACCTCCGCCGCCGCACTCGCCGAGTCCGACCGGCTGGTGGACGCCAGCTACATCCGGGACGACCTCCACCGGACCCGGAACATGCGGCTCGCCTTCAAGGACGGGTTCCTGGTGGGCGCCGCCAAGGCGGGGCTCATGACGATCACCGGTGGCCGGTTCCCGGGCGGCCGGATCGCGATGCATGCCGACGCCGACGCGCCGCGGACCGCCGGCGAGGAGACGACGCTCGTCCCGGACGGCGTGCTGACCTTCGGCAAGCTCGACGCGGTGTTCAAGTCGGGCAACGCCACGCGCGACACCATCCCGAGCCACCTCCTGGTGGGCCGCGACGTCAGCGGCGAAGTGGCCGATTTCTACGCGCACGTCTGTCCCGCGGGAGTGTACGAACGGGTCGGGGACGAACTGCGTGTCAACCCGCCCAACTGCATCGATTGCAAGGCCACTGACGTGCTGGGCCCGCGCTGGACCCCGCGCGAGGGTGGCAGCGGTCCCCGCTACCGGGTCATGTAACGGATGCCGACACGCCGCCGTGAGTTGCTGGCCTTCGGGGGCAACGCCCCACCGCCCGTCGCCGAGGGGTACTGGTCCGCCCCCGACCCGATGCTGGTGGACGCCGGGGCGAGCGGCGAGTTCCTGGTGGCCAAGGTCCGCCTGGTCCTCGTGTCGCTCGTCACGCTCATCCCGATCTACAACGTCATCTTCACGCCGTACCTGGTCGAGGCGTGGATCGGGCTGGCGTCCTCGCTGGGCGCCCTGGTGTTCGCGGTGCTCGTGTGGGCGGTGGTGCGGCGGGGGTTCTACCGGCCCTGGCTCGGCTTCCTGACCAGCGCGGTGGACGTCTCCTTCGTGACGGCCACGCTGATTGCCTTCCTCGCGCTCGACTCGCCGCACGTGGCCGTCAACAGCCGCATCATGTACAGCGTCTACTTCTTCTCCATCGGCGCCTCCAGCCTCCGCTACGACACGCGGATCTGCATCGTGACGGGCGCG
Source organism: Gemmatimonadota bacterium (assembly GCA_022710485.1). Lineage (GTDB taxonomy): Bacteria > Gemmatimonadota > Gemmatimonadetes > Gemmatimonadales > GWC2-71-9 > SPDF01. The sequence goes on along the minus strand of JAKLGU010000013.1, from coordinate 25,658 downwards.
CTTGCCCTGGTGCAGTACTTCGGCGTCGTCCTGGCCGCGAGCCTGTTCTGGAACCTCAACGACCTGCGGTACGCGCCGTTCACCTACGGGATGGTGAGCTGGGGCGACCAGTTCGGCCGCCTCGTCCTCCTCGGCGCCGCCGGCGTGCTCAGCACCGCCATCGTGGACCGCTCGCGCCAGCTGCGGCACCTCTCCGCCCTCGACCGGCTGACGGGGCTGCTGAACCGGGGGTACTTCGAGTCCCGGTTCCAGGCCGAAGTGGCACGGGCGCGGCGGCACGGGCATCCGCTCTCCGTGGCGCTCCTCGACCTCGACCGGTACAAGAACTTCAACGACCGCTACGGTCACTCCAGCGGCGACGTGGCACTGCGCGTGCTCGCGGATACCCTCGCGAAGGGGCTCCGGAGCAGCGATGTCGTGGCGCGGTATGGGGGGGATGAGTTCGTGGTGCTGCTGCCGGAAACGGGCCCGCAGGCGGCGTTCGAGAAGCTGGAGCAACTGCGGCTGTCGGTGGCGCGGGCCGAGTTCGCCATTCCCCGCCACGACCTCACCGCGCAGATCACGCTGAGCGCCGGCATCGCCTGCCTGCCGGACGACGGCACCGATCCCGTCGAGTTGCTCGAGGCGGCCGACCGTCGCCTCTTCGAGGCGAAGGACGGCGGTCGCAACCGCGTGGTGGGCCCGGAGGACTAGGCCAGCGCCCGCTCCTCGTCCCGCGCCAGGCGCTGGCCCTCGGCCACGTCTACCCGCGCCAGCAGCGCCCCGCCGACCAGGAAGAACCCTACCACCGAGAGCAGCGCCGCCCGGCTGGAGCCGGTCAGCAGGATGGCCACCGAGAACATCGCGGGGCCGAGGATGCCGGCGAACTTCTCGAACACCGCGAAGAAGCCGAAGAATTCTCCCGACAGATGCCGCGGCACCATGCTCGCGAAGAGCGAGCGACTCAGCGCCTGCACCCCGCCCTGCACCATCCCCACCAGCACCGCGAGCAGGATAAAGTCGCGGTCGGACCGCATGAAATACCCGAGCACGCTGATTCCGAGATAGGTCGCGAGGCCGACGAAGATGGCCGGGCGCGTGCCGACCCGCTGGGCCAGGCCGCCGAAGAGGTAAGCGAACGGGACCCCCACGAATTGCACTAACGCGATCGCCGCGATCATCGTGGTGCGGGTGATGCCGATCTCCTCGCCGTAGATGGCCGCCATCCGGATGATCGTCCCCACGCCGTCATTGTAGATCAGGAATGCCAACAGCAGCAGGAACGTCTGGCGGTACCCCCGCAGCTTGCGAAAGGTGTAGCCCAGGCGGCGGAAGGAGGCGCGCACGGCGCCTAGCGCGGCCTCCTCCGCGTCGAGCGCCCGGCCGGGCGGTTCGGGCACTCGCCGGAAGAGGGGGATGCTGAACCCGGCCCACCAGAGCGCGGTCAGGACGAAGGTGATGCGGGTCGGCAGTGTCGCCTCCGTCGGGCTGAGTCCCGCCCCCGAGGGGAGCCCGAATGCCGCCGGCGCCAGGATGATGCCGAGGCAGGCCACCAGGAAGAGCCCCCCGCCGAGATAGCCGAGCGCGTAGCCGGCGGTGGAGATCCGGTCCATCTCGTCCGGGGCGGCCACGTGCGGCAGCAGCGAGTCGTAGAAGACGAAGCTGCCGTTCACCCCGATGTTGGCCAGGATGAAGAGCAGCGCCGCGAACACCCACTGGCCGTGCCGGATGAAGAACATCGCGGCCACGGCGGTGGCCCCGAAGACGAGGAACGCCCCAAGGAGGCGCTTCTTGGCCGCGGAATGGTCGGCGATGGCGCCGAGGATCGGGGACAGGACGGCGATGATGGTGAGGCCGAGCGTGGTGGCGAGGCTGAAGCGGTAGGTCGCCTCCACGGGGGGGAGCCCCTGGGCGGCCACGGCGCTGAAGAAGGTGGGGAAGATGGCGGTGACGATGACCACGTACATGGCGGAGTTGGCCCAGTCGTACAGCATCCAGGCCCGCACCGCCGGACGGTCGAGGTGCAGTTGCCGGCTGATCCGCGCCAGCACTCCGCTCACTTGTGGCGCCGCGGCTTGGCGAAGCCGGTCGCGACGCGCGCGGCGAGGGCACGGGGTACGGTCCGGGTGAGCCAGGCGGCTCCCCGGGCGGCGAAGCCGGGGAAGACGTGACTCTGGTTGCGCTCGTAGCCCCGGAGCCCTGCGCGAGCGACCACCGCAGCGGGCTGAATCAGCGGCCATCCTGGCGGCCGCTCCACGTGTGCCGTGGCGAACCACCCCGTGGCCACCGGTCCGGGGCAGAGCGCGCAGCAGCGGACCCCCGTGCCGCGCAGCTCGACGTGCAGCGCCTCGCTCCAGCCGAGCACGTAGGCCTTGCTCCCGCCGTAGGTCGAGAGCCAGGGGAGTCCCTGGAACGCGCCGAGGCTGGCCACGTTGAGGATGCCACCCCGCCGCCGCGCCACCATGCCGGGCAGCAGCCGAAGCGCGAGCTCGGTCACCACCCGGACGTCGAGATCCAATACGCGGAGCTGCGCGGACAGGTCAGCCTCGTCGCCGCGGCCGACCAGACCGATCCCCGCGTTGTTGATCAGGTGGTCCACCGTGATGCCGCGCCCGGCGAGCTCGTCTACGAGGCCGGCCACCGCGCCCTCTCCGGTGAGGTCGAGCCGCACCATCTCCACCGCGGCCCCGGCGGCGCGGGCGCTCTCCGCCACCGCCGCCAGCCGCTCGGCGTCCCGGGCCACGAGGACCAGCCGGGCGCCGCGCCCCGCCAGCTCGGCCGCGAAGGCGGCGCCGATCCCGCGCGACGCGCCGGTGATGAGCACGGTGGTGCCGGCGAAGATCGACGCCACTACGCGCCTCCCCGCGCGTCCAGCCTGGTCTTCCGCATCGAGAGGACGACCGACCCGCCGAGGATCCCCACGATCACGGCGAGCGACACCACGGTCGGCATGTGGAACAGGCCGTTGAACAGCATCTTGAAGCCGACGAACACGAGAATCGCGGCCACCCCCGGCTTCAGGTACTCGAACCGGTCCATCATCCCGGCCAGCACGAAGAAGAGGGCGCGGAGGCCGAGGATGGCGAAGACGTTCGAGCTGTACACGATGAACGGGTCGCGCGTCACGGCGAAGATGGCGGGGATGCTGTCGATGGCGAAGACGAGGTCGGACCACTCCACCAGGAGCAGCACCAGGAGCAGCGGCGTCGCCATCCAGCCGCGGATGCCGCGGACGATGAACTTCTGCCCGACGTAGCCGTCGACCATCGGCACGAAGCGCCGCACCAGGCGCACCAGCGGGTTGCGATCGGGCTCGATCCGGTCGCCCGAGCCGCGGAACATCCGGATCCCCGTGATGATCAGGATGCCGCCGAAGAGGTAGATGATCCAGGTGAACTGCTGGAGGAGCAGGGCGCCGAGCGCGATCATGATCGCGCGCATGACGAGCGCACCCAGGATGCCCCACTTCAGGATCCGCGGCTGGAGCTCGGCCGGTACCGCGAAGTACTGGAAGATCAGGAGGAAGACGAAGAGGTTGTCCACGCTGAGCGACAACTCGATGATGTACCCCGTGTAGTACTCGAGCGCGGTCTGCGTACCCTCGCGCATCCAGAGGAACACCCCGAAGAGGAGCGCCAGGGTCACCAGCCCGGTGCTCCAGCTCAGCGCCTCGCGGAACGAGAGGACGTGCGATTTCCGGTTGAGGACCCCCAGGTCGAGGACGAGGAGGCCGACGACGAGGGCGCTGAAGCCGATCCAGACGGCAGGTTCGTGGACGCCCACTCAGAATCCCGGTTCGGTGGAGTGGATCGGATCGTTGAGGACCATGGCGGACATCTGGCTTCCTTTGGGTGTCTCGTGTTGCCCCTCGGGCACGATCAGGAGGGCGTTCGCCCGGACCATCGAGGTCAGGATGCCGGACCCCTGCGGTCCTGTCAGCCGTGCCTCGGGCCCGGAGGCGGTGTCGGTCACGACCGCGCGCAGGAAATGCTGCAGCATCGGCCGCAGTGAAATATGCTCTGCTGCACGGACCTGTGTCGCGCGCCGGAACGGCGAAGCGTGGCCCGCCATGGCGCGGATGGCCGGGCGGACGAACAGCTCGAACGTGACCATGGTGCTCACCGGGTTGCCGGGCAGGCCGATCCACGGCACGCCAAGCACCCTGCCGAATCCGACCGGCGCCCCCGGCCGCATCCGCAGTTTCCAGAAATCGAGCGAGCCGCCTATCTCGGCCACCACGTCACGCAGGTGGTCGTGCTCCCCGACGCTGATCCCGGCCGTCGTCACCAGGAGGTCGCACTCCGGCGCCCGCGCCAAGTGCGCCCGCACGCTCTCCGGCGTGTCGCGCGCGAGCCCGAGGTTGAGCGGCTCCCCGCCGGCCAGCCGGACCAGGGCGTGGAGGGTGTGACTGTTCGAGCTCGCCACCTTTCGGCCGCTCAGGATCTCCTCCGGCTGGTCCACGTCCACGATCTCGTCGCCGCCGCCGAGGATCCCAACCCGCGGCCGCCGGAACACGAGCGGATGCGCCACCGCCAGTGAGGCCAGCACCCCCAGCTCCGCGGCCCCGAGTTCGGTGCCGGCCTCCAGCACCGTGGCGCCGCGCCGGATGTCCTCGCCCGCCAGCCGGAGGTTCACCCCCGCATCCCGGTCGCTCCGGATCTCCACCGTGTCGCGGCCGAGGTCGGTGTCCTCCTGGCGAATCACGCCGTCCGCCCCGGCGGGGAGCGGCGCGCCGGTGAAGATCCGGGCGCACTCGCCCGGTTGCAGCGCACGGGTCGGGAACGCACCGGCGGGAATCACTTCCACGACGCGCAGGCGGACCGGTCGCTCCGCGTTCGCGCCGCGCACGTCCTCGCCGCGCGTGGCATACCCGTCCATCGCCGAATTGGTCCACGCGGGGAGGTCGAGGGGACTCACCAGCGGCTCCGCCAGCACCGTGCCGAGGGCGTCGTCGAGGGGAATGCGAAGGGTCGGCTGGCGGGGAACGGAGGCGAGGATGCGAAGCGCGGCCTCCCGCGCGGCGAGGCCGCTCACGGCCCGATGATCCGGGCCCCGTCCCATCCGATATTGGCGAGAAACTGGAGCCACATCGTGTCGCGGAAGCGGAGGACTCGGCAGTCGGCGTCGAGGTCGCCGTCGGTCACGATGGCCAGCCATTGATCGGCGGCGTCGCTCTTCGGGTCGAAGAGCGGCGTCTTGGCCGCCACGGTGCGGAAGACCTCGATCTTGGGGAGCGGGTGAGAGGAAAAACCCTCGACCAGCACGATGTCGGCGCCGTCGAGATATCGCCGGGCGAGCGTCACCGGGTCCTGGTCGTCGGGGGAGCGCTCGAAGACGACTCGCATATCGGGGGAGGCGATCAGCACGCGCTCGGCCCGCCCCTCGTGGAAGTGCCGGTAGCTGTCAGTGCCCGGCGAGTCCACGGCGGCGGGGTGGCTGGCGTGCTTGATGGTCATCACCCGCTTGCCGCGCCGGACGTACTCGGCGGCCAGCGCCACGGCCAGGGTGGTCTTGCCAGCGTTCTTCCGGCCTACGATCGAGAGGATGCGAGTCGCCGCCACAGCACGTCCGCCTGGGTGAGGTCGTCCCTGGTGTTCACGTTGAAGAAGAGGACGGCCGGGTCGCCGAAGGCGGCCACCGTCTCGGCAGGGAGGATACTGGTTCGCACGGCGGAGTGGAAGGCGATGGCCCGCAGGTCTCCCGCGGCGATGACGGACTCGATGGCCGCGCGGCAGGCGGGGCCGTACCCGGCGCACATCGGCTCGACGCCGCGCGGACCTCCGCTGGCGGGAAGCACCGCGTCCGACCCGTGGAGCTCGTCCGCCAGCCGGCGGAGCAGGGCCGGCGGCACGAACGGCATGTCCCACGCGACGCACACCACCGGGCGCGCGTCGGCGCTGACCGCCGTGAGGATGCCGCCGAGCGCGCCGGCGCCGGGGTGCACGTCGGGGAGCACGTGTAGCCCGGGGTGCCAGGCCGCGGCGTCGGGGTCGTTCGCCACGAGGAGGGGGAGTTCGCCGAGCGCGGCGAGGAAGGCGTCCACCAGCCGGTCGAGGATCCGGGCTCCGCCCACCTCCTCGAGCCCCTTGGGGCGGCCGCCGAACCGGGTGGCGCCGCCGCCCGCGAGAATGGCGCCGCGGACCCGGCCGGCGAGCGCGTCAGTACCGACGGCCGCGCTTCTTCTCAAGGACGATGTCGGCGGCCAGCACGATGCTCCAGAGGTTCTTCCACTCGTTGACGATCTCCGGGTCGTCGCTCCCCGGGCTCGTCGGTCCGGCCACCGTGGCGATCTGCACCAGGTTGTCGCGCACCTCGGTCCGGAGCTGCCACCCCTTGCCGATGACTGCGGTGAGTCCGCCGCCGAAGACGAATCCGGGCGTGACGCGGGTACTCGAGGGATCGGTGTACACCACGTACTGGAGGTACTCCTGGGCCCCCGTGCCGGGGTCGGTGACCACCACCGTGCCCGATGTCGAGATCGGGCTCAGGTTGCTGAAGAGGAGCCCCACCTGGGCGCGGATGTAGGGGGAAATCGGCTGGTCGGCACCGGCACGCAGGACGGGGCCCACCGACATCAGTACCGCTGAACTCGATTTCGTGGCTCCGTCGATGCTGGAGCAGAGCTGCTCCGTCCGCGGGTTCGGGGTCGGGGAGGCGACGGCGCACTGGTCCTCCAGCCCGATGCCCATGAAGAAGACCTCGCCGACGTACCCGAGTTTCGGCTTCGGGAAGTACATCCCCGAGAAGAGCACGCCGATGCCACTCCGGATGTTGCGGTCGAGGTCGATGAGGTCGAAGCCCGTGCCGGGCACCAGGATCGGCTGGCCCTCCACGCTCCAGAGGTCGCTCCCGCCGGTGTAGGTGAGGCCCATCGTGAAGATCAGCCGCGCCTCGTCCTCGGTCTTCTGCGCCGAGACCGGCGCGGCGGCGGCGAGGACGCCGAGGGCGGCCAGCAGGATCGGTGTTCGCATCACACCCCCAGCATGTTGTGATCGACGGCCAGGCACCGGTCCATCACGACGGCGATCCCCGCCGCCTCGAGCCGCCGGGCGGTCTCGCTGTCCTCGACGCCGAGCTGCATCCACACCAGCCTGGGGTGGACGGCCAGGAGGTCGTCGAGCAGGGCGGGGATGAACTCCGAGCGGCGAAAGATGTTCACGATGTCGATCGGGCCGGTCGCGGCCGCCGACCGGAGATCGAGGTGCACCGGTTCACCCAAGGTGACGCCGCCGGCGGGGTGGACTGGCACAATCGTGTACCCGACCCGCTGGAGATACTCCGCCACGCCGTAGCTGGCGCGGTGGGGCTTCCGGCTCAGTCCCACCACCGCGATGCGTTTCGAGGTGCGCAGGATCTCGAGGAGCTCGTCGTCGGTGGGAGCGGTCATCCGGCCTGCCCGGGCTGGTGCAACTGCGGTGTGCCGCTGACGGCGCGCCCCACCAGCACCATCCCCGAGCGGCGCGCCACCTCGACCGCCAGCGTGGACGGCACCGAGGGGGTCGCGACCCAGGCCAGCCGGGCGCGGGCCGCCTTGTAGGCGAGTTCGGCCGAAATCCGCCCGGTCACGAGAAGCCCGAGCCCGGCCACCGCGCGCCGGGCGAGCAGGGCGGCGCCCAGCACCTTGTCCACCGCGTTGTGCCGCCCGATGTCCTCGGCGTGATGGAAGAGCGTGCCGCCGTCCGTCAGCGCGGCGGCGTGGACCCCGCCGGTGTCTTCGTAGCGCGCGCCCCGCGCGAAGAGCTCCTTGAACCGCTCCCGCATCACGGCCACGTCGGGTGGCAGCCCCCGCAGCGGCTCCGTCGCCACGGAGGCGGGATCGGCCAGGAACGTCGAGACGGCGCCGCACCCCGAGGCGAGCACCGGGCGCCTCCGCTCCGCGGCCACGGCGGCCACGAGCTCCTCCGGGACGTCGGCCCAGAACCCGAGGTCGGTGGCGCAGGGCCGGAGGTGCACCTGGTCCACCGAGGTGATGTACCCCTCACCGTAGAGCCAGCCCAGCACCAGTTCCTCGAGCAGCTCCGGGGTGCACATCCATGTGACCGTCGGCACCCGGTTCACCTCGAGCCAGACGGGCACCTCCTCCACGGCCGCGGGCGCGGGCCCCCGCCCGCGCCGCCCCGTGGGGCGCGCTTCGTCAGTCGGTTCCGGTGCAGTCGGCATGGAGCGTGTCATCCTCCGCCACGCGAACCCGCGCGAGGGTCACGCCGGAGGGAAGGTGGCGCGCGATCCGCGGGAAGAGCCAATGGGCCAGCGCCTCGCAGGTGGGCAGGGTGCGCCCGGGAAGGAAGTCGGCCAGGTCCCGCTCAATATGCGTCCCGTCCAGCGGTTTGACGACCTCCTCGGCCAGGATGCCGTCGAGCAGGGGCAAGTCGATGACCGCGCCGGAGGCCGGGTCGAACGGCCCGGTCACGGTGACGGCGCAGCGGTAGTGGTGGTCGTGCCCGGGAGGATCGGCCAGGGCGCCGAACGCGGCGTGGTTCTGCTCGGGGGTCCAGTCGGGGCGCCAGTAGCGGTGCCAGGCGTGGAAGCCGATCGTGCGAGTGAGCGACACCGGCATCGGCGCCTCCGGGCGTCAGAACGAGTAGCCGAACCCGACCTGGTACCAGACGTTCGAGAGGTAGTTGTTGATGGCGTACGACTGGATGATGCCGGTAATCTCGTCGTAGTACGGCGGCGGGTAGGCGAGGCGGTAGAAGGCGCCCCGGATTTCCGCCCGGATGAACGACCGCGGATTGACGTAGTAGCGCGTGCCCGCGAACGGCGCCCAGAAGAAGCGGCCACCGAAGTCGTAGGCGTCAGGGCCCTCGGTCGCGCTGGAGCGCCACGCGTACCCGAGGCCACCGCCGATGTACGGGGCGAATCCGTGCCAGGTCTTCCCGCCGGTGATGGTGTACTGGATGTCCGTCTCGAAGAGCCACACCGGGGACGGCAGCGTCCCGCTGACCGTGAGGTTGTCGTCCGCGTCCCGGTACACCCGAGCTCCGATGAGGTCGGCGTACTGCACCGCGAACGAGAGCTCGAGCGGCCCGCTGACCGATACGCCGAAGCGCCCGCCGTACGTCGGGCCGTCGTGCGGACCGAGCCCCAGGTTGCCGCCGCTGCCGCCGAAATATCCGAACAGGGCGGTGAGGGACATCTTCTTCGGGATATCCCGGTAGGGCGACTTGTCCGGCGGGTAGCCGACCTGCGCGAGTGCCGGCGGGGCGGCCGCCAGGAGGAGCAACAGGGCAAGGGCGTGGCGCATGCGGTCAGGGCTCCCGGAGGTCGCGGCCCGTCATCTCGGGCGGCGGCGTGATGCCGAGCAGGTTCAGTACAGTCGGGCCGACGTCGCAGAGCGCCCCGCCGCGGCGGAGGGTTCCACCGCCGGCGCGCACGGCCACGAACGGTACAGGATTGGTCGTATGGGCGGTGTGCGGCCCGCCCGTGTCGGGGTCCACCATCATCTCGCAGTTGCCGTGGTCCGCCGTCACCAGCACGGTGGCCCCGGTGGCCTCCGCCGCGGCCAGGACCCGGGCCAGGCAGCGGTCGATCGTCTCCACCGCCTCGATTACCGCGGGCACGACGCCGGTGTGCCCCACCATGTCGGCATTCGCGTAGTTGCAGAGGACGAAATCGTGCTCCGGCGCGCCGATGGCGCGGCAGAGGACGTCGGTGATGCCGTCCGCACTCATGGCCGGCGCCAGGTCGTACGTGGCCACCTTCTGCGACGGCACGAGGATGCGCTCCTCCCCGCGGTACGGCGTCTCGACGCCGCCGTTGAAGAAGTACGTCACGTGCGGGTACTTCTCCGTCTCCGCCGTTCGCAACTGCGTCCGCCCCGCGTCCGCCAGCACCTCGGCCACGATCCGCGCCATCGAAAAGGGCGGGAAGGCCTGCGGGAATGAAAAGGTCTGGTCGTACTGCGTCATGGTGACGAGCCCGGACAGCGCCGGCCGCACGCCGGTGTCGAACCCGTCGAACCCCTCGACCGCGAGTGCGCGGCAGATCTGCCGCATCCGATCGCTGCGATAGTTGAAGCAGAAGACGCCGTCGCCGTCCCGGATCGGCGCCACTGGAGCCCCGTCGCGCTCCAGGACGATCGGCTGGACGAACTCGTCCGTCTCGCCGCGGCCGTAAGCGTTCCGGACCGCCTGCACCGGGTCGGTCTCGGCGTGGCCGACGCTCCGCACCATCGCGTCGTACGCCAGCCGCGTCCGCTCCCAGCGCTTGTCGCGGTCCATGGCGAAGTACCGGCCGGTCAGCGACGCGATGAAGGCACGCGGGCCCGCGATGCGCGCGAGGTCGGCCTGCAGCCGCTGGACCACCTCGGCCCCTGATTTGGGGGCGGAGTCGCGCCCGTCGAGAAAGCCGTGGACGGCGATGCGCGGCACGCCGAGCCGGACCGCCGCCTCCACCGCCGCCAGGAGATGGGTGTCGATGGCGTGCACCCCCCCGGCGCCCAGCAGGCCAAGGAGGTGGAGGGTGCCGCCGCGCTCACGCAAGCGGGTGCAGAGCTCCACCAGCGGCTCCAGCCGGAAGAACTCGCCGGAGCGGATACTGGCGGAGATGCGGACCAGATCCTGGGGGACGACCCGCCCCGCGCCCAGGTTCAGGTGGCCGACCTCGCTGTTGCCCATCTGCCCTTCGGGCAGGCCCACCGCCAGCCCGCTGGCCTCGAGGAGGGTCCGGGGCTCGCTGCCCCAGAGGCGGTGCCAAACGGGCGTCCGGGCGAGCTCGATGGCGTTTCCCTCGCGCTCGGGACGGTAGCCCCAACCGTCCAAAACCACGAGCACCACCTGCCGTGCCGGACCGCTGGCGTTTGACATGCCCCTCCGCTGTTTCTACAATGCTGGACAGTGACTTACACCGCGCCGCAATCTAGTCCCGCCCCTTCCCGCCTACCAGTCTGGGCGGCCCTCACGGCGCTGCTCGTCGCCGTGGCGCCGGGCCTGCTCGTGGGCCAATCGCGCGTCAGCCAATCCACCTCCTTCCGGAAGGACCCCGCCGGCACCGTGCTGGCCACGGTCAACGCCGGGGTGACGGTGACGCCCGGGAAGACCCAGGGCGACTGGACCGCGGTGACGCTCGAAGGCTGGGTGTACACCGCCTCGACCGGTGCAGTGTCCCGCGACGGCTTCGACGTCTCGATCACGCCGGACAGGGGGGAGAACCTCCGCGCCAGCCCGAACGGGCAGGTCCTGGCGCGGTTCGAGCAGGGTGCCCTTCTCAACCGGGTCGGGAAGAAGGGCGGCTGGACCCAGGTGCGCCGGAGCGGGTGGATCAGTACCAAGGCACTCTCCGGCGCGGCCACGACCGCCCAGGCACGGGGCAAGCCGGCCGCCCAGGACAGCGCTCCCGCCGCACCGGCTGGCGGCGACGCCTCGGACCGCGTCGCGGCGCTCCGCGCCACGCCGTTGGCGCTCACGCCCGACGGCGCCCAGCTCGCGATGCTGGATCCGGGGACCTCCGGGCAGGTCATCGGGAAGAGCGGTGAATGGGTGCAGGTGCAGGTCCAGGGGTGGATCCGGGAGTCCGACCTGTCGGAGCCGGTCAGCGCCGCGATCCCCGGCATCACGGTAGCGCAGATCCGCGCCGACCCGAAGAAATACGTCGGGCAGCTGCTCGAGTGGCGCATCCAGCTCATCAGCATCCAGACCGCCGACGAGCTCCGCCCCGAGATCCCCAACGGGGCCAAGTACCTCCTGACCCGGGGTCCGCTGCCCGAGCCGGGCTTCGTGTACGTGATCGTGACGGCGCAGCAGCTGCCGATGTTCGAGGCCGCCACGCCGCTCCAGGAGTTCACGGTCCGGGGACGGCTCCGCGCCGCGCAGACGCGCTACCTCCCCACGCCCGTGCTCGAACTGGTCCAGGTGATGGACGACAAGGGAGGCGCACCGTGAACGACGTCCTGTTGCAGCGGATCCAGCGAAAGCTGGCGGCCTTGAGCGACGAACGGGGCTACCAGATTCTCGACTACGTCGAGTTCCTCGAGAGCAAGTTCGCCGAGCGGGCCACCCCGACCGGCATCTTCGCCAAGTTCACCGAGACAGTCGAAGACACCATGCGCGCCGGCAAGCTGCCGATCCAGGCCATCAGCGGCACGATGGGCGTCATGGAGAGCGCCGCCAAGGTGATGAAGGGGTTTGCCGCCGCCGGGAAGACGGTGGTGGACGAGGCGATGCGCGCGTCCGAGGGCGAACCTCCCGCCAAGCCCGCGGCCGCACCCGCGCCCGCGCCAACCAAGCCGACGCCCGAGCCCCCCAAGCCCGGCACCTGATACCCGCTTCGCTCCACCCACTCCAACCGGAAGACGCCCATGGCGACTGACGCCGCCGCGCCCGCCAACGAGGAGTTCGTCCGGGGCATCGGCCCCATCCAGGCGCTCTCCCTGGTCGTCGGGACCATGATCGGTTCCGGCATCTTCATCGTCTCGGCCGACATCGGCCGCCTGATGGGGGAGTGGGGTCCTGCCGGGCTCATGCTGGTCTGGGTGGTGACCGGCATGATGACCATGGCTGGCGCGCTGAGCTACGTGGAGCTCGCGGCGATGATGCCGAAGGCCGGCGGCCAGTACGTCTTCCTGCGCGAGGGGCTGAATCCGCTCGCCGGGTTCCTCTACGGCTGGACCCTCTTCACCGTCATCCAGGCCGGCACCATCGCGGCGGTCGCGGTGGCCTTCGCCAAGTTCCTCGCCGTGCTCCTCCCGGGCGTCAGCGACACCGTCATCCTCGCGCTCGGGAGCATCCGCTTGCCCGGCTCGGCCAACGCCATCACCATCGGCGTGTCGCCCCAGCGCCTCGTGGCGATTGCCAGCATCCTTGGGCTCACCTGGATCAACTACCGCGGCGTGTCGCTCGGCGCGCGGTTCCAGACCACGCTCACCTTCGCCAAGGTCGGTGCGCTGGCCGCACTCATCCTGCTCGGGCTCTTCGTGTACCGGCAGCCGGAGGTGGTGGCCACCAACTTCGGCGACTTCTGGGGCTCGGCGCCGTGGACCCTGGCGCTGGTGCCGCTGGTCGGCGCCGCCATGGTCGGCTCCCTGTTCAGCAGCGACGCGTGGAACAACGTGACCTTCGCGGCGGCGGAGGTGCGGAACCCGACCCGCAACCTCCCGCTGGCGCTCGCCGCCGGCACGGCGCTCGTCACCCTCTTCTACCTGCTGGCCAACCTCGCGTATCTCAGCGTGCTGCCCCTGATCGGCGACCCGAACGGCGCCACCGCCATGGCGCGCGGCATCCAGTACGCCTCCGCCGACCGCGTCGGCACCGCGGCGGTCGAAGTGATGCTCGGCGCCGGCGGCGGCGTGGTCATGGCCATCGCCATCATCATCTCGACCCTCGGCTGCAACGCCGGGCTCATCCTGGCCGGCCCGCGGGTGTACTACGCGATGTCGCGCGACAAACTCTTCTTCGAGCGCGCCGGGCACCTCCACGCCGGCTACCACACCCCCGGCTGGGGACTCTGGATCCAGGCGCTCTGGGCGTCGCTCCTCTGCCTGAGCGGCACCTACAACCAGCTGCTCGACTACGTCATCTTCGCCGCGCTGGTGTTTTACCTGCTCACCACCGTGGCGCTCTTCCGTCTCCGCCGGCTCCAGCCCGACCTCCCCCGGCCGGTCAAGGCGGTGGGATACCCCGTGGTGCCCGCGCTGTACATCGTGAGCATCGCGGTGCTGCTCGTGGTCCTGCTCCTCGAAAAGCCGCTCTTCACCTGGCCCGGGCTCCTCATCGTGGCCCTCGGCATCCCGGTCTATTTCGTCTGGCGGCGGAGCCGCGCGTAGCGCCGGCTCCACCTGCACTGTCGTGGTGGCGGGCCTCCTCGGCCCCGGGGCGGAATTGGGGGATGGCTCCCCCTTGCTCTCTCGGCGCCGAGGATATCACTATATGGGCATGCCCGCTCCCGCCTATTACACCCGCGCCATGCTTCGGGACATCCCAGAGGACGGCAACCGCTACGAGCTGGTGCGCGGGGAGCTGCTCGTGACCCCGGCTCCCAGGCTCTGGCATGAGATCGTCACCCAGCGGATCGAGCACGCGCTGACAGCCTACGTCCGGGCGGCCGGCCTCCCGTTCCACGTCGTCGGCTCGCGCTCGGAGGTGTCCTGGGGCGACGACGACACCGAGGTGCAGCCAGACACCTTCGTGGTGCCGATCGCGCAGGCGCGCACGCTGAAATGGGAACAGCTGACCGACCTCCTCCTCGTGGTGGAGGTCCTGAGCCCCTCGACCACCCGCCACGACCGCTTCACCAAGCGGGCCGAGTACCAGCGGCGGGGCGTCCCGCTGTACTGGATCGTGGATCCGGATCATCGGCAGGCCGAGGTGTGGACGCCGGAGGACCATTTCCCCCGGGTCGAGCGGGAGCGGCTCCAGTGGCTGCCGGAGGGGGCCGCCGCGCCGTTCGTCCTCGAACTTGAGGAACTCTTCCGGCCACTCTGAGGCCGGCGGGCGGTGGGGTGGCCACCGCCTTGATTTCGCCCGCACCGCTCCGTATCCTTCGAGATGGTACCCCCCACGATCCAATCCGGCCCCCCGGGCGCGTCGCGCCACCGGTGGGCCGCGGTGCATACGGAGTCCCCGACCTGATGGCCACCATTCGTCCTTCCGTCGGACTGACGTTCGACGACGTGCTTCTCGTCCCGCGGCACTCGACCGTCCACCCGCGCGACGTCCGGACCGCCTCCCGCTTCACCCGCTCGATCCCCCTCAACGTCCCCCTCGTCTCCGCCGCCATGGACACCGTCACCGAGTCCGAAATGGCCATCGCCATGGCGCGGGCCGGCGGCATCGGGGTGCTGCACAAGAACATGTCCATCGAGCGGCAGGCCGCCGAGGTGGACCGGGTCAAGCGGAGCGAGAGCGGGATGATCCTCAACCCGATCACGCTCGGGCCCGACCGGCCGCTCCGCGAGGCCGCGGCCCTGATGAGCCGCTTCCGGATTTCCGGTGTGCCGATCGTGGACGCCCAGGGTCGGCTCATCGGCATCGTGACCAACCGGGATCTGCAGTTCGAGCGGAACCTCGACCAGCCGATCCACGATGCGATGACCAAGGACAATCTCGTCACCGCCCCGGTGGGTACCACGCTCGAGGCGGCGGAGCGGATCCTGGCCAAGCACCGGATCGAGAAGCTCCCGGTGGTGGACGCCGAGGGGGTGCTCCGGGGGCTGATCACGGTCAAGGACATCTACAAGCGGGCGCAGCATCCCGACGCCAACAAAGACCAGCACGGCCGGCTCCGCGTGGCGGCCGCGGTGGGCGGCACGCCCGACGCGAAGATCCGGGCCAAGGCGCTGGTGGACGCCGGCGCCGACGTGCTCGTCATCGACTCGGCGCACGGCCACAGCGAAGGGGTGCTCCAGACGCTGGCGCTCCTCCGCGACGCCTTTCCCGACGTGCAGCTCGTGGCCGGCAACGTAGCCACTGAGGAGGGCGCGCGGGAAATCGTTCGGCGCGGCGCCGACGCGGTCAAGGTGGGCGTGGGGCCGGGCAGCATCTGCACCACCCGCGTGGTCACCGGCGTGGGGATGCCGCAGGTCACCGCCATCATGGACGCCGTGCGCGGGGCGGGCGACGTGCCGGTCGTCGCCGACGGCGGCATCAAGTATTCGGGCGACGTGGTCAAGGCGCTCGCCGCCGGCGCCGCCTGCTGCATGATGGGCGCCATGCTGGCCGGCACCGAAGAGAGCCCCGGCGAGTCGGTGCTCGCCGAGGGGCGGCGCTTCAAGGTCATCCGCGGCATGGGGAGCCTGGCGGCGATGCAGGACGGCTCCGCCGACCGCTACTTCCAGCAGGGCGAAATGGCGCCGTCCAAGATGGTGCCGGAAGGGATCGAGGGCCGTGTCCCCTATCGGGGACCGGTCGGCGACGTCATCTTCCAGATGGCGGGCGGCCTCCGGAGCGGCATGGGCTACTGCGGCGCCGCCGACATTCTCTCGCTCCAGCGTGACGTGGAAATGGTGCAGGTCACCAGCGCCGGCCTCCGCGAGTCCCACCCCCACGACGTGACGATCACCCGCGAGGCGCCGAACTACAGCGCCTGAACCGAGGCGGGGCGCGCCGCGCGCCCCGCCGTTCCACTCTCAATTTGGAGCACTCGTGAGCGACTCCGCACCAGCGCGCGAAGCCTGGGGGTCCCGCATCGGCCTGATCCTGGCCATGGCGGGCAACGCCGTCGGCCTCGGCAACTTCCTCCGCTTCCCGCGGCAGGCGGTCGAGAACGGCGGCGGCACCTTCATGATCCCCTACTTCATCGCCTTCCTCCTCGTCGGCATCCCGCTGATGTGGATCGAGTGGGGCGTGGGCCGCCACGGCGGGCTCCGGGGGCACGGCTCCATCCCGGGCATGTTCGAGAGCATCTGGAAGCACCCCGTCGCCAAGTACCTCGGCGTGCTGGGGCTCTTCATGCCGGTGGTCGTGCTGATCTACTACTGCTACATCGAGTCGTGGACCCTGGCCTGGACCTGGGCCTCGCTCCGGGGCGCCACGCAGGGGCTCGACCAGGCGGGGATGCAGGCCTACTTCAAGTCCTACGTGGACCTCGAGAATGGGACGGTGCACGGCTTCTGGACTCCGTTCGTCTTCTTCTTCATCACCATCGCCATCAACTTCTACGTGGTGAGCAAGGGCCTCACGGCCGGCATCGAGCGGCTGGCCAAGATCGGCATGCCGATCCTCTTCGTCTTCGCCGCCATCCTGGTGGTCCGCGTGCTGACCCTCGGCACCCACGACGTGATGGTGGACGGGGTGCTGACCCAGTCCAGCCCGATCGACGGGCTCAACTTCATGTACACGCCGAACTGGAGCCTGCTCGGCAACCCGAAGGTGTGGCTCGCCGCCACCGGGCAGATCTTCTTCACCCTGTCGGTGGGGATGGGCTCGCTTCAGGCGTATGCCAGCTACCTGAAGAAGAAGGATGACATCGCACTGTCAGGCATCGCCACCGCGGCCACCAACGAGACCGCCGAGGTGGTGCTGGGCGGATCGCTGGCCATCCCGGCCATCGTCGCCTTCTTCGGCGTGGCCGGCGCCACCGCCATCGCCAAGGGCGGCAGCTTCGACCTCGGTTTCATCGCCATGCCCCTGGTCTTCAACCAGCTGCCGGGTGGGGCGGTCATGGCCACCGCCGCGGGCGTCATGTGGTTCGGGCTGCTCTTCTTCGCCGGGATCACCTCCTCGGTGGCCATGGCCACGCCGGCCCTGTCGTTCGTGGAGGAGAACTTCGGCTGGACGCGGAAGAAGACGGCCACCGCGCTGGGCTTCATCGCGCTGCTCCTGGGGCTCCTGCACCTGGTGTTCTACACTAAGGGCTTCCTCGACGAGTGGGACTACTGGGCCGGCACCTTCGGCCTCGTCGTCCTGGCGCTGGTGGAGACGATTCTCTTCGTCTGGGTCATGGGCCCCGACAACATGTGGAAGGAAATCCACGAGGGCGCCAGCATCCGGATCCCGACCTTCTTCAAGTTCGTCATGACGTACATCACGCCGGTCTTCCTGCTCGTCATGATGATCTGGTGGACGATCCAGGAGGCGGTGCCGACCCTGCTGATGTCCAACGTGGCGGCTGACCAGCACACGGTGCGCTGGGCGTCGCGCGGGCTGATGCTGGCCATCCTGCTGTTCCAGCTCTGGCTCATCAAGGCGGCCTGGCGCCGCCGCGTTCTCGACGGCAAGGAGGTGGCCCGATGAACACCACGGCCTTGATCTTCATGGCGGGCGCCTGGATCTTCGTCCTCGGCCTCACGCTCTGGTCGTTCCGCAAGCTGATGTCCACCGAGCAGGACGAGAAGCTGCCGCCGCCCGGCTCGATTCCCTGACCCGTTTCCGAGCGTTGATGTCCCCCCGCAGGTGGAGACTCGTATGAGCCTATTCCGACGGAAGGACGTGGCCGCCCTCCAGGCCGAGCTGGCCACCGACCACAGCCTCAAGCGCACCCTCGGAGCGGGGGGCCTGGTCATGCTGGGCATCGGCGCCATCATCGGGGCCGGCATCTTCGTGCTGACCGGGCAGGCCGCCGCCAACTACGCCGGCCCCGCCATCGTCTACTCGTTCCTGCTGGCCGGACTGGCCTGTGCCTTCGCCGGGCTCTGCTACGCCGAGTTCGCGGCGATGATCCCGATCGCGGGGTCGGCGTACACCTACGGCTACGCCACCATGGGCGAGTTCGTCGCCTGGATCATCGGGTGGGACCTGATCCTCGAGTACCTCTTTGCCGCCTCCACCGTGGCGGTGGGCTGGTCGGGGTACTTCGTGTCGCTGCTCCGGGACATGGGCATCGACCTCCCGGCGGCCTACACCTCCGCGCCGTACACCCACACCGCGGTGCCCGACGCCGGGCTCAACGTCTGGCGGATCTTCACCGAGGGGTGGACCCGGAATCCCGACGCGGTGCTGAACGTGCCAGCCATGGTCATCGTCGGCCTGATTTCGATCCTCCTGGTGATCGGCATCCAGGAATCGTCGCGGTTCAACAACGTCATCGTGGTCATCAAGGTGGCCGTCGTGCTGGCGTTCATCGCCTTCGGCGCCGCCTACATCAACCGCGAAAACTGGGATCCGTTCGTCCCCGCCATGGTGAGCGAGGGCCACTTCGGCTGGAGCGGCATCGTCCGCGCCGCCGGCGTCATCTTCTTCGCCTATATCGGGTTCGACGCGGTCTCCACGGCGGCGCAGGAAACCAAGAACCCCCAGCGGGACATGCCGATCGGCATCCTCGGCTCCCTCGTCATCTGTACCGTCCTGTACATCGCGGTGTCGCTCGTCCTGACCGGCATCGTCAAGTACGACCAATTGAACGTGCCCGACCCGATCGCGGTCGGTATCAACGCCGCCGGCCCCGGCCTGGCCTGGCTCCGGCCCTTCGTCAAGATCGGCGCCATTGCCGGCCTCTCGTCGGTCATCCTCGTCATGCTCATGGGCCAGCCGCGGATCTTCTACACCATGTCCAAGGACGGGCTCCTGCCGCCGGTGTTCAGCGCGGTGCACCCGAAGTTCAAGACGCCCTGGCTCGCCACCATCGTGACCGGCCTCGTGGCCATGCTCTGCGCCGGGCTCCTCCCCATCGGGCTCCTCGGCGAGCTGGTGTCGATCGGCACCCTGCTGGCGTTCGCCATCGTCTGCGGCGGCGTGCTGGTGCTGCGCTACACCGACCCGAACATCCCGCGGCCGTTCCGCACCCCGCTGGTGCCGCTGGTGCCGATCCTCGGCGTCGGGTTCTGCTTCTACCTGATGTGGGGCCTGCCGATCGACACCTGGGCGCGCCTCATCGTCTGGATGGCCATCGGCATCGCCATCTACTTCTTCTACGGGCGCAAGCACTCGAAGCTGAACACTTAGCCACCTCGGGCTTTGGACCGGGGGACCTAACGCCCCGTGCCCCCTCTCCGCTTGCCGGAGAGGGGGACAGGGGGTGAGGAAGTCGTTATCTTTCCGCGGTCATGAAGCTGCCGCTCTCCCACCACAAGACCGAAGCCGCCAAGGCCATCGCCGACGTGCTGATGCCGGGCCAGCGGGTCTGCCTGACCACCCACGTGAATCCCGACGGCGACGGGCTCGGCAGCGAGGTGGGGCTCCTCCACCTCCTGAAGGCGCAAGGGATCACCGCGGTTGTCACCAACCCCAGCCCCACGCCCCCCCGCTTCGACTTCCTCTTCGAGGACCTGTCCGGGGCCGACAAGAGCCGGGAAGCCATCAAGGAACTCCGGCGGGCGGACCTGATCGTGGTGCTGGACATCGCCGACCTCGGCCGGCTCGGCATGCTGGGCGACACCGTCCGGGACCGCGGCGTGCCGGTGGTCTGCATCGACCACCACGTGAGCCCGGGCGAGCTCCCCCCGGGTCCCCGGTACGTGGACCCGTCGGCGGCGGCCACCGGCGAACTGGTCTTCGAGATCGGCCGAGTCAACGAGTGGCCGCTCACCCGCGAGGCTGCGCGGGCGCTCTACGTGGCCATCATGACCGACACCGGCAGCTTCCGCTTCAGCAACACCCACCCGCGCACGCTGCGCGTGGCGGCCGAGCTGCTGGAAACGGGTCTCGACCCGGAGCGGATGTACCTCGACGTGTACGCCAACGCCCCCGAGGGGCGTCCCCGTCTGTACGCCGAGGCGCTGCAGACGCTCGTGGTGGAGCAGGAGTACGGCCTGGCGTGGGTCACCGTGCCGCCGGGCGCGCTCGAGCGGCTCGGCGTGAGCGCCGACGACCTCGACGGGGTGGTGGAGTTCCCCCGGAGCATTGCGGGGGTGCGGATGGCGCTGCTCTTCCGGGAAATCGCGGCGGGGCGCATCAAGGTGTCGCTCCGCTCGGTGGGCGACGTGGACGTGGCCGCCTTTGCCAAGCCGTTCGGCGGCGGCGGGCACACCAAGGCGTCCGGGCTCTCGATGGAGGGCTCGATGGGCGAGGTGCAGGGCAGGGTACTGGAGGCCGCGCGGATGTTTCTGGGCGGCAACGGAAAGCGCTGAGGCACGATGGACACCACGATGGACATGCTCGCCCGCATCGAGGCGACGATCGACACCCTCCGGCCATACATCGCCTCCCACAAGGGGCAGGTGGAGGTCGTCGACTTTGACGCCAGCGAGGGCAAGCTCTACGTGCGGCTGGGCGGCACCTGCCACGGCTGCGCCGCGTCCACCATCACGCTGAAGCAGGGGCTCGAGGTGCGGCTCCGCCAGTCGGTGCCCGAGGTCAAGACCGTGGAGGCCATCTAGTGGCATCCACACCGCTCGCGGCGGCGCGCGAGGCGCTGGCCGGCATCGTGAACCCCCGGGTGGGGCAGGACCTGCTGGCGGCAGGGATGGTCGAAGGGCTCGTCATCGGCGATGACGGCCGCCCGACCTTCACCTTCCTCCTCCGTCGGGACGACCCCGCGACGCTGGTGCGCCAGATCCGCCAGGCGTTCCAGGCGGCCGACCTCCCCGATCCCAAAATCCAGATCAAGGATCCGTCCGGACCGGCCAAGTCGACGCACGGCCCGCCGGCCGAGGGGGACAAGGCGATGCCGCCGCCCGCGCCGCAGATGTCGCTGCCGAACCTCGGCAAGGTCATCGCCATTTCGTCGGGCAAGGGCGGGGTGGGGAAATCCACCGTGGCCGCCAACCTGGCCATTGCGCTGGCAAGGGCGGGGCACCGCGTCGGTCTTATGGACGGGGATATTTACGGTCCCAACATCCCGCGGATGTTCGGCGTCTTCGAGCGTCCGCAGGTGTCCGCCGACCGCCGCATGCAGCCGCTCGAGGCGTACGGCGTCAAGCTGATGTCGCTGGGGTTCATCGTCGAGCGGGACGCGCCGGCCATCTGGCGCGGGCCGATCATCATGAAGATCGTCACGCAGTTCCTGCGGGACGTGGACTGGGGCACGCTGGACTACTTCCTGGTGGACCTCCCGCCCGGCACCGGCGACGCGCAGCTCTCGCTGGTGCAGGCCACCAACGTGTCGGGGGCGGTCATCGTCACCACGCCGCAGGAAATGTCGGTGGGCGACGCGCTCCGCGGCGGGAAGATGTTCGACAAGGTGAACGTGCCGGTGCTGGGCATCGTGGAGAACATGAGCGGCTTCACCTGCCCGCACTGCGGCGAGCATACCGACCTCTTCCCGACGGGCGGCGGCGACAAGCTGAGTGGGGAGCTCAAGGTGCCGGTGCTGGGGCGGATCCCGATGCAGGCGCAGATGGCGGACCTGGCCGACCGCGGCAAGCCGATCGTGGTGGCGAGTCCGGAGAGCCCGGCGGCGGTGGCGCTCGCGGAAATCGCCGAGCGGGTGGTCGAGGCGGCGCGGACGCGGGGCGGGGCGGAGTTGCCGATTCTCAGGGGATAGGCGGGGGAGCGGGGACGCGGGGAAGGAGTGAACGGGGCTTCCGAGGAGGGGCCCCGTTGTCTTGTGCGCCATCCACGCCTGGCAGCATCGCAGCGTGTCTCCTATGTCCTTGGACTGTTTTGTTACCCATGTCCTTGACTGCTCAGCGCGACCACCTTCGGCGCCGAACGCTCAATCGGAAGCGGATCCGGGAGGTGGTCCTGAGGGGTGGCGCTGGCAGGACGGAGGTTGGTCGACGCTCCAAGCCATCGTCGCGATGCGCCATCCATCTTGGGACTTGAGCAGGGTGAAGACATCTACCCCGCAGTGGGACCACCTGCCGTCCCGGTAGAAATCGTACGGGAGCCACACCATGGCCACGGGACCGGAAACACGCACCTCGGATTGGAACCCGCGTTCAACGTATCGGCCTCCAGTCGGAGTCGCGCGCTGCTGGGCCCGGGTCCGGAACTGAAGACGAAACTGTCCGTTTCGTTCTCCGGCCGAGAACGTGACAGCGGAGTCCAGCATGAGGTCCGTAAAGGCGATGAAGTCGGACCGCGTAACGGCCGCAAGAGCCGATTCAGCGACTGCGAGCACGGCCGCTTGGTCGTCTGGCCGGGCCTGAGCGTCAAGGGCCAACGGCGAGGTGATGGCGACGGCGACGGTTAGAACTAGAGCGGGCGAAAACGAGGGTCTGGAGGTCGCAATCATTCTTTGCAAGGGATTGACCTCGGCGTGGGAATTGAGGTGAACGTGGGGCCGGCGGCCTGACGAAGCGCGCATCAGCGGCCAGCGCGCCCTCGTCCGCTGCATGCGCTGGTTAGACAGCCCCAGCCTTCGACCCCCTCCAGGACATCGACAACCGCCGGTGACTCGCCGCGCAATCGCGCAGGTAGAGGTTGATCAGGCTCTGATAGGGCAGTTCCACCTCCTCCGCGAGCTGCTTGAAGTAGCCGATTGTCTCCTCATCCAATCGAATCGTGATCGGCTTCTTCAGGCGCTTGGCGTATGGGTTGCGCCGTGCCTTGGAAAAATCGTATTCCTTTCGCATTAGCTGTTCCTCGCTTTGTATTGATTCCGTTCCCGACGGTTCGCGCGGCGAGCAGAGATCAAGCGAATCACCTGTCCGCTTTCGCGAAAGCAATGCACGACCACCAGGAGGCGCAGTTCCGAGCTCAGCCCGAGCAGGATGAAGCGATCCTCCTCCGCGGAGTGATCCGGGTCGTCGATCACCAACCCGGTGTCGTCGCTGAAGGCCGTGAGGGCCTCAGAAAACGCGACGCCATGCTTCGCCAGATTGGCCGTGGCCTTCTGGGTGTCCCATTCGAACCGCAGGTCGGGCATGGCTCAATGTATGTATCGTGTATGTACGTGTCAAGGGCGGGGGTATTGGGGCTGTCTAACGACCTGCGCATCAGCGGCGAGGGCGCTGCGCGGCAGCCGCCGCGCCGTCCTCAGTTCACAACCTACGGTGCGGCGGCTGCCAGAGCCAGCGCGCCCTCGCCGGCTGCATGCGCTGGTTAGGCGTCAACCCTGCACCTCGGTCAAGTCAAAGTCGCGGCGCATGTGGCGGACGGTGAGAATCACCACACGCTTGGCATCCACGCGATAGACGACGCGATAGGGCGCCTGCATGACCTCCCGAATGTCCTTGCGCCCGACTTCCGGCACCATGCGCCCCCGCTCGGGAAATCGCCCGAGTTGGGCCACGCCCGTGAGCAGGCGCCCCAGCCAAGTAGCCGCCGCAGTCGGCCGTTCGCGGAGCATGACCTCGAGCGCTTCCCCCGCCCGGACTTCGGCGAGCGGGGACCAGACTACCCTCATGCCTTGAGCTGGGCCCGAAGTCGCTTGGCCACGGCGCCATGGGACGCACTGCGACCCGCCGCGACCTGTTCCTCGGCCTCCTGGACGTCGCGCAGTAGCGCGAGTTGATCCAAAAGGTCTTCGTAGGCATCGACGTCGAGCAAGACGGCGGCGCTCCGGCCATGCTGCGTCAAAATGACGGGGCGCTTCGTGGACTGGACCTGTTCAATGACGGCAGCGGCATTCGCCCGAAAGTCGGTGACGGGGCGGATATCCCGGGAGAGGCGGACGCGGGGCATGGGAGGCTCCAAGGTCGAGACGCTAAAGGATACGCTTTAACGTACGCAAGAGCCGGGCCGCGCGCAAGATGGGTTGACGCCTAACGAACTGCGCATCAGCGGCGAGGGCACTGCGCGGCCTCGACAGCTGCATGCGCTGGTTAGGCGCCTTTCGGCGCCTCGGGCTCAGTGGCCAATTGGGCGCTGTGCCATACCCCCACAACCCAAACCGTGGTGCCTTGGACGCGGTAGAAAAACCGATAGGGTCGGACGATCACCTCGCGGTAGGGCAGGCCACGAAACTCGGGAATGCGCCGTCCTGACTCGGGGAACTTTTCCAGCCGACTCAGCGCCTTAAGTGCCCGAGTGTGAAAGCGACGCGCGGCAGCGGGGCGATCGGCGAGGATGTAGGCGATGACATCGAGGAACTGCCGGTCGCCCGACGGGGTGAAGCGCACCTTCACGCGTTGGCGTCCCGCAGCATCTGCTCGGCCTCGGCAAAGACAGTCGCGAGCTCACGGCCCTTACCCTTGGCGATCTCACGCTCTCCAGTCGCGAGGATACGAAGAATCTCGCGCTCCCGCTCACCCAACTCGTAGGCTTCCATGCTGAGCATGACAGCGGCGGCCCGACCACGCTGGGTGATCACCACGGGCTCGCGGGACCGGCGGACGCGATCGAGAGCACCGGCCGCATCCTGGCGGAGGTCGGTAATCGGAATGATGTCGGGCATCTTGGGCATGGCGGAGGCACCTGTTAGATGTACGTCTAACAGTACTACACGACGATCGGGGGCGCAAGAAGGAAGGTGGGGAAGCCCGGGCGGGTTGGGAACTGGACGGAAGTGCGCCTAACGAATGGCGCATCAGCTGCGAGGGCGCTCGCGGCAGCCGCCGCGCGACCTCGTAGTCAGTATAAAGCGCGGCGGCTGCCGCAGAAAGAGCGCGCCCTTGCCAGCTGCATGCGCTGGTTAGGCGGCACGAGCCTACTGTTGTCCTATCCCTGCCTGGTACGCTCCGAGTACAGCGCCGGTGGCTGCCTCGATGTACACCAGATATGCGGGCTCATCCCCCACCACTCCCCGGACCACCCACCCGTAGGCCGCTCTCACATCTATCATCTCACTGAATCGCCCGTTGCAGACGTCGCAGCCATCGATGAACGGTTCGCTCAACCAGACAAATTGTGCCCGCCACGCGCCTCCGGAGCCTGCCACTGTCGCCCGGCGAGCTGCCGCTATTGCAGAGTCCGCAGTTACTCCGAAGCGACACTGCTCCGGAACGTACTTGCACCTGGGCACCCCGGCCGGAGGAAACTCAAGAACCACTCGGCCGGCGGTATCAATAGGGACTGCGATAAGTCCGGTCCGAAGCGGGTCTGACATCGGATCGAGTTCGTAGAATACGATGAAGTAAGGAGTGAACCACGGCCAAGAACAGTACTGAGATGGGCCGAGTCGGCTGCATCGGGAGGAAATGCCATCTTGATACAGCGACCATTCCGGCCGCGGGCGAACGCTCGTGACGAAGATGGAGTCACCGAGATAGGCGCGAAGGTGCGCCTCCGCGGAGGTCCAAATGCCTGAGGGCAGGGTCCCGGCAGGAACCTGGGCCTGGACGGGGCTCAGCACGGCCGCGAAGGCTGCCACTGCAGCTAGACCCAATTGGCGATACAATCGGAACATTTCAGGGATCGTGTCCGCCTAACGAACTGCGCATCAGCGGCGAGGGCGCTGCGCGGCAGCCGCCGCGCCGTCCTCGGTTAGAACGTACGGCGTGGCGGCTGCCAGCACCAGCGCGCCTTCGTCCGCTGCATGCGCTGGTT
>JAKLGU010000012.1 GCA_022710485.1 Gemmatimonadota bacterium | reverse complement strand
CGGAAGAAGGGTCGGAAGTCGCTGACGGTCAGCCTTCCGTCGAAGCACGGGGGCTCCTGACGTCCAGTGAACGATTTCCGCGGGCCAGGCGGCTCGCGAAATCGTCGGACATCCGCCGACTGCTCTCAACAGGCCGCCGGATGCGTACGGGACATTTGGAGTTTCTCTGGATGGACAACGCGGCGGGCCTTCCCCGGCTGGGACTCATCGTCCCGAAGTACCAAACCACGGGGGTGGCCCGCAATCGTTTGCGCCGGCGCCTGAAGGAGCTGTGGCGGCGAGAGGTCCAGGGGGTGATTCCCCCTTTCGACCTGCTGGTGCGCACTCGGCGCGAGGCCTACGCCGCCCCCTTTGCGGCGCTGCGGTCTGAAATGCACGCCTGGCGCGAGGCGGTCGCCGGGGGTTCCGATGCGGCTCCGTGAGATTCCAAGGCGGATCGTCCTGCTTCCGATTCGCGGCTACCAGAAGTTCATCAGCCCGGGCCTCCCGCCGAGTTGCCGGTTCTCGCCGAGCTGTTCGCAGTACGCGTTGGAGGCGGTCTCGAAGTACGGCGCGCTGAAGGGGATGTGGCTCGGCGCTAGGCGCCTCGTCCGCTGTCACCCGTTCAATCCCGGTGGGTATGACCCGGTTCCCTGATCCGGTAACCTGACCATGGATCGTCGTTTCATCTGGGCCATGGCGCTCATGACGCTCATCGTCATGGCCCCGGCCGTGCTCATGAAGAAGCCGCCGGCGCCGGTGTCGGCTCCCGCCGATTCCGTCGCCACCGTGGCCCCCGTGCCCGCGCCGGCGCCCGACCTTGGCGCGGCGGCCGCCCTCCCGCCATCGGTTGCCGGTCCCGCCGAGGCCACTCCCGAAGACACCGTCCTGATTCACACCGCACTGGCCACGTACGGGATCTCCACCCGGGGGGGCCGCCTGGTCACCGCGGCACTCGAGCACTATCTCGACCAGGCGCCCGGCCAGAAGGGCCGGCCGGTGAACCTGACCCTCCCCGGCTCGGAGCTGATGGGGCTGCGGCTCGTGGTCGGCGCGGACACGCTTCGGCTCGACGACTGGATCTTCGAGACGTCGGCGACCGAGATGTCGACCGACGTCCCGATGACGGTCGAGCTCACCTCGACCCGCGGCGACGTCACGGTCAACCTCGCGTACACCTTCCGGCCCGACGATTACAAGATCGGCGTGGTCGGCTCGGTGAGCGGTGTGGGGCCAAACGGCGGCCTGTTGTTGGTGGGGATGGGCCCGGGGCTGGCCAACACTGAGGCGAACCTGGTCGAGAACGAGCGGTCGATGGGGTTCGTGACGAAGTCCCAGAGCACGAAGTTCAAGTCGTTCCAGTCGCTCGACACCGCCGAAGTGGCGGCGGTCAGCGGCCCGTTCGAGTGGGTGGCGGTCAAGTCGAAGTATTTCGTGACGGCGGTCCTGGCCTTCGAGACGGGCGCGGCGCCGGTCGGCGGGCTGTCGGTGCGCCCATTGCCGCAGGCAGGCCAGAAGAAAGCGTACGAGGCGTCCATCTGGGCGAGCCTCCTGCTCCCCGCCGCCGGTGACTTCCGCTACGAGCTGTACGCCGGGCCGATGGAGTACTCCCGGCTGGCCAAGGTGGGGCACGACTTCGACGACGTGAACCCCTACGGCTGGCCCGGATTCCGGACGATCATTCGGCCGGTGGCGGTGGCGGTGCGCTGGCTCCTGGTCTGGATGCACCAGAACCTGCACCTGGCCTACGGCCTGGTGCTGGTGCTTTTCGGGATCCTGGTGCGGATCATCCTCTGGCCGCTCAACCAGAAGGCGATGCGCTCGACGATGGCCATGCAGGCCATCCAGCCCGAGCTCAAGGCCATCCAGGACAAGTACAAGGAAGACCCGGCCCGCCTCCAGCAGGAGATGTTCAAGCTCTACAAGGAGCACGGCGTGAACCCGCTGGGCGGGTGCTGGCCGATGCTCCTGCCGATGCCGGTGCTCCTGGCGCTCTTCTTCGTGTTCCAGAACACGATCGAGCTGCGGGGCCAGTCGTTCCTGTGGCTGCCCGACCTGTCGCAGCACGACCCGCTCTACATCATCCCGCTGATCATGGGGCTGTCGATGTTCGGCCTGACCAAGATGGGTCAGCGCGGCATCCCGCCGAACCCGCAGATGAAGATGATGATGTACGTGATGCCGGTCATGATGACGGTGCTCTTCCTGAACTTCGCCTCGGGGCTCAACCTGTACTACGCGGTGAGCAACATCGCCAGCATTCCGCAGCAGTGGCTGATCAGCCAGGAGCGGATGAAGTTGAACGCGCTCCGCGAAGGCACACCCAAGAAGAAGTAGGTCGCTAGCCAGTCGGCCGGCTCGGGATGGTCCTCCGGGCCAACCCAGTTCGCGCCCCCTCCGCGCCCCGGTCGCTCCGGGGGACGCGAACTGACGGCCCTCCGGACCATTCCCTTCGCCGGCCTGGAACGGGAGCAACAAGCGGTTGGTGATGTGGGAGGAAGGGGATCGTCGGCGCAGGAAGTTCGCACGGGAGTGGAGGGGCGGGGTTAGAGAACTTCCGGAGCCGACGACCCCGACGACCACATCCCGTCCCCGATCCGGTGTTGCTCGTTCCGCCAGCGCCCGAGGAGCAGGCTGGTCGAGGGGCGCGCAGGTCAAGCCTGAAGCGACGCGTACCAGTCCCCAGTCCTCCGTCTCCAGCCCTCAGGCCTCTGTACTAGTTTCCCTCCCATGTTCTCCGACACCATCGCGGCGCTCGCCACGCCTCCGGGTCGCTCCGCGCTGGCCGTCGTGCGCCTGTCGGGGCGGGACGCCTTCGTGGTGGCGGCGCGGGTAATTCCGACATTCACGGCTGTGCCTCCCAGGACCGCGCACCTGGCCGCGTTCGTCGGTGGTGACGGGACGCTGATCGATCGGGGGCTCTACACTGTCTTTCCGGGCCCGAACAGTTACACCGGGGAGGATCTCGTCGAGTTCTCCTGTCACGGTGGCCTCGTCGTCCCCATCCGCCTGGTGAGCGCGCTCCTGGCAACCGGAGCCCGGGCCGCGCTTCCCGGGGAGTTCACCCGACGAGCGGTGATGCACGGCCGGATGGACCTGCTGCAGGCGGAGGCGGTCGGCGATCTCATCGACGCCACGGCGGCGGCACAGGCGCGGCAGGCGCTTCACCAGCTCGATGGCGGCCTGTCGCGCCGGCTTGCGGACCTGCGCAGTGCGCTCCTCGACGCCGAGGCGCTGCTGGGGTACGACATCGACTTCCCTGGCGAGGACGACGGCCCGGTGAAGCCGGCCAGGATCGCGGCGCGGATTCAGGAGATCCGGGAGCAGGTGGCCCGCCTCCTCGCGACCGCGCCGGCGGGAGAGCGGCTCCGCGCCGGCGCGCTCGTCGTATTGGCTGGTCCGCCGAATGTCGGGAAGTCCTCGCTCTTCAACGCCCTCCTCGGCGCCGACCGCGCCATCGTGACCGCGAGTCCAGGCACCACCCGCGATGCCATCGAGGCCCACACTACCTTCCTCGGCTGGCCCATCCGACTGGTGGACACCGCGGGGCTCCGGGAGTCGGCGGACGAGGCGGAACAGCTGGGCGTCGGATTCAGCCGGCGGTATGTGGAGGCGGCGGAGGTGGTCGTCGCTTGCGAGGCGGAAGGCGGGGAGGCGGGGAAGCGGGGACGCGAGAGTGAGTTCGAGTCGCTGTCGGGGAGCGTGATCCTCGTGCAGACCAAGGCCGACCTGTCGACCTCCCCGCGTCCCCGCGTCCCCGCCTCGTTGCTCCGCACCTCCTCTCTCACCGGCGAAGGCCTCGACCTGCTGAAGGAAGCGGTGGTCCGGGCGGCGTTCGGCGCCCACGCCTCCATGGCCGACCTCGAACCGGGGCTCACGAGAGAGCGGCATCGCATCTCCCTGACCCGGGCCCGGGACGCGCTGCGGGAGGCTGAAGCACAGCTGACCGACGACCGGGAACCGGTGCTGGCGGCCCATCACCTGCGCGAGGCGGCGCGGGCGCTGGAGGAGTTGATCGGCGTGGTGGATGTGGAGGAGGTGCTGGGGCGGGTGTTCGGGAGCTTCTGCGTGGGGAAGTAGCGGGGAAACGTCAGACAGGATAGGGCGGCCTCTCCTTGCACTCATTATGTGTTCCATCACAGAACGGGTGCGTCTTCGAGTGTCCGCAGCCGCAGAGCTTCACGATGCCGGGGCGCTTCTCGACCGGCCGCGGGATGAGGTTACCGTCGCGATCCTGCAGGACGACCTCACCCTCGATGCTGATACTTCCCGACGGCTTGATGGTGATGACGACGGGATTGGGCCCTCCTCCCCTCCCCGCTTCCCCGCTTCCCCGCCGCTCCCCGGTCATGCCACCCCTCTCGCCGCTTCATCCGCCGCCTTGACGTCCTCGGCGGGGGCGCGCAGCGCCGCGGCGATGCCGTGCTGCCGAACCAGGGCCTCGGTCATGCGATGGCCGAGGTAATAGCCGCTCCGTTCGGGAACGACCTTGCCCTGGACCAGCCGCGCGGCCGGGCTCATGCCGCCGGAGAGATACCGGAGTCGGAGGCCGAGCGCGGTCCGGTCAAGGTCGGGTGCCACGGCGCGGGTCAGGAAGGCTTCCAGCTCGCGGAGCCGATGGTACTGGCGCCGGGTGTATCCGAAATAGTCACTGAGCCGGAACCCGGGAGCCACCGCCTCAGCCGCGCGGACAGCCAGCCCCTCGTTGACCAGCAACTCGCGCAGCGTGGCCCGCCGCCCCGTTTCCCAGTAGTCGTAGTACCCGCCGGCATCGGCCACCAGGCGCCGGAGGTCGCTGCGGCTGGCCGCGGAGGTGTAGCGCACGGTGTGCGCCATTTCGTGGGCGACCCAGAGGGGAATGAGGTCGGGCGTGAGGCCGAGGCCGTAGGTCTGGGGATTGGCGCGGCCGGTGAAGTGCTCGAGGCAGATGAACGCCACGCCACGGCCGCCGACGACCAGTTCACCCGCGTTGGCACCACCCATCCCGACCATGAGATAGCAGTCGGTGGGCCGGTCGACCTGGAGGACCTCCTCCGCGCGGGCCAGTGTCTCCTCGACGATGCGCACGACATCGACACCGGCGAGCAGCGCGTGCAAATCGCTGCGGTCGGCTGCCAGCGCGGTGCGCACCACCTCCGACGCGGCAGGCGAGCCGGGTTCCAGCACGTAATTCCGCCAGTAGGCGGTCAGGACGGCGCTGTGAGTTTCGAAGTATCGCTGCCAGGCCGCCTCGGGGCTGGCGTCGGCAAGTACGGAGAGAAAATCGGGGACGAGATTAATGAGCACGCGCCAGAATAGGAAACATTGGCGCGCGATGCAAGTGGGTTGACAACGAAACGACGGGAACGCGGGGAAGCGGGGAGGGAAGCGCCGCGCAATGTCAAGCGCAGGCGCGCTAGTGCCGCTTTCGCTTCGAGACCTCGTCGAGGAACTTGCGCTCCGCCGGCGTGAGGCTGGCGATTCCCTGGCGGCTGATCTTGTCGAGCAGCCGATCGGTCTCGACGGTGATGAAATCCTGTTCCTGTTCCATGCGCCGCCGCGGCCGGGGCACCGGCGTGTCGGCCTGCTCCGCCTTGCGGGTACCCGACGGCACCATCACTGGGCGCTCCGCCACGCGGGGGCGCGCCGAGCGGGTCGGCCCAGCGAGCAACTGGAGGCGGAAGAAGAGGAACCCGAAGGCGGCGCCGCCCAGATGGGCGATGTGCGCCACGCCGTCGCCCCGATTGAGGAGCCCGAACACCACGTCGAGGGCCAATAGAGCGATGACGAGGGTCCGCGCCCGGATGGGCCAGGGGAGGGGGAACACCATCAGCTCGGCATCGGGCCAGAAGACGGCGTATGCCACCGCCACGCCGAGGACGGCGGCCGAGGCTCCGGCGACGGCGCCGGGCTGGAGGGCGGCGAGTCCCAGGGAAAAGAGCGCCCCGCCGAGGCCGCAGTAGAGGTAGAAGAGGATGAAGGTCTTGCTGCCCATCCGCTCCTCGACCCGCGTCCCCAGCGAATACAGGATGAGCATGTTGAACACGAGGTGCCAGAGGCCCGCGTGGACGAACATGTAGCTGAGAAAGGTCCAGGGGTGCCGGAACGCGTAGACGACGTCCGGTTGAAACACTAGGGAGGGCACCAGCGCCGGCAGCAGGGCGGTGAGCAGGAGCAACACGACCGCGTTGGCGATGATGAGTCGCCAGACCCACGGGGTGGGACGCGGAAGGCCGTAGATGCTCATGTCACTCCGTCGGGGCGGACCCCAGGATGCGGGCCGACCGGCAGATCCGGTCGCAGAGCTCGGGAAATTCGATCCCCACCGCCCGGGCCGATTGGGGGAGCAGGCTCGTGGCGGTCATGCCGGGGAGGGTGTTCACCTCTAAACAGAAGAGCGATCCCTCCGGTGTCAAGCGAAAATCCACCCGGCTGTACCCCCCGAGCTTGAGTGCCCGGTGCGCCGCCAGGGCCTGCTGCTGGCAATCGGCGGTCAGGGCCGGGGAGAGGTCGGCGGGGAAGATCTCCTCCGACATCCCCGGCGTGTACTTGCACTCGTAGTCGAAGATCTCGTGCTGGGGGATGATTTCCCCGACCGCCAGGGCCTGGTCGTCGAGCACGCCCACGGTCAGTTCCCGGCCGGGCACGAAGGCCTCGATCATGACCTCGTCGTCGTACTTCGCGGCCAGGGCCACCGCCCCCTCCAGTTCCGACGCCTTCCGCACCACGCTGAGCCCCACCGTCGAGCCCTGCTTGGAGGGCTTGACCACCACCGGCCAGCCGAAGCGCCTCTGGACTTCCGTTAGCGAAATCGGTGCCATGGCCCAGTCGGCGGTGGCCACCCCGGCCGACTTGAAGAGCCGCTTGGAGATGTCCTTGTCCATGGCGATGCCGCTCGCCATCGGCCCGCTGCCGGTGTACGGGACCCCGATGATTTCCAGGAGCGCCTGCAGCGTGCCGTCTTCCCCGGTGCCGCCGTGCAGCGCCAGGAAAATGACCTCGGCGTTCCGGACGACCTGCAGGTCGCCGAGGCCGGATACGAGGAGCCCCCGCTCGAGGGAGCGGAGCTTCTCGATCGAGGGCGGGGCGACGCCCACCGTGCCGCCGAGTTCGCGCGCCTCGTCGGCCTCGGGGATGTACCCACGGGCGGTGTCCACCACCGCCACCGAGTGGCCGCACTTCCGGAGCGCCGCGACGACCTGCACCGCGCTCGCCAGCGCCACGTCGCGCTCGCTGCTGGTTCCGCCGGTCAATACCGTGACTTTCACAGCCGATTCGTCTCCCGTTCGAGCTCGCGGCTGAAGCCGCGGTTTCACCTCACCGCCTGTCCCCCTCTCCCGCAGTCCTCACCCCCTGTCCCAAACGCCGGCAGTCCTCACCCCCTGTCCCCCTCTCCACCATGTGGAGAGGGGGGACGTCCTAGCGCGCTCCGATCATTTCGCGCAGCACGTCGTACCGGCTGACGATGCCGATCAGCTTGCCGTTTTGCTCGACCAGAGCGGCGGGAAGCTCGCGGGTGAGCATCGGGGCCAGCCGGTCGGAGGCGAAGCTCGCGTCCACCACCGGGAGCGAGGCCTCCATCACCTCGCGCACCGGGCGGTCGAGGAGCGCCGGCTGCGCCAGCGCGCGGGTCATCAGGGTGCCCTCGGTGAGGGTGCCGATCGAGCGGCCGTCCTCCAGCACCGGAATCTGGCTCACGCCCCAGGTGCTCATCAGGCCGAGCGCCTGCCGCACTTGCGCCGCGGGGGCCAAGCTCACCAAGGCGGGATGGTTTCCCTGCCGCCGGGCCAGGAGCTCGGCCACGGTGACGCGCGGGACTTCGAGGAGCTGGTTCTCCTGCATCCATTCGTCGTTGAAGAGCTTGCTGAGGTAACGCTCCCCGGTGTCGCAGAGGATCGTGACGACGCAGGCGTCGGGGTCGTCCACCTCGCGCGCCACCTGGAGCGCCAGGGCCACGTTGAGCCCGGCAGACCCGCCCACCAGCATGCCCTCTTCGCGCGCCAGGCGCCGCGCCATGGCCATGGACTCCCGGTCGCCGAGCTGGCGGAACTCGTCGATGTGCTCGAGGAGGATGGTGGTCGGGATCTTGTCGCCGCCGATCCCCTCGACCTTGTACGGCGCCCCCTCGCCCATGGTGCGCGTCTTGGCCCAGCCGGAGTAGAGCGAGCCCACCGGGTCGCCGGCGATGACGCGGACCTTCGGGTTCTTCTCCTTGAGGTACTTCCCGGCGCCGCTCACCGTCCCGCCGGTGCCGGCGCCGGCGACGAAGTGCGTGACCCGCCCGCCGGTCTGTTCCCAGATCTCGGGCCCGGTGGTGCGGTAGTGCGCCTCGGGGTTGACCGGGTTGTAGAACTGGTTGGCCAGCACGGCGCCCGGTGTGTCCTTGACGATTTGCTTGGCCTTCATGACGTAGTTGTCGGGGTGGTCGGGCGGCACGGCGGTCGGCGTGATCACCACCTCCGCGCCGTACGCCTTGAGGAGCCGCACCTTTTCCTGCGACATCTTGTCGGGCATCGTGAAGATGCAGCGGTACCCCTTCAGCGCCGCCGCCACCGCGAGCCCGACGCCGGTGTTGCCGCTGGTACCTTCGACGATGGTGCCGCCGGGTTTGAGCTCGCCCCGGAGTTCGGCGTCCTCGATGATGGCGAGCCCGATCCGGTCCTTGACCGACCCGCCGGGGTTGGCGTATTCCGCCTTGCCGTACACCGGGGTGCGGACGCCGGCGCCCACCCGTCCCAGCCGGATGAGCGGGGTCCAGCCGATGGTGTCGAGGACGTTGTCGTAGGGCGTGAGGTGCGGGTGCGTCACGGCGTGGTCCCTCCGACACCGGGATGGCGGAAATAGATCGGCTGCAGGAACGACGCGGCCACCGGCTTGCCGTCATGGCGCGCTGGCGCGAAGCGCAGGTTCGGCGCGGCCGCCACCGCCGCCGAATCGAGCGCCGGGAATCCGCTCGACTCCTGCACGCGCGTCGAGTCGTTGACCAGGGCGCCGGCGGTGTCGGCGTAGAGCCGGAGGATCACGGTGCCCTCGATGCCCTGGTCGAAGAGCGCCGGCGGGTACTCCACCGGGGTCTGGGCGTTGAGCGCCACCGGCGGGAGGTCGCGCGGCTGGTCCACCGGCGGCGGCGTGCCCTCCGGCAGCTTGATGATGGCGCCCTGGTCCTTCTGGCAGGCGAGGACGAGCAACGCGACGGCCAGCACAGTGACTCGATGCATCAACGCTCCAGGAACTGGATTCACGAAAGCACGAAACCACGAAATGGCGGGTGCACCGCGGTGCGCCCCTACTGTCCCGCTTTCCCGCTTCCCCGCTTGCCCGCCTTGCCCTGCAACTCCGCCAGCCGGTTCAACGCCTCGAGCGGCGTCATGTTCGACACGTCGAGCGCGCGGAGCGCCTCGAGCGCCGGGTGGGGCGCGGCCTCGCCGAAGAGCGGGAGCTGCGTCGGGTCGGGGGCGGCCGGCGGCGCGCCTGGCACGACGCGGTGCGTCCCTTCCAGCGTGCCGAGCACGGCACGGGCGCGCGCCACGACGGCGTCGGGCAGGCCGGCGAGTTGCGCCACGTGGACTCCGTACGAGCGGTCGGTGCCGCCGGCTTCGAGCCGATGGAGAAATACTACCGTTTCCCCGGTTTCCCGCACGGCCACGTTGAGGTTCCGGGCGTGGGCCAGCCGCTCGGGCAGCTGCATCAGCTCGTGGTAGTGGGTGGCGA
The DNA here is from genome assembly GCA_022710485.1 of Gemmatimonadota bacterium. Lineage (GTDB taxonomy): Bacteria > Gemmatimonadota > Gemmatimonadetes > Gemmatimonadales > GWC2-71-9 > SPDF01. Next base: position 50,059 of record JAKLGU010000012.1, on the reverse strand, counting down.
ACATCGTTTTGCAGCCGACCCGGTCGTGGAGGTGCTCGCTCACCGCCCAGGCGATGGCCACGCCGTCGTAGGTGCTGGTGCCGCGGCCGATCTCGTCGAGCAGGACCAGCGAGGCGGCGGTGGCGTTGTGGAGGATGGCGCTGGTCTCGGCCATTTCCACCATGAACGTGCTCTGGCCCTGCGCCAGGTTGTCGCTGGCGCCGACGCGGGTGAAGAGGCGGTCCACCACGCCGATCTCGGCGGCGTCGGCGGGCACGAAGGCCCCCATCTGCGCCAGCACGACGCAGAGCCCGATCTGCCGGAGGATGGTGCTCTTGCCCGCCATGTTGGGACCCGTCACCAGGAGCAGCCGCTCCGCCTCGCTGAAGCGGACGTCGTTCGGCATGAAGGCCTCGCGCGGCATCATCCGCTCGATGACGGCGTGCCGGCTGGCGGTGAGCGTCAGGGCGAACCCCGACGTGATGCGCGGCCGGACGTACCGGCCGTGCACGGCCCGCTCGGCGAGCGCAGCCCAGACGTCGAGGCGGGCCAGCAGCTGCGCCGTGCGCTGGATGCGGGCCACGTCGCCGCCGACGCGGTCGCGGAGCGCGGCCACCAGCTCCGACTCGCGCGAGCCCATCCGCTCCTCGGCGGAGAGCACCTTGCTCTCGTATTCCTTGAGCTCGGGGGTGACGTAGCGCTCGGCGCCGGAGAGGGTCTGGCGGCGCTCGTAGTCCGCCGGCACCCGGCCAGTGTGCGCGTGGGTGACCTCGAGGTAATACCCGAAGACCTTGTTGTAGCCCACCTTGAGCGAGGGGATGCCGGTGCGCTCCCGCTCCCGCTGCTGGAGCGCCGCGATGTACTGCTTGCCGCCGTCGCGGAGGTCCCGGCTTTCGTCGAGTTCGGCGTCGTAGCCGCGGCGGATGACGCCGCCCTCGGCGAGGGTGGCCGGTGGCCGCTCCTCCAGCGCGCCGGCCAGGAGTTGCCCCAGATCCGCGAGCAGGTCGAACGCCGATTCCGTGGCCACGAGCGCGGCGCTGCCCTCGCGCCGCGCCAGCCCGCGGAGCCCCTCGAGCACATCGGGGAGGCGGAGGAAGGAATCGCGCAGGGCGCCGAGCTCGCGGGGGGTGGCGCGGCCGGCTGCGGCGCGTCCGGCCAGCCGCTCGATGTCGCGCACTCCCTCCAGCGCCTCCCGGAGCCGCGCGCGGCCGCGGGTGTCGTCCACCAGTGCGGCCACGGCGTCGAGCCGTTCCTCGATGCGCGCCACGTCGGAGAGGGGACTGAGGAGCCAGGCGCGAAGCAGCCGGGCGCCCATCGGTGTGACGGTGGCGTCGATCGTCTCGAGGAGGGTGACGCCGCGGGCGCCGGCGCGGAGCGGCTCGACGAGCTCGAGGTTGCGGCGGGTCATCTCGTCGAGCCAGAGATGGCCGTCGGCGCGGCGCACCGTGGGGCGCGCGAGGTGCTTGAGACCGCCGGGCTGGAGTTCGGAGAGGTAGCGAAGGAGCGCGCCGGCGGCGCCGATGGCGGGGTCGTCCGCGGGGCCGAGGCCGAGGCCGTCGAGGGAGGCGAGGTTGAAGCGGCGCGCCAGCTCCTCGCGCGCCAGTGCCGGGTCGAACTCCCAGCGCTCGCGCGCGGTGCGCATGACGCCGTCGTCGAGGTCGAGCTCGGCGTCGGCGGGAAGGGCCACCTCCGCCGGCGCCAGCCGGCTCAGCGCCTCTGGGAGCGCCCCAGTCGGCAGGGTCTCCAGTAGGAACTCGCCGGTCGAGAGATCGACGGCAGCCACACCCGCTTCCCCGCTTCCCCGCGTTCCCGCCCCCATAGCGACTGCGACCAGATAATTGTTCCGCCCCCCTGCGAGCCACCCTTCCTCCAGCAGCGCGCCCGGCGTGATCGTCTCGATCACCTCGCGGCGGACGATCCCCTTGGCCAGCTTCGGGTCCTCGACCTGCTCGCAAATGGCCACGCGGAGCCCCGCGCCCACGAGTTGCCGCAGGTACTCGGCGGCCGCCTTGACTGGCACCCCGGCGAGCGGAATGCCGTCGCCGCGGCTGGTGAGCGTGATGCTCAGCAGCTTGGCGGCGCGTTCGGCGTCGTCGAAGAACATCTCGTAGAAGTCGCCCATGCGGAAGAACAGGATCGCGTCCTGGTGCCGCGACTTGATGTCGCGGTACTGCAGCATGAGCGGCGAGTTGAGCGGATCGGCCACGGGCGGGTCCTAGGGCGCCAGCACGAAGGGGCTGCCGCCCAGCTTCGCCTTGATGCGGACGACCGCCGAATCGGCGGCGGCCCGCGAGGACAGCCCCGTCACCCGGACCTTGTACAGATTGCCGCTCTCCTGGACCGCGGTGCCGCTCAGCCCCATCGCCTTGAGGTCGGCGAGGACGCTGTTGGCCGAGGCCTGCGAGGAGACGGCGGCGACTTGGACGCCCCAGGAGCCTGCGGCTGGCTGGGCAGGGGGCAGCGGGGCAGGGGGGCCGGAGTCGTTTGCACCGGGTACGCAGCGGCCCTGGAGGAACTCGAGGCGGTTCTTCGCCTCGACGTCGGCGCTCTCGCTGGCCAGGCCGCGCGTGATCCAGGCGCACCCCTCGGCGGTCCTCCCCTGCTCGAACTCGGCGCGCGCCGCCCAATAGGCCGCGGCGGGAATCAGCGGGCTCGAGGGGTCATTGCCACGGATCTGCTCCACGCCGCGCACGGTACCGGCATAGTTGCGCGCGGCAAAGTCCATCTGCGCCAACCGGAGCAGGGCGTCGTCGGCCCAGGGGCTGTTGGGGTACTCCACCGCCACCTTCTGGAAGGCGCGCTGCATCTCGGTGGTGGTGCGCGCGATCGAGCCCTGGGTGTAGAGGATCTCGGGGTAGAGCGGATCGCTCACCGGCGTGACGGCCAGGAGCCCGTTCACGATGGCGGTGGCGGAGTCGGGCAGCCCTTCAGCGGCCAGCTGTACGGCGGACTTCAGCCGGGCGTCGGTTTGGGCAGGGGCCGCAGAAGTGGCGCAGGCGATGAGCAACGCCAGGCTCAACAGGAATCTCACGGTTACTCCCGATACTGAATCCACGAAAACACGAAAACACGAAAACACGAAAGTCCTCACCCCCTGTCCCCCTCTCCACCATGTGGAGAGGGGGCACGCCAGGCGGTGGTCCAAGTCAGTCCTGCTTCACCCCAACCCTCAGGACCAATTCCTGGGCGATCCCCGTATCGTCGGTGATCGTGGTGCTCTTGCTGGAGCGGTCGGCGTCGAGCGTGGCCTTGAGGGCGGCGCGGAGCCGGGGCTGGGTCCAGCGCTCCGCCCAGCGGCAGAAGTTCTCGACCTCTTCGCCCCACTGGCCGAGGCCGGCGGGGCGGGCCGTCTTGATCATGGTCCACACCGCGGTGTTGAGGGAGCGGCCGCGAACCTTCCTGTCATAATGCGCGCGCGTGGCCGCGGTCGCCACCAGGGCGGTGCCGAGGAGTTGGGCCAGGCGCACGCCGGTGACGCCGGTCTGGGAGAGGACAACGGGGGTGAGGCGGAGCGCGGTGGCGGTGTCGCCGTTCATGACGGCGTTCCGCCAGTCGTAGGGGGTCTCGCCGTGGCGCACGCCGACCATGTCGCCCAAGCGCTCAAGGGTGACGGGGCCCTCGTCGGCCAGGCCGTGGAGCTTCTGGAGTTCGGAGCGGAGGGCGCCGAGGTCGGTGCCGACGGTCCGCATGAGGTGCGCTTCGGCGCCGGGGGCGAAGGTGATGCCCATCCCCTTGGCCTCACGGGCCACCCAGCGGGTCGCCTCCTCCACGGTGAGCTCGGCAAAGGCGATGGTGTAGGCGTGCTTGGCGAGGTCGGCGTCGGGCTTGTCGTCCTTCGCCTCACTGGCGGCGCCCTGCACCAGGACGAGCAGCGTCTCGGGAATCGGCTTCTGGAGGTATTCGAGGACGGCCTTCTTGCCGCGAGTCTTCCGCTTCCACGCCTCGACGTCGCGGACCACCACCACGCGGCGGTCGGCCATCATCGGCAGGGTGGTGCAGAGCGAAAGGACGTCCTCGGGCTCGAGCTGCTGGGCGGAGCGAATGTCGAGGTTGAAGTCGCGGAGCCCGGGGTCGAGCACCTTGTCGAGGAGGGCGGTGGTCGCCTCGTCCTTCAGCACGTTCTCGGCGCCCAGGAAGTAGTAGGCGGGCTCGAGTTTCCCGGCCGCGAGGGCCTTGGTGAAGGTGCCGTAGGTGTGGGTGGGCATTGCGGGAAAGATAGGCGGGGAAGCGGGGAAGCGGGGAAGATTTCCCCTCCCCGCTTCCCCGCTTTCCCGCTGACTAGCTGAGGTGCGGCCCAATCTCCTCCGCAAACGCCGCCCGCGCCCGGTTGAGCCGGCTCTTGACCGTGCCGAGGTTGGTGCGGGTGAGCTCGGCGATCTCCTCGTAGCTCTTCCCCTCGAGTTCGCGCATGACGAAGACGTTCCGGTGGGTCTCGCCGAGGCGGTCCACCGCGGCGTCCACCAGTTCGCGCAGGTGACGCTGGTGGTACAGCTCGTCGGGGCGGTTGTCCGGGTCCTCGAACTCGATCGGGGCCCCGGTGTCGCTGGTGCTCTCCAGTGTCTGGTAGAGCACGAGCGGGCTCCGCTTCCGGTTGCGGAGCTCGTTCCGCGCCAGGTTGGAGGCGATGGTATAGACCCAGGTGGAGAACTTCCGGCTCGGGTCGAAGCGATTGAGGTGGCGATAGACCCGGAGGAAGGCCTCCTGCACCAGGTCCTCGGCGCGCTCGCGGTCCTGGATCATCCGGGTGACGAAGTTGACGAGCCGGGGCTGGTAGCGGGTGACGAGACGGGTGAAGGCGCGCTCGTCGCCGGCCAAGTGCGCGGCGATCAGGTCGTTGGTGTCGGTCTGGGCGGTGAAGCTGGGAACGTAGGCCAGCGAGGTGGCAGACATCGGTTCCATCTCCATCCGGAGCTCGGTCCGGCTAGTGGTGTGATGGCCCCGGAAACACCGAGGCGCCAACATTGTTCAATGTTGACGCCCGATAGTTTATACAAACACGCTCTTTTGTTCAAGTATCGGCTATGTAACATTGTACAAACAGGAGGCCAACCAGCGTCTTCGCATCGGTTATCTCGTTGTCTTGTATCATTTTACGGACCTTGGACAGCCTGATTTCGTGCAATTCCATGAATTCGTCCGCCTCCCGGGCGTGGGCGCCGTTGGTCAATCCGCTCGCCACATATAGGTGGATGACCTCATCGGAGAAGCCCGGGGTGGTGACGATGGAGAGCAGCGGGGTCATCGTTTTGGCCGTGTAGCCGGTCTCCTCCTTCAACTCGCGGTGCGCGCACCGCTCCGGATGCTCTTTCTCCCCGGCGTCGAGCCGCCCTGCGGGGATTTCCCAGAGCCAGCCCCCGGCGGCGTGCCGGAAATGCCGGATCAGAAGGACCCTGGGGTCGGCCGACCGCGGATCGTCGAGGAGGGGCACCACGGCGGACGCCCCGGGATGTCGCACCACGTCGAGCGTCCCTTCGCTGCCATCGGGAAACTCGACGGTGTGCTGCTCGAGCCGGATGATGCGGCCCTGGTGAATCAGGTCGGCGTGCTTGAGGGTCACGGGCGGGTCTCCACAGGTTTGTCGTCGCTGTCACCGTCGCTTCAGGGTAGCTTCACAGGCTGAAACCTAGCGTTGCGTATGGCTGGGCCTCCTCGCCCGCCGATTCGTCGATTCCACAACCGTGGTGGTCGCCATGAGCCGCCCAGTACACACTAACTTCCCGCCCGCGGATCCCGCCGACTTCACCCTCGTCCTCGGCGGGCCACTATTTCAGCTGTTCCGCAAGTTCCACCTCACAGGCGACGCACTGGAGCTGGCCCGCCGCCGGATTCTTGTGCTCGCCTTGGTCGCCTGGCTGCCGCTCCTCCTGCTGTCGCTGCTGGAGGGGCATGCGTTCGGGCCAGCGGCTGCGGCACCCTTCCTGTTCGACATCGAGGCACACGTCCGGTTCCTGGTCTTCATTCCGCTGCTGGTGAGCGCGGAGCTCGGAGTGCACACGCGGATCCGGCTCGTGGCGCAGCAGTTCCTGGAGCGGGATCTACTGTCGGTCGAGGACCGCCCGCGCTTCGACGCGGCGCTGGCCTCGACCTACCGCTTGCGCAACTCGGTGCCGATCGAGCTGGGCCTGATCGCCTTCGTGTACGTGGTCGGCATCGCGGTGATCTTCCGGCAGTCCTTGGCCTTCGAAGCGGCGTCCTGGTACGCCGTGGCGGACGCCTCGGGATCCCGCCTCTCGCTCGCCGGCTGGTGGTACGCCCTGGTCAGCGTGCCGCTCGCCCAATTCCTGATGGTGCGCTGGTATTACCGCATCTTCCTCTGGGCGCGCTTCCTTCGCCAGCTCTCCAGCGTCAACCTGCGCCTCGTCCCCACGCATCCCGACCGGGTGGGCGGGCTCGGTTTCCTCTCCCTCACGACCTTCGCGTTCACGCCGCTCGCGGTGGCGCACGGCGCGCTGGTGTCCGCGTGGATTGCGCACCGGCTCTTCCTCGGCCAGGGAGTGCTGCTGGACTACAAGTTCCAGATCATCGCGGTCGTGGTGCTGATGCTTGCCCTGGTGTTCGGCCCCCTGCTCCTCTTCTCTCCCCAGCTGAGCCGAGCCTGGCGGCGGGGCGTGCACGACTATGGCTCTCTGGCCCAGCGATACGCCCACGATTTCGAGAGGAAATGGGTGCGGCCCCCGCATGAACCGACGGAGCCGCTCCTCGGGAGCCACGACATTCAGTCAATGGCGGACATGGGAGGGGTGTACGACGTGGTGCGGACGATGTCCTTCGTGCTGGTCACCCGGGAGGCGCTCGTCCAGGTGCTGGCGGCGACGCTGGTCCCGCTCGCCCCGCTCGCACTCTTCATGATCCCGTTCGGTGAACTGGTCAAGGCGCTCGCGGGGATGCTCTTCTAGCCTCCGCTCTCGCCATACGGACGGTATCCGGCGCGCCGGATGACGGTCCACCCGATCACCGCCCCCGACAGCTGGATCAGGGGGTCGGTCACGTCCACGAAGCGTCCCTCCACGAACAACTGCAGCGCCTCGGTCCCGAAGGCGAGCCAGACGGCGGGCCAGAGGTCGGCCATCCATCCCCGGCGACGCCAGGGCCAGACGGCGAGGAGCGCGCCGAGCGGGAAGTAGAGGAAGAAGGGCCCCACCACGTCCGCCACGCTGAACACTTCCATTCGACCACCGAGTGCGGCGAGCGGCACCCACCAGTCGGCCGACAGTCGCTCGGACAGCGGGAGGAACTCCGGCACCCAGGGCCGAAGCGCCCAGAGCGCGATGAGCACGGCGAGGAGCCGCAGCACCCAACGAGGGCGCGCGGCGCCGCGGAGCGCTTGGGACCACGCGGGAAGCAATCGAGCCGCAACGAGAGCGCCCGCCGCGACTGCGAGTGCGTGAGTGAGCACGGCACCGGCGACGATCGGCTGGCCGTTGGGGCCGTGCAGCAATTCGGCGAGCAGGGCCAGCGCGAACCCGAAGCCGGCGGTGCGGCGAGCCGCGGCCGGGTACCCTGCGCCTGCCTCCGACAGCGCCGCCACGGCAAATACACCCGCCGGAAGGAAGAGGAAGAAGTCCTCGATAGGCCAGGAGAGAAGGGAGCCCCACTCGAAGCTTCCGAGCACGATGCGGAGGCGGGCGACCGGCCCTCCCGCCACCCCGAACACCTCCTCCTGTCGAAAGAGCGGGACGGCCGCCTCGAGAAAGCAGGCGAAGCCGTACGCCCCCGCCATCGTGAGCGCCGGAATCCCGATGAAAGAGCGCCTTCCGCGGAGCTCCGCCGCCAGGCGCACCAGGAGGACAAACCCAACGGCGCCGATCGCCGTCCCGATCGTGTTGGTCAGGACGTCGATGACGCTGGCGTTCCGCGTCGCCGAGAAGAGTTGGGCGCCTTCCACGGCCAGGCTGATGGCCGCGCCGGTGAGGATGGCCAGGAGCAGCTGCCGCGCCGTGCGCGCTGGGCCGCAGGTGGCCATCCACACCACGCCCCAGCCGGCGAAGAGCGCCAGGTTGCGGAGGGCGTCGATGGCGTCGCTCGCGCTGACGTGTGGCTGCATGGCCCGCGCGAACCGGGCGGCGACATCAGCGCCGCCCGGACTGAAATCGAAGGAGGAGAGGGTGGCCAGCAGCAGGATGCCGACGAACGCCGCGCGCGCCGGGAGGCGGGCGCGGTCGAGTGTGTCGCGGAGCGGGGCGGGACCTGCGGCGGTCAACTGGAGGAGAGCGTCGTCGCGCGGCGGCGCACGTCGGCCACCGACTTCCGGATCATCGTCTCCAGCACCTTGAGGTCGATGCCGTCGAGGTTCTTCAGGTACAGGCAGCTCACGCTCTTCTTGTGGGGTCCCAGCTTCTTCAGGAGCGGGCCGTACTCGGGGAACCCCGCCATGATGTACACCGTGAGCGCTGCCTTTCGGGGGGAGAACCCGGCGATGCAGCACTCGCCCTCGTGACCGCTGGCGTACTTGTAGTGGTACTTGCCGTAGCCGATGATGGACGGTCCCCAGAGGACCGGGCGTTTCCCGGTGGCGGCCTTGTGCACCTTCAGGAGCTGGCGGCACTCCGCGCGGCGGCGTTCGTCGGGAATGGCGGCGATGAACTTGGCCACGCTGGCCTTGGTAGGCTTGGTCTTCTGCTCGGCCACATTTCCTCCTGTCTTGGCGGCCTTCGCGTCTCTTCGCGCCTTTGCGGTAAAGGCGTTTCACCGCGAAGGCGCAAAGAGGCGCAAAGAGCGCAACGGCAAACCAGGGAAACGAATTCCCTGCTGAATCTACCACTCGCACCGTGGATGAAGTTGTGGCGCCGGGCGGGGGAGGGCTAGGGTGGGGGAGGGGACTGGGGACTGGGACTTGGCCTGGGGCTCACACGAAGGCACGAAGGCACGAAGAAGTGAAGAAACGACAGAAACAATGGAAAAACGCGCAAATGGGCCAGAAAATGGCCAAATGTGATGTATTTTTGTGGGTTTTGCTGAGTTTGGATCTTGTGGAATTCATCCTTCCTGGAGGCTCACGCGAAGGCGCGAAGGCGTGAAAGAGGCATAGAAATCGACAGAAAACGATGAAAAATGGCGAGAAAGTGTAGATAAATGAAGGAAAATGACAGAAAACCAAGAGTTTCGATGAATACTATCCTCGGCCGCCCGCGAGTTCTCTCAGCCTCTGATGAAGCACAACCATCGCCCACGTGTCCCGTTCACAATAGGCGAGCAGGGCCGCACGGAGCGATTCTCGCTCGGGAGTCGGGACCGGGGATTCTCCGTAGAGCAGACGGGCAAGTTCAAGTTGAGCCTTGCCGCCATCGGCTATCGGGAGTCCGTCGTACGTGACATCCGGGCAGAGGGTCGGAAGGACGACCTTGAGGGAGAATGACCCTTTGAAGTCGGGATGATAGACGTGATGGGCCACGATCGGCTCGAGGTCTACTACTCGGTCGTGGATCTGCTGGAGCTCATCGCCCAACTCAGGGATGGCCGCAGCCAATCCCCGAATACAACTCTTCTCGAAACTCGAGTGATAGGTGACGACGGCCCCCTCCCCGGCACAGTGCTCCACCAGGGCCTCGGCCAAGGCGCGACGAGGATCTTCGCTTCCCTCCGCGAGAAAGTGGACATGTCGATGACCGACACCTTCCTCGCGATGTGCGGAGTACTGGACAGGGATCTTGGTCCACGGCGTCGTCCCAACGAAGCGCGGGATTGCAAACGATACTGTCTCAAAATCGAGGTAAACCAGGGGGTGACTCCACTCGTCGAGCGCGCCACTGAGTGTGGAATCGACTACCATGCGGCCGATGTCGGCCGCCTTCTGCTGCCGCTGCTGGATGGACGTGAGCCGAGTCCCCTTGGGCACCCTTGAGAACTCCATGGCGCCGGACCGTTCCAATGCGAGCTTTTCACTCCATTTCATCCGATAGAAGCGATTCACGGCAAATGGGCCCTGCGGCCAGCATCGATCGTAGAACGGGCACTCACCGCAGCTGGAGTTCCGACGGTCGCCGGGCAGCGGTCCGTGCAGGACGTCAAGGAGTTCCGTCACTCGGGCCGGTACTTCCCTGACAAGGGGGTCGATCTCGGTCGAGACGTCTGTCCGGATGAACAGGGCGCCCAGTTCCGGATGACGACAATCTCGATTCAGGTACATCAGTTCACTCTGAGAGATCTGGGCGCCAGCTGACTCTGCAACATGCCGCTGAAAGGCCACATCCCACAGGTGCTCCGGCTTGACGTCGTTGCTGCCCTTGACCTCGATGAGTGCGTGCGATCGATCGGACTTGGGCTCGAGAATGTCGACACGAGCGTAGAGGTGCTCAGTTTGCAACGGGACTTCGTACTGGGCGCTGGGCACAGCAGGGCGGGCGGCGGCCGTGACCGCCTGCCCTTGACGAAACATCCATTGTGTCTGTGCGTCCGGCGCGAGCTCAGGAGCGTCGGGCTCGTGCACCTCCCACCACAGGCGCTTATGGCAAGTGAGGCCGATCTGAAATAGCGACTTTGTCAACTGGGTTCGCGTTGTCACTCCCCGACCCCTTCCTTCCGATACGCCGCCAGCACCTCCTCGCTGAAGCAGACGAACGTCACCTCCTCCACCCCCGACGCCGGCGCGACCTCCCGCGTCACCCGCACGGCGATGGCCGTGGCCGGATGAAGCGGGTACCCGAAGACGCCGGTGCTGATGGCGGGAAAGGCGATGCTCCGGACTCGACTCTCCTTGGCGAGCTGGAAGGCGGCACGATAGGCGCTGGCCAGCAGCTCCGGCTCCCCCTGGTCCCCGCCCAGCCACCTGGGGCCGACGGCGTGGATGACCAAACGTGCGGGGAGGTTGAAGCCGGGGGTGACGCGCGCCTCGCCGACGGGGCAGGGACCAAGTGCCGAGCACGCCTCGGCGAGCTCCGGCCCCGCCGCGCGGTGGATAGCGCCACAGACTCCGCCGCCCGGCGCCAACTGGTCGTTGGCGGCGTTGACGATGGCGTCCACGTCGAGGGTGGTGATGTCGGCGAGGACCGCGCGGACGGTGACGGCCGTCATGCTCTTCCCCGCTTTCGGCGGATCTCCTCGAGGATGTCAATGTCGATGGCATCCTGCATACGGCCGGTTCGCTTCGAGGCGATCAGGTGATCAATGGACATCGTCGGAATGTCCACACCCTCGAGTGTGAAGTGCACCGCCCCGGCGAGGGCCTCTCGGAAGGGGACGGTCCAGGCCACGGTGCAGACATCCACCTTGGGGTTGTCTCCGATCGTGGTCACCTGGCGGGTGATCATCTCGCTCGCCAGCCAATCGCCACCGGTAGCGATGCCTACGCGAGAAAGCGCCGATACCACCCGGGCACCGTTTTCCAGCATTGGCTCGATCAGAAGGTCGATATCCCGAGTGGCGCGTGAGCTTCCCCACAACTGCAGCGCCCGTCCGCCGGCCAGAACGTACCGCGCCTTGTCCTCACTGAGCGCGGCGCAGACCTTGGCGAGCGTCGTGCGATATCCGGTCACCGGATGATCCCTTCGTACTTCTTCCAGTCGAGGTAGTCTTCATACCGATCAAACAGCGTGAGCCGCACCCCTCGACATGGAGGCTGCAATTCGCGATCGAGACGGTTGGCATCTTCGGCAGCATCCACCCTCGCCTCGATCGAAAGGGCCATGTCGGAGTGAAGTTGCTCGTGGCGACTCGATTTCGGCGGTGGCACCCACTCCGGTGCTGGGTGCACGGGGGTCTCGGCCTCGATCGAGGCCTGCCACCGCCGGACGGCCTCGCCAATCACCCAGCTTCGGGGACGGTCCAGCTTGGCCGCGAGCTCATCCGCCAGCCTGAGGGTGTCCGCGGGGATGGTGATGGAGATCCGGGCAATGGGAGGCTTCCTAGGCATACGTAGTAATATGGGATAATACCGTACTGAGGGCAAGATCACCCGGGCTGACCTTGGGCCTCACGCGAAGGCGCGAAGCCGCGAAAGACAACAAGAAATGCGTGAAATATGGCAGAAAATGATCAAATTTGGTCAATTGTAGCAAGAAATGACCAGAAAAGTGCCTAAAACCCCACCTCGACCGCCACGATCACCGTGGCCGCCGCGTCGTCGGGGTTGATGACGAAGGTGGTCAGGCTCACCGCCTTGTACGCGAACCCGAGAAATGGCCCGCGGTTGAGGTCCCGGTCGGTGTCGTACACCCGGGTGCGCTGCGTGACCACGCCGAAGAAGACCCACTCCGCCGGCGCGTAGGTCAGCTGGGACCAGTTGTAGAAGAAGTTGCCCGTCGGGCTTTCGACGTCGAAGAGGTACTCCCCTTCGCTGTAGAGCTCCAGCTTCTTCCAGCCCAGCGTGCCCTCGTAGCCGAGCGCGATGCCGGTGGTGCTGCCGAACACCCCGCCGACCATCGGGGTGAAGTCGAGCGTCACATCGCGGCCGGTGCTGAGGTTGTATCCGATCCATGTCGAGGCGGCGTCGAGCGCCTCGTAGTTGTAGCGCCCCTCGAGATGCAGCGCGCCGCGGTCCCCGGTGAGGATCGGCAGGACGTAGTCGGCGTCGTCGGGCACCAGGTAGGTGTAGGCCGAGGCGGACCAGGTGAAGGCCTCCTGGGCCGTGGCGGAACCGGCGGCAGCGACGATGCCCAGCAGGGCCAGCGCGGTGCTTCGCAATGTCCTCACCCTCCTAACGCCATGGTCACCGCCACCAATAGCGCGCCGAAGATGACCATGCCGATGCCCGCCACCCAGGGGCTCCGCCCGGTGATCCGTCCGAAGATTGCCCCTGAGGTGGCCAGTAGCGCGATGGCGATCGCATTGGAGATGCGCAGCGCCGGCGCGATGTCCTGCAGGAAGACGAACGGGAGGACGACGGGAAAGGTGGTGAGGAAGACGAACAGCAGAACGCCGAGACCACCCTTCCAATCGTTCCAGCTCAACCGGGCCAGCCCCGGCGGTTCGGGCAGCTGCTTCAGTCGCTGGTGCAGGGAAGCGAGTTCCGTCGGCTCCATCACCGACGTCACGATCGGCGGCAGGGCCCCGGCGATGAGGCGCTGGGCCTCCCGCGGGTCGGTGGCCCGACGGACGGCAAGAAAGGTCGCGAGATCGCGTCCCTTGTCGGCCAGGCAGGCCATGAGATAGAACACCGCGTCGATGATGCCCCAGGCGAGGTTGCACCCCAGCGCGCCGATGAGCATTTCGCGCACGTCGGCCCGTCCGGCCTCGGCCACGCTGAGCGCGCCCGTGAAGGTCAGCACCATGATCAGGCCGAAGAGGACCTCGGAGACCCGTTCGATCGGCTCGAGGGCGCGCCTGGGAGCCTTGGTGGAGGCGGTCATGGAGGGGTGTCCCGTGGCTCAGGGTGCCAGTGGCGGCAGCAGGTAGAGGGTCATGGCGAAGATGGCGTACACCATCAGCAGCAACACGCCCCCGAACCACGCCGAGCGTCCGGTGTTGGTCAGCAGCGTGGCGGCCAGCATGGCGATGAACACCATCACGACCGCCCCCGGCCAGAACTGCAGGTCCATCGGCGCGGGGCCGAGCACGTAGCTGAGCAGCACGAGTACCGGGGCCACGAACAGCGCGATCTGCGCCGCGCTGCCGAGGGCGATGCCAACGCTGAGGTCCAGGCGGTCCTTCCGTGCGCCCGAAAAGGCCGAGGCCATCTCGGCGGCGCCGCCCACCAGCGCCACGATGATGAACCCCACGAACGCCGGCGTCATCCCGAACGTCACCGCCGCTTCCTGGACCGACTCCACGAAGATCTCGCTCACCAGCGCTACCACCACCGTCACCCCGGCCAGGGTGGCCAGCGCCACCCCGATCGGCAGCGACTCCTCGTGGGCCTCCTTGTCGTCGTTCGGTGCGCTGCCGAAGAAGTCGCGGTGGGTCTTGAGCGAAAAGACCAGGCCGAGGCCGTACGCCGCGATCAGCAGCACCGCGAGCCCGAGGCTCAAGTCCTGGCTGAAGGCCGCCCCGGCCGGGGAGTCCACGTCGGCGACGGCCGAGGGGACGAAGAGAGCCACGGTGGCCAGGAAGAGCAGGGCGGCCTGGAAGCGCGCGCCGGCGCGGTTGTAGTCCTGCGTGCGGTACTTGAGGCCGCCCAGCAGAAAGGAGGCGCCCAGCATGAAGAGGGTGTTGGTGACGATGGCCCCGGCGATGGAGGCCTTGACCAGCGCGTACTGCCCGGCGCGAAGCGCGGTGAGCGCGATGACGAGCTCGGTGAGATTGCCGAGGGTGGCGTTGAGGAGGCCACCGACCGCATCGCCGGTCTTGGCCGCGACCGACTCGGTGGCGTGGCTGAGGAGTGCCGCCAGCGGCACGATGGCCAGCACCGACAGGACGAAGAGCGTGGTGTGCGAATCGGGCCGGGCCCGCGCCGCGAGGAAGAGGACCGGCACGAACGCCAGCAGCCAGAGGAGCTTGTTGTGGCGGATTTCTTTGAGCAGGTGTCCCATGGGTGACCGTCTCGGGAAGGGTTGGGTAGCCTCCCCCAAGAGTATACACAGCCCAGAACATTTCGCGATGCGCCACTTCCATCCCCTATTGACGCCCCCGGTACCGGCGGGTAAGGTAGCGCCGAACGCGCCGCCTGCCTGCGGCGCCCCACCTGAGGAGCCTTCATGCGCCGCCTGATGCTCTCGGTCCTGGCCCTACCGTTCGTCGGGTGCAGTTCGGATTCCGATTCCGACCCGAATCCCCTCCCGGCCAACGCCACGGCCCTGGCGTCGTACGCGAAGACCGGTGGCACGCTGCTCGTGACGCGGATGACCGGCTTCGAGGCCATCATCCCCTTCATGCTGAATCCCGGCTCGCCGGGCGCGGCCGGCCTGACCTTCAACCCGAGCGGCGCCCCCAACACCTACACCTTCAGCGCCCCGATCGACGGCGACGGGAACGGCTCGAACGAGACGACGGTGGCGGGCACCGCCGCCTTCAACGGCGACCCGGCCGCCTCGGCGCCGGGCTTCGCGGGGCACCTCGACCTGACGCTGACCACCGCCGGCGGCCTGGGGAATTTTGCGGGGGAACTGGACTTCGTCCGCACCGCCGCGGGCCGCGAGGCCACCGGATCAGGGACGTTCGTCGAGGGGGTGACGGGCACGATGACCACGCTGACGGTGCCGGTGGGGAGCCCGATCCTCCTGAAGCCGGCCGACGGCACCGCCAACGCGGTCGCCAATATCTGCGGCTACAGCCTGAACGGCGACGCGCACTTCGAGCTCGAGAACGCGCAGGGAACGCTCGGCTCGACCTGGCAGTTCCGCTCCAACACCCCCACGGTGACGGTGACCGGCGCCACCTACGTCGACAGTAACGGGGACTCGACCGAGGTCCCCGACACCCAGCTCAGCTTCCCCTGCGCGGGGACCGGCACCCTGGCCGACTGGGTCGGCGAGTTCAACCAGTACTGGGCCTGCCTGCCGCCCGAATACGGCCAGGCCACGCTGACGCTGACCGTGGCGGGCGGCACCGTGACCGTCAACGACGAGGACCCGCCAGGCTCCGGCGACCCGAGCACCTATACCGCGGCGCCCGTGCCGGGAAACCCCTACGAGGTGCGGGGCTACTTCATCGCAGGGCCGGTGGGGAGCACCTACCGCGAGGACTTCACCTGGAAGCTGGCGCCGAACAAGAACTCGTTCACGCAGGTGAGCCAGTGGCGGTTCATCGAGGGGCCGAACATCGGGACCGGCGGAATGTGCGGAGCGCGGGCGACGAGGCAGTAGGGGCGTGGCAGGGGGGCAGCGGGGCAGGGAGGCCGGTCAGTCTTCCTTCTTCCCGTCCCGATAGACCTCCACGCCCCGGTCGGTGCCGTGCACCATCAGCCGGGCATCGCGGCCGCCGTAGCAGCGCATGAGGTCGTGCATCATGGCCTCCTCCCCGGCCCAGGGGTATCCGAAGACGACGTCGAACTCATCGAGCGCCTTTCCCAGCTCCAGGTAGCCCGACCGCCCCTGCCCGATGGTGCCGAGCCGGCCGTCGCCATCGCGCGGCTTCCACTCGTACCCCTCGGGCAGGAAGCTGCCGGCCACGAAACGCGCCTTCGAGTCGAACCGTTCCGCCAGCGCGCGTGCCGTCTCCACCAGTGAGGCGTCGAGCTCGATGCCGTACGCCTCGTAGCCGAGCAGGTCGGCCATGATGGTGATGACGCCGGTGGCGGAGCCCCACTCGAGAAAGGTGAGCCCCGGCGCGCGCCGCGCGATGAGCGCCTCGAGCACCGACTCGTAGTTCGCCGCCACGAAGGGATGCCAGCGCCGGTCGCGCACCTCGTGGTCGAACTTGTCGAACAACTCCCACCCCGCCTCGCGGAGCGCGGCGAGACGGTCCTCCAGTTCGGGCGCCAGCATGACGGCGCTCATCGGTGCTGCATCCCCCGGATTCCTTCCTTGAACGAGTCCATTTCCTCGCGCGTGATCCGGCGCGCCGGCACGCCACCCCACGTCTCCCCCGGTCCGACACGCGACCCCGGCAGGAGCACCGAGTTCGGCAGGACGGTGGCCTCCGCCCCCACTTCCACGTCGCCCATGACGGTCACGGCCAGGCCGAGCGTGGCGCGGGCGCCGATGACCACGGGCGCCACGGTCAGGTGCCCGCCGCCGCCGAAATGGGCGCAGATCCGGACACTGCCCCCCAGCGCGGCGTCGTCGCCCACCGTGAGCAGCTGTGGATCCGAAATGTACTCGGTGTTCACGAAGGCTTGCCGGCCGATCTTCATGCCCATCGCCTTGAGGAACCAGATGCCGAATGGTGTCAGGGTGACGAAGGGGAGGAAGGTGTACCGCACCAGGTAGAAGAGCGCGTTGTGGAGGAGCCAGGGCGCGGCGCGAAGGGTGTAATACCCCCCCTTGAACGGCTGGACCCTCGTGGGGAGCACGAAGTTGTAGAGCGAGACCACGACTAGGAGGGCGAAGCCGAAGACGAAGAACGCCACCGCGGAGGCAAGCGCGACGGCGAACGCCCCGGCCAGCGGGGAGCGCGCCGTGCCCCACGCCACCATCCACTGCCAGCAGAGCACCGCCGGTGTCAGGGCCAGCGCGAGGGCGCTGGCCAGCACGACGTAGACGCATAGCACGACGATCAGGTATGCCGTCCGGGAGTACCGGCGGGTCAGCCGGTCCAGAAACGTCCGGGGCGGCGGGTTGCGGGAATCGTCGCCGGCGAAGGGCGTCATCCCGGGAGGGCTACGGTCGGGTGAAAGTGGCAAGGAGGACGGAGCCCTTCCGGAGCTCCAGCCGCTTCGAGGTGGCCCTAAACGTGGTGGTCTGCTCGAGCGCCATGGTGTAGCTGCGCTCGAGGACGTCACCGTCGGCGCAGGCCATGCGGGTCAGGGCCAGGGGCCCGAAGGCGAGCGACGTCCCGGACAGGGTGTAGGTGCCCGAGAACTGGTTGCACCCGGCGAACCCGCTCGCGCGGGAACTGATGTCCGTCAGCAGCAGCGTGGCGGGCCGGCCGCCGGCGCCCTTGCCGACCGGCTGCCCGCCGAGCGAGGTCAGGGTCCACTCGACCCCCACGGGCGACATCGCCGGTGCCGCATCGTTCGGAGGCGCCGAGTGGCAGGCGGCCAGTGCCGTCAGGAATACAACATGAACCCGCATGGTCATCCTCATCGTCGCTCGCATTTTCCCGCCCGCTGCCCCGCCTGATTCACCTCACCCCCTGTCCCCCTCTCCACCAGGTGGAGAGGGGGGACGCCTAGACGTACCTGCCGATCGCCATCGTGATCGTCGCGATGATGAGGAGCCCCGCGACCCAGGGCGAGATGGCGGCCATCCGGGCGCGCGGCCCGGCCATCTGCTCCATGAGCGCCGCGCGGGCGGGGCCCTCGGGCGTATTGGGGAGCGCTTCCATGAGGACGCGCAGTTTCAGCGCGTTGGCCCGGATGATGAAGAAGCCGAGCCCGTACGCGACCACCGCCGCCGCGGCGCCGAGGCCGTACACCCGGGCCGACATCGAGCCGGCCCAGACCGGGCCGATGGTCGACATCAGCTTCATGTACATCCAGAAGCCGGATACGATGGTGAGCAGCGCCGCCACGGGCAGGATGGTCATGTAGCCGCGGCGGAGGAGCGCCAGCATCACCTTGCCGCCGTCCGGCCCGGTGTCGCGGACGCTGGGCATTAGCATCGTCGCGGCGAACACGATGACGCCGACCCAGAAGACGCCGAAGCAGACGTGGAGCAGGCGCATGACGAGAAAGACCGGATCCATCGGACGCTCCTAGAGTGAGAACTTTTCCTTCAGCACCCAGACCTTCATGGCGAAGAATAGCCGGATCATCATTTCATGGTCGGCCTCCTGCACGAGGGCCACCAGGGCGCTTCCGTCGGTGCCCTTCGTCCGGCGGACGCTCTCCTTGGCGCGGAGGCGGTGGCTCACGGCGTCGAACCACTTCGGGAGACGGTCCCGTTCGTCGGTGCGGACGACGTCCTTGGTCCGCTCTCCAGTGGAGTCGGCCAGCGCCACGAGGCAGTAGCGCTTGCCCCGCGCCGCGGGCATCGTCGCCCGCATGAAGGTGAGGGACCGGTCGGTCAGTTCCTCCCACACCTTGAGCTTCGGCGTGCTCCTCGGCCGGACCTCGATGCGGTCGCCCGCCGCCTTGGGGAGCCGCAACACGAACTCCCAGGCGTTGTGCCTCGGAAAATTGCCGTCGGTGACGCCGTACCACTGCTCGGTGCCGCTCATCGAGGCGCCGGCAAAGGTCCACTGGGCCGGGTACGCCTCACCCTGTTCGACCAGCACTCGATCGAGCCGGTAGCTCTTCATCCTCGCCATGCGCCCCTCCGATGGTCAGTAGCGGATCGCGTAATAGATGACGTAGAACCAGCTGAACAGCCCGTGCAGGATGGCCCAGAGAATGGAGTGGTTGGCGCTCCAGGAGATGGTGATGGCGAGGGCGCTGCCGAATCCGATGCCGGCCTTGGCGGCGGTGTTGGAGTTGCTCATGGTGTGCTCCCGGAAATGGGGTGCGTGACGGCCCGCGCGATGAGGTACGCGAAGAGCGCGTCCTCTTCCTCGTCGGTGAGGTGGCTGAACCGGCTGCGCGCCACCTGGCTCATCAGCGGCAGGTCACGCCCTCCGAGCGCCTCGCCCGTCTGAAAGAAATGGGCGAACTGCTCACGTGTGTACCCTGCCGCGATCCGGAGGTCGGGCGCAAAATCGCTGCCTTCGAGCCGGACGCCGTGACACTCCACGCAGGCCGTGCGCGCCAGGTAGGCGCCCTTCGCGCCCGGGTCGCCGCTGGCGGGGAAGTACCCGGACGCCGTGACCGAATCGGCCTGGCGCACCAGGACCGCGGACGGGTCGTATTGCCTGATGACGAGGCCCAGCCGCGCCAGCGGCCCCAGCTTGACCGCGCGAGAAAGGCCGGCCACCGGGGGGACGCTCCGGATGTACGCGATGATCTTCCCGAGATCCGTGTCGCTGAGCGGCGCGAACATGTCGGAGGACATGACGACGACCGAGCGTCCGTCGGGCCGCACGCCGCGGCGGATGATGCGCACCAGCTCCGGATCCGAATAGGTGCGAGCCGCCTCGGTCAGGTTGGGCGCCGCGATGTGTCCGAGCCAGAAGTCGTCCTCGAACCACTGCCCCGCGAGGCTCGCCGCGTGACACCCCCGGCAGCCGTGGATCGAGGAAAGACGTTCTCCCTCGGCGATGGACGCCGAATCGGTGGGAATCGGCACGGACACCAGCGGCTCCTCGTAGGTCCGCCGCATGATCCGCTCGGAAAGCGCGTACAGCGTGGCAACGGCCACCAGCAGCAGCACGACGACTGCGGCGATGGTGTTCCGGAGCCATCGGAGGGCGCGGTGCATGGAATGTCCCGGGGATGGAAGGGGTCCTGCCAAGATAGGAGTTTTCGCCGCCGCTGGCGAGTGTCCGGCCCGGCCCCGGCCCCTCGGCTGGCCGAACCGCCCCGACCGGCGTAACCTTTCGTCGTCCCGCATCGGTGGGTTTCATGGAGTCTCCGCACCTCCTCTTCGGCATCAATCCGCTGTGGCTCGCCACCGCGCTCTTGCTCCTCGCCTACGTCGCCATCATCGTGGACCGCGTCAACCGCGCCCTCGTCTCCGGCATCGGCGCCTGCCTGGTGATCGTCTCGGGCATCCTGACGCAGGAGGAGGCGATCCGCGGCGTGGACTTCAATACCATCATGCTACTCACCGGCATGATGCTCATCGTGGGGATCACGCGGCGGACCGGGCTCTTCGAGTACGTGGCCATTCGCGCGGTCAAACTGGCCGACGCCCGCCCGGCCGCCATTCTGGCTCTCCTCGCCATCGTCACCGCGGTCTTCTCGGCCCTGGTGGACAACGTCACGACGGTGTTGCTCATGGCTCCCGTGACGCTGGCCATTACCCGGCAGCTCCGGGTGGACCCCTGGCCGTACCTGTTCGCGCAGATCCTTGCCTCCAACGTCGGCGGCACCGCGACTCTCATCGGCGACCCGCCCAACATCATGATCGGTTCGGCGGCGGGGCTGTCGTTCAACGACTTCGTGCTCAACCTCGGCCCGGTGGTGCTCGTCATCGTCCTGGTGCACGGCGCCCTCGGTCACCTGGGTTGGGGCCGCCGGCTCCAGGCCACCGCCGAGGACCGGGCGCGCGTGCTGGCCATGGACGACCGGGCCGCGATCACGAACCCGCGCCTGCTGCGCTACGCGCTCGTGGTGCTGGCCGTGGTGATCGCCGCCTTCATCACCGCCCGGTTCCTCCACCTCGAGGCCGGCACCATCGCGATGTTCGGGGCGGCGGTGCTGCTCCTCCTCGACGTGCACGAGCGGAACGCCGAGGAGCAGGCGCACCAGGTGCACGCCAGCTTCGGCGAGGTGGAGTGGATCACGCTCTTCTTCTTCATCGGGCTCTTCGTGATGGTGGAGGGGGTGTCGAAGACCGGACTGCTCCGCATCCTGGCGGACCGCCTGCTCGCGGCCACGGGCGGCGACCCGACCGTCACCGTCCTGGCCGTGCTGTGGGGCTCCGCGCTCCTCTCGGCGGTGCTCGACAACATCCCCTTCGTGGCGACGATGATCCCGCTGGTGAAGGGAATGGAATCAGCGTTCGGGGGGGCGGCGGGGCTGGAGCCGGTCTGGTGGGCACTGGCGCTGGGCGCCTGTCTCGGCGGCAACGGCACGCTCATCGGGGCCAGCGCCAACCTGACGGTGGCCGGGATCGCGGACCGCGCGGGCGTACCGTTCAAGTTCACGAAATTCACCGTGCGCGCGTTCCCGCTCATGCTGGTGAGCGTCGGCATCGCGCACGTCTATCTGTGGGTCAGGTACCTGCGGTAGGCGCAGCGCCGCCCCGTCCGCCCGCCACCAGCACCTTGAGCGCCTCCGCCATCAGGTAGGGGAGCTCGCGGGTCAGCCGGGTCGAGATGGGGCTGGTGCGGGTGGGGCTGGTCCAGGCGGTGAGCCCCTGGCGGCGCGCCTCGAGCCGGATCCGGAGCATGTGGAAGGGATCGCTGACGACGACCACCTCCGTGATGCCGTAGCCCCGGCACCACTCGGCGGCCGCCACGATGGACTCGTCTGTGGCCCGGCCGGCGGGTAGCACCACCAGCGCGGGAGCCGGTATCGACGTGCCGAGGTAGGCTGCCGCCGCCTCCGCCTCGCTGGTCTTGTCGCCTGCCGCCACCCCCCCGGTCAGCACGATGAGCGGCGCGACGCTGTCGGCGTAGAGCCGGGCGGCGTGGTCGAGCCGCGCCTTGAGCACGGGACTCGGCTTGCCGTTGTACTGCGCGGCGCCGAGGACCACGATGGCGGGGACGGGGCGCGCCTGGTCCTGGCGGCTCACCGCCAGCACCGAGACGAAGGCCACCAGATAGCTGACCGCGACCACCAGGGCCCCGAGTCCGAGGAGCGTCTTGATCCACTTCACCTAGAGATCGAACCCCTGCCCGAGCGCCGGCAGCACCACGTCTTTCACTCCCTCCTCCTTCAGGATCTTCGCCATCGCCTCGCGCGCGGGGGTCTCGCCGTGCACCACGAAGGCGCGTTTCACTGGCCCGCCGATCTTCCGCACCCACTCGCGCAGTTCGTTCCGGTCGGCGTGCGCCGAGTAGCCGCCGATGGTCTCGATCTCCGCGGCGACCGGGAACATCTCGCCAAAGATCTTCACTTCGGTGGCGCCCTCCTGGATCCGGCGGCCAAGGGTGTGCTCGCCCTGGAAGCCGACGAAGAGCACGATGTTCTTGTGGCTGCCGATGCCGTTTCGCAGGTGGTGCAGGATCCGGCCCGCCTCCGCCATGCCGCTCGCCGCGATGATGACGGCGGGGCCGTTCATCGTGTTGAGCGCCTTCGATTCCGCGACGTCCCGGACATAGCGGACCAGCTGGAAGTCGAAGAGGGCCTTGGCGCGCTCGATGAGCTGCTCGCGCTGGTCGAAGATTTCGGGATGCAGGCGGAACACCTCAGTGGCGTTCACCGCCAGCGGGCTGTCGATGTAGATGGGGACGCCGGGGATCTTGCCGGTCAGCCAGAGCGAGTGCAGCGCGTACACCAGCTCCTGGGTGCGCCCCACTGCGAAGGACGGAATGAGCACCTTGCCGCCGCGGCCGGCAGCGCGGCGCACGATCTCCCCGAGGCGCTCCTCGGAGCCGGCGATGGACTCGTGCTCCCGGTTACCGTAGGTGCTCTCGATGACGAGGGTGTCGATCGCGCCGGAGGGCGGCACCGGGTCGCGGATGATGGGAAGGCCGTTCCGGCCGATATCACCGGAAAAGACCAGGCGATGGCCACCGTTCTCGGTGATGCGGATGTCCACCGACGCCGAGCCGAGGATGTGGCCGGCGTCCATGAAGGTGGTGACAAGGTGCTTCCGGATGTGGTGGGGCCGGTTGTAAGGCACCGCCTCAATGAGGTCCTGCACCGCCACGGCGTCGGCCATGTTGTAGAGCGGTTCCGCCTCTGGCCCCACGCGCTCGTGCCGCTTGAGGAACTCGAAATCGCTTTCCTGGATGTGCGCCGAGTCGGGGAGCATCACCGCCGAGAGATCGCGCGTTGCCGGCGTGGCGATGATCGGGTTGTGGTACCCCTCCTTGACGAGAAGGGGGAGCCGGCCGGTGTGGTCGATGTGGGCGTGGCTCACGACCACGGCGTCGATGAGGCGGGCGTCGAAGGGAAGTTCGGCGTTGAGCTTGCGCGTCTCGGCGCGGCGGCCCTGGAAGAGCCCGGCATCGAGCAGCACGCGCGCCCCCGCTGCCTCGAGGAGGTGCATCGAGCCAGTTACCTGGCCGCCGGCGGCGCCATGGAAGGTGAGTCTCATGTCGTGCCGAACAGCCGATCTCCGGCGTCGCCCAGCCCCGGCAGGATGTAGCCGTGCTCGTTGAGCTGGCGGTCGAGCGCGGCGACGAAGACGCCGACGTCCGGGTGGTCCCGGCTCATCCGCTCCACGCCGGCGGGGGCGGCCACCAGGGAGATGAGCTGGATCCGCTTCGCGCCCGATTCCTTCAACTTGGCGATGGCCGCCGAGGCGCTGCCGCCGGTGGCGAGCATCGGGTCGAGGACGAGGTACACCTTATCGGCGCCGAGGGGCGGGATCTTGAAGTAGTAGCTGACGGGCTCGAGCGTCGCCTCGTTGCGGTAGAGGCCGATGTGCCCGACGCCGGCGTTGGGAAAGAGGGCGGCCACGGCGTCCACCATGCCGAGCCCGGCCCGGAGGATCGGCACCAGGACGATGCGATCCCTGGGGATCCGGTGGCCCTCCATCGTCTCCAGGGGTGTCGTGACCTTGACCGGTTCGATTTCGAGGGTGCGGGTCGCTTCGTAGGCAAGGAGGGTGGCGATTTCGCCGACCAGCTGCCGGAACTCCCGCGTGGGGGTGTCCACGCTGCGGAGCAGCGCCATCTTGTGCTGCACCAGGGGGTGGGAAACGACGGTCAGGGTGGAGGGGAGCATGGCAGGGAATATGGGGGTTGCTGGAGAGTCCGGAAAGGCGGGTCTGCGGGGAAGCGGGGAAGCGCTCCCTGGGTTGGCAAGAGGGGCGTAAGTCCCTATATTCCCGCCGCTTCGGCTAGGTAGCTCAGTTGGTAGAGCAGCGGACTGAAAATCCGCGTGTCGGGGGTTCAATTCCCTCCCTAGCCACTTAGGGTTCCGCCCGGACGCCCCATTGTCCTTCGGATCAATTCCCTCCCTAGCCACTCCTCAGTACGGGGTGGGCTTACGCCCACCCCTGGCGTAACGACACGCAACTTCGTGGCGCTGCGCCGCCCCCAGGCCTCAGTCCCCAGTCCCCTATTGAATCATCAGGTGCGCCCACGGCTTGCCGGGGTACATCAGCCATGGCTGGTCGGTGAGCGGCATGGCGGAAATCCCGGTGGACGCCTCGGTGGCGTAGGGGATATAGAAGGAGAGCAGCTTGCTCGCGCCCTTCGGCCGCCCGGCCATCGGGTCGAAATTGACGCTGTCGGCGTAGAGCGAATAGAGCGCCGCGGCGGTCGTCGGCATCTTGAGGGTGCCGGCGGTGATCTCCGCCAGGCGCGCCGAGTCCACCGCCGCGCGCTTGGTGATGCCGGCGGCGCGGAGCGAGCGGCCCCGCTCCATGAACGCTGCGAGCGACTTGTGGTAGCAGTGGGCGGCGTAGCCTTCCACGCTCGGGTCGTCGGCCAGACAGATCATCGGGTTGGTGCCGGCGCGGAGCTGGACCAGCGGCCCTCCCGCCGTGCGGTGACCCAGCACCTCGGCGCCTGCGCGCATGCTGTCGGGGAGGGGCAGCACCGCGGCGGCGATCTGCCAGTCGACGGTCGGCGCCTGCGCGGCGGCAGGGGCAGCCACCCCGGCGAGGAGCGTCAGGATCGCGAGCACGGATGTCTGGCGCATGGGTCAGTGTCCTTGGGTGCGTGTCGGGGGGATGAGCGCGGCGTAAACCATGGTCCGGAACTTATCCGCCAGGTCGAGTCCGCGCCGAGGGAGGACTTGCTGCATGAATACGAGAACCAGCTCATCGGCCGGGTCCACCTCGTAGGTGGTGCCGTACGCGCCGGCCCAGCCGAAGCGGCCGATCGAGCCGTATTCGCCGGCCAGCCCGGGATTCCGCAGGACCTCGAAGCCGAGGCTGAACGCCATCCCGGGGGTGTCATACAGGGAGTCCACCGCTGGTGCGGTCATCAAGGACACCGTGGCGGGCGAGAGGATGCGCGCCCCGTCGAACTCGCCGCCGTTCAGCAGCATCTGCAGGAAGCGGGCGTAGTCGCCCGCGGTCGAGACCAGTCCGGCGCCGCCGGCGAAGTCCTGCCGTGGCCCGACCATGTAGTCCCCCTGACCCAATGGGCCGTCCGGTGCGCGGACGAGAGTGCCTTCCGGGGTGACCGCATACACCGCCGTGAGTCGGCCTGCCTGGGACGCCGGTGGAAAGAACCAGCTGTCTCTCATCTGGAGCGGCCCAAAGATCCGTTGCTGGAAGAAGCGATCCAGCGGCACGCCGGACGCCCGCTCCACCACGCACCCCAGCACATCGGTGGCGTACCCATAGATCCATGCTTCGCCCGGCTGGGCTGCCAGGGGGAGGGTGCCGAGGCGGTCCATGGTTGCGCAGATCGGCTCGGCCTTGTCGGCCAGGTACCAGCCGTATCCCGCGGCGGGGCCGAGGCCGGCGGCGCGGTAGTCGTCACGGATCAGCGATTCGGTGCCGTACGAGAGCCCGGCCGTCTGGGTGAGCAACTGGCGGATGGTGACGGCGCGACGGACCGGGACCAGCACCCGGCCGCTGTCGGTGGTCACGGCCACCCGCGCGGTGGCGAAGTTCGGGATGTACCTGGAAACGGGCTCGTCCAGGCGCAGCCGTCCCTCCTCGACCAAGATCATGGCGGCCACGCTCGTCACCGCCTTGCTCTGCGAGGCGATTCGGAAGAGGGCGTCGGGCCTCATCGGCCGCGCCGCCTCGCGGTCGGCCATGCCGAAGGCGCCGCTCCACACCACCTCTCCGTGCCGCGCCACGAGCGCCACGACGCCCGGTGTCCTCCCCTCGCGGACATAGGATTGGAACAAGGTGTCGAGTCGCGCCAGCCGCTCAGTGGAGAACCCGAGTTCCGCGGGCTTCCCGGCCGGAAGGCCCTGCGCGACCAGGCGCGGCACGGCCGCGAGCGCCAGGACGAGGGTGGTGGTGGTGATTCGGCGGAGCATGGCGGCCTTGGGTGATGGACGCGCTCAAGGTACGGCGCACCGAGGGGTGGCGCCAGCGTCGAGGGCGGATTCCCCTCGAAGGGCACGTCTTGCGTCCACCCCATTCTTGCGCGTTATTCCATCGGTTCCCCCACACACCCAATCAGCCTGTCACCGAGCGCCGATGACCACCGCTGCCCGCGCCTGTCCCGCTTGCCACACACCGTTGCCCGAGGCGGCGCAGTTCTGCATGCACTGCGGGCGCGCTACGCCGACCGATCCCGGCGTCCCGCCCCGCACCGCCACCACCGGCATGGTGGAGGTGGCGCAGGTGAAGAAGGCCCTCGCGGGGCGCTACCAGGTCGAGCGGGTGCTGGGCGAGGGCGGGATGGCCACGGTCTACCTGGCCCACGACCAGAAGCACAACCGCAAGGTGGCGGTCAAGGTGATGCGACCGGAGCTGGCCGCCACCCTCGGCGCCGACCGCTTCCTCCGCGAGGTGCAGGTGGCGGCCCAACTCAGCCACCCGCACATCCTGCCGATGCACGACTCGGGCGAGTCCGACGGCGTGCTCTACTACGTGATGCCCTACGTGGAGGGGGAAACGCTGAAGGAGCGGATCGCGAAGGAAGGGCAGCTGTCGGTGAACGACGCGATGCGGCTGGGGCGCGAAGTGGCGGAAGCACTGGCCTACGCGCACACCCGCGGCATCATTCATCGCGACATCAAGCCGGGCAACATCCTACTGCAGTCTGGGCACGCCCTGGTGGCGGACTTCGGCATCGCGCGCGCCCTGGGCGACGAGGGCGAGGTGCTCACCAAGACCGGCCTCGCGGTCGGCACGCCGCAGTACATGGCGCCGGAGCAGGCCACCGGCGAGCGCGAGGTGGACGGCCGCGCCGACATCTACGCCCTGGGCGCGGTGATGTACGAGATGGTGGCGGGCGAGCCGCCCTTTACCGGCCCCACGGCGCGCTCCATCATCACGCGGAGCCTGACCGAGGCGCCACGCTCGCTCACGATCTCCCGCACCGGGCTCTCCTCGTCGGTGGACAGCGCCATCATGAAGGCGCTGGCCAAGAGCCCGGCCGACCGCTACGCCAACGCGCAGCAGATGGTGGCTGCGCTGGACCGGGCGCAGGAGGGAGTGCGGAGCGGCACGAGCGAGTATGCCGTCGCCACCGGCCCGGCGTCGACGCAGGTCTGGGGGCTCTTCGCGCTCGGGTGCATGGGGATGCTGGCGCTCGTGTCGGCCATCATTCGCCAGTGGAACCTTCCGCGCTGGACCATCGGGTTTGCCGTCGGGCTCCTGGCCGTCGGGGCGGTGGTGCTGGTGCTCACCGGCCGTATGGAGGCGCGGCGGCGCGCAGGCGGCAACACGCCCGGACTCGGCCGGTTCCTCACCTGGCGTTTCGCCACACTGGGCGGCATGCTCGCGTTGCTGCTCTGGGCCGGCGTGGCCACCGCCCTGGCGCTCTCCGGCCCGGCCACGTCCACCCACGCCGGCGGAAACCGCCTGGCCATCCTGCCGTTCGAGAATCAGGGCACCGCCGAGGACGCCTATTTCGCCGACGGTATCGGCGACGAGGTCCGCGGCAAGCTTGCCCGCGTGAACGGCATCACCGTGATCGCCTCCAGCAGCGCCGGCCAGTACCGGAGTTCCACCAAGTCTCCGCAGGAGATCGCGAAGGAGTTGGGCGCCGATTACCTCCTGGTCGGCAAGGTCCGCTGGGCGGGGGCGGCGGGCGGTACGCGACGGGTGCAGGTGGTGCCCGAGCTGGTGGATGGCCGCACGGGCGCCACGACCTGGCAGCAGAGCTTCGACACCGACGTGACGGACGTCTTCGAGGTGCAGTCGCAGATCGCCACCCGCGTCGCAAGCGCGCTCGGCGCCCAGCTGGGTTCACAGGAGGAACGGCAACTTGCTGAGCGACCGACCGCTAACGTGGCAGCGTATGACCTCTATCTGAAGGGGAAGGCGCTGACCAGTGTCGATGCCGGGACGATGCGGCTCGCCGCCAGCTACTTCGAGCAGGCGGTGGCGCTCGATTCCACCTTCGTGGACGCGTGGGCGGCACTCTCGCGCTCGCTCACCCGGGTGTTCACCAATGGCAACCGCGACCCGGTGGTGGCGGCACGGTCCCGCGAGGCGATGGAGCGGGCGATGGCGCTCGACTCGAACGGGCCGGCGGGATACGCTGCCGCGGCGCGTTTCTACTCGAGCGTCGTCCTCGACGCCGGAAAGGCCTCGGCGGCGCTGGAGCAGGCGCTCCGGCTCGCACCAAACGACGCCGACGTCCTCTCGATCGCGGCCGCCGTGGACACCCGGTTGGGACACACCGAGGCGGCCACGATCAAGCTCGAGAGGGCGAGGGAGATCGACCCCCGTTCCGGCGCGACCCTCGGCACCCTCCAGCAGGTGTACCTCGTCCAGCGACGGTTCAACGAGGCCATCGACGCCGGGAACGCCGCTATGGCGCTCGTGCCGGGCGACATCAACCTCGTCGAATGGCAGGCGATGGCCTATCTCGGGCAGGGGGACCTGAAGGGTGCCCGCGGTGTGGTTCGTGCGGCAATTGATCGCGGCAACGCCGCGCCAGCGGTGGCCGCGTTCTTCGGCGGGTACCAGGAAATTTCCTGGGTGCTGGAGCCTGCCGAGCGGGAGGTGATGTTTCGCCTGACCCCGGCCGCCTTCGACAACGACCGGGCCTGGTGGGGGCAGACCATGGCGACGGCGCACTGGCAACAGGGGAACACGGCACTGGCCAAGGCGTATGCGGACTCCGCCCTCAAGGCGACTGAGGCACAACTGGTCGCGTCCCCGGATGATGGCCAAAGTCACGCCCTCCACGGCCTGGTCTTGGCGTACCTGGGACGCAAGCAGGAGGCGATTGCAGAGGGTCAATGGGCGACCTCGCAGACCGATGCCGGCATCAACGATCTCAACTACAACATGATGCAGATGATTCGGATTTATCTTGCCGTTGGAGAACCGGAGAAGGCGCTGGACCAAATCGAGGTGTTGCTGCGGCGCCCCTATGTCCTCACCCCGGCGTGGCTGGGGATCGACCCCACTTTCCGAACCCTCAAGGACAATCCGCGGTTCGAGCGGATGGTGAAGGGGCAATAGGCGGGAATGCGGGGACGCGGGGAAGACGAAGTTGGATCCTGGCGCTCGCCGGGGTGATGACCGAGCGACGGGCGGTGGAACCTCACCGCCCGTTTTGCGTAGAGGGGAGATCCCCTTTGCCCGGAGCTGTTGATGCGCGGTCAGGCCGTCGTCCTCTCGTTGCTCATGTCCGTTCCCTCCCTCCTCCAAGCCCAGAACTACCGACTCGAGTTGCCCTGGCCGAGTCCGCATGCCACCGTGAGCCAGGTGGTGGGCCTCACCACGCTATCGGTGGACTACCACCGGCCCGGCGTGAACAAGCGGGTGGTCTGGGGCGGGCTGGTGCCGTGGGATTCGGTCTGGCGGGCCGGCGCCAACGAGAACACGGTCCTCACCTCCACCTCGGCGTTCACGGTCGGAGGCACCACGTTGCCGGCGGGGCGCTACGGGGTGTTCATGATTCCGGGCCGCGACCGGTGGACCGTCATCCTGAGCCGGCAGGCCAACGCCTGGGGCGCCTTCAGCTACGATCCAGCCGAGGATGCAGTGCGGTTCAGCGTGACGCCGGCGCCTGCCGAGTTCACCGAGCGGCTGCAGTACAACTTCGACGACCCCACCAACGAGACCGTCACCCTCACGATGCGCTGGGAGAAGCTCGCGGTGAGCTTCCCGGTGTCCATCAACAGCGACCGCGTCGTGCTCGACAGCCTCGCGGCCCAGCTCCGGAACCTGCCCCGCTTCTGGGGCACGGCGTGGGAGCAGGCGTCCGCCTGGGCGCTCAACAACACGAGTGACATCGATCAGGCCGAGATCTGGGCCGACACCGCCGTGGCGCTCGCTCCCACGTTTGCCAGGTACAACCTGAAGGCCGCCATCCTCGACCGACGCGGGATGACCGCCAAGGCCGATTCGCTCCGGCAGGCCCACCTGGCCAGCGCCACCGAGGCGCAACTCAACGCCTACGGCTACCAGCTGCTCAACCAGAAGCGGAACGGCGAGGCGCTCGCCATCTTCATCCGCAACACGAAGGAACATCCCGACAGCTGGAACGTGTGGGACAGTTTGGGCGAGATGTACGCCACCATGGGCGACAAGGGGAAGGCGACGACCAACTACCGGAAGGCGCTCGCACTGACGACCGACCCGGTGCAGAAGCGCCGAATCGAGGGGATCCTGGAAGGGCTCAAGTAGCTCACACCTTGTAGTTCTTCGCGGTCTTTGCGTCTCTTCGCGCCTTTGCGGTGAAAAGCTCTTACCGCAAAGACGCCAAGAGGCGCGAAGGGCTCCGCCCCACCTACAGATGGTTTACCAACCGTCGGATTCCATCCTTGATGCGCGGGACATTCCAGTTGATGAGAAAGCCCAGCCGCAAGCCGGATATTTTGAGGTAGGTGAGCAGTTGCGCTCGGTGTATGGGGGCAACGGCCTGCAGGGCCTTGTTCTCGACGAGGATCTCTCCTTCCACTACCATGTCCACCCGGTAGCCGGTATCGACCTTTAGCTCGGCGTAGGAGACCGGAAACGCAACTTCGCACTCAACCGAAAGCCCGCGCTGTCGCAATTCGTGAGCGAGGCAAACCTGGTATGCTGATTCCAGCAGCCCGGGGCCGAGCGCGGTGTGAACGGTGAACGCTGCATCAATCAACACCGCCCCAACCCGTTCCAATTCTTCTTTGCTTTTCATTCAACAGCCAGGACACAGGGATGGTTGACTGCTCGCTAATGCCATTGCGTCTCTTTGCGCCTTTGCGGTGAAAAGCTGTTACCGCAAAGACGCCAAGAGGCGCCAAGTGCGCAAAGAACAACAAGGGAGTGGTATTGTGGGGAAAGGTCTACTGTCTGGTGGTACCGTCATTCCTGTCTGCGTACCATTCCGCCGCGCGCGTCATTTCTTCGTGGGCGCGCCCGCTTCAACGGTGTGCGTGGCTCTGAGTGCAGATGCCTTCACCGCCGCGGTGACTGTCTGCTTCCCGCGCTTCGGGCCCAGGGTCCACTTCGTCGAGACGCGGCCGGCGCCATCGGTCGTGCCCTGCAGCGGCAGCACCGTACCGGTCGCCACCGAGAAGCGCACCGTCGCGTTGGGCACCGGGTTGCCGTAGCGGTCCCGGACGACGACCTGCACCAGCTTCGGGAGCGCGCGCCCCGCCGTCCCACTGGCGGGTGTCGAAGCGAACGCAATCTCCCTGGCGGCACCCGGCCTGCCCGTCGCGGTGACCACCGCGCTGTCGGGGAGCGAGTCGAACCGGGCCACCATTCGCATCGGCCCCGCCGTGGTGCCCAGTGTCCACGTCGCGCTGGCCAAACCGTCGCTCCCGGTGTGGAGCACCGAGTCCACCTTCCCCGTGCGCGGCCGCAAGCTCACTCGCACGCCACTCACTGGATTCCCCAGGCTGTCTCGAGCCCGGATCACGACGGCCCGGGCCAGCGGCGCGCCGACCACCCCGCGCTGCGCGTCCCCGCTTACCACCTCGATCGCCGCCACCATGCCGGGTGTCGCCGTGGCCGTGAGCGCGAAGGGGGGCGTCGTGCGCGGATTGCCCACCTGGACCTTCGCGCGCTGGCGGCCGGCCTTCGGCCCCAGGCGCCAGTGCGCGCGCGCCTCGCCGAGGCTGTCGGTCCGCGCGTCGGCGAGGGAGAACGCCCCGCCGTCCAGCGCGGTCCACACTACCGGCACGTCCGACAGTACCAACCCGCTGCTGTCGGCCACGTGCACCACGATCGGCTCCCCGAGCTGGGTCGCCACTTCGCCCCCCAGACTGTCGGTCAGCAGTGTGATGACGGCGTTCCTGGGCGTCGGGTCCGCCTCGGCCACCACGACCAGCGCGCTGTCGATGCCGGTGACCTCGACGGCCAGCCGCTGGCGGCCAGGAAGGGGGCCCAGCTTCCAGCGCGCTTCCGCCATCCCGCGATTGTCGGTCGTGACGGTGTCCGGCTCGGCGGCGCCCGCCGTCGCGCCCGCATCGAAGCGGACGCTGGCGTTGGGGACGGGGCGCCCGCTCCGCGACACGACCTGAATGGTCACCGCACCAGGAAGTCGCTGGCCCGCCGCGGCCCGCTGGTCGCCGCCGGCCATCAGCGTGATGGACGCCGGCACTGGTACGACTTCGACGCGCCGCTCGGCGGCAAGGCCAGCGGCGGTGAGGGTCAGCGTCGTCGTGCCGGGCGCGATGCCGTGCAGCGCCCCGGCGCTGTCGA
Source organism: Gemmatimonadota bacterium (assembly GCA_022710485.1). Taxonomy (GTDB): domain Bacteria; phylum Gemmatimonadota; class Gemmatimonadetes; order Gemmatimonadales; family GWC2-71-9; genus SPDF01. Next base: position 17,729 of record JAKLGU010000012.1, on the reverse strand, counting down.
TGGTCGCCACGGCCACATCGCCCGCGATCCAGGTCATTCCGGCCGGTTGGACGTGGTTGCCGCGCGCATCGCTTGCGAGGGCGCGCAGCGCGACTGACGTTCCCTCCGCGACCCGGATCACGCTGTCACCCTCGATAGCGAGCGCCGTGACGCGCGGCAGGACCCAGATCCGCGCGCGGCCCGCCCGCCCGCCGATGGCCACCGTCACGTCGGTGACGCCGGGTGCGCGAGCCACGACCTGCCCGGTGCTGTCCACCTGTGCGATCGCCGGATCATCCACCGACCAGTGCACCGCCACGGCGCGGAGCGCCTGGCCATGCGCGTCGGCCGCCGTGGTGGTGATGTGCAGGGTGTCGCCCAGGGAGTAGGCGGTGTCGGCGGAGGGGGAGAGATCGATCCGACTGACCTCGACGGCGGCGAGCCCCGCCGCGGGGGCGGCGTTCGCCGATTCGTTGCGACTCGCCATATAGGAGAGGATGGACACGAGGGCGGCGCCGGCCGAGAGCAGCGCGGCCACCCCCTTGAACGTGGTGTCCAGCTTCGCTTTCCGTGCGATGGCCATGCGGGGCTCCTCGGCCGGGCGGAGAGACCGAGGCAACATCGCAAGGACGAGGCCCGGCGCTGAAACCGGCCGTGGCGCGCGTGCGGCGTTCAAATGTTGGACTGTGGAAGTTCGTGACGTTGCGGCGCCGCTACTGCTTCATCCGCGCCTCAAGCTCCCGGAACCAGTTGTCCGCGCGGACCAGCGCCGGCTGGGTGAGCGGACGCTGCAGCTTGCTACTTCGAAGCCTCAAAAACGACGAGGTCCGCATAGCTCACCGGCTGCAGCTTGTCGAAGCCAGCTTGCGGGACCTTCAGGTACCGCCACTCCTGTCCGGTCAGCTGGGTGGCGTTCTCGCACCAAAGCCGGGCGGCACGGTCCTTGTGGGCCACGTCCGGGTCTTCACGGCCCTTGGTCTCGATCAACCGACTGGAGCCGTCCGCGAGCACGGCGACGAAGTCGGGCTCATAGTAGCGGAGGCTGGCGGCGCTGTCGGTGTATTCAATGGCAAAGCCGAATTGGGGCGGCAGCTTGGCGAAGGCGGACACGTCGTCCGCACCCTGCAGAAAGCGGGCGAATTGTTCCTCGAACAGGTTGTCGCCCGCGGCCAGGTTGAAGACCGTCTTGGTGGCGGCAAAGGCATGGGGCCGCGAATAGGGAAACGCCGGTGTTTCGCTCACGTGGCGTGACGCGATCAACTGCGGGACTTGTTCCTCGACCACGAGCGCGCGCAGTGCCTTGACGAACAGATCAATGGTGACGAATTGGGCGACGTTGCTTGAGATGGCATGGATCATCACCTGACCCTCCAACTCCACTGGCTTGCCGAAGGCCCTTGTGGCTAGGAACTCCCGGACTTTGGGAGCGAGCGCGGCGAACTGCGAGGGCAGCTTCACATCTTGGGCGATCCGCTTGGCGTAATAGCTGATTACTTCCTGCGTGGTCTGGGGCTCGGGCATGGCATACTCTCGCTCGATCAGCTTCTCCATGGTAATGATATCATAGCCCTCGTACCGGAAACTCTGTGCCTCGGCGGTTCCTCTCTTCATCGGGAAGTGCGGGCACTTGAAGGATCCAATATCAAGCCCGGCAATCTCTTCGGCGAGAGTCTTCTTTCGGACTAGGATGGGCGTCAAGGTGGGCACGGCGATATCCATGTTGAGCTTGGCAGGATCGGCCGCAATGGTCCGAATTTCGAGATGGTCCTTGCCCAACTCGAACTGCTCCAGCTTGAGGTCCTCATCCTTCTCAAGCTGGTCCACCAGCTCCATGAATTTTGATGTGCCAATCACATCCACCCGCTCGGTGTAGCCGGTGCCCTTTCCGCGGAACATGAGGCGAAGGCCTCGGCCCAGGGTCTGTTCCGGAAGGATGTTGGCCTTGGAGGAATACGGGCGGAGCCCTACGATGACGGTCACATTCTGCACGTCCCAGCCCTCGCGGAGCATCAGCACGCTGACAATGGCGTTGACTGGACTGGTCTCGAGGTCCACCTCACGGGCCGCGCGCCGAGCCTCTTCCTCTCCGGCCTTAGAGATATCCCCGCTTCGGTTGGTGTGGATTACGAGCAGCTTGTCCGAAGCGAAGTCCTCCGGGTAGGTGACGCGAAGGAAGTCGGCGACCTCATCCGCCTCATCGGTCACGTTCATCATGACGAACAGCACTGGCTTCTTGTCCAATGGAGCCAGTTGCACTCGGTACTCCCTCCAGCGCTCCACTGCCGCGGTCAGGTAGGCCTTGTACTTGACACTGGCGGTGTCCGACCGCGCCTCCTTGATGCCCACCGTGATGCCCTTCATCGGACGTTTAACGATGCCGTCGATGATGGCCTGCTTGAGCGGGTAGTCGAACACGGTCCAAGTGAACAACTCGCCGCCCTTGCCGTAGCGTGGGGTTGCCGTCACGTCGAGTTGCAGGATGCCGCCGTCCTTCGCGGCGAGGCGATCGTGCACATCGCGTATGATCTCGTTCCACTTGAGCTTTTCATCGTGCGTGTGGTGCGCCTCATCGTTGATGACGAGACATGTGCCACCGCGCTCCACTACCCGGTCGTGGAAACGACTCGGTTCATCGACCGTGGCGGTTGGCTTGGGACCCAGCACGAGGGTCATCGGGTCCGGTTCGTCACTCTCTTCACTTCGGTCGTGCAATTGCTGGATGTTCGTCAGGTATAGCGCCCCGCTGCTGCTAGAGCGCTCCCCCTCGCCGCGAAGGTAGCATTCAAGATCCCAGTAGAGCTTGAGTTCCGGTGGAATGACTGGGTCGGACCGAAAAATCCGGCCTCCGGCAAAATCCGCGCGGAGCCGTTCGTATACGATCACGTTGGGCGCCAGCACCAGGAAGGTTCGGGCATAGTCGTCCCGACCCTCGGCCACCGCGTTCAGATACTGCCAGGCCACTGCGAGCGAAATGACCTTAGTCTTGCCGCTGCCGGTGGCCATCTTGAGGCAGTACCGGGCGAACTCGTCGTACTGTAGGAGCTCCAAGTCGGAGCGCCGCACGAAAGTTTCCAGCAGGCTCTTCTGCCGCCGGACCACCTCCACCTCGTACAGGTAAATCAGCGTCTCGATTGCGTCACGCTGAAATGGATGGTAGTTGAAGGGACGCCCAGCACCTCGGCCCATCCGGTGGCCGTCCCGCGGGAACCACCAGGTGAGGAGCGACCGGGTGGTGTCACTGACGCCGGCGTACCCCCCCTCCCGCCAACTCGCGACGGCCTGGCGGATGAGCGGCACCGCCGGAGCCGTGGTGCCCCGTGCTTCCAGCAAATCTCCCTGGCCGACCGGCTTCCTCCCCTTGCTCCCCACTACTTGACGTCCACGGTGAGGAGCTTGGTGGTGTCGTTGCCCAGAATGTCGATCACCTTGACCACCACCCGGTACTTCCCGGGCTCGGCATAGGTGTGACTGGTTTCGCGGGCCAGGCCCTTGTCCTTCCGTGTCCGGTAGGTCTGCCATTCGTTGTGGAAGGTGTCGTCGGAGTTGTCCCAGTCCACCGCCCAATAGTCGATCCATTGCTCCCAGTGGGTCACGGCCTTCTGCACCTCTTCCGGCACGTCATCCAGCGGGATCATGAAGTCGGTGAGTTCCAGCGTCACCTTGCGGGTCTTCTTCTTCACAGACACGCCCAGGGCGGCCAACTCGAAGAACTTGATGTCGCCCTGTTCCACTGCCTTCTTTTCCAACAGTTCCCGCGGAATGCGGATGAGCCGGAGGTCAATGTCGGCCAGCGCCGCCTGCTGCCTGGCGGTTTCGTTGAGTTCGAAGGCAAAGTCCCAACCGAGCACATCCACGCCGCTCCGGGTGGGAGCATCCTTTCCTTTGCCGATGGCCTTCCTAAATTCGGTCACTATGCTTGTCACGTCGGCCATAGTGACAGGCGCGTCCACCCCGCCCACGTGCACCATCCGCCCGCGCCGGGTCCCGTGCAGCCAGAGGTACCCCGACACCGGCGCAGCGTGATAGAGCTCCAACACGAACCGGCGGTAGGCTTGTGCCGCTGCCTCGGCGCCGAGCCCAAACTCGGCGGCCTGCCACGCTTGGCGTTCATACTTGCCGAGGTTCTGTACCACGAACGGCTTGACGTGGGGGATCCCGAGGAGCCGCTTCCTGGTGGTGTGGATGGCAAATCGGCCGAGGTCACAAGTAATCCAGCGGCGGCCTAGCTTTTCGGCCACGGCGGCGGTAGTGCCCGAGCCGCAGAAGCAGTCTAGGACCACATCGCCTTCATTGGATGAGGTCTTGACGATGCGGTCAAGGAGGGTCTCGGGCTTCTGCGTGGGGTAGCCGGTGTTTTCCTGTATGCTTGCCGGAGGTACCAAGGGAATTCTCCACACGTTATCAATGATTCTCACCTCGCGCATTTGATACACAAGCTTTCCGTCACTGTCTTTCACGTTCACCATGCGGCCATCTAACTTTTTCCGAACAAGTTGTTTGACCGCTTCTTCCCTCGCCTCAGTTTGTGACACAAATGTATAGTTTGAATTCGAGTTCTTTGTATAGAAGTAGATCGTGTCCGTCGCTCGTGGAAACTGTCCCTTTCGGGTATCGTGCATCTTGTTGTAGTAATACCAGTAGATCTCGTTGCGAAAGTTTTCCGCCCCAAATACCTCGTCCAAGATTACACGCGCCTGATGTCCTTTGTGCCAATCCAGGTGAACATAGATACTGCCATTATCCGCGAGCAATTCTCGGAGAAGTACTACCGTGTCGTAGAACCATTTTGGGTAGCGGGATTGATTTTCACCCCATGCATCTCGGTACGCCTTTTCCTCGATCATGCTCGGTTGCTTCAGAAACGTGGCACCTTGGTCGCCCGCAGTGTCCGGATCGTCGGGAATCGTCGCGGTGTAGGAAAAGTTCGCTCCGGTATCGAACGGCGGATCGATATAGATTAGGTTGATCTTCCCCGCGAACTCCTCCAGCAGCGACGGCAGTACATACTTCTTGTCTCCCCAGATGAGGCGGTTGCGCCACTCACTGGGGCGGCCACTGGCAAAGAGATCCTGCATCCGGTCGCGATCGGCGGAGGATTCGTTGACCGTTTCGACGGTCTGGAAGGGTAGGGCAATGCGGGGCGGAGCCACCTTGCGGCCCTTCTCGTCGTACTTGCCGTCCCAGATGAGTTCAGTCATGCAGGCAATTCCCTAGGTATCAGGCCTTAATGCCGAGCGGGCAAAGTGTCGGATGACTCTTCTTGAGCCAGCGGACTATGTCCCCTCGCAACGTGGTCACCGCATTGTGAAGCTCTGTCGCTTCGGCCGCCGAGGTGGTGCCGGCGCGCTCATAGTTGTTCTGGTTGCGCTTCCGACGGACCGTATCGAGGAGGTTCACCGCCTTCGATGGGATACCGGCCGTTTCTCGCAGCGAGAGGATCGCCCTTTCGTGTGCGCGGTCCCGTCCTGGCCGATATCCAGCTGCCGCTAGGGCCAGCGTGGCCAGCTGGAGTGCAGCATTGTAAGTGATGCCGAGCCGCCAGTCTGGAGTGAGTCGTGGGATGTTTGCATCCGCCAGGTCGCGGTCCACCACGGCGAAGAGATCGGCAATCTCCTCCACCGTGGGCTCATGGGCCGCTATCCAGCGGTTAGCGAGCCAATCGTTCAAGCTCATGGTCGTCGCCCGCGATGAAGAGCTTGGGCCCCGCAAGGACCCGCTTCAAGAATGAGTTCCCAGCCTTGAGCTTGGCGCGGAACTCCCTGACCGGATAGACCGAGGGGTTCACTTCTCGCCCCAACCGTTGCTCGGCGATTCGCGCGGCGGGAACGACCTCCGCAAGCGCCGCATCGCCCAAGATCAACAGGTCCACGTCGCTCTTTGCGGTTTGGACCCCGCCGGCCACCGAGCCGTACACGAAAGCCACAGCGATCCGTTCCTTCCTGACCAGCGGCGCCAAGGCGCCTCGAAGCACATCGCCCGTGCCCGCGGTCTTCTGGATGATCGCCTGAAGTTCCCCAAAGATGGGCGAGCTTCGATTCGCCGAGAAGTAGACCTGGTGACCTTCTCTCACCCGTTCCACCAGCCCGGCTTCGACCAACTGAGCGAGTTCTCGTTGCAGGGAACCGGAGCCGCCGCCGATTGTACGCAGGATTTGGCGCAAATAGAACCGCTCGTCTGGGTGCCCAAGAAGCAGCCCCAGGACATCTCGCCGGGTCCGGCCAAATAGTGACTGAGGGGATCGCGTATTGTCTGTACTCATAATGGGCACAAATGTACCCATTTTTGGCACAATTCGCAATACCGTGTAGCGGGCTGTGCTTCGGGTACATCATGGCCCAGCCCACAGCCTGTTCTGGGCGCGATTTACTGCTTCATCCGCGCCTCGAGCTCCCGGAACCAGTTGTCCGCGCGGACCAGCGCCGGCTGGACCGCTGCGGCGTTGTTCTGCCGAGGCGCGGTGAAGAGGAACTGGCGACCGTCCGGGGTGAGTTCGAAGGAGGTGTGAAATCCGTCGATCACGAAGCCCGAGGTGCTGTACAGCGCCCGGGGCTGGCCTGCGGCGAAGGTCGGGCTGGTCGTCACCGGAACGACCATGATCTGGCCAGACCCTGGGTCAATGAAGTAGAGCGCCTTGCCGTCGGGCGCCCACCGGGGCATGAAGCCTCCGCCGGTGGAGACCTGCCACCGCCCGTCGCCGGTGTTGGGGAACGGTCGCACGAAGATCTCGTTCTGGCCCGACTCGTTGGAAGCATACGCCAGCCACCGGCTGTCCAGCGAGATGGCCGGGTTGAGCTCGGTGAAGCTGCTCGCCACCATCGGCACCGGCGTGGTGTCGCCGCTGGTGCGGATGCCCATCAGGTCGCCCGCGCCCGCGCTCCCGTTGTCGGTGCGGACCACGAGCCACTTTCCGTCGCGGGACCAGTCCACCTCCTGCACCTGCCGGTCGATGTGCACCAGGAGGGTGTCGGGACGACGGCCGTCGGCGTAGCGCCCGATCACGACGCTGGTGGACAGCGTGTCACGCACGAAGGCGACCATCCGCCCATCGGGCGACCAGACCGGCCGCCGATCGGCGCCGCCGAACGAAATCCTGGTGAAAGGCCCGCGATCGAGCTGCTTGATCCAGACATTGAGGGCGCCCACCCCGGTCCCGGAGCCGACGGCGAGCTGGCGTCCATCGGGAGAGAGCGCGAACGAGGTGAACTGCCCCGACCAGCCGGAATCGATCGCCGTGGCGGTCCCGTTCATCCCCACGCGCACGAATGTGTTCTCCCCGCCCTGGCTTTCTCCCGAAGCATAGACCAAGGAGCCGCTGGCGGACCATGCCAGTTGCGGTGCGCCGAAGACCACGAAGACGTTCTGCTGGACGGGGACTCCGGTGCCTGTGACTTCCAGCCGGTCCAGGTCGAAGGGCGCGGCCAGGAGCGTGCCGTCGCGGCGGGCGTAGAGCAGGTGTCCCGTCGGGAGGTACCAGCCCTGGGTGGCCTCATTCATCAGGAGCTTCTGCTGGCCGGTGCGCAGATCGAGCACCCGGAGGCTCATCGTCACACAGCCGGAGGTGCAGCCCTCGAACAGGACACCGCGGCCCTCGGGCAGGGCGGTCGGATAGCCGAACCCGACGCCTTGGAGGCCGGAGTTGTCCATGATCGTGGTGGGAGCCCCGCCGTTGGCGCTCATCCGCATGATCCGGTTGAGATCCTGCGGGACGTAGACGATGGTCCCGTCGTCCAGCCAGGCCGCTCCGCCGAACCCGGTCGAGACGGACACCGAGTCGGCCAGGGTGACGGAAGCCCCGTTGGCGAGATTCACCTTGCGGAGCTGGCGGTCGGCCAGGTAGAGGATCCACTCGCCGTCTGGAGAGAACACCGGGTTGGAGGCGCGTTCGGTGCCTGGGATCGGCACCGGGTCGAGCACGCCGCGCCGCTTGACCCAGAGCCTGGCGTTTTGCCTGGAGTCCTTCATGACCAGGGTATTGCCGTCCGGCGAGAGCGCGAGCCCCGGCGTCAGCGTGGTGAGCTCCACACTGTCGCCGAGCGAGAGGTACTGCCAGCTGGTGGGCTGGTCAGCGACCCGGCGGGCGCGAGACCACCCGACGGCCGCCAGGATGACGGCCACGACGGCCATTGCGGTCGCGAGCGCGAAGCGCCGCTTCCACAGCGCGGTAGCCGGTCCTGCCGCCGCCGCCGTGGCCAGCGTCGCCCTCGACGCGTAGCCGGTGTCGGCGAGCGCCACGGCGAACTCCGCCGCCGTGGCAAACCGGTCGGCCGGCAGCTTTTCCAGCGAGGTGAGCACGGCGGCTTCCACCTGCGGCGGAATCGTGTGCCGCTGGGGGAGCATCGGCCGGGGGTTCTCGGTGAGGACCCGCGCCACGATGGCCTGCGCCGTGGCGCCGGTGAAGGGGGGCTCGCCGGTCAGCATCTCGTAGAGCACGCAGCCCAGCGCATAGACGTCGGAGCGGGCCGTGATGTCCCGCTCGCCCATGGCCTGCTCGGGGCTCATGTAGTGCGGCGTGCCGAGCGACATGCCGGTCTCGGTCATCCGGGTGCTGCCGGCCTTGCTGGCGGCGAGCGCGATGCCGAAGTCGGCCACCAGGGCGCGGCCGTCGTGCAGCAGGATGTTCTCGGGCTTGATGTCGCGGTGGATGACGTTGTGCCGGTGCGCGTAGTCCAGCGCGCCCGCCACCTCGGTCGCGATCCGCACCGCCTCGCCCACCGGGAACTGCTTGTCCCGGTTCATCCGGTCGCGGATGGTCTCGCCCTCGACGAAGGGCATCACATAGTAGAGGAAGCCGTCGGACTCGCCGCTGTCGAAGAGCGGCAGGATGTGCGGGTGCTGGAGATTCGCGGTGGTCTTGATTTCGGACAGGAAGCGGTCGGCGCCGATGACCGCGGCCAGTTCCGGCCGCAGCACCTTGACCGCCACCTTGCGGTCGTGCTTGAGGTCCTGGGCGAGGTAGACGGTGGCCATGCCACCCTGCCCGAGCTCCCGTTCGAGGCGATAGCGGTCGGAGAGGGCGTCGGTGAGGCGGGGCAGCGGCTCGGTCATCGTGGCCTTGAAGATGGGGACAAGGGGCGGGGAGCACCAGACGAGCGCTACGCCGAGAACTCCTGCACGCGCCGCTCCGCCTTGGCCAGGATCCGCTCGAATTCCGGCGTGCCGCGGAGTGGTTCAAGGAAGGGGCAATGGACGGCGTAGAACTCGTGCGGAAAGAACCCGCCCTCGACGGCGCGCTCGAACAGCGTCAGTGCCGTGGCGGTGTCGCCGGCCATGGCGAACGATTCGCAGAGGTGGAAGATGTTGTGCGCGTCGAGCGGGGCGAGGTCCAGCGAGCGCAGCCAGGCCAGCGCCTCGTCTCTCCGACCCTCGAGGGCGGCCACCAGGGCGCGAATCTGTACTGTGTAGGGCATCTCCGCCGCGTGCCGCTGCATCCATTCCGCCTCAGCCGCCGCCTCTCCGATCCGCCCGAGGAAGGCGTAGTGGTAGCCCAGACTCCAGTGGATGATGATGTTGTCCGGGTCGAGCTCCCGGGCGCGCTCCGTCGAGGGCAGCGCCTCGGCGGCGTGACCATCAAACCACCTACTGATCCCGGCGAGCATGGGAGCGAACGGGGAGAGCGGGTCGGCAGCCAGGAGAGCATCGCTGGTCTCGAGCGCCCGTCGGTTCTGCCCGGCGGCCGAGAACGAGATCCCGAGATAAAACAGCACCTCGGCGTCGTTCGGATCGAGGGCCCGCGCAGCGGATCCGGCGCGGACCGCCTCGGCATGCTCCCCCCTCTCGTAATGCACCTGGGCGAGGAGCGCGTGGCCGTACGGCGCGTCGGGCGCCGCCTGCAGGAGGAAGCGTGCCTCCGCCTCCGCGCGCCGAAGCGCCTCCTCCCGGTTGATGCCGATCCGAAGCCGGACGATGTCGACGTGTCCCCGGAGCGCGCGAAGCACCGGGACCTCCCCCTCGATGGCCATCGCCTGCTCGAGCAGGTGGGCGCCGCGGTCGATGTTATAGCGCCGGAGTTCCTGCCGTGCCTGGAGGTAGAGCTCGAAGGCGCGGACGTTCTGGATGGGACGGTCGGAGAGCCGATGACTCTCCTCTGGCGACAGGGTGACGTGCAGCGCCGCGACGATGGCGCGCGACACCCGCTCCTGCAGGTCGAAGACGTCCTCGAGCGTGCCGCTGTACTTCTCCGACCAGAGCTGGGCGTCAGTCTGGGCGTCGATGAGCTGCGCGGTGATCCGGAGCGCGTTGCCCGCCTTGCGGACGCTGCCCTCGAGCACATGGCCGACCCCGAGCTCGCGGCCGATGGCGCGAATGCCCTTGGACGTGCCCTTGAGCTGCATCGACGAGGTGCGGGAGATGACCCGGAGCGCCTTCACCCGGGCGAGGTCGGTGATCAATTCCTCGGTGAGCCCGTCGCTGAAGAATTCGTTTTCCGGGTCGGGACTCTGGTTGACGAATGGGAGGACCACGATGCCGACGGAGGTCTCGGCGTGGACGGACACCGGGGCATGGTCGCCGCTGGTGCGCGTCATCCGGTCGCATTCGGCGCGGATCTCGGCTGCCGTCTGCCAGCGGTCGCCGGGTTCCTTGGCCAGGCACCGCATCACCAGCGTCTCGAGCGACGGAGGGCAGTCGCGGCGGTGCTGCGACACCGGCTCCGGCGTCGTGACGATCTGCGCGGCCAGGAATCCCTGCGGCGTGAGCCCCGTGAAGGGGGTGCGCCCGGCCAGGAGTTCGTAGGCCAGCGTGCCGAGAGCATAGATGTCGGCGCGATGATCGGTGGCGGGATCGGCGGCCACCTGTTCCGGGGCCATGTAGGCGGGCGTGCCCACCGCCATGCCGGCGGTCGTGAGGCCGCCGTCGCCGGCGCTCTCGCTCACCGCCTTGGCCACGCCGAAGTCCGTGACCACGGCGTGCCCTCCGGTGAGCATCACGTTCTCGGGCTTGATGTCGCGGTGGACGATGCCGCGCTCGTGCGCAAAGGCGAGCGCGTCGGCCACCTCGCGCAGGATCTGGACCCCCTCCTCGAGCGGCAGGCCGCCGTCGCGGCGGAGCCGTCCGCCGAGGCTCTCCCCTTCGATGTACGGCATGACGTAGTAGAGGACGGGCGACGGCCCCTCGATCCGGCCCGAGTCGTAGAGCGGCACGATATGGGGGTGGGAGAGGTTGGCGGCGATCCGGATTTCGCGCAGGAAGCGGTCCCCGCCCACGGCGGCGGCGAGCTCCGGCTTGAGCACCTTGAGGGCGACCTTGCGGTCGTGCCGGACGTCGTGTGCCAGGTACACCGTGGCCATTCCGCCCTCGCCCAGCTCGCGCTCGATGCGGTAGCGGTCGGACAGGGCGGCGGTGAGGCGGTCGGGTGGGGTGGTCGGCACACCCAAAGATGCACGGCCGCGGGGATTCCCGCGAGGCGGCGCTACCAGAAGTAGAGGTAGAGCGCCGCCACCGCCGCGACGACCAGCCCCCCGAGGAGGCCGGCATGCCGGGCGGGCTCGAGCGAAAGCCCTTCCTTGACCGGCAGCACCCGCGGTGCGGCCAGGGGTCGGAGCGCTGTCACGATCCACATGTACGCCACCACCACGAGGAAGGTGATGGCCATGTGGTGCAGGAAGGCGACGCCGGGCAGGAACCAGAGGAGCAGTCCGTACACCGGGATACCGAGGAGCATCGCCCCCTTGGCCGCCAGGGGCGGCGTCTTGGGGGAGACCATCCCAACGACGAACGCCGCCACGATCCCCGGCGAGATGAAGCCCCAGAACATCTGGATGTACTGGAAGACGCTGCCCGCCCGGCCCACGATCGGCGCCCAGAGGCAGCCGACCAGGAAGAGGACGAGCGTCGCCCAGCGGCCGACCCGGAGCAACTGGGCCGGCTCCGCCGCGGGCCGCCAGTGGCGCTGGTAGATGTCGAGGCTGAAGATGGTGGCCGCCGAGTTGAGCAGCGACTCGAAGGTGCTGAGGACCGCGCCGAAGAGGGCCGCGAGCATGATGCCGAGCAGCCCCGGGGGAACGAGCTCCCGGATGAGCACCGGGTAGGCCTGGTCGGGGGTCTTGATGAGGTCGGGATAGAGGTGGACGGCCATGATGCCGGGCATGACGATCAGAAACGGGATGCTCACCTTGATGGCCGCGGCGAAGAGCGTTCCCCGCTGGCCGTCGGCCAGGCTCCGTGCGGCGAGCGCGCGCTGGGTGATGAACTGGTTGAGCCCCCAGTAGAAGAGGTTGGGGATCCAGAGCCCGCCGACGAACACGGCGAGCCAGGGCATCTCGGGGTCGTTCCAGGGGAGGACGGTGTGCAGCTTCCCGGCGGAGAGGGCGGTGAACTCCCCCCAGCCGCCGAGGGCGTCGAGCGCGAGCACGAAGACCAGGAGGGCGCCGAGGAGGAGGGCGGTACCCTGGATGAGCTCGGTCCAGACCACGGCGCGGAGCCCGCCGTAGGTCACGTAGAGGCCGGAGAGGGCGCCGATGATCCAGATGCCGGTGATCACGTCGAGGCCGATGACCGCCTCGAGCGCCAGGGCCCCGCTGTAGAGCACCGTGGCGAGGGCCACGAACACGTAGGCGAGCATCATGAAGAAGGCCATGATGCTCCGCGCGCCGGCGTCGTAGCGGTACTCCAGGTATTCTGGCATCGTGAAGATGCCTGCTCGCAGGAACTTCGGCAGGAAGTAGAGCGCCACGACCACCATCGTCACCGCCGCCATCCACTCGTAGCTGGCGATGGCCAGGCCGAGCGCGTAGCCGCGGCCCGCCAGCCCGACGAAGTGCTCGGTGGAGATGTTCGAGGCGATGAGCGAAATGCCGATCAGCCACCAGCGGAGCTCGCGGCCGGCCAGGAAGTAGTCCTCGGTCGCGACCTTCTTCCGGCGCGACGCCGCGAGCGACACGGCGAACACCAGGACCAGGAAGCCCACGAAGCTGACGATGTCGATCGGCGAGAAGGTCATGGCGGCCCAGGTGGAGGGAATGGGCACCATCTTGCCATTTCCCGGGGCGGGGCGCAACCTACGCGTACCATGAAGATCCTCGCCTTCCTCGCCGCCGCCGGACTCGCCCCCGCGCTGGCCCTGGCCCTGGCCCAGGCACCCGCGGCGCCCCCCAACGCCCCCGCCACCCTCCAGCGCCGCGACTCCTCGGTCGTCCTCCGGTACCAGGGGAGGATTCTCTTCGAAGGGAAGCTCGTCGCGACGGGTGGCGCCGCCTCGTTCAGCCGGCTCACCGACTCCGCCGGCGGCCGGGTGACGCAGGTGTTCAAGTGGACCGCGGCCCCTCGCGGTGAGGTCACCCTGACCGGGGTCGTGCGGGGCTCCCCCGAGGCGTTCGCCGCCACATCCGAGCCGCGCGAGGATGGCCTCCCCGTGGTGCGCCACGCGATGGGGCCGGTGTCGAACCGGCTCAACCGCGCCTTCTACGACCGGCGGTTCGACTGGGTGCTGTCGGTGGACGAGCCGGCGCGCGTCGAACTGACGCCGGGCGCGCGCGCCGACAGCGCGGTCTCCTACGAGATCTCCGCCAGCGGCGGCGAGGTGTCGCTGCGCTTCCGTCCGCGGTTCTATCAGCGGCACCGCGGCCTGGCGCAGTTCCGGCCCTGGGAATACCGCCCCTGGACCAGGTCGGTCGCCGGGTGGACCTCGTGGTACGCCTTCTTCGACAAGGTCACCGAGCAGGACATCCACCGGACGGCGGATGTGCTGGCCGAGACGCTCCTTCCCTTCGGGTACACCTACCTCCAGATCGACGATGGCTACCAGCGGCTCCCCATCGGCCTGCCCCGCAACTGGCTCAACGCCAACGAGAAGTTCCCGAGCGGACTGGCCGACCTGCGGCGCGTCATCAGCGCCCGGGGACTCCAGCCCGGGATCTGGACCAACGTCAGCTTCCAGGACCGCACGGCGGCGGCGGCGCATCCGTCGTGGTTCGTCAGGACGCCGGACGGACAGCCCGCCCTCGGCAACTGGGTGGGCTACGTGATGGACGGGAGCTCGGCGGGGACGATGGACACCCTCGTGACGCCGGTCTACCGCGCGCTCCGCCGGATGGGGTGGGACTACTTCAAGCTCGACGCGCTCCGGCACCTCCGGTACGAGGGGTACAACAGCTACGCCGGGTACTTCGCCGCGCGGAAGCTGGACCGCGAGGCGGTCTTCCGGGGCTTCGTCCGCCGGGTGCGCGAGGCCATCGGATGGGACGTCTACCTGCTGGCCTGCTGGGGCATCCGCCCCGAGCTGATCGGCCTGGTGGACGGGATGCGGGTGGGCGACGACGGCTTCGGCTACGGCTCGTTCGCGCAATACAACTCGTTCAACAACGTGGTGTGGCGGAACGACCCCGATCACATCGAGCTCCGCCAGCCCGACGGCTACCGCGCCGCCACGCTCACCTCGCTCACCGGATCGGTGCTGATGCTCACCGACCGGCCGGAAGTGTACCAGACCGACCGCGTCGAGGCGGCTCGGCGCACTGCACCGGTGCTCTTCACGCGGCCGGGGCAGCTGTACGACGTGGATCCGTCCCGCTCCTCAGTCCTGGGGCTCGCAAGCAGCGAATTGAGCGGGTCCGGCCCCCGCCCGTTCGACGCCGACCAGCGGGAGGTGGTGCCGTACTACCAGCTCGATATCGCCCGGCCGTTCGAGCAATGGACGGTGCTGGCCCGCACCCGGGACGACGCCGGCGCGGTCCCGCTCGCCGAACTTGGCCTCCCGGACGACGTCGAGTATCTCGGGTTCGAGTTCTGGACCCGGCGCCCGCTCGGCCTGGTGCGTGGGGCGCTCGACGCCGGGCCGATCGACCCGCGGTTCGGCGTGCAGGTCGTCTGCCTCCGCCCGCGCCTGGAACGTCCGCAGCTCGTGGCCACCAGCCGCCACGTGACGTGCGGCGGACCGGACTTGCGTGAGCTGTCCTGGAAGGACGACGCCCTGAGCGGGGCGAGCGAACTCGTGGCCGGGGACCCATACGAGATCTACCTGAACGAGCCGGCGGGATTCCAGTTCGTTGAGGCGGATGCGGGCGGAGCACGCGTCACCGGCCAGGCGGCGGACGGCGCGATGCGCGTCATCCGGCTCGAAAGCGAGCGGGGTGGAATGGTGCGATGGAAGGTGCAATACCGCCTCCAGCCGTAGCGCGCTCGCTGGCCCGCGCCGGAGAAGTTCGGTAGCTTGGCTGTGTCACCTCACCCAACACCTCTGGGAGTCTCCATGACCGTTCCGACAGCGGGCGTCCACGGCGCCTGCCTCGCCCTGCTGTTGCTCGTGCCGGCTGGACTGTCCGCGCAGATGCGCGCCAGCGAACGGGGCTCGGTGTCCCAGACCATCGACGGGACCACGATCACGATCGACTATTCCCGACCCCAGGTCCGGGGCCGGGATTCCCTCTTCGGCGGCGTCGAAAAGTGGGGCGCCGTCTGGACCCCGGGCGCCAACTACGCGACGACGCTCGAGGTCAACCGCCCCCTCAAGATCGACGGTCACCCGGTGGCCCCGGGGAAGTACTCGCTCTGGCTGGTCCTCCAGCCGGGGGAGTGGACCATGGTCATCGACCCCCGGCACCGGATGTACCACCTGCCTTATCCGGACTCGACCGCCGACCAGATCCGGTACCAGGTCAAGCCGGGCACCGGCCCCTTCAACGAGATGCTGACCTTCACCTTCGAGAACGTCCGCGCCGATGAAGGGACGCTGTTCCTCCGCTGGGGCACCACGCAGGTGGCCTTCCATCTCGAGGTGGAACCGAAGCACAAGCTGACCATCGCCGCCGCCGATGCCAAGCCGTACCTGGGCACCTACGCCTTCCGCTGGAACGGGCAGCCCGACAGTGTCCCGCCCTCGAAGACCACATTGACGTATGAGAATGGCATGCTGATGGGGCGATGGGCGCCGGCCCCATGGCCGCAGGCCGCCACGTTCATCCTCGTCGAAATCAAGGAGGGCTGGTTCTTCTTCGGCTCGTGGGAGGACGGCAAGCTGACCGATCTCGATTCTGACTGGGTCTTCGAGTTCGCGAAGAAGGACGGCGCCGTGACCGGGTACGAAGTCTGGGGTGACAAGGACCAGCCGGACGGGACGGCGACGCGGGAGTGAACACGTTGCCGCTGCTCGTCCTGTTCGTCACCGCGTTCGTAGACATGATCGGGCTCACCATGGTGATCCCGCTCCTGCCCTACTACGCCACCGACTTCGGCGCCGGCGCCACGATGATCGGCGTCCTGATCTCCGCCTTCTCCATCGCCCAGCTGGCGGTCGCGCCGTCGTGGGGCCGCTTCTCCGACCGGTACGGGCGCCGGCCGGCCATCCTGGCTGGGCTCCTCCTGACGGCCGTGGCCTATGCCCTCTTTGCTTTCGCCGGGTCGATCGTGGCGCTGCTCGTGTCGCGGCTGATCCAGGGAACCGGTGGCGGCACGATCGGGGTGGTGCAGGCGTATGTCGCGGATGTGTCGAAGCCGAAGGAACGCACCAAGAGCCTGGGCTGGCTCTCGGTGGTGACGAGCATGGGCGCGGTCGCGGGCCCCGCCTTCGGCTCCGCCATGATCAGCCTCGGCGGGCGGCGCGCGCCGGGCCTCGCCGCCGCCGCCCTGTCCGTCCTGGTGTCGATCTTCGCCTGGCGGTTCCTCCGCGAGTCCACCGAACTGCGCCAGACCACGAGCCATCCGGCGGTCTCGGCACAAACGAGTCGCGGCGCCATCCGTCGGGTGCTCACCCGGTGGCGTGAACCGGCGCCGCGCCTCATCTGGATCTACACCATCGCCATCGGGGCGTTCTACGGCACCATCCAGACCGTGCCGCTGCTCCTCTCCAGCCGGTTCAGCGTCACCGAAGCCAACATCGGCTATTTCATCATGTACCTGGGCGGCATGGGCGTCGTGGTCCGGTCGCTCCTGCTTGGTCGGATGGTGGACCGGATGGGGGAGGCGCGGCTGTCGCGGCTCGGCATCGTGATCCTGGCGCTCGGGCTCGCCTCCACCGGGCTCGCCACCGGATACCCGATGCTGGCGGCGGGATTCACGCTGATGCCGATCGGCACGGCGTTCATCTTCCCGTGCGTCACCGGGCTCCTCAGCACGGTGGTGTCGTCGAACGAGCGCGGACTCTACATGGGGGTGCAGCACACCTTCGGGGGAGTGTCACGGGTCGCCTTCCCGATCCTGGCGGGCTTCCTGATGGACCACGCCGGCGTCGGCGTGCCCTTCTGGCTGTCGGCCATACTCGTCCTGGTGACGCTACCGCTGACGGCCACGCTCGCGCGGTACGTGCTGGACAAGAACCGCACCACCGGTGATCCGCTCGCGTCGGCGCTGGACGAGATTACGGGGGAGTATCCAACGGTGGCGGAGACGAAGTAGGCTTCCCCTTCACCAGATTCTTTGCGCTCCTCGCGCCTCTTTGCGTCTTCGCGGTAACAGCTTTTCACCGCAAAGACGCATTCACCTCACCCCCTGTCCCCCTCTCCATGATATGGAGAGGGGGGATGCCCGGAGATCTTATCATCCCGCTTGGTCTTGACCGTGTCGCTTCAGCGACATCAGCCGAGCCGTGGCTTTAGCCACGAGCTCGCTCACGGCATCGGCGTGTAGCGTGATCCCGCCGGCAGGTAGGTCATGAGGTACCGGGTCAGCAGTGAGTAGATGTGCAGCGTGGTGCCCTGGCCCTCGCGGATGGCGTGGCTCCGGTTCGGGTACACCATCACGTCCACCGGCTTGTTGAGTTTCACCAGCTCGTTGATCATCCGCTCCGTGCCCTGGTAGTGCACGTTGTCATCGCCGGAGCC
>JAKLGU010000011.1 GCA_022710485.1 Gemmatimonadota bacterium | reverse complement strand
CATTACCGTCACCCGCGACGCCGCCATCCCGATGCCGGGGGCCGCCACCTATGTGTGGGGGCCGCCGCCGGCCAACGTTCCGGGTGGACAGGGGATCGTGGCCCAGAGCCCGGTCATCCACCAGCGCATCAAGACGGCCATCGACAACGAGCTCAAGGAAAAGGGCTACCGGCTGACCGATTCCACCCAGGCCACCTTCATGGTCCGGTTCGCAGTCGGCTCCAGGACCGAGCAGACGCAGGTGTACAACGACGTCGCCACTGGCGCCGGAGTGGTCAGCTCCAACGCCTGCGGCGGGGCGTCGTGCTGGAGCGGGTGGGATTATGGCTGGTACGGCACCCAGACTACCGACGTCCAGACCCGTAAGTCAGGAGTGGTCGTGGACCTGGTGGACCTGAAGTCGGGGACGCTGGCCTGGCGCGGGATCTACGCCAAGGAAGCCACCGGCAAGGTCCCGACACAGGAGGCGGTGCAGGAGGCGGTGGACAAGCTCTTCGCAAAGCTGCCGTCGACGAAGTAGCCGGCGGCCATCTCCATCAACTGAACGGGCCCGCGCACATCGCGCGGGCCCGTTCTCCGTTCAGGGGGTCGCGGTGGCCGGTTTCGGCGCCGCTCCCGGCGGATAGAGGTTGATCGCGATGGCCCCCTGGCCCTTGACGATCACCCGCGCCACCAGCGCGTCTGGTGCCGCCCAGACGCCGATTGGCTGCGCGCTCGTGAGGGTGGTGGTGAGCACGAGGCCGGGGGCGAGTTCCCGGTTGAGGTTCTTCTCGGCGAGCACCCGCGCCTTCTCGATGGTGGGCGCCAGGTTCACCCGGATGGCGTCCCGGAGCGCCTGCGTGATCCGGTCGCTCGAGGCGAGCCAGGCCAGCGCTCCGGTCAGTGCGTCGGTGGTGCCGGCGTCGAGCTCCAGGTCCGGCATCGTGAGGATGCCCAGCGAGTCGATCTGCGGGTGTCCGACCGCGTAGAGGACTCCGTTCGCCGCCCCCGACACCGTCAAGGCCACCGAGACCCGGCCGTCGCCGAGGGGCATCGGCTTGAGGTGCCGGATGGCGATCGTGCGCCGGCCCACCCTGATCTTCGTCTTGCTCGTCGCCTTCGACAGAATTTCCTCTGCCACGTCGTACGGCAGCCGGCCCTCGCTCAGGATGAGGAGCTCGGGCGGCGGCGGGTCGCTCCGGTCCGGAGGGAGCAAGGGATTGGTCGAGGCCGCCGGCTTGGCTCCGCCGACAATCCGCGGATTGGCCTCCAGTCCGGCCTGCCAGTGGAGCGTGTCGCGCAGCGTCGTGAATGGGAGGAACCGCAACGACACCGGGTTGATGAGGAGCCAGAGACTGTCGGTAAGCCGGAGCGGGCTCTGCATCGTGGCCCAGACGCCCTCGACCTCTGCGCGGAGCGGATACTTGCGGAGCTTGCGGTCGACCTTCGTGAGCTCCTTCTGCAGCGCCCCGGCCGCAGCACCCAGCACCTTGGTGGTCACGTCGATATGCGCCGCGGTGACTTCGCACTGGTCGCGCTCGGTGTCGGTCAGCGGGACTGCCTCGACGGTCGACTTCGTCCGCAACGTCCAGGTCGAGTCGATCTGCCCGGTCACCCGAAGGGTCAGCCGCGCGCGCGGACGCACGTCGCCGGTGCCGCAGGAGCCACTCATCTCCGGCAGGACCGGCGGGTTGTACCACCCCCGGCCCTCGTAGTGCAGCACCGAGGAGATGGTGACGGTCCGTGGGGCGAAACTGACCTGGAACGGCTCGCGCGTGATGGCAAAGGCGATCTTCGTGCGGTCGTTGACCCGTATCTGCTTCTCCATGCTGCCGATGTTGCGAGGCACCTCCGTCTCGAGCCAGGCCAGCGCGGGCGCCAGGTCGTAGGTGACGGGCAGTTCGAGCCGGGAAGGCGGCACGGGGGGCAGGGACTCCACGACGACACCCGCGACCACGGCGGGGGGCGGCGCGTCGATGCGGTCACCGCCGCAGGAAGCCGTTGAGAGCAGCAGGGCGACAGCGGTTGCGAATGCTGTCCAGCGACTTTTCGTCATGTCTTCCAACCTACCACGAAGATGACACTCGGCTAGGGGCCTGCTAGCTTCACGGGGTACCCCAACGGAGACTCCTCCCATGATGTTCGCGACCCGCCGTCCGAGCCTGGCGCCTCTGTTCGCCGGCGCGGGTGTGTGCCTCCTGGCCTCGTGCGCGCCGTCCACGCCATCGTCCACGCCGGCGCCGGCGGCGGCGCCTTCCACGTACGCGCAGGAGCGGCCGACGCCCTACCCGATGGAGGAGTCCCCCGGGTTCCGGCGCGCCGTCACCGCCGGCACCCGCACGCGCACCGGGGTGCCCGGCGCCAAATACTGGCAGCAGTGGTCGAAGTACACCCTGGCCGCCACCTACGACCCCGGCACCGGCCGGCTGACCGGCACCGGCACCATCCGCTACTACAACAGCTCCCCGCGCCAGCTCGCCACGGTGTTCGTCCACCTGCACGACAACCTCTTCAGCGACAGCGCCGTCCGGAACGAGACGGTGCCGATCACGGGCGGCGTCACGCTTTCGCGCGTCGCCGTCCGCGGCGCCGAGATCTTGCCGGCCAGCGGAAAGACGCGCGGCTACCGGGTCAACAGCACCGTCCTGTCGGTGCCGATGAGTCCCGCGCTCGCGGCGGGCGACAGCGTGGACCTCGAGTTCGCGTGGAGCCTGATCGTGCCGCCCGACGGCGCCCCCCGCGGCGGGCGCACCGAGGACCTCGCCTACGTCAGCTACTGGTACCCGCAAATGGCGGTGTACGACGACGTGGTCGGCTGGCAGGCCGACCCGTACATGGGCAACGCCGAGTTCTACATGGGATACGGCAGCTACGACGTGGCGCTGACCGTGCCGGCCGGCTACCTCATCGGCGCCACAGGCACGCTGACCAACGCCGCCGAGGTGCTCACGCCCGGGACCCGGCAGCGGCTGGCCCAGGCCTTCACCGCCGACACGGTGGTGCACGTGGTGGCGGAGGGCGATCGCGGCGCGGGCAAGGCCACGCAGGCCGGCGCGTCGCTCACCTGGCGGTTCCACGCCGACACCGTGCGCGACTTCGCGTGGGGCGTGTCCGACAAGTTCGCGTGGGACGCGACGCGCGCCGTGGTCGGCGACCGCGACGGCAACGGCACCGTGGACACCGCCGCCATCCACACCTTCTGGCTTCCGGGGAACGCCTCCTCGAAGTGGCCGCAGGACGCCCGCTACGCCCGGCACTCGATCGAGTTCCTGTCCAGCTACCTCTGGCCCTACCCCTGGCCGCAGATGACCGCCATGCAGGGGCCGAACTCGTGCGGCGGGATGGAATACCCGATGATCACCTGCATCGGCGGATACCAGCCCGACACCCTCGGCCTCTACGGCGTGACGGTGCACGAACTGGCGCACATGTGGTTCCCGATGCAGGTGGGATCCGACGAGAAGCGCCACGCCTGGCAGGACGAGGGGCTCACGGAGTTCAACGGCATCCAGGGCGAGGCCGACTACTTCCCCGGGCGCGACGCCGAGGAGCAGGACAAGAGCATCTACGGACAGGTGGCGAGGATGGGGATGGAGGAGCCGCTGATGCGCCACGGCGACCGCTACGACACCGGCACCGGCTACGGCATCGCGAGCTACATGAAACCCGCCAACATCCTGATGACGCTGCGCGGCATGCTGGGACCCGACCTCTTCCTCAAGTCGTACCGCACGTACGGGCTGCGGTGGAAGTACAAGCACCCCACGCCGTGGGACCTGTTTTACAGCTTCGAGGACGTGACGGGGCAGGACATGGGGTGGTTCTGGCGGACCTGGTTCTGGGAGACGTGGACCGTGGACCAGTCGGTGGGCAGCGTGACCGCCGGCCCCGCCGGCACCACGATCGTGATCGTGGACAAGGGACTCGCGCCGATGCCGGGTGAGGTACGGGTGACGCGGAGCGACAGCACCACGGTGCTCGAGAAGATCCCGGTCAAGTACTGGCTCGACGGGCACGCCAGCTACTCGTTCACCGTCTCCGGCGCGCCGGTGGTGCGGGTCGAAGTGGACCCGGAGCAGAAGCTGCCCGACCTGGACCGCAAGAACAACAGCTGGAGTCCGTGACCCGCGCGTCGCCGCTGGTCGTACTGGGTATTGTCGCGCTGCTTGCCGGGACGGTCCCGGCGGCGGCGCAGGAGGCGGATGCGGTCGCCCGATCCATCCGCGCACGAACCGACTCGCTCCAGGCCGGACACGGCGTGACGGTGCTCGGCGTGGCGCTGCAGACGCGCGGCGTCATGCCGGAGTTCTACGCGAACCGGCAGTACCAGCCCGCCTGGAGCGCACCCGGGCGGATGGACGCGCTCCTCGCGGCCATCCGCGCCTCCCGCAGCGACGGCCTCCTCCCGCGGGACTACCTCCTCGCTCCGCTCGAGCGGCTGGCGCCGTACGCCTCGAGGGAGGTCGCCTCTCCCGGCCTCCGCGCCGACCTCGACCTTCTCGCCACCGAGGCGCTGATCCGCCTCGCGTATTCCCTGCGGAGCGGCAAGACCGACCCCGAACGGGTCGATTCCTCCTGGAGCATCCCACCACTCGCTCCGCCACGGCGTCCGGCCGACCTCATCGAGACGCTCGTCGCGTCCGATTCCCTCGCCAGCGCGGTCGCCGCGCTCGCGCCGCGGCACCCCCAGTATGTGTTGCTGCGCCAGGAGCTCGCCCGGTACCGCGCGCTCGACTCCGCAGGTGGCTGGCCCACGATCGACCCCGGACCCAGCCTCCGCGTGGGGATGACGGATCCGCGGGTGCCCACGCTGCGCCGCCGGCTCGTGGCCACCGGGGACCTCCCGCCCCGCGACGGCGCGGCCACCGGTGACACATACGACTCCACGCTCGCCGCCGGCCTGGCGCGCTTCCAGGCGCGGCTCGGCCTCGCCCCAGACGGCGTCCTCGGCGTGCGGAGCCGGGCCGAACTGAACGTGGCGCCCGCCGCGCGGATCAAGGCGCTGCGGGTGAACCTCGAGCGCGGCCGTTGGGTGCTGCCCGTCATGGGCGACACGCTCCTGACGGTCAACGTGTCGGCGTTCGAGGCGTATCTGCTTCGGGGGGACAGTGTCGCGTGGGCAGGGCGAGCGGTGGTGGGCGAGCCGTTCCAGCAGACGCCGGAGTTCACGGCCAACCTGACGTACCTGGTCCTGAACCCGACCTGGACCGTCCCGCCGAAGATCCTGACCGACGAGACCCTTCCGGCCATCCGCCGGGACTCCGGCTACCTGGAGCGGAACAACATGGTGGTGCTGAGCCGGGACGGCGCGGCGGTGGACCCGGCGACGATCGACTGGGACCGCTACGACGGTCGCACGCTTCCCTATCGAATCGTGCAGCAGCCGGGCGGCACCAACCCTCTGGGCCGGGTCAAGTTCGTTTTTCCCAACGCGTACTCGGTGTACCTGCACGACACGCCGGCGCGCTCACTCTTCCGGCGCCCACGCCGCACGTTCAGCCACGGATGCATCCGGGTCGAGCAGCCGATGGCGCTGGCGGAGCTCCTCCTCGGCGATTCGAACTGGACCGCCGCGGCGCTCGACAGCGCCGTCGCGCTGGGGACCGAGCAGGCCATCCCGCTGGCCCGCCCGGTCCCCGTGTTCGTGCTGTATTGGACGGCCTGGGTCGCGGAGGATGGCGTGCTGCACTTCAGGCCTGATGTCTACGGCCGGGACACGGACATCCTGGCCGCCCTCGACGCGCCGTTCACGTTCCGCGGCGTCACTCCCTGACCCCGCCCTCCACTCCGGAGCACCCGATGCGCCTTGCCCGGCGTCCGGCGTCCCTCGCCTGTCTCACCCTCTTGCTGCTAGGCTGTGCCGGCGCTCCGGCCCCGCCGACCGCGCCCCCTGCGTCCCCGAAGCGGGACGCCGCGCTGCAGGCGCGTCTGGAACAGGCCGTGGCCGGGTTCCACGGCGACGTCGGGGTGTACGTGCGGAACCTCCGCACCGGGCAGGTCGCCGCCATCCGGGCCGACGAGCTCTTCCCGACGGCGAGCATGATCAAGGTGCCGATCCTCCTTGCCACCTTCCAGGCGATGGAGAACGGCTCGCTCGCCTTCGGGCAGAAGCTGCTCTACACCGACTCGCTGGCGTACTCCGAGGAGGACGACCTCCTGGCGCTGGCGCAGGACAGCAGTACCGTCGAACTCGCCAAGGTGGCGATGCTGATGATCACGACGAGCGACAACACCGCCGCGCTCTGGCTGCAGTCGCTCGCGGGGACGGGCATCGCGATCAACCAATGGCTGGCCGCCCACGGGTTCGATTCCACCCGAATGAACTCCCGCACGCCCGGGCGGCAGGACAACTGGAAGCAGTATGGCTGGGGGCAGACCACGCCGAAGGAGATGGCAGAACTGCTGGTGCTGATCAGGGAGCAGAAGGCGGTGAGCCCCGCCGCCGACCAGCAGATGTACCGGATGCTGACCCGCATCTACTGGAACGGCGAGGCGCTGAGCCAGATTCCGCCGTGGGTGCAGGCGGCGTCGAAGCAGGGCGCCGTCAACCGGTCGCGCTCGGAGGTGGTGCTGGTCAACGCGCCGGGCGGAGACTACGTCTTCTGCGTGATCACGAAGAACCAGGCGGATGAAAGCTGGGAGGCGTCCAACGAGGGGTACGTGCTGCTGAGGAAGGTGTCGGCGCTGCTGTGGGAGTACTTCGAGCCCGAGACCCCCTGGACACCGGCCCCGGGCACCGCGCGCTTCACTCCCTGATTTCAGACCATCACAACTGGAGCCTTCACGTCCTTCGCGGGTCTTCGCGTCTTTGCGGTGAAAAGCTGTTACCGCAAAGACGCCAAGAGACGCGAAGAGCGCAAAGAACTGCTGTGGGCTGTCCTACCAGATCTTCACTACGGCGCGACGGCCAGCGCGAAATTCGCGTCGGTGATCGTGACGACGACTTCCTTGGCTGCGGCCGTGAGCGTCTTGGTCGACGCGAAGCTCACGCCGTTGGGCAGCGTGGTGAACGCGACGTCCAGCGTGACCGTGGCACCGGGGTCGTTGAGCCAGGTGCTGACCGCGACGTGGTTCACCTGGTGCGTCGCCTGGTTGACCGTGATGGCGACCTTGTCGCCCTTCTGGAGGTAGTTGCTCACGGTAAGCGTCAGCGTGCCGTTCGACGGGTTCGGCGCGGTGGCCACGTCGCCCCGGCCCTGCGCGGCCTGGATCAGGCTCCCCTGCGGCGGCACGTACTGGGCGACGAGCGTCTTCACGCTGTCCATGTACGCCTTCATCTCATCCACCTTCGAGTCCTTGACCGAGCGCCGGACCGGACCGCGCTGCCGCTTTTCCTCCGGCGGTGCGCTGGTCTGGGTGCACTTCGGCTTCTGCGCCCCCGCGACATACTGGCACGCCGAGGTGGTGGTGGACTTCACTTCGCCCTTGTAGGCCACCTCGCTCGTCTGGATCCAGGTGTAGTTGCGCTGGGCCGCGGCGTTCGTGCCCATCGCGGTCTTGATCGCTTCCACCTCCTGCTGGGCGCCGCCCTGGGCGTGCGCGACGGGGGCTGCACCGGCCACTGCCAGCACTGACAGGGCCGAGCGGATGATCATTGCAGTACGGTTCATCAGACGAGTTCCTCAGAGGTGATGAAAACCATCGCACTGGCGAGAACAATACCTAGAAGACACCGAAAGGGCAGCGGACTGCAAAGCGGTTGAAGCCCTTCGCGTTTCTTCGCGTCTTTGCGGTGAACAGCTGTTACCGCAAAGACGCCAAGCGGCGCAACGGATGGTGGGTCACCGTGCCACTTCGCCAAGGGCGTCGATCGCGGCGTCCAACTGCGAATCGGAGAGATACGGCGCGGGCCCGAACCGCAGCGCGTCGCCGCGCGCGTCGGTCATCACCCCGCGGGCGTGCAGGGCGCGGGAGAGTTCGCGCGCCCCGGGGGCGCGGAGCGCCAGGAACCCGCCGATGCCCGACAGCGGAATCGACCGGTCGCGCGTCACGATGGCGGGATCGAGATCGAGCGCGTCGAACCGCTCGGCGAGCCGACCGACCTGATGCTGGCTCACCTCGCGGAGCAGCGCGGGGGTGAGCCCCTCGCGCCGAAAGAAGTCGAACACCGCCGCGGCGCGGTAGTGGCTTGTCGGGTCGTAGGTGGAGCCCGCAAACCGGTCGGCGCCGGCGCCGTACGCCACGGCGTTGGGGCGCGGGTCGGCCAGCGCACTGAATTCGCTGAACCAGCCCGTCACCACCGGACGGAACGTCCGGCCCGGCGGCACCCGCAGGAAGCAATTCCCCTCCCCGAGCTGGCAGTACTTGTAACCGCCGCCGGTCACGAACGCTCCCTCCAGTCCTTCCCCTTCGATCGTGAACGGCACCACGCCGAGGGCGTGGTAGGCGTCCAAAAGGAGTTCGGCGCCGTGGCGCGCGCAGGTTCGGGCGAGCGAACGCAGCC
This sequence comes from Gemmatimonadota bacterium, assembly GCA_022710485.1. Classification (GTDB taxonomy): domain Bacteria; phylum Gemmatimonadota; class Gemmatimonadetes; order Gemmatimonadales; family GWC2-71-9; genus SPDF01. The sequence goes on along the minus strand of JAKLGU010000011.1, from coordinate 61,201 downwards.
CTGGCACCACATGCGCGTTGTGGAAGAAGACCGCCGAGACGAGCACGGCGGCGGTGCGGTCGTCCACTGCGGCGGCGAGACGCTCGGCGACGGTGGCGGCGGGGTCGGCCGCCACCTTCACGATGCCGATGCCCTCCTCGCCGAGCCGGTCGAGCTGGCGGCGGATGGAGTGGAACTCCCCGTCGGTCGTCACCAGCCGCGGCCGCGCGCGCAACGGCAGCGCCGAGAGGAAGCGGAGCAGGAGGTCGTGGGTGTTGGGCGCCAGGGCGTATTCGCCGTCGGCGTCGTCGAGCAGCTCCGCAAACCCGCGCCGCACCCGGTCGGCCTTGGCGAAGGCGCGCTCCCACTTGTCGTCCACCAGCGCCGCCGCGTCGTCCCACGCCTCGAGCTGGCCGTCCCGGGCGCAGTCGGGCCACGCCTGGTGGGAGTGGCCGGTGAGGAGGAGCCGTTCCGACACCCGGAAGGCGGTGTAGTGTGTCGCCAGGAGATTCGGCGACTGGTAGAGATCGTCAGGACGCACGGAGGCGCCCCTTGACGAGCCAATAGCAATATGATATCATAGCTATATCACTCTTTCCGTGAGGGCGCTGTGATTCGCGAAACCAAGCACCAGGCCGTGAACGGCCTCCTGGCCCTGATCGTTCTCCTGGCGGCCATCGGCTTCGGCCTGTTCGTCATCGGGCGGTACGCCGCGCAGGACCTGCCGCTCAATGCCATCCCGGGCTTTGTGCTGGTGGCCGTGGCGCTGGTCTGCCTCGGCGGGCTGTTCGTCGTGAACCCGAACGAGGGCCGGGTCCTGACGCTCTTCGGCAAGTACGTCGGCACGGTCAAGGTGCCGGGGCTCTGGTGGGTCAACCCCTTCATGGCCAAGAAGAAGGTGTCGCTCCGCATCCGGAACTTCGAGACCGGGAAGCTGAAGGTCAATGACGCCAACAGCAACCCGATCGAGATCGCGGCGGTGGTGGTCTGGAAGGTCGTGGACACCGCCGAGGCGATGTTCGAGGTGGACGACTACGAGCACTACGTGAAGGTCCAGAGCGAGTCGGCGGTGCGGACCCTCGCCTCCGCCTATCCGTACGACGCGCACAACCACGGCGAGGAGGCGCTCAGCACGCACACCGCGGAGGTCTCGAAGCGGCTCCTGGCGGAGGTGCAGGAACGGCTCGGCAAGGCGGGCGTGGAGGTGACGGAGGCGCGGATCAGCCACCTGGCCTACGCGCCGGAAATCGCCTCCGCCATGCTCCAGCGCCAGCAGGCCAGCGCGATCATCGCGGCGCGGCAGAAGATCGTGGAGGGCGCGGTCGGGATGGTGGAGATGGCGCTCGCCATGCTGTCGGAGAAGAAGATCCTGGAGCTCGACGCGGAGCGGAAGGCGAGCATGGTCAGCAACCTGCTCGTGGTGCTCTGCTCCGAGCGGGGCACCCAGCCCGTCGTGAACACCGGCACGCTGTACCAGTAGCGTCATGGCCGAACGCAAGGCGTTCCTGCTCCGGCTCGACCCCGCCGTCCACGCCGCCCTGGAGCGGTGGGCGGCGGACGAGCTGCGCAGCCTGAACGGACAAATTGAATTCTTGTTGAGGGAGGCGGTGCAACGGCGCGGCAGGGGGGCAGCGGGGCAGCGGGGCAGGCAGGACCCGCCTACAGATCGGCCCGAATAGCCCACAGATCGGGAAAGAGCGGCCGGTTCAGCGTCCGCATGAGGTACTCCGCCCCGTCCGACCCGCCCGTGCCGCGCTTCGTGCCGATGGTGCGCTGCACCATCTTCACGTGGCGGTAGCGCCACTCCTGCACCCCTTCGTCCAGGTCCACCAGCCGCTCGCACACCTGCGCCGCCATCCCGCCGGCGCGGTACACCGCCACCAGCGCGGCCTGCACCTCGGCCGACGGCGCGATCGGCTGTGTCACGTCCCGCGCCAGCGCCCCGGCGGGCACCACGGCCCCATCCTTTGACAAATAGCGCAGGAACCCGTCCCAGAGCGTGGGCGCGGCGAGGCGGCGCTCGAGCCGGGCGCGGTGCGCGGACCCGGCGGGGTAGCGCTCGAGCGCGGCCGGCTGCTTGTGACCGAGGGCGAATTCGAACTCGCGGAACTGGAACGACTGGAAGCCGCTGCCCGACTCGAGCCGGTCGCGGAAGGTGAGGAACTCCAGCGGGGTCATCGTCTCGAGGATGTCGATCTGGGAGACGAGCACCTTGAGGATGGTCAGGATGCGCTTGAGCGATCCGAGCGCCGAGAGGCCGCTGCCGGCCTCGAGCAGCCGCTGGAGGCGACCCGCTTCGTGGAGGAGCTGCTTGAACCAGAGCTCGTACACCTGGTGGATGACGATGAAGAGCATCTCGTCATGCTCGGGCCCGTCGCTGAGCGGCTGCTGCAGCTCGAGGAGCTCGTCCACCTTGAGGTAGGTGGCGTAGGTCAGGGGATTGGGCGGGGTGCTCAGAAGGGGTTCACCTGTCCGGGCTGCCCGACCATCGGCGGCTGGGGACGGAACATGGTGTCGACCAGCGTCCGCGGCACGACGCTCTGCCCCGGGATGATAGACTGACCGGGCTTGCAGGGGCGGGCGTTGCGCACCGTCCAGCCGCTGGGCGCGCCCGCGGAGTCGAACCGGACGTCGCCCAGCTGCCGGAGCACCACGCGCCGGACCCCGATCGGCGTGGAGAGTTCGATCCGGCCGTTCAGCTCGTACTGCGCCGTGATCAGGTCGTCGCCCTTGGCGTGCACCGGCGGTTCGTCAGCCCGGGGAATCTGGAGCGAGACCGTGACGTCCACCGAGTCCCGCAATCGCATCGTAAAGCCGGTCTTGCTGCTCAGCACACCCACCGCGGCGCCGTTCACCAGCAACTGGCCCTCGACCGTCAGGCCATCGAGGTTGAAGTCGTTGAGGTTGCAGCCGGTGAGGATGATCTGCAGCGTGTCGGCGGGGGAGCCGCGGAATTTCGTGCTGACGCCGCTCAGCGCGAAGGTGGGATCGGAATAGAGCCATCCGCCGAGCGGCGTGCACGCGAGCCCCCCCAGCCCGAACGCGGCCAGGCCGGCGGAGACCACCAAGTGCGATGCCGTCGGGCGCGTCCACATGTGCGTTGCTGACTCCCCAGGTACGTCATGGTGACTCACTCCGCGCCTCGCGCGCGAGCAGAGCCCGCTTCCGATCCACTCCCCACCGGTAGCCCCCGCCCGCGCCGTCGGCCCGCACCACCCGGTGGCAGGGGATGACCACCGCCACCGGGTTCGCCGCACAGGCACTGCCGACTGCTCGGGCCGCCCCGGGCCGCCCGACCGCCTGGGCCACCTGGGCGTAGGTGCGGGTTTCCCCGTACGGAATGGCCTGCAGGCTGTTCCAGACCGCACGGGCGAAGGGAGTGCCTCCCACGTCCAGCGGGATCCGCGCGAGGGGTGCGCCCTCGGCCAGGTGCTTCCGGATGGACGCGGCCATCGGTGCCAGCGCCTTGTCGTTCCGGTGCAACTCGGCACTCGGATATTCGCGAATCAGTTCACGGGTCAGCCCCGCTTCGTCCCGGCCGAACCAGGCGGCGCAGAGCCCGCGCTCCGTCGCTGCGAGGAGCAGCGGGCCGGCCATGGTGTCCGCGACCGTGTACCGGAGCGTGACCCCTTCCCCTCCGGCCCGGTAGGAGGCGGGCGTCATGCCGAGCGCATCCGCGCCCTGTTCGTAGAGCTGGCGGCTCGAGCCGTAGCCGGCGTCCCACCCGGCGCGGCTCACGGACCGGCCCTGCCGCAGGCCCGACTTGAGCCGTTCGCGCCGCAACGCCTGGGCGTAGGCCCTGGGGCTGACCCCGACCAATCGGGAGAAGTTGCGTTGCAAATGTGCTGGACTCAAGCCAGAGGCCTTGGCCAGCTCGGCCAACGGGGGCACCTGCCCAGGATGATCATCAATATACGCCAGCGTACGGCGGACTGCTTCATCCCCGGAGCGAGGGCTGGTGCCGGTTGCCGCTTCATCGGGCCGGCAACGGAGGCAGGCCCGGAACCCGCCCTCGATGGCGGCCGACGCCGTGGCGTAAAACATTACGTTTTCGCGTCTTGGACGCCGGGAGCCGCAGGAGGGACGGCAGTAGATCCGGGTGGTGCGGACGGCGTAGACGAATTGCCCGTCGGCGGCGGGGTCGCGGGCCGCCACGGCGGCCCAGCGGCGATCGGTGTCGGGAAGCGGCTCGAGGCCGAGTGCGGTGTGCATGGGAACAAGGTAGGACGGCGGCCGGAGTGGGGCTATCCGGTTTGTGCGATCAAAGCGATCGGCGGGGAAGCGGGGAAGCGGGGACGGCCACCCTTCCTCCCCGCTTACCCGCTTCCCCGCTTTCCCGCCTCTCACCTCACTTCAGAAACAGCAATTCCCTGTACGTCGGCATCGGCCAGAACTCGTCGGCCACGTGGAGCTGGAGTTCGTCGGCCACGGCGCGAAGCTCCTGCATGCCGGGAAGCACTTTGGCCTTGATGTGCTGGGCGTGCTTGGCCGGGTCGTCGGCGTGGGACGCCGCCACCTTCTCGAGGGCGACGGTGGCCTTCCGGAGCCGGCTGACCAGTCCGACGAAGGTCTGGAGCGCGCCGCGCGAGTCGGCGTCCTCGACGCCGGCCGCCTCCGTGGACGCCACCGATTCCGCCATCAGGGTCTGGTGCGCCAGCGCGGCGGGGAGGATCATGGTCCGCGCCATGGACACCATCGTCTCCGCCTCGATGGTGACCTGCTTGACGTACTTCTCGATCGCGATGTGGGTCCGCGAGTCGAACTCCGCCTTGGTCAGCACGCCGTACTTCTTGAACAGGTCGTAGTTCTTCCGGGCCGAGAGCGCCTGGAACGAGGCGACCGAATCCTGCAGCATCGGCAGCCCGCGCTTCTTGGCCTCGGCGTGCCACTCCTCGGTGTAGTTGTCGCCGTCGAAAATGACCCGCTTGTGCTCCTTGAGGAGCTTCTTGAGGAGCGCGAGGGAGGCGGACTCGAGCTTGGCCGCGGTCGGCTTGTCGCCGAGCGCCTTCTCGAGCTCGGTGGCCACGAAGTCGAGCGACTCCGCCACGATCGTGTTCAGCACGGTGTTGGGCCAGGCGATGCTCTGGCTCGACCCCACGGCGCGGAACTCGAACTTGTTGCCGGTGAAGGCGAAGGGGCTGGTGCGGTTGCGGTCGCCGGAGTGGCGGGGCAGCTGCGGGAGCGAGCGGGCGCCGAGGTCGATGACGCCGCCCTTGAGGGTGCGCTTCGGCAGTCCCTGTTCCACCTGGGCGAGGATATCGGAGAGCATGTCGCCGAGGAAAATCGAGATGATGGCCGGCGGGGCCTCGTTCGCGCCGAGGCGGTGGTCGTTCGCCGCACTGGCGATGCAGGCGCGCAGCAGGTCGGCGTGCAGGTCCACGGCGCGGATGACGGACACCAGGAACACCACGAACTGCAGGTTGGTGTGGGTCTCGTCCTGCGGGTCGAGGAGGTTGACCCCGGTGTCGGAGGCCATGGACCAGTTGTTGTGCTTGCCGCTGCCGTTGACCCCGGCAAACGGCTTTTCGTGCATCAACGCCGCGAGCCCGTGCCGCTGCGCCACCCGCTTGAGGGTCTCCATCAGAAGCATCTGGTGGTCGCTGGCGATGTGACTCACCTCGAACAGCGGCGCGATCTCGTACTGGCCCGGGGCCACCTCGTTGTGGCGGGTCTTGACCGGCACGCCGAGGCGGTAGAGCTCCAGTTCCGCGTCGGACATGAACTTCAGCACGCGGCTCGGGATGGTGCCGAAGTAGTGGTCCTCGAGCTGCTGGCCCTTCGGGGGGCGGGCGCCGAAGAGGGTGCGCTCACAGGTCATGAGGTCGGGCCGCTCGAAGTAGAGCTCCCGGTCCACCAGGAAGTACTCCTGTTCCGGGCCGACTGTGGTGATGACCCGGTTCACGCCGGCGTCGGTGCCGAACAGCTTCAGGATCCGGAGCGCCTGCTTGGAGAGCGCCTCCATCGAGCGGAGGAGGGGGATCTTGGTGTCGAGCGCCTCGCCGGTCCACGACACGAAGGCGGTCGGGATGCAGAGGGTGACGTTGTTCTCGCCGCGCACCAGGAACGCGGGGCTGGTCGGGTCCCAGGCGGTGTAGCCGCGGGCCTCGAAGGTGGCGCGGAGGCCGCCGGAGGGGAAACTCGAGGCGTCGGGCTCGCCCTGCACCAGTTCGGCACCGGAGAAGTTGAAGATCACGCCGCCGGAGCCGTCGGGGCTCACCAGCGAGTCGTGCTTCTCGGCGGTCAGCCCGGTCAGCGGCTGGAACCAGTGGGTGAAGTGGGTGGCGCCGTTTTCGATGGCCCAGTCCTTCATCGTGGCCGCAACCACGTCGGCCACCTGCGCGTCGAGCGGCTCCCCGGCGTCGATGGTGCGGATGAGGCTCTTGAAGATCTCCTTGGGGAGGCGCTGGCGCATTACGCGCCGGGAGAAGACGTCGGTGCCATAGACTTGGTCGATGCGGTCGATCGGGGCGGTCACGGGGCTACCTCGCGCAGGCGGTTCCTGGGGGACTGGCGGCGGACGGAGGAGGATAGCGCAGGGGCCGGGCCGGAGCTAGATTTTTCCATAGACTGTCTAGGGGAGCAGGACTGGGGAGTGAGGACTGAGGACTGAGGACTGAGGACTGAGGACTGAGCGAAAATAGATGACGCTGCTGCCTGGAACATTGGATCTCCTTGTCCTCCGCGCTCTCGCCTGGGAGCCGACGCACGGCACCGGCGTGGGCGACTGGATCCGCCTGGTGACGGGGGGCGTGCTGACCATCGAGGAGGGCTCGCTCTACCCCGCGCTGGGGCGCCTGGAGCGGAAGGGGTGGATCACGTCCGACTGGGGGCAGTCGGAGCGGAATCGCCGCGCGCGGTACTACCAGCTCACCCCGGCGGGGCGCCAGGAGCTCCGCCGGCTCGCGGCGGAGTGGACACGCTACGCGGAGGCGATGGGGAGCGTGCTGAGGCACGGACAGCCGAGGCCGTGGGCGTAGCAAGCGGAGAGGGGGACGCCCGGATAGTTACGCCAGGAAGTCCTTCTCGGCGAGCGGACGAATGCCCATGTCAAAGGCCAGGAAGAGGGTCTTGCTGAAGGGGAAGAGGATGAACGGCGCGATCAGCGCCTCGAGGGGTGCGGTCCAAGCGAGGGTGTCCCACGGCGGCGTCGGCCAGGCGCGCACGATGACGGTGAAGATGACCGCCATGGAGAGGGACTCGGCCAGGAGGAGGTTGATCCAGATGGCGCCGAGGTAGTAGCCCGGCTCGCCGCGGTCGAAGCGGAGCCCGCAGGTGGGGCAGCTGGGCAACATCCTGAGCCAGTGATGAAACACCGGCCGGCCACCGCAATGCGGACAGTGCCGGCGGACCGCCCGCGCAAACCGCGTCGATCCGCTCGGCACCGTATGAACGTGTTCAGTTGTCATGGTATCCGAAAATAACTGCCCCACTGCCTCCCTGCCCCGCTGCCCCGCCGGCGAGTCAGCTCGCCCTCGCCCAGACCTTCAGGAACGGAATCCGGGTGGGGGTCGACTGCACCTCCGGGGCGGCGGTCTCCTCGGGCGGCGTGGCGAGCTCGCCCTCGGCCATGGCCGCCAGCGCCTGCTGGTACACCATCTGCGCCTGGTGCGAGGGGAGGTCCATGGTGCGGATGTAGTGCCGGACGCCGTCTTCCGACGACCCGCCGCGGACGGCGGCCAGGTCGAGCGCGTTCTGCTTGTGCGTCGCGGCGATGCCCTCGAGCGCGCGCGCGGTGGCCAGGGTCATCCGGCGCCGCGCCTCCTGCGTGGCGGTCGCCATCCGACGGGTCACGCCGAGGAAGGTCCCGGGATTCAGGAGAGCCCAGCCGCCGGGCGTGCCCGCCGGAGCCGGTGCATCGAGCGTCGAGAAGTCCAGCCTGAGGAAGGCGCCGGTGCGGACGGCGTCGCGCATGCCGAGAGGCACCGGCACCTCGCGGAAGTAGGCGTCGAGCGCCTCATCCACCGAGACGAGTGGAGCGAGCGCCTCCACGAAGCTGGCGGCCTCCGTCCGGTGGGTTTCGACAACCGCCTCCCAGGCGCGCGCATAGGCGACCTGCACTCGGCGGTCGGCGGCCATGGCGTCGGGAGTAAGCGCGGAAAGATACGGGAACGACATGGTGCAATGCTCCGGTCGAGAGTGTGTTGCTGGAGGACTCAAGAGCAGGAGCAATGCCATCCGATCAGGAAGGACGCAACCACTTCAATGACAACTGTTTAGCGTGCATATCGGCAGACGATTGCAGTGGCCCTCGGGAGGGTGCCACCGAACCCCGAAACGCAGCAGTGAGGGACGGACGCGACAGCGGTTGCCGCACTGACGGAATAGATTGCCTGTATGAACTGGCTGATCGAGACCCTCCGCGCCCATCCCGAAATCGCGCTCTTCCTCACGCTCGCGCTCGGATACGCGCTGACCCGGGTGCGGCTCGGTCCGATCCAGCTCAACGCGGTGGTGGCGGTGCTGCTCGCCGGCGTCGCCGTCGGGCAACTGCGGATCGAGGTGCCCGCCTCGCTGCAGTGGGTCTTCTTCGTCCTCTTCCTCTTCTCGATCGGCTACCAGACCGGCCCGCAATTCTTCCGGGGGCTCGGAAAAAGCGCCCTGCCCCAGGTGGGACTTGCTCTCCTGCTCTGCGGCATGGTGCTCGCCAGCGCGCTTGCGCTGTCCAGGATCTTCGGGTTCGACGCCGGCGGTGGCGCCGGCCTGCTTGCCGGCGGGTTGAACGCCTCCGCCGCCATCGGCACGGCAGGCGATGCCATCGCCCGCCTCCCGCTCGAGCCCGCAGCGACCCAGGCGCTCGCCACCAGCCTCGCGGTGGCCTTCGCGGTCACCTATCTCGTCGGGCTGCTCACCGAGATCTTCACGCTGACCACTATTGGGCCCTGGCTGATGCGCGCCGACCTGGCCGCTGAGTGCCGGCAGCTCGAAATGGAAATGGGTGTCGGGGGCCGCGAGGCCGGTGTCTCGGCCTATCAGCACGTCGTGGTGCGGGCCTACACCGTTCCGGCCGGCCTCGAGGGCTGGACGGTCGCCGCGGTCGAGCAGTCGTTCTCCCCGGCCCGCGTGTTCGCCGAGCGTCTCCGGACACCGGAAGCCTCGGTGGAACCGACCCCCGATACGGTTCTTCATGCGGGTGACGTGCTGGCGCTCTCGGGCCGCCTTTCGACGCTGGCCGGCAGCGGGAATCCCCTGGCGGGCGCCGAGATCGACGACCCCGACCTGCTGGACATCCCGACGGCGACGCTCGACGTCGTGATTGCGGCCAAGGAAATCGTGGGGCAGACGCTCGGAGCGATTGCGGAAACCATCGGTCGGCACGAGGCCTACCGGCGCGGCTTCCTCCGGCAGGTTCTCCGGGGGGGAAAGGCGGTCCCGCTCGGGCTGGGCACCGTGCTGGAGCGTGGCGACGTCGTCACCCTCGTCGGCCCGGCGGCGCAGCTCCGGCGCTTCGCCCCCCTGATCGGTCACGCGCTCCCGCCCACGGGCCGTACCGACCTCCTGAGCATGACGGTCGCGATTGCGCTGGGGGGGCTCGGGGGCCTGGCGACGGTCCGCCTGGGCGGGCTCGACGTCGGCATCAGCATGCCGGTCGGCGTGCTGCTCGGTGGGCTCGTTGCGGGCTGGTTGCACTCGGTGCGCCCCGCCGTAGCGGCGGTCCCGCAGCCGGTGCTCCAGGTGTTCGACTCCATCGGCCTGACCGGCTTCCTGGCCGTGGTCGGCGTCAACGCCGGGCCAGGGTTCATCACCGGCCTGGCCACCTCCGGCATCCCGCTCGTCGTTGCGGGGGTCCTGGTGTGTCTCGTCCCGAACGTGGTGACCATCCTGGTCGGGCGGTACCTGCTCCGCATTCACCCCGGCGTGCTCATGGGCATCTGTGCCGGGGCAGGCACCTCGCCGGCGGGTCTGGCCGCCGTGCAGGAGAAGGCCGGGAGCAAGATCCCGACGCTCGGATATGGGGTGAGTTACGCGGTGGGGAACCTGCTCCTGGCGCTGTGGGGCTCGGTGATGGTCATGCTGCTCAGCCGCTGACACCGAGCCCCCTGCGACCGACTACTTGATGTCGCACCCCGTGATGCAGAAGAAGGGCGGCGTGAACAACATCATGCCCAGCTGCCAGCCAGCGCCCACGGAGTCGGTGAACTCCTGCCCGTAGGTCAGGGCGAACGTGGCATACTGGTTCGGCTCGTAGCGCACCCCAAGCTTGTATTCGGCGGGAGTCACGACCTCGCCGACGCCGCCAAACACCTCGCCCACGATCGCCGCCTTGGGCCCCTTCGGATACCACGCCAGCCGGGTGGAGTAGGTGAACGCCCAGCCGACCTCGAGATTGGTGCCGCTGTCGAAGGTGTAGCTGCCACCCGGCATCAGGTCCCACGAGAGCTTGTTGTCGAAGTAGGGCAGCGTGAGTGGCGCGTTCACCCAGAAGGTCTGGAACGCGTCCTCCAGGCCGACGCTGGTCAGGTACCCCGGATCCATGCCGGTGCCGCCCTTGAATGCGAGGCCCCCCGTCTTGGCGGTGTTTTCGGCGATCATGTACTTGAAGTAGAGGCTGGTCGAGTACCCTTCATCCGTCGAGCGATCCTGGTCCGAGTTGAACACGTACACCGCGTAGGTGAACTCGAATCGCGGGATCAGGGAGAAGGTCGTCATGACCATGTCGCTCTGCTCGCCGATGGTCAGGATGACCGTCGAGACGCCGGCGGGCTTCGACAGGTAGTTGTCGGAATTGAACTGCTGGGCACTGGCCGGGCTCCAGGCGAGGAGCGCCAGGGCGCACGCGATCAGGCCAGTGCCGGTGATCGAACGGTACGCCGCCGCATGTAACCGCATAAATCCCCAGATCAGAAGAGAAAGTCCGTGCCGAGCGAGTAGGTCCATCCGCTCTGGCCCGAGGCGTAGTAGCCGAAGGTCGAGCCGGCCGGGGTCTTCTCGACATGGATCGTGTGGAGGTTCACTCGCCAGCTCCGGGTGCCGGTCGGGTACCAGCTCACGCCGGGCGAGAATTCGTTCGGATGCCGCTCGAACTGGTCCCAGATGTAGCCTCCCGTGGCATACAGCATGAGGTGACGCGGCAGCACCATGTACCCGAGCTGCGCCTGGAGGCCGCGGTCGGTCACGGAGGAGAGCGGCAGCGGCCCGTCGGCCACAAAATCGGAGAGCTTGCGCTCGTAATACTCGGTCTGGAAGCTCCAGCCCCGGTACTTGAGTCCGGCGTCGATGGCGAACTCGTTGTAGGCCAGGTATTCCACGGTGACGCCGTCGGCCAGCGCGCCGGCCTCGAAGGCCAGGACGCCGTCCGAGAGCTTCAGCTGGGTCTCATTGGGGTTCGCCTGGGTGAGCGGGGCCGCGCGATATTCGTCCGGCGCATAGGCATACGACGCCCCGAACCGCGTGGCCAGCTTGTCGTGGTGTTCGAGGTCGCCGAAGCCGCCGCGGGGCCCGAACTCCCCGGTGGTCGGCATCCACTGCACGCTGCCGCTGTAGGACATACCGCGCCCGTCGTTGCTCGCGGTCACTCCCAGCTGGCTGAGGTTGGTGTTGACGCCGGCGGTGTACCAGAACCGCGGAAGGGCCTCCCCGGTGACGAAGACGCCGGAGGAGAAGCCGCCCCGCATGAACTCTTCCGTCATTTGCCGATCGCTGCCGGCCCAGAACGGCCACGAGCCCTGCATGGAACGCACGGTGAGGTTCGGGGCCATGCCGACGCCGACGGTCAGGGCCGGGCCCACCCGGTACTGCAGGTTCCCGAACAGAAGTGTCTGCTGGGTGGCCCCGAGCGACCAGACCGTGATGTTGTAGCGCAGTTGCGGACGCCAGAAGAAGCCGGTGAACCAGACCATGGTGCGCTGCCAGTACATGTCGTTCCGGGCCGCCACTTCCCGCTCACGGTCGAGGTGGTCCGTAAACGTCTGGTCGCCGGGCGTCTGGTCGATCCACCGGAAGAGGCCGTACACGCTGATGTTCAGGCTGGCCTTGGGCGACATGAAGAGCTGGAAGCCCTTGGCGGGCGTGAACTCACCCGCGGTGGTGTTGGCCATCGGCCGCTGCATGGCGGCGGTGTCGGCGGCGGTCATCTTGGCGGCCGTGTCGGCGGGATTGACATCCGCGATGTCCTGCGCGGCGGCGCGCCAGGGGAGCACGAGGAGCACCACCCCCAGCGCGAACAGAAGACGGCGGAGGGATGCCTGGCCAACAAGGAACGGCGTCATGTAGGGATGCCCCGGCGAATGGTGGATAAATGCCAGCCCGCCCGTGCGGAGACGAGGAATGCGCGACCCCGCCCCCGACACGGTGGGTGGCCCCGCCTACTTGGCGCCGGTCTGGGCGTAGGGATTCCCGCCCAGCGCGTTGGAGATGTCCGCGATCGCGAGCTGGGCGCGCACGCTGTTGCCGGCGGCGTCCACCGGGGGCGAGATCACGGCGATGCCGAACTTGCCGGGTGAGACGGCGATGATGCCCCCGCCCACGCCGCTCTTGGCGGGCAGGCCGGTGCTCCACAGCCACTTGCCGGCGTCGTCGTACAGGCCGGCGGTGGCCATGACCGCCAGCACCTCGGGCACGTTGTCCGCCTTCATCACCTGCTTCTTCGTCACCGGATTGGTGCCGCCGAAGGCGAGGGTGGCCGCCATCATGGCCAGGTCCTTCGCGTTGACGCCGACCGAGCACTGCCGGGTGTAGATGTCGACGGCCTGGAGCGGATTCGCCTTGATGTAGCCGTAGGCGTACATCAGCATGCCGATGGCCTGGTTCCGCTGGTTGGTAGCGGCCTCGGACTGGTACACGTCGTCGAGGACCGTGAGCTGCCGGCCGGCGGCGGCGTTGTAGAAGCCGGAGATGCTCCCCCAGACCTCGTCGTAGCTCTTCCCCTGGACCATGCTCGTGGAGGTGATGGCGCCCGGATTGACGAGCGGATTCATCTCCGCGGCGTTCTCCAGCTTCGATCCGCCGAGGCCCTTGTAGGACCACTCGACCGAGACGATCGAGTTGAACCGCATGCCCGTCGCGTCCGCCCCGATGGTGGTCAGGACGGCATCGGGTCCCTGCTGGTCCATGACCAGCGCCATGGTGTAGACCTTCGAGATCGACTGGATGGACACCTCGGTGGTCAGGTCGCCGGCGGTGTACACCTTGCCGTCGGCCGTCACCACCGCGATGCCGAACACCTTCGGATCCACCTTGGCCAGCGCCGGGATGTAGTCGGCGACGGCGCCGTCATTGTTGCCCTTGTACTTGGCGTAGGCGGCGTCCACCGCCGCCTGGATCTGCGCCGGCGTCTGCGCCACGGCTGGCGCGGCGGCCAGCATGCCAGCGGCGACCGCTAGTCCGAGCGCGCCGCGGCTGAGTCGGGTCATGAAGCGGGACATCAGTTGCCTCCGAAGGTCTGCTTGAAGGAGTACTTGAACGAGACGGCGATCCGGTTGTCGTTGTAGGACCAGTCGTCGGCGAAATTCTCCCGCTGGCCGTAGGTGTACTCGATGCCGGCCAGGACGTTCGGCACCGGATAGTAGATCAGGTTGATCGCCGCATACGTACCGGAGTGGAAGGCGTCCGCCGACTGGCCGTCGCTGTTGTCGATTTCAAGATAGGACCCGCCGAGGGAGCTCGTCCACTTGTCGCTCCAGGTGTGATCCCAGAACGCCACCACGCTCCACATCGGCAGCGCCACGCCGATGATCGGGGAGACCGGATCCGAGAAGTTGTTCTGGATGCCGATGTCCACCGGGGCGTCGTTCATGTAGTTCTGGATCCCCTCGCCGTACACGCCCTGCAGCCGGATCACGTCCTTCTGGATCTTGATGTTGGAGCTCAGGCTGAAGCCCCAGCCGGTGGCGTCGCCCGAGAAGTCGAAGGCGTCGGGGTTGTTGTCTTCCCATTCGATGCGGCGCACGATGCCGCCGAGCTGGATGTAGCCCCAATCGTGTCCCGAGCGGTACTGGGCCGTCAGGTCGGGCAGCGGGAACTTCGCGTCGACGTCGTCCAGCTCGACGCGCTCGGAGTACGTACCCTGGTCGGCGCTGGCGCCGGGGTTTTCCAGCGCGATGGTCAGGAACGACTCCCCCTGGATCGGCATGTAGCGCACCTGGAGGTTCCGGAAGAAGACCATGCCATTGGGGCCCCAGTACTCGAGCGTGTTCGGGAAGACGTCGATGTCCATGAACGCGCTGTTGGTCTGGCCCGCGCCGAACTTGCCCAATTGGCCGTAGGCCTTGCGCAGCCGTATCGTCGTCTGGCCCGCGTCGGAGCCCACGCCGAACATGTCGAACTCGAAGACGGTGAAGAGCTCGCCTGCACTGGTCGGAACCCACGACTGGACGCCGAACCGGCTCTGCCGCGCGCTCATGAAGGTGTTGCCGTCGGTCCCGAACTCATCCTCGTCGGCCGGCAGCTTGGTGGGGCGCATCACGTCGTACCAGTCGGGGTTGATCCGGTCGATCTGCTTGCCGAAGTCGAGCTGGGCGAATCCGTACACGTCGAACTTCGGCTTGGCGGGCGCGTTCTGCGCCGTGGCGGGGGCGGCCAGGGCCGCCAGGATCGCCACCAAGGGCACGAGCGACCGCAATCTCACGAATGACATGGGACTCCTCCGTAGTGGTGAACTCACCGGGCGCTCACCGGAGCGGCCCGTCGTCCGTTACAACCAGCTTTCAGGGCGTGATGCCAGCGCCCGACGCCGGCGTCGGCGGCGGCGCGGGCCGCGGCTTCCCGACGTTCGCCTGCTCCCAGGCCCGCACCTTCACCCGCGCCGCGTCGAACAGTCGCGCGTAGTTCCCGAAGCGGACTTTCTGGCTTGCCTCGGGGGTGAGCGCGCTCCAGAGCGGCGCGTAGGCGTCGTACACCGCCATCGGCGAAGCCAGGCTCGCCGGCGCCACGACGTCGGTGCCGAAGAGGAACCGGTCCGGGTACTTGTTGATCAGGGCCGCCGTGCGCGCGACCGCCTCGGGACTCGAGGTGATGTACTTGGCCGTCTCGTCCCACGAAATGTCGATGTACAGGTTCGGGAGCGCCGGGTTGCTCAGGGCGCGGTCGAGCAGTGCTACCTGGTCGGTGACCGGGCGGACGATCCGGCCGAGCCCGACGTGCGCCCAGATGACAGTCGTCTTGGGGTGCCGGAGGAGCACGTCCCGCAACTGGAGCAGGACGTACGGCTCCTGGTTGGGCTTCGGGAACGGCATGTTGATGTCATTGTGCAGGATCACCACCAGCCCGGCCTCGGCCGCGAAGTCGAGAATCCGGTCGAGGGCCGGATCGGTCAGGCTCGCCGCGCCTCCCGCAATCTTGGCGGAGACGAACTCCTTGTGAATCGAGAACTCCCCGATCCCGGAGAAGACGCCCGGGAAGGTCAGCAGCACCCGCTTGATGTGGTCGACGGCGTACATGTCGGCGGGGTTGAAGCCGGTGATCATGGGGTCGAGCCGCGCCTGCTGGGCCGGCGGCAGGGACCGGTACGCCATCGCGATGAAGGCGTCGGTGAACGAGTAGTAATAGAGGGGGGCGTCGGACTGGAGGTAATAGGTCGGGGCGAAGTCGCCCGAGTTTCCGTAGGCCCATTCCTGCTGGAGCGGAATACCGAAGAGGGTCGATCGACAGACGCTGCTGCCCATCATCCGGACGTAGTCCTTCACGTCCGTCCCTTCCTGGATGTAATTGGTCAGGTGGAAGTGCGAGTCGCTGTAATTGGCGCCGGCGCACCCCTGGTCTTGCGCGGACACCGGAACAGCGGCCACCAGGATCAGGGCGGCCACGGAAAGATGGAGCCTCGATTGCTGCCTCACACACCCTCCCACGGGCACGAAGTTGTCGAGGAGTCTGCCATCTCCTGTATGCAATTAATGTTAAGGCAACATGAAGACCTCTTCAAGGCACCGGAAAATCAGCTGGGGGGACCCCAGCAGTGGAGCCGGATCGCCAGGCCGCCGGTTTCGGTATCCAGCACCGCCGAGAGGGGCAGCCCGGCGGCGGCCGCCAGTGGGGCGTCCGATGCAACGAATCCCAGCGACCAGCCAGCCAGGGGCCCTCGCAGCGCATTGCCGAGGGAAGCGTAGAGGTCTCGCAGCCGGCCGCGCTCGCCGACCCGGACGCCATAGGGCGGATTTGTGAGCACGAGGCCGGGCGGAAGCGCCGCGATCTCCGGCTCGGAGAGCGTGGCGGTGAGCGCAGCGCACCGGATAGTCACATCACCCGACACTCCCGCCCGCTCGGCGTTGGCGGTGCACGCCTCGACCGCCCCGGCGTCCCGATCGGCCGCCACGATCGGCACGGCGGCCCTCGCAAGGATTTCTTTCTCGGCCTCCCCCCGCACATACTCCCACACTGTCGGCTTGAACTCCGGCCAGCGTTCGAAGGCGAACCGGCGGCGCCACCCAGGGGGAATTCGCCGCGCCAGCAGCGCCGCCTCGATGGGGATCGTCCCCGACCCGCAGAGGGGATCGACCAGGGGAACGGTGCCATCCCACTCCATCGCAAGCAACATCGCCGCCGCCAGCGTTTCGCGGATGGGGGCCTTTGCCGAGGCCAACCGGTATCCGCGGCGGTGGAGGAGCGCGCCGGAACTGTCAACGCTGAGGGTGAGCTCGTCGTCCACTATGCGGACCAGGAAGCGCTGCACCCCGGGGAGCGACGTGACGTCATCGTCCAGCGCGTCGGCGTCCGAGGGGGCGCGGACCGCGTGCGCGCCGGGGATGGCCCCCAGCACGGCGCCCTCCAGCCGCTCGGCCACGGCATCCTGGTGATAGAGCCGAGACTTCCGGCTCGTCACGCGAAAGTGCACCGCGCCGCCGGGCGCGATCCACCGCGCCCAAGGCACGCGCCGCGCCTCCTTCTCGAGCTCGGCGAAGCTGGCCGCGTGAAACTGCCCGACCCGCACCACAATGCGGCTCGCGGTGCGGACATGGAGGTTTGCGGCGTAGAGGATGCCGGGCGCGGCCTCGAACGAGACGCCGCCGGGCTCCGTGGCATTGACGGCCGCCCCGATGCTGCGGAGTTCGGCCGCGGTCAGGTGCTCGAGGCCGGGGGCGGTGATGGCGTAGCAGGAATGCATAGCGGGAATGGTAGCCAATGTGCCGGCCAGCGGGCGCGTAAGCAGGCGGAACAGGAAGCTGCGGTGTACGGCGCGCAGGTGCAGCAGCAGGACGCCGAGTTCGCCCGGGCGATGATCGCGTGCCTGACCGGCAAGGGCTGGACCGTCACCTGACCGCCGCGAGTGGATGAACGTGCGACGCGCCCCCGAGGAATCGGGGGCCCGTTCGTTTGGGGCTATTGGACTCCGAGTCGCCGCAGCGCCTGCTGTGAGGGCGGAAAGGTGGGGTCGATCCGAAGCGCCTGGCGATAGGCGGCGATGCCCTCGTCGCGCTGCCCCGTCGTGACGAGCGCCTCCCCCAGACTGTCGAAGGCGTTCGCCGAGTGCGGATAGACCTGGGTGTTGATGCGGAAGACGGTCACCGCCTGCACGGCGGCCCCACTTCCGAGGAGCCGGTAGCCGAGCGCATTGATCTCCGCCTCCAGGCTCCGGTATCGGTTCACGGGCTGCTGCTGCACCGAGCGAAGCAATCGTTCGGCAGCGGCCGAATCCCCGGTCGTCACCAGGGCGGCGACGCTGTCCGCCACCGCCGGTCCGGCCTTCCACGACAAGGCAGCGGCCACTGCGGGATCGTCCCCGCGGCGATACATCTCTGACATGAGGGGCGCATAGGCATCGGGCGGGATGAACTCGCGCCCGTCGAACTCGTCCGGCGCCTGGTGGAACACCGTGGAGATCATCACCGTCAGGTGGCTGTTGGGCAGCTCCAGTGGTCGGTGGTCACCGTACTGGCTCGGCCGCTGCCCGGTCGGCTCGCCGACGAAGGTGGCCTGCGTCCACGCCTCGAGCAGGTTGGCGAACTGTTGCCCGGCGGAGAAGGTGCGCCGGCCGATGATGACGAACAGCCGGTCGGCTCGGTCGAGCCAGGGGCGCCGGAGGATCTGCTGCACCGGGTAGCGGTTGAGCGCGCCGTTGCCTCCCATGTTGTCGCGGATGTCGAGGACCACGCGCCCCGGCTCGAGCGAATCGGCGAGGGCAAAGACCTGGTTCCACTGACTCCGATTCGTGGCGGAATTAGCGGCCGGCACGACGCCCCGCAGCGACACGTAGAGCGTTCGGGAGTCGGGGAGCCAGGTCCACCAAAAGAGGTTGCCGGGCCGGGCCTCCGAGAGCGGGGCGGAGGCGGTGCGCATGGACACCCACCGGCTCATGTCCACGGCGCCGCCTTCGCCGTGCTCCATCGGACCCGCGGGGGACACGACCGCCGTGTCGAGCCTGCCCCCGCGCTCGACGACTAGCCTCAGCCGATCCGGATCTTCGGTGAGGCCGAGGCCGTGCACCATCTCCGCGGTGGTGAGCCAGAACGGCCCCCAGGCGCGCACCCACCAGTCGTTCTCGTGTGGAATGATGGTCGCCACACGGGCCATCGCCTCGTCCGAACTCGCATTCCCAAAGCTGACCACCCGCGCTCCCACCAGCGAGGCATGCGCCGAGTCAGCGCGGCGGACGAAGAGTCCGTCTTCAAACGAATAGATCTCGATCGGGTAGTAGTGGAGCGGGCGGGCCGGATTCGGCTGGACCGTGGTGTGCGCGTCGCCCGGGAGCGCCACGAGCTGGAAGAAGGAGACGAGGGTCTGGTCCTGGTTCAGCGCCGGGAGCCTCCGGTCGAGGCGAGTGACGGCGGAATCCCACTGCGCCCTCGTGATGTTCAGGAAGGGCGCCGGATGGCGGGCCGGGAACTCCTTGGCCAGCAGCTGAAGATCTGCCCGCCATTCGGCCACGGTGGGCGGGTCCCCAGACTGGGCGGCCAGCATCGAACTGCCTGCCAGCAGGCACGCGATGAGCGGACGGATCACGTGGGATGACTCCGAGAGGGACATCCGGCCAGACGGCAAGGGGGAACGCGGGGTTTCATCGGCCGCATCGGCTGGCGTCTCCCTCTCGTAACCCGTAGCTTTGAGGACCACCTCCCCACTCGACGAGCCGATGACCGACACACACGACAGACTGACTGCCGCGCTGGCTGGACGCTATCGGATCGAACGGGAACTCGGCCAGGGGGGCATGGCCACGGTGTACCTCGCCGAGGACCTGAAGCACCACCGCCGGGTGGCGATCAAGGTGCTCCGCCCCGAGCTGGCGGCCACGCTCGGCCCCGACCGGTTTGCCCGAGAAATCGAGGTGGCCGCCCGCCTGCAACACCCCCACATTCTCGGCGTGCTCGATTCCGGCGACGCCGACGGCTTCTTCTATTACGTGATGCCGTTCGTCGAGGGGGAGACGCTCCGGGACCGCCTGGCCCGGACCGGCGAGTTCCCGGTGCCGGAAGCGGTGCGGCTGCTGGCCGAGATCGCCGAGGCGCTGGCGGTGGCGCACCGCGCCGGCGTGGTGCACCGCGACATCAAGCCGGAGAACGTGCTCCTCTCGGGCAGGCACGCGTTGGTGATGGATTTCGGCGTGGCGAAGGCGGTCACCGAAGCCTCCGGGAGCCAGCAGCTCACGAGCGTCGGCGTTGCGCTCGGCACGCCCGCCTACATGGCCCCCGAACAGGCGTCGGCCGATCCGCAGATGGACGCGCGGGTGGATATCTACGCCCTCGGCGTCCTCGGCTACGAGATGCTCACCGGGCACCCGACCTTCCCCGGCCTCAACCCGCAGCAGACGCTGGCCGCGCACGTGACTCAAACACCGGTGCCGGTGGGACAGCAACGCGCCGGACTCGCGCCTGCGCTCGAGGCGGCCATCATGCGGTGCCTGGCCAAGCGGCCCGCCGACCGGTTCCAAACGGCGGATGAACTCGTGAGTGCGCTGGAGCCGCTGGCCACGCCGAGTGGGGGGATGACGCCGACGCACACGCAACCGGTGCCGGCGGTGGTGGCGACGCCGCCGCGGAAGTCCATCACGACCTACGCGATCGCCGGGGCGGCGCTGGTCGCCATCGCGGCGCTTTTCGTATGGAAGCCATGGGCAGGCTCAGGCGGACAGGCGCTCGATGCCAACGTCGTCGCCGTGTTGCCGTTCCGGGTGGCCGGCGCCGACCCGAGCGTGCAGTACCTGCGGCAGGGGATGGTGGACCTGCTGCAAGCCAAGCTGACCGGCGAGGGCGGCCCCCGCGCGGCGGACACCCGGTCGGTGCTTGCGGCGGTGCGTGACGCCGGCGGCAGCGAGACCGAGGACCTGCCGGTCGACGCCGTGGCCGGGGTAGCCAGAAAGATCGGGGCGGGCCGGGTGCTGCAGGGGAGCATCGTGGGGCCGCCCGACCACCTCGTGATCAGCGCGACGCTGATCGCGATGCCCGGCGGTGCCACCCTGGCGCAGACGACGGTGGACGGACCGAAGGACAGTCTCTTCGTGCTGGTGGACCGGCTCACCGCGCAGCTGCTGGCGCTCGGCGCGGGTGCCCGCCCCACGCAGTTGAGCGCGCTGACCACCACCAACCTCGACGCGCTGCGCGCGTACCTCGACGGTGCGACCGCCTTTCGCCGTGGCACCTTCGACAGGTCCACTCCGCTGCTGGAACGTGCCGTCCAGCTCGATTCGACCTTCGCGCTCGCGCTGTCTGCACTGATCGAGTCAGACGGGTGGTCCCCGGCAGCGGGAGACATGAACCGCGTCCGCCGCCTTGCCTGGCAGTACCGCGACCGGCTGAACCCGCAGGACCAGCTCTTCCTGACCCTCCGGCTCGGCTCGCTGTACCCGAGGCAGACGCCGTGGACCGTGCAGATTGCCGACGCCGAAAAGGCCGCCCAGGTGATGCCTGAGAGCGCGGAAGCCTGGTTCTACCTTGGAGACGGGCTCTTTCACGGCGGTCGCCTGGCCGACATTCCCGACCCGGAGGCGCGGGCGCGTCAGGCCTTCGAGAAGGCCTTCGAGCTCGACTCCCTGTATGGCGGCGCCATCACACACCTGGCCCGGCTCAGCTTCGTCACCGGCGACACGGCGGCGCAGCGACTCTGGACCCGTCGGGAAATCGTGCTCGACTCCACCGGCGAGAATGTCGCCCAGGCCAGGTGGGACCTGCTCCAGTCCACCGCCGATGCCGCGGGAGTGCAGGCGTTCCTGGCGAGGCTTGACTCGCAGCCGCTCGTGCTGTCCCGGGCCATCCTGTTCCAGAACCCGAGGGACAGCGTCACGATCGCCCACCAGCCGGAGCTCTTCGACGCCATCCATCGGTTGGCCACCACGCGAGCCGAGCGATTCGACATGGCGTTCAGCCGCTGGTTCCTGCTGTTGAACCGGGGCCGGCCGGCGGAAGCGGCGCAGTGGTTGGACACCCTGCGCGCCATCGCGCCAGGGAGCGCGGCAATTCAGTCGGTGCTGGGCGCCATCTGGTATGGGGGCAACCTACCCGACAGCACCAGCCTCGCCGCTAACGTTGGCGCCGCCAACCTGCTGCGGTTCTCGCAGGGCGACCGCTCCGTGGGTCCCGCCATCCTGAAGGACGTGCGGGAGGCGGCGGCCAAGGACACGCTGCAGGGGTTCTGGCATCGCTGGGCGCCGCTCGTGGAGGCGTGGATCGCGGTCGAAGGCGGCGATCCGAGTGCGCCCCGCCTCGTGGACGCGGCCGACTCGCTCTGGCGGGGCCAGGAAGGGAACAGCGGGTTCGCCTCGATCCAGCTGGCCCGCCTGTACGAGGAACAGGGTCGCACCGACCGGGCGTTGCGCGCAGTGCGGCGGCGCTTCAGCCCGAACGGCGAGCCGGAACCGCCCGGACTCGCCGAGGCCTACCGGCTCGAAGGCAAGTACGCCTCACAACTCGGCGACCGCACCGACGCCATTCGTGCCTACCGCTACTACCTCCGGATGCGCGCCGATCCCGAGCCCTCGCGCATTCCGCAGCGGGACAGCGTGCGCGCGGAGCTCGCCAAGGTCGGGGACCTAGAGGGGGCCCGCACGCCGTGAGCGAGACTCTCGCCCGCCTCACCGCCGCCCTCGCCGACCGCTACCGCATCGAGCGGGAAGTCGGCGCCGGCGGCATGGCCACGGTGTACCTCGCCGAGGACCTCCGGCACGGGCGCCAGGTGGCGCTCAAGGTGCTGCGGCCCGAGCTCGCCGCCACGCTCGGCAGCGAGCGTTTCTTCCGCGAGATCCAGGTCGCAGCCCGCCTGCAGCATCCCCACATCCTGCCGCTCCACGACTCCGGCGAGGCCGGCGGCTTCCTCTACTTCGTCATGCCGTATGTCGAGGGGGAATCGCTCCGGGAGCGGCTCGCGCGCGTCGGCGAACTGCCGGTGCACGACGCGGTCAAGATCCTGGTCGAGGTGGTGGACGCGCTGGCCTACGCGCACGGCCAGGGCGTGGTGCACCGAGACATCAAGCCCGACAACGTGATGCTCTCCGGACGCCACGCCCTGGTGACCGACTTCGGCGTGGCCAAGGCGGTGAGCGAGGCTACCGGCCGCCAGCAGTTGACCACCGCCGGCGTGGCCCTCGGCACGCCGAGTTACATGGCGCCGGAACAGGCGGCCGCCGACCCGAACCTCGACCACCGGGTGGACATCTACGCCGTCGGCGCCATGGCGTACGAGCTCCTGACCGGGCGGCCGCCGTTTACGGGCATGAGCTCGCAGCAGATTCTCGCGGCGCACGTGACGCAGGCGCCGGACCCGGTGTCGCGCCACCGGCCCACCTGCCCGCCAGCGCTAGAGGCGGTCATCATGCGCTGCCTGGCCAAGCGCGCCGCGGACCGCTTCCAGACCGCCGAGGAGCTGCTCAACAACCTCGAGCCACTGGCCACGCCGAGCGGCGGCATGACCCCAACGCAAACGAGGCCGGTGACGGCGTGGCAGCCGGCCACGACGGGAAGAAAATGGATCCCGGCGCTCGCCGGCGTGGGTGTGCTGGCCGTCGCCGCGCTCGGCTGGCTCGCGGTCCGCGGAAGCGGGGTGGCGCCGGCGGTCCCGCTCGAGCGGGTCCAGCTCACGTTCACGGGCAACGCGAGCGTGCCAGGTGTGTCACACGACGGCCGCCGCATCGCCTACACCACGCGCCAGTGCGACACCGCCGGGCTCTGCACCACGGACGTGGTGGTCCAGGACATCGGCGGGGCAGGCTCGGCCACCGTGCTGCGCGGCGCCACCGCCGTCTGGCAGCTCGAGTGGACGGAGGACGGGCGGTACCTGATGTTCAACGGCTCCTTCGGCGCCGAGAGCTGGGGCGTGTTCAGCCTGCCGTCGCTCGGCGGCACCCCCAGGTTCCTGGGCTGCTGCGGCGGGTACCTCGTCGCAGGAGGGGATACGGCGATGATCTCCCGCGGCACGACCGTGGGAGATACGCTGGCGTGGATACGCTGGGTGACGGTGGCCGACGGGGTGGTCCACGACAGCCTCGCCGTCCGCACGGAATTGCCCGGGATGTATGCGGTCCCGTTCCCGGACGGCTTGCGCATGCTCCTGGTGGAGGAACGGCCGGGTCGGGCAATGGCAGCGATCATCACGACTCGCGACGGCACCGCGATCGACTCGATCACCTTCGGGCGCACGACCATCGTGAACCGCATCGATCCTGCGCCCGACGGCCGGTCGCTCCTGGTCAGGATAGGGCGCGGCACCGGCACCGGAGAGTCCGATCTGCTTCGATATGCACTGGACAGGAGTGGACGCATCGCGGGCAGGCCGGACACCCTTGCCCGGCAGCTCGTGGTCAACGCCGGCTGGAGTCTCGGCCGGAGCGGGGTGCTGGCATATGGTTTCGGCCCGACGGAGTACTCGGTGTGGGCGCTCCGCCGAGGGGCCCCCACCAGCATGCAGTTTGCACAGCGGCGCATGGCCTCCTCGACCGCCCTGCTCGGGGCCACGCTGTCGCCGAAGGGCAACCAGTTCCTCCTCTGGCGCCCCGCACCAACTGGCGACGGGCGGCAGCAGATGTCCGTCATGCCGTTCGACAGTGGGCCGGAGGCTCCCGTCGGCGCGCCGGTGGACATGGTGGACTTCGACTGGTCCCAGGACGAGGCGAGCGTGCTGGTGACGACTCGGCGGGGCACCGACAGTCTCCTGATTTCGCAGGTCGAGGTCCCGTCCGGACGAGTGAGGCAGCTCGGGATGGCGGCGAGCGACCAGTACATCGGCCTCGAGACCGCCCCGGGCGGCGGCATGGTCATCCGTGTCTCGGACCAGGCGTTCCGCCGCGTCGGCATCGCCGGGCTTCCCGACAGTACCCTCAGACTGCCCGACGCCCTCGGGGCGCTGCAGTCGTTCGATCCCTCGCCCGACGGCCGCGCAGTCGTGGCGCTCAGTTGGGATCCCCCGGGGGATTCGGTCCTGGTGCACCGGGTATCCATGGTCGATGGCAGCGTCACGCGGCTGGCAAGCTTCGGCGCCGAGGGATCGCAGCCACCCCGCTGGCTGTCGGACGGGTCCCTCATCGTCCCGATTCTCGAGACGAGCTGGACCCTCGCCTGGTACCGGATCCCGGCCACCGGAGGCACGCCGGTCCGACTCGGTTCACCTCCGCGATTCCCCGCCAACTACCGTCTCTCCGAGGACGGCCGCCGCGTGATGGCACGCCCGGAGGACCGGCGCACCGACATCTACCTGGTGCCGAATTTCGGGGAGGTGCTCAAGGAATAAGGCGGCCATCGGTGGGAGGGGTGGGCTCACGCCCACCCCTCGCCGTAGGGATCCGCAATTTCGCGGACGAGTGCCACGATATGGCGTCGGTCCAGCCCTCCGAAGTTGCGTTCCAGCGGCCACAGGGGTGGCCGTGAGGCCACCCCGCCCGATCCCGCCCAATCCCGCCCGGCGCCCGCGCCCCCGATCTCGTATATTTCCCCTCAGCCCGACCCCCGGGCCCAATGAGGGAATACGATGACCGACACGCCGCCGACGGCCGCTCCTGTGGCCGAGACGACCGAGAAGACTATTGACTGGAACGCGATGCTCGCCCCCTACCGCCAGCCGGTGGCATGGAAGAGCGGTTTCCAGCTGGTCTCCACCGCCTTTCTTTTGGTCCTGTTCTGGGGCCTCGCGGCCTGGAGCCTGCAGGTCGGCTACTGGCTCACCCTGATCCTGGCCGTCCCCGCGTCGATGATGATTGCGCGGCTCTTCATGCTCCAGCACGACTGCGGGCACGGGTCGTTCTTCCGCTCCCAGAAGCTCAACAACCTGATCGGGGGCGCCCTCGGCGTCATCACGCTGGTGCCCTACGCCTACTGGCGGCGCACGCACGCCATCCACCACGCCACCAGCGGCAACCTCGACGTCCGCGGCCTGGGCGACATCGATACCCTCACGGTACGCGAGTACCTGAGCCGCTCCAAGGCAAAGCGCGTGATGTACCGGCTCTACCGCCACCCGGCGGTGCTCCTGCTGATCGGCCCCACCTGGCAGTTTGTCCTCAAGCACCGGCTCCCGCTCGATGTCCCGCGCTCCTGGAAGCGCGAACAGATCGGCGTCCAGCTCACCAACCTGGCGCTCGCCGGGGTGATCGTGCTGATGGTCTGGTGGCTGGGCTGGCGGGCGTTCCTGATGGTGCAGGTGCCGATCACCCTGATTACCGGGGCCATCGGGGTGTACCTGTTCTACGTGCAGCACCAGTACGAGGACACCTACTGGCGCTACCGCGAGGCGTGGAATTACTTCGCCTCCGGGCTCGAGGGGGCCTCGCACCTCACCATGCCGAAGGTGCTGCAGTGGGCTACCGCCAGCATCGGGCTGCACCACATTCACCACATCGCGAGCCGGATCCCGAACTACAACCTCCAGCGGGCCTACGACAACCACCCCGAGCTCCGCGAGGTCACGCGGCTCACGCTCTGGCAGAGCGTCCGGACCCTCCGCCTCACCCTCTGGGACGAGGACGCGAAGCAGCTGGTCGGCTTCCGGGAGCTCCGCGCCATCCGCGATCGGATTTCGGCCGAGCTCGAGGCGGGCGCCGCCATCATGGCCACCAAGCCCGAGGCGGTCCCGGTCTCGTGGCGGTGAGTGTGTCGCGCGGGCTCCGCGCCGCGCCGCTCGCCGCCCTCCTCCTTGCCGCCGCCCTCCCCGCGGCGGCGCAGGAGATCCGGTACGAGGTCTCCTTCCCCAACGCGGTGCACCACGAGGCCGAGATCACGCTGATCGCCTCGGGGCTCCCCCGGCGGCCGGCGCTGTTCCAGATGAGCCGCTCCTCCCCCGGCCGCTACGCCGTTCACGAATTCGCCAAGAACGTCTATGCCGTGCGCGCCGAGGACGGCGCGGGGAACCCGCTCACGGTGACGCGGGCCGACCCCTACTCCTGGTCGGTGGCGGGGCACACCGGCACCGTCCGCTTCTCCTATATGCTGTACGCCGACCGCGCCGACGGGACCTACTCCCAGGTGGACGACACCCACGCCCACCTGAACATGCCGGCGTCGTTCATCTGGATCCGCGGGCTGGAATCGCTGCCGATGTCGGTCGCCTTCCGGCTGCCCGCCGGCTCGAAGTGGAAGGCGGCCACCCAGCTCTTCCCGACCGACGACCCCCTCCGGTTCACCGCGCCCAACCTGCAGTACTTCATGGACAGCCCCGTGGAGCTGAGCGACCACGCGGTGCGCGAGTGGCGGGTCACCTCGCTGGCCGGGAGCTTCCCGGTGCGGGTGGCCATGCACCACCAGGGGAGCGACGCCGAACTGGACGCCTATGTCGAGAAGCTGAAGCGTGTGGTCCAGCAGCAGGTGGCGGTGTTCGGCACCACGCCGCAGTATGACGTGCGGAGTTACACCTTCATCGCCGACTACCTCCCGTGGGCCTCCGGCGACGGGATGGAACACCGCAACTCCACCATCCTCACCTCCTCGCGCGCCCTCGCGGCGAGCGAAACGGCGCTGCTCGGCACGGCGTCCCACGAATTCTTCCACTCGTGGAACGTCGAGCGGATCCGGCCGAAGTCGCTCCAGCCGTTCGACTTCACGCGGGCCAACATGTCGGGGGAGCTCTGGTTCGCGGAGGGCTTCACGAGCTACTATGGGCAGCTCTTCCTCCGCCGGGCCGCGGTCACCTCGCTGTCGGAATACGCCCGCGGCCTCTCGGGGAACATCAACGCGGTCGTGAACGATCCGGGCCGCCGGTTCGCGAGCCCGGTCGAAATGAGCCTCCAGGCGCCGTTCGTGGACGCGGCCACCTCGATCGACCCGACGAACGAGGACAACACCTTCATCTCCTATTACACATGGGGATCGGTGGTCGGGCTGGCGCTCGACCTGTCGCTGCGGAAGGAGACGGGGAAGCCGCTCGACGGGTTCATGCGGACGATGTGGACCCGGTATGGCCAGTCCGAGGTGCCGTACACCCTGCAGGACCTGCAGGCGACGCTGGTCGAGTACTCGGGCAACAAGGAATTCGCAGACCAGTTCTTCGCGAAGTACATCACGGGGCGCGAGGTGCCGGACCTTGCCGCGCTCCTGGCGCAGGGTGGTCTTCTCCTCCGCCCCCGGAACCCCGGTGCCGCCTGGTTCGGACCGGTGCGGCTCGACATCGACTCGGCCGGGGGCCGCATCGACGGGCCGACGCTCATCGGCTCGCCGTTCTACGAGGCCGGGCTCGACCGGGGCGACGTGATCCTGACCCTCGACAGCCTGCCGCTGACGTCGGACAGCGTCTTCAATGCCATCAAGGCGACGCACAAGCCGGGTGACGTCGTTTCGGTCACCTACCGTAGCCGCGGGCGGCAGAGCCAGGCGCACGCGTCGGTGGTTGCCGACGACCGCCTCGACGTAGTCACCTACGAGGAGGCGGGGATGCCGGTGACCGAGGCCATCCAGAAGTTCCGGCAGGGCTGGCTCGGCCCGCACGAACCGAAATAGGGAGGTGTCATTGCGAGGCCACGTAGTGGCCGAAGCAATCTCGTTCTTGCCCGGGATTGCTTCGTCGGTCCCTGCGGGACCTCCTCGCAATGACAAGAACTACTTGCGACGCCCCTTCGCGGCCTTCATCACCGCCTGAATCTCGCCGATTTCCCTCGGCGCCTTCGACAGCCACTCCACCCCGTCCGCCGTCACCAGGTAGTCGTCCTCGATCCTGATCCCGATGCGGTTGTAGCGCTCCACCATCGGGCGCACTTTCGCGACGAACGCCCGGTTCTTCGGCGTGTCGGCCAGCATGTCCAGAAGCGCGGTGCTGACGTACACGCCGGGCTCGAGAGTAAATACCTCGTTCAGCTGGAAGCTGCCCGTCGGCGAGTAGGAATAGCCGCCGATGTCGTGCACCTCGAGCCCGATGCCGTGCCCCGGGCCGTGCGCCATGTACAGAAAAGCCTGAGTGCAGACCACCGGCACCCGCTCGCAGCGGGCGGCGTCGGCCCAGGGCGGGTCGAAGGTGGCACCGGGCCCTTCGGTCAGCCCGAGTTTGGCGAGCTCGCGGTCCATGACCGCGCGGATGGCCGATTCGCCGTCGCGCACCGGGGCGCCGGCCTTCGCGACGGCCTCGGCGGCCTGCTGGGCTTGTCGCACGACGGCGTAGATCGCCGCCTGGTCCGGGGAGAAGGTGCCGCTCACCGGGACGGTGCGGGTCACGTCCGCGGCGTAGTCGTCATTGAGGGCGCCGATGTCCATCACCACCACCTCGCCCGACTGCATGACGCGGTCGTTGGCGCGGTAGTGGTAGCTGGTGGAGTTCGGGCCGGAGCCGATGATGGCGCGGAACGACGGGCCGGACGCGCCCTGCATGCGGAAGGTGTAGTCCACGAGGGCGTGGACCTGCCCCTCGTTGACGCCGGGGCGCACCGCCCGCATGGCGGCCAGGTGCGCCTCGACCGTGATGGTGATGGCCCTGCGGAGCAACGCGATTTCGGCGGGGCTCTTCGCCACGCGCAGCGAGTCGAGGAGGGGGTCGGCGCTCCGGACCGTGACGCCGGGGTGCGCGGCCCAGAAGTCCTCGACGAAGCGGCGGCCGGCGCTCAGCGTGTCGGTGGTGCGGTAGTCGCGGCTGTGGACGTCGGCCACCACCCAGAGGGTGCCCCGCCCCGCCATCGCGTCGAGCACGTCGCGGAGATGGTCGCGGTTCCGCAGGCCGATGCCGATCCGGCGCTCCAGGTCGGCGGAGTCGGGCGCAAAGCCGTCGTAAAGCGCCCGGCGCGGGTCGATGGGCGGCTCGAAGAGCATCTGGTAGGTGACCCGCCCGCCGCGGACGCCCATCACGAACACCGCGTTCATCCGGTCGTAGCCGGTCAGGTACTCGAAGCCGGGCAGTTGGTGGAAGTCGGCCTCGTCGGTCATCGGCTCGCCGGCGCCGAACGAGAGGAGCACGCCGTCGCCCAGGCGGGCGGCCACCGTGTCCCGCCTCGCGGCGTACTCGGCCGTGGGGACCTGGGCCCCGACCGGGCCGGCAGACCCCAGCAACAGGGCGAGACTTAGGGCGCTGAATCGGGGCATTCGCGGCTCCGGGGTAAGGTCCGACAGGACAGCAGGTTGGGAATCTGGCGCCGGGAAGCGGCCGGCGCCAACTCCACCCCTTGCCCTCCTTCACCCCAAGGCGCACTCTAATGGGTTCCTCTTCATCAACTTGGCCGTCGCCGGACCCCTTCGGGAGGTGTTTGTCGTGCCCATGATTCCTCCCAAGCTGACCGAGGCGCTGTCCGACCGCTACACCTTCGAGCGGGAGCTGGGCGCGGGCGGCATGGCCACGGTGTACCTGGCCTTCGACATCAAGCACGACCGGCGCGTGGCGGTGAAGGTCCTCCGCCCCGAACTCGGCGCCGTCATCGGCGCCGATCGTTTCCTGGCCGAGATCAAGACGACGGCCAATCTCCAGCATCCGCACATCCTCGGGCTGATTGATTCGGGCGACGCGGACGGCCTCCTCTACTACGTGATGCCGTTCGTCGAGGGCGAGACGGTCCGCGACCGGATCAGCCGCGAGAAGCAGCTCCCGGTGGCCGACGCGGTGCGGATCGCCACCGAGGCCGCCTCGGCGCTGGACTACGCGCACCGCCACGGCGTCATCCACCGCGACATCAAGCCCGAGAATATTCTGCTGCACGACGGCTCGGCGCTGGTGGCCGACTTCGGCATCGCGCTGGCGGTGAGCACCGCCGGCACCCGGATGACCGAGACCGGCATGAGCCTCGGCACGCCGCACTACATGAGTCCCGAGCAGGCGATGGGAGAGCGGGAGATTTCCGCGCGTTCCGACGTGTATGCTCTGGGTTGCGTGCTCTACGAGATGCTGACGGGGGACCCGCCGTTCACTGGTTCGACAGCGCAGGCCATCGTGGCGCGCGTGGTCACGGAGCAGCCCCGGTCACTCACGAGCCAGCGGCACACCATTCCGCCGCAGGTCGAGGCGGCGGTGCTGACCGCGCTGGAGAAGCTCCCGGCCGACCGGTTCAGTTCGGCCGCGGAGTTTGCGGCGGCGCTGGCGAATCCGGGGTTCGCCACGCGGGCGACTACCTCCGTTGCGGGTGGCGTGCGCGCCACGTCTCCCCGCGCACGAGCGCTTGTGGCCGGGCTGGCCACCGTCGCGGCCGTGAGCACGGCCATCGCGGCGTGGGCGCTGCTCCGCCAGGAGCCGCCGCGGCCCGTCATCCGCTATAGCATGGGCCTTCCACCCGACCAGGCGATGCGGCAGGGGATCCCCGGCGCGAACCTCGCCTTCTCGCCCGACGGGAGCCGTCTCGTCTACGTCGGGCCGGGTGAGGGTGGGGACCAGCTCTGGGTGCGCGACCGCGACCGCCTCGACGCCACGCCGCTGCCGGGCACGCTCGGCGCCGTCAGCCCCTGGTTCTCGCCCGACGGGCAGCGGATCGTCTTTTCCGCCGGCGCCAACTTCGACCTGAAGATCGTGCCGGTAACCGGCGGCCCCCCCATCACGCTGACGACGCCGGGTGGCGGCGCCGGCGGTGGAACCGCCTGGGGGCCCGACGGCTGGATCTACTTCGACGCGCCCCCCGGGCTCAGCCGGATCCGGG
The DNA here is from genome assembly GCA_022710485.1 of Gemmatimonadota bacterium. Lineage (GTDB taxonomy): Bacteria > Gemmatimonadota > Gemmatimonadetes > Gemmatimonadales > GWC2-71-9 > SPDF01. The sequence goes on along the minus strand of JAKLGU010000011.1, from coordinate 30,345 downwards.
CCGACGGGGGCATGCCCGAGCCGGTTGTTCTGCTCGATTCCGCGGCGAACGAGCTCGGACATGCCTGGCCGGCAGCACTCCCAAACGGGAAGGGACTCCTCTTCCGCTCCCGGCGCAACCTCGACCCGACCGATTTCGACATCGTCGCATACGACTTCAAGGCGCGCGAACGCCACGTGCTGACGAAGGGCCTGCTGGCGCGGTACGTGGCGCCGGGATACCTGGTCTACGTGCGGGCCGACGGAGCCGTCCTCGCGGCGCCGTTCGACCAGGACAAGTTCGAGCTGACGGGGCCAGGCGTGCCGCTCTTCGAGGGGGCGATGACGAAGGCGTTCGGCGGCGTCGACTTCGCGATCTCGAACAGCGGTGCACTGGCCTACGTGCCGGGGCTGGCGTCCAGCACCGGTGGTGTCGCCGAACTGGTCTACGTGAGCCGGCAAGGTGGCGCCACTCCGCTCGACCCGCCCGTGTCGTTCAACCCCTCGAACAATCGCGCCATCAGTCTCTCGCCCGACGGCACCCGCATTGCGCTGGACGTGGTCGGGGTGGCGTCCCCTGATATCTGGATCAAGCAACTTCCCGCCGGACCGCTGTCGCGTCTCACCTTCGACGGCACCTCCTCGGTCCGGCCGACGTGGGCGGCGGACGGGCAGACAGTGTTCTACCTCTCGACGGTTGACAGCGGTCCGGTGTCGGTCTGGAAGAAGCGGGCCGACGGCAGCACCGCGGCCGAACTGGTCTGGCGAGCGCCGAATGGGATCATCGCCGAAGCCACCATGTCGGCGAACGGCGAGTGGCTGATCTATCGGGTCAATACACCGGACGGCGGACGGGACATCCATGGCATCCGCCCTGGACGCGACACCGTGCCGACGCCTCTCCTCACTGGAAAGTTCCACGAACAGGGTGCGGCGCTCTCCCCCGACGGCAAGTGGCTCGCCTACTCGTCGAACGAGTCGGGACAGTTCGAGGTCTTCGTGCGACCCTTCCCGAACACCGGCAGCGGCCGGTGGCAAGTCTCGACCCGTGGCGGAGAAGCGGCGCGGTGGTCCCGGAGCGGGCGCGAGCTCTTCTTCGAGAGTGCGAGCAACGACCTCATGGCGGTGGCCATCGCCCCGGGCGCCACCTTCAGCCCGGGCGAGCCCCGGCGGCTCTTCTCGCTGGGCGGCGTCCTGCTCGGGTCGAACATCGTGCCCTACTACGACCTCACTCCCGGCGATTCCGGTTTCGTGATGGTGCGGCTCGCCGCCGTCAATGCGTCGCCCGGTGCGGGGCAGGTCGTGGTGGTGGACAATTGGTTCACGGAGCTCCGGGCGAAGATGGGCGCCAAGTGACCCGCCTCTCCGCCGCCCTCGCCGACAAGTACCGCATCGAGCGGGAGCTCGGTGCGGGCGGCATGGCCACCGTCTACCTGGCGCAGGACCTGAAACACGACCGCAAGGTCGCCCTCAAGGTGCTGCGGCCCGAGCTGGCGGCTGTGATCGGCGCCGAGCGGTTTCTTTCCGAAATCAAGACCACCGCCAATCTTCAGCATCCGCACATCCTCCCGCTCTTCGACAGCGGCGAAGCCGACAGCTTCCTTTTCTACGTGATGCCGTACGTCGAGGGTGAGACGGTCCGCGACCGGATCAGCCGAGAGAAGCAGCTCCCGGTGACGGACGCGGTACGCATCACCAGCGAGGTGGCGGCCGCGCTCGACTACGCCCACCGCCACGGCGTCATCCACCGCGACATCAAGCCCGAGAACATCCTGCTCCACGACGGCTCCGCGCTGGTGGCCGACTTCGGCATCGCGCTGGCCGCCAGCAAGGCGGGCGGCACCCGCATGACTGAGACCGGCATGAGTCTCGGCACGCCGCACTACATGAGCCCCGAGCAGGCGATGGGCGACCGCGAGATCTCGGCGCGGAGCGACGTCTACGCGCTGGGATGCGTGGCGTACGAGATGCTGGTGGGGGAGCCACCCTTCACGGGACCCACGGCGCAGGCGATCATCGCCCGGGTCATGACCGAGGAGCCTCGTACGCTCACGCTGCAGCGGAAGACGATCCCGCCCGGCGTCGAGGCGGCGGTCTTCACCGCGCTCGAGAAGCTTCCGGCCGACCGCTTCGCCACCGCCGCGGAGTTCGCGGCCGCGCTCGCCAACCCATCTACGACGACGGCGCGGACCAGCATGCAGCCGGTGGCGGTCCACCAGCGGCGCCGGAGCTGGCTCGTCGCCGGTGTGGTCGGCGCGGCGGCATTGCTCGCTGGCGTGCTGATCGGTGGCCGGAAGGAAAGCGCGGGCAGCATCGGTCCCGGGGAGGTGGTCCGCGCCTCCATCGGCCTGGGCGACACCACGACGCTCCGCGCGATCAACAACCTCCGCCTGGCGATGTCGGCCGACGGGCGGCGGATCGTGTTCGTCGGCAGCCGCGGCCCCATGGAGTCGCTCTGGCTCCGTGAACTCGATCAGGAAACCTCCCGGCCACTCCCCGGCACGGACGGCGCTTTTTCCCCGTTCTTCTCGCCCGACGGCTCGTCGGTCGGGTTCTTCACCTCCACTGGATCCAAGGGAACCCTGAAGGTCGTGTCCGTGGCGGGTGGGACGACCCGGGTCCTCGTGCAGGACTCGGTGGCCTTCTTCGGAGGTGGCAGCTGGGGCGACGACGGCAACGTCTACTTCACGCATGACCGGCGCGGGCTGGCCCGCGTGCCGGCAGCGGGCGGCGAGGTCACCCTTATCTCCCGGCCCGATTCCGCCGCGGGCATCCAGGAACACGACTTCCCCGACGTCCTCCCGGGAAGCCGGCACGCCCTGGTGATGCTCTGGAAGGGCGGGCTCGGTAACAATACGGTCGGCGTGGTGGACCTCCGGAGCGGGGCGGTCACCGAGTTGATGGCAGCCTCCATGGCGCGCTACGTGGCGCCCGGCTTCATCGCCGCTGGCGACGGCAAGGGACAGCTGCTTGCCGTCCGGTTCGATCCGCGCAAGGCGAAGCTCCTCGGGTCTCCCGCGATCGTCCTTCAGGACCTGCAGGAGGAAACCCAGAACGGGACGGCGGCGTTCGCGGTCTCCGCCACCGGCACGATCGTCTACCAGACTACCGCCGGGGATGACGGCCTGCAGTGGGTGGCGCGCGACGGCGGCGTGACGCCGGTGGACACCTCCATCCACGGCACGTTCGGCGCGGTGGCACTGTCCCCAGACGGCTCGCAGATCGCCGTTTCGCGGATGGACGAGGGATCGCAGCAGATCTGGGTCAAGCAGCTCTCCACCGGCTCCTTCACCCGCCTTCCCTTCGAGGCGACGGGCAGCGCGGACCGGCCGGTGTGGGCACCGGACGGCCGGAGCGTCGGGTTCATCGCCACACGCGACAACGTGCGGACGGCCTGGATCCGACGCGCTGACGGCAGCGACGGCGCGCGGGTCGCGGTGCCAGGGGACATTCGCGCCGACGAAGTCTTCTTCGACCCCCTCGGGCGCTACACGCTCCTGCGCTCGGAAGGATCCGGTCCGGGAACCCGGTACCTCCTGATGGCGGGCCCGGGCGCCGACTCCGTGCCGCGCCCCCTGCTTCAGTCGACGTACGATCACTACGGCATGGTGCTTTCGCCCGATGGCCGGTGGCTGGCCTATGTGTCGGAAGAATCGGGGCGGCCGGAGGTGTACGTCCGGCCCTTCCCCAACGTCGACTCCGCCCGGATTGCGGTGTCGGTGGGCGGCGCCAACGAGCCGCTCTGGCGCGCCGACGGGCGCGAGCTCTTTTTCCGCGATCGCCAGGGCGGGGTGTGGGCCGTGCCTGTCACCACCGGGGCCGGCTTCTCGCACGGGGCGCCCACGCGGCTGTTCATCGCCTCCGGCATGTCGCAGCAAGGGTATCACCGGGCCTACGCCGTCCATCCCGACGGCAGGCGCTTCCTGATGATCGCCTCCAGCGGGCGGGACGCCCCGTCGCTCCGGGCCATCTTCAACTGGCGCGTGGAGCTCGAGCGGCTCGAGCAGGTGGCGAAGTGAACCCCGCCCCCGACCGACTGATCGCGGCCCTCGCCGACCGCTACAAGATCGAATGGGAACTCGGTCAGGGCGGCATAGCCATCCATAATTGACAAAGTATATCCAATAGGATATAGTGTTTAAATGAATGCCGTGCGAGCACTTAGAGCACTGGTCGACATGACCCAAGCCGAGCTGGCGCGGGCCGGGGGGACATCCCAACCCGCCATCGCCGCCTACGAGGCCAGCCGAAAGAGCCCCTCGATCGGTACGGTCCAGCGGCTGGCGAGGGCCGTGGGACTCGACGCCGCTGTCGGGTACTTCCCCCCGCTGACGCGGGAGGACCGGCGGTCGCTCGCCCTGCATCGGGCCATCGCGAGCCGGCTGCGCGAGCACCCCGATGCGGTGCTTGCACAGGCCCGGCACGGCCTGGCCAACATGATGGCGCGCCAGGTGGGATCGTCTCTCCCACTGCGGGAGTGGAGCGTCCTGCTCGATCGGCCGGTCGAGGCGCTGCTGCCGCTCCTGACCGATCCCGACCCGTGGGCGCGGGAGCTGCGCCACGTGACGCCGTTCGCCGGTGTGCTCACAGCCGCCGAGCGGGCCGAGGTGTACCGCGCATTTGCGGACGACGAGGGGCGGGCCGCGTGAAGCGGGAAGAATTCGAGCACGCGATTCGGGCGGCCGGCTCGGTACTCGGTGTCAATGAGGTCCTGATCATCGGGAGCCAGGCACTCCACGCGAGCATGGCCGGGGACCTGCCCCCGGAAGCGTCCCGCTCCATCGAGGTGGATGTGGCGGCGATGCGCGACGATGCCGATGGCCGCATGGCCGACCTGATTGACGGTTCCATCGGAGAGGCTTCGATGTTTCACGCGACGTTCGGCTACTACGCGCAGGGCGTCGTCGAGACGACGGCCGTGCTGCCGGCGGGATGGCGTGAACGGCTGGTGCGCTTCGAGTCGCCTGGTACCAACGGGGTCGTCGCGTGGTGCCTGGAGCCCCACGACCTGTGGGTGTCGAAGGCGATCGCCGGCCGCCCGAAGGACCTGGAGTTCTGTCGCGCCCTCGTGGAACGGGGCCTCGTGGACGAGGCGCGGCTGCACGATCGGCTGGCGCTGGTGGCTGCCCTGGACCCACGCGTCCGGGCCGCCGCGGCCGCGCGGATCCCGAGCTCGTGACGGCAGCCGCGAAGACCTCGAAATATCCATGATGGGAGTCGACTAGCTTGACCGAACCACTTGCCCGCCTCTCCACCGCACTCGCCGACAAGTACCGCATCGAGCGGGAGCTTGGCGCCGGCGGCATGGCCACCGTCTACCTGGCGCAGGACCTGAAACACGACCGGAAGGTGGCGGTCAAGGTGCTGCGGCCCGAATTGGCCGCCGTCATCGGCGCCGAGCGGTTCCTGAGTGAGATCAAGACCACCGCCAATCTCCAGCATCCGCACATCCTCCCGCTCCACGACTCCGGAGAGGCCGACTCCTTCCTCTTCTACGTGATGCCCTATGTCGAGGGGGAAACGGTCCGCGACCGTATTAGCCGGGAGAAGCAGCTCCCGGTGGCGGACGCAGTGCGGATCACCACCGAGGTGGCGGCGGCGCTCGACTATGCCCACCGCCACGGCGTGATCCACCGCGACATCAAGCCCGAGAATATCCTGCTGCACGACGGCTCCGCGCTGGTCGCCGATTTCGGCATTGCGCTCGCCGCCAGCAAGGCGGGTGGGACGCGCATGACCGAGACCGGCATGTCGCTCGGCACGCCGCACTACATGAGTCCCGAGCAGGCGATGGGGGAGCGGGAGATCACCGCCCGCTCCGACGTGTATGCCCTCGGCTGTGTGCTCTACGAGATGCTGATGGGCGAGCCGCCCTTCACCGGCCCGACCGCGCAGGCCATCATCGCCAAGGTGATGACTGATGCGCCCCACGCCCTGACACTGCACCGGAAGACGGTGCCGCCCCAGGTCGAGGCGGCGATCATGCAGGCGCTGCAGAAGCTGCCGGCCGATCGCTTCGGGACGGCGGCGGAATTCGCCGAGGCGTTGACGAGCACGACGTTCACGCCATCGATGACGGCGTTCATGGCCGCCGCCAGTCCTGCTGCCGGCCGGTGGCGGGGCGTGGCCCTGGGAGCCGCCGTCCTGGCGATTGCTGCGCTGGCCTTCGGCACCTGGGCCTGGCAGCACGAGCCGGCGCAAACCACCGTTCGCGTGTCCGTATCGTTTCCCGCCGGCGAGAAGATCCGTTCCGCTCCGACACGTCGCTTCGCACTGTCGCGCGACGGCTCACGCATGGTGTACATCGGCGCGGACACCATGAGCGGAGCACAGCTCTGGATCCGTGACCTGAACTCGCTCACCGGACGCCCACTGCCAGGGACCAGCGGGGCCTCCGCCCCCTTCTTCTCGCCGGACGGGCAGTCGGTCGGCTTCTTCACCGGCAACCCGGGCGACCTCCGCGTGGTGTCCATCAACGGCGGGCCGTCGCTCACCGTGGTCCGGGACTCCTCCGTGCCCTGGGGGGGAGACTGGGACGAGTCCGGCTTCATCTACTTCACCAGCAACCGGTCCGTCGCCACCCGGGTACCCGCGGGTGGCGGGGTGGCGGAGGCGGTGAGCACGCTCGACTCGGCAAAGGGGGTGACCGAGCACGACTGGGCGCAGGTGCTTCCGGGCGGAAAGCGTCTCCTGGTGCAGGACTGGCACAATTCCATTGCCGACGCGGAGCTGGCCGTGCTGGACCTGGCCACCGGGGTGTCGACGCCTGTCATTCAGGGCCTCTACGGGCGGTATGTCACCACAGGCCACGTCGTGTACGCCACCAGCACCGGCTCGCTGATGCGGGTCGCGTTCGACCCGTCCGCTGGCAGGGTCACCGGCGCCCCGATCGCTATCGCCGAGCAGGTGCAGATCGACGGCAGCAGTGGCTCGGCACAGTTCAGCGTCAGCGACAACGGCACTCTCGCCTACATGTCCGGGGGCGGCGCGGGGAGCGCACAGGTGGTCTGGGTCGATCGCAGCGGGAAGCAGACCCCGGTGGACAGCGCGTGGCGCGGCCAGTTCAGCGACGTGTCCCTGTCGCCCGACAACTCGCAACTCGCTGTCGCCGCGCTGGGAAGCGATGGCGAACAGATCTGGGTGAAGCGCCTCCCCGGCGGCCCCCTCTCCCGCGTGTCCTTCAAGCCCGGCGGGGCCAGCCGACCGGTCTGGGCCGCCGACGGACGCCGCGTGGCGTTCATCTCCGCGCAGGCCGGCGGGGTGCGCCAGGGCTGGGTGCAGCGCGCAGACGGCAGTGCCGAGGCCGAGGTGCTGCTCAAGACCGGACGAAGCGTCGAGGGTGTCGACTGGATGCCGGATGGGAAGCGCTTCCTGGCCCGGCTCGGCAGCACGACGGGCGGACGCGACATCGTGCTCGCCTCCGAAGGCGACACCGCCCAGCGCCTCCTGGTGTCCGGCCCCCACGACGAGTTCGCGCCGGCCGTGTCACCCGATGGCCGGTGGTTCGCCTATGTCACCGGTGAATCGGGGCGCAACGAGATCTTCGTGCGACGGATCGATGATCCAGGAGCAGGGCGCACCCAGGTGTCGCCGAATGGCGGCGAGGAACCGCGCTGGGCCCCCACCGGCAAGGAACTGTACTACCGCACCCGCGCCGGGGAGATGATGGCGGCGGAGGTCACGCTCGGCGCCACTTTCACCGCGCGCCCTCCCCGCGTCCTCTTCGTCAGCCCAAACGCGGTGACGGACAATTTCCATCACGCCTACGACGTGAGCCGCGATGGCCGCTTCCTGATGGTCAACCAGGCGGCGAACGAAAACGGCGAACTGGTGATGGTGTTCAACTGGTTCGACGAAATGAAGGGACGGAAATGACGGATCCGCTGCCACGCCTCTCCGCGGCATTGGCCGACCGCTACCGCATCGAGCGTGAGCTGGGTCAGGGGGGCATGGCCACCGTCTACCTGGCCCAGGACCTCAAGCACGACCGCAAGGTGGCGCTCAAGGTCCTGAAGCCGGAACTCGCCGCCGTCATCGGCGCCGAGCGCTTCGTAGTGGAGATCAAGACCACCGCGGCGCTCCAGCATCCGCACATCCTGCCGCTCTTTGACAGCGGGGAGGCGGGGAAGCGGGAAAGCGGGGAAGGCGTCTTCCTCTATTATGTAATGCCCTACATCGAGGGCGAGACGCTTCGTACCAAGCTCGATCGGGAAACCCAACTGAGTATCGATGAAGCGGTGCGGATCACGGTGGCGGTGGCCGACGCGCTGGACTACGCCCACCGGCACGGCGTCATCCACCGCGACATCAAGCCGGAGAACATCCTGCTCCACGACGGCCGGCCGATGGTGGCCGACTTCGGCATCGCCCTCGCGCTCAGTGCGGCGGCGGGCGGCCGGATGACCGAGACCGGCATGTCGCTCGGCACCCCGCACTACATGAGCCCGGAGCAGGCCACGGCGGAAAAGCTCATCACCGCCCGGTCCGACATCTATTCGCTAGGCAGCGTGCTCTACGAGATGCTCACCGGGAACCCGCCACACACCGGTGCCTCGGCCCAGCAGATCATTATGAAGATCGTGACGGAGGACGCCGCGCCGGTCACGAAGCTCCGGAAGGCGGTGCCGCAGAACGTGGCGGACGCGGTGGCCAAGTCGTTGGAGAAGCTGCCCGCCGACCGGTTCGCCACCGCGGCCGAGTTTGCCGCAGCGCTCGGCAATCCCGGCTTCGGTGCCGTCGGGAGCTCCATGGCCGGGGGACACTCGAGAAGTGGTGCGCGGCCTCGCAGCCCTGCGGCCCCGCTGCCCCGCCTGCTGGTACTGCCCCTCCTCGCCGCGACGGCAACGATTGCACTCTGGGGCTGGCTGCGCCCGAGCCCGGCGGCCCAGACCACCCGGCAACGAGTCGTTCTGTGGCAGCACACGCGCGGCGGGTTCCAGGCAGCCGGCAGGAACCTGCTGGCATCTCAGGCTGCGATCGCCCCGGACGGCTCGAGCATCGTCTACTCCGACTCCGCGGAAGGCGGCATCCAGCTCTACCGGAAGCTCCGGCACGAGCGCGAAGCCGGGCCGATCGCGGGCACCGAAGGGGGCGTGTCGCCGTTCTTTTCCCCCGACGGGAAGTGGGTCGGGTACGTCACGACCGACGGCAGGCTCCGCAAGGTCAGCGTCGACGGCGGAGGCTCGATCACCCTCGCCGAGGACGCGAATACGATCCAGGTCTCGGGCGCGTGGCTGGACAACGGGACCATCGTGTACGCTGGCGAGGTCACCGACTTGAAGAAAGTCTCCGCCGACGGGGGAGCGAGCGCGTCCGTCCAGGCCGACAGCTCCCAGCGCCGCCGGCTCCTTCTGACGCTCTCCCCGCTCCCGGGGAGCAGGGGATTCCTGCACACGAGTTGTCCGGGCAACTGCGCCATCGAATCCGGTGTGTACGTCTTCGATTTCGCCGCCGACAGTTCGCGGCTGCTGGTGCCGAACACGGCCGGCGCCTGGTACTCGCCGACGGGGCACCTGCTCTACACCGACCGGGCGGGTGGGTTGTATGCGGCGGGTTTCGACCCGAAGCAGCTGGCCATCAGCACGCCTGCGGTGCCGGTCCTCGAGGATGTCGTGCCGACCACCGTGGCACTGTCGTCTTCCGGGACCCTGCTCTACTCGGTCGCCGCGGGTGAGCGGACGCCATCCGAACTGGTGTGGGTCTCGCGGGACGGCGCGAGTGCGCCGGTGGACTCGACGTGGCGCGGCGAATTCGACTACCCCGCCGTCTCCCCGGACGGGAAGGCCCTGGCGGTGAGCGTGCGCGACGGCTCCACCCAGATCTGGATCCGGCGGGCGGACGGGACACGGCAGAAGCTCACACAGGCGGGAACCGTGAACTGGAGGCCGTCCTGGTCCCCCGACGGTCGCTTCATCGCGTACGTCTCGAACCAACGCGGGGGAGGGAGCCAGGACGCCTTTGACGTGTACCGCATGCCGGTCGACGGCAGCGCGCCGCCCGAGTTACTCGTGCGCCACCTCTTCGGCCTGTGGGAGGCGGAACTGTCCCGCGACGGGGAGTGGATCGTCGTGCGCTCCGACGAGGCCGTCGCGTTTTCGAATATCCGCGGCCGGCGGCTCAATGGCGATACCACCCTGGTGCCGCTGGTGGTCGACCAGGCCACCAGCATGCAGGCAGTCCTGTCTCCGGACAGCCGCTGGATCGCGTACACCTCGGATGCGACGGGGCGCTTCGAGGTCTACGTCTCCCCGTTCCCCAACATCAGCTCAACTCGTCTCGTCTCGATCGGCGGCGGCAACGAGCCCCGCTGGGCCCGTAACGGCCGGGAGCTCTTCTACAAGAGCGGGGGCCGCCTGATGGTCGTCGACGTGCTCCCCGGAGCGACCTTCACGCCCGGCACACCCCGCATGCTCTTTTCGCTGTCGGGATATCGTGCGGCGAGGAATCGCGCGCAGTACGACGTGGCGCCCGACGACCGCCGGTTCCTGATGATCAGGGACTTCGACGACGGATCGGGCGAGGAGCAGGTGTACGTGGAGAACTGGTTCACCGAGCTGAAGGCCAAGGTGAAGCAGTGAGCGCCTCCCCGCCCCCGGCGCACCGCGAGGCGGAGGAGGCGCTGGTCCGCGCCATCGGCCCCTGGACGCTCGGCGCCAACGCCGTCAACCTGACCGTGGGCGCCGGGATCTTCGCCCTGCCTGCTGTGGTGGCGGCCATCCTCGGCCCCGCCGCCGTGGTCGCGTACCTGGCCTGCGGCGCGCTCGTCCTCCTGGTCCTGGCCTGCTTCGCCGAGGTGGGGAGCCAGGTCACCCGCTCGGGCGGGGCGGTCGCCTACATCGACGAGGCGATCGGCCCGATGGCCGGCTTCATCGCGTGGGTCGTCTTCGCCCTCGCGTACAGCGCGGCCTCGGACGCCGCCATCGCCCATGTGCTGATGGACGCCCTCGCCACCGGCGTCCCCGCCCTCTCCGGCGGCGTGCCCCGCGCACTCGGCTTCGCGCTCCTCTTCGGCGGGCTGGCCGCCGTGAACGTGCGGGGCGTGCGCCAGGGCGCGCGGGTGGCAGTCGCGGCCACGGTGGCTAAGCTGCTGCCGCTGCTCCTGCTCGTAGCGGTCGGCGTCTTCGCGGTCCAGGCCGAAAACCTCGCCTGGACCGGCTGGCCGACCCTCGAACAACTTGGGGCCGGCACGCTCCTGCTCTTCTTTGCGTTCGGCGGCGTGGAAAGCGCGCTCACCCCGAGCGGCGAGATCCGCGACCCCGCCCGCACCGTGCCCCGCGCGGTGCTCGGGGCCACCGGCGCCATCGTCCTGCTGTACCTGGCGCTCCAGTTCGTCGCGCAGGGCGTGCTCGGGAGCGAGCTGGCCGAGGGAAGCACCGCGCCGCTCGCCGACCTGGCCCAGCGGCTCGCAGGCGCCGGCGGCCGGAGCGTCGTCGTGGCCTGCACCGCCGTCGCCGTGTTCGGGGTGCTCGCCGCGGACATGATCGGGAGCCCGCGCGCCTTCCTGGCGGCGTCCGAGAGCGGGATGCTGCCGCGCGCGCTGAGCCGGGTGCACCCCCGGTTCCACACGCCGTGGATCGCGATCATCACCTTCGCGAGCATGACGCTGCTGCTGGCACTGAGCGGCGGCTTCAAGGCGCTCGCCGTGCTGGCGAGCATGGCGCTCCTGCTGGTGTACCTCGGCGTCTGCCTGGCCGCGCTCAAGCTGCGCTACTCCCGGCCCCGCCCACCGGGGAGCTTCCGCGCGCCTGGGGGCCCGACCGTCGGCCTCCTCGCGTCGGCCGCCGTCGTCTGGGTGCTCGCGCAGTCCACCCGGCGCGAAACCGTCGCGATGGCCGCGGTCCTGGCGCTGTCGGTGCTGTACTATTTCTTGCGCCAGAACGCGGCGTCACGGAGTGTCACGCATGGCTGATCCCCTTCCCCGCCTCGTCGCCGCCCTCGCCGACCGCTACCGCATCGAGCGGGAGCTCGGCCAGGGCGGCATGGCCACGGTGTACCTCGCGCAGGACCTGAAGCACGACCGCAAGGTGGCGCTCAAGGTCCTGAAGCCCGAGCTCGCCGCGGTGATCGGCGCCGAGCGGTTTGTGGTGGAGATCAAGACCACTGCGGCGCTCCAGCACCCGCACATCCTGCCGCTGTTCGACTCCGGCACCGCCGACAGCTTTCTCTACTATGTCATGCCGTTCATCGACGGCGAGACCCTTCGGAGCAAGCTGGATCGCGAAACCCAGCTCGGGATCGACGAATCGGTCAAGATCACCATGGCCGTGGCCGACGCCCTCGACTATGCGCACCGGCACGGCGTGGTCCACCGCGACATCAAGCCGGAGAACATCCTGCTGCACGACGGCCGGCCGATGGTGGCGGACTTCGGGATCGCGCTGGCGCTGAGCGCCGCGGCCGGCGGCCGGATGACCGAGACGGGCATGAGCCTCGGCACGCCGCATTACATGAGTCCGGAGCAGGCCACCGCGGAAAAGGAAATCACGGCCAGGAGCGACGTCTACTCGCTCGGCAGCGTGCTCTACGAGATGCTCACCGGGAATCCGCCCCACGTGGGCGCTTCGGCGCAGCAAATCATCATGAAGATCGTGACCGAGGAGGCTGCCCCGGTCACGAAACTGCGCAAGGCGGTTCCCCAAAACGTCGCTGACGCGGTGGCCAAGTCATTGGAGAAGTTGCCCGCCGACCGGTTCGCGACCGCTGCCGAGTTTGCCGCCGCGCTGGGGAACGCATCGTTCACCATCGCCGGCGGCCCAGCCACCGGCGTCACCGGGCTCGCGGGCAGGACCGGCGTCTCGCGCCGCGCGCTCGCGGCCTTGGCCGCACTCGGCGCGGTCCTTCTGGTGGCCGCGCTTTGGGGCTGGCTGCGCCGCCCGACGCCACCCGGCACCAGCCGGTACCAGGTGCTCATCAGGTCAGCGACCCTCCCCCCCGGGGTCATGGGGCGGAACCTCGCGCTGTCCCCGGACGGGAAGGCGTTTGTCTTCGCCGACACGATCGGCGGACTTCAGCTGTGGATCAAGGAGGAAGATCGCGCCGAGGCGGTGCCGCTGACCGGCACCGCGAGAGGGTTCGCCCCGCGATTCTCGCCGGACGGTGAGTGGGTGGCCTTCATAGCGGAGAACAAGCTCAAGAAGGTGCCGCGCGTGGGCGGCTCGGCGGTGACCCTCGGCGACTCCGCGGGGAACAGCATCGCCTGGCTGGATGACGGCCTCCTGCTGTACCGCGGCGCGCAGGCGAGCAGCATGAGTCTGCGCGCGGTCTCCAGCGACGGCGTCGTGGTGCGGGAGTGGCACGACTCGCTCTTCCACGGCGCCGTTGTCACGCACCTCGACGGGCTTCCCGGCGGGCGCGGCGCGCTCGTCTCACTCTGCAATCCGGGGTGCACGGAGTCCAGGCTGATCGCGCTCGACATGCGTTCCGGCGCCATGCACGAGGTCATGGGAGACGTGTTGAGCGCCTGGTCGGTGCGTGATGACCGGGTGGTGTTCGTGCGTCCGGACGGCGGCGTCTTCGCCGGGGCCTTCGACGCCGACGACTACAGGTTCCGCTCCCCTCCTGTACCGGTGCTCGAGGGCGTCCGCGTCGGTGGGAACACCCCTGACTTCGTGGTCGCGCGTACCGGCACGGCGCTCTACGTCACAGGCGAGTCCTCGATCGGCGGGGCCCTGGTCCAGACCGTCTGGGTCACGCGTGAGGGCGTGTCTTCGCTGATCGACACGAGCTGGTCGTGGCGGCAGCTTGTCGGCAGCAACGGACTTGCCCTCTCGCCCGACGGCCGGCAACTGGCGGTGAGCATCAACGAGACCAGCGGCCAGAACATCTGGGTCAAGCAGCTCGATGCCGGCCCGTTGACGCGCCTGTCGTTCGAGAAGCGTACCATCCGGCCGGTCTGGAGCGCGGACGGCCGCTACCTCTGGTATGGATCGAACGACAGCACTGGATTGCGCCTCCTCCAACGGCGAGCTGACGGGACCGCGTCCCCGGAACCGATCCTCGATCCGACCGGTGACGTGGAGGAGGTCGTGGAGACCCGGGACACCGCGGTGATGATCGTGCGGCTCACCGTCCCGGGAGGAGGCCGGCAGATATTCCTGTTCCGGCGCGCGGCCGGCACCGGGGACAGCGCCCTGAGCCCGCTGCTGGCCGCACCCGGGTATGACCAGAAGTCGCCGGCACTGTCGCCCGACGGCCGTTGGCTTGCCTACACCTCGAACGAATCGGGTCGCAACGAGGTGTACGTGCGCCCCTTCCCGGACGTGGACGCCGGCCGCTGGCAGGTCTCCCGCAACGGGGGGATCGAGCCGATGTGGTCGCACAGCGGCCGTGAACTGTTCTTCCGCAGTCAAGGCCCCCGGACGTTTGTGGCAGTGCCGATCCTCGCGAACGCCGGCACCGGCTTCCAGATGGGGGAGCAGCTGGCGCTCTTCGACGACCCATATTTCCGCGACCAGTATCACGCGCAGTATGCCGTGTCGCCCGATGATCGCCGGTTCGTTTTCAAGCGCCTTGCGGGCGATGGATTCGAGCCCGGCTCGTCCGCCCCGGCCATCGCGATCCTTGTGCAGCACTGGCTCGCCGAACTCGACCTCAGCCGGCCGGCCGGGCGATAGTGGACATGCCTGGCCGCCGGATGGGCGGCAGGTCTACTACCTCGCCCGCTCGCCGGCAGGGTGGGTAATCCGCATCGTGAACGCCGATGGCGGGCCCAGCCGCGTCCCGGTCAACTTCGACGACCCGACCCGCCAGCACTCCAAGTATGGCTTCGCTAGCGGCCGTGATCTCGTGGCTGACGTCGCGGCGCTGCTCCGGACTCAAGGAAGAGGTGAAGCGGTGAACCACCTGACCACGACCCGTTGGCTGGCCCTCGCCATCCTCTGCGCCGCCTGCAACCTCGAACCGGCCCCTCCCGTCGGGTCAGAGGACCTGTCGCGGCAATTTGACCGCCAGGAAGTCCGCATCCCGATGCGGGACGGCGTCGAGCTCTTCACGGTCATCCTCACGCCCAAGCGCGCGGATGGTGCGCTCCCGTTCATCCTGAGCCGCACCCCCTACGGCACCGCCGGCTGGGGGGGAACGTACAAGATCGGCTACGGCTTCCAGGAGCTGATGAAGGACGGCTACATCTTCGTCTTCCAGGACATCCGGGGCCGCTTCCAGTCCGGCGGCACCTTCGTGATGAACCGGCCGGCCTGCCTCGAGCGCGGCGACGGCTGCGTGGACGAAGCCACCGACACCTGGGATACCGTCGAGTGGCTGCTCAAGAACGTGCCCGACAACAACGGCCGAGTGGGTCAGCTCGGCATCTCGTATCCGGGATGGAACACCAACGCCACCGCCTTCGAGCCGCATCCCGCCATCAAGGCGCTGAGCCCGCAGGCCACGATGGGCGACGTCTGGATGGGCGACGACTTCTTCCACCAGGGTGCCTTCCGGCTGAGCTACGGGCTGGAATACGCCTGGGACATGGAGGCCAGTTCCGACCAGAGCATTCCTCCCACCCCTGGCCGCTACGACACCTATGACTGGTACCTCTCCTTCCCGACACTCAAGGACCTGAGTGCCGCGGTCGGCGCCGACGCCTGGCCCACCTGGCGGCTCTTCGCCACCCATCCGGCGTACGACACGGTCTGGAGCACGCGGTCCATTCCCGCGCGGTTGAAGAGCGCTCCGGTTCCCACCCTCAACGTCGGCGGCTGGTGGGATCAGGAGGACATCTACGGCACCCCCAACGTCTATGCGGCGATGGAGACCCACGACTCGGCGCACCTCAACTTCCTCGTCGTCGGCCCCTGGTATCACGGCGAGTGGTTCCTCGAGGCCGGCGACTCCCTCGGCGCCGTCCGCTTCGGCAGCGCCACCGGTGAGACCTACCGCCGCACCATCGAGGCGCCGTGGTTCGCCTACTGGCTGAAGGACAAGGGCGACGGGAACTTCCCGGAAGCGCGAGTGTTCGACGCCGGGGCGCAGCAGTGGCGCACCTTCGACGCCTGGCCGGCGCCGACCTCGGCGCCGCGGCAGCTCTACTTACACGACGGCGGCAAGCTGTCGTTCGATCCGCCCACGGCCACCAGCGGCTATGACCAGTACGTCAGCGACCCGGCGCGCCCGGTCCCGTATCGGCACCGGCCGATCGAGCGGACCTATGATCCGCGCGGATCGGACTGGGACTGCTGGATGACAGAGGACCAGCGCTTCGTGGACAGCCGGCCCGACGTACTGGTCTGGCAGACGGAGCCGCTCGCGGAGGAGGTCACCGTCGCCGGCTCGATTGCGGCCAGGCTCTTCGCCTCCACTACCGGCACCGACGCCGACTGGGTCGTGAAGCTCATCGATGTCTATCCCGACTCGATTGCGGACCGGCCGAGGATGGGCGGCTTCGAGTTGATGGTGGTCGGCGAGATCATGCGCGGGCGCTACTACAAGGGATGGGACAACCCGCTGCCAATTCCCGCCAACACCGTCACGCCCTTCAGCGTGGACCTGCACCAGCAGGCCTACACCTTCCGGCCCGGGCACCGCATCATGGTCCATGTGCAGAGCACCTGGTTCCCGGTGCACGACCGGAACCCGCAGACCTTCGTGCCCAACATCTTCGAGGCCAAGGCCAGCGACTTCCGGGTCCAGACGCACCGCATCTACCGGAGCGCGCAGTATCCGTCGCACCTCGAGCTCGACGTGCTGGGGGCGGCTCAGCCGTGACCGTGCCGCTCGACCGCCGGCTGAAGCCGGCTCTCGGCTGATGTCGCTGAAGCGACACGAGCGATACATTTCGGTTGATCACTTCAGTGACACCAGCCGAGCCGCGGCCTTGGCCGTGACTCTGGCGGCCGCCTCCGTGTTCCTCCCCACCGCCCTCGCGGCGCAGCGCCCATGTGATCCGGTCAGCGCGGTGCCGAGCGCCAGCCACGACCTCTACTGCATCCACCTCTTCCCGGCCGCCGGCTCGTCCGCCACCGGCACCGCCGAACTCGACTGGATTCCGGGTCCGTTCACCGTCAACGTGGCGAAGGACGGGACCAACCGCTGGGCGGTGCGCTTCTCGCTGCACGACCTGCCGCCGCTGCCACCCGGGCCGGCGCCGGGATACGTCGCCTGGGTCATGCCCCAGTCCCTGACCCCGATGCGCCGGCTCGGCACGGTGCACGAGGGCACCACGGCGCTCGGGCCCTTCGCGCTGCAGAGTTTCCTGGTGCATGTCTCCGCGGAGCCGGACACCACCGCGGCCACACGGCAAGGCCGCCTCGTCCTCCGCGGCGAATCGGCGGCCACGCGCCTCCGCCCGGCCGACAACTACGAGTTCTTCCTCGGCGGCATCGGTGTGCCACGGGAGCAGGACGAGCACGCGCACCACATGGGCGCCGCGCCCGACTCTCTCGGCTGGACCGGAATCCCGATGTATCCCGGACTCGATATGCTCCCCTCGGAAATGGCGCTCCGCCCGCCGATGGCCGCCTGGAGCCTCCCGGAACGACCGAACGCCCCGGCGGCCCGCCCCCGCGAGGTGGTGACCCTCGCGGACGGAGACACCCTCGACCTCACCGCCGGCGTGGTCCGCCGGACGCTCGCCGGGCGCAGCTACACGATGTTCGGGTTCAACGGCCAGTACCCGGGGCCGATGCTGCGAGTGCCGCAGGGCGCGCAGGTCATCGTCCGGTTCCACAACGCACTCCCGCTGCCCTCCACGGTCCACTGGCACGGCCTCCGGCTCGACGCGCGGTTCGACGGCGTCCCCGGGCTTTCCCAGCCGGCGGTGGAGCCCGGCGAGAGCTTCACATATCAACTGGTCTTCCCCGACGGCGGGATATTCTGGTATCACCCGCACGTCCGCGAGGACATCCAGCAGGACCTCGGCCTCTACGGCAACATCTTCGTCCAGCCCTCCCTGCCCGACGCATGGGGGCCAGTCCACCGTGAAGAGTTCCTGATCCTCGACGACCTGTTGGTCGGTGAGGACGGGCTGGTGCCGTGGGGCCGCGACGAGCCGACCCACGCCGCCATGGGACGGTTCGGCAACCTGCTCCTCGTCAACGGCGAGCCCGACTGGAGGCTACAGGTGCGGCAGGGGGAAGTCGTCCGGCTCTTCCTGACCAACGTCTCGAACACCCGGACCTTCAACCTCTCCTTCGGTGCCGGGGCGCGCCTCAAGGTGGTGGGCTCCGACCTGGGCAACTTCGTCCGTGAGAGCTGGGCCGAGAGCGTCGTCATCGGACCGGCGGAGCGGTACGTGGTGGAGGTGCGGTTCGAGGAGCCCGGACCGGTGGCCATGCTGAACGCGGTACAGGGGCAGGACCACATGAACGGGAGGTTCTTCCCTGTGGTGGACACGCTCGGCGTGGTGACGGTGACAGCGGCGCGGGCCCAGCCCGACCTGGCACAGAGCTTCAACGCCCTCCGCACTGACCGGTTCGTAGCCAATGAGACTACAGCCCTCCTCCGAGGCAACCAGGGGCTACCGCCCGAACGGGTACTCGAGCTCCGGGCCAAGTGGGTGGGGCTGCCGTTCGTCACGGAGCGGCTGATGCGGGTGGACAGTCTCTACCACAACCCGGTCGAGTGGGCCGGGACGATGCCGGGGATGAACTGGGCCACCATCGGCCCGCAGGCGCAGTGGACGCTGCGTGACCACGCCACCGGCAGGGAGAACCACGAGATCGACTGGCGGTTCCGGAAGGGCGACCTGGTCCGCATCCGGCTGGTGAACATCCGGGAGACGCTGCACGCGATGCAGCACCCGATCCACCTCCACGGGCAGCGGTTCCTGATCCTGGCGGTGAACGGGGTCGCGGCCGACGACCCGGCCTGGAAGGACACGGTCCTTGTGCCCGCCGGTGCCGCGGTGGACCTTCTGGTGGAGATGTCGAACCCCGGCCCGTGGATGCTCCACTGCCACATCGCGGAGCACCTGCAGTCCGGCATGATGATGACCGTCAACGTAGAGGAGTCGTGATGCGCTCTCCGAACATCCGCACGCTGCTGGCCGCCGGCCTGCTGGCGCTCTCGCCCGCCCTGCTCGCGGCGCAGCGGCCCACGCTCTCCACGGCGACGAAGGCGTATGTGACCATCGACACCGCCGTCGTCGCGATCTCCAACGTGCTGCTGATCGACGGCACCGGGGCGGCGGCCCAGCCGGGGCAGACGGTCATCGTGCAGAACGGGGTGATCACCGAGGTGGGGCCGGCCAAGAAGGTGAAGGTGCCCGCGGGGGCCGTCGTCGTGGACGGCACCGGCCGGACCCTGATTCCCGGCATTATCGGCATGCACGACCACATGTACTACTCGGCCGCCGGCGGCCGCTCGGCCCAGATGAGCTACACCGGCCCGCGGCTCTACCTCGGCGCCGGCGTCACCACCATCCGCACCACCGGCAGCCAGTCGCCCTATGGCGACATCAACCTGAAGCGCCGAATCGACCAGGGGATGGTGCCGGGGCCGCGCATCTATGTCACCACCCCGTACCTGACCGGCCCAGGCGGCGGCGGCACGATGTCAGTGGCGGAGACCCCCGACCAGGCACGCCGCTTCGTGGCGTACTGGGCGGAGGAGGGGGCCTCGTGGATCAAGTTCTACACCAACATCAGCCGAGAGGCGATGGGGGCCGCCATCGATGAGGCGCACAAGCAGGGGATGAAGGCCACCGGGCACCTCTGCTCCGTCACCTTCCGCGAGGCGGTGGACCTCCACATCGACGACCTGGCGCACGGCGGGATGACGGCCAGCGACTTCATTCCCGGGAAGCAGCCCGACAAGTGCCCGCCGAACTCGCTCGTGGCGACGGACAAGGGAGTCGCGGGTGACGGCCCGATCGCCGCGCCCCTCATCGCGTACATGATCGAGCACGGCGTCTCGATGACCACGACACCTGCGGTGTACGAGCTCTTCTACCAGAACCGCCCCGTCCAGGACCCGCGCGTGCTCGACCTGATGGCGCCGGAGGTCCGGACGGCCTACGTGGCGGAGCGCACCCAGATCGACACCACCACCAACTGGCCGCTCACCGCCGAGGGGTTCGCGCGGTCGCTGGCGTTTGACCTGGCGTTCTACAAGGCGGGGGGCGTCCTGGCGAGCGGCGTGGACCCGACCGGCAATGGCGGGGCGCTGCCCGGGCTGGGCGACCAGCGGGGCTACGAGATCCTGATCGAGGGGAAGTTCACGACGGAGCAGGCGGTGCAGGTCGTGACGCTCAACGGGGCGAAGATCCTCGGCATCGCCGACGTGTACGGCTCGATTGCGCCGGGGAAGATCGCGGACCTGGTGCTGATCAGGGGCGACCTCCGCACCGACCCGAAGGTGATCCAGCAGGTCGAGATCGTCTTCAAGGACGGGGTCGGATACGACTCACCGAAGCTGATTGCGGCGACGAAGGGGAGAGTCGGCATTGACTGAGGTGAGCGCGCACATGCTCACGAGGGAGGGATGATCCATGTCTGCTGACGCGCAGTGGGTGCGCCCGACCGACACCGAGCTGGACATGTTCGGCCTCACGCACATCGGTCGGGTGCGGAAGGAAAACCAGGATCATTTCATGCTCTGCACCGTGCATCCGCAGGTGGTGGTGCACGGCACGAGCCTGCCTGATCCGGCGTCGCTCCCGCTGCGGGGCGAGCGGATCGCCACCTACATGCTCGTCGCCGACGGAGTCGGCAGTGGATCGGGAGGGGGCGAGGCGAGCCGGGTCGCCCTCGCCACCATCACGCAGTACGTCGCCTCCTCCATGCGCTCCTACCACAGCGCCGGTGCCGCCTCGGACACCGAGTTCTACCAGGCGCTGACCGACGCGGCACTCGAGGCGCACACCGCGGTCAAGAAACGGCAGCTGCTCGACCCCGACGCCAAGATGGCGACCACCCTGACCCTCGCCGTGGCCGTCTTTCCATGGATGTATGTGACCCAGGTGGGGGACAGCCGCTGTTACATCTATTGGCAGGGCAAGCTGAACCAAATCACCCGCGACCAGACCCTGGCCCAGGGCCTGGCCGACCAAGGCATCCTGCCGGCCGACCGCGTCAGTAGCTCGCCGCTCAGTCACGTCCTTTCCAGCGCCATCGGCGGGGAGGAGGCGATGCCAGTCGTCAGCCGCGTCGAAATCCCCCGCGGGTGCGTCATCCTGCTGGCCACCGACGGGCTGACCAAGCATGTCAGCAATGAGGAAATCGCGGAGCAGATCAAGACGATGAAATCGTCCGAGCAGCTCTGCCGGTCCTTGCTCGACCTGGCGCTCGAGCGCGGTGGCAGCGACAACATCACGCTCATCGCGGCCCGCGCGCCGATTGCCGCCGGGAACGCCGACTGAAGCCGCCGCTCGGACCGCCGGCTGAAGCCGGCTCTTGGCTGATGTCACTGAAGTGACACGGGCCAGTACCGCTGCTCCTGTCATTGCGAGGAGGCCCCGAAAGGGGCCGACGAAGCAATCTCGGACTGGCACGAGATTGCTTCGGCCACGACGTGGCCTCGCAATGACACAACGAGCAATTGGAGTCCTTGATGCCTGACCCGTTTCCCCGCCTCGTTGCCGCATTGGCCGACCGCTACCGCATCGAGCGCGAACTCGGGGCTGGCGGCATGGCCACGGTGTACCTGGCCGAGGACGTGAAGCACGGGCGGAAGGTCGCGCTCAAGGTCCTGAAGCCGGACCTGGCGGCGGTGCTGGGCGGGGAGCGGTTCGTCCAGGAGATCACCACCACCGCCGGCCTGCAGCATCCGAACATTCTTCCTCTCTTCGATTCCGGTTCCGCCGGCGGCTTCCTCTACTACGTGATGCCGTATGTCGAGGGGGAAACCCTTCGGGACCGGCTGCACCGGGAACGGCAGCTATCCGTCGCGGACAGCCTCGAGATCACGGCGCAGGTAGCCGCCGCCCTGGCCTACGCCCACGAGCGCGGCATCGTCCACCGCGACATCAAGCCCGACAACGTCATGTTCTCGAGCGGACAGGCGGTGGTCGCGGATTTCGGCATCGCGCGCGCCATCGACGCCGCCGGCGGCAACCAGCTCACCGCGACCGGCATGGCGGTCGGCACCCCGGCCTACATGAGCCCCGAGCAGTCGGCCGGCGAGTCGAACGTAGACGGCCGGTCCGATCAGTACTCCCTGGCCAGCGTGCTGTACGAGATGCTGGCCGGGGAGCCGCCCTTCACCGGCCAGACCGCCGCCGCCGTCATCGCCAAGCGGCTGGGCTCGCCGACGCCCCAGGTCCGGGTGGTGCGCAACGGCGTGCCGGAGTCGGTGGACCGGGCGCTGCAGAAGGCGATGCAGCGCTCCACGGCGGACCGCTTCGGCTCCGTCACGCAGTTCGTCGAGGCGCTCCGCGCGGGCGCGACTCCCGTTCGTGCCTCAATGCCGCGACGCGCGGTGCTGGCCACGGTCGGCCTGCTCGTGCTGGCCGCGGCGGGGTGGTGGGCGCTGCAGGGAGGCCGCATCAAGGGCGACCTCGACCCCGACGTTATTGCCGTCATGCCGTTCCGCGTCGGCGGCGAGTCCACCGCCTACCTGCGCGAGTCCATGCTCGACCTCCTCAATGCGCGGCTCCCCGGAGGAACGGGGCCGCGTATCGTGGAGCCCCGCACCGCACTGAGCGCATGGCGGCGGGAGGTCGGCGACGAGCAGGAGGACCTGTCCGAGGAGCAGTCCCGCCGGCTCGCCGCGCAACTCGGCGCCGGGCGCGTCCTCCTCGGCAGCGCCGTCGCCACGCCGACCGAGCTCACGCTCACCGGCTCCCTGATTCGCGTGACCGACGGCAAGGCGCTGGCCAACGGCGCCGTCTCGGGGATGCCCGACAGCGTGGCGGTGCTGGTCAACCGGCTCGTGGCGCGTCTCCTCAGCCAGGAAGCCGGCGAATCGCGCGAGCGACTCGACGGCCTGGCATCCACCTCGCTCGAGGCGCTGCAGGATTACCTCGCGGCGCGAAAGGCGTACCGCCGCGGAGACTACTTCAAGGCGCTGGCGCTCGACAGCAGCGCCTTCGCGCTCGATTCCACCTTCGCCCAGGCCGCCTTCGGCCTCGTCACGACGAACCCGCTGGTCGGCACGGTGTTCATCACCTCCGGCTTCAGGGCGATCCCGGCACTCTGGCGGCTCCGGGATCGGCTGAGCCTGCGCGATCTTGCGCTGCTCCGCGGCATGACCTTCGTCGGCCCCAATTACCCCGCTCCATCCACCTACGCCGAGATCCTGGCGCAGGCAGAGCGCGCGGCGGGCGATGCGCCGGACAGCCCGGACCAGTGGTTCGTGTTGGGCAGTGGCCTCGGGAGCTATGGTGCCGTGGCCAGCGTGCCGAACTGGGCCGCCCGGGCCGCCGACGCGCTAGACCGCGCCATCGCGCTCGACTCGAGCTTCACTCCGGCCATCCGGGAACGGCTCTACCTGGCGGTGTTCGTCCGGGATAGCGCGGCGATCCGCCGCATCGCGGGCCTATTCAAGTCCAGGATCGACTCCGGGTCCGGAGACCACGGCGGCCTCTGGGCGGCCGCACTCGCGCTCGGCGACACCACGGATGCCCATCGCTGGCGGATGCGGATGGAGGGGACCTCCCATTTCGACTTCATAGGGAAGCTGGTCTTCATCCCCCTGGTCAGCGCGCAGGCTGCGTTGCCGCTGGCCGATGGCCACTGGGCGAACGCGACGCTGCGCCAGGAAGGCACGACCGCACAGGAGCGGGGCACCGCACAACTGGGGGAATACGCCGTCGCGCTTGCCGAAGGTCGTGTTGTCGATTCCTGGGACGGATTCATGGGGAGTCGGACCCCGTGGGACGAGGCCAACCTGGTCCGGCAAGCGATCGTCGAGCCCCAGTACCGACCCCAGGCGTTCGCGAGGCTGGCCCAGATGGATGCCGCGGAGTGGCCGCCGCTCCGCGATTGCTTCGCCGAGATGCTCCGAGTCACATTGGGCGATACGAGCGGGACCCGCCGCGCCGTCCAGCGTCTCCGCGCGTTTGCCGAGGTCGATCCTCCGCCCATTCCGCCGGAGCAGTGGGATCCGCTCGATTTTCGCGTCTGTCCCCTCCTGCTCGAGACGATGCTGGAAGGGGGACGCGACCGAAGCGGCGCATCGCGACTCGACGCTCTCGACTCCCTCATGCGTGGCGGACCGCGGTGGCTGACGCTGGGGCCGCCGGCCGCCCCGGTCGTGGAGGCCAACTGGACCATCGCCCGGCTCCGCGAGGCGCAGGGAAACATTCCGGGGGCACTCGCCGCCATCCGGCGGCGGGAGAACAATTGGTATCCCGCGTATCTTTGGACCCTTCCGGCGCTGCTGCGGCAGGAGGGTCGGCTCGCGGCCCTGGCCGGCGACACCGCCGGGGCGCGCTGGGCATTTGACCGATACCTCACGCTCCGGACCGACCCCGATCCGGGCTTCGTACCCCAGCGCGATTCGGTGGTAGCCGAGCGCGCGGCGCTCGGGCCGCCGTGAACCACGCATCGGAGCGCCCTCGTGCCTGACCCGCTTCCCCGCCTCGTAGTCGCCCTGTCCGACCGCTACCGCATCGAGCGTGAACTGGGCCAGGGCGGCATAGCCACGAGCTCGTCGCTGAAGCGACGGCTCGGCTGATGTCGCTGAAGCGACACGGGCACTGGGCGCTGGTCGATATTTCAGGACCCGGGGTTGGCCTGACCACCCCGGAATGGCTTCGGCAGGGTGATGGGTGGGTTGCCGACAAACGTAGGCGGCCGCGGTCCCCAGCTGGCGGGGACTGATGCTCGTGGCACTGTACCCCTTGGCCCAACGCAGGGCAGGCCCATCCACTGCTGCGTCCCAATTGATCGCCTTGGCGGTGCCGCCTTTCATGCGTTGGAGCAGGCGAGGAAGCGACGTCGAAGGATGCACTCGCACCAGAAGATGCAGGTGGGTCGCGACGATACCGATCTCCAGAATGCGAGCCCTTTCCTGTCGGGCAATAATGGGTAGGTTCTCCCAGAGAAAGGCGGCTCGCCTGGCATCAATAGTCGCTTCACGGTTTCGAGTCGTCCAGACGACGTGGATGATCAATCGGTGATGCATCCCCCACGATTGGTCGACAACAGCTCGCAGGCGGTACCTTTGTGACGCGGCTCGTGTCGCTTTAGCGACATCAGCCGAGCCGCGGCTTTAGCCGCGACTCGCGCAGGCCGCGAACGATCGATCGGAGCCCCGTTGACCAACATCCTTCCCCGCCTGACCGAAGCCCTGTCGGACCGCTACCGCCTCGAGCGGGAGCTCGGCCAGGGCGGCATGGCCACGGTGTACCTGGCGCAGGACATCAAGCACGACCGCCGGGTCGCCATCAAGGTGCTTCGGCCTGAACTGGCCGCCGTCATCGGCGCCGAGCGGTTCCTGAGCGAAATCAAGACGACGGCCAACCTGCAGCATCCACACATCCTGCCATTGCACGACAGCGGGGAGGCCGACGGCTTCCTCTTCTACGTCATGCCCTATGTCGAGGGCGAGACGGTGCGCGACCGGATCAGCCGGGAGAAGCAGCTCCCGGTGGACGACGCGGTACGGATCACGACGGAAGTGGCCGCCGCACTCGACTATGCGCACCGTCACGGCGTGATCCACCGCGACATCAAGCCCGAGAACATCCTGCTCCACGACGGTTCCGCGCTGGTGGCCGACTTCGGCATCGCGCTGGCCGTCAGCACCGCCGGCACCAGGATGACCGAGACCGGCATGTCCCTCGGCACGCCGCACTACATGAGCCCCGAACAGGCGATGGGGGAGCGGGAGATCACCGCGCGCAGCGACGTCTACGCGCTGGGGTGCGTGCTCTACGAGATGCTCACGGGGGATCCTCCCTTTACCGGGAGCACCGCGCAGGCCATCGTGGCGCGAGTCGTGACCGAGACGCCGCGGCCGATGGTGCCGCAACGGGGTACGATCCCGATGCACGTGGAAGCGGCTGTCCTGACATCCCTCCAGAAATTGCCCGCCGACCGGTTCAAGACCGCCGCAGAATTTGCCGAGGCGCTGGCCGACCGAGCCTACACGTCGAAGACCACGGTGATGATGGCGGCGGCAACGGGGCGCGGACGCCTCTCCGGCCTCGCCGCCCCGCTGGCCGTCCTCGCAGCGATCGCCACAATCGCCGCGATGTGGGGATGGCTCCGGCCCGAAGCGTCACGGCCGGTGTCCCGCTACGGCCTCGCCTTTCCTGAGGGCCAGGTTCCGACCGGCCCGATGGCGCTCTCCCCTGACGGTTCCCGGCTGGTCTATGTGGGCCCCGGTGCAGACGGGGGAACCCAGCTCTGGATGAAGGAGCGGTCCCAGTACGCCGCCACTCCGCTCGCGGGAACGAGGGACGCGGCGCTCCCGATGTTCTCCCCTGACGGGCAGTGGGTCGCGTTCGGCCAGGACGACAAACTGAAGAAAGTGCCCGTCGTCGGAGGGGCGGCCATCACGCTGGCAGATTCGATCCTCGTCGCGGCCGCGGCATGGCTCGATGATCACACCCTGGTCTATTCCCGTGAGGACTTCGCCCTGGGCCGGGTCTCGGACGCGGGCGGGGCACCGACGGTCGCCTGGCGCCCGGCAGAGTCCGGACGCGCCGCCGTGCTCCCCACCCCACTTCCCGGGACGCGGGGCGCCCTCTTCTCGTTGTGCAGCAACCTCTGCGCGCAATCCGAGCTGTGGGTGCTCGACCTGCAATCGGGCGACGCCAGGATGCTGGTTCCTGAGGCAAAGCAGGGGTGGTATCTCCCCACGGGGCACCTCGCATACGTCCGTTCCGATGGCAGCGTCCTGGCCGCTCCCTTCGACCTGAAGCGACTCGAGCTGCGTGGCACGGCCGTCCCGATCCTGGACAACGTGGCGCGTCTCTTCGACGTCTTCCCCCAGCTGGCGTTCAGCGCCAGCGGAACGATGGCAATGGAAGTGGGTGGGGGAAGTGTGGGAACCCAGCTGTACGAGATGACCTGGATCGACCGGACCGGGCGGATGACCGCGCTCGATTCCAGCTGGACCTTCCGGCATTCACTCTCGAACGGGAATCTCGGCTGGTCGCTCTCTCCGGACGGCAAGCGGCTCGCCATCGGGCTCAACACGAACTCCGGCGACGACATCTGGATCAAGGAACTGCCCACCGGGCCGCTGTCGAGGCTGACCTTCGACAGCACGTCTGAGGAGCGGCCACGCTGGACGCCCGACGGACAGTCGGTCACCTACATCGTGGACGGGCTCTCCACACTCCGCCAGCGTCCCGCCGATGGAACCGGCAAGGAACAGGTGCTGGTCAATACCCCGAACCTGGTCCTCCTGGAGGGCACCTGGTCGGCGGACAGCGAGTGGCTGATTCTGCGCGTCGGCGGAAATGGCCCCACCAAGCTGCGCAACATCCTCGCATTCCGCCCCGGGGTAGACAGCGCTCCGCAAGAGCTGCTCGCCAGCGCCCAGGCGGACGAGTCGGCGCCGGCGCTCTCGCCCGACAGCAAGTGGCTGGCCTATGCCTCGGACGAGACCGGGCGGAACGAGGTGTACGTTCGCCCCTTCCCCAACGTGGATGACGGGAAGTGGCAGGTATCCACCAACGGAGGCCAGGCCCCGCTCTGGGCCCACAGCGGCCGCGAGCTGTTCTACGTGGACAGCGCCCGCAACATGATGATGGCGCCGATTCCCGTGGCCGGGCCGTCGCAGATCGGTGCCCGCGTCAAGCTCTTCAGCCTCGGGAACGACGTGCTCCTGAATCCCGACGAGTGGTACACGCCGTTCGATATTTCGCCGGACGACAGGCGGTTCCTGATGTCCCGCCTGGTGTCCGCACCAGCCACCCAGGTCCGGAGCTTCGTGCTGGTCGAGAACTGGTTCGAGGAGGTCAGGGCCAAGGCAGGGAGGTGATTGGGGCGCACGCGAAGCCACGAAACCGCGGAGCGAACAAGACCCAAACCAGATAACTTACAGCGTTGCAATGATTGCAGTTCCATCATAAGCAGCTTATGATAGATCAATGAAGCATGCCAGTAGATACCTTGCGGAAATCGGCCGTCTCGGCGGGCTGAAGAGCAGGCGCCATCTGTCACCCGAGGCGGCGCGGGCCATGGTCGCCGTCCGGGAGGCGAAGCGCGCCTACCGCCGGTTCCACGCGGAGTGCTTTGCGTCCCTGCCACCTGACCGGCAGGTTACCGGGGCCGACGTGGCGTGGGTCGTCGAGCAGCTCCTCCAGCGTGGCGGGGAGTCGGCCCGAGCCGTGGGCCTTCGAATCGCAGGATCGAATCCGCCCATCCTCGCTGTCGGAGTCCCGCGCGACACGACCCGTGCCGCCGAGGCCGTCCGAATTGCGGCGCTCAGGCGGCGGCGCCCAGCCGACCGACTTCGGGAGGCGCTCCAGCTCAGCGACACCACGCGAGCGCTCGCCCTCGCCTCCCTCCGGCGGCGGCACCCGCAGCGTTCCGACCGGCAACTGGTGGAGCTGCTCCTCGGCGGACCGCCCGGCAGCCGGACCGCGCGACAGTGAGCCTTGCGGGCATCCTGAAAACGGTCGTCACCGCCCTGGAGGCGAACGACGTGCCGTTCATGCTCACCGGATCGGTCGCCGCCGCGGCCCACGGCGCCGGACGAGCCACCATGGACGTGGACTTCGTGATTCAGGCGACTCGCGCTCAGCTCGAGTCTTTCGTGAAGGACCTCGACGGCCCCGCAATGTACGTGTCGCGCGAAGCCGCGCTCGAGGCACTCGCCGCGGAATCGATGTTCAACGTCGTCGAAACCGAAACCGGCTGGAAGGCCGACCTGATTCCCTGCAAGGCACGCCCCTTCAGCCAGGCCGAGTTCGCGAGACGGCAGCCAATCGAACTGGACGGCCTCCACCTGTGGGTCGCATCGGTGGAGGACGTCATCCTCTCGAAACTCGAGTGGGCCCAGCTCGGTGGTTCGGCCCGGCAGATCGAGGACGTGGCTGCACTATTACGCGTGGCGGCGGAGGACATCGACCTCGCATATCTCGATCGGTGGATCGACGAACTGGGACTGCGGCCGCAGTGGTTGGCCGCGCACGCCGCCGGCTGAAGTCGCTAATGACACAACGAGAAATTGGAGTACGTGATGTCTGATCCCCTTCCCCGCCTCGTCGCCGCATTGGCCGACCGCTACCGCATCGAGCGGGAGCTGGGCCAGGGGGGCATGGCCACGGTGTACCTGGCCCAGGACCTCAAGCACGACCGCAAGGTCGCGCTCAAGGTCCTGAAGCCGGAACTCGCCGCCGTCATCGGCGCCGACCGGTTCGTGGTCGAGATCAAGACTACCGCCGCACTGCAGCACCCCCACATCCTGCCGCTCTTTGACAGCGGGGAAGCGGGGAAGCGGGAAAGCGGGGAAGGGGTCTTTCTCTACTATGTCATGCCCTACATCGAGGGAGAGACCCTTCGCACGAAGCTCGATCGCGAAACCCAGCTTGGCATCGATGAAGCAGTCCGAATTGCCGTAGCCGTGGCCGATGCGCTGGACTACGCACACCGGCACGGGGTGATCCACCGCGACATCAAGCCGGAGAACATCCTGCTCCACGACGGCCGGCCGATGGTGGCCGACTTCGGCATCGCGCTGGCCTTGAGCGCCGCGGCCGGCGGCCGGATGACCGAGACCGGGATGTCCCTCGGCACCCCGCACTACATGAGTCCCGAGCAGGCCACCGCCGAGAAGGAGATCACGGCGCGGTCTGATGTGTATTCCCTCGGTTCCGTCCTGTACGAAATGCTCACCGGGAACCCGCCGCACACCGGCGCCTCGGCCCAGCAGATCATCATGAAGATCGTGACCGACACCGCGCGCCCGGTGACCGAGCTGCGCAAGTCGGTGCCGGTGAACGTGGCGGCCGCGGTGGCGAAGTCCATCGAGAAGCTGCCGGCCGACCGGTTCGAGAGCGCCAAGGCGTTCGCCGAGGCGCTGGACAATCCGGGGTTCCGCGGGACGACCGCCTACGCCGTGGCGGGGGAAGCTCCGCGCCGGAGCCGCACGGCCGCACTGGCCGGGTGGGCGTTGGCGGCACTCCTGCTCCTGGCACTCGTAGCGACCTGGCTCCGACGTCCCCCTCCGGTCGAGGCCCCGACGCGGCGGTACACCGTGAGTTTCCCCGCCGACCTGAGCTATTTCAACTTCGCGGGGATGGAAATCGCAATCTCCCCGGATGGCAGCCGTTTCCTGTACCCCGGGGGGCCGGCGCGCGACAAGTCGGAGTTCATCCTCCAGGAGCGGGACCAGCTCGCCGGCCGGATCCTCCCCGGCATGACCAACGCCTTCTCCCCGGTCTTCTCTCCGGACGGGCGGCGCATCGCATTTCGCGACCAGCGCTTCGGCGCCCTGAAGGTGATTTCCCTCGACGGGTCGACGCCCACCACCCTGCTCGATTCGCTTCCCGGCTTCCTCAACGGCGGGCTCGCCTGGGGTAGTGATGGGTATA
>JAKLGU010000010.1 GCA_022710485.1 Gemmatimonadota bacterium | reverse complement strand
TTTCGTCCGCGGTGATCTGTCGATACATGGGAGCCTTCGTTCTCTTGGAGGAGAATGGAAGTCTACCGGGTTGGCAGGTCACCGTTTCTTTACCGGGAACTGTCGCACTTAGTTTATGAATCCGCGCAGCCTAACCAGCGCATGCAGCTGTCGAGGGCGCGCTGGCACTGGCAGCCCCCACGCCGTAGGTTCTGACCGAGGACGGCGCGGCGGCTGCCGCGAAGCGCCCTCGCAGCTGATGCGCGTTTCGTTAGGTTGCACCAGCCTTGCGCCGCTGGGGCGTCAAGCTGGATGCGATATCCTTTGAGGTCGCCCCGAGCGCCAACAGCGAGCGCAAGAGCAGATCCGCCGATACCGTCGGATCGCCGGCCTCCATCTTCGCCACTCGCGATTGGCTGGAACCCAGACGCTTGGCCAGCCCGGTCTGGGTGAGCTTGCGGGTGGAGCGCCAGCGTCGCAGCGCCTGGCTCAGCGAGAGCTTCAGCTCCACATACGCCGCTTCGGCGGGGCTGAGATCGAGAAAGTTGGCCGCATCCCCAACGGCCCAACCCGCTGCCTGCAGCTTGGTGCGCTTCGTTGCCTTCATCATTCCTCCGAGACCGTTTCGTCGTACATCCGTAGGCGACGCTGGCAGGCCGCGATCACGTGCCTTGGAGTGGCCTGCGTCTTCTTGGCGAACACATCGGCCAGCACGATGGCATCCGCATCGAGGCGGTAGATGATCCGCCAGGTCACTTGTTCATCCGGTATTCGCAACTCGTGGCACCGGGGCCCGATGGCGGGCATGGGCCGAGAGTGTGGAAGGCTCAGCTTGGCCCCACCTTGGAGCTGCCGGAGGAGGAAGCCCACCTCCAGGCGCGCCGGCGGGGAAAACGGCGGGGACTTCACCTCTCCCCGGAGCCAGACCAAGGGCTTGTCGCTGGGGGCCACACGACACAATATGTCATATCTGGCATATTGTCAAGGTACAACCTAACCAGCGCATGCAGCGGACGAGGGTTCTTGCACCACTTTGGTAGACACTTTCGACTAGCCAGCAGGAGGTGTCTATGGCCCGTGCAGGCCCGCGCAAAGTGCGGGCGTTTCGTTAGGCAGCCTTGATCCCCGCCGCTAATCCGCCACGAGGTGGCTTCCCAGCCACTCCGCCAATTCAGCCTCCGTAATCTTTCCCGCGGCCAGTCCGACCATGACCGTCACGACTTCCGCATCCGTCGCGACCAACTCCCGCCCGTTCAGTCCAGCAAAGATCGCCATGGCCAGAAACGCCACCCGCTTATTGCCATCGTTGTAGGGATGCGCCGTGGCCACGCCGAAGCCGTAGGCCGCGACCAGCTCCGGGAATCGGACTTTCGGGTTGTAATGCCACTTCTGCGGGGCTCGGGCCAAGGCCGCCTCAAGCGCGTTCTCGTCGCGGACGCGGGCCAACCCGCCGTGCGCCCGGACCTGATCCAGGTGGGCGGCATCCAGGACGACGCGCGGCAGCCACCGTGGCTCGGCGGCCATGGCCTACTTGGCCAACTCGCGCAGGGCGTTCCGAAACTTCTTCGCCGTCTTAGCGGCCAAGGCGAGTCCCTCCTCCACGTCAGGATCGAACGGGGTCAGCAAGATCCCCTCCGCGGTCTCGACGGCGAGTACGCGGTCGCCGACCTCGAGGTGAAGTCGTTCGGTCATGTCTTTCGGCAAGGTGGCCCCGATCGAACCCCCGACCTGCCGCAGCGTCAGTTTGCGAACCACGGACCCTCCCGGTTGGTGTATTTCGAAAGTAGCACATATGTGCTACTTCGGCAAGAGTACCTCGCCGGCGCATGCAGCGGACGAGGACGCGCTGGTGGTGATGAGCCACCCCGGCATTGCCCTGTTGCTCGACGCCGGCACGACCGAAGAGGGGCGACCCAATTTCGTGATGGAGCTCGTGAAGGGACTCCCCTTCACCGAGTACTGCGACAGCCGCCAACTCCCCCTCCGCGACCGGCCGCCTGGACTGAATTACAAACTCGACCAAACAAAGCAGGCCGGTCAAGGCAGAAGATCGATGCCGCCACCATCGAGGCGGTCGTGCGCGGCTGACACGATTCGATCCCGGATTGCGCAAGAGCCTCCTGACTCATACCCTGGGGAGCTTCCATGCGCACCGTCACCCGGGCCGGCATGTTGGTGCCCGCCCTTCTCACCGTCCTCGTCACCTCGTCCGGCTGGGCCCAGGCGAAGGTCGACGCCCAAGTCGTTGCCCCGAACGAGGATGGGCTGACCTACTATATCAGCCCCAAGGGCGCCCACCTGGTCGCCATTACACAGCGGGGCAGCCGCTACGTCGTGACGCGGGACGGGGTTCCCGGGCCGCAGGTGGACGCGATCCTGAACCCGGGCACGGCCAGCTGGATCATGAACTTCAGCCCGGATGGCGAGCGCTACGGCTACTCCGCCCGAGTCGGCCAGGAGTGGATCGCCGTGGTCGACGGCAAGGAGGTGTTCCGCCGTCCGGTCGGCTCCAATGACCTGATCATGCGAGGCGGTGGCCCTTGGGTGCAGTTTTCGCCCAACAGCAAGCACTGGTTCGTGTTCTATCGAAACACCGTTGCCCAGCAACCCACCGAAGATCCGAGCTGGTATGCCTGGGATGGAATCCCGGGCCCGAAGGGGGCCGACCACGGCATCGCCGTGAGCCCGGACGGTGAGCGCTACGCTTACCTGGTGACGAACCCCGCGAACCCGCAGCAGACCACACTGATCGTGGATGGCAAGCCGGCCGGGTACGTCGGCTTCGATCCGATCTTCAACGCGGACGGCACGCGCCTCTACACCACACGCGAAATCCGGCCTGCGCAGGGTTCGCCAGTCACCGAGGTGATGGTGGACGGCCGGGTCGTGGCCAGGGCAAACAATGCGGCCATCCACGTGCCGCCGGTCGGCTCAGGTGCCCTGATCCTGGTGAGCCGCCGCGACCAGCAACGCGGCGGCGACCGGTGGGCGATCCTGGCCGGCTCGGCGATCGTCCCCAACAGCGAGTCCTTTCAACTCGGGCCGGTCTGGTTCAGCGCGGACGGCAAGCACTACGCGGTCAAGTCCACCGTCACCCCCGGCGGGCCGGTCAGCCTGATCGTGGACGGGGTCCGGCAGCGCGAGTACACCTCGGTCGACAGCGTGCGGTTCACCGACGACGGCAAGGTGGTCTACCTGGCGCAGGCGGGGGCCCGGTGGTTCGTGGTGACGGGAGACCAGGAGTCCGACGTCGCGCTGGGCTCGATGTTCGTGTCGCTGGCGACAGGCAAGGGCGGGCGGGTAGGGTACGCGGGCTCGACGACGCAGGGCCAGGTCGTGGTGGTGGACGGCAAGGCCACCCGAATCGAAGGCCGCCTGGTGGCCGTGGACGAGTTCCGGTTCAGTCCCGACGGTACTCGCTACGCCTACTGGGTCGGGTCGGTGGGGGGAGGGGCCGGCACCGTCTCGGTGGATGGGGCGCCCGGTGTCCCTAGCATGTCCAAGGATTTCGCCCAGTTCCGGCCGGGGATCAAGGACCCGGTCAAGTACATCTGGAGTCCCGACTCGAAATTCACGCTGCACTACGGTTCGCCGGGGAACCAGGGCTTCGGCGGCGAGTACGGGATGTTCCTCGGGAACCGCTACCTCCCCATGGGAAGCACCAGTCGGATCGTGATGCCGGCGTTCACCCCCGATGGGCAACACCTCTTCTGGGCGGTCGAGGCCGGCCAGCGCGGCATGATGGAGGTCTGGCTCGACGGGAAGATGGTCTTCGAGTTCGACGACCAGGGCCGGGCGCCGATGGCAGCCCCCGGGGGGTGGGAGATGGGCGCGGACGGCGTGCTGACCTTTCTCGTGCAGACGGTCGAGGGATTCAAGCGAATCCGGGTCACCCCGGGACCGGGCACGGGAGTGGAGGCGCTGCTTGCGAAGGCGAAGCCGGTGAAGGGCTGACCGCTACTTCGGACCGGAGGCGGCGGTGGAGTCGCGATATCGCACCGCCGCCTCCGGCTGCCCGAGTGCAGTGTAGGCGGTCACGAGATCTGCACGGGCATTGGTGATGAAGTTCATCGCCGGCGAGGCTTGCTTGCCCAGAATCTGGTACCCCGCCGTGCTCTCCTCGATGGCCTCGCGATACTTGCCCTGGCGAAGGAGGGCACGGCCCAGCTTGGTGCGGGCGATGCCGACGTTGCTGTGGTCGGGTCCGAGCGCCTCGGTAAAGAGTGCCACCGCCTGCCGGAGGTATCGCTCCGCCGCCGCATTGTCCTGCCGGCCCATCCCCACCGACCCGAGGTTCGACAAGGTGATGCCCACGAGGTAGTGGCGATCCCCGTAGGTGGCGCGGTAGATCGCGTTGGCCCGCAGGTAATGACGCTCCGCCTCGTCGAAGCGCTCGCGCCGAAGTGCCACGGTGCCGAGTTCGTTGACGGTCGAGGCGACGTTGGGGTGATCGGGCCCGAAGACCCGTTCTCGAATCGCGAGCGCCTCCTCCAGCGCGCCCACGGCGTCCTCCCATCGCAACGCGCGGATCTGTGCCCGGCCGATCATCGTCAGGTTGGCGGCCACGGCGTGGTGGTCCTCCCCGTACCAGGCGCGGTTGATCGCGAGCGCCTGCCGGTAGTACGCCTCCGCCTCCGCATAGTTGCCGCGCTCGAACTGGGTGGCGCCGAGGTTGATCAGGTCCTCGGCGACCGCCGGGTGCCCTGCCCCGCGACGCGCCCGGTCCGCCGCGAGGATGAGCCGATTCAGCGAGTCGGCGGTGTCGTAGTTGCCGGCGTAGAAGTGGGCGTTCGCGAGCTGGGTGGCGGCGTCCCAGTATGCGGCGGAGCCGCTGTCCCGCGTGGCGTGGAGATCGAGGGCCGCGCCGTGCGTGGCGATCGCGGCCGGATAGTCGCCCTGCGCCTCCTGGACGCGGCCGAGCGCGGTGCGGGCGGTGGCGCGGGCGATGTGGCCCGCGGGCCGGGTCAGCGAGTCGATCATGATCGCCTGCCGGACGAGGCTGTCGGCATCGTTCAATCGGGCCTGGTCGAGGCGAAGGAGCCCCAACGCGAGGAGCGCGTCCGACACCTCCGGCGACCGATCTCCGGTCCGCGCCCGGCGCTCGGCGAGCGCCGCACCCAGCAGGCTGTCGGCGCGATCGAGGCGCCCGAGCTTCTGGTACAGCCCGCCGAGGGTGAGCAGCAGTTCCGACTGGGTGCGGGGCGCGCCCTCGAGGCTCCGTACCTCCTGGAGTCCACGATCCATCAGGGTCAGGACGCGGAGAGTGTCGGCCGGCGCCGCCGAGGGGTCCCCGCCTTCGAAGAGATTCAGCATGAACCGCTGCACTCGCTCGGCGCGAGCCGCCTCGGCGAGGGCGATGTCGCGGCTGGCGCGGAGCCGGACGGTGTAGAACACCACCAGGGTGATCACGACGAGCAGGGCCGCCGCGGCGGCGACCACGGCCCGGGCATTCCGCCGGACGAACTTCCCGGCGCGGTATCCGAGCGAGTCGCGGCGGGCGCGGAGCGGCTCGCCGGCGAGGAGGTGGTCGATGTCCTCGATCAGCGCCCCCATGTCGCGGTAGCGGCGCGACGGGTCGGGATGCATGGCCGTGGCACAGAGGACATCGAGGTCCTGCGCGAGGGCGCGCCGTGTGCCCGGGGGGAGATGGATCGAGGGCGGGGGCGCGCCCTGGGAGGCGAGTGCGGCGAGCTCCTCAGCGGTGCGGCCCGACGGGTCAAACGGCAGGCGGCCGGTCAGGAGCTGATAGCAGACCACCCCAAGGGCGTACACGTCGGAGTAGGTGCCGACGGCCGCCCGCGTGAGCTGCTCCGGGGAGGCATACCCGGGCGTGAGGAACCGAAGGCCCGTGCGCGTGGGGTGGGGGTCCGACGGATCCTCGAGGTGCTTGGCGATGCCGAAATCCACCACTTTGACGGCGCCGGCGTCCGTCACCAGGATATTGCTGGGCTTCAGGTCGCGGTGGATGACGGCGTGCTGGTGGGCGTACTCGATCGCTTCCGCCACGGACCGGACGAGCCTGAGCCGGGACTGGAGATCGAGCCGGTGCGCGTCGGCGTACTCGGTGACCGGCGACCCGGGAACGAACTCCATCGCGAGCCAGGGCGTGCCGTCCGCGAACGAGTCGGCGTCGTGGAACCGGGCGATGGCCGGGTGGTTGAGCTGGGCGAGGATCCGCTGTTCCTGCAGGAACCGCTCCCGCCGTTCCGGTGAGAGCCAGGCATCCCTGAGAACCTTGATCGCCACCTGATGGTCGAGGTCCGGGCGGGTGGCGAGCCAGACGACGGCCGAGCCGCCTTCGCCGAGACGCCGCTCGAGTCGATAGGGCCCCACCTGGGGTG
This sequence comes from Gemmatimonadota bacterium, assembly GCA_022710485.1. GTDB lineage: Bacteria > Gemmatimonadota > Gemmatimonadetes > Gemmatimonadales > GWC2-71-9 > SPDF01. The sequence continues at coordinate 65,949 of JAKLGU010000010.1, read as the reverse complement.
GCGCGGCGGGAGCGCCGCCGATCAGGACACCGGCGGCAGCCGCAACGTCCTGGTCGAGCGGGTGGCCGGTACGGCCGTCGGCGGCAAGCATGGCCACGAGCTCCATCCGGAGCGCCGGCTCACCGGCCGTGAGGCGGTCGAGGGCGGCTTCGCGATCGGCGGCGGGCAGGTCGACCAGCTCCGCGAAGCAGTCGGCAAGCCGGCTCCAGCCGCCGTCAGCCGGCACAGCGCAGTTCGGCGGCGAGCCAGGCGCGTGCGGCGCGCCAGTCGCGATTGACGGTGGCGACGGAGACGCCGAGCAGTTCGGCGGTCTCGGGAATCGACAGCCCGGCGAAATAGCGGCTCTCGACCATCTCGGCCTGTCGGGGGTAGCGGTGCTCGAGCTCGGTCAGGGCGCCGTCGAGCGCCAGCACTTGCTCGTCGGTGGAGGCGGGAGCATCAAGGCCCTCGTCGAAGGCCACCAGCGTCAGGCCGCCGCCGTGCTTTTCCGCCCGGCGCCGGCGGGCGGCGTCCACGAGCACCTGGCGCATCGCGCGCGCGGCGATGCGCTTGAAATGCAGTTCCGACTCCACCGTGAACCGCCCGCCCCGGAGCTTCAACCACGCCTCATGGACAAGCGTCGTCGGGCTGATCGAGGCGTGGCGCTCGCCCACGAGCAGACACTGCGCCAGCCGGCGCAGCTCTTCGTATGCCAGGCTGTAGGCGTGGTCCGCCTCTGGTGATGACGCCACGGGGCACCCTTTCAGGACGGGAGAAGGTATCAGTCGGCATGCCAGGTGGCAATTCGTACGCGCGGCCGTCGGCGTTGGTCGAACGGCGGCCCGCCGACCCTTGCGGCCGGGGTCGGTGAGGCGCACTCTAGGGCATCCGCCGTGCGGCTCCATCTCCCGAGGACCCCGGCACCAACCCATGAACCTCTTCGGATTCCTCTTCAGTGGCGGAGGAGCACCATGCGCCGTCTCTTGCGCAGCATCCTGGCGTTGGCGGCAATCGCCGCGGCCTCGTTCACGCCGAGGACCGCCGCCGCCCAGGGAACCGGTACCAAGGTCACCTACACCGTCGAGTTCCGCACGACCGGCGCGCTGCTCGACGCCAACTGCGCCGCCACGGGGACGGACGTCCTTGTCGGGACGCTGGTGGGCTTCGAACCGGCCCCCGAGAACGATGACAACGAGTATGTGGGTACGCTGACGCGCACCACGCGCATCACCACCTGCGGCACCCGGCGAAACGCCGCCGGCGAGGACGAAGTGTGCAGCATCACGTACGTCGGCGACGGCTTCGCCGACGTGATCTTCACGCTCGCCGAAGGCCAGCGCGGCGGGTATCTCCAGTACATTACGGATCGCGCGGCGTGGGCCAGGCTCCTGCCGCCTCGGCCATCCGGGCCGGTCAACAGCGCGGTCACCGGAACCTGCGACCCGGCGGAACTCGCCCAGTTGCAGAACGAGTACGACGAGGGAGAGACGGCCGGTAGCCCGAACGGCCAGCCGCTCGAGGTGCCGGGATTCCCGCCGCTCAGTCCCCGGCCCTCGTTCCCATTCGCGTTTCCGCCCACGCCACCCACCAGCATCTGGACCCTGACGGTGCTCGACCGGCAGCCGTGAGGGCATTGCGCGAGCGGCGCCGTCAGCGCAACGTCCGCAAGTCACTCGCCGAACGATGCTTCCCGTGGACGCGCAAGCCGAGGAGCGCAAGATGAACATCCTGTTGTGGGTCCTGCAGGGCCTTGCCGCGCTGCTGTACGGAGCGTCGGGAGTCATGAAGGTCTTCATGTTCGACAAGATCAGCCAGGACGTCCCCTCGTTCGGCGCGTTGCCCCGGGAAGCGTGGATGGCGCTGGGCGTCCTGGAACTCGTGTGCACCATCGGGCTCATCGTGCCCGCCGCCTTCCATTGGCGACCGCAGATGACCGTCCTGGCGGCCGCGCTCCTGGCCGTCGAGAGCCTCGTGTTCGTCTGGGTGCACGTCAAGTACCACGAGATGACGCCTCTGGTCCTGAGCGCCGTGCTGGGGCTCCTCATGGCGTTCATCGCGTATGGCCGCAGTGTGCTTCGGCCGATCGCCTGATCAGCAACTGCCGCAGATGGCACCGGCCAACCTGCAGGTCGTCACTCGGCGTGGACGACCAGGACCTTCGGCACACATGACACCTGCGTCCCCTCAAATTCGTCGTGCCGAGCCAGCCGATGCGCCGGCGCTTGCTCGCTTCGCGGCCCGGATCTTTGCGGAGACCTTCGGCCCCGACAATCGCCCGGAGGACACCGCCGCCCACGTGGCCAGGTCCTTCGGCCCGGCCCACCAGGCACGGGAGCTCGCCGACCCCGACTTTGTCACGCTGGTGGTCGACGGGAGCGACGGGTTGGCGGCCTACGCCCAGGTGCGTCGTACCACCGCGCCCCCCTGCGTCACGACCGACGCCCCGGTGGAACTGTACCGGTTCTACGTGGACCGGCCCTGGCACGGGCGGGGCCTCGCGCAACGGCTCATGGAGGCCGTTCATGGGGCGGCATCCGCGCTCGGCGGCCGCAGCGTCTGGCTCTCGGTGTGGGAGCGGAACCCGCGCGGCATCGCCTTCTACACGAAGTGCGGGTATCGCGATGTGGGAGGCGCCATCTTCATGCTGGGCACCGATCCGCAGAACGACCGCGTGCTGGTCGTGCCGGTGACCGTGCACGGACTGAAAGGAGTCCGCCCCAATGGCGACGATACCTGACTGGCGCGAGGAAACCCTGTCCCGCATGCGCACGCTGATCCTGCAGGCCGACCCCGGAATGGTCGAGGAGCGGAAATGGCGGAAGGCGTCGAACGCGATGGCGGGGATCCCCGTGTGGTCGCACGGCGGGCTCGTCTGTACCGGGGAGACATACAAGAAGGTCGTGAAGCTCACCTTCGCCCGCGGGGCCAGCATCCCCGATCCGTCGGGTCTCTTCAATGCCAGCCTGGAAGGCGGCACCCGCCGGGCCATCGACATCCGCGAGGGCGAGACGGTCGACGCGCGCGCATTCAAGTCGCTCGTGAAGGCCGCGGTGGCCCGGAACGCCTCGCCGGCAAAGCACCGATAGCACCTTCGACCAGCGGCGCGGCAGGCAGGTGAACCCATGGAGCTGAAGACACTGACCCTCGCACTCGCCTGTGCATTGGCCCCCATCGGGCTCGCCGCGCAGGATAGCCTGGTCCATGCCACGATCGACAGCGGGACCCTGGTCCGGATGCACCCGACCGCCGGCGCGCCGTTTCGGGGCCGCCTCGTCCAGCCGCTGACCCCGTCCAGCCCATTCATCCATTTCTGCCGCAACCCCGGCCCCGCCTGCGCCGACCCGTCCGACACCTCCGCCGTCCGGCGAGTCCTGGCCGCTTCGCTGATCGCCCTGGACGTGCAACGCGGCACCAAGTGGGCATCGGGGGCGTTGTGGGGCGCGCTCATCGGGATCGCCGCAGGGAAGCTGGTCAGCGAAGTCGTGGGCAGCGTGTGCGGGGGAGAGACGGGCAACCGCGACTGCGGTCCTTCCGGCGCCGAGTATGCGGCCATCGGCGCGGTCACCTTCGGGGTCATCGGTGCCCTCATCGGGGGCGGCAAACCGAAATGGAGCCCGGCACCCTGATGAGGCAGGCGTGCGCGCTGCTCCTGCTTCTCCTGGCCGCGTTCCCCCGCGCGGCCGCCGCCCAGTCCACGGCCGAACTCCTCCCGCGGATGACCCTCGAGGAGAAGTTCTGGCAGCTGTTCATGGTCCCCGGCAGCCCCACCGATTCCGGGCACGACTACCGTCTCGGGATCTTCGGCCTGCAGATCCCCGCCGCGCCCACCGCGCGCCAGGACGCCGCACGTATCGACTCGGTCCAGCGCTTCTTCGTGGAGCGCACCCGCCTCGGCATTCCCATCATCCCGTTCGACGAGGCGGTCCACGGCCTCACCCGCCCCGGCGCCACCGTCTTTCCGCAGGCCATCGGCCTCGCCGCCACCTGGGACACCGCGCTCATGGGCCGGGTGGCCACCGCCATCGCCCGCGAAACCCGCTCCCGCGGCATCCGCCAGGTGCTCTCGCCCGTCGTCAACCTCGCCACCGACGTCCGCTGGGGACGCACCGAGGAGACCTATGGCGAGGATCCGCTCCTCGCCTCGGCGATGGCAGCCGCGTACGTGGCTCCGTTTGAGCGCCTGGGCGTCATCACCACGCCGAAGCACTTCGTGGCCAACGTCGGCGACGGCGGGCGCGACAGCTACCCGATTGTCCTCGACGACCGTACCCTCGCCGAGCTCTACTACCCTCCGTTCCGCTCGGCACTGGCGGCCGGCTCGCGCTCGATCATGACCGCGTACAACTCCGTCGGCGGGCTTCCCGCCACCCAGAATCCGTACCTCCTGACCGAGACGCTCCGGCAATCGTGGGGTTTCCAGGGGTTCGTGATCACCGACGCCGCCGCCACCGGCGGCGCCACGGTGCTGCACCACACCGCCTCCACCACCCAGGAGGCCGCACGCCAGGCGTTCGAGGCCGGCGTGGACGTCGTGTTCCAGAGTGCGTGGCCGCAGCACGCGCCCTACCTGGATGCGGTTCGCAACCTGGTTCCGCCCGCCGTCACCGACTCGGCCGTGGCTCGCGTGCTCCGCGGCAAAGCGTCCATCGGGCTCTTTGCGGACCCCTACGGCAATCCTGACAGCGCCGCGTACTGGAACGGCCACCCCACTCACCGGGCGCTGGCCCGCGAGGCCGCGGCGGCCGCGATGGTGCTCCTTCGGAACAACGGCGCACTTCCGCTCGACGCGAACCTCACCTCGCTCGCGCTGATCGGCGCGGATGCCGCGGAGGCCCGGCTCGGCGGCTACACCGCACCGGGCGCGGCGCCCGTATCAATCCTCGCGGGACTCACCGCACGGCTGGGCAGTCGCGTCCACTACGCCCCGGGCCCCGGACGCGAGAGTGCCGCGTACAGCAGCGTCCCCACCGGCCGCGTGGCGCTCACGGCGGAGTTCTTCGGCAACCCCGACCTCGCGGGCGCCCCTACCGCGACGCGCCGAGACTCCGCGGTGGACGTGCGCTGGAGCTTCGCGCCTCCCGCCCCCGGCCTCGGCACCGACTGGTACTCCGTCCGCTGGCGCGGCACCCTTACCATCGGACCCGAACTGGTGACGCGGCTCGGCGTGGACGGCACCGACGGCTGGCGCCTCTGGCTCGACGGCCGGCTGCTGCTCGACGCCTGGGAGAAGCGCTCGGCGGGCGTGCGGCTCGCCGAGGTGGCGCTGGCGGCGGGAAGCACGCACGCCTTGCGCCTCGAATTTCACGAGACGACCGGCAATGCGCAGTTCCGTCTCGTATGGGACACCGGCGCCGAGCAGGCGGCGATGGCCCGTCTCGACAGCGCCGTCGCGCTCGCGCGCCGGAGCGTGGTGGCGGTGGTGGTGGCTGGCATCGAGGAAGGGGAGTTCCGCGACCGGGCCCGACTCGGACTGCCGGGCTACCAGGAGGAACTCATTCGCCGCGTGGCCGCCACCGGCACGCCGACCGTGGTGGTGCTCATCGGCGGGAGCGCCATCACGATGCCGTGGCTCGACGCGGTCGACGCCGTGCTGATGGCGTGGTACCCTGGCCAAGCGGGCGGAAACGCGGTGGCCGACATCCTCCTCGGTAATTTCAGCCCGTCCGGGCGGCTGCCGATCACCTTTCCCCTCGAGGAAGGCCAGCTCCCCCTCGCCTACAACCACCGCCCCACCGGCCGCGGCGACGACTACGCCGACCTCTCGGGCCGGCCGCTCTTCCCGTTCGGGTTCGGGCTCTCGTACACCAACTTCTCGTACGACAGCCTCGTGATCACGCCGGCGGCGATCGCGCCGGGGGGCACGGCCGAGGTGCGCCTCCGGGTGCGGAACACCGGAGCGCGCGGCGGGCACGAGGTGGTGCAGCTCTACATTCGGGACGAGGTGGCGAAGTACGCCCGGCCGGTCCTCGCGCTCGCTGGGTTCACGCGGATCTGGCTCGAGCCCGGGGAGGCACGCGACGTGCGCTTCACGCTGGGGCCGAAGGAGCTGGCGGTGCTCGACGCCGCGCTCAATCCGGTGGTGGAGCTGGGCACGTTCACCGTCTACGTGGGGGCGTCGTCGCGCGACATCCGCCTCCGTGGCTCACTGGAGGCCCGCTGATGAAGCGCCGCGACTTTCTTGCGACGGGCGCCGCCGCGATGGCGGCTCCCCGTTTCGGCCACCTCGTTACCGGGCTCGCGCGTCCGGTGCCGACACCGCAGCAGCTCCAGTGGCAGCGCGACGAGCTGGCGCTCTTCCTTCATTTCGGCGTCAACACCTTTACCGACCGGGAGTGGGGCGACGGCACGGAGAATCCGGCCATCTTCCAGCCCACGGCCCTCGACGCCCGGCAGTGGGCGCGCGCGGCCAAAGCCGCCGGAGCCCGCGGATTGGTCCTGACTGCCAAGCACCACGACGGCTTCTGCCTCTGGCCGACCGCCACCACCGCCCACTCGGTGGCGTCGAGTCCCTGGCGGGGCGGCGGCGGAGACGTGGTGCGCGAATTCACCGACGCCTGCCGCGCCGAGGGGCTTCGGGCCGGGCTGTACCTCTCGCCGTGGGACCGGAACGCGCCGAGCTATGGCGACTCCCCCCGGTACAACGACTTCTATTGCGCCCAGCTCACGGAGCTCCTGACCCGGTACGGCCCGCTGCACGAGGTCTGGTTCGACGGCGCGGTCGAGGTGGGGCCGGGAGGGCGGAAGCAGGAATACGACTGGGCGCGGATCTGGGGGCTGGTCCGCACGCTCCAGCCGGACGCGGTCATCTTTTCCGACGCGGGGCCTGACGTGCGGTGGATCGGTAACGAGCGCGGCGTGGCGGGCGACCCGAACTGGTCCACGGTGAACCCCGCCACGGTGCCCTACCCCGGCGCGAGCGGCGACGACGTCATCGCGATGCTCCAGCACGGCGACCCAGGCGGGACGGTCTGGCGGCCCGGCGAGGCCGACGTGTCGATCCGGCCCGGCTGGTTCTGGCACCCCGCCGAGGACGCCAAGGTGCGTTCGGTGGACGACCTGGTGGAGTTGTATTTCAGCTCGGTGGGGCGGAACTCGAAGCTCCTGCTCAACGTGCCCCCGACGCGGGACGGGGTGATCCACCCGACCGATGCAGCTCGGCTCAGCGGAATGCGGGAGCGGCTGGATGCACTCTTTGCCGAGGACCGTTACGCCGACGCGGCGACGGGGCGCTCCGTCACCGTCTCGACGGCCGACCTGCGGGAGGACATCGCCCGCGGACAGTCAGTCGCGGCGTACCGGCTCGAGGGTCGGGTGGAGGGCGCGTGGCGGGTGCTTTCGCGCGGCACGACGATCGGCCACCGGAAGCTCGACCGCTTTGCGTCGGTCACGATCACGGCGGCGCGCCTCACGGTCGAGAACGCGGTCGGGCCGGTGGGGAACATCCCGGTGAGGTTCTTCGCCTAGCGCCTTCGGGGCCCTTGGTATAGCATTCCCCCCGCTTCTGGGCTGACGGGCCCCAGGGGTCGCAATCCGAGACACCCCTTTCAGGAGCGTCGTATGGCAAACCACGAGGATTCGTTCGACCACCTCCCCTGCTTTTGAGGTCACGAGCAAGCGCCGGAAGGGCTTCCCTTCCGAAACCCGCGTGAAGCGCGGCGACCGGATCGTCCACGGCCACAAGGAGTTGCTTCCACGAGAAGCTCGGCCGTAACGACCCCTGCCCCTGCGGGTCAGGGCGCCGGTTTCAAGAAGTGCTGCATGCAAAGCGGGAACTTCGACGGCGTCGACCGCGACTACTACACGCGCTGATCCGTCGGCAAGACAAGGGGGCGTCTCGGTGCCAACCGAGACGCCCCCCTTCCGCATCCTATCGCGGCGCCCCGCCAGGCTCAGGCCAGGTCGAAGCGATCCAGGTCCATCACCTTGGCCCAGGCCGCCACGAAGTCCTGCACAAACTTCTCCTTCGCATCGTCCTGCGCGTACACCTCCGCCAGCGCGCGGAGCTGCGAATTGGACCCGAAGATGAGGTCCACGCGGGTGGCGGTCCACTTGACGTTCCCCGTCTTGCGGTCGCGCCCCTCGAACAGCTCCTGCGCATCCGACGTCGCCTTCCAGGCAGTCCCCATGTCGAGCAGGTTCACGAAGAAGTCGTTGGTGAGCGTTTCCGGCCGGCCCGTGAAGACGCCGTGCTTCGACTGTCCGTAGTTCGCGCCGAGCACCCGCATGCCGCCCACCAGCGCGGTCATCTCGGGAGCGCTCAGCGTTAGGAGCTGCGCCTTGTCCACCAGCAGCTCCTCGGCGGACACGGTGTAGGCGGCCTTCTGGTAATTGCGGAAGCCGTCGGCGATCGGCTCGAGCACGGCGAACGACTCCACGTCCGTCCGCTCCTGCGACGCGTCCATGCGCCCCGGCGTGAACGGCACCGCGACGTCGAAGCCTGCCTTCTTGGCCGCCGCCTCGACCGCCGCGGAGCCGCCGAGCACGATCAGGTCGGCGAGCGAGACCCGCTTCTTCCCCTTCTGCGCGCCGTTGAACTCCTTCTGGATCGTCTCGTAGGCCTCGAGCGCCATGGCGAGCCGCGCCGGCTGGTTCACTTCCCAGTCCTTCTGCGGCGCGAGGCGGAGGCGCCCGCCGTTCGCCCCGCCGCGCTTGTCGGAGCCGCGGAAAGTGGAGGCGGACGCCCAGGCGGTCGTGACGAGCTGCGAGATGCTCAGCCCCGACGCGAGGATTTTCCCCTTGAGGGCCGCGATGTCCTTCGCGTCCACCAGCGGATGATCGACGGCGGGGATGGGGTCCTGCCAGAGCAGCTCCTCCTTCGGGACAAGCGCGCCGAGGTAGCGGGACCGCGGACCCATGTCGCGGTGGGTCAGCTTGAACCACGCGCGGGCGAACGCGTCGGCCAGCTGCTCCGGGTGCTTGTGGAACCGCTTCGAGATTTCCAGGTAGGCCGGGTCCACCTTCATCGCCATGTCCGCCGTGGTCATCATCGGCGCGTGGCGCTTCGTGGGGTCGTGGGCGTCGGGTACCAGCGTCGCCGCCGCGGGATCCTTCGGCTTCCATTGCTGCGCGCCGGCCGGGCTCTTCGTCAGCTCCCACTCGTAGCCGAGCAGCATGTCGAAGTAGCCGTTGTCCCACTTGACGGGGTTCGGAGTCCACGCCCCTTCCAGCCCGCTCGTAGTCGTGTCGACGCCCTTGCCGGTCCCGAAGCTGTTCCTCCAGCCGAGGCCCTGCTCCTCGATCGGGGCGCCCTCGGGCTCCGGACCCACCAACTTTGGATCGCCCGCGCCGTGGGTCTTGCCGAAGGTGTGGCCGCCGGCGGTGAGCGCGACGGTCTCCTCGTCGTTCATGGCCATGCGGGCGAAGGTCTCGCGGATGTCCTTGCCGGAGGCGAGGGGATCCGGCTTGCCGTTCGGCCCTTCCGGGTTCACGTAGATGAGCCCCATCTGCACCGCGGCGAGCGGGTTCTCGAGTTCGCGGTCGCCGGCGTAGCGCTTGTCGCCGAGCCACTCCGCTTCGGCCCCCCAGTAGATGTCCTCCTCGGGCTCGAAGACGTCCGCCCGGCCGCCGGCGAAGCCGAAGGGCTTGAGCCCCATCGACTCGATGGCGCAGTTGCCGGCGAAGACCATCAGGTCTGCCCAGGAGATCTTGTTGCCGTACTTCTGCTTGATCGGCCACAGCAGCCGTCGCGCCTTGTCGAGGTTGGCGTTGTCGGGCCAACTGTTGAGGGGGGCGAAGCGCTGGGTGCCCGCGGAGGCGCCGCCGCGGCCGTCGCCGGTGCGGTAGGTGCCGGCGCTGTGCCACGCCATGCGGATGAAGAGCGGCCCGTAGTGCCCGTAGTCGGCCGGCCACCACTCCTGCGACGTCGTCATCAGTGTGAAGAGATCTTTCTTGAGCGCCTCGAGGTCGAGCTTCTTGAACTCTTCCGCATAGTTGAACCCAGTGCCCAGGGGGCTGGACATCGGCGAGTGCTGGTGCAGGATGCCGAGGTTCAGCTGGTTGGGCCACCAGTCCCGGTTCGACCTGCCCCCGGCCGGCGTGACGGTACTGCCTCCGTGCATGACCGGGCACTTGCCGCCGGTCCTGGTCGTCTTGTCGTCCATGGTGCGCTCCGTTGGTGCCTTCGTTTGGGTGTGCCGCCAGCCCACAGATACCGGAATGCGGTGGAAAACGTTCCCGATTCGCGGCGGGCGCACCTGCAATTTAGCCGGAGAGCGGCAGGCCTCCTACCCGGAGCGGACCTCGCACCTGGCCGGCCGAGGGCTGGCGGGAGGGGTGTCGGGCCTGTTGATTTGCCGGGATGGAGGGGTTCATCAGCCTGCGGCGCCTGCCGTGAGGCCAACCAACGCCAAGGAGCAATCAAGATGCACAGGACGTTTACGCGCACCAGGCCGTTCGGCATCGCGTCCGTCACCGCCGCGCTCGGGATGGCCGCGCTGCTCATCTCGACCGCCTGCGCGCCGGCGCCGGCGCCGGTGGACACCGCCGCGTTGGCGGCCCAGCTGACGCAGCTCGACGACGCCTGGTCAGCGGCGGCCGCCACCCGGAACGCGGACTCGGTGGCGTCGTTCTACGCCGACGACGCTGTCGCCTATCCGCCGAACATGCCCGTCGCCGTGGGCCGGGCCGCCGCGCGCGACGTCTGGGCCGGGGGGTTCGCCGACTCGACCTACACGATCTCCTGGACGACCACAGCGGCTCGCGTAGCGGCCAGCGGCGACATGGGCTTCACCGCCGGCAGCTACCAGGAGTCCTACCGGGGCGCCGACGGCAACCCGGTCACGATGACGGGGAAGTACCTGTGCGTCTGGGCCAAGCAGGCGGACGGCAACTGGAAGGCCACTAACGACATGTGGAACGCGGATGCGAAGTCGTGAAGGGATGACCGAGCACGCCGCGCGCCGGGGGGAGACGCGCGCCTCGACTCCACCTCAAGGAGCCTTCTGCCATGCCAAGATTCCTGATTGAAGTCCCGCATGGGGATACGTTCTCGGATTGCGCCCAGGCCGTCGATGCGTTCCTCCGGACGGGGTCGCACTTCCTGACGCACGCGGACTGGGGATGCAAGGACGGCGATCACCGGGCCTGGGTGGTCCTGGAGGTCGAGAGCCGGGAAGAGGCCCGCAACGTCATCCCGCCCGCCCTCCAAGGGCATGCGAAGGTCGTGCAACTGAACACGTTCACGAGGACCGAGCTCGACGACCTGCTGCAGCGTCACAAGGCGTAATCGTCTGTGCAGCCCGGCGACGTGATTGAAAACCCGGTGACAGGTCACCGGTATGAAGTGGTGCACTCCGGCCGCGACACTGCGGGCGCCCTGCTCGAGATGCTCGCGGTCTTTCCGCCGGGCGTTCCGGAACCGCCGGACCACTGTCATCCCCGTCAGGAGGAGCGCTTCGAGCTGCTCGAGGGCACGCTCGAACTCCGCGTCGCCGGTGTCCGTCGCCAGCTTCGCGCCGGCGAGTCGCTGGTCATTCCCGCCGGCACCCGTCACGCGATGTGGACGACTCCCACGACGTCGGCGCGCGCCCGGTGGCAGACGCGCCCCGCCCTGCGGTCGGCCGACTTCTTCGCCACGGCGGCCAGGCTCGCGAGGGAAGGTCGCGTCCGGAGCGACGGCACCCCGGATCTCTGGGACGCGGCGCTCCTGCTCCGCGCCTACCGCGACGAGTTCCAACTCGGGGCTCTCCCTCCCATGATTCAGGGTGTCGTGTTCGGCATCCTCGCGGCGGTCGCGCGATTGATGGGGCGCAGGCTGTAGCCCAGGCAACACCTCCTCCCGACTCGGAGCGCCCTCATGCCGATGCCCGACGCCCTCGACCCGATCGACGCGCGGATCACCGTCTGGATGGCCCGCCACGGCGTCACGCTCACGCGCCTCGCGCTCGGCGTCGTCTTTCTCTGGTTCGGTGCCATCAAGTTCGTGCCCGGATGGAGCCCGGCGGCCGACCTCGCCACCCGGACGATCTCGATGCTCTCATTCGGGATGGTGGCACCGTCCGTCAGCCTGCCGGTCCTGGCCGCGTGGGAATCGCTGATCGGACTCGGGCTCCTGACCGGCCGCTTCCTCCGCGTCACCCTGCTGCTGCTCTTCGTGCAGATGCCGGGCACCATGATGCCCCTGTTCCTCTTCCCGAGCGAGACCTTCCGGGCCTTCCCCTACGCGCCGACCCTCGAAGGCCAGTACATCATCAAGAACCTGGTCCTCGTCGGCGCGGCCATCGTCGTCGGGGCTACGGTGCGCGGCGGGCAGCTGCTCCCCACGCGCGTCCCGCGCGCGCCCTGAGCGGCCGATGCGGCCGGCGCCCCCGAGCCCGCTCGACGCATTCATCCCGGCGTTCGACGCGCGCGAACGCTACGCCGTGACCGTGCGCGCCCCGGCGCATCGTGTCTACGAAGCGGCGAAGGCGTTCGACATGCAGTCCATCCTCCTGGTGCGCATGATCTTCACGCTTCGCGCGAAGGTGATGCGGGCGACGCCGGTGGCGCGGACGGCGCGCGGGTTCATGGAGGAAATGCGGAGCCTGGGATGGGGATGCCTTGCCGAGCGCCCCGGCGAGCTGTTCGTCGCCGGGGCCACCTGCCAGCCCTGGCTCGCCGACGTGACGTTCACGCCGGTGGCGCCCGGGCGGTTCAGGGAGTTTGCGGAGCCCGGAGTGGTCAAGATCGCGTGGACCATCGAATGCCGCCCGGACGGCCCGGAGCGGACGCTGCTGGTGACCGAGACGCGGGTCGCCGCGACGGATCAGGCGTCGCGCGAGAGGTTCTTGAGATACTGGCGGTGGGCCAGGATGGGCATCATCCCCATCCGGTGGTTCCTGCTCCCCGGAATCCGCAAACGGGCGGAGGTCGAACACCGGAGACTACGCACCTGACGCCTCAGGCCAAGGTGACTGCCGCGCGCCTGTCTCGCTGCTCGTCGCCCACCCTACGGGTTGACTGACACGTTGGCCGACGACTGAAAGTGACCGTCGTGAGTCACGGCGGTGATGAACACGCCCGCACCAAGTCCGCGTGCGGTGACCAGCCCGTTCGCGTCCACCGTGGCCACTGTGGTGTCCGTGGACTCCCAGTCGACGGCCTTGTCGGTCGCCTTGTCCGGGCCGACCGCCGCCGTCAGTTGCCTGGTTTCGCCGATCACGATCATCACGACCGATTGTGGCGTCACCTTGACGCCCTCCACCGGCACCACGGTGGCCGACGGGTCCACGCCCACGTTGGCCGACGCCTCGTGGTGGCCGTCGCTCGTGACGGCCGTGATGAACACCCCAAGCCCGGCGGCCCTGCCGGTCACGACCCCACCGGCGTCCACGGTAGCGACCGACGTGTCCGAGGACACCCAGGTCACCCGCTGGTCGGTCGCGGTATCGGGGTCGATCGACGCCGACAGCTGCCTGGTCTCGCCCAGGGCGGTCAGCAGGACCGACTGCGGCGTCACCTTCACCCCCAGCACCGGTACGAAGTCCCCGGAGGGGTCCGGCTCGCCCGGATCATATAGGCTGCTGCAGGCGAACAGTCCCAGGGACAGCGCGCCCGCCAGGATGGCGACGAGCGGGTGTCGGGTCACGACGCCTGCCTTGCCGTGTCGCGCGCCGCGTCGACCGTGAGGCGGATCCTGGCGAGGTGGTGGTAGCTGTGTCGCAGGGCGTGATCCTCCACAAAGAACTGACAGGTGAGCGGCGCATCCGAGTTGAGCGAGACTGCCCCGGCCCGGTCGAGCTCGTCGTCCGTCAGCGCCCGCACCCCCACCGCGGCGGCCTGCGAGGCGGCCAGCAGCGCCGCGAGGGCCGTCGCCTTGTCCACGCCCGCGAATTCCTTCGCATGCGCCGCGTTGATGGCGTGGACGTCGGCCCAGGTGACGCCCTCGATGGCGCCACCCCCGGCCAGGGCCTGGGCCAGCTGGATCTCGATTGGGTACATGGTGGCGACATGGTGCACGACGACGCCCACCGGGCGACCGTCGTGGGGGATCGCAAGCTGCCACTCGGCGTCGTCGAGGGACTCGGCGTATTGGGCAAGCGCTGCGGCGCCGGCTTCGAGCCGGGCGGCGAGTACGTGACTGCGGTGGTGCATGGTGATCTCCGTCCGGGTTCAGCGCGCTTCGTCGTCGTGCGCTGGTCCATGATGGCGACATGTCAGGCGTTTGCCCATGACCACCCGTCCCGGACTCTTGCTCCAGCGTACCGAGTTTCGTGTGCCTTGTCCGGGGGTCCAGCCGACTGATGCAAGCGTCCGCTAGGAGGGAGTGGTGCGGCGGGAGGCGCGCCAGGCGCCCGGGGCGAGCCCGGTCGCCTTCTTGAAGGCGCGGCTGAAGGCGGCTTCCGAGTCGTAGCCCACCTCACTGCCGACGGCCGCGACCTTGGAGTTGCTCTCAATCAGGAGGTTGGCGGCGACCTGCATCCGCCACTGGGCGAGGTACTGCATCGGCGGCTGGCCGACCAGCAGCGTGAATCGCTCCGTCAGTTTCGAGCGGGAGGAGGAGACACCGGTCGCGAGGTCCGCGAGCGTCCAGGGATGTCCGGGTCGGGCGTGCAGGAGCGCCAACGCGGGCCCGACGGTCTCGTCGCGGAGCCCGGCGAGCCACCCGACCTGTCCCGGGGCCAATTCATCCAGGTACCGGCGCAGCACCTCGATGAACATGAGTTCGGCCAGGCGGGTGAGGACCGTCTCGGCGCCAGCCCTGCCGAGGCGGGATTCTTCGGTTACCTGCCTGGTGAAGGCGCCGAGCCCGGCGGTGGACATGCCCCGCATATGCATCCGGCGCGGGAGGCTGGCCAGGAGAGGATTGAAGGGCCGGAGGTCGCAACCGAGGAAACCGCACACGAACGAGGTCGTGGGCGGGGTGTCGCCGAGGACGACGGCATTGGGGTATCGATCGGGGGTGCCGTACTCGCTTGGATCGGTGCGCATCCCGCGGGCGCTCGACATGACATGTCCATCCCCGTGAGGAAAGACGATCACGTCACCCGGGGCCATCTCCACCTGTTCCTCGCCTGCGAGGCCACCGAAGCAGCGCCCCGCGAGCAGGACGTGGTAGGGGATCAGGTGCTCGACGGCCGGCAGGATTTTCGGCGAGATCCGCCGGGCCGGCGGGGCCTCGACGCTCCACGGCTCCGATGCGTCGACCGCATAGAAGTACGCGGTATCGAGGCGAACGACGCGGAGCACGTCCGAGAGGGGATCCATGACAAGTCCTCCGTGCATGGGGCGCTCAGTCACCCACGGTGTCGAGGTGCCAGCCGGTGTGCACCCAGCGCCCGCCGCGATGCACAAACACCTCGGTGCCACGACCGGAGGTTTCCTGCAGGTTGCCCGCGGCATTCTTGACCACGACACGGAAACTCGTGTAGAGGATCACCACGTCCCCGTACCGCTGGAAAACAGTCCGCGGAAACTCGAGCGTCGCCAGCGTATTCCCGCTCTTCGCGAACTCCTCCATCTGTGCCAGGGTCTGCGTGCGGTCTTCCCACGGCCCACCTCCCCAGCCCAGCGCCACGAGCTCGTCCGGGACGACCCGCTGGAAGGCCGCCCGGTCGTTGGCGAACCACGATCGCCACGCCGTCTCCCGGAGCGCGAGGATCTCACGCTGGGTGGCAGTGTCCGGCTGCGGGCCGTACACCTGGGCGGCGAGGGGCGACGCCACCGTCGCGAGCATCAGGGCCAGGGTCGGGCGAAGTCGGGGCATGCGAATCCTCCTGTCGTGTAGGACCGTATATTGCCAAGATAGTCACGCGCACGCCGCTGGAGTGAGCTCGCGCACTACAGGCCTTTCTCCTGTCCTCATAAGGGCCGAGCATGCCGACGCCCGTCTCCATCATCCCGTTCCGCCCCGACCTGGGCTCGGCGTTCGCCGAACTCAACCGGGCCTGGATCGAGCAGCTCTTCCGCCTCGAAGACGCCGACGTGCACCTCCTCAGACATCCCGAGGCATCCATCATCGCGACTGGCGGACAGATTTTCTTCGCGATGGACGAGAAGCGGGCGGTCGGCACCGCCGCGGCCATCCGGGTGTCGCCCACCACCTTCGAGCTGGGCAAGATGGCCGTGAGCCCGTCCCACCAGGGGCAGGGCCTCGGCGAGCGACTCGGCCGGGCAGTCATCGAGTTTGCCCGCGCCGAAGGGGCGTCCCTCGTCTATCTGGAGACGAACAGCGCCCTGGTCAACGCGATTCGCCTCTACGAGCGGCTCGGCTTCGTGCATGCGACCCGACCGACCCCGTCCGAGTACGCACGGGCCGACGTATACATGGAGGTGCGGCTCTGATCCGATCGCCCCTTGCGGGCTCGCGCCCCAGGACCAAAGTTGAGCCGTCGACTCTAACTTGGGAGGTTCCATGGGGCTTCGCGTGGCCATGTTCATCGGCGTTTTCGTCGTGCTCCTTCTCGGTGCCCGCTTCGTGATGGCCCGCTCGAACAAGAAGCAGCCGTGAGCGTCGCGGTGGAGGCGCGAGAGCTCCAGGGATCCCGAGGCTGGGAAGAACCAGAAGGCGGGTGCTTCTGACCGAATCAGCAAGCGGCCTGGCCAGCCTCGGACACCTCCGGCGACTGACCTACTGGATGGACGAGGGGCTCCGGATTCCGGGCACCCAGCGTCGCATCGGGCTGGACCCGATCCTCGGGCTGGTGCCGGGCGTCGGCGACGCGGCGGGAGCGGTCCTCGCGGCCGCGATCCTGGTGGAGGCGGTCCGCCGCGACATCACGCGGTTTGCGCTCGTCCGGATGGCCGCCAACGTGGCGCTCGACGCCCTGCTCGGCGCCGTCCCCGTCCTCGGCGACCTCTTCGACGCCGCGTGGAAGGCGAACCTGCGGAACCTCGCGCTGCTGGAGCGGCACATTGCCGCGCCGGCGCACGCGAAGCGAGCAGATCGGTTCTTCGTCCTCGGCGTCGCCGTTGCGCTCGTCGTGCTCTGCATCGGCATGATGGTCGGCGGCGCCGTGCTCACGCTGTGGGTCGTGAAGCGCCTGATGCATGCCGTGCCGTAGCCCAGCTCGAGGAGACAGACCATGACACTGCCCGCCGCCACGCTCCGACTGGAGCACCGACACACCGGCGAGGTGCTCGAGCTTCGGCGCTACCGGGAGGACGGAGTGCCGCTGCTCGAAATCCGGGGCAGTCTTCCCGCGCACAGCATGGGCCCCCCGCTCCACATTCATTTTCTGGAGGACGAGGAGGGATTGGTAAGGGCTGGCACGCTGTCCGCCGTCGTGGGAGGCCGGCGCGTGGATGCGGGACCCGGTCAGTCGGTACAGCTCCCGCGCGGGATACCTCATCGGTGGTGGAACGAGGGCGACACGGAGCTGGCGTTCGTGGGACGCGCGCGTCCGGTCGAGGACCTGGACCAATATCTCCAGGCCGTCTTCGAGGTGATGAACGCGAGCCCCGCCGGCCGGCCATCGTTGTTCTATATCGCGCACCTGTCCCTGCGCCATCGCCGGACGCAGGCCGTCCTGCTCATGCCTCGCGCGGTCCAGGCCGTCCTCTTCCCGCTGGTGGTGGCGCTGGGCACGCTCCTGGGGCGCTATCGTGGGACGGACTGGCCCGGGTGCCCCGCGCGTTGCACCGGCGCGCCGGAGAAACACTTCCCCGCTGAATCCGTATAGGGGGGCGCGATGGCCCGACCAAACACTCCGCTCACCCGCTCGATCGGCCTGTCCGGCGTCTTCCGCTGGCTCGTCGCGGTTGCCGCCGTGATCGCGATCGGCGCCGCCATCGCCGAGGGCCGCGTCGCCCTCGCGGTCGGGGGCGTGGTATTCCTCCTCGTGGCGGTGGCACTGAGCTACCGAAGGAACCGACCATGACCTTCAAGCCCGCCATCTGGTACCCGATCGCCGCCGTGCTCAGCGCCGTCAACGTCGCCGCCGTCTGGTTCGCGGCCGCGCCTGGTGAGCCGGCGCACGCCACGCTGCACGGCGCGCTCGCCGTGGCGTTCGGGCTGTGGGCCCAGCGACTCCGCCAGCGCACCGGTGCGGGCGAAATGCACGCCCGGCTCGAGGCGCTGGAGGCCGAGCCGGAACGGCTGGGGTCGGTCGAGAATGAGCTGGACCAACTGCGACGGGAACTCGGGGAGACGCAGGAGCGGCTGGATTTCGCGGAGCGGATGCTGGCGCAGGGAGATCCGCGGCGGGCAAGTCCGGAACGCCGCGAGCCACACTGAGCCGACGGCTCGCCCCGCCGGGGGGCTGACGCTCCCCATTTTCCGGAAGTACCTTGACACCGGCACTTCGAAGCCGTGTCGAGGGGAGTCATGCAGACCGCATCCGGCATCACCGACGTCGCCCACAGCATCCAACTCGCCGTCGCGCCGGTGTTCCTGCTCACCGGCGTCGGGACCATGCTGGGCGTGCTCACCAACCGTCTGGCGCGGATCATCGATCGCGCCCGAACGCTCGAGCGGACCCTCCCGGAGCTGCCGGCAGCGGCCGTCGCCGAAGCCCGCGCGGAGCTCACGGTGCTCTCCCGGCGGGCGCGCCTGATTCACCGGGCCATCACTCTCTCGACGTCGTGCGCGCTCCTGATCTGCCTGGTCATCGTCTCCCTCTTCGCCGGGGTCGCGCTCGGCCAGGACCTCTCGCGGCTGATCGTCCTGCTCTTCACCGCGGCGCTCGCGGCGTTCGTGGGCGGGCTGCTCTCGTTCCTCCTGGAAATCCGCGCCGCGACCGGCACCCTCCACTTCGCGCCGCCCAAACCGCAATAGGCAGGGAACCCCATGACGCTTTCTCGACCGTGGCGGACGTCGGCGCGACGGGCCCTTCCCGCCGTGTGCGCCATGCTCATCATCGCCTGCAGCAAGGACCCCGGCGACACGACGCCGCTCCCCACCTGGTCCTACGATCCCGCGATGCTCTACCCCGCCGACCGTTCGCTGGTCCTGCCGGAGGATGGCGTCGCACTGCCCGACGGCCGGCTGATCGTCACCGATCAGGTCCACGGGCTCCGCGTCGTGGAGACTGACGGGCGCAGCGCGCCCTTCGGCGACCTGGCCGGCGCGGGTTATGTGCACCGCCCCCCGGACCACAACGGGGGGGCCAACGGCCTCTCGCTCGAGCCGGATGGCGCCCACGTGCTCCTGACCGATAGTTACTACGGCGAGATCTACCGGGTGAATGTCGCGACCGGAGCCGCCGAGGTGGTTTACCGGCACCCCTACGGCGTCAATACGGCGGTGCGTGATTCCCGCGGGGCGATCTGGTTCACCCAGAGCACCGCGAACACGGACGAGGCGCGGATGTGGGCGGCGGTGGACGTCCCCATGCCGGACGGAGCGCTGTTCCGGCTCGCGTCAAGCGACGGTCGGCTGGCGGACACGGCGGAGGTCGTCGTGGACTCGCTCCTCTTCGCGAACGGCGTGGTGATCGATGAGCAGGCGGGCCGCCTGTACCTCGGGGAGACGATCGGGAACCGCGTGCTGCGGTTCCGGATCGACCTCGACGCCGGGACGGTGAGCGACCGGTCGGTCTTCGCCGACATCGCCGCCGACAACGTGGAGCTCGACGGCGAGGGGCATCTCTGGGTGGTCGCGCCGCTGAGCAACGAGGTGGTGGTGGTGAACACGACGACGGGCGAGCGACAGACCGTGTTCCGCTCGCAGACCCCCGAACAGGCGGCGTTGCTCACGGAATTCCTCCGTCGCGGGGAGGCGGGAGCCGCCCGCATGGACCTGATCACCCCGGCGCTCTGGACTCCCCTGCCGGGCATCCTGACGGGCGTGATCGTGGGTCCGGGGAACGGGCCGGTGTACATCACGGGGCTCGGTGACGCCCTGATCCGCCTGGCGCGCTGAGGGAACCAATGTCGAGGCTCGACGCGCTTGCCGCACTCAGTCTGCTCGCCGCCCCTCTCGCCGCGCAGAGCTCGCCGCCGGCGGACCCGGTGCCCGTGCACGACACCTTCACCGTCGCGTCCCGGGCGCTGGGTGAGACCAGGCCGATCAACGTGTACACGCCGCCGGGCTACCACGAGGCGCGGGCGGCGCGCTTCCCGGTGCTGTACATGCCGGACGGCGGCATCGACGAAGACTTCCCGCACGTCGTCAACACCGTGGACTCGCTGATCGCGCTCGGGGCCATCCGTCCGGTCCTCGTCGTCGGGGTCCCGAACACCCAGCGCCGTCGCGACCTGACCGGCCCCACGCGGGTGGCTTCCGACAGCGCCATCGCGCCCGTGGTGGGCGGCTCGGCCGCGTTCCGGCGGTTCATACGAGACGAACTCATCCCGGCGGTCGAGGCGCGCTACCGTGTCACCGACGAACGGGCGATCGTGGGCGAGTCGCTCGCCGGGTTGTTCGTCCTGGAGACCTTCCTCGACGAGCCGGCCCTCTTCCGCCATTACGTCGCACTCGACCCGAGTGTCTGGTGGAACGACACCGCTGCCGTGGACTCGGCCCCCGCCCGACTTGCGGCGATGCCCGCCGCACCCCGCAGTCTCTTCCTGGCCACGTCGAACGTGAAGGAAATCGCCGAGGGCACGGCGCGAATCGCGGCGCTGCTCGAGGCCCTCTCGCCGCCGGGGCTCGCATGGCAGTACACGCCCCGGCCCGACCTTACCCACGCGACGATCTTCCGCGCCGTGGGTCCGTCGGCGCTGGCCTCCGCCCTCCGCTACCCGCGTCCGGCCGCAGCGACCGCCCCCTAGCGGGACGGCTCGCCGGACCGTTACTTCCCCAACGCTGTGCCCGTGCTCCCCGACACCCCCACTCGTACGGAGGAACGCATGAAAGCGTATATGGCCGAGTTCTTCGGGACCTTCTGGCTCGTGCTTGGCGGGTGCGGGAGCGCCGTCCTGGCCGCCGCCTTTCCCGACGTCGGCATCGGGCTTCTCGGCGTGTCGTTCGCCTTCGGCCTGACGGTCCTGACCATGGCCTACGCGATCGGGCACATCTCCGGCTGCCACCTGAATCCCGCGGTATCCGTCGGCCTCTGGGCCGGCGGCCGGTTCCCGTCGAACAAGCTGCTGCCCTACATCGTGGCACAGGTCGCCGGCGCCATCGTCGCCGGCGGCGTGCTGTACGTTATCGCGAGTGGACAGGCCGGGTTCGACGTTTCGGCCGGCTTCGCCTCCAACGGCTACGGCGATCACTCCCCGGGCGGGTATTCGCTGGTGTCGGCCCTCGTCACCGAAGTGGTCATGACGATGATGTTCCTCATCATCATCCTCGGCGCCACCGACGACCGCGCGCCGAAGGGGTTCGCGCCGCTCGCCATCGGCCTGGGACTCACGCTCATCCACCTGATCAGCATCCCGGTGACCAACACCTCCGTGAACCCAGCCCGCAGCACGGGCGTCGCGGTGTTCGTCGGCGGGTGGGCGGTGGCACAGCTGTGGCTCTTCTGGGTGGCGCCTATCGTGGGCGGGTTCCTCGGGGCGACCGTCTACAAGACGATCGGCGGCACGAAGGAGTGACGGCCCGAACTGCGGGCCCCGGCCAGTGGCTGGGGCCGCTGGCGGTGGCGGTGGCGGTGGCGTGCTCCCCGACGGAGCGCGCCGCCGCCCCAGCCCCGGCCCCCTATCTCTACGTGTGGGCCGGCGACGCCGACACACTCGACAGCGACTTCCTCGCGGTGATCGACGTCCGCCCCGGGTCGCCCACCTACGCCCGCGTGGTCTCGACCCTCCCGGTCGGCGCGCGGGCGACCGTCCCGCACCACACCGAACACCAGCTGGAGCTCGACCACCAGCTCTTTGCCAACGGCTTCAAGGCGGGCCGCACTTTCCGCTTCGACCTCACCCGGCCCGACCAGCCTCGCCTGCTCGGCTCGTTCACCGAGGTCGGGGGATACAGCTACCCGCATTCGTTCGTCCAGCTGCCCGGCGGCCACATGCTGGCCACCTTCCAGGGGCGCGGCCCCGACAACATCCCGCCCGGCGGCCTCGTCGAACTCGACCGGGAGGGTCGGTTCATCCGTGCCACCAGCGCCCGGTCTGAATCGTTCGACAGCCTCCAGATGCGCCCCTACAGCCTGGCCGTCCTGCCGGACATCGACCGGGTCGTTTCGACCAGCACCGACATGCTGGCCGACTACGGAGCCCACCTGCAGATCTGGCGACTGTCCGACCTCTCCCTGCTCCAGACGATCGAGCTCCCGAGGACCAGCGATGGTGATGGGCACGCGCACGACGCGCCCGCCAAGTCGAAGGCCGAGGATCACCACCTCTTCCCGGGCGAACCGCGCGCGCTGGCGGACGGCCGCACCGTGCTGCTCGCCACCTTCACCTGCGGCTTCTACCGCGTGACCGACATCGACGGGCCAAGCCCGCGCGTGGAGTTCCTCCGGGCCTTCGGCGGGGAGAACTGCGCCGTGCCGGTGCTGGTGGGCTCGCTCTGGCTGCAGACGGTGCCTGACGAGCATGCGGTGGTGGCACTCGACGTCACCGACCCGGCCCGGCCCGGCGAGGTGAGCCGGGTGACGTTCGATTCCACCTTCATGCCGCACTGGATGGCGTTTGACGAAGGCGGGAGCCGGCTCGTCGTGAACGACGGCAAGCGCCGCCTTTTCCTGGTGGACCTGGACCGTCGCACCGCCGAGATGCGGATCGAGGAGTCGTTCCGGGACTCCGCGGCCGCGGGCCCGGGCGTCAGCCTCGACCGCCCCGACTGGCCCCACGGCGCCACGGGCGCGGCGGCCCCGCACGGCTCGGTGTTCTCGCGGCCATAACCGGCGCCCTGGTGTAGCTTTCGTCAGGTCGGCGACCCCCCACACTGCAAGGAGCTCCTGCTTATGCGCGTCGCACGCCATGTCCTGGCTTCCCTCGCCATTGTCGCCCTTGCCGGCGCCTGTGCCCCCAAGGGCCCCACCCCCGACGCGATGGTCGCCGCCGCGAACGCCGTGGACAGCGCCTTCCTGGCGGGTTTCAATGCGGGCGACGTCAACGCGCTGATGGCGACCTACTGGAACAGCCCGGAGCTCGTCTCCATCGGGCTCGACGGGATGGGCGGCACCGGTTGGGATGGCGTGAAGGCAGGCTGGGAGGCCACGCTTGCCGCGATGCCTGGCGCGCAGCTCGCGTTCCCCACCAAGTACAACATCGCGGCCGGGGACGTCGTGCTCGGCTGGGGCACCTGGACCATGACCATCCCGAACGGCGACGGCACCTCGACCGTCCTGCCGGGACGCTTCTCCGACGTGAAGGCCCAGCGGGACGGGCAGTGGGTGTACATCATGGATCACGCCTCGGTGCCGCTCCCGCCGGCGCCGGCTGCCGCTCCGGCGGATTCCGCGGCTCCCGCGCCAGCAGGCAACTGAGCCGAGCGATGAACAAGGTCGCCAGGGTCGTGGTCGACGAGCTCGAGGAGCTGGTGCCATCCATGATCTTCTTCATGGTGGCCTTCCACATGATCTCGCTCACCAAAGGGTTACTCGTCGGTGGCTACCCCACCAGGGCGAGCGCCACGCTGGCGACCATCAGCGCCATCACCGTCGCCAAGTCGATCCTGATCATCGAGCACACCGCCCTCGCCAGGCGCTTCTCGAGTCGGGTGCTCTACAACATCCTTTGGAAGACGCTCATCTTCGGGACGGTGGCCCTGTTCTTCCGGCAGCTGGAGGAGCTCATCCCGCTGGCCATGAAGCACGGGGATGTGGGCGCTGCCGTCCGGGAGCTGATCGCCGCGGTGCCGACGGCGCGCTTTCTGGTGGTCCATATGTGGTTGTTCACGCTCGTACTGATCTATACACTGGCCTCGGAGGCGGTGCGCGTGGCCGGGTGGGACCAAGTCAAGGCGACCCTCATGGGACCGGTGCCGCCCGTTCCGGTGCACCGCACGAAGGAACGCACGTCATGACCCAGGCGTCCGGCCCCGGTCATCGTCCCCAGTCCTTCGGAGAGGAAGTCGCCAACAGCGTCAGCCACGGCGTCGGGTTCCTCGCCGCGCTCGCCATCCTCCCGGTGCTCGTGGGCGGCGCCCTGCACCAGGGCGCCGCGTCGGTGGCCGGCGCGGTGGTGTTCGGGGTCAGCGCCGCGCTGCTCTACTTCACCTCCACGCTCTATCACGCGATCCCCGCCCCCCGCGCGAAGCGCGTGCTCCGCGTGGTGGACCACGGCGCCATCTACGTCCTGATCGCCGGCACCTACACGCCGTTCACCCTCGGCGTGCTGCGGGGCCCCTGGGGATGGACGCTCTTCGGGCTGATCTGGGGACTCGCCGCGCTGGGCATCGTGCTCAAGGCGATGGGCGGGATCCGGTACCCCAGGCTGTCGCTTGCCCTCTACCTCGCGATGGGCTGGCTGGTGGTGGTGGCCGCCAGACCGCTCTGGCAACTCGTGCCCGCGTGGGGGCTCTTCTGGCTGGCCGCTGGCGGGGTGGCCTACACCGCCGGGGTCGGCTTCTACGCCGCCAGCCGCCTGCCCTACCGCCATTTCGTGTGGCACCTCTTCGTCCTGGCCGGCACCGCCTGCCACGCGGTCGCGGTCCTGCGCTACTCCGCCTGACCCCCGCCCCCACCGACCTGGAGGTCCGCATGTCTCCGGCCGCACGTTCCGTCAACATCTTCGGCATCTACCTGATCCTCCTCGGCCTGGTGCTGCTCCTCGCGCCCAACCCGATGCTCGTGCAGTTCGGGCTTCCGCCGACCGAGGAGGTGTGGATCCGGGTGGTCGGGATGCTCCTGACCTACCTGGGCATCTACTACCGGGTGGCCGCGGCCTCGGAGCTCCGGGTGTTCTTCTTCGGCACGGTGCTGCTGCGGCTCAGCGTCCCCGTCTTCTTCCTCGTCTTCGTCCTGGAAGGATGGAGCGACTGGCCGCTGCTCGGGTTCGGCCTGGTGGACGCGGCGGCCGCGGTGTGGACGTGGACGGCGCTCAGGCGATCCACGCGCGCCGCCTAGCCGCATGCGCATCGGCGTTCCCGTGTTGCGCGAGCACGCCGACCGGATCGAGTACCGGGTGGCGGTGGAGTGGTCGGCGGGTTCTGCCACGCTCTGGTACGCCGTCGAGAAGGAACACGCCGGGCTGTTGACGGACCTGTCCGACGCGGCGCTGGTCGGCCTGCTGATTCCCGCCATGGCCGCCGGCGAGGACATCCACCTCGACGGCGGGGTGTCCGAGCGCCTCTGGAGGAGCCTCTCCGGACCCTACCAGCAGCTCCTGCGCTCCATCATTCCGAGCCTGCGACCCGTCGTCATTCACTCCACCGCCTTCCGTGTCCCTCGCCCTCGCGCGGGCGGCGTCGCCACCGGCTTCTCGGGCGGCATTGACTCCTTCTGCGTGCTGGCCGATCACTATTACGCCGAGGCACCGGGCCGGAAAGTGACCCATCTCCTTTTCAACAACGTCGGGTCCCACGGGGCGCGCGGCGAGCCATTGTTCCGGGAGCGGCTGGCGGCAGCGAAGCGGGGGGCGATGGAGGTCGGACTCCCGCTTGTTGCCGTCAATTCCAACCTCGACGACTTCTACGGTCCCGGGATCGGCTTCCAGCAGACGCACACGCCGCGCAATGCGTCGGTCGCCCTGCTGCTCCAGGGAGGGATCGGGCGGTATCTCTACGCTTCGACCTACGCGCCCGCCGACGCCGTGATCCGGCCGTGGTATGACATCTCGTGCGGCGACCTGGCGGGCTTGCCCATGCTCTCCACCGATGCCCTGGAGGCGGCGCCCAGCGGCAACGAGTATTCACGGGTCGAGAAGACCCTGCGCGTGGCCGCGCTCCCGGTCACGTATCGCACCCTCGATGTGTGCGCCGCGGGGACGGCCGCGGGCAACTGTTCTGCGTGCCTCAAGTGCCTGCGCACCCTGTTGACGCTGGAGATTGCCGGCGTCGTGGACCGGTACGGCCCGGTCTTCGATCTCGACGTCTATTACCGCAAGCGTGACCGTTACTGGAAGAAGGTGTTCCGGAGCCGGTCGCCGCTCGTGCGCGAGGTCGTGCGGTTCGCAGTGGAACGTGGCCATCCGCTTCCCTGGCGAGCCTACGCCGCGTCGCCGCTGCACGCTGTCGCGTACCTCGGCCGCCGCCTGGCGCGCGGGCGCCCGAGCTAGGGCCCCGGGCGACCTCGGCATGAAGATCGGCGCCCCTGCGCTTCTCACACGAGACGGCACCCGCGAGTACCGGGCACATGTCTCGTGGTCGAAGGGCTCGCACACGCTCTGGTACCGCGTCGAGGAGCGCCTCGCCGACCTCCTCACGACCTCGTCGGACGCGGCGCTTGTGGCGCTGCTGATCCCCGCGATGGCAACAGGAGAGGATATTCACCTGGAAGGTGAGGTGTCCGAACGGCTGTACCACAGCCTGGCCGGCCCCTACCAGGACCTCCTGCGGGCAGTGATACCGCCACTCCATCGGATCGCGATTCACGCCTCCGGCTTCCAGGCGCCGCGTGCACGGCCCGCGGCCGTCGCGACCGGCCTGTCGTGCGGCATCGATTCCTATTGCCTGCTGCTGGACCACTTCTTCGCCGAAGATCCCGTGGGCGGCAAGGTCACCCACCTGCTCTTCAACAACGTCGGCTCGCACGGCAAGGACGGGGAGCGCGTGTTCCGGCAGCGCCTGGCGCGCGTCACGCCCGTGGCCGCGCGGATCGGGCTCCCGCTGGTGGCGGTTGACTCGAATCTCGACGAGTTCTATGGGGCGGGACTCTCATTCATCCAGACCCACACGCCGCGCAATGCGTCGGTGGCGCTCCTGCTGCAGGGCGGGATCGGACAGTGGCTCTATGCGGCGGGGTACTCGAACGACACGATGTTCGTCGGCCCGACGCATGAGATCGCGGCCGCCGACGGGGTGGCGCTCCCGATGCTCTGCACGGAGAGCCTGGAGATCACGTTGCGGGGCGGCGAATACACCCGGGCCCAGAAGACACTGCGGGTGGCCGGCCTCCCGCTCTCCTACGACACGCTGGATGTCTGTGCGAACCCGGTGACCGATCGCAACTGCTCGATCTGCCAGAAGTGCCTCCGGACCCTCCTGACGCTGGAGATCGCCGGGCATCTCGGGCTCTACGCCCGCGCGTTCGACCTCGACGCCTACCGGGGCCGGCGTGGAAAGTACGCCGCCAAGGTGCTTCGAAGCCGCAACCGGTTCGACAAGGACGTCGTCGATCTCGCCGTGGAGCGCGGGTTTGCGTTTCCGCTCCGGTCCTACGCCGCATCGCCGCTGCACGCGGCCGGCTACCTCGCGAGACGGTCCCTGCGGCATGCGTCGCGGTAGACCATTGCTTCACCTCGGGAAGGCAGGCCCTCGGCCGTACGCGTTCACCATCGGCGCACTGACACGCCCCGCCGAGGCCGCTCGCTAGGGCTGGCCCTCGAGGAAGCTGAGCACCGCCGGACTGCGCCTCGGGCCGGCGCAGCACTAGCGGGCCGGCGATGACGGCGGATATTGGCGGACCAGAGCGCCCCTGCCCACGTGAGCCTTGGAGGAGCACCGCCATGGTCGACCCACCCCGGATTGTCTATGTGGCCGCGCAGCGGACTGCGGTTATCCGCCTGACGATTCTGCGGGAGCAGATCCAGCAGCTGAGGGGGCCGGACTTCGGCGAACTGATGACGACCAACTTCCGGGAGCGCTCCGTCGTGGGGCCCGAGTCCGGGCGTGCCTCCGCCGCCTGGCGCACCCAGTTGGTTCGCCCGTTGACCGGTTGAGGGGACGGGCCATTGCGCGAGCCCCTCGAGTGGACCTGCCCTACCTGCGGTGTCTCGCTGCGGACGCCGTTCTGCCCCCAGTGCGGCGAGCAACCGGTTCCAGCGCGCGACCTGACCCTTCGCGGGATCGTGGACCGATTCATCAAGGCGTTTACCAGCCTCGACGGCCGCGTGATGCGCAGTTTCGGGATGCTCCTGCGCCATCCCGGAAGCCTGACCGTCGCGTTTTTGAAGGGCGTGCGCAAGCAGTACGCCTCGCCCGTGCAACTCTTCCTGCTCGCCAACGTCCTGCTCTTCGCCACGCAATCACTGACCAGGACGAATGTGTTTGGCTCGTCGCTCCAGTCGCACCTGCACCACCAGGATTGGAGCGCGCTGGCAGGCTCACTGGTGGCGCGACGTCTCGAGCGCACCCAGACCACGCTCGACGCCTACGAGCCGGCGTTCGACCGCGCCGTGGTGCTGAATGCCAAGTCGCTGGTCATCCTCATGGTGCCGGCGTTCGCCGGGGTCCTGGCGCTGCTCTTCGTCCGCCGCCGCGAACCGCTCATGACCCACGTGGTCTTTTCGCTGCATCTGTACGCGTTCCTGATGCTGCTCTTCTCCCTCGCCATCGTAGCAGCAGGCCTGCAGCACTGGATGGGAGGCGGCGGCCTCGACTCGCCACGGGTGGACACCGTCCTCTCGCTCATCAACGTGACCGCGTGCGCGGCATACCTGTTCCTGGCCATCGGCCCCGCCTACGGAGCCCGGGGACTGGTACGGGTCGTCCAGTCGGGGGTGGCCGCCCTCGCGGTCGGCGCGCTGGTGCTGGGGTACCGGTTCATCTTGTTGCTCATCACTCTGACCTGGACCTGACCCACACACCGGATGGCTACGGCTCGGCAGTGAGAAACGCCGCCACTGCCGGAACCACGACGTCCGGCTGCTCGAGGTGCGGCAAGTGTCCCGCCGAGTCCACCGGCACAAGGGTGGCGCGCGGCATGGCGGCGAGGAGCGCGTCGCTCTCGGTAATGAGCGCCCCGGTGTCCTGGCGACCCCAGACGACGAGCACCGGGCGCGGTGAGGCGCCGACCCGCCGGAGCTGTTCCTCCTGGTGGGGCGCCACCGCGATGGCCACGCGGGTCCGTCGCCACGCCTCGCGCGTCCCCTTGAATTGCTGCTGCACCCGGTACCGCTCCACCCAGTCGCGGTGCCTCTCCGGGTGCAGGAAGTCGTCCCGCTGTCCCTCGGCCATGGCGTCGGTTCCGCCGCGGAACACCATGTACCAGTCCCAGGCGAACGCGGTCCGCTCCCGTGGCGGGAGCTGCCGCCCCGTGTTGAACACCGGGTCGATGTAGACGAGGGAGCGGACCCGGTCGGGGTGCCGGTCGGCAAAGTCCGTCACGATGGCCGCCCCGAAGGAGAGCCCCACCACGTCTACGGGCCCACGGACGCCGAGGGAGTCGAGAAGCCCGGTCATCTGGCGAACGAAGAGGTCCAGGCCGTACGTCGTGTCGAGCCGATCGGACCATCCGCGCCCGTAGTAATCGAACCGGACCGCCCGGAAGCCGGCGCGTCCAAGGCGCTGGAAGAGCGAATCCGACAGGTAGGCCGGCACCGAAAAGGCGGCTGCGAGGATCACCACCTGCCCGGTGTCGGGGCCCGTCGTCTCGTAGTGGGTGACGCCGTCCGCGAGGCGGACGAACTGCCCGGGCGCGGCGGCACGCGCCTCGTCGTCGAGGGTGTGGCGCTCGGGGTCCTTCACCCGATAGGTCACCAGGGCGGCGACACAGGCCAGGAGCGCGATCGCGAGGGCCAGCCGGATGAATCGCATACGTCTCCCGAGCCGTGGAAGCAGACCCAGCGAATATACGTCCCGGGCGCCGGACCCGGCGAGCAACGGAACGACGGACCCCAACGGAGCCACCCGCCATGATCCTCACCGTCCTCGGCAGCCTCTTCCTCGCCGTGTTCCCCGGTGGACCGGCCAGTCACGCCACGCTCGCGGTCGCCGATCCTGACTCTACCGCCATCCTCGCGACGGTGACCGCCTTTCATGCCGCGCTCGCCGCCGGGGATTCCGTCGCGGCGCTCGCGCTCCTCGCGCCGGACGCCGTCGTCCTCGAGTCGGGTGAGGTGGAGACCCGCGCCGAGTACGCCACCCACCACCTGGCGGCGGACATCGAGTTCAGCCGGGCGGTCCCGAGCCAGCGGGTCGTGACGCTGGTGCACTCCGAAGGCGCCGTCGCATGGGTGGCGGCGACGAGCACGGCGCGGGGCACCTTTCGGGATCGGACGGTGGCGTCGCAGGGAGCCGAGTTGATGGTGCTGAGCCGGACCGACGCCGGCTGGCGGATCCGCGCGATCCACTGGTCGTCGCGGCGGCTGTGACGCACGAGCCTCGCGCCCGGGGGTATGCGCGCGGGTTATCTTGAGGAATCCTACGAATGTGCGCGCCCAGCGGGGCGCATCGGACGCAGTGAGACGGCGGAGGCCCACCCATGCCTGGCGAGTTGCACCGCGGTGACCGGATCGGCTGGCTGCGTGCCGCGGTCCTCGGCGCCAACGACGGGCTGATCTCCACGAGCAGCCTGGTGGTGGGTGTGGCGGCGGCCGAGCCGGACCGCGCCGCCATCCTGCTCGCGGCCGTGGCGGGGCTTGCGGCCGGTGCGCTCTCGATGGCGGCCGGCGAGTACGTCTCCGTGAGCTCCCAGGCGGACACCGAGAACGCCGACCTTTCCCGGGAGCGCGGGGAACTCGCGGAAACCCCGGAGGCCGAGCACGCCGAACTGGCCCAGATCTATGTTTCCCGGGGGCTCACTCCCGAGCTCGCCCGGCAGGTCGCCGATCACCTGACGGCGCACGACGCCCTCGGCGCCCATGCCCGGGACGAACTCGGCATCCACGAACTCACCCGCGCCCGCCCGATCCAGGCCGCGGTCGCCTCCGCGGCCTCGTTCGCGGTGGGGGCGGCACCGCCCGCAATCCTCGCGGCGGTCCTGCCGATGCCTGTGCTCAGCCCCGGCATCGTCGGGGTCACGCTGGTGCTCCTCGCGGCCCTCGGCGGCGTCGCCGCCCACCTCGGCGGCGCGCCCCTCACGCGGGGGGCGCTGCGGGTCGCGTTCTGGGGCGCGGTGGCCATGGGGTGCACCGCCCTGGTCGGGCGGCTCTTCGGTGCGGTCGTCTAGGAGGTACCTGTGAGGCTCACGATGTTCCTCGGCGTGCTGCTGATCGCCCTCGGAATGTGGGTGGTCGCCGGACGCACTGTCTACAAGACGAAGCGTGAAGTCTTCCAGATTGGCGAGATGAAGGCCGCGGTGACCGAGGAACACACCCTGCCCGGCTGGGTCGGCTATGCCAGCGCCGCCGGCGGGGTGGCGCTGCTCGTGGCCGCGGCCGTGCGCCGGCGCACCTGAGGCAAGAGGAGGATGAGACACCGATGATTTCAGGCCGTGACGCGCTCCGGCGCCTGCGGGAAGGCAACGCACGGTTCGCCTCGAACGTGCGCGGCCCCGACACCATCGTCAGCCATACCAGGCGTCCCGAGCTGCCGACCGACCAGGAGCCGCTGGCCATCATCCTCGGCTGCTCGGACGCCCGCGTCCCCGCGGAGCTGGTCTTCGACCAGGGGCTGGGCGACCTGTTCGTCATCCGCGTGGCCGGCAACATCGTGGCGCCGTCGCTGGTGGGCAGCGTCGAGTTCGCCGCATCGAAGTTCGGCACCCGGCTCGTGGTGGTCCTCGGCCACTCGAAGTGCGGGGCCGTCACCGCCACCCTCGACGAGCTGCAGCGGCCGAGCGAGAACCAGTCCCGCAATCTGCGGTCCATCGTGGACCGGATCCGCCCTTCGGTGGAAGGATTGCTCGGCACCAACCTCACGCACGACCGCGAGGCCATCATCGAGCAGGCGGTTCGGGTCAACATCCGGGCCTCGGCGAACCATCTTCGCCACGGCTCCGAGGTACTGGAGCAGCTCATTCGCGAGGATGGCCTGCTGGTGGTCGGGGCGGAGTACTCGCTCGAGACCGGCGAAGTGGACTTCTTCGACGGGGCGCCCGCCTAGGTCACCCCGCCGATGTCCGTGTCGCCTCCCGTCCATTTCAAGACACCCGCCGCCTTCCGCGCCTGGCTCCGGCAGCACCACACGTCCGCCACCGAGCTCGTGCTCCGCCTCGCCAAGGTGCATGCGTCGGCCGGCGGCATCACCTACGCCCAGGCGCTGGACGAAGCGTTGTGCTACGGATGGATCGACGGGGTCCGCCGCCGCCTGGACGCCGACGGCTTCTCCATCCGGTTCACCCCCCGGAAGCCACGGAGCATCTGGAGCCGGGTGAACGTGGACCACGCGGAGCGCCTGATCCGTGAGAAGCGGATGACGAAGGCGGGGATGGCGGCCTTCGAGGCGCGACAAGAGGACAGGACCGGGGTGTACGCCTTCGAGCAGCGGAGCCCCGGATTGTCAGCGGGGTACCGGCAGCAGTTCGCGAAGCGGCGGGCGGCGTGGACCTACTTCGAGGGCGAGGCGCCTTGGTACCGGCGGACCGCCAGCCACTGGGTGATGAGCGCCAAGCGGGAGGCAACGCGCCGCAAGCGGCTGGAGACCTTGATCTCGTGCTCGGCGGAGAAGCAGCGAATCCCGCAACTGCGGCGGGACTGACCCCCTGAAGGAGGGAACGCCGCCCAGCGCGAAGGCCGAGCGGCGTGAAAGCGGGGACTTGGGCGGGTGCCGGAGAGCACCCTCAAGGAGCCGGCTTGCCTGTGCCGGCCTCGGAGGCTCCTGGAAACAGGGCCATCCTGACTGCCCAGTATCCACGCTTCCGTCATTAACTTAGCGTCGGGGCAATAAGAAGAGTGTGAAAGCTCTTGTAAGCCACGTGATCCAACGCCGCAGCGGCAGTCACCACTCAGATCAGGAGAGTCACCGATGGAACAGAAGGCGCATGCGAAGTGGACTGGAGACCTGCGCTCCGGGAACGGCACCGTCCGGCTCGGCAGCGGGCTCCTCGAGACCCCGTACACCTTCAAGACCCGGTTCGAGGGCGCCCCGGGCACCAACCCCGAGGAGCTGCTCGGCGCCGCACACGCCGCCTGCTTCACCATGGCGCTCGGCGCCCTTCTCACCAAGGCGGGCCACACCCCGACCAGCATCGAGTCGACCGCCTTGGTCCACCTGAACAAGGTGGGCGAGGGGTTCAGCATCACCGGGATCGACCTGACGACCCGCGGCATCGTGCCCGGCTCGTCGGAGGCCGAGTTCCGGAAGCTGGCGGAAGACGCCAAGGGGAACTGCATCGTGTCCAGGGCGCTGGCGGCGGTGCCGATGACGGTGGCCGCCACCTTCGCCGGCGGCTGAGGCCGGGGCAGGCACCGGGGGGCGACCCGAAACCTTCGCCCCCCGCTTTCCGTCCACACCTGAGGCTGGCCAACCCTCCCGCCGGCCGTCCCGGCGGTTAGGTTACGGAGACCTGCTTGGGCCGCCGGCTACGGCAGGTCACCCCATGGTCCAGAATCCACGTCCCAGGAGCAGTCGTTGCGGTTCTCCCCTCTGCGCGCCCTCACGCCCCTGATCGTCCTCGCCGCCGCGGCCGTCCCGGCCGCCGGCCAAGCCGGGGGCGCCGCCACGCCGCCACCCTACGTGGCGGCGGACGCGCAGTTCATGACCGGCATGATCGGCCACCACGCCCAGGCAGTGCTTATTTCCGGCTGGGCAGCCAGCCACGGCGCCAGCCAGTCGATCGTCCTCCTGACGGAGCGGATCGTAGTGGGCCAGCAGGACGAAATCACGCTCATGACGCGTTGGCTGAAAGATCGCGGGGAGCCCGTCCCCGATCCGGCCCACGCGCATGCCGGCATGGATCACTCCATGCACATGCCGGGCATGCTGAGCGCCGAGCAGCTGGCGACGCTGGACGCGGCCCGGGGCCCGGAATTCGACCGGCTCTTCCTCACCTACATGATCCAGCACCACCTCGGCGCCATCGTGATGGTAGACCAGCTGTTCGCCACGCACGGGGCCGGGCAGGACGAGGCCACCTTCCGCCTGGCCTCCGACATCTACGCCGACCAGACGACCGAGATCCGCCGGATGCAACTGATGCTGGACGCCCTTCCACCGAGCGGTACCAGCCCCTGACAGACGCACATTTTCGCCGCTTCGACTCGTTCAGCCACCTCTCACAGGAATGGTCCATGGACATCGTACACCGCGTTCCACGTCCGGGCAGCCGATCCACCGCCGCCCTCCTCCCCCTCGTCCTCGCGTTCGGGTCGCTCTCGGTGGCCGGCTGCGCGTCTTCGTCGGCGCCCGCTGCGGTGCCGGCCGCGCCGGTCATGCCGGCCACCGACCCCCGCGTCGGGCTCAAGGCGGGCCAGTGGGACGCCGCCGAGGCCACGTGGAACCTGCGCGTCGTCTCGACGACCCGGCCCTCGGCCCAGTTCGAGGGCGTGACGAACTCCGACATCTCGTTCACCGGGAACTACGCCATCCAGGGCAATTACAACGGCTTCCAGGTCTGGGACGTCTCCAACCCGGCCAAGCCCTCGCTCAAGGTGGGCTTCCTCTGCCCCGCCTCCCAGAGCGACGTGTCGGTGTACAAGAACCTCCTGTTCGTGTCGGGTGAGGGCAATTCCGGCCGGCTCGACTGCGGCACGCAGGGCGTCAAGGACACCGTGAGCGCCGAGCGCCTCCGCGGCATCCGGATCTTCGACATCACCGACATCTCGGCGCCGAAGTACATCGCGAACGTCCAGACCTGCCGCGGCTCCCACACCCACACGGTGCTGGCGGACCCGAAGGACAAGGACAACGTCTACATCTACGTGTCCGGGTCGGCGGGCGTCCGCTCGCCGAACGAGCTGCCGGGCTGCTCCCGCCTCGCGCCGGACCAGGACCCGAACTCGGCGCTGTTCCGGATCGAGGTCATCAAGGTGCCGCTGGCGCACCCGGAGCAGGCGGCCATCGTGAGCTCGCCGCGTATCTTCCACGACCTCGTGGCCCCGCCGGCCCACGGCGAGTCGCCCGAGGATGTGGCCGCCGCCAAGAAGGCGGCCGCCGAATACCGCGCCAAGGGCGGGTACACCGCCGAGCTCTTCGGGGCGGAGCGCATCATCCCGCCGCAGTTCATCAACCCGATGCTCGACAGCATCGTGAAGGCCCGCGGCGGCAGCGGCGCGCCGACCGGCGCCGACAGCGCCGCGCTCCGCACGGCCCTGCCCGCCATCCTCGCCGCGCGCTTCGGGGCGCCGGACGACAGCAAGGGCGGCCCGCGCCCCGGCCCGACCCAGTGCCACGACATCACCGTCTACCCGGCCATCGGGCTGGCCGGCGGCGCCTGCGAGGGCTACGGGCTCCTGCTCGACATCAGCGACCCGGTCAACCCGAAGCGGATCGGCGCGGTGGCCGACTCCAATTTCTCTTACTGGCACTCGGCGACGTTCAACAACGACGGCACCAAGATGCTCTTCTCGGACGAGTGGGGCGGCGGCGGCTCGCCGAAGTGCCGCATCACCGACAAGAAGGAGTGGGGCGCCGACGCGATCTTCACGCTCGCCAACCGGACCATGACGTTCAAGAGCTACTACAAGCTCCCCGCGGCCCAGACGGCCAACGAGAACTGCGTGGCGCACAACGGGTCGCTCATCCCGGTCCCGGGGCGTGACATCATGGTGCAGTCGTGGTACCAGGGCGGCGTCTCGGTGTTCGACTGGACCGACGCCGCGAACCCGAAGGAGATCGCGTTCCACGACCGCGGTCCCGTGGACTCGACCCGCATGGGCAACGGCGGGACCTGGTCGGTGTACTGGTACAACGGCTACATGTACAGCTCGGAGATCTCGCGCGGACTCGACGTCTTCGAGCTGACGCCCAGCGCCTGGCTGTCGCAGAGCGAGATCGATGCGGCCAAGCTGGTCCGCCTCGACTACTTCAACGCCCAGGGACAGCCGCAGTTCGTCTGGCCGGCGCACCCGGCCGTGGCGCAGGCCTACCTCGATCAGCTGGCCCGATCGAACGGCCTGGCGTCGGGCACGATCTCCTCCGCCCGGAAGGAGCTCGACAAGGCAGGCAAGGAGTCGGGCACCAAGCGCCAGGAAAGGCTCACGAAGCTCGCCACCCAGCTCGACGGCGCCGCGGCGGGGGCGGGCGATCCGGCCAAGGTGCGCACGCTGACGGCGACGATTCGCGCCATGGCGGCCAAGACTTGAACGGGTTGCCGTGACAGGCTGAATTAGCACATCCTTCAAGGTCCGGCTGGGCAAGCCGGGCCTTGAAGCGTTTTGGGGGGGGCCGATGGACCAGCCTGCCGAGGTCATCCGGAAGTTCTACGCCGCCTTCCAGCGCCGCGATCATACGGCGATGGCGGCGTGCTACGCGCCGGACGCCACCTTTTCAGATCCGGTCTTCCCCGCCCTCCATGGGCCCGCTGTCGGCGCAATGTGGCGGATGCTCTGCGAGCGGGGCACCGACCTCCGGATCGAGGCGAGCGGCATCGAGGCGGACTCGGCGAGGGGAAGCGCGCGCTGGGAGGCTTGGTACACTTTCTCGGCCACCGGTCGCCCGGTCCACAACATCATCACGGCGTCGTTCACGTTCCGGGACGGCCTCATCCAGTCCCACGTCGACGCATTTGACCTCTACCGGTGGGCGCGCCAGGCGCTGGGGCTCAAGGGCCTGCTGCTCGGCTGGGCGCCGCCCGTGCAGGGCGCCGTCCGCGCACAGGCGGCACGCGCCCTCGATGCCTTCATCCGGAAACACCCGCCGGCCTGACCCTCAACGGGAGGTGCGCTGATGCGAGGCTGCTTCACCCTGGTCGGCCTTGTCCTGCTGCTCATCGGGGTCGCGTCGCTGTCGGTGCTCATCAAGATCGGCGGCCAGAGCGACGGACCGGGAGCCCTCGTCTTCTACATCGGCGCGGCCGGGGGATTCTTCGGTGCGTGGGCCTTCCTGTGGCCCCACAAGCCAAAGGGGTAGGAGGTCTCATGCGGCTACTCGTAATCGGCGCCAGCGGCGCCACCGGACAGCACCTGGTGGACCAGGCGCTCCAGGCGGGGCATGCCGTCACCGCCTTCGTCCGCGACCCGGCGCGGCTCCCCCTCACGCATGCCGCGCTGCGGGTCGTGGCCGGCGACGCGATGCGCCGCGAAAGTCTCGGCCCGGCGGTCGGCGGGCACGACGCGGTGCTCTGCATCCTCGGCGCGAAGCCCGAGGGCGTCGATGCGCCCCGGGGCCAGCCCGGCGTCCCGGTCTGCTCGGCCGGCACGAAGCACCTCATCGAGGCCATGACGGCCGCCGGTGTGCGCCGGCTCGTGGTGGTGAGTTCCGCGTCGGTCGGGGAAAGCCGCGGCACCGGTCGCTTCCCCGCGCCGTGGGTCCTGCGGACCCTGCTGCGCGAGGTCATGGATGACAAGGAAATTCAGGAGGCGGCGGTTCGCGGGAGCGGGCTGGACTGGACGATCGTTCGCCCGGTGAAGATGACCAACGGCCCGCGCACCGGCAGGACACAGGTCGGTCCGACCCTGCGGTGGGGACTCGGCTCGAAGGTGTCGCGCGCCGACGTGGCGGCGGCGGTCCTCGATACCCTGTCGGACGCCAGCTCGATCGGCGCGGCGCTCACCGTGACAGGGGCGTGACCGGTGCCCGAATCCTGGGCTTCACGGTTCGACCGCTGGCGGCTGAACTGGTTCCCGGCGTACCGCGCCACGGGGGCCCGCATCACCTACATCGCCGACGACTGGCTCGAGGTCCGGGTGCGGCTCGCGCTCAACTGGCGCACCCGGAACTACGTCGGGACGATTTTCGGCGGCAGCCTCTACGGCGCGGTGGACCCCATCTACATGGTCATGCTGATCCGTGCGCTGGGCCCCGCATTCGTCGTCTGGGACCAGGCGGCGACCATCCGGTTTCTCCGGCCGGGCCGCTCGACGCTGCGCGCCACCTTTCGGCTCGAGCCGGAACAGGTGGCCGCGATCGCGGCGGACGCACGCGCCCAGGGCCGCGTGAGCCGTGATTTCGAGATAGCGCTGGTGGATGCGGAGGGGCGGGTCTGCCTGGCCTGTACCAAGACCATCTTCATCCGGCACGCGACCGGCAGTGGGAGGGACTAGGGCGCGGTCGGTGCCGGCGGAGCCTCGGGCTGGGCGTCCTTGGCGGTCGCAGTGGCGGAAGCGGCGATCGAGGGCGCCACGGCGTTCGCCACCGCCTTGGCCGCAAAGGCCGCCACCGGCACGCCGAGTCCCGCGCCGAGCAGGAGCAGGTTGGCGGCGAGCACCGGTCCGGTCCATCGGTTGACCAGCGCGCGGCTCCGCGTCTGCATCACTGCCGCCACGGCAACGAGATCGATCGCCACGAGCGCCAGCGCGCAGGTCCAGAACACCTGCGAGCTCACCTGGTCCAGCCACGGCACGACGGAATCGAGCATCGAAGGCCTCGAGGCGCGGGACGGTTGACTGCGGGGAATCTGTGGAGTGTCACCCTAGTTACGTCAAAGTTGCCGTCTTGTCCAGAGGTGGATTCGACCTGAAACGGGCCGGGTCCTGGAGCCGGGCTGGCAGGGTTGAGCGCGGGGGATACATTGGCGAAATGAGCGTCTCCTCTCGAGCGACCATTTCCGGCCGCTACACACTCGAGCGCGAGCTCGGGCGGGGCGGCATGGCGGTCGTGTGGCTGGCGCGGGACCTCCGGCATGGTCGCCCCGTCGCGATCAAGATCCTCCATCCGGAGCTGGCCGGCGCGATCGGCGTGGACCGTTTCATCCGCGAGGTCCGGCTCGCCGCCGGGCTCCAGCATCCCAACATCGTGCCGATCCTCGACTCCGGCGTCCTGGAGCTGGAGGGCGGAACGCCGCTCCCCTGGTACGCCATGGCCTACCTCGAGGGCGAGTCGCTCCGCACGCGGCTGTCCCGGGAGCGACAGTTGCCGGTCGACGAGGCGGTCCACATCACCTTGGCCGTGGCAGACGCTCTCGAGGCCGCCCACCGCCAGGGCATCGTGCACCGGGACATCAAGCCGGACAACATTTTTCTCTCCGACGGCCAGGTGTATGTGATCGACTTCGGGATCGCCAAGGCCCTGGTCGAGACCGGAGGGGAGCGCCTCACCAGCACCGGACTGGCCATCGGGACTCCGGCGTACATGAGCCCCGAGCAGGCCTCGGCCGGCCGGGTGGACGCGCGGAGCGACCAATACAGCCTGGCCACCGTGCTGTACGAAATGCTCACCGGCGAGCCGCCGTTCAGCGGCTCGACCGCCCAAGCCCTGATCGCCCGGCGGTTCTCGGAGCCGGCCCGGCCGGTCCGCACCGTGCGACCGACGGTGCCAGCGCCGCTCGAAGCGGCGGTGCTGCGGGCGCTCGAGCGAGTTCCCGCCGACCGGTACCAGGACGTGACGCGCTTCGTCGCGGCGCTGCGCGGGACCCGAGCGAACGTCACGCAGTGGCCGCGCCGGCCCGCGGCAACCTTCGCGCTCAGCGGCGGGCTCGTCGCGGTCGCGGTGGCGGGCTGGCTGTACCTGTCGCCGCACCTTCGGGGGACGGGGCACGCCGTGGATCCCGAGCTCAAGGCGCTGGTCGACCGGGGGCTCCGCGGCTACGATCGGCGGACACCGGCGGGAATCCTGGATGCGATTGCCGCGTTCAATGCGGCGATCGTGCGCGACTCGACCTACATGCCGGCGTGGGCCGGCCTCGCTTCCTCCTACGCACGCGCCCTGGAGCGGGAGTTCATCGTGCCCGGCCTGCCTCGTGACAGCCTGCTCCATCTGGCGGTCGCATCGGTGGACCGCGTGCTCGCCGCGGACTCGGGAAGTGCGACGGCCTGGCTCACGCAGGCCATCGTCACCCAGCAGGTGGATCCCACCGACGACCGGCCGTCGCTGCACGCCGTCCGGCAGTCCCTCGCCCTCGACTCGACCAACCCCCGTGCCTGGCATACCCTCGCGCGCAACCTGGCCGAGACGGGGGACCTCGTTGGCGCCATCGCCGCATGGCGCCGCAGCGTTGCGCTGAATCCGTCGTACACGCAGGGCCTCGGCTTCCTGGCACAGGCCCACTACTGGCGCCGGGAGTACGACAGTGCCGCCGCCTGGGCTGACACCGCCATCGCCGTGGACCCCAGCTATCTCTTCGGACGCACGCTGGCCGGCCTCGCGGCGATCGGGCAGGGCGATACCGTGCGGAGCGTCACGGCGTTTGACGCCGCACGGCGGCTCAGCACCAATGTCGAGGTGGCGAACGCGCTGGCTGGAAGCGCATTTGCGAACGCGCATGCTGGGCGGCTCGATGAGGCCCGCCTCCTCCTTGCACAGGCCGATTCGATTGCGAGCACGTACAACCCGGCGCCGCTGCATACCGCGGTCTATCTGGCCCAGGCGTATGGCGCGCTGGGGGACGCCGATCGCGCGCTGGCCTGGCTCCTACGGTTCGCCCCGAGGCAGAACCTCCACTTCCAGCTCCATCTGCGGTGCGATCCGCCCTTCGATCCGATCGCCGGCGATCCGCGGTTCCGGGCCCTCCTCCTCCAGCCGAGGCCGCCCGCCGGACAGGGCTGCTAGCCGGCGAACCTGGGACCGGTTGCCGGGTATCATCGGACCATCGTACCATACTCACCTACTCACGCGCTCAAGGACGGTTCCATGCCGACACCCAAGACGATTCTCATCACTGGCGCCACGGGACAGCAGGGCGGCGCCGTCGCGGCCGAGCTCGCCGGGGCCGGGTTCCAGTTGAAGGGCATGACCCGCAAGCCGGACAGCCCGGCCGCAGCGGCGCTCAAGCAGAAGGGCGTCACGATCGTCCAGGGCGACCTGAACGACGAGGCGTCGCTGCGGAACGCGCTCACCGGCGCCTGGGGCGTCTTCGCCGTCCAGAACACCTGGGAAGCCGGGGTGGAAGGGGAGGAAGAGCAGGGCCACCGCATCGCCCGGCTCGCCCGGGAGGCCGATGTCCAGCACTACGTCTACAGCTCCGTCGGATCGGCGCACCGCGCCACCGGCATCCCGCACTTCGAGAACAAGTGGCGGATCGAGGGGACGGTCCGGGCGCTGGGGTTCCCCTCCCACGTGATCCTGCGGCCGGTGTTCTTCATGGAGAACATGGTCAGCGCCTGGTTCCTGAACGGCGACAAGATCTATTCGGGGCTCCGGCCCGACACCGCGCTGCAGATGATCGCCGTCCGGGACATCGGCGTCTATGGCGCCCGCGCGTTCACCGACGCCGCCCGGCTCAACCGCCGCGAGATCGATCTGGCGGGCGAGGCGCTTACCATGGCCGAAGCGACGCGCCACATCGGCACCGCGCTCGGCCGCGCCATCGAGTACGTCCAGCTTCCCATGTCCGAGATCCGGAAGAACAGTGAGGACTTCGCCCTGATGCTGGAGTGGTTCGAGCGGGTGGGCTACAACGCCGACATCCCGGCGCTGGAGCGCGAGTTCGGCGTCACGTCGACCGGGTTCGGCGCGTGGGCCAAGGCATGGGCGGCCGGGCCCCGGGCCACCTAGATGGGCGAGAGGCCACTCGCCGCGTCCAGGCGCCCCCCCTTCGCCGGCCTGCTCGGCCTCGGATTCGTCATCGACTTCCTCGATACGCTCGGGGTGGGCTCCTTTGCGACCACGACCACGGCCCTCAAGCTGGGGAAGCTGGTCGAGGACGAGGACATTCCGGGCACCCTGAACGTGGGGCACGCGCTCCCCACGATCCTCGAGGCGGTTCTCTACATCACGGTGGTCCGTGTCGAACTCCTTACGCTCGTCGCGATGATCGGCGCCAGCGCCCTCGGCGCCTGGTTTGGGGCCGGCATCGTGGTCGGCTGGCCCCGACGCACCATCCAGCGCGCCCTCGCCGCGGCCCTGCTGGCCACCGCCGCCTTCATCTTCCTGCGCCAGGTCCACGTCTTCCCCGCCGGCGGCGATGCGCTGGCCCTGACGGGCGCCGCGCTCCTGATCGGCGTCGCCGTGAATGCCCTGATTGGCGCGCTCACCAGCCTCGGCATCGGCAACTACGCCCCCTGCATGGCGCTTGTCAGCCTGCTCGGGATGAACCCGACCGCCGCCTTTCCCATCATGATGGGATCGGCGGCGCTGACCCTGCCACTCGCTGCCGCGCGGTTCATTCCCGCCAAGCGCTTCCACCGCCGCACCGCGCTCGGCCTGACCCTCGGCGGCATTCCCGGCGTGCTGGTGGCGGCGTTCCTCGTCACCTCGCTCCCGCTCGATGCCGTACGGTGGCTCGTCGTCGGCGTCCTTATCTACACCTCGGCGCTGATGTGGCGCTCGGCCCTCCAGGAGACCGTATGAAGATCACGGCCATTCGCGCCTACCAGGTCGACCTCCCCCTGCTCGAGGGCAGCTACAAGTGGTCGGGCGGCAATTCCGTCTCGGTGTTCGACTCCACGGTGGTCGAAGTCGTGACCGACACCGGGCGCTCCGGCTGGGGCGAGGTCTGCCCGCTGGGTCCCGCCTACCTGCCGGCCTACGCCCGCGGCGCGCGCACCGGGATCGCCGAGCTGGCCCCGTACCTGCTCGGCATGGACCCCCTGGCGCTGGGCGAGGTGAACCGGAGGATGGACGCCGCGATGCGCGGGCATCCCTACGTGAAGTCGCCGATCGACATGGCGTGCTGGGACCTTCTCGGCCAGGAGGCGGGGCTGTCGGTCGCGACGCTGATGGGCGGCCACGTCGGCGAGCGCTTTGCGCTCTATCGCGCCATTTCACAGGAGTCGCCGGAGGCGATGGCCGGCCGCATCGCCCAGTACCGCGCCGAGGGCTACCGGAAGTTCCAGCTCAAGGTGGGCGGCGACCCGGACACCGACATCGACCGGATCCGCGCCGCGGCGACGAAGCTCCAACGGGGTGATGTCCTGATCGCCGACGCCAACACCGGCTGGACCCAGCACGCCGCCGTCCGGGTGGCCGACGCCGTCCGCGACGTGGACGTCTACATCGAGCAGCCGTGCTACAGCTACGAGGAATGTCTCGCGGTCCGGCGGCACACCAACCGCCCCTTCGTGCTCGACGAGGTGATCGACAGCCTCGACGCGGTGGTGCGGGGCATCGCCGACCAGGCGATGGACGTCATCAACCTGAAGATCTCGAAGGTGGGCGGCCTGACCCGCGCGCGGCAGATCCGCGACCTCTGCGTGTCGCTCGGCATCGCGATGACCATCGAGGACACCTGGGGCGGCGACATCACGACGGCGGCCATCGCCCACCTGGCCCACAGCACGCCCGAGCGGTTCCTCTTCTCGGCCACCGACTTCAACTCGTACGGTTCGGTGAGCTTCGCCGACGGCGCGCCGCAGCGGGTGGACGGGTTCCTGGCCGCGTCGCACGAGCCCGGGCTGGGTGTCCGGCCCCGCCTCGATGTCCTGGGGAAGCCGGTGCTGGAGGTCACGACCGCATGAGCAGGGGCTCGAGGTGAAGGTCATCCTCTTCGGGGCCACCGGCATGGTCGGGAGCGGGGTGCTCGCGGAGTGTCTCGCCGATCCACGGGTGGATTCGGTGGTGTCGGTGGTGCGGAGCGCCGGCGGCGTTACGC
Organism: Gemmatimonadota bacterium; assembly: GCA_022710485.1. Lineage (GTDB taxonomy): Bacteria > Gemmatimonadota > Gemmatimonadetes > Gemmatimonadales > GWC2-71-9 > SPDF01. The sequence continues at coordinate 22,894 of JAKLGU010000010.1, read as the reverse complement.
ACCCCAAGCTTCGCGAGGTGCGGCACCGGGACTTCTTCGATTTCACCCCGTTGCGGAGCGCCTTCGAGGGAGCCGACGCCTGCTTCTTCTGTCTCGGGGTGTCCTCCTTCCGGCTCGGCGAGGACGAGTACCGCCGGCTGACCTACGACCTCACCCTCGCGGCCGCGCGCGCCGTGCTCGACGCCGCCCCGGGCGTGGTGTGCTGTTACGTGTCGGGCGAGGGCACCGACAGCACCGGGCGCGGGCGGGTGATGTGGGCGCGCGTCAAGGGGCAGACCGAGCAGGCGCTGCTTGCGTTGCCGTTCCGGGCGGCGTACATGTTCCGCCCCGGGTACATCCAGCCGCTCGCGGGAGTCCAGTCCAAGACGGGTCTCTACCGGGCGGCGTACACCCTGCTAGGCCCGCTCTATCCGCTCCTCCAGCGCCTCGCCCCGACGCACGTGACCACCTCGGTCAACGTCGGGCGGGCCATGCTCGAGGTGGCGGCGCACGGGTATCCGCGGCCAGTGCTGGAAACCGAGGACATCAACGCGGCCGCCGGCATGACCGCATGCCAGGGGAGCTGAATGGGCGCTATCGTGATGTGGGCACTCGCGACCGGGGCCATCACCGGCGCGGTCTGGGTCGGGACGCTGCTCGTCAGCCACCTCCGGAAGCAGGCCGTGCAGCAGCCGATCCTCCTGGCGCAGCTCGAGGACCGGCTCGAGCGCCTCGAACTGGTGGAGAGGCGGCTCGCCGAGGTGGAGGGCCGGCTGGAGTTCGCGGAGCGGCTGCTCGCGACGGGCACACAAGGCGAGCGGCGGTCCCTGCCCCAAGGCACGGAGGACGCCTGACCCGGTACGTCGCGCTGCTCCGCGCCATCAACGTCGGGGGACATGTCGTTCCCATGGCACGGCTCCGGGCGCTCTTCGAGTCGCTCAAGTTCGAGGACGTCGCCACCGTCATCGCCAGCGGGAACGTCCTCTTCTCGGCGCGGGGAGGTGCTGGCGCGCGGATCGAGCGCTCAATCGAGACACACCTGCGCCAGGCGCTCGGCTACGAGGTGGCCACCTTTCTCCGGCGCCCCGGCGAACTCGCCGAAATCGTGGCCCACCGCCCCTTCCCCGCCGCCGAGCCGCTCGGCGCCGACCACGCCCTGTCCGTCATCTTTCTCAAGCAGCCCCTCGACACCCCCGCCCAGGAGGCGCTCCTGTCCCTCCAGACCGACACCGATGCCTTCCACGTTCGGGGACGCGAGGCCTATTGGCTCCGCCACGGCAGGATCAGCGACTCGAAGGTGACCCCCGCCAGGCTGGAAAAGGCGCTCCGCGGGCCGGCTACCGCGCGCAACATCACCACCGTCCGCAAACTCGCCGCCGCGTTGACGGCATGAACGCCGCCGATGTGAACGGCCCTACCGTCGTGCTCGAGACCGAGCGCCTCACGCTGCGTCGGCTCACCGAGGACGACGCCGAGTTCATGCTGGCCCTCCTGAACGAGCCCTCATTCCACCAGTACATCGGCGACCGGGGTGTGCGCACTGTGGAGGAGGCGCGCGCCTACGTCCGGAACGGCGCGATGGCAAGCTACGAGGCGTTCGGGTTCGGGCTCTGGTTGGTGCTGAGGAAGGAAGACGGCGCGCCGATCGGGCTCTGCGGGCTGCTGAAGCGGGAGACCCTCCCCGACGTGGACATCGGCTTCGCCTTCCGGCCGGCGTTCTGGTCCCGGGGCTACGCCGTCGAGTCGGGATCGGCGGTGGTGGAGCACGGGAGGACCGCCTTCGGCCTGACCCGGCTCGTGGCGATCGTCCAGGCCGACAACCGCGGTTCCATCCGCGTGCTGGAGAAGCTCGGGTTCGAATTCGAGGGGCCCATCGAGTGGCCCGGCGGCGCGGCGACGATTCAGCTCTACGGCCGGGCCCTCCCCTAGCCGGCGCGCGTGGCGCACCGCTCCCGGATCAATTGTTCGAGCTGCTCCGCCCGGTGGTCGTCCGAGTGCCGGCCACGCACCATCTCGAACCCGGCCCGCCGAATTCGCTCGAAAGCCTCGGGTGCCGCCAGGACCTCCGCAAGCTTCCCGTCGAACGACTCCTCATCCACTCGCACGTAGTTCACGCCGTCCTCGAAGCCGAGGCGGTCGAGATCGCTGGTGTAGGTGGCGAGCAGCAGGCAGCCGGCGGCCGGCAGCTCCATGTACTTGGCCACGACGTACCCGATGACGGCGCTGCAGGTGACCGCGCAGCGATAGCGCGACAGTTCCCGCGCGTACGCCTCCCCGAACAGGCCGGGGACTTCCCGCCCCGGCGCGTCGCCGTACCCGGGATGCCTGAGCGTCACGACATCGGGATTGCGCGCGGCGATCTTGCGCACGGGATAGAAGCGCCCGACGGCGCCCGAGAGGACGCATCGCTCGATCGGCGCGTCGTTGTAGGGCACGGCCCGGAAATCGGCCGTGCGGAAGAAGTGCGGAAAGTGGACCAGCTTGGCGGCGTGCCGGGGGTACCACTGCACGAAGGGGTCGTGCGAGGTGCAGAGGATCGCGTCGCACCGCCGGAAGAAACGGGTCAGGATCCAGCGGTCGCGGCTCAGGTACCTCGTTCCCCTGGTGCCCTGGTGGATGTCGTCCCAGAGCCCGAAGACCCGAATCCGACCCGGCAGCGACAACAGCCCGCGGAACCCTTCGGAACGACCCCACTGCACCGGCTTGAGCACGACGACGAAGGGACAGTCGGCCGGCAGGTCGCGTTCGGTGACATCGTCGCAGAACACCACGCGGGCGCCGAGTCGCCCGGCGACCAGCTCGAAGAGGGTCACGAACTTGGCGACGTAGGGATTCCCCTCGTACCGGCGCGGAACCAGGAACCGCCCGGCCGCGAGGTTCACGCTGCGCCGCGCGGGAACGGGAACGCGGCGGCGAGCCGGTCGGCGCCGCCGGCGGTCGGCGGGGTCCACGCCGGCTGCGCGCTCATCGTGGCGAGCGTGAGCGGCTCGGGACGCTCTCGCCCGGTTCCCTCATAGTAGTCGGCGAACTTGTGGCCCCCACCCAGCACCCGGTCCGACAGTTCCAGCCAGTGCGCCGGGATGCCATAGGCCTCGGCGAAGATGATCCCGTGCAGCGACGAGGAGACCACCCGCCGGCAGTCCCAGAGCGCGGCGAGGAACGCCTCCGGGCCGGACATGATGTCCACCAGGCGGATCGCCGGATCGCGGGACGCGACGAGTTCCTGGTCCCGGTGATGCGGGATCACCCCCAGCTCATGGCGCGGGGTGGTGCCGTGCGGGCGGGGGTACAGGCGCGGCAGGAGGCACCCCGGGTCGCCGAAGACGTCCGGGCAGTCGATGCCCAGCCCGCGGAGGCGGGCGGCGGTGCGCGGGCCGCGGACGGCGGTGACGAGGATGCGCGTCCCCTTCGGCCGTGACTCGGCGCTGATGAGCCCGGACCCCCAGACCACGTCGCCGTCGCGGGCCCGGTTCAGGATCGAGCCGACCGCCACCAGCTTCCCACGCGCCCGGTCTCCAGTGTGGACGACGGGCCGGCCGGAGAGATGGCTCACGATGAGCGGGGAGACGGCGTCGCCCAGGTTGGGAATCGGGTTCCACCAGTTGAGCCGGATCGCGCCGCCCTGCAGGCACGACGCCGGGGTCGGGACACGGCCGCCGACGAAGCGAAACGCGAGCCGATGGCGCCATCCCACGTTATCGGCCCGGCACGCGAAGGACCGTGCGCGTCGGCCAGACGTCGCCCAGCGGGTGCTCGACTCCGTGGTGCGCGCGGACGGCGCCGCGCCGGATTTCGCGGACCCGCCGCGCGTGGTACTCCTCGTTGGTGCGCTTGCCCGACTGGTGGTGTGGCGGGTGGTACATGTGCACGGAGAGCGGCTCGGAGAACACGTTCCGGCCCTTGATCCCGGCGCGGTGGAGGCGGCGGCCGAGGTCGTCGTCTTCGTTGCCCCAGCCGCGGAACTCCTCGTCGAAGCCGTTGACGGTCAGCAGGTCCTCCCGCCATGCCGCGAACACTCCGCTGCGGAGCTTGGGGCCGAAGGGCCTGAGGTGCAGCGCGTGCAGCACCAGGTACCACCGCTCCTTCCGGAACTGGCTGAGCACCTTGCGCCGGCCGGCGTCGTGGACGAGGTCGGTCACCCGCCCGGCACGGATCAGGTCGTCGGTGATGGTCGCGGTCTCGGCCTCGGTCAGGCGGACGGGGTACCCGACCAGGAACTGCCGCGGGCGGGCGTGCCGGAGGCAGAATTCGACGTAGCCCGGGGCGAAGAGAATGTCCTGGTCGGCGAAGACCAGAAAGTCGCCCGTCGCCTCGCGGATGCCGTTGTTGCGGCACTTGGCCGCGCGAAAGCCCTCGTCCGGCTGCGAGAGAAAGGTGACCGGAAAGGGAAGGCCGGGGAGGACGTCAGCCACGCCCGCCGGGACGTCCACACTGGAGCCGTCGTCGGTGATGACGAGCTCGTCCACCCGCCGGGTCTGGGCGGCAAGCGCAAGGAGCACCCGGCGGAGCAGGTCGGGGCGGTTGTAGCTGGGGACGATGGCGCTGATGCGGGGCGAGGGATTCATGGGGCCGCATCCATACTACGGGGACCGGTGCCCTTTGTGCAACGGAGCGCGAGGGGCGCAGGGTACTGGCGGCCACCACGCGCCGTGCCTTGATTGCAGTGGTTCGCGATGCAGCCGGATTCGTCGATCGTGGAGGCGCACCCTGAAGATCTGGATCGACGCCGACGCCACGCCGCGGGACGTGAAGGAACTGGTCTATCGCGCCGCCAGGCGACTGAAGCTGGAGACGGTGCTCGTGGCCAACCAACGGCTGCAGACTCCGCCCGGCAACCCGCATGTCACCGCGGTCTGGGTCGACGGCGGGCCCGACGTGGCCGACGGGCACATCGTCGAGCACGCAGTGGCGGGCGACCTCGTGGTGACGCAGGACATCCCCCTGGCCGCGCTCCTGGTACCGAAGCACGTGGCGGTGCTCGATCCCCGCGGGGATGAGCACACTGTCGAGACGATCGGGGAGCGGCTCTCGATCCGGGACTTCATGGACCAGGCCCGCACGAACGGCATCGTCACGGGGGGACCGCCCCCCTTCGACGCCCGTGCGCGGCAGGCGTTCGCCTCGGCGCTCGACCGCGCGCTGACCCGACTCCTGCGCGCCCCATGACCTCGGCGCGCGGGGTCATCCTCCTGGCGGCGGTGGCCCTCGCCTGTCGGCCGGACCGCGGGGGCGGAGCCACCGCTGGCGACATCTCGATCTCCCACGCGGTGGTCCCGGCGCCCCCCTCTCCCTCCGAAGCCTCGGTCTTCCTGTCCATCGATAACCTCGGTTTCGAGGCCGACACGCTCACGGCTGCCCGCTCCCCCGAGGCAGACTCCGTGCTGCTGCACGAGATGGTGGCGAACAGGATGCAGGTGGCGGCGGCGCTCCCGATTCCGCCCGGCGGGCCGGTCCGGCTCGCGCCGGGCTCCTACCACCTGATGCTGCACGGCCTGACCAGGCGGCTCGCGGCCGGCGACACCGTCACGCTCGAGCTCCACTTTGCGCGCGCAGGGACGGCCACGCTGCGCGCCCCCGTGTTGCGCTACACCGAGGCGGTCGAGGAAGTCTCCTCGCCCCACCACTAGCCGGAGCCCATCATGTCCGACGCGACGCTTTCCCCGCTCTATCGCTCCACCGTGCTCGTGGCCTGCGTCATCATCATCGCCGCCGCCCTGCACGCCGCGGCAGCCACCGTCAACCTGCTGCTCATCTCGGTCCTGCTCGCGATGAGCGTCTCCCCGATCACGTACTGGCTGGAAAGGCGTGGGCGCAAGCACGCCACCGCCGTGCTGCTGACGATCGTCGGGTCGCTGGTCATCGGGGTGTTCGTGGTCGGAACGCTGGGAAGGGCCCTGTCGGGCCTCCAGGACAAGCTGCCCACCTACCAGGCGGCGCTGACCAGCTTGTTGGCCGGTCTGGAGGGCTTCCTGACGGCGCGGGGCGTGGATGTCCACGAGGTGCTCAAGCCCGACACCGCCCGGATGGTGGCCGTGGTGCAGCGCGTCGTCGGTGGGGCCCTCAGCGCGCTCGGCTACAGCTTCTTCGCGCTGATCCTCGTGGCCCTGATCCTGCTCGAGCTGCCGGCCAGGAAGGACGCGGAAGGCGGCGCCGGGGGCATGCGCAGTCGCTTCGACGAGGTGAGCGTGAGCGTCCGGCGCTTCGTCGCCCTCACCGGGCTCATCGGGGCGGGGCTGGCGGTGGTGAACCTCGTGGCAATGCTGGCCCTCGGCACCGACTTCCCGATGGTCTGGGCCGTGCTCCTCTTTCTCCTCAACTTCGTTCCCTTCGGCTTCGCGATCGCGATGCTGCCGCCGGTGGCCGTGACCCTGCTGGAGCACGGCGTCACCCGTGCCGCGATCCTGCTCGGCGTGCTCCTCGTGTCCAACCTGCTGTCGGACAACGTCGTGAAGCCGAAACTGATGGGCTCAGGGTTCGGACTGTCGCCACTGCTGATCGTGGTCTCGCTGATGTTCTGGGCCTTCGTGCTCGGCCCGGTGGGCGCCATTCTGGCGGTGCCGCTCACCATCACGATCACGACGCTGGCGCCCTTCTTCACCGGCGATGTCAAGACCGGATGAAGGTCCCGTCCTGGAGCTCCTGCCAGGCCTGACGGAGTTCCTGCTGGGTGTTCATCACGATGGGGCCGTACCACGCCACCGGCTCCTGGATCGGGCGGCCCGACACCAGCAGGAAGCGCATCCCCCGCTCCCCCGCCTGGACGGTCACGTCGTCGCCCCGGTCGAAGAGCACCAGCGAGCGGTTGCCGGTCGTCTCGCGGACCAGGGTGTCGTCGCCATCGCTGCCCTCGGTGAGCACGCCCCGCGGCGCCGACGAGTTCCGGAAGTCCCCCTCCCCCTCGAACACGTAGGCGAAGGTGTTGCGCGCCGCCTCGGCAGGCAGGGTCGTCCGCCGGCCCGGCGGCACCCAGACATCCAGGTACCGCGGGGCGGAGGCGATGCCGTCCACCGGGCCGGAGCGGCCCCAGAACTCGCCGCAGATGACGCGCACCCGCGTGCCGTCGTCGTCGGTGACCTCGGGAATGTCCGCGGCGGTGACGTCCTGGTAGCGGGGCGCGGTCATCTTCAGTTGCGACGGGAGGTTCGCCCAGAGCTGGAAGCCGTGCATCCGTCCCTGGGCATCGCCCTGCGGCATCTCCTGGTGGAGGATTCCCCGGCCCGCCGTCATCCACTGCACGTCGCCGGCGCCGAGCGACCCCTGGTTGCCCAGGCTGTCGCCGTGGCTCACCGTGCCGGCCAGGACGTAGGTGATCGTCTCGATGCCGCGATGCGGATGCCAGGGAAAGCCCGCCAGGTAGTCGGCGGGACGCTCGTTGCGGAAGTCGTCGAAGAGGAGGAAGGGGTCGAACTCGTCGGTCTTCCCGAACCCGAAGGCGCGATGCAACTTGACGCCCGCCCCTTCCATGGTGGGCTGGGCCTGGATGATTTCCTTGACTGGCCTGATGGACACTGCAGGTGCTCCTTGATGAGGTGCCTGAACCACTCAGTATATACGACAGGGGCCCCGGGACGGTTCCCGGCGCCCCCAGCGGAACCGTCCTCCGGCGCGCAGACTATCCCCCGTGCAACCCCCTGGCCCCCTCGAGGGGCGGGCTACGCTTGTGTCCCACTCCTGGAGGACGTCATGGCAACAATCACCGCGCTCTGGATGCCCATCCTGCTGTCGGCTGTCGTCGTCTTCATGATCAGCGCCGTCATCCACATGATGACGCCCTGGCACAAGGGCGAGTATCCGCCGGTGCCGAACGAGGACGGCGTCATGAACGCCCTCCGGCCCTTCGCCATCCCGCCCGGCGACTACATGGTGCCCCGGTGCCTGGAGCACAAGGACATGCAGACGCCGGAGTTCCAGGAAAAGCTCAAGAAGGGACCGATCCTCATTCTCACGGTGCTCCCGAACGGCCCCTTCACCATGGGCAAGCAACTGACGCAGTGGTTCGTGTACATCGTCGTCGTGAGCCTGATCGCCGCCTATGTGACCAGCCGGGCGCTCCCGGTCGGGGCGTCGTATCTCGAGGTGTTCCGCTTCGCCGGCGTCACCGCCTTCGCCTGCTACGCGATGGCGCTGTGGCAGATGCGCATCTGGTACAGCCGCGCGCTGCGTTCGACGCTGACTTCGACGATCGACGGGCTCCTGTACGCCTGCCTGACGGCCGGGGTGTTCGGCTGGCTCTGGCCGCAGTAAGCTTCGGGAGCCCGCCGGCGCGGCTCTCCGGCCCGCGAAGTCACTTCGCTGCACAGAGGCACCCTGATGCTCGCCGAGCTCCTGCTCTCGCAGTTCGACCACGAAATGGCGACCACACGCGCCCTCCTCTCGCGCGTACCTGAGGCGAGCGCGTCGTGGAAGCCGCACCCGAAGTCGACCTCGCTGGGCGCCCTGGCCCAGCACATCACGAATTTGGTCGGGTTTGGCCCGTTAATCATCCAGGAGACGGAACGGGACGTGAACCCGCCGGGTGGCCCGCCTCGGATCCCGGTGGTCTTTTCCACCACCAGCGCGTTGCTGGCTCATTTTGACGCCAACACGACTGCCACGCGTGACGCCCTCGCGTCCGCCACCGACGAAGGACTCATGGTGCCGTGGGCCCTCAAGAACGGCGGCGCCGTCATCTTCTCCATGCCCCGCGCGGCCGTGCTCCGCTCCTTCATGATCAGCCACATCATCCACCACCGCGGTCAGCTGAGCGTCTACCTCCGCATGCTGGACGTTCCCCTGCCCTCGATCTACGGTCCGACCGCCGACGACGCCCGATGAGGCGGTTTCTCCTCTTGGCGCTGCTCGCGGCCACGACGCCCGCGTTCGGCCAGAGCCTCGACCCCCGTTCGTTCGTGAACACCCCGGTGGGAATCAACTTCGCCAGTCTCGCGTATGGATATTCCACCGGCAACGTGCTATTCGACGCGGCGCTTGCGCTCGAGAACGCCGAGCTCGACATCCACGGCCCGACGGCGGGATATGCCCGCGCGCTCGACCTCTGGGGCCTGTCCGGCAAGGTCGATGCAGCCCTGGGCGGGGCCTGCATCGACGGGCAGGCGGAGCAGAACGGCAACCTCGTGACCCGCAACGTGTGCGGCCTCACCGACCCCACGGCCCACATCAGCGTCAACTTCCTGGGCGCCCCGGCGCTGACCCTCCGCGAGTTTCCCACCTACCGGCAGAATTTCCTGGTCGGCGCCGGGTTCCGGGTGACCGCCCCGCTCGGCCAGTACGACCCCAGCCGGCTGGTCAACATCGGCACCAACCGGTGGTCCTTCAAGCCGGAACTCGCGGTTTCGAAGGCAATCGGACGGCTGACGCTCGAGGCGCTCTTCGCCGCCACGTTCTTCACCGACAATACCGACTTTCTGGACGGCAACACGCAATCACAGGCGGGACTGTACTCCGGGCAGTTCAATGCGCTCTGGATTTCCCGGTCGGGCATCTGGGGCGGGGTGGGCGTGATCTACTATGCGGGGGGAGAGTCGAGCCTCAACGGCGGGACGCCGTCGACAATGCAGGAGAATTCGCGGGCGGGGGCGGTGCTGGTCTTCCCGATCGGGAAGCCGAACTCCCTCAAGCTCTACTGGACGACCGGCGTCTGGACTCGCACCGGCACAGACTTCGACACCTTCGTGGTCACCTGGACGTACCGGTGGGGCGGCACGCGCTGAGCGGCACGCCGAGGGCGGATCCGACCGATCCGCCCCGACGTGAGTGGCCCAACCGTCAGCTGCCGCCCTGGCTCGACGGCGGAACCATGCCGTTGGCGCGCATGTAGACCACGAGGTTGCCGTAGTGCTCGCCGTCGTGCGTCGCGTTCCAGACCAGCACCGCCAGCCGCGTCATGGTGGACCCGAAGAACTGGGTCTCCTTCATCGCGTCGGCGTCCGACATCTGGTACGCGGTGTTGCAGAAGGCCACGGAGGCCTTCATGGCCTCGACGAGCGTGGCTTTGTCGGTGACCTTCTCGAAGTCGGCGTGTTCCGGTTCCGCGGTGCCCAGCGCGCCCGCACAGAAGGTGTAGTGGGCGTTGGCGACATGCCCCATCAGCTCCGCCATGCTGCGTACCGCCGGATTCGGCTTGTAGCCGTACAGGCTGTCGGGCACCTGCTCCACGGTCTGGACCAGCCAGCCGGCCAGGTCGTTGAAGCGAGGTGTCACCGACGCGACGACGGCGCCGTCGCCGGCCGGCGGAGCGGCGGGGGGCGGGGCGCAGGACGCCGCGGCGGCGGCGAGGAGCAGGGCGGGGATCATCGCATGCTTCATGAACGGCCTCCTGGAGGGTATCATCGGGTGCGGGCCGGTTCGGGTTGATCCGGCACGGCGGGCGACACAGGGAATTACAGGGCCGTCCGCCGCCGCGCAAGCCGGGCGCGACCGCTCCCCGGAACCGAAGCCAGGGCATGAGCCCCACTCCTCCGCCGCCCCTCCTGAAGCCCGACCTGTTGGCCCGACCCGGCCGGTACGCGGCGCGCGTGATCGCCCGCGAGCGGCTCCGGCGGGTGCGCCGAGCCGCGCCGGCCGGCGAGCGGCCTCCCGCGGAGGACGCGCTCCACGACTTTCGCGTCGCCCTCCGGCGACTCCGCACCTGGCTCCGCGCCTTCGCGCCCGAGCTTGACGACACCGTCGGCCGCGGAACCCTCAAACGGCTGCACCGGATTTCCCGCCGCACCGGCGATGCACGAGACCTCGAGGTGCAGCGACACTGGCTCGCCCAGCCGACGGTCCGGCTCGGACGGCTCGCTTCCGGTGCCGCAGCGGCGCTCGCGGAGCGGCTCGAGGCGGAGGGGATTGACGCGCTGGCACGGGCGCTGGCGCTGATGGCAGAGGAGTTGCCGCTCGCCGGAAGCAAGCTCGACCGGCAGCTGCGGAAGTACGAGGTCCGCGTGCCGCTCGACGCTGCCCTGGGCGAGCCGTCGATGGCCGTCGCCCTCGGCCGTCTGCTCCGGGCTGGGGCCGTGGAGGTGCGCCGCACGCTCGAGGCGGTGCAGTCGCCGGAGCAGGTACTGGAGGCTCACCAGGCGCGGCTGGCCGTGAAGCACCTCCGATACCTCCTCGAGTCGCTGGGCGCCGGCTTCCGCGGCGGCCCTCGCGCCGTCGATCGCCTTGCCGCCCTGCAGGACGCGCTCGGCGTGCTGCACGACCGCCACCTTCTCCTCGAGCGGGTGCGCCGTGAGGCGAATGAGGTCCGGGCGCCTTCGCCAGGTCAGCCGACCCGACGCGCGTACACCGCGCTGCAGTCGGCGGTGCACCGCTCCATGCTGTCCGAGTTCGGCCGGGCCATGCGGCCTGGCCGGGGGCGCGAGGCGGCCGCCGCCCTCAAGACGGTGGAGCGGATCGCCGGCGCACTGCTGACAACAACCGGGACTCCATGATGCGTCTCCTTCGCCTTTCGATTCGATACGGCGCCCTGCTCGCCCTGCCGCTGGTCCTGCTGGCGACATCCTCCGTGGCGGCCCAGGACCGGCCGCGCCCCCGTGCCCTGGGCGTCGCGCCCGGCGTCCTCCCCACCGGTCCGCTCAACGCCATCACCGACGTCCCGGGGGTCCTGGTCGGCCAGACCACCGTCATCCGGGGCGACTCCATCCGCACCGGGGTCACCGCCATCCTTCCGCATGGCGGGAACATCTATCGCGACCGGGTCCCGGCGGCACTCTTCGTCATCAACGGCTTCGGCAAGCTCGTCGGCTCGACGCAACTTCGCGAACTCGGCGAGCTCGAGACGCCGATCCTCCTGACCTGCACCCTCTGTGTCTGGAAGGCGGCGGACGCCATGGCCGCCTACCTGCTGGCCCAGCCGGGGATGGGGACCGTCCGCTCCATCAACCCGGTGGTCGGGGAGACCAACGACTCGTACCTCAACGCGATCCGGGAACGCCCGATCTCGGCCGACGACGTGGTCTCTGCGCTGACTGGCGCGCGCTCCGGCCCGGTGGCGGAAGGGAGCGTGGGCGCGGGCACCGGCACCAGCACGCTCGGGTGGAAGGGGGGCATCGGCACGTCGTCGCGGCGGGTTCGCGTGGGTGACAGCACCTGGACCGTCGGTGTCCTGGTGCAGACCAACTTCGGCGGCAGCGGCGACCTCCTCCTCATGGGGGTGCCGGTCGGCCGGCTCCTCGGCCGCGACGGGTTGACAGGGGCCGAGGCGCCGAAGGGACCGACCGGCTCCGTCATGATCGTCGTTGCGACGGACGCACCGCTCTCCGACCGGAACCTCGAGCGGCTGGCGTCACGCGCCACGATCGGGCTCGGGCGGACGGGGGCCACGGCCGGCAACGGATCCGGCGACTACGTGCTCTCATTCTCCACGAACGCCGCCGTCCGCCGGCCCGCCGGCGCCCCGTTGCGCCCCTCCACCGAGCTCGGCAACGATGCGATGAACCCGCTCTTCGCCGGCGTGATCGAGGCCACCGAGGAGGCCATCGACAACGCGCTCTTCGCCGCCACCACCGTCACCGGCAACGGCCACACGGTCGAGGCCCTGCCGGTCGGCGAGGTGCTGCGCCTGCTGCGCGAACGGAACGCGCTCGTGGCTCCACTCGCGGCCCCGGCGACGCGGCCGTAGCTTTCTCGCAGGCATCCACCTCCAGCCGGGCGGGGACTGGTCCATGACGTTCGTGCTCGACTTCATCGAGATCTACGCCAGGGGACTCTTCTACCTCTGGCCGATCTTCGCCGTGCTGATCGGGTTCATCGCCGCGCTGGGGCTGCGCATCGGCGCGCTCGAGGGCTGGGAGCCCCACGAGGCCGTGTACTTCGCCTTCATCACCGCGACCACGATCAACTTCGGCGACAGGCGCCCGACCATGCGCCGGTCGCGATGGCTGGCGCTCGTCATCGCACTGGCGGGGGTTCTCCTCACCGGCCTGATCGTGTCCATCGGGCTGGAGGCGGTAGCCCACGCGTTCCGGGAATCCCGCGGTGGGGCGCCACCGTTGTCCCCGTGATCGCCGGTCGGTCGCATGGCCCATGACGCCGCGCTCGGGGAGCGCGTCCGCCGCGCGCTGACAGGCACAGCCGGCTTAGCCGAGAAGCAGATGTTCGGCGGGCTCTGCTTCCTGGTCAACGGGCACATGTGCGCCGGCATCGTCGGCAGCACGCTGATGGTCCGGATCGGCGCCGACGGGTACCAGGAGGCGCTCGCGCGTCCGCATGTGCGACCGATGGACTTCACCGGCCGGCCGATGACCGGGATGGTGTTCGTGGACCCGCCGGCGCTCGCCACCGACGCGTCGCTCGGCGAGTGGGTCACCCGCGGCGCCCGGTACGCGTCGTCGCTCCCGCCGAAGCCAGCCAAGGCCTAGGCGTTCTCCTTTCTTTCCCGAACACCGGACCACCGATGCCCACCACCGTGTCGCTGGACATGATGCAGACGGTCGCGCTGGCCGCGCTCGTCCTCTTTGCCGGGTACGGGATCCGGCGGAAGGTGGGTGTGCTGGACCGGTTCAACATCCCCGCCCCGGTGGTGGGCGGATTCGTCTTCGCCGCCGTCGCCCTGGCGCTCCGGCAGACCGGCGTCCTGGCCTTCGAGTTCGACACCCGGCTGCAATCGCCGTTGATGATCGCCTTCTTCACCGCCATCGGGCTCGGCGCCAGCCTCGGGCTCCTGAAGATCGGCGGCAAGCAGGTCCTCATCTTCTGGGGGCTCGCCTCGCTCCTCGCCGTGCTGCAGAACGCCGTCGGGGTGGGCCTCGCCAACCTCCTTGGCGTCAATCCGCTGCTCGGCCTCCTCACCGGCTCCATCACCATGACGGGCGGCCACGGCACCGGCGCCGCATTCGGCAAGCTGATGGAGGAGCAGTACCACTTCCCCGGCGCCGTCACCCTGGCGATGGCGGCGGCCACCTTCGGACTGGTGAGCGGCGGCCTCCTCGGGGGGCCGGTCGGGACGAAGCTGATGAGTCGGTTTGGCCTCCGATCGGCGGGCGGGGCGGTGGCCCCGGCCGCGGCCGGCATCGAGCATGCCGCCCTGGACGAGGAAATTGACACCGAGCCGGCCGGGAAGGCGCCCACCGCCTACCTGCTGCTGCAGACGCTCACGATCATCCTCGCCTGCATGTGGGCGGGCGGGCTCCTGTCCGCGTGGCTCGGGCGCTTCATCACCCTTCCTGGGTACATCGGGGCCATGCTGGTCGCGGCGGTGCTCCGAAACGTGGCCGACGCCACCGGCAAGCTCCGGATCGAGAGCCGCGTGGTGGACGACCTCGGCACCATCGCGCTGTCGCTGTTCCTCACGATGGCGCTCATGTCGCTCCGCCTCTGGGAGCTGCTCGACCTGGCCGCCCCGATGCTCGTGATCCTTGTCTTCCAGGTGGCCATGATGGGGGCGTTCGCCTACTGGATCACCTTCCGGGTCATGGGCCGGGACTACGACGCCGCCGTGATGGCCGGCGGCCATTGCGGCTTCGGGCTGGGGGCCACCCCGAACGCGGTGGCCAACATGGAATCGCTGGTCCAGCGGTTCGGCAGCGCGCCGAGGGCGTTCCTGGTCGTTCCGATGGTGGGGGCGTTCTTCATCGACTTCACCAACGCGCTGATCATCACCACCTACATCAATCTCGTCGCTCCATAGTGGCCGCCGGCCTGCCTGCGGCGGCGGGTCGGCGTCCGGTGGTACAACCGACTACCTTTCACCCTTGCCACGCACCGTGTGGCCGGTGGTGGCCCCGCGCCTTTCCAACCTCCGGTCCGTCTGCCCATCCTCGCCGGGGGACTTCATGTCGCTTTACAAGCCGCAGCAGCGCCACATCACGATCCGCAACCGGGACCTCCATTTCGTCTCGTACGAGGCGCATCCCGCCGACGCGCGGCACCACGCCTCCGCCGAACCGGAAATGTGGTACCTGATGCGCGCCGGCCGGCGGTGGGCGGTCATGCCGAGGAACCCCGACCAGCCGGCCGAGGAGACGGACGCGCTGCTCCGGGCTTGGGCGGAGGAGAACGCGTTCGGGGATGAGATTCCGGTGGTGGTGCCGGCGGCGAAGCCCCACACCCGCCGGCGCAAGACCGACGACTGGTGGGATTCGAAGGAAGACCGACAGGCCAGCTGAACCCGCGGCCGCCCCGGCCTCGCGCCGGGGTGGCCAGCGCACGATCCCGCCGCCCCACCCGGGACTCGCCCCCGACCGCCTGCCGCAGTATTCTCACAGACAGCATCAAACCGCCCCGCGCCCCTCCCGCCACGGAGTCCACGACGCATGTCCCTCGACCGCCGCCAGTTCACCGGACTCCTCGCCGGCATGCTCGCCGGCTCCGCCCTCCGCCCCGAGGGTCAGGCGAGTGCGTCGACGGCCGCGTCAGCCGCGGATCCCTGCAACCCCCCGCCGCCGCTCAAGGCGCTGAAGCCGATGCTCGACGGCGTCGAGCCCATCACCGCGGCAGAGCGTGCGCGTCGGGTGGAGCGGGCCCGCCAGCTGATGACGGACACCGGCATCGGGGCTGTGGTGATGGAGCCGGGCACCAACATGACCTACTACACCGGGGTGCGCTGGGGGCAGTCGGAGCGGCCGTTCGTCGCCGTGCTCCCCGCGCGGGGCGAGATGGCGTTTGTCTCCCCAGGCTTCGAGGAGGCGCGGGCGAGGGAGCTCACCCCTGCCGGCGCCGAAGTCCGGGTGTGGCAAGAGGATGAGAGCCCATACGCCGTCATCGCCGGGATCCTGCGCGACCGGGGGCTCGCCGCCGGCACCGTCGGCGTCGAGGCGGAGACCCGGTTCTTCATCTCCGACGGCGTCCGCCGGGAGGCGCCGGCCGCCACCTACCTGAACGCCGACCCGGTCACCGTCGGCTGTCGCTCGATCAAGTCCCCGGCGGAGCTGGCGCTGATGCAGCGGGCGAGCGACATCACCGTGGCCGCCTTCGGCGCGGCTTTCGCCACGCTGCGCGATGGGATGACGCAGTACGAGCTGTCGGAAAACATGACCGGAGCGATGCGCCGCCTGGGGGGATCCGAACCCTGGGCGCTAGTCGGGTTCGGCGAGGCCTCGGCGTTTCCGCACGGCTCGCGGAAGCCACAGCAGCTGCACGAAGGGGACATCGTGCTCCTGGACGCCGGGTGCAGCGTGCAGGGCTATCAGTCGGACATCACGCGGACCACGGTGTTCGGCAAGCCCACCGCGCGGCAGACCGACATCTGGAACCTCGAGCGGCGCGCGCAGGATGCGGGGTTCGCGGCCGCCCAGCCTGGCGCCACCTGCGGCTCGGTGGACGCCGCCGCGCGGAAGGTGATCACCGACGCCGGCTTCGGGCCTGGCTACGCGGTGCCGGGACTGCCGCACCGCACCGGCCACGGGATCGGGATGGACGGCCACGAGGCGCCCAACTTCGTGAAGGGGAGCACGGTCGTCATCCAGCCCGGCATGTGCTTCAGCGACGAGCCGAACATCTCCATCTACGGCGAGTTCGGGATCCGGCTGGAGGATTGCCTGTACATCACCGAGTCCGGGCCGAAGTTCTTCTCGCCGCAGTCACCGTCGATCGACCGACCGTTCCCCTGAGGCGCCAGGAGCACCGATGGACCGACAGTCGCTCGCCCTGCTGATCCCGATCACCGCGATGCTGATCCCCATCGCTGCCATCGTGATGGGCGGCGTCCTGAAGCTCTCGCGGCTCCGGCTGGAGGAGGCCAAGCTCCGCGCCGGCGCTCTGCCGGACAGTGGACTCGCCGAATTGGACGCCGTCCGTGGCGAAATGGACCAGCTGCGCCACGAACTGACCGAGGTGCAGGAG
Organism: Gemmatimonadota bacterium; assembly: GCA_022710485.1. Lineage (GTDB taxonomy): Bacteria > Gemmatimonadota > Gemmatimonadetes > Gemmatimonadales > GWC2-71-9 > SPDF01. Next base: position 6,151 of record JAKLGU010000010.1, on the reverse strand, counting down.
CGGCTCGATTTTGCGGAGCGGCTGCTGGCCCAGCGACGCGACCAGGCGCACCTGCCGCCCGGCGCCTGACGAGCCCGTGACTCCCTCACACGGAGGCCCACCCATGCCCTCTCGCATCCTTGCGCCGTCGCCTCGCGCCGGTGCGCTCCTCGCCGCCACGGTCGTCGCGGCCTGCTCCGTCGGTGGCAGCGGCAGCATGCGATCGGTTATCGAGTCCCCCGCCCCGGTCACCGCGCCCCCGCGGTTCGTCCCCCTCGATTCGGCCAAGGTGATCGCCCCGGCCGACACCCTCGTCGGCGACGGCTGCCTGAGCCCGCTGGCGGACCCGGTCACCGGGATCCAGATCATCCTGATCCGCTCCGAGAGCGGACTCGGGGACTACCTGGCGCCCAGCGGCTCGTACGGGATCAAGGACGGCCAACTGATCCGGCTCGACTGCAACACGGGAAGGGTGCTCGGTATCGTCCGGCGATGAACGCGCAACTCCAGCAAGTCGCCGACGAGCTCCGCGAGGCGACCGCGCGGCTCCACCGGCTCCGCGAGGCGGTGCCCGCCGAGCGGTGGCCGGTCCGGAACGACCCTGGGCGGTGGTCGGTCTCCGAGTGCGTCGAGCACCTCAACCTGACGTCCGCCGCCTTCGTGCCGCTCCTCGAGGCCGGGCTCGAGCATGCGCGGACGGAGCGGGCCACGCCGCACCGGTATCGCCGGGGCTTCCTGGGCTGGGCGCTCTGGAAGATGACGGGCCCGGACGCCCGCGGGCGCATGAAGACCACTCCCGATTTCGTGCCCGTGAGCGCCTCTCCCGCCGCGGCGGTCGCCGCCGATTTCGAACGGTGGCAGGAGCGACTGCTCGGCCTGGTCGCCTCCGCGGACGGTCTCCCGATCGACAGGGTGCTGATGACTTCGCCGTTCAACGCGCGGATGCGCTACAACCTCTACGCCGGGTTCTCGACGTTGCCCCGCCACCACCACCGCCACCTGCAGCAGGCGGAACGGGTCTGGGCGCCGGCTCGATGAGCGGGCGCCCAGCCGCCGCGGCGCGGCTCAGTCGTCGTCGTCCCCCTTGTCGCGCTCGGCACCCTGCCCGGTGCTCTCGCCACCGCCGGCGCTGAGCTGGGACACGCCGGGGGAGCTGCCGTCGCCGTAGACGAGGCCGCCGCCGGAGTGACCGACCTGGTACCCCGCCACAAGCAGGCCAAAGGTGGCGACGGTGGCGACGGCCCGCGCCCCACGCCCGGGGGCGCCGGCCAGGAGGCCAAGGGCGCTGATGGCGAGGACGACGCCGGAGAGGATCAGGAAGCGCTCACCGCTCTCCTCGTGGGCCTCGAGGCGCTGCTCCCCGACGACGTCCTCGGCCCGGTCCTCCTGGGCCTGTCCTGTCTGGAGCGCCGCCCAGGCGCTGAGGGTCAGCGCGCCCGCCACGGCCACGGGCACCGCCCAGGCGCGGAGCGGCGCGGCGCCACGGCGCACCGCCCAGAGCGCGCCGAGCGCGGCGAGGGGCAGGAATGCCATCAGCACGATGGGAAAGTGTACGACCGCCGGGTGCAGGGGATCAGGGATCACGAACAGCCTCCGAGTATGGGTTGGCTGTCACGCTATCGGATGCCGGTGAACCGCGCCATCCGACAATAGACGCGGTCGGCCGATCAGCCTGACCCGGGGCTCGATATCCGACGGATGACGGAGGGGATGGAATGGACGTTTTCGAGGAAGCCCGGCTGAAGCGCACGATCGCCATCCTCTTCGTGGTCATCGGGTTGGCGGGCGCGGTCGACCTGGCCCTGGACCGGCCGGCCGAGTGGCTCTCTTTCCACGTCGTGTACGAGGTGGCGCTCGTCGTGGGAGCGCTCTCAACGGCGCTGTGGCTGGCGCGTGGGTGGGGAAGTGCCGCCGCGGCCAACCGGGAGCTCCGCGCAAGCCTCGTGGAGCGCAACGCCGAGCGAGATGCCTGGCGCGCCAGCGCGGAGCAGGCGCTCGCCGGCCTCGGGGCGGCGATCGACGCGCAGTTCACCTCCTGGGGTCTCACCCCCGCGGAACGCGAGGTGGCGCTCCTGGTCCTCAAGGGCCATGGGCACAAGGAGATTGCGGTCCGCACCGACCGGAGCGAGCGCACGGTGCGCCAGCACGCCGCCGCCGCCTACGCGAAGGCCGGTCTCGGCGGGCGCGCCGAACTGGCCGCCTTCTTCCTCGAGGGCGTCGCGCTCCCGGCGCCACGGCCAGCCGTGAAGGACGGCTGATGCCCCCCGCCGAAGCTACGACCGCCGCCACCGATGCCGGGCTGGCCGCCATGTCATGGGCCGGGATCTACTGGCTGCACAGGCTCACCCCACCCTCGTTCCTGCAGCGCTGCTGGCTGGCGATGCTCGCCACCTTCGGCTTCGCGGCGCTGCTCGGGGCCATCGCCCACGGGTTTCCCTGGTCGGCCGGGCAGCTCGACCATATCTGGCAGCCGCTGTACCTCTCCCTCGGCGTCGCGGTGGCCTGCTTCGTCCTCGCATCGGTATGCGCCGGGTGGGGTGATGCACCGGCTCGGCGCGCGCGGCCGCTCCTCCTGCTCGCCGCGGGGGCGTTCTACCTGTTGACCCGGCTGACCGGCGGCGACTTCCTCGTCTTCGTAATCTACGAGGGCGCCGGACTGCTCTTCGCGCTCGCGGTCCACGCGTGGCTGGCCCGGTCCGGCCGCGCCGGAGCGAACTGGGTCACCGCAGGCCTGGCCGTGAGCCTCGCGGCCGGCGTCGTGCAGGCCATCGACACCCGCTCGTTCCGGCTGGTCTGGACCTTCGACCACAACGGCATCTTCCACCTGGTGCAGGCGCTCGGGCTCGGGCTGCTCCTGGTCGGGCTCCGGCCACTGCTGGGCGGAACCAGCCCTGCACGCGCCCCGTAGGGAACAGCGCCACACCTCATCACCGGAGTCGGCTCGTGAAATTGAACCCGCGCATCTGGGTCCCCGTCGCGCAACTTCTCACGGTCGTCAATGTCGGGGCGGTGTATTTCGCCGCGCAGGCGGCCGAGCCCTGGCACGCCACCCTCCACGCCGGGCTCGCCGTCCTGTTCACCGTCGGCATCGACTGGTTGCGCAGCCGAGCGCAGGACAGCTGAGGCCCGCCATGGATGGCATCAATGTTTCGCGCTGGCTCGCCGGCGGCCTGGCCGCCGGGATCCTGATCTGGCTGATGGAGGGCGCCGCCAGCGCGCTCTACATGTCGGCCATGATCGACGCGCTCGAGCCGCATGGCCTGGCCGTGGACACCACGAGCGCCGGAATCCGCTGGAGCCTCGTCGTCAGCCTGTTGTCGGGGCTCACGCTCGTTTTCTTCTATGCGGCGGCGCGGCCCCGCTTCGGCCCCGGGCCCCGGACCGCCGTCACCGTCGCGATCGCCCTCTGGTGCGGCAGCTGGCTGGTCGCACTCATCGGCTACCAGATGCTGCACCTCTTTCCGCCGGCGCTGCTCGTGACCTGGGGCGCCACCGGCCTGGTCGAGTTCGTCATCGCCGGGATGGTCGGCGGCTGGATCTACCGCGAGGCCTGAACCCTTCCCGTCCCCGGAGTCTCCATGCGCCCCTCTCGATCCTCGCTCATCGCCCTCGTCACGGTGCTGGCGCTCGGCCTGCCGCGCGCGGCCGGCGCACAGGCCACCGTGGCCATCTCCCCCGACGCGGAGGGGGTGACGCGGGCGGCGCGGGACTATCTCGAGGGCTTCTACGAGGGGGATTCGACGAAGATCGTCCGCAGCATCAGCCCGACGGTGGTCAAGTACGGCTTTTACGTGCCGAAGGGAGACTCGACGTATCACGGCGAGGCGATGACGTTCGCCGAGATGCTCGACTATGTGCGGAAAGTGAAGGCGCGCGGACGGCCGGTGCCGGCCGATGCGCCGAGGCAGGTGGTGGCGCTGGAGGTGCTGGACCAGGTGGCGGCGGCCAAGGTGGTGGCGTGGTGGGGGACCGACTTCCTGCACCTGGCCCGGATCGACGGTCGGTGGATGATCACCCAGGTCATCTGGCAGAGCCCCCCGGTCAAGGGCCCCTGACGACTCACGGCCGAGCGTCGGCTTGAGCCGACGACGAAGCTCCCAGAAACACAACGCCCGTCCAGTGTGTGGTCACCGGCCGGGTCGAAGGTTCTTGGCAGTTTGATCACCCGGTCTGCTCTGCTACCCCGGGGCCCGAAGGCTATGTCTATTGCCCTGAACGTAATGGCCCCCTCTCCCCGGCGCAAGTGGCGAGTTGTCCCGGCCCTCCCGATGGCCTATGCTTCCCCCCGGCGGCGCTGTCCCGACCGCCCATCCATCGTCGCCCGCACCGGCAGCCCCCAGTCCTGGAAAGGCCCCCGCCGCGGTTGCGCTTTTCAGCAAGGAACGCCGTGCCTTTCGCCTCCCTGAACCTGCATCCCAGCCTCCTCAAGGGCGTGAAGGAACTCGGGTTCACCCGCCCCACCCCCATCCAGGCCGACGCGATCCCGCCGGCGCTCGAGGGCCGTGACCTCCTGGCCTGCGCCATGACCGGCAGCGGCAAGACGGCCGCCTTCGTGCTCCCGATCCTGCAGCGGCTCATCGACACCAAGCGCGGCACCACCCGCGCACTGATCCTGAGCCCGACACGTGAGCTGGCGCTCCAGATTCTCGAGGACATCAACGACCTCGCGGTGCACACGCCGGTCACCGCCGCGGCGGTCTACGGCGGGGTCGGCATGGGGCCGCAGGAGCACGCGCTCCGGAGCGGGGTGGACATCGTCGTCGCCACGCCCGGCCGGCTGCTCGACCACATGAAGCAGCCGTACGCGAAGTTCTCCGGACTCGAGGTGCTGGTGCTGGACGAGGCGGACCGGATGCTGGACATGGGGTTCCTGCCCGACATCAAGCGCATCCTCCGCCACATTCCCGCGAAGCGGCAGACGCTCTTCTTCAGCGCGACGATGCCGGCGCCGATCGCGGCGCTCACCCGCGAGATGCTGCACGACCCGGCCATGATCAACCTGGCGCGGAAGTCGGCCCCCGCCGTCGGCATCACCCAGGCGGTGTACCCCGTGCGCCAGGAGCTCAAGGCGGCGCTCTTCCTGGCGCTTCTGGCCAAGGGCGACATGCGCGAGGCGCTGGTCTTCACCCGCACCAAGCACCGCGCCGACCGCCTCACCAAGCACCTGATCCGCGAGGGCATCAAGGCGGAGCGGATCCACGGCAACCGCTCGCAGGCGCAGCGCACCGAGGCGCTGGCCGGCTTCAAGAGCGGGAAGTACCGCGTGCTCGTGGCCACCGACATCGCCGCGCGCGGCATCGACGTCGAGGAGCTCGGCCACGTCGTGAACTTCGACGTGCCGAAGGTGCCGGAGGACTACATCCACCGGGTCGGCCGGACCGCCCGCGCGGAGGCCACCGGCGACGCCTTCACCTTCGTGTCGCCGGAGGAGGAGGGCGACCTCCGATCGATCGAGCGCGCGGTCGGCAAGCGGCTGCCGCGGGTGACGCTGCCCGACTTCGACTACGCCGCCAAGCTCAACGTGCAGCTCGAAGTTCCGCTGGCGGAGCGGATCGCGGCCATCCGCGCCAAGAAGGCGGAGGACCGGGCGCGCTCCAAGGCGAAGGAGGCTCGGCGCGCCTCGCACGCATCGACCCAGGGCGGCCGCCCGTCGAGCGGCGGACCTGGCCGGACCGGCGGCGGGTCGTCGGGCGGCTCCGGACGCCGGGGTGGCGGCCCGTCCAGGCCCCGGAGCGGCGGCTCCCGCTAACTGCACCGCAACCTCAGCAGGGGGAGGGCGATCCGGATGAATGCACGCACAGGCTACCTGGTTGCGGCCCTCTTCCTGCTCGCGCTCTTCGCGTTCCTCGGCGTGCAGAGCTCGCTGGCGGCCGCGGGCGCGGACCTGACCACCGGCCAGCGCGCCGTGGTCATGCTGCAATGGTGGTACGTGGTACTGGCCGTCCTCGCGATGGCGGGACTGCTGGCCCGACACGCGGGGACCCGCCTGGTCCTCTTCGCCTGGGCGGCGATCTTCGTCACCCGCAACGCGCTCGTGCCGGTCTACCGGGACGGGAAGGGCCTGGGGCTCGCCCTGGCCGGCGGGGCGGTCGGCCTCGCCATCGCGGTGGGCATACTCCACCTAGGGTTCCGGGCGCTCGAGCCGACCGGCGACCACTCCTCCCGATGAGAC
>JAKLGU010000001.1:242500-634010 GCA_022710485.1 Gemmatimonadota bacterium | reverse complement strand
GGAAGAGTGCCGAAGGGGGGACTCGAACCCCCACGGGCTTGCGCCCACTGCGCCCTGAACGCAGCGCGTCTACCAATTCCACCACTTCGGCGTGGGCGGCAAAGGTAGCGGAACGCCCTCCTCGCAGTCAAGCGGGCCGTTGACCCTTCGGAACCCACTGTCTATCTTGGGTTTACGACCTGCCATGCCCACCAAATCGGATGCGCCCACGGAGCGCCGGCATTCGGTCGCCCGCAATCCCAAGGCGACCCACGACTTCCACATCCTCGAGACGTGGGAGGCGGGTTTGGTGCTGACCGGCACCGAGGTCAAGTCGCTGCGCAGCGGAAAGGCCTCCATCAAGGAGGCGTATGCCCGGGTGTCCGGGGGACAGGTGTTTCTCGAGGGAATGAACGTCACGCCGTACGCCCAGGGTAACCGGTACAACCACGACCCGGTCCGCTCGCGCAAGCTCCTCCTCCATCGCCGCGAAATCAACCGGCTCATCGGCTCCGTCGAGCGCGAGGGGCTGAGCCTCGTGCCGCTCGAACTCTACTTCAGCCGCGGCAAGGCGAAGATCGCCATCGGGCTGGGGCGCGGCAAGAAGCAGCACGACAAGCGCCAGGCGCTCAAGGAGCGGATGATGGACCGCGAGACCGCGCGCGCCATCGCGGTGGGCCGCCAGCGATGATCACCCTCGCGCTCCTCGCGTCGCTGTCCGGCCCCCACGCGCCGGCGCAGCTGGTGGTGGTCACGCCGCGCGGGGAGACCCGCCTGGCCGTCTCCGCCGACGCCGACGGCCACCCGGTCGTGGCGGCCTTCCCGCTCGCCGCCGCGCTGGGCGGATCCATCCGGCAGGACGGCGCCTGGATCACCGTGGTCATTTCCCGCCAGGATTTCTCCTTCCTGCCGCATGCGCCGCTCTTCCGGCTCAACGACCGGATCGAGCCGCTCGCCGTCCCCGCCTTCGAGCGGGGCGACTCGCTCTTCGTACCCTACCAGTTCGTCGCCGAGATCCTCCCGCGGTACCTCGGTGAGCTCTACACCTTCGACCGCGAGGCCGGCCGGCTCGTGCAGCGGGGGCCGGTCGCCGCCGCGGCGCCGGCGCCGAAGCGCCTGCCGAACGGCCTCCTGCCCGGCCACATCGTCACGGTGGACGCCGGGCACGGCGGCGCCGACCCCGGGAACCCCGGCCGCTTCTTCCCGCCCGGCGTCACCGAGAAGAGCGTGACGCTCCAGGTGGCGCTGCTGCTCCAGGACGAACTCACGCGGCGGGGAATCACCGTCCGGATGACGCGCACCACCGACACTCGCCCCAATCTCCTGCAGCGCGCCCCCACCTGCGACGCGAGCTGCGACCTCTTCGTGAGCCTGCACGTGGACGCGCTGGACACCCGGAAGCGCCGGGACTATCGCTCCGTGGACGGCTTCACCACGCTGATCATCGGCGAGGAAAACTCCGCCGACGCCGCCCGCGTGGCCCAAACCGAAAACGAGGCGCTCCGCTTCGAGAGCGCACAGGACCAGGACCTCGCGGGCGGCCCGCTCGCGTACATCCTGCGGGACCTGCAAATGAACGAGTACCTCCGCGAGTCCGCGCGAGCGGGGGCGCTGATGCAGACTCACCTCGAGCCGATCCACCCCGGAAAGAACCGCGGCGTGCAGCAGCGGAACGACCTGGCCGTGCTCAACACCGGCCGGCGCCCGGGGGTGCTCGTCGAAATGGGCTACGGCTCCAGCCCGTCGGACGCGAAGTTCCTCGTGTCGAAGGACGGCCAGCGCCGCATCGCCCGTGCCCTCGCCGACGCCATCGTGGACTACCTGCTCGAGTTCGAGTGGAAGAGCGGCGCCCGCGCCGCGGGGCCGGGCCGGTGAAGCGCCTCCTGCCGCTCCTCCTCCTCCCGCTCGCGGGTTGCGTGTACTACAACGGGATGTACAACGCCAACCGCTTCGCCGAGCGCGCCAGGAAGGCCGAGGCGCAGGGGCGCACCTTCGAGGCGCAGGGGTACTGGGCGCAGGCGGAGGTCCGGGCCGATACGGTCGTGGCGCGGCACCCCAACAGCACCTGGGCGGACAACGCCCAGCTGATTCGCGGCGAGGCGATGGTCCACCGGAACGACTGCGCCGGGGCCATCCCGGCGCTCGAGGCCGCCTCCTTCTCGGGCGATAGTCCCGATGTGGCGCAGCAGGCCCAGATCCTCCTCGGCGGCTGCTACCTCGCCGCCGGCAACCTCGACGGCGCCGATAAGGCGTTCGTCGCCCTGATGACGAGTCCCGACTCCGCCGTCCGGCAGAAGGCTCGGCTGGAACACGCCCGTATCCTGCGCATGCATGGCGAGTACCAGGCCGCGCTCACCACGCTGGATGGACTGCAGGGGTCCGTGTTCGACGCCGAGCGCGCCGCGGACTATGGCGGGCTGGGTGACCTCGCCCAGGCGGTGCCGCTGATCGACCAGGCGCTTGCTCGGCAGGATCTGACGGTGCCCTGGGATTCGACTCTGGCCGGCGTCGGACGGGTGGATCCCGGCCTGGCCTCGCGGTACACCACCGCCGTGCTTGCACTGCCCGGACTCTCGACCGAAACCCGCGACCAGCTGCTCCTGGCCGACGGCCTTCGGTTGCTCGCCACGAATCCCGACTCGGGCCTGGCCCGGCTGCGTGCCGCCGGCTCCGCCGACCCCGTGACGTTCGCCTCGCTGTCCGCCCGTCTCCGCGTGGCGGAGTACATCATCGGGCAGGCCGACACGCTCGCCCAGCTCGAACTCGCCCGGGAAGAGCTGACGTCGCTGAGCGAGGTCGGCGGCCCTGCATCGATTCAGGCGATTCGCTACCTGCGGATTCTCACCCGGATCCGGACCTATGTGGACTCGGTGGCGCCGGGCAGTATCCAAGGTGACCTCGCCACCTTCTCGCTGGCCGAGGCGGTGCGCGACAGCCTCCCGGCGCCGAGAATCGCCGCGGAGCTCTTCGCCACGATCCCCGCCTGGTGGCCGGCCTCCCCGTATGCGCCCAAGGCGATGCTCGCGCTCGCCGCGCTCGAACCGGCGCAGGCCGACTCGATCTTCCTGCGGATCGAGGCCGAGTATCCGGGGAGTCCCTACCTCCTCCTCGTGGCGGGCGACGTCACGCCGGCGGTGTTGGCCCTCGAGGATTCCCTGCAGGCGTACACCGGTGGTGGGGCGGCCGGGCGGACACCCGCGGGCCGGCGCGCCCCCGCCGCCGGTGCTCCGCCGGGCCAGCGTCCCCAGGACGAACTCAAGTAGATGGCCCTCGCGCCGCTCGCCCGCGACGTCTTCGGCGTCCGGTTCCAGAACCCGATCGTGCTGGCGTCGGGGACCGCCGGCTACGGGCGCGAACTCGACGGCGTCATGGAACTCGACCGGCTCGGCGGCCTGGTCACGAAGGCCGTCTCGCTCCAACCGAGGGTGGGCAACGCGCCTCCCAGGGTGGCGGAGTTTCGGGGCGGAATGCTCAACTCGGTCGGCCTCGCCAATCCTGGTCTGGCTCACGTGCGCACCGCCGAAATGCCCTGGCTCCTCGGCCGTCTCCGGGCGGCACGGGTGCTGGTCAACGTGGTCGGCTTCACGCTCGAGGAGTACGCCGCGGTCATCGAGGGCCTCGACGACCTCGACGGCATCACCGCCTACGAGCTGAATCTCTCCTGTCCCAACACCGCCGCCGGCGGCATCGAGTTCGGCGCCGATCCGGCGTCGGTGTCCGCCGTCATCGCGCGGTGCCGGCGCGTCACGAAGCGTCCGCTCGTGGCCAAGCTGTCCCCTGTGCTGCCGGACATCGCGGGCATGGCGGTCGTGGCGCGCGACGCCGGCGCCGACGGGGTGTCGGTGGTCAACACCCTGCCCGGACTCGCGCTCGATCCGCACGGTGTACCGCGCCTCGGCAATGGCAATGGCGGCGCCAGCGGCCCGGCGCTGCTTCCCGCGGGGGTGCTCGCCGTGCGGCGGGTGCGTGAGCGCGCGGCAGACCTCCCGGTCATCGGCCTCGGTGGCGTTCGAAGCGCGGATGATGCGCGCCAGTACTTGGCGGCCGGCGCCTCGCTGGTCGGAATCGGGACCGGGGGGATGGCAGACCCACGACTCCCCGGGCGGATCATCCGGGATCTGGAGCGCCGGCATGGCTGAGATCATCCTGGCGCTCGACGTGGACTCGGCGGACGCCGGGCGACGGCTGCTCGACCGGATGCCGGACCTGCGCTGGGTCAAGGTCGGGTCGGTGCTGATGACGCGCGAAGGCGCGCCCTTTCTCCTCGAGCTGCGTGCCCGGGGGCTGGAGCTCTTCCTCGACCTCAAGTGGCACGACATTCCGAACACGGTGGCCGGCGCGGTCGCGGCCGCGGCATCGCTCGGCGTGTCCATGGCGACCGTCCATACGCTGGGCGGCGCCGCCATGCTCTCCGCGGCACAGACCGCCGCGGGCAGCGTTGGGCTCGTCGGGGTGACGGTCCTGACCTCCCACGACGCGAGCGGGTACGCCGCTGCCACCGGGCGGACCGAGGTCGGTCTCGCTGGGGAAGTCGCGCGGCTGGCCGCTGTGGCCGCCGCGGCCGGTCTCCGTGGCGTGGTCTGCTCTCCCGCCGAGGTGGATGTGGTCCGCCCGGCCCTCGCCGATGGGGCATGGGTGGTGGTGCCGGGCATCCGCCGGGCCGCCGATGCGGCCGGGGACCAGGTCCGGATCGGCACCCCCCGCGAAGCCGCCGCCCGCGGTGCCACCCACCTCGTGGTCGGCCGGCCCATTCTGAACGCCCCGAACCCGGCCGCGGTGCTCGCCGAGTTCACGGCGGAGGCCGGGGCGGCATGATTCGGGTCATGGCCCTCGCAACGGTCCTCCTCGGCTTCACGGCCCCGCTTCCCCGCTTCCCCGCTTCCCCGCCGACCCTCGCCGAGGCCGGCGATAGCGCCCGCGCCGCCTGGCAACGCCGCGACCTCGCCGCCTTCGTGGCCCCGGCGCTCGGGGGGCGGCTCCTGATCACTTTGCCACCCGGGAACCAGTCGGCCCCGATCGCTGCGGATCAGGCCAGGGCGTTGCTGTCATCGTATGTACAAGGCACACAAGAAGTTATGACATTATTGACCGCGGCCAGGGCGGTGGATTCGCTCCAGGGCTTTGTGGAGTTGAGCCGGCGCTACCGTTTGGTGGGGATCCCGGGTGAGCGTCAGACCACAATCCTGCTCGGATACCGCCGTGGGCGCACGGTTTGGGTGCTGACCGAGGTCCGGATCGCCCCGTAGGAATTCCCTTGCGTTGATCTGGGGCTGGGTCTATATTGGTCAGCTACCTCAAAGTTTGGTCCTGGAGAGATTCCGTGAAGGTTCGTTCGAGCGTCAAGCCAATCTGCGAACACTGCAAAGTCGTGAAGCGACAGGGCGTTGTTCGCGTCATTTGCAAGCGCAATCCCAAGCACAAGCAACGGCAGGGCTGATCATGGCACGCATTGCAGGCGTGGACCTTCCGCGCGAGAAGCGGGTCGAAATCGCCCTGACGTACATCTTCGGGGTTGGCCGTCCCACGAGCGTCCGGATCCTCACCGAGGCCGGCGTCAGCCCCGACACCAGGGTCCGCGATCTGTCGGACGCGGAGGTCGCGCGGCTCCGGCAGTTCATCGAGCGCGCGCTGAAGGTCGAGGGCGCCCTCCGGACTGAAGTGGCCATGAACATCAAGCGGCTGATGGACATCGGCAGCTATCGCGGGTCGCGCCATCGCCGGGGTCTCCCCGTGCGCGGTCAGCGGACCCATACCAACGCCCGGACCAAGAAGGGTCCCCGCCGGGCCATCGCGGGCAAGAAGAAGGCGACGAAGAAGTAACCATGACAGCACCGACTACTGCGCCGAAGGCGCCCAGCGCCAAGCGGTCCAAGAAGATCGTCGAGTCCGAGGGCATCGCCCACATCTCGGCCACCTTCAACAACGTGCTCATCACGATCACCGACATGAAGGGCAACGCCCTGGCATGGGGCACGGCCGGCAAGGCCGGGTTCAAGGGCTCCAAGAAGTCCACGCCCTTCGCCGCCACGGTGGCCGCGGAAGGCGCCGGCCGTGAGGCCATGAACCTGGGCGTCCGCCGGGTGCATGTCCGCGTGCAGGGCCCCGGCAGCGGCCGCGAATCCGCCATCCAGGCGCTCGCCTCCGTCGGCCTGCGTGTCGTCTCCATCCGCGACGTCACGCCGATTCCCCACAACGGGTGCCGTCCCCCGAAGAAGCGGCGGGTCTAACAATGTCGCGTTACACTGGACCCAGCTGCCGGCTTTGCCGTCGCGAGGGCACGAAGCTCTTCCTGAAGGGCACCCGCTGTCTCACGGAAAAGTGCGCCGTCGAGCGCCGGGCGTACGCGCCGGGCCAGCACGGGCAGGGCACCGGCCGCGGCCGCAAGCCGTCCGAGTACTCCAAGCAGCTCCGCGAGAAGCAGAAGGTCAAGCGGATGTACGGCCTCACCGAGGGCCAGTTCCGCAACCTGTTCGAGAGCGTCACCCGCGAGTCGGGCGTCAAGGGCACCAACCTGCTCATCGCCCTCGAGTCGCGTCTCGACAACATCGTCTACCGGATGGGCTTCGCCTCGAGCCGCAAGGCGGCGCGGCAGCTCGTCAACCACGGCCACGTCGAAGTCAACGGCCGCCGGGTGGACATCGCGTCGTACAACGTCATGCCCGGACAGGAAGTCCGGGTCGCCCCGTCCAGCCGCGAGCTCGTCGCCGTCAAGGCGGCGCAGGAGTACGCGTCGCGCGGGGCTCCAGTCTCCTGGCTCTCCGTCGACGGCGACAAGGCCGCCGGACGGTACGTCGAGCGTCCCACGCGTGAGGCCATCCCGGTCAACGCGCAGGAACAGCTCATCGTCGAGCTCTACTCGAAGTAAGTGGCGGCCCGAACCATGACCATCGACCTGACCGGACTCGTCCGCCCGCACCTGCTCGAGATGATTCCGAGCACGGACAATCCGAACGCCGCCGAGTTCCGCCTCCAGCCGCTGGAGCGGGGCTTCGGCTACACGCTTGGCAACTCGCTGCGCCGCCTCCTGCTCTCCTCGCTCCGCGGCAGCGCGGTCTGGGGCTTCCGGCTCGACGGCGTCGTCCACGAGCACCAGACCGTCCAGGGCGTCCTCGAGGACATCCATCAGGTGGTGCAGCGCCTCAAGGGGCTGACGCTGGTGCTGACCCCCGAGGTGGACGAGGCCATCCTCCACATCAAGAAGAACGGCCCGGGCCCGGTCTACGCGCGCGACATCCAGCCGCACGGCTCCGTCACCGTCGTCAACCCCGACCACCTGCTCTTCACCGTGCAGGAAGACCGGGAAGTCTCGGCCGAGCTTTACGTCAACAAGGGCCGCGGCTACGTCGAGTCGGAGCTCCACCCGTTCGACCGCTCGCTCCCGGTGGACCTGGTCCGGATCGACGCCATCTACAACCCGGTCACCCGCGCCAACTTCACCGTCGCGGAAACCCGCGTCGGCCAGCGCACCGACTATGACCGCCTGACCGTCACCGTCGAGACCAACGGCACCATCTCGCCCGAGGACGCAGTCGCCTACGCCGCCGCCCTCGCGCAGGAGCACTTCCGGTACTTCGTCGAGTTCGGCAAGGTGCCGGTCATGCGCGAGCCGGCGCCGATCGTCTCCGAGGCCGGCGGCGACCTCCGCGCCAGCCTGAACCGCCCCATCGACGACCTCGGCCTCTCGGTCCGGTCGCTGAACTCGCTCAAGAATTCCAACATCCGCACGTTGCAGGACCTCATCGCCTACTCCGAGGACGACCTCCTCAAGGTCAAGAACGTCGGCGAAAAGGCCGTGTCCGAAATCGTGGAGCTGCTGCAGAAGGAAGGCCTGGCCTTCGGCCACGTGCTCGACGAAGTCGCCGGCGTGCTGCGCCCCAAGGGCGCCGACGCCTCCAGCGCGACTCCGGCCGCCAGCAACGGGGAGATCGCCTAAATGCGCCATCGTGCCAAGGGACGCCAGCTGTCCCGCACCTCCGCCCATCGCCGCGCGCTGTTGAACAACATGGCCACCAGCCTGTTCAAGCACGAGGCCATCCAGACCACGGAAGCCAAGGCCAAGGAACTCCGGCCCTTCGCCGAGAAGCTCATCACCCTGGCGCGCCGCGGCGACCTGCACGCGCGCCGGCTCGTGGGCCGGAACATCAAGGACCGCGAGGTCCTCGGCCGGCTCTTCGCCGAGCTCGGGCCCCGTTTCGCCGCCCGTCCCGGCGGCTACACCCGCATCCTCAAGATGGGGCACCGACCCGGCGACGGCGCCGACGTGGCTCGCATCGAGTTGCTCTCGGAGTAAGGGTGGCATCGCCAACCTCCGACACGACGAAGGGGACCCGCGAGGGTCCCCTTTTTTACAGCCGGCCGGCCGTGCGGATGGCGCGCCCCGGCCGGGCACGCCGGGTGTCAGCTGGCCTTGGCGATCTTGTTGCCCTTGATGCACTGGGTGCAGACGCGGACACGCCGCGGCTCGCCGTCCTTCAGGACGCGAACAGTCTGCAGGTTGGGATACCAGCGGCGGTTCGTGCGATTCTTGGCGTGGCTGACGTTGTTGCCGGTGACCGGCCCCTTGCCGCACACGGTGCATACCCGTGCCATATGTCCGTCCCTCAAGCAGTTACGACATTGACGAAACAGCTGGAAACCGCAAAATCTAACCCGGTTCCCGCATGGACACAACCACCCCTGGGAGAGCGCCATGGCTGAGCGCAGGCGCGCGTTGATTACCGGCATCACGGGCCAGGACGGCTCCTACCTGGCCGAACTCCTCCTGGCCAAGGACTACGAGGTCTTCGGCGTCGTCCGCCGGACCAGCCACCACGGCCTGGCCCGGATCGATCACATCGCTGACCGCATCACCCTCCTGCCGGCCGACCTCCTCGACCAGCACTCGCTGACGGTGGCGCTGCAGCAGACCAAGCCGCACGAGGTCTACAACCTCGCGGCGCAAAGCTACGTCCCCACCTCGTGGTCCCAGCCGGTGCTGACGGGCGAGTTCACCGCGCTCGGCGTCACCCGGATGCTGGAAGCGATCCGCCTCGTCCATCCGACAGCCCGGTTCTACCAGGCGTCGAGCTCGGAGATGTTCGGGAAGGTGACCGAAACGCCGCAGCGGGAAACGACGCCCTTCTACCCGCGCTCCCCCTATGGCGTGGCGAAGGCCTACGGCCACTGGATCACCGTCAACTACCGGGAGTCATACAACATCTACGCCGTGAGCGGGATTCTCTTCAATCACGAGTCGCCGCGGCGCGGCATCGAGTTCGTCACCCGCAAGGTCACCGACGGCGTGGCGCGCATCAAGGCGGGCCTGGCCAGCGAGCTCCGCCTTGGCAACCTCGACGCGCACCGCGACTGGGGCTACGCCGGCGACTACGTGGACGCGATGTGGCGCATGCTCCAGCCCGACACGCCGCAGGATTACGTCATCGGCACCGGCGTCATGCACAGCGTGCGCGACCTGGTCGAAGTGGCCTTCAGCCGCGCCGGTCTCGACTGGCAGAAGTACGTGCGGCTCGATCCCGCCTTCATCCGCCCGGCGGAGGTGGACCTCCTGCTCGCCGACGCGACGCTCGCGCGCGAGCGGCTCGGCTGGACGCCGACGGTCGGGTTCCGGCAGCTGATCGAGATGATGGTGGACGCCGACCTCGCTCGGCTGGGCGCGCGCTGATGCGGGTGCTGGTGACTGGCTCCGAGGGGTTCGTCGGCCGCTGGCTGGTCCGCACCCTGCTCGCGGCCGGCCACGAAGTGTGGGCCGGCATCCGGCCCGGCGGGCCCCTCGAGGTGCCGGGGCTCACTCCCGCCGAGCGGGCCGCCGTCCGTCGGGTGCCGATCGAGGTCCTCGACACCGCCTCGGTCGAGTCGGCCGTCGCCAGCCGGCCCGAGGCGGTCGTGCACCTGGCCGCCATCGCCTCGGGCGCCGATGCACGGCGCGATGTCGGCGTGGCCTGGGCGGTCAATGCCGCAGGCACCGCCCGGCTGGCCGACGCTCTGGGCCGCGCGCGGGAGCGGGCGGAATCCGACCCGGTCCTGCTCGTCGTGTCGTCGGGCGAGGTGTATGGGGGCGGCGTGGAGCGGCCGCGCCGGGAGGACGACCCGCTCCGCCCCTGTTCCCCCTACGCCGCCAGCAAGGTCGGCGCGGAAGTCGCGGCGCAGGAGGTGGGCCGCCGCACCGGGCTCCGCGTCGTCATCGCGCGGCCCTTCACCCACACTGGGCCGGGGCAGAGCGACCGGGCGGTGGCGCCGGCCTTCGCCGCCCGGCTCCGCGCAGCCCGACGCTCGGGCGCGGCCAGCGTCCCCACCGGGAACCTCGCCCCGATCCGGGACTTCCTCCATGTGCAGGACGTGGTGAACGCCTATCTTGCGTTGCTCACGCGCGGTGTGCCCGGCGAGGCGTACAACGTGGCACGCGGCGAGGGGATTTCGCTCGACGAGCTCTTTCGCCGCATGGCGACGCACCTCGGCGCGGCGGCCGTGCCCGCGCCGGACCCCGCCCTGATGCGCTCGGCGGACATCATGCACCTGGTGGGCGACGCCGCCAAGCTGCGGGCGGCGACCGGCTGGCGGCCGACCATCGACATCGACCGGATCCTGAAGGAAGTAGCTGATGCCGAAGCGGACTGACATCTCCTCGATTCTCCTGATCGGATCCGGCCCCATCATCATCGGGCAGGGCGCCGAGTTCGACTACTCCGGAACGCAGGCGGTGCGGGCGCTGAAGGAGGAGGGGTACCGGGTCATCCTGGTCAACTCCAATCCGGCCACCATCATGACCGACCCGGAGCTGGCGGACCGCACCTACGTGGAGCCGGTCACGCCGGAATGGGTGGCGCGGGTCATCGAGCGGGAGCGCCCCGACGCGCTGCTGCCCACCATGGGAGGCCAGACGGCGCTCAACGTGGCGATGGCGCTCGCCAACGACGGCACCCTCGAGCGCTTCGGCGTGGAGCTGATCGGTGCCGACGCCCGCGCCATCGGGCTCGCCGAGGACCGCGAACAGTTCGCGCAGGCCATGCGGCGGCTGGGGCTCGCGACGCCGGCGGGCCGGACGATCCGGTCGCTTGAGGAGGCGCTCGCGACGGTGGCCGACACCGGGTACCCCGCCATCGTCCGTCCCTCGTTCACGCTCGGCGGCTCCGGGGGCGGCATTGCCTACAACCCTGCGGAGTTCGAGGCGCTGGTCGAGCACGGGCTCGAGCTCTCCCCGGTGGGGTCGGTCCTGGTCGAGAAGAGCGTCATCGGCTGGAAGGAGTACGAGCTGGAGGTCATGCGGGACGGGGCGGACAACGTCGTCATCGTCTGCTCGATCGAGAACATCGACCCGATGGGCGTCCACACCGGCGACTCCATTACCGTGGCCCCGGCCATGACCCTCACCGACCGCGAGTACCAGGCGATGCGCGACAGCGCGCTGGCCATCATCCGCGAGGTCGGGGTCGCGGCAGGCGGGTGCAACATCCAGTTTGCGGTGAACCCCGCCACCGGCGAGCAGCTCGTCATCGAGATGAACCCGCGGGTGTCGCGCTCCTCGGCGCTGGCCTCGAAGGCCACCGGTTTCCCGATCGCCCGGATCGGCGCCAAGCTTGCTGTCGGCTACCGGCTCGACGAACTCCCCAACGATATCACCCGCACCACACCGGCGTCGTTCGAGCCGGTCCTCGACTACGTCGTGGTGAAGGTGCCGCGCTTCGCCTTCGAGAAATTCCCGACCGCCGACCCGACCCTCACCACGCAGATGAAGTCGGTCGGCGAGGTCATGGCGATCGGGCGCACCTTCAAGGAGGCGTTCCAGAAGGGGATGCGCGGATTGGAAATTGACCGGATCGGCTGGGTGGCGGGCGCCACGCCTGGCGCAGACCGGCTGGACGGCGCCGACATGGCCACCGTGAAGGCGGCCCTCCGCACCCCGACCCCGGAGCGGATCTTCCAGATCAAGCGGGCGCTGGCCGGTGGTGTGCCGGCCGCCGAGATCGCGGAGCGCACCGGGATCGACCCCTGGTTCATCGACCAGCTGTCCGAGCTGGTCGAAGCGGAGGCGGCCTGGGCCGCCGATCCGCGGGCGCTGGAGGCGGACGCCCTCCGCGCCATGAAGCGCATGGGTTTCTCCGACGCGCAGCTCGGGCGGATCCGCGGGATGCCTGAGGCCGAGGTGCGCGCGCGCCGCCACGCGCTCGGCATCCGGCCGGTTTTTAAGATGGTGGACACCTGCGCCGGCGAGTTCCCTTCGGCCACGCCCTACCTCTACTCCTGCTACGACGAGGAGAACGAGTCGGTGCCCGACGGCCGCCCGACGGTGATCATCCTCGGCAGCGGCCCCAACCGGATCGGGCAGGGCGTCGAGTTCGACTACTGCTGCGTCCGCGCGGTGCTGTCGTTCCGGGAGCTCGGCTACCGCACCGTCATGGTGAATTCCAACCCCGAGACGGTCTCCACCGACTTCGACATCTCCGACGCCCTCTACTTCGAGCCGCTGACGCTCGAGGACGTGCTCGAGATCGTCCATGTCGAGCAGCCGATGGGCGTGGTGGTGCAGCTCGGCGGGCAAACACCGCTCCGGCTCGCCCGCGGCCTCGAGGCGGCCGGGGTGCCGATCCTCGGCACCTCGCCCGAGGCCATCGACGAGGCGGAGGACCGCGGCCGGTTCGAGGCCATGGCCCGGGAGCTCGGCGTGGCCCAGCCCCCGAGTGGAACCGCCATGTCGGTCGAGGATGCGGCGGCGGTGGCGGAGCGGATCGGGTACCCGATCCTGGTCCGGCCCTCGTACGTGCTCGGCGGCCGCGGAATGCAGATCGTCTACGACCTCGATTCGCTCCAGCGCTACTTCGCGCAGGCCACGCGGGTCACGCCGGAGCACCCGGTCCTGATCGACAGCTTCCTCGAGGACGCCTTCGAGGCGGATGTGGATGCCATCTGCGACGGCACGCAGTGCATCATCGGCGGCGTCATGCAGCACATCGAGGACGCCGGCATCCACTCCGGCGACTCCGCCTGCGTCCTGCCGCCCTACCTCATCACCGAGGAACAGGTCGAGGAGATGCGCCGGCACACCCGCGCCTTTGCCATCCGGCTCGGGGTCGTGGGCCTCATCAACGTGCAGTACGCCATCAAACACGGCCGGGTCTACGTGCTCGAGGTGAACCCGCGCGGCTCCCGTACCGTCCCGTTCGTGTCGAAGACCACCGGCGTGCCGCTGGCCTCCCTGGCCGCCGCGGTCATGGCAGGAAAGACCCTCGAGTCGCTCGGGCTCCGCGACGACGTCCTCCAGCCCTACGTGGCGGTGAAGGAGGCGGTCTTTCCCTTCAACAAGCTGCCGGGGGTGGACCTGATCCTCGGCCCCGAGATGCGCTCCACCGGCGAGGTGATGGGGATCGCGGATTCGTTCGGCATGGCCTTCGCCAAGGCGCAAATCAGCGTGGACGGCGCCCTGCCGCTCGAGGGCACCGTCTTCGTGACCGTCAACGACCATGACAAGCAGAACGTGGTCCCGATCATCCGGCGGTTCCACGAGCTCGGCTTCCGCATCGTGGCCACGGAGGGGACCGCGCGCCACCTCCGGTCCCGGGGCGTCCCGTCGGAGCGGGTGCTCAAGGTGCATGAAGGTCGGCCGAACGCGATCGACCTCCTCCTCTCCGGCGATGTGCAGCTCCTCATCAACACGCCGCTCGGCAAGCTGACCCAGCAGGACGACTACCTCCTCCGCCGCGCCGCGCTCCAGCACCGCACGCCGTACACGACCACCCTCTCCGCGGCCTCGGCGGCCTGCGACGCCGTCATCGCGCTCCGGAGCCGCGCCCGCACCGTCCGCTCCCTGCAGGAATGGCACGCCCTGGCCCGTGAGGCCACCGCGGAAATGGTGTGACGACCGCCCGAAGTCCCGCGTTCGTCGCGGCGCTCCGTGCCGCGGTCCGGGGCGAGGTGCGCACCGACGAACCGCTCGCGCGCTACTCGACCTACCGCATCGGCGGGCCCGCCACCGTCCTCCTCCCGGCGGTGAACGAGGACGTCGGCGTGGCGCTGCGGATGGCGGCCGCCGCCGGCGTGCCGTGGTTCGCCGTGGGGCTCGGCTCCAACATCCTCCTCCCGGACGAGGGGATGGACGCGCTCGTCATCCGCCTGGGGAAGGGGCTCGACCGCCTCGACCGGGACGGCGACCGCTGGACGGTCGGGGCCGGGCTCCCCGCGCCGCTCGCGGCACGGCGCACGGCGGCCGGCGGATGGTTCGGGCTGCACAAGTTCGTGGGTGTGCCGGGCACGGCGGGGGGCGGCGTCTACATGAACGCCGGCTGTCACGGCGCGGAATGGTCGGATTTCGTGGAGTCCGTCCTCGTTGTGGACGACGCCGGGCGTGACACGGTGCTCGCCCGCGCCGACATCCCCTTCGCCTACCGCCAGAGCGGGCTCACGGGGCAGGTGGTGCTCGAGGCCAGCGTCCGCCTCCGCCCAGAGGATCCGGCGGTCATCGAGGCGGAACTGGCCGAGCTGTTCCGGTGGCGTTCCGAGGGAACTCCGTTCAACCAGCCCTGCTGCGGCAGCGTCTTCCGGAATCCCGGGGGCGCCTCCTGGCACCGCGAGGGCGGCCCACGGACGGCGGGCCAGTTGATCGAGGCCGCTGGGCTGAAGGGGTACCGGGTGGGTGGCGCCGAGATATCGCCGAAGCACGCAAACTATTTCGTGAATGTCGGCGGAGCGACCGCCGCCGACGTGCGCGCGCTGATCCGCCATGCCCAGGCCGTCGTCCACGAGCGGTTCGGGGCCGCGCTGGAAACCGAAGTGAAGCTGATCCGCCCCGACGGCGGCGCCGACCACCTCCCTCCTCCCCGCTGACGGACGCCCCCATGCCCGACTACTTCGTCCATGAATCGAGCTACGTCGACGACGGCGCCATCGTCGGCGCCGGCACCAAGATCTGGCACTTCAGCCACGTCATGCCCGGCGCGGTGATCGGTGAGCGCTGCAACCTGGGGCAGAACGTCGTCGTGATGCCGCGGACCCGGATCGGGAACAACGTGAAGATCCAGAACAACGTATCGATCTACGAAGGGGTGGAGCTCGAGGACGACGTGTTCTGCGGCCCCAGTTGCGTCTTCACGAACGTGATCAATCCCCGGAGTCATGTGTCGCGGAAGGCCGAGTACCTGCCGACCGTCGTCCGGCGTGGCGCCACGATCGGGGCCAACGCCACGATCATCTGCGGGAGCACCCTCGGAGCCTACAGCTTCGTCGGGGCCGGGGCGGTGGTCCGTGGCGAGGTGCCCGACTACGCCCTGGTGGTCGGGATGCCGGCCCGCCGGATCGGCTGGATGTGCCAGTGCGGGGTGCGGCTGGCGTTGGTCGAGGGGGCGGCCGCCTGCGGCGCCTGCGGGGCTCGCTACCGCGAGGACAGGGGGCTGCTGCGTCGCGTTGATTCTCCCACCCAGCAGGGCTAACTTTATTGGTTATCGTAGGTTATAGCTGTCCTACCGGCGGGTGGCCGAGCCACCCGCCTTTCGAGGGCTCATCCGGTGAACGTCCCGCTGCTTGATCTCGTCGCCCAGCACCAGGGCATCAAGGACGCCGTCCTGCCAGCCGTCATGAGCGTCATCGAGCGCCAGGGCTTCATCATGGGGCCGGAGGTCGGCCAGCTTGAGGTGCAGGTGGCGCGGCTGTCGGGCGCCAAGCACGGCATCGCCTGCGCGAGCGGTACCGACGCCCTGCTGATTCCCCTCCGGGCGCTCGGACTGAAGCCTGGCGACGAGGTCATCGCCCCCGCCTTCACCTTTTTCGCCACCGCGGGGGCCATCCACAACGCCGGCGGACGCCCGGTCTTCGCCGACATCGAGCCCGGGACCTTCAATGTGGATCCGGCCGCGGTCGAGGCCGCCATCACGCCCCGGACCCGGGCCATCGTGCTGGTCCACATCTTTGGGCAGATGGCGGACGTCGGCGCCCTCGCCGCGCTCGCGAACAAGCACGGCCTGATGCTCATCGAGGACGCCGCGCAGGCCATCGGAGCCCGGCGGAAGGTGGACGGGCAGTGGAGGGCCGCCGGCGAGCTGGGGACGGTGGGTTCGTTCTCCTTTTTCCCGACCAAGAACCTCGGTGCCTGGGGCGACGGCGGGATGATGGTGGCCCAGGACGACACCCTGGCCGATCGGCTGCGCCGGGAGCGGCTCCATGGCGGCGCACGCGAGTATTACCACGACGAGGTCGGCCTCAACAGCCGGCTCGACTCGATCCAGGCCGCGGTGCTGCTGGCCAAGTTCCCCTACCTGGCGGCGTGGGGTGCACGGCGGCGGGACATCGCCGCGCTGTACACGGCGGCCTTCGCCGGCATCGCGGGTGTGACTCCGCCGCCGGTGGACCCGGCCAACGAACACATCTTCCACCAGTACACCATCCGCGCCGAGCGGCGCGAGGCCCTGCTGGCGCACCTCAAGTCCCGCGGGATCGGGCACAAGGTGTACTACCCGCTGGCGCTGCACCTCCAGCCCTGCTTCGAGTACCTCGGCGTCCGGGCCGGCGCGCTGCCGATCACGGAGCGGGCCACCGCCGAGGTGGTCTCGCTGCCGATCTATCCTGAACTCACCTCAGCGCAAACGGACGCGGTCATCGCGGCCGTCCGGGAGTTTTACCAGGGATGACCATGACTACCGCACAGACTCTGATCAAGAAGGCCGAACGCCGCGAGGCGCTCTTCGGCGTCGTCGGGCTCGGCTACGTCGGTCTGCCGCTCGTCATCGAACTCGCCCGCGCCGGGTACAAGGTGCTCGGATTCGACATCCTGCCGAAGGTCGTCGACGGCCTCAACGCCGGCCGCTCGCACGTCAAGGACATCTCCGATGAAGCGCTGCAGGAGGTCTTGGCGAGCGGGCGGTTCGAGGCGACCACCGACCTCGGCCGGCTCGGCGAGCCCGACGCCATCTCGATCTGCGTGCCGACGCCGCTCTCGAAGTTCAAGGACCCTGACGTCAGCTACATCCAGGCCTCCACCGAGTCGGTGCGCCGGACCCTCCGGAAGGGCCAGGCGGTCATCCTGGAGAGCACCACCTACCCCGGCACGACGCGGGAACTGATGCTGCCGGCCCTCGAGAGCACCGGCCTCAAGGTCGGGACCGACTTCTTCCTGTCGTTCAGCCCCGAGCGCGTGGATCCGGGCAATCCGGTGTACGGCACGCGGAACACGCCGAAGGTCATCGGCGGCATCACGCCCGACTGCCTCAAGGTCACCGAGGCGCTGTACCAGCCCGCCATCGACACGCTGGTGCCGGTCTCGTCGCCGGAGGCGGCCGAACTGGTCAAGATCCTGGAGAACACGTTCCGCAGCGTGAACATCGGTCTCGTCAACGAGACCGCCATCGTCTGCGACAAGCTCGGCGTGGACGTCTGGGAAGTCATCGAGGCGGCGGCGACGAAGCCGTTCGGCTTCATGAAGTTCCTGCCGGGCCCCGGCCTGGGCGGGCACTGCATCCCGATCGACCCGCATTACCTCGCGTGGAAGATGCGCGGGCTCAACTACAAGACCCGGTTCATCGACCTGGCGGGTGAGGTCAACACCGAGATGCCGATGTTCTGGGTGCGGAAGGTGGCCGACGCCCTCAACGGCGTGAGCCGCTCGGTGCGGGGCAGCACGATCCTGATCCTCGGCGTCGCCTACAAGCGGGACATCGACGACCTCCGGGAGAGCCCCGCGCTCGACATCATCAAGCTCCTCGAACAGCAGGGCGCGCACGTGGAATTCCACGACCCGCACGTGGCGAGCTACCTCGAGGACGGCAAGACGGTGCACTCGGTCCCGCTCACGGCGGAGCGGCTGAAGTCGGCCGACTGCGTCATGGTGGTGACCGACCACACCGCCATCGATTACCGCCTGGTCAAGCGACACGCTCGGCTGGTGGTGGACACCCGTCACGTCATGCCGAGGGACTGAGTTGCCGTGCGGGTGACCGTCGTCGGGAGCGGATATGTCGGCCTGGTGGCCGGGGCCTGTTTTGCCGAGACCGGCAACGACGTGGTCTGCGCCGACGTGGACGAAGGGAAGGTGGCGGGGTTGCGGCGGAACGAGCTCCCGATCTACGAGCCGGGGCTGGAGCCGCTGGTGCGCCGCAACCAGGAGGAAGGGCGGCTGGCGTTCACCACCGACATCGGGGCGGCGGTCGAGCGGGCGGATGTGGTGTTCATCGCCGTGGGGACGCCGGCAGGCGAGGACGGCTCGGCGGACCTCCACCACGTGCTCGACGTGGCGCGCGTCATCGGCCAGCACCTGAACGGCCCGAAAGTGATCGCCACCAAGTCCACGGTGCCGGTGGGCACCGCGGAGCGGGTGCGTCGCGTGATTCGCGCCGAGTCGAAGCTGCCGTTCTCGCTCTGCGCGAACCCGGAGTTCCTGAAGGAAGGAGCGGCGGTCGAGGATTTCATGCACCCCGACCGGGTGGTGGTGGGCGTAGAGGATGATCGCGCCCGCGAGGTGATGGCCCAGCTGTACGGACCCTTCTTCCGGAAGAGCGACCGGATCCTCTTCATGGATATTCCGTCGGCCGAGGTCACCAAGTACGCCGCCAACGCGATGCTGGCCACGCGCATCTCGTTCATGAACCAGGTCGCCAACCTCTGCGAACGGGTCGGAGCGGACGTCACCAGCGTCCGGCGGGGAATCGGCACCGACCAGCGCATCGGGCCGGCGTTTCTCTTCCCGGGTCCCGGCTACGGCGGCGCCTGCTTCCCGAAGGACGTCAAGGCGCTGATCCGGACGTCGCGCCAGGTCGGGGCGTCTGCCGACTTGCTGGAGGCGGTCGAGGCGGTCAACCAGCGGCAGAAACAGGTGCTGCTCGCCAAGGTCTCCGCTGCGCTCGCGGGCGAGCTCGGCGGGAAGACGGTGGGACTCTGGGGTCTTGCCTTCAAGGCGGAGACCGACGACATCCGCGAGAGCCCAGCCATCCCGCTCATCGAGGGGCTGCTGGCGGGCGGGGCGCGCGTCCAGGCGCATGACCCTCATGCCATGGATAACGCCCGACGGCACTTCGGGGGTCGGATCACGTACGCGGCCGACCCCTACGCGGCGGCCCACGGCGCCGACGCGCTGGTGGTGGTCACCGAATGGCTGGTGTACCGCAACCCCGACTTCGAGCGGCTCCGCGCGGACATGGCGGGGCACGTGCTCGTGGACGGACGCAATCTCTACGACCCGGCACGCCTGCGCGCCCTCGGGTTCGCGTATGCCTCCATCGGCCGGCCATGAACAGCCGGCCCGGGAGTTCGATGAACGTCAGCCCTGAGCACCTGATCCAGCAGGCGCGCGAGCGGTTCGCCATGCAGGACTACCGCGGCGCGGCATTTCTCCTCGAAGAGGTCGTGGCGGGCGGCCGCGCGTTCGCGGACGTCCACCACCTGCTCGGTGTCTCGTACTCGCTGCTCAGCCTGCCGGCCAAGGCACTGGTGGAATTCGACCGGGCCCTCGCGCTCAATCCGCGCTATCTCGAGGCCCTGATCCACCGCGGCATGATCCTCATGGACCTGGGGCGTCGCGAGGAGGCGGAGGCGTCGTTCCAGCTGGCGCAGCAGGGCGAGCTGCTCACCGCGGGGCTTCCTGCGCACGCCGCCGGGCGCCTGGCCAACCTGCACGCGGCGGTGGCCGAGGCCTATGCGGAGCTCGGGGCGCTGGAGCCGGCCATCGAACAGCTGACCATCGCCACCAGGCTCGGCCCGAAGTTCCCCGACCTGCGCTACCGCCTCGCGCGCCTGATGCTGGAGGCGGGGCAGACGCTCGAGGCGCGCGAGGAACTGGAGCTCGTGGTCCGGACGCGGCCGAACTTTCTCGACGCGCTCGCCCTCCTCGGCCTGGCCCGTTACCTCTCCGGCGACGCCCCCGGCGCCGAGGAGGTTTGGCGGGACTGCCTGACCCGCCGGCCGGAGGATGCCCGGGTGGAGGCGTACCTGGCCATGCTGAGCCGCGGGGCCCGATGAAGCGTGGATCCCGGCTGGGCCGTGGTATCGCAGCCGTCGTCCTGTGCGCCTGTGGTCCGAGCGGAGGCCCCGAAGGGGCCGGCGACCGCTCCTACGCCGAGGGCCGCTACCAGGAGGCGCTCGCCGCCTACGCCCCCATCGCGGAAACGGAGCCGTCGGCGCGGGTCTGGGCCAAGGTCGGCGCCACCGCCTTGCGGCTGGGGCAATTGCGCGAGGCCACCGCAGCCTATCGCGCGCTGGCCCAGATTGCGCCGGAGCGGACCGGCGAGGCCGCAGAAGGGCTCGACCTCGTCATCGTGGCCGCGGAGCGCCGCCGGGACGATGGGGCGCTGGCGGAGGCCGTGGAGGCCCTCCGGGCCGTGGCACCTGACCGCCCCCTGGGCCGCCACGCGCTCAGCCTGATGCAGGTCGCGGACGGGCCGGTGGCGTCCTCCGATTTCGCCGCGGCGCTGGCCGCGGCCACCGACGCCCGCACCGTGGATTCGCTCCTGGTCCGGCAGGCCGATGCGCTGGCTGGCAGCGGCGAGTGCGGCGGGGCGGTGCCGCTCTATCAGTCCGCGCTTCGGCGCTCCGGGCGTTCAGGAAGCCCCTCCGCGGAGACCGGCCTGGTGAGCTGTTTCTTTCGCCTCGGCTCGTCCCAGCTCACCTCGGCGCCGGACAGCGCCGAGGCGTGGTTCCGGAGCGCCACCGGCGTGGATTCCACGACCCCGCTGGGCCGCTCCGCGATGCTCGGACTAGGGGACGCGCGGATGCGACAGGGCGATCTGGTCGGGGCGGCCCTGGCGTACCAGACCGTGCTGTCGAGCGGCGAACGGTCGGACTCGCTGTCCGTCCTCGCCGCCGCCCGGCTCAATGCGCTGGTCTCGGCCGACGGGCCGGACTCACTTTCGACGGGAATACCATGACGCTTCGGTCATTGCTGGTGTGTGGGATGCTCGCGCTCGCCGCCTGCAAGTTGGGCGGGGGGGCGTCCGCACCCAACCTCGGGCCGGCGCCGGTGGACCCCGAGCTCGCGAAGCAGAAGGCCGACTCCCTCTGGCAGGTGGGCCTGAAGCAGTTCCGGCAGGGCGCCTTCCATTCTGCATCGGAGACGTTCCAGCGCGTGCTGCTCGAGTTCACGCCCGCCGACCCCCGGATTCCGCAGGCGCATTTCTATCTCGGCGAGTCGTATTTCGGCTCCGGCAGCCAGTTGCAGGCGGTCCGGGAGTTCCGGAAGGTGTCCGACGAGTACCCGAGCAATCCGCTCGCGCCCGATGCCCTCTACCGCGCCGGCGACGCCTACGCCACGCTCTGGAAGAAGCCCCAGCTCGATCCGAGCTACGGCCAGTCCGCCATCGCCACTTTCACCGAGCTGCTGAATCGCTATCCCGATTCCCCCGCCGCCGCGAAGGGGCGCACGCAGCTGGCGGACCTGCAGGCCAAGCTGGCGTACAAGGAATGGGAGAACGCGCGGTACTACCTGCGCAACAAGGCGTTCGATTCCGCCATCCTGTACATGAAGGCGCTCGTGGCCACCTATCCGAACACACCGTCGGCGCAGCAGGCGCTGGTCCAGCTCGTGACCACGTACCAGCAGCTGGGATACCTCGAGGACGCCGCGGAGATGTGCGGGGCGCTGCGACAGTACCATCCGGATACGAAGAATCTCGACAAGATCTGTCCGGCCACCGGCGGCTGAACCGATGATCGGTTTGCTGGGAGGGTCGTTCGACCCGATCCATCTGGGGCACCTGATCGTCGGCCAGGCGGTGGCCGAGGCACTCGGGCTCGAGGAGCTGCGGTTCATGCCGACGGGAGCGCAGCCGCTGAAGCGGGGGCGGCACCTGGCGAGCGCCGCGCAGCGGGTGGCCATGGTGGCTGCCGCCGTGGAGGGGGAGGCCGGGTTGTCGGTGGAGCGGTGCGAAGCCGAGCGCGCCGGTCCCTCGTACACGGTGGAGACGCTCCGGACCCTCCGGGCCCGCGAGCCGGGCCGGGAGTTCGTCGTCCTGCTTGGCGCCGATGCCGCCGCGGACCTCGACCAGTGGCACGAGGCGGCGGCGCTCCCCGGCCTGGCCCGGCTCGTCGCCTTCACGCGGGCCGGCGCGCCGCGCCCCTCGCATCCCTTCCTCCACGCGGTCGTGGAGGCACCCGCCGTCGAGATCTCCTCGACGGCCATCCGGCAGCGCGTCGCCGCCGGACGCTCGATTCGCTATCTCGTCCCCGCAGCGGTCGCGAAATACATCGCGGCCGAGGGGCTGTACAGGAACGGACAGGAATGATCAAGCAATTGGTGCGGGCGGTCTTCGGGACGCAGTACGACCGGGAAATGAAGAAGATCCGCCCGCTGGTCGAGGCCATCAAGCAGGAAGAAGCACGGCTGGCGGGATTGCCAAACGAGGCCATCCAGGGGCAGACGGCCCTCTTCCGCGCCCGGCTGGCGGAACGCCTGGGGCCGGCGCAGGCGGAACTCGAGGAGGTGCGGCAGGCCAAGCACCAGTGCGAGGACCCGCACGAGCGCGACCGCCTCGAGACCCGCTTCCACGAGCTGGAGGCCAACTACAAGAAGGCGCTGGCGAGCGAGCTCGACGCGCTGCTGCCCGAGGCCTACGCCACCGTCCGCGAGGCGGCCCGCCGCCTGGCCGGCACCACCGTCATGGTCACCGGCCGGGAGCTCCGCTGGGACATGGTGCACTACGACGTGCAGCTCATCGGCGGCGTCGTGCTGCACCAGGGCAAGATCGCCGAAATGGCCACCGGCGAGGGCAAGACCCTCGTCGCCACGCTCCCGCTGTACCTCAACGCGCTCGCCGGCCGCGGGGCCCACCTGGTCACCGTCAACAACTACCTGGCCCGTCGCGACAGCCAGTGGATGGGCCATCTCTACAACTGGCTCGGCCTGACCGTGGCCGTGCTCGACGACACCGAGCCCAGCTCCCCCGAGCGGAAGGCCGCGTACGCCGCCGACATCACGTACGGGACCAACAACGAGTTCGGCTTCGACTACCTCCGCGACAACATGGTGTTCGGCGTCGAGCAGCGGGTCCAGCGCCCGCACGCCTACGCCATCATCGACGAAGTGGACTCGATCCTGATCGACGAGGCCCGCACCCCGCTCATCATCTCCGGCCCCGCCGGCAACGCCGAGGATGACACCTACGCCCAGCACAACCGGCCGGTGGCGGAACTGGTCCGCAAGCAGACGGCGGTGGTCAACCAGCTGCTGACCGAGGCGGAGGAGCTGCTCAAGGATCCGAAGGCGCAGGTGGACGCCGGCATCCGGCTCTACCAGGCCCACCTCGGCATGCCGAAGAACAAGAAGCTGCTCAAGATGCTGAACGAGACGGGGGTCAAGGCGCTCCTCCAGCGGACCCAGCTGGACGCGATCGCCGACCGCAAGCTCCCGATCCGCCAGCAGAAGATGCGGGACGTGGAGGACAATCTCTATTTCGTCCTCGACGAAAAGGGCCACTCGGTCCACCTGACCGAACGGGGCGCCGAGATGATGTCCCCGAACGATCCGGGGCTGTTCATCGTCCCCGACATTTCGCAGGCCATCCACGACGTCGAGAAAGACACCGAGCGCACGCCGGAACAGCGCGTGGAGGCCCGTCGCCTGATCGAGGCGGAGTACGCCACGAAGAGCGAGAAGCTGCACAGCATCCACAAGCTGCTGCAGGCGCACGCCCTCTACGAGCGGGACGTCGACTACCTGGTGGTCGAGGGGCAGGTCCTGATCGTGGACGAGTTCACCGGGCGCACCATGCACGGGCGCCGGTGGGCCGACGGCCTGCACCAGGCCGTCGAGGCCAAGGAGGGGGTGCAGGTCAAGGGCGAGACGCAGACCCTCGCCACCATCACCATCCAGAACTACTTCCGGATGTACGACAAGCTCTCGGGCATGACCGGCACGGCCGAGACGGAGGAGACCGAGTTCTACACCATCTACGGTCTCGACGTCATCGTCATCCCGACGAACCAGCCGATTCGCCGGACGGACAAGCCCGACCTGATCTACAAGAGCCGCCGGGAGAAGTACAACGCCATCGCCGACGAGGTGGAGCGGCTCCACGGCCTCGGGCTGCCGGTCCTCATCGGCACCGTGACGGTGGAGGTGTCCGAGACGCTGAGCAAGATGCTCAAGCGCCGAGGGCTCAAGCATGAGGTGCTGAACGCCAAGTACCACCAGCGCGAGGCGGAGATCGTGGCCGGGGCGGGGCAGCGTGACGCGATCACGATCGCGACGAACATGGCCGGCCGCGGCACCGACATCAAGCTCGGCCAGGACCTCGACCTGACCACCGAGGAGGCCGGCCTCCAGATCGTCGGGACCGAGCGGCACGAGTCCCGGCGCATCGACCGCCAGCTGCGCGGCCGCTCCGGCCGCCAGGGCGACCCGGGCCAGTCGGTCTTCTTCCTCTCGCTGGAAGACGACCTGATGCGGATGTTCGGTTCTGACCGGATCGCGGCCTGGATGGACCGCAGCGGCTCGGAGGAGGGGGAGGTCATCACCGGCGCGCTGATCACCCGCGCCATCGAGCAGGCCCAGAAGCGGGTCGAGCTGCAGAATTTCCAGACCCGGAAACGGCTGCTCGAGTATGACGACGTGATGAACCAGCAGCGCGAGGTGGTCTACTCCCTGCGCTTCTTCGCGCTCGAGAAGGGCGAGGAGCTGAAGGCGGAGAGTCGCCGGATGATCGAGTCCGCGCTGGGGCGGGCCGTCCGGGATTTCCTGGGCGATGCCAGCCGTCCGGAGGACTTCGACCGCGAGGGGCTCCGCTCCTCGCTCGCGCTGCAGTACTTGGTGGCGCCGGAGCCGGTGACCGCCGCCGCGTCCACGCCGGACCTCGACGCCATCGTCGCGGCCGCGCAGGCGGAGGGGGAGGCGGCGTTTCACCGGAAGGTGGAGTACCTCCGCGAGTTCGGCCGGAAGATCAACCTCCCCGACGTGGACGGGCAGATCCTCTCCCAGGTCATGCTCGCCGTGCTCGACGAGAAGTGGAAGGACCACCTGTACGACCTGGACCAGCTGCGGAACGCCATTCAGTACCGGGCGTACGGGCAGAAGGATCCGCTCGTCGAGTACAAGCGCGAGGCCTTCGAGATGTTCGAGGACCTCATGCGCGACATCCAGTCTACCTTCACAGAGCGGTTCCTGAAGATCCAGGTGACGGCGGAGCCGCCTCGCCGCCCGCCGCCGCCCCCGCCGCCCGCGCAAGTCCGCGGCGACGCCGAGCTCTTTGCGCCGACCGCCGGCCGCCCGACCGCCCCGGCGCCGGCGCCCGCGGTGACGAGCAGCGCAGGTCCGCTCCGGCAGGCGCCGGTGCCGGGTGCCGGCGAGGTGGGCCGGAACGATCCTTGCCCCTGCGGGTCGGGCAAGAAGTACAAGAAGTGTCACGGAGCCAGGTAGGCGCGCACCGCACGTGATCCCCGTTCCCCCGACGGGCACCGCGTAAATTCGGCACCAGAAATCGAGCGGGCACGGCGTACCTTCCGCCGTGCCCGAACCCCCGCCAACTGCTCCCCTCCCGGACCTCCCCCGCGAACGGCTCTGGGCCCTGGGGCCCTCCGCGTTGACGCCGGGCGAACTTCTCGCCATCCTCCTAGGGACCGGCAGTTCCACCGCCAGCGTCGCGGAAGTGGCCGCCCGCCTTCTGGAGGCGGGGGGAGGGTCATTGCGCCGCCTGGCGGCGAGGCCGCCGGCCGAGCTCCTCCGCGTGTCCGGGGTGGGAACCGCCAAGGGGGCCCGCCTCCTGGCCGCCTTCGAACTCGCCGCGCGAATGGCCGGGGAATCCCGCCCCGTGCGCCCCAGGATCGGGGACCCCGCCGACGTGGCCCGGCTGATGTCGCCCCGCCTGCGGGATCTCGAGGTGGAGGAGTTTCGCCTCCTCGCGCTGGACAGCCAGAGCCGGGTCCTGCGGGACGTGCTGGTGACGCGGGGGCTGCTCAACAGCTCGCTGGTGCACCCGCGCGAGGTGTTCCGGCCCGCCATCGCCGAGGCGGCGGCGGGCATCATCGTGGTGCACAACCACCCGAGCGGGGACCCGACGCCCTCCGCGGAGGACCAGGCGGTGACCCGGCAGCTGGTGGCGGCCGGGCGCCTCCTCGATGTGCCGGTGTACGATCACGTCGTGATCGCCGGCGACCGGTTCGTCAGCTTCGCCACCGCGGGACTCCTGTGACCGCTCCGACGCTCGACCTCGCCCCGGAACTTCGCGCGATGCTCGCGAAGCACGCCGACCGCCTCGATCTGGACCTGATCGAGCGGGCGCTGCGCTTCAGCACGTCCGCGCACCACGGGCAGAAGCGGGCGTCGGGCGAGGAGTTCATCTCGCACAGCATCGCCGTGGCGATGATCCTCGCGGAGCAGCTGCCGGACTCGACCTCCATCGCTGCGGCGCTGCTGCACGACGTGGTGGAGGACTCCGACGTCGGCGTCGAGGACATCGCCCGCGACTTCGGCCCCGAAGTCGGCGTCATCGTGGACGGGCTCACCAAGATCTCCCACCTGACCTTCCGCTCCACCGCCGAGGAGCAGGTCGAGAACTACCGGAAGCTCCTGCTGTCGATCGCCAAGGACGCGCGGGTCATCATCATCAAGCTCGCCGACCGTCTCCACAACATGCGGACGCTCGAGCACCTCGAGCCGCAGAAGCGGCTGCGCATCGCCACGGAGACGCGGGAAATCTACGCGCCGCTGGCGCACCGGTTCGGCATGGCGGGCATGAAGGCGGAACTCGAGGACCTCGCGTTCCGGTTCCTGGAGCCCGAGGAGTATCGGTCCCTCGCCGAGCAGGTGGCGGCCGAGCGGGAGGCACGGGAGCAGATGATCGACCGGCTCCGCCGCCCCCTGGAGGAGGAGCTCAAGCGGGCCGGCATCGCCGCGGAGGTCACGGGTCGCCCCAAGCACCTCTGGTCCATCGAGCAGAAGATCAAGCGGCGGGGCAAGCCGTTCGACGAGATCTACGACCTCATGGCGGTCCGCGTCATCGTGAACACGGTGCCCGAGTGCTATCACGTCCTCGGCATCATCCACCACAACTGGACGCCGCTGCAGGAGCGGATCAAGGATTACATCGCGAGTCCCAAGTCCAACGCCTACCAGTCGCTGCACACCACGATCTTCGGGCCGGGCGGCGAGCTGTTCGAGGTCCAGATCCGGACCCGGGAGATGCACCGGACGGCGGAGTACGGCATCGCGGCGCACTGGGTGTACAAGAAGGAAGGGAAGGGGGACGACGAGCTCGACCAGGCACTCGGGTGGTTCCGCCAGCTGCTGGAGCTGCAGCAGGACACCCACACGCCGGAGGAATTTCTCGAGTTCCTCAAGGTGGACCTCTACCAGGACGAGATCTTCATGTTCACCCCGCAGGGCGACGTGAAGCGACTCCCGAAGGGCGCCACCCCGATCGACTTCGCGTTCCACGTGCACACCGAGGTCGGGCTGCACTGCCAGGGCGCCAAGATCAACGGCCGGATCGCACCGCTGCACCGGGAACTCAAGAACGGCGACACCGTGGAGATCCTGACCAGCCCGCATGCGCGCCCCAGCCGCGACTGGCTGAACCACGTCCACACCGCGCGCGCGCGCCACAAGATCAAGCAGTGGATCCGGGAGGAGGAGGAGACGGTCAGCCTCCAGCTCGGCCGGGAGATCCTGACGAGGGAAACGCGGCGCCGCCGGCTCGACGTGCCCACCCCGGAGCAGCTCGAGCGCGGTGCCTCGGCGCTCGGACTCCATAGCGGCACCGCGCTCGAGGTCGCCATCGGGCGCGGCGACGTGGCCATCGGGCAGGTCTTCCGGGTGCTCTTCCCGGACCGGCCGCCGGACGAGCTGCAGGAGCCGAAGCCCACCGTGTTCGGTCGCCTGGTCGACCGGATCCGGCTCGGGCGCGGGATCAAGATCCACGGGGTGGACGGGCTGATGGTGCGCTACGCCCAGTGCTGTCAGCCCGTGCCGGGCGACCCCGTGACAGGTTACGTGACGCAGGGGCGCGGCATCTCGATCCATCGCGCCGACTGCCCCAACCTGCTGACGCTGAGCTCGGAAGGGCGGCGGGTGGACATCGACTGGCAGGAAGTGGAGGGGGAGGCCTTCTCGGTGCGCCTTGCACTGTCGGGCGAGGACCGGCGGGGGCTCTACGCCGACATCATGGCGGCCATCAGCTCGACCGGCACCAACATTCGTTCGGCGGATATCCACACCAAGGACGGCACGGTGTTCGGGACGGTCTTCGTGGAGGTGGACAACATCGTCCACCTCGCCAAGGTGCTGAAGGCGGTGCGGCGGGTCAAAGGGGTGGTCGAGGTCGAGCGCCGCGAGGCCCCCGGCACGGGCGGGACGAGCCCCACGACTCAGCAATAGGCGATTCGCTTCCCCGCTTCCCCGCTTCCCCGCCTATCGCTGCAATTCACAGCTCCCCGGATCTCCCGACTCCAACCCCCGCTTGAACGACGCCGTCCGATCCGCCGCCGATCCGTGGGTGAAGGCGTCCGGGTTCACGTACCCGCCCCCCATGCGCTGGATCCGGTCGTCTCCCACCGCCGCCGCGGCCCCAAGCCCCTCTTCGACGTCGCCGACGTCGAGGAGTCCGCGTGATTGCGCCGAACTGGCCCAGACGCCGGCGTAGCAGTCCGCCTGGAGCTCCAGGGCCACGGAATACTGGTTGGCGCGGGCCGGGTCGCGTTGCTGCGCCCGCCGGACCTCGGCCTCCGCGCCCGTCAGGCGCTGGACATGGTGCCCGATCTCGTGCGCCAGCACGTAGGCCTCGGCGAAATCGCCGGGCGCCCCGAAACGCTCCCGGAGCTCGTCGTAGAAGCCGAGGTCGATGTAGACTTGCGAGTCGCCGGGGCAGTAGAACGGGCCCGTGGCCGACTCCGCGAACCCGCAGGCCGACTGGACGCCGTCGCGGAACAGGATCAGGCGGGCGTCGGTATAGGTGGCGTTGTTCGAGGAAAAAATGGCGGTCCAGGTCTGCTGCGCGTCGTCGAGCACGAAGGAGACGAACTGCTTGGCGGAGTCTTCCGCCGGGGTCGACACCACTTCCCCGGAGCCTCCGGCTGTCGGAGCGTCGCCGGACATGCCCCCGGCCAGCGAGAGGAAGTCGCGCTTGAACACCACGCTCAGGATGAGCAGGATGACGATCGCGCCCAGGCCGAGCCGGCCGCCGGGCATCCGTCCGCCGCCGCTGCCGCGGCGGTCCTCGACGTTGGAACTCTGGTAGCCGCGCTGCCACTTCATGGGGGAGCCTCCGCGCTCGGGCGGGGCTCAGCCCCGGGGATCGACAGACGATGACTCAATATTGGCTCCTCAAGACCGAACCGTCCACCTATTCGATCGCCGACCTCGAGCGGGAGGGACGCACCACCTGGGACGGCGTCAAGAACGCGCTCGCGCTGATCCACCTCCGCGCCATGCGCCCGGGAGACGGACTCCTGCTGTACCACTCAGGCAAGGAGAAGGCGGTGGTGGGCCGCGCCCTGGTCGACTCCGCGCCCCGGACGGAGGGAACGTCGACCGCCGTGGAGGTGCGCTTCGAGGCGCAACTCCGGAGGCCGGTCACCCTCGCTGAACTCAAGGCCGAGCGCGACCTTGCAGGCCTCCCGCTGATTCGCAATACCCGCCTCTCCGTCATGCCGGTGACGGAGGACGAATGGGAGGCGGTGCATCCCCTGGCCGGCGCGGGCGGTGGGGAGGGTCAGGCGCTACCGAAGATTTCCCGAAAGCGCTAGATTGAATGGATGGCCACCACCCTGTTCCAGGTCCAGGCGCCGTTCGAGCCCGCGGGCGACCAGCCCCGCGCCATCGAGCAGCTGACTGCAGGGCTCCGCCGGGGCGACCAGTACCAGACCCTCCTCGGCGTCACCGGGTCGGGCAAGACGATGACGCTTGCCAACGTCATCGCCAACTACGGCCGCCCCACGCTCGTCCTCTCGCACAACAAGACGCTGGCCGCCCAGCTCTACGGTGAACTGCGGCAGTTCCTCCCCACGAACGCCGTCGAGTATTTCGTCTCGTACTACGACTACTACCAGCCGGAAGCCTACGTCCCCAGTTCCGACGTCTATATCGAGAAGGACGCCTCGATCAACGAGGACATCGAGCGACTCCGGCTCCGCGCCACGTCAAGCCTCATCGAGCGGGAAGACGTGGTCATCGTGGCCACGGTCAGTGCCATCTACGGCCTCGGCGACCCGGTCGAGTACCGGGCCCAGATGGTCACGGTGGAGCAGGGGAGCGAGCGCGGGCGGGACTCCATCCTCGAAGCCCTCGTCGCCATCCAGTACAGCCGGAACGACGTCAGTTTCGAGCCTGGCACCTTCCGGGTCCGCGGCGACACCGTCGAGATCTTCCCCGCCTACGAGGAGCGGGCGGTGCGCATCGAGCTCTGGGGCGACACCGTGGAGCGGATCACCAAGATCAACCCGCTCACCGGCGAATCGCTGCAGGTCATGCCCCGCTGCGCCATCTATCCCGCCAAGCACTTCGTCACCCAGCGCGCCAAGATC
Organism: Gemmatimonadota bacterium; assembly: GCA_022710485.1. Lineage (GTDB taxonomy): Bacteria > Gemmatimonadota > Gemmatimonadetes > Gemmatimonadales > GWC2-71-9 > SPDF01. The sequence goes on along the minus strand of JAKLGU010000001.1, from coordinate 603,617 downwards.
GAGCGGGCTGTCCGGCTCATCCGGGCCGAGCTGGCCGACCGGCTGAAGGTGCTCCGGGAAGCCGGGAAGCTCCTCGAGGCGCAGCGGCTCGAGTCCCGCACGCATTTCGACATCGACATGCTGCTCGAGGTCGGCATCTGCGCCGGCATCGAGAATTACTCGCGGCACCTGAGCGGCCGTGCCGAGGGCGAACGCCCCGCCTGCCTCCTCGACTACTTCCCGCCGGAGTTCCTGGTGGTGGTGGACGAGTCGCACGTCACCCTGCCGCAGATCGGCGGCATGTCGAACGGCGACCGCGCCCGCAAGGAGACGCTCGTCGAGTACGGATTCCGCCTGCCGTCGGCCCTCGACAACCGCCCGTTGCGGTTCGACGAGTTCCTCGCGCTGGCGCCGCAGATGATCAACGTCTCCGCCACCCCGGGAGACCTCGAACTTCGGCTCTCGGGCGGCGCCGTCGTCGAGCAGATCATTCGGCCCACCGGGCTCATCGACCCGCTGGTCGAGGTCCGGCCCGTCAAGGGCCAGGTGGACGACCTGCTCCACGAAATCCGCGAGCGCGCCCGCCGGAAGGAGCGGGTCCTCGTCACCACCCTCACCAAGCGGATGTCCGAGGACCTGACCGACTACCTGCAGCAGGCCGGCGTGCGCGTCCGGTACCTGCACTCCGACATCGACGCCATCGAGCGGATCGAGATCCTCCGCGGCCTTCGGCTTGGCGACTTCGATGTCCTGGTCGGCATCAACCTCCTCCGCGAGGGGCTCGACCTCCCCGAGGTGTCGCTGGTGGCCATCCTCGACGCCGACCAGGAGGGGTTCCTCCGTTCCGACCGTTCCCTGATCCAGACGGTCGGACGCGCGGCGCGCCACGTCGGCGGGCTCGGCATCCTCTACGCCGACCGGATCACCGGGTCCATGGAGCGCGCGCTGCGCGAAATGGACCGCCGGCGCGCCATCCAGGTGGCCCACAACACCGAGCACCACATCACGCCGCGCTCGATCATCAAGTCGTTCGACCAGGTGCGGCTTTCCACTTACGTGGCCGACGCCCGCTCCGAGAAGCCGGCGCCGATCGAGGCGGGGTCGCTGGTGCGCGAGGACCTCCACGACCCGGCCGTGCGCGCCAAGGCCGTCGCCGCGCTCGAGCAGCAGATGAAGGAAGCTGCGGCCAACCTGGAGTTCGAACTCGCCGCGCTCCTCCGGGACCAGGTCAACGACCTGAAGGCGCTGGGCGCCCCCGATGTCCGGCGTGAGGGCGGCCGGCGGCGGAGGTTCGCCTGACCCGCGCGCTCACGGAGGAGCAGCTCGTCGCGGAGGGTGAGGAGCTCGGCCGTACCCTCCCGCCCGGCGCCGTACTCGTCTTCGAGGGCGATCTCGGGGCCGGCAAGACCACCTTCATCCGCGCCATCGCGCGCGGGCTCGGCGTCGAGACGCCCGCCACCAGCCCGACCTACTCGCTGGTGCACCGGTATGCAGGCCGGCGGGGGCCGGTGTTCCATCTCGATTGTTATCGTCTGCGGGACGCCGAAGAAGCCGCCGATCTCGACTGGGAATCGCTCCTGTCCGAGGGCGACGCCGTGCTGATCGAGTGGCCTGAACGCGCCGGTGCCTGGGTGCCCGAGCCGACCATGCGATTTCGTCTGGGGCACCTCGACGACCCGGGCCGCCGCTCGCTGGAGGCTGACTGATGTGGCTCGCGCTCGAGACCTCCTCCGACCGGGCCTCGGTGGCCGTCGGCCGCCCAGGCCGGATCGTGGCGGAAGGGGCGCTCGAGGGCGCGCGCAGGCACGCCGGTGCGCTGCCCGGCCTGATCGAGCAGGTGCTGTCCGAGGCGAACACGGAATTGTCAGCCATCGAGGCCATCGTGCTGGGCGACGGCCCCGGGAGCTTCACCGGCCTGCGGGTGGGGGCCGCCGTCGCCAAGGCGCTGGTGCGCACCCGAGGGGTCGCGCTGCACGTCACTCCCGCGCTGATGGCGGTGGCGTGGGCCGCCCGTCCCGCGCCCGACGACCGTGTGCTCGCGGTCGCGAACGCCCTGCGTGGCGAGGTCTACGCCGCCGAGTACCGGTTTCCCGAGGGAGGAGTGGACGTGTTGCAGGTGCCCACCGTCTGGCTGCCGGAGCGCCTCCTCGCGGATTGCCCCGTGCCCGATATCCTCTCGGGCACTCTCCCCGACGGGCTGGCGGAACGACTGGCGGAGTGGCAGGGTGGCCGTCATCCGCGGACGGTGCACGGACTCGCGACGGCGGGCGGGCTCCTCGAGCTTGCGGCGCGCCGCGGCGGTGTCGCCGTTGTCGCCGACCCTGCCGGGTGGCAGCCCCAGTACGGACGGCCGGCAGAGGCACAGGCCAAGTGGGAGCGGGAACATGGGCACACACTTCCCGATTCGCCCGGCCAGTTTCGCTGACGCGGCGGCCATGGCCGCCATCGAGCGTCAGTGCTTCTCGGATCCCTGGCCCCTCGAGGGCTTCCGCGAGGTGTTGTCGATGCCCGGCGGCGTCGGGCTGGTCATGACCGACGCGGACGTGCCGATCGCCTACTTCCTGGCGCGGGAGATTCTCGGCACGGCCGAGGTCCTCAACCTTGCCGTGGTGCCGGCATTCCGTGGCCGGGGGCTCGGCGCCGAGTTGCTCGATGCCGGCCTGGCGGCCGTGCGGCGGCGCGGCGGCACGGAGGTGTTCTTGGAGGTCCGGGCCTCGAACGCCGTGGCCCAATCCCTCTACGCCGGCCGCGGTTTCCGGACCGAGGGCCGGCGGCGTGGGTATTACCGCCGCCCCGACGAGGACGCGCTGGTCCTCCGCCTGGTGATGGCGCCGGTGCGTTCGAATGATGGTGACGGCGAGCCATTGGTGTAGATTTCAGCCGTCAGGGCAGTACCGTATGGCTGTCCGCAGTCCCGAACCCTGTTGATGCGTGGGAGGTCATTGTGAGTCGGAGTCTGAACAAGGTCCAGCTGATCGGGAATCTCGGGGCGGATCCGGAGGTGCGCAGCACCAACAACGGCTCGCGCGTGGCTACCCTCTCGGTCGCCACCAGCCGCCAGTGGACCGGCAAGAGCGGCGACAAGCAGGAGAAGACCGAGTGGCACCGGGTGATCCTCTGGAACACCAACTTCAGCAAGCTGGCCGACATCGCCGAGAAGTACTGCAAGAAGGGCGACAAGGTCTACATCGAGGGGTCCATTGAGTACCGCAGCTGGCAGGACCGCGAAGGGCAGACGAAGTACACGACCGAAATCAATGGTCGCGAACTCATCCTGCTCGGCGGCCGGAGTGGCGGTTCGGACGAGTCGTACAGCGCGCCGAAGGTCGGCGCGGCCGCCTCGGCGCCCAAGAAGGACGAATCGTTCGACGACTTCCCCGAGGCGCTCGACGGCGAGGACGACGACCTCCCGTTCTGATCCCTGCCGGGGCCTCTCCGGAACTCAGCCGGCGGTCGGGCAAAGCCCGGCCGCCGGCCTCGTCTTCCAGGGGAGGGCACAGCTCTTGCTTTTTCTCCCGCCCAGTCGCTTCCGCCGCTCAGGAAGTGGAGCAGGTCTGGTCCTCTTAGCTTTTGTCCCGCAACGTGTTACATTGTGGGCGAGCGGGCTGGCCGACCGCCCCGGGCTGCGTTGCAATTCACCGCAACTCTTTCCGGAAACCGAAGCGCCTCTACACCACAAGGACACCCATGGCTATGCGCAACGCGTCGACGGGGCAGTTCTCCGTGAGGGCTATCGTGGCTGCCGGCTTCCTGCTTGGCGTCCCCGCCATCGCCTACGCCCAGAACGCCCAGGTTCCGGAGACTCACACGGTCCGGAAGGGTGACACCCTCTGGGATCTGGCCAAGACGTACTTCGGCGACCCGCTCACCTGGCCACAGATCTACAAGATGAACACCTCCGTCATCGAAGATCCGCACTGGATCTACCCTGGTGAGGTGCTCCAGTTGTCCGGCACCGGTGCCGGCGTCATTCCGGCCCAGCCTGCAGCCGAAGCCCCTGCGCCCGTCGCCGTGGCCCCGGCCGCAGAGGCGGCCCCCGCGGTCGAGGCGGCCCCGGCGGCTGAGGCGATGCCGCTCGCGGAGCAGGAAGCGGTGGCGGAGGTGGGGATGCCGGCCGCCGGTGGGGGCGCTCGCGGCCCCGGGCCGATTCCGGGTGACCCGACCGCCCTCTTCGGTCGGACCAATCCGCAGGCCGCTTCCGAGGCCATGCTCGTGGCCTACGCCGAGAAGGCCTATCGCCCGCTCCGGCCCGGCGAGTTCTACTCTGCCGGCTTTCTGACCGAGGGCCAGAAGCTGGCATACGGCGAGGTGCTCGGCGACGTCGAGCCCCCGCAGATCGCCAACCTGCAGTCGCCCACTACTGCCTCCCAGTTCTCCCGGATCGGCATCGTTCCGCCGAAGGGCGCGGCCTACCAGGTCGGCGATTCGCTCATGATCGCGGAACGGATCACCGGCTACTCGAAGTACGGCGACGTCATCTGGCCGACCGGCATGGCGCGCGTCATCGAAGTAGGGCCGAAGCAGACCACTGCCGTGATCCTGAACCAGTACAAGCGCATCCGGATCGGCCAGGTCGCCCTGCCGCTCGAACGCTTCACCCCGGGCGGTACGGCGCGGGCGGTGCCGGTGTCGGACGGGATCCAGGCGGAGGTCGTCCAGGCCCGGTCCGAGGCCGTCCTGACCGAGCAGCAGACGATCCTGTTCCTCAACAAGGGGCGGGCGGACGGTGTGGCACCCGGCGATGTCTTCGAGCTCTGGCGCACGCCCGAGGAGCGCTGGGACGCGGCCTCCACCGTTGCGGAGCCGATGGCGCGCCTGCAGGTGGTGCGCGTGGGAGAGCAGACTTCCTCCGCGCTGGTTGTGCGCATCATTTCGGCGGACATCAATCCGGGCACTTCGGCGCGGCAGGTGGCGAAGCTGCCGAATTGAACTGAGTCTTGGTCAGCACCCCGAGCACGCGGGGCCCCCGCCCGATCCGGGTCGGCCCCGCGTGCTTCGTTTCTACCCTCACCCCTGAGGCAGTGCATGGCACGACGCGTACTGGTGACCGGCGGCGCCGGCTTCATCGGCTCCCACATCGTCGAAGCGTACCTGGCGGCAGGCTGGGACGTGACCGCGCTGGACGACCTCTCGCGCGGCAAGGCGTCCCAGGTGCCGGCCGGCGTCCCGCTGATCGTCGCCGACATCCGCTCCGACCTGGCGCGCAGCACGGCGGCCACCGGCGGGTTCGAGGTGCTCAATCATCACGCTGCCCAGATCGACGTGCGGTACTCCGTCGAGCATCCCTCGGCGGACGCCGACATCAACATCGCCGGGTTCGTCAACATGCTGGAAGGGGCGGCCTCGGGCGGCGTGCGGCGGGTCGTGTTCGCGAGCAGCGGCGGCGTGGTCTACGGCAATCCCGACGTGATCCCGACGCCCGAGACGGCGCCGAAGGGGCCGGTGTCGCCGTACGGCGTGAGCAAGCTCGCCGGCGAGCACTACCTCCGGGCGCTCGGGGCGCTGCACGCCTTCGAGGGCGTGGCGCTGCGCTACGCCAACGTCTGCGGCCCCCGGCAGGACCCCAAGTCGGAGGCGGGGGTCGTCTCGATCTTCGTCTCGCGGCTCCTGGCGGGCCAGCCCCTCTCGATCTTCGGAGACGGTAAGCAGACGCGTGATTATGTTTCGGTGAAGGACGTGGCCCGAGCCAACGTCCTGGCGAGCGGCGCCGTGCTCCCGACGGACGACGACCACGATGCGCGGGCCTTCAATATCGCCACCGGTGTCGAGCGCACCGTGCTCGACCTGGCGGAGGCCGCCGGACGGGTCACCGGCCGGAAGCCGGAGTTGCGGATGGAGGCCGCCCGTCCCGGGGAGATCCTCCGCAGCGCGCTTGACGTGAAGAAGGCCGCCGACGTGCTCGGCTGGCGGCCCGAAGTGACCTTTGATGCCGGCCTCGCGATGCTCATGGACTGGTTCCGAACGGAGGGGTAATGCTCCTGCAGGTTGGTGGCGCAGTTCCGCGCACGTCGCTCGAGCTCCTGCAGCAATCCGGCGGCGAGACCAAGGTCGTCCTCGCCATCACCGCCCTCTTCTCGATCGTCTCCTGGTTCATCATCGTCCTGAAGTGGTGGCAGTTCCGCCGGATCCGCCGGCAGGCTGACCGCTTTTTCACCGAGCTGGAGCGGACGACGCGACTGCAGGAGGCCTACACCATCCTGATGAAGCAGCCCCCGTCGCCCTACAACCGGCTCTTCCGCGAGGGGATGAGCTTCTACAACGAGCTCCGTCCCGGCGCCCTGCGGGAGGACGCCCCCGCCACGCGCAACTCGCTCACGATGACCCAGCTCGAGGCCCTGAAGATGGTCCTGGGCAAGGAGATCTCGGCGGAGCGCGAGCTGGCCGCCCACCTCGTGCCCTGGCTGGCCACCATCGGCGCGGTCGGGCCGCTGCTCGGGCTGCTCGGCACGGTGCTGGGGATCATGGACGCCTTCATCGGCATCGCGGCCAAGGGCTCGGGCAACATCGCCGCCGTGGCCCCCGGGGTGGCCGAGGCGCTCATCACCACCGTGGCGGGCCTCGCCACCGCCATCCCGGCCATGATGGCCTACAACTATTACGTGCATCGCGTCCGCGTGTTCGCAGGCGAGCTCGAGGGGTTCGCCAACGAGCTCATCGGGACCATGGCGCGCGAGGGGCTGCTCTAGGTGTCGCGGCTCGGGAGTCTGGGCGGCGGCGACGACGGGGACATGAGCCCGAGTGCGGATATCAACGTCACGTCGCTGGTCGACGTCGCCTTCGTGCTGCTCATCATCTTCATGATCGCCGCCCCGATGATGACCGGGGGCGTGGACGTCCAGTTGCCCCGGGCGGAGGCGCGGCCCCTCCCCTCGAGCGAGGCGATGGTGGTCTCTGTGGACCGGCAAGGCCGGATCTTCATCGACCAGACCCGGGTGACTTACAACGATTTCCGGGTGACGTTTCGGGCGCTCGTCGAGAGCCGGAAGCCGTCGGGCGTGTACCTCCGGGCCGACCAGCGCGTCCCCTACGGCGACGTCGTCCGCGTGCTTGCGGTCATCCGGAATTCGGGTATCAAGGACGTCGGCCTGGTGGCGGAGGAGGAGGATCAGGGGCGGTGAGTCGACCGATTGCGGTGCGGCGGAGAGCGCCGGAGGTGGCGGCGGGGGCGGCGGGCACGGCGCTCATTCATCTTTCCCTCCTGGCGCTCCTGATCGGGGGCATCAAGACCGCGGCACCCATGGCACCCGTCTACGCCGTGGAACTCGTGGCGGCCCCGTTGCCCTCGCCGTCTCGCCGTCCCGCGCCCGAGGCCGTCAGTCGGCCGGTGGAGCCGCCCGACCCCGGACCTCCAGCGGCCACGAAGTCCAAGGTGACCCCGATCCCGGCGCCCAAGGCGCCGCCCAGGCCGAAGTCCACCGCGCCGAAGTCGGAACCGTCGAACGTCAAGCGGGAACCAGCGCCGCGCTCGGAATCGAAGGTGGCCCCCGCGCCCGGCGAGACGCCCAGCACCGGCACCGACGCCGTCAACATCAAGACGCCCGGACTGCAGTTCGCCTACCCGGAGTACCTTCGGAACATCGTCTCGCAGGTCTACCGCCGCTGGGAACGTCCTGGCGGGAACCAGGCCCTCCGGGCCGAGGTCAGTTTCTTCATTTTGCGGGATGGAAGCGTGCGTGATATCCGATTCGTGACCCCCTCGGGCAATTTCAGCTTTGACCTGAGCGCCCAGGGCGCCATCGAGGCCGCGGGCAACGCGAAGGCCTTCGGCCCCCTTCCGGACGGCTACGAGGCGGACGTCCTGCCGGTGAGCTTCTTCTTCACGCCGAGGAGCGGGTCGTGAGGGCGGCCGTCGCGCTGGGCCTGTTGGTGCTCGCCGCCGCCCCACTCAGAGCGCAGGATCCGATCGACCGTGGAGTCCGGGTCGGCATCACCTACACGGCCGGCACCCGCCCGCGGCTCGTCCTCCTGCCGGGCGCGGGGCTCGATTCCGTCCGCGCCATCCTCCAGCGCGACCTCGACTTCAGCGACCGGTTCGAAGTGCTGCCGCTCGAGTCCGGCAGCGCCGCCTCCGGATCCACCGTCAACTACCAGCTCTACCGGACGCTCGGCGCCGAGTACGGCGTGGACGTGCGGTCGGACGCCGCGGGCGTCGTCGTGCGCCTGCACGACATCGGCTCCGGTACCGTCCGGCAGCAGCAGCCGTTCCCCTTGCCCGCCCAGTCAGCCCCCGGGTTCCGCATGGCCGTCCATCGGGTCTCCGACGAGGTGGTCCGTTGGGTCACGGGGACGCCTGGCGTCGCCGCGACGCGCCTGGTGGTCCTCATGAACAAGCGCGCCTATCGCGTGGACAGCGACGGCGCGGATGTGACGCCCATCACGCCCGCATCGGAAACGGTGCTCTCCCCGACCTGGTCGCCCGACGGCCGATACGTGGCCTACACCCGGTTTCTCGATGGCGCGGGCCCGATCATGCTGCACGACCTGGCCACCGGGCGCGCGCAGCGGGTATTCGGGACCGAGTCGCAGCTCAATTTCACGCCGGCCTTTTCGCCCGATGGCCGCTCCCTGGCCTTCGCGCGAACCGACCAGCAGGGCGGCACCGACATCTACGCCGTGAACGTGACCGACCAGTGTTGCCTTCGGCGGTTGACCGTGGGGCGCTTCGCGGATAACCTTTCGCCCACGTACGCGCCCGATGGACGGCGGATCGCGTTCGTCTCCACCCGGCCCGGGACGCCGCAGATCTACGCGATGTCTTCCGACGGCACTGACCAGGAGTTGCTGGCGCCTTATGATTATGGAGCCACCGGGCCGTCGAACGCGCCCGAGTGGTCGCCTGACGGCGCGTCGGTGGCGTTTCACCGGGACATCGACCGGGCGCCGCAGGTCTTCATCCTTGAGGTGGGGAGCCGTCGCTTCAAGCAGCTGACCTCGAGCGGGCGGAACTCCGACCCGACCTGGGCTCCCGATGGCCGGCATCTGGCGTTCGTCTCCGACCGGAGTGGCCGGGCGCAGGTCTGGATTATCGATACCGAGACGGGGCGCATCCGCCAGCTTTCGCTGACGGGTGAGGTTCGCCTCCCTCATTGGTCCCGCCGGTTTGGCGCGGCCTCACCGTAACAGAACCCCCTGACTGGAGTGCACCCCATGAAGTCTCGTTCCCTGCTGGTCTTCGCCTTGCTCGCTGCCGCCGCCTGCGGCGGCAAGAAGCCGGCTGAGACCCCCGCGCCCGCCCCCGCGCCCGCGCCGATCGACAGCACCGCCATCAAGGCCCGGATGCGCCAGGACTCGATCAACGCCGCCGAAGCCCGCGCCCGCGCGGCCGCCGACGCCGCAGCGCGTGCCGCCGCCCAGCTGCAGGCGCAGCTCTCGGCGGAGGTGAGTGCGATGATCCACTTCGACTTCGACAAGGCCGACATCAAGCCCGAGGACCAGGCCAATCTCGACCGCAAGGCCGCCATCCTGAAGGCGAATCCCGGTCTCAGCATCCAGATCGCCGGCAACTGCGACAACCGCGGGTCCGACGAGTACAACCTCGCCCTCGGCAACCGCCGCGCGGCCGCCGCGCAGCGCTACCTGATCAACCAGGGCGTCTCGGCCAGCCAGATCACCATCGTGTCGTACGGCGAGGAGCGCCCGGTCAACCCGGCGAACGACGAGGCCGCATGGGCCGAGAACCGGAACGACCAGTTCACGCCGACGGCCGGCGGCAACAACCTCGTGGCGCCGAAGTGATCCGTCGGATCGCGCCGGTCCTCGCGCTGGCGACCGTCGCGCTGGGGGGATGCGCCCTCCGGAGCGACGTGCGCCGGCTCGAGGAGCAGTTGACCACCATGCAGGACGACAACGACCGGCGCGATTCCCTTCGCGCCGCGCAGCTCACCCAGATTCTCGCGCTGCAGCAGCGGACCAGCGACTCGCTGGCCGCCGTCCAGGCCAGCCTCCTCGCCTTCCGCGGAGAAACGCTCGGGCAGCTCTACGACGTGCAGAAGCAGATCCTGCAGGTCCAGGAGCTGACGGGGCAGAGCACCCGCCGCCTCAACGAGCTCCGCGGCGACCTCGACGCCCGCGGCCAGCAGTTGGGTGGCGCCGCCCCGGCGGCGGGCGGGGCCGCGAACGCCTCGGCGGTGCAGATGTACGAGGCGTCGCTCCAGCAGTTGCGCCGCGGGAGCCCTACGACCGCGCGGGCGGGGTTCCGGCAGTTTCTCGAGCAGTACCCGACCGCGGCCGAGGCGCCGGACGCGCTCTACTTCATCGGCGAGAGCTTCGGCACGGAGGCTCCCGATTCGGCGGCCGCCTACTACACTAAGGTGGCCGACCAGTTCCCGGCGTCCACGCGGGCCGCGAGCGCGCTCTACCGGCTCGGCGCCATGGCGGAGTCGGCCAGGGACACCACGGCTGCCCGCGGCTACTACCAGCGCCTGATCTCGAAGTACCCGACGTCGAACGAGGCCGCGCTCGCCCGCGACCGCCTGAAGGCGCTCGGGCAGTAGCCCGGCGCCCGCCTGACCGATGGCCGCCTCCAGTGGCGAGATGCCGTTCCTCGATCACCTCGAGGAGTTGCGCTCGCGGATCCTGAAAGTGCTCGTGGCGGTCATCGTCGGGTTCGGGGCGGGGTTGTGGATCGTCCAGCGGTTCCAGTTCGTCACCCTGCTGAAGGCACCGATCGCACCCTACCTGTCCGGCGGCCGGCTCACCGTGCTGAGCCCGACCGAGCCGGTCATGATCGTCCTGCGGCTCTCCTTCCTGCTCGGGCTCGTCCTCGCGTCGCCCTTTCTCCTCTACCAGATCTGGGGCTTTCTCTCCCCGGCGCTCTACGAGAAGGAACGTCGCGCCTTCGTGCCCGCCCTGGTAATCGGGACGTTGTTGTTCCTCGTCGGCGCCGTCCTCGGCTACGTCTTCGTGGTCCCGCAGGCCCTCCGCGTCCTCTTCAGCTTCCAGACGGACGCGCTCCAGCCGATGATCACGTACGACGCCTATTTCGGCTTCGTCCTCCAGATCCTCATCGGGCTGGGGCTCTCGTTCGAGATCCCCCTCGTCCTCACGATCCTGGCCGGATTCGGCCTGGTCACACCGGCCGCGCTGCACCGCTTCCGGCGGTTCGAGGTGGTGCTGGCGTTCGCGGCCGGCGCGCTCCTCTCCCCAGGCGCGGACGTGCTCTCGATGCTGATGATGACGATCCCCATCCTCCTGCTCTACGAGATCGGGGTGGCCGGGGCCATGCTGATGCACCGCCGCCGGCTCAAGCGCGCCGCGTCGGCGGCGGTGTCGGGCCTGGTGCTGCTCACGCTGTGGGGCTCGCCGGCGGAGGCCCAGAAACCGACGCTTCCGACGGGCCGGCCCGCGAAGGGCGTTCCCAGCGCGCCGTCGGCGGCCGCCCCGGGCGCCCCCGCCCAGGCGCTCGACGATTCGGCGGCGCGCGCACGAATCCAGAGCGGCCAGGCGGTGGACACGGCGGCCGCGCGGCGGCTCGGGCTTCCCACCGGCCCGGTCTTCCCCTTTCCGGCCCCCGACTCGTTGATGCAGCAGCTGCTGCAGCGGGAGGGGTACGTGGTGACGCGCTATCGCGCCGACACGGTCACCCTCTTCGCCGAGGAGAAACGGATCCTGATGGTGGGGGAGGCGCGCACGGAGCGGGAGGGGGCGACGCTGGAGGCCGGCGAGATCGACTACCAGGACGCCAAGGGGATGCTCGACGCCCGCGGATCGCCGATGCTGTTCAGCGCCGACAATATCCTGATCGGGCAGGGGATCCGGTACTACACTGATTCGAAGCGGGGCGTCGTCAACGGCGCCCTCACGAATTTTGACCAGGGGGGTACCGAGTGGTTCCTCCGCGGCAGCATGGCCCAGGACTCGAGTTCCAGCCGCATCTACGCCCAGTCGAGCGAGATCACCAGCTGCGACCTCCCCGACCCGCACTATCACTTCTCCGCCGGGGAGGTGAAGTGGATCCACGGCGAGGTGATGGTGGCCCGGCCGACGGTGCTGTACGTCCGTGACGTGCCCGTCCTCTGGCTGCCCTTCGTCTTCCAGGACGGGCGGCCCAATCGGCATTCCGGCATCCTCGTGCCCCGCATCGGCATCAACGACATCGTCCGGTCGTCGAGCGACTACCAGCGCCAGATCACCAACATCGGGTACTACTGGGCGGCCAGCGATTATTTCGACCTGACCGTTCGGATGGACTGGCTCAGCGGCCGGTACACGCAACTCGGGTTCTTCGGCCAGTACCGCTGGCTCGACCGCTTCACGAACGGTTCCATCGGCCTGAGCCGGCAGTGGGCGACCGACGGCGGCCGCTCCACCGGCGTCATCTGGGATCACCACCAGGTCTTCTCGCTCAGCAGCTCGCTCAACCTCTCGCTGAATTACGTGACGAACAGCAGCATCGTCAGTAACAACGCGATCGACCCGCTGCTCACCACACAGCAGATCACCAGCGCGCTCAACTACACCCATCGCTACCTGTGGGGCACGCTCACGCTCGGCGGCAACCTCCGGCAGAACCTGGAGAACAACAGCCTCACCAGCCAGCTCCCGGCGGTCACGCTGAGCCCAAAGCCGGTGAACATCGGCCAGCACGTGACCTGGTCGCCGGCCCTCTCCTTCGCCACCGACTGGCAGCGCAAGCAGCCGCTGAGTCCGCCTCAGACGATCCTGCGTCCGGACAGCACCCTCGACACCCTCGCCGGCACCTGGAACTCGCGCACGACCACCTTCTCGATCCAGACCCCGTTTCGCGTGGGCGACTTCAACTGGCGGAACAGCCTTCGCGTCCGGGACTTCGAGGACAACATCCCTGACCTGGACAGCACCTGGGTCCCGGACCCCGGCAACCCGGGCGATTCACTGCTCGTCACCACGACCTTCATCGGGCAGTATTCCACCGGGCTCGACTGGGACACCGGCATCAACCTGCCGCTCCTCTTCCGCGGCAGCTGGAAGCTCCAGCCGTCCGTCGGGCTGACCAACGTCGCCTCCGGGCAGGACTATCTCATCCGGAACGAGCGCACCGACGGGGCGTGGGTCGCCCAGGCGAAACGCTTCGCCTTCAGCCTCGGCGTCAGTCCGACTTTCTTCGGCTTCTACCCCGGCTTCGCCGGCTTCCAGCGTGTCCGGCACAGCTTTGCTCCCGTCATCAACTACTCGATGGCGCCCTCCGCGGAAGTGCCGGCGGACTTCGCAGCCGCCGTGGCGACGCGCGGGGGAGCCATCCAGCTCACCAGCCCCCGGATCGAGCGGCTGACCGTCGGGCTGAACCAGAACATCGAGGGCAAGCGGCTCAACCCGGCTGCCACCGACACGAGCTCCCCCGACGCCAGCCGGAAGCAGCGAATCCTCAGCATCGTGACGAGTCCCGTCGGGTACGATTTCGAGCAGGCGAAGGAGCCGGGTCGCACCGGATGGACCACCCAGTTCCTCACCAACTCCTTCCAGAGCGACCTGCTCCCCGGCTTCAACCTGGCCATCACCCACGACTTGTGGGACAGCACCGTCGGCCTCGAGACGACATCGTTCGATTTCTCGCTGAAGCAGGTGAACATGAGCTTCGCGGTTTCCGCGGCCACCTTTGCGCCGATCCTCAGGCTGTTCGGCGTGGCGACCCCCGCGCCGAGCGGGAGCGCCGAGCCGGACCTCCGGGGCTACGTGGCGGACACCTATCGCCCCGTCCGCCCGGGTCCCGAAGCGATCTACGGATACAACCCGGGGAACACGCCGCTCGGCCGCGCCTTCCGGGCCAACGTGAGCTATACCTACCAGAAATCCGACAACGGCGGCCTCTCGCAGTCCAACATCGGGTTCAACACGACCTTTTCGCCGACGCCGCTCTGGGGGGTGTCCTGGTCCACGCAGTACAACGTCACCGACGGGACCTTCGAATCGCAGATCATCCGCCTCGAGCGCGAACTGCACGAATGGCGGGCGGGATTCAACTTCGTCCGGAACCCGAACGGCAACGTGTCGCTCTACTTCTCGATTTCGCTCACCGATCTCCCCGCCATGAAGCTCGACTACAACCAGTAGTCGCCAGGAGGCGCAAACGTCCTCGATGGCGGACATGAGCGCCCCCGTACGCATATCGTAACACAATATGGCATAATGACTTGAGGTTCATTCCGACATGGCATGGACCGTGCGTTTTCCCAAGTGTCCCCTCTTCGAGGAACTCCGATGCGTCTCGTCTGGGCCGGTGCGGCCGTGCTGACACTCGCCGCCTGCGATTCCTACACTGAAGTCATCGCCCCGCCCCCCGGAGGCATCCAGCCGCCGGTTGCGCTCTATTATCAGGTCGAGCCCATCGGGACCGGAACGGCGCCATCCGGCCTGCTGCTCTCGTGGCCCGACGACGGCGATCCCAATCTCGCCGTCTGGCATGTCTATTCACGAGGCTCGACGGCCGAGGCATTCGGGCTCCGCGGCTCAACCACCTCCAACACCTACCACGACAACGGCCCGCCGGACTTGCAATACTACGTGACGGCGGAGGACCTGAACGGCTTCGAGAGCGGCGCGAGCCCGACCGTCACGATCGACGAGCGCCTGGCCCTGCCGGCGCCCGCGTCACTCTTCAGCATCAGCCTCGACGGCGCCATTGCGCTCGACTGGACCGACAACGCCCACGACGCCTCCCCGGCCCGGTTCGCCGCCTACCGGATCTACAGCGCGGCGTACGACATTGACGCCAACCTCTGCGACGTGGACTGGTTCCTCGAGGGCACCACGGTGGCACCGGAGTTCATCTCCGGCGCGCTACCCAACGGCCAGCCGCGCTGCTTCGCGGTAACCGCCGTGAGCGTCGAAGGGTACGAGAGCCTCTGGTCCCCGATCCGGGCCGACACCCCCCGTCCTGACGCGCGGAACATCGTCCTGTACGCGCGGGAGCTGACGCTCAGCCAGAGCGGGTTCCGTTTCTGGAAGGACCTGAACTTCGACCAGTTCGTGCAGCCCTCCGAGCTCGGGCTCGTCGGCCCCGGCAACGCCCCCGACATCGACTTCGTGGTCGAGCGGAACGGCCTCGGCGGCCTGCGGTTCCGCCCGGTGCGCGCCGGCACCGGCGTCGAGTTCTACGGCAACGCCCCGGTCGGCGACCTGACCGACGTCGACTGGGCGCCGGACCAGGTGTACAGCCCGCTGCCGATCGACGCACTCGTCGGCTGGGGATACGTGTTCGAGATGAGCGGCGGCGACGCCTTCGCCCGGTACGGCGCGATCCGCGTCACCCACGTCGGCCAGGACTTCCTGATCCTCGACTGGGCGTACCAGACCGATCCGGGGAATCCGGAGCTCGTGGTGGGCGGCGGTATTCGCGCCGCCAGGCCGACCGGAGTGACGATCGCGCACTAGGACGGGCTTGTGCGGGCCGGGATGTTCGGGCAATTTCGGCAGATGCCTACCGACACCCTG
Source organism: Gemmatimonadota bacterium (assembly GCA_022710485.1). Classification (GTDB taxonomy): domain Bacteria; phylum Gemmatimonadota; class Gemmatimonadetes; order Gemmatimonadales; family GWC2-71-9; genus SPDF01. The sequence continues at coordinate 588,230 of JAKLGU010000001.1, read as the reverse complement.
CTGCTCGACGGCAACTCGCTCACAGTCCCCGCCGTGGTCCACGCGGCACGCAATCCTGCGTGCCGCGTTGGCGTTCAGCCCGGCGCCCTCGCGGCGCTCGCGGCAAGCCGGTCACGCGTCGAACGCGCCCTCGCCTCGGGCCAGACCATCTACGGCATCAACACCGGGTTCGGCAAGCTCGCCAACGTCCGAATCGCGCCGGCGGATCTCGAGCGGCTCCAGGTCAACCTGATCCGGAGCCACGCCGCCGGAGTCGGGGCGCCACTGCCGCCCGACGTCGTTCGCGGGCTGATGATCCTTCGGGCGAACGTCCTCCTCCGCCCGACCAGCGGCGTGCGCCCCGCCCTCGTGGAGGCGCTCCTCGGCCTCCTGAACGCCGGCATTGTGCCGCTGGTGCCGGAGCAGGGCAGCGTTGGGGCGAGCGGGGACCTGGCGCCGCTGAGTCACGTGGCGCTGGTCCTGATGGGGGAGGGGGAGGTGCTCGAGGCGGGGCGGCGCGCGCCGGCCGCCGCCGCGCTGGCGGCCGCCGGGCTCGCGCCGTACCGTTTCGCGCCGAAGGAAGGGCTCGCCTTCATCAACGGCACGCAGGCCCAGACCGCGATGCTGGCCCTGATGATTCACGACGCCGAGGTGCTCTGGCGGAGCGCGGTGGGCGCGGCGGCCATGAGCCTCGAGGCGCTCCGCGGCACGCCGACGCCGCTGGACGAACGGATCCACGCCGCCCGCCCCCATGCGGGCCAGATCGAGACCGCCCGCCTGATGCGGGAGCTGCTCACCGACAGCGCCATCCGCGAATCCCACCGGGACGACGACCCCCGGGTCCAGGACGCGTACAGCCTCCGGTGCACGCCGCAGGTGCTCGGCGCGGTGTGGGACGCGATCGCGTTCGCGGCGCGGACGACCGCCGTCGAGCTCAACGCCTCGACCGACAATCCCCTCGTCTTCGACAACGGCGACGTGCTCTCCGGCGGCAACTTCCACGGCCAGCCGGTGGCGCAGGCCCTCGACTTCCTCGCGGTGGCCGTCACCACGCTGCAGGCGATTTCGGAGCGCCGGGTGGAGCGCCTGGTGAATCCCGACCTGTCGCAGGGGCTCCCCGCCTTCCTCACGAGCGACCCTGGGCTTTCGTCGGGCTACATGATGGTGCAGATCACGGCCGCGGCGCTGGTGGCGGAGTCCCGCACCCTGGCCCACCCGGCGAGCATCGGGTCGATCCCGACGGACGCGAACCAGGAGGACTTCGTCCCGATGGGGATGGGGGCGGCCTACAAGGCGCGACGGATCCTCGACAACGCGGTGCACGTCGTCGCCACGGAGCTGCTGTGCGCGGGACAGGGGCTCGACCTCCTGCGGCCGCTTACGCCGGGCCGCGGCGTCGGCCTGCTCCACGACCGGCTCCGGGGGCTGCGCCCGGCGGTGCCGCCGCTCGCGGAGGACCGGCCGCCCGCGCCCGATCTTGCGCGGCTGGCGGAGGCGATCCGGGCCGGGGTCTTCGATCCCGCCACGCTCGCCTAGCTTGCTCCCCCCCTTCCGCCTCCATATCTTTCCGAGGTGCTTCGCGCACAAGTCTAAGTCCAAGTCCTGTCGCCGCTTTCCTCCTTCTCTGGCCGAGCCCGAATGAACCTCGAAAAGCTCAAGGACACCGCCAGGAAGCACGAGCAGAAGGAGGAGTGGCGGAAGGCCATCGAGGTCTACCAGCGAGTCCTCGAGGCGTTCGAGTCCGGCGAGGAAGCCGCGCCCGACTTGGCCCTCTACAACAAGGTCGGCGACCTGCACCTGAAGGTCGGGGACATCCCCGCCGCCGTTCGCTCGTACGAACGGGCGGTCGAGCTGTACAGCGAACAGGGATTCTCCAACAACGCCATCGCCGTCTGCGGCAAGATCCTCCGCTACGATCCCCACCGCACCCGCACGTACATCCAGCTCGCCCGGCTCCACGCGAAGAAGAACATGGCCGGCGAGGCCAAGAAGAACCTGATCGAGTATCTCGACCGCATGAATCGCGATAACATGCGGGACACCGCGCTTCGCGACGTGAAGGAGTTTGCGGACCAATTCGGCAGCAGCGACGAGATCCGGGTCATGCTGTCCGAACTGCTGCGTGTGGCGTCGCGGGGCGCCGAGGCGCGGGAGCAGCTGGAGAAGCTCGCGACGGAGCTGGAGGGCCGCGGGGACCAGACTGGCGCGCAGCGAACGCGGGAGCGGATGCACGAAATGGAGGCGACCGCGCCGGCGCCGGCCGAAGAGCCCCGTCGCCGTGGCGACCTCGTGTTCCTCGACATCGGCCTCGACACTCCCTTCGGGTCGCCGGTCGGGTTCGGCGCCCCGACGCGCGAGGTCCGGACGGCTGACGAGCCGCCGCCCGTGGCCGACGCGCCGGTGGACGAGGTCACCATGTCCGCGTCGGACCTGCTGCAGTCCGAACTCGAAGCGGGCGACCTGGAGTTCGAGGTGGTCCCGATGGAGGGTCTGGAGCGGGTCGGGACGGCGGACCTCGACAATCTCGAAATTCTCCCCGCGGATCCCGACCTGGTCGAGGACAACACCACCCTCGACGCCGAGGACCTTCCCGCGCCGCTCGAGGGCTTCGAGCCGGCGGAGTTCGACCAGGCGGACACCGTCACGCTCGTGCCGACGGACTCGACCGGCCTGGTGTCCGACATGACGTTCGACCTGCCGGTCTCGGCCATCCAGGATGACCCTGCGCCCGCGGGACGGATCGAGGAGTCGCCGCTCCTGGGAGACGTCGACGTCGACCTGGCCGACGGGGCCGACGCCGAGAGTTACGTCGTCGAGGCGCCGCCGGTCTGGGCCACCGACGATCCGGCGCTGCAGCTGGTGGAAGGCGAGGCGCCCGCCGCCGGCGCGCAGGGCGCCGGCGTGGAGGAGGTGTCGGCCGAGGCGCGCGTGACGGAGCTCGAGGACCGGGTCCTCGACAACCCCGATGATCCTGCCGTGCACCGGGCGCTCGGCGAGGCGCTGCTCGCCACCGGCGAGCACGGGCGCGGGGTGGAGGAGCTGAACCTGGCGCTCTCCCGCTTCGAGGAGCTCGAAGACTGGGACGGGGCGAACGACGTGGCGGAGGAGCTGGCCCGGCTGGAGCCGGACGGGATCCGGTACTACCAGAAGCTCGTGGAGCTCGCCTACCGCGTGGGCAACCGCACGCGCGTCGTCGACGCGTACCTGGAGCTGGGCGACGCGCTCGTCCGCGTGGGGGCCGTCGAGAAGGCGTTGGCGGTGTACGGCCGGGTGGCCGAGAGCGAGCCGGACAACGCCCGGGCGCGTGCGGCCATCGATTCGCTTGCGCCGCCTCCCCCCCCGAGCGCGCCGGCGACGGCGGCCGCGCCGCCGGAGGGGTTTGTGGACCTCGGCGCCATGGTGCTCGACGGCGACGTGGGTGGCCGGCCGAAGGACACCCGGATGCGGGTGCAGGACGAGGAGCCGACCGGCGACGAGGAGCGGGACTTCGCCGAGATGCTGAAGCAATTCAAGCGCGGGATCGACGAGAACCTCGACGCCGAGGACTTCCAGTCGCACTACGACCTGGGCATCGCGTTCAAGGAGATGGGCCTGCTCGACGAGGCGATCGCGGAGTTCCAGAAGGCGCTCCGGTCGCCCGACGCGCGGCTGCGGACCTCGGAGGCGCTTGGCTCCTCCTTCTTCGACAAGGGGCAGTTTGCGGTGGCCGAGGCCATCCTCCGCCGTGCCGTGGACGGGCTGAGCGGCCAGGACGACGAGAAGATCGGCCTGCTGTACTGGCTCGGGCGGGCGCTCGAGGCGGAGGGGCGGGGGCACGAGGCTCAGCCGTATTATCGGCGCGCGCTGGCGGTGGACATCCACTTCATGGACCTCGCCGAGCGGCTGCGCGCCATTTCGAAGGGCGAAACACCGTGACCCAGGCGATTCCCGCCACGCTCGCGGACATCCAGGCGCCCGTGCGCGCCCGGCTGGACGAGGTCCGGTCCGAGCTCCGCCGCATCGTCGAGGCGGATTTCGGCCTGATCGCGGAAGTCAACGCGCACCTCCTGCAGATGCAGGGCAAGATGCTGCGGCCCACGCTGCTGCTGCTGGCGGACGAGGCGACCGGCGCCCCCGATCCGCGGGCCGCCACGCTCGGCGCGGTCGTGGAGCTGATCCACCTCGCCACCCTCGTCCACGACGACTCCGTGGACCATTCCGTGCGCCGCCGCGGGATGCCGACGATCAACGCCCTGTTCAGCCACCAGGTGTCGGTCATCATGGGCGACTACCTGTACTCCCGCGCGGTCATCGAGCTGGTGCGGCTCGCGGACCTCGAGCCGCTGCGGATCCTGGGGCGGGTCACGAACGAGATGACCGTCGGCGAGATGCGCCAGCTGCTGGCGCACGACCGGCTGGCCTTTTCGGAGGAGCAGTACGACCTGCTGATCATGGCCAAGACGGCCTCGCTCCTCTCCGGCGCCTGCGAAACGGGCGCCATCCGCGCGCCGGGTGAGCAGCGTCAGGCCATGCGGGAGTTCGGCTTGCGGCTGGGCATGGCGTTCCAGATCGTGGACGACCTGCTCGACTACACCGGCGACGCCACGATCACCGGCAAGCCGGTCGGCGCGGACCTTCGGGAGCACAAGGTGACGCTGCCGCTGATCCATGCGCTGCCGAAGCTGTCTGCCAGTCAGCGCCGCGAGGTGTCGGCCCTGATGGACACCGAGACGCCGACGGACGCGCAGATCGCCGCGGTGGTGGAGGCGGTGACCGAGGCCGGGGGCCTCGACTACGCCCGCGAACGGGCGGCCGCGCTCTCGACTGGCGCCGAGGCCGCGCTCGAGCTCCTGGCCCCCAGTCCCGCCCGCGAGGCGCTTCGGGCGAGCATCCCGTTCGTCCTGGATCGGAGGAGCTGATGGCCGGTGGACCACGTCGCCCCGGGTTCTACCTCGGTGTCCTGACCACCGGCTTCCTGGCGGGCGGCTTCCTGACGGCGCTGCTCCGGCGGTTCCTGCCGGAAAGCGCGGCGCGGGACTTCTTCACCACGGCGGTCAACCCGACGGTGGGGCCTGTCTCCGTGGACCTCCTCGTGGTTAACTTCACGCTGGGGCCGGTCGGGCTCGATGTGACGTTGCTCAGTCTCGTGGGCGTCCTCGTGGCCTATTTCATCGCGCGGTCCCTCTTCTAAAGGCGGTCCGTATGCTCGGAAACATCGGCTTTTCCGAATTGATGATCCTCATGGTCGTGGTGTTGCTGGTCTTCGGCGCCAAGCGGCTGCCCGAGATCGGCTCCTCCATCGGCAAGGGAATCCGGGAGTTCAAGCGCAGCATCTCCGACGCCGGCGACTCGATCAGCAGCGCCCCGGACGACCGTGCGCAGCTGCCGCGGTCCATGGATGCGCCGCCGTCTAGCACCACGGGCAGCGGGTCGGGTGAGCCCAAGCGGCTCTCGCAGTAGCCGCACCAGCCGGAATGCACGAGGGGCCGGACCGGGGAACTTCCCGGTCCGGCCCCTCGCCGCGTTTGCGGTGGGTAGTCGGGCCTAGATTCCGTTGCTCTGCCCGAGGGCGGAGGTGGCGGCGGCCTCGGCCTGCGCGGAGGTCGGGAAGAGCCCCTCGCGACGGTCCACCACCTTGGCCTGGGTCCGCAGCGCCTCCAGGTAGTTCCGCGCCCGGTCCTGGCGCGCCCGGCGGATCGCGTCGGTCCGGTACGCATCCAGCCCCTGCCGGAAGGCGGAGGTATCCGCCGGCGTCCGGGCCACCACCCGCACGATGTACATGCCGTCGTCCGTGTCGAGCACGTCGCTGACGGCCCCGACCGGCAGGCTGAAGACGGCGCCGGTGAGGATCGGGTTGGGCACCGGGCTCTCGACCCGGCTGAACGGGCCCAGGTTGCGGTACGGGATGCCGAGCGCGTTGGCGGCCTGCTCCATCGTGCTCCCTTCCCGGACGCGCCGGAGGTAGTTCTGCGCCAGCTCGGCGGCGAGGCCGATCTTCTTGTCCTGGGCGACGGAGATCATCACCGCCTCGCGGATCGCGTCGAGCGGGGGGACACCCTCGGGGGTGATGCTGTCCAGCCGGAACAGGTAGTAGCCGATGGGTGTCTCGATGATCGGGCTGATTTCGCCCACCTTGGCCTGGAACGCCCAGGCGCCGGCGTCGGGGATGACGCGCACCCCGATCTGCAGCTGGGTGCCCTTCTGGACCGGCGGAGTCGGGCCGAGGGGGAGCGACAGGGCCCGCGCGACCGTGTCGAGCGCGGCGGGGTCGAGCCGGCTGGCCCCGAGTTCCTCCAGGGAGTCCGCCTGCGCGTCCAGCCGGTCGCGGTGCGTCCCGGTCACCTCGATGGGAATCAGGATGTGGCGGCCGGTGGCCGTCTTGCCCTTCCGGCTCGACACCTCGATCAGGTGGTAGCCGAAGTCCGTGAGCACCGGCATGGACAGGGTATTGAGGGGCATCGAGAAGGCGGCGCTGTCGAAGGCCGCGACCATCGAGCCCTGCGTCCACTCGCCGAGGTCGCCGCCCTTCGAGGCCGAGATGCTGTCCGACGATTCCCGCGCGGCGATCTCCGCGAACGGCGCGCCGTCGAGGATTTCCTGCCGGACGGCCAGGGCGTGCTGGTAGGCTGCGGCGGAGTCGCTGCCGTCGGTCAGCCGGGGCAGCGCCACGAAGCTCATGTACGCGGTTGGCGACCGGCTGAACTGGTCGGCGTGGGCCTTGTAATAGGCCTGCATCTCCTCCTCGCTGACCTGCACCGCCGAATCGGGAATCGCGCGACGTGGGAGGATGGCCGCCAGCTCGATGGTGGCGGTCTCATTCCGGTCGCGGTAGAGCTGCCAGAGCGCGGGGTCGGAGAGGTAGACGTCGGCGGTGACCACCCGCAGCAGCTTGCTCTGCAGGATCTGGTCGCGGTACTGCGCCTCGAGGACCGGGATGTACTGCTGCCCGACCCCGGAAGCGAGCCAGCGCTGGTACTTGGAGAGGTCGAACTTGCCCTCGGTCTGGAACTGCTCCGCCGTCTGCAGCTGCGGCGGCGGGAAGTTCTTGATGGCCTCGCTGATCTCCTGCGGCGTGGCCACCAGGCCCCGGCGCTTGTACTCCCGCTGCAGCACCGTCGCCTCGATGATCTGGTTCCAGACGTCGTTCCGGATGCCGACGATGTCGTCCAGCGTGAGCGGCTTCGACGAGGTCCGTTGCTGCTCCTCGATGGTCTGCTGGACCAGCGTGGTGTAGTAGCGCGCCTCGATCGTCTGGCCGTCCACCTTGCCGGCGCTGGTCTGGGACAGCAGGCCGGTTCCGCCGGACAGGCCGCTGAGGTCGAACACCAGCCACAGGAAGAACGAGGCGGTGACGATGTAGATGAGGGGCTTGGCGCTGTTCCGAAACACTTGCATCGACATTGGCGGGATCCCGGCTCCGGACATGGTGGAAAAAGAGGGATAAGTCTAAGCGGGGCAACGGACAATCTCAAGCCATCCGTCCGCGGGGGCGGTTGACAGCACCGCATTTTTACCTTACTCTGAAGCCAATCCCCGCAACAACTTACGCGTCCAGGGACCTGAATGGCCTATTCTCGCGAGATTGAAAAACTCCAGCGTCAATTCGAGGAGAACCCGCGGCGCTTCGCGGCCCCCTTCGCCGACGCCCTCCGGAAGAGCGACGAGGTGGAGCGCGCGCTCGAAGTCATCCGGGTGGGGCTCGAACTCAATCCCGACTATATCCCCGGAAGCGTCATCCTCGGCCGCTGCCACCTCGACATGGGCAATGACGAGGGAGCGGAAGCGGCGTTCTCCCGCGTTCTCGACCTGGACAACGAAAACGTCATCGCGCTGAAGTCGCTGGCCGACATCATGGAGCGGCAGGGCCGCAGCGACGAAGCGATCAGCTTCCTCACCTACCTGCTCGACGTCGACCGGAGCAACGACGAGGCGCGGGAGCAGCTGGAGCGCATCCGCGGGACGCCAGCTGCCGCCGCCCCGGCCATCGAGTCGGCGGCACCCCCGACCGCCGGCGATACCGCTCCTCCACCGCAACCGTTCTTCGGTGCACTTCCGGCCGATGAGCCCCCGTCGCCCGTGCCGCAGGTCGAGGAGTTCCTCGAGCCGACGGCGCTCTGGGAGCCGCCCGTCGGTGCGAGCGAGGCCGCGATCTCATCCTGGGTCGAGCCGACCGCCGCCGCCGCCGAGCCCGTGGACGCCGGCGACTCGCTCCTCGAGGAGCCGGCGAGCCCGGCAGATGTCACGCCGATGGATGGCTTCGAGCCCGTGGAGTTCCGCGGCGATGCCGACGACACGGCCGGCGCCTCCCGGTTCGAGGAATTCGTGCTCGAGCGGGAGGAGGAAATCGTCCTGCACAGTTCGTCCGGCGCGGAGTACCAGGTCGCGAACGACTCGGAGTCCCTCCTCGAGCGGACCAGCGCGCCCTCGGAGCCCGAAGCGCCGTCCGCGCCGGAGGCCGCGCCCGAACCCGAACCCGAACCCGAACCCTCCACGGTCACCTCGTCGAGTTCGGTCATCGCGGAGGAAATCGAGGCGACGCGTCCGGCCGAGCCGCTGCTCCCGGCGGTGGAGGAGGAGGCGCCGCTCGAATGGGCCATGCATGTCGGCGAGGAGCAGGAATTCGTGCCAGCCGGGCCGACCCATAGCGGCGTCCATCCGCCGGACAGCTTCGATGCGGCCATCGAAGGCATCGCCCCGGTGGACGAGGAAGGGGACGTCGGGGAGCCTGAGGACGACGCGAGCGAGGCAGAGTCGGGTGCGCCAGTGCTCATGGTGACCGAGAGCATGGCCGAGCTGTATGCCGCGCAGGGCCACCCGGGCGAGGCGCTCGGCGTGTACCGCATCCTGTACGACCGGAATCCCGACAACGAGCGGCTCCGGCTCCGCATCGTGGAGCTGGAGTCGGTGCTGGCGGCCAGGGTGATCGAGGACGCCGCGCCGTCCTTCGCTGCGTCCGTCACCGGCGGCAAGGCCGTCGCCAGCTTCCTGGGCGCCATGCTCGACGCTCGTCCGCCGCAGGTGGACATCCCGGAGCCGCCGCCGGCCCCTGAACTCACCCCCGCCACGGAGGCGTCGGACGCCGGTGACGAGGAGGCGGTGGCGTCGGGCGCCCCGACCAGGCCCGCCATCGACCGGCTCTCGCTCGGCGCGATCTTCGGCGAGGACCCGTCCCCCGTGCCGCCGGCGGCGAACACCACCCCCAACGAAAAACCGGAGGGCGCATCGGGGTTCTCCTTCGACGAGTTCTTCGGCGGGGGGGAAGCGGTGTCCACGGGCCGCACGTCGTCCGGGTCGGTCCGCGCCGCCCGGGCCTCGGACGACGAGGATGACCTCGACCAGTTCCACTCCTGGCTCCAAAGCCTGAAGCGCTGATGCGGGTCGCCGTCTTGAACGGCCCCAACCTCAATCTGCTTGGCGTGCGTGAGCCCGCACTCTACGGGCACCAGACGCTGGCCGACGTCGAGGCCATGGTGCGTGCCGAGGCCGCCTCGCTGGGCGTCGAGGTCGAGTGGTCGCAGAGCAACCACGAGGGGGTGCTGGTCGACGCGGTGCAGGCGCTGCGCGGCCGGGTCGATGGCGCCGTCGTGAACCCCGCCGCCTTCGGGCACACCAGCCTGGCCCTGCGTGATGCGTTCCTCGCCGTCCAGGTCCCCTTCGTCGAAGTGCACCTCACCAACATCTTCGGACGCGAGCCGGAACGGCGGCACACCGTGCTGGCCGACCTTGCGGTGGCGGTGATCGCCGGGCTCGGCGCGCGGGGGTATGTGGTCGGGTTGCGGGCGCTGGTGGACCGCCTGCGTGCCGGCTGACCTCAGGGAAGCGCGCCAGGCGGGGGTCCGGGCGCTCCTCGCCGCCGAAGGGGTGGAGTCGCTGCTGGTGTCGCACCTGCCGAACATCCGGTACCTCACGGGTTTCACCGGGTCGGCCGGCCTGCTCCTCCTCGAGCCCGACGGCGCCGTGCTGTTCACCGACTTCCGGTACGCCACCCAGGCGCCGGCCGAGGTGGGCGATGCCGCCGAAGTGGAGATCGACTCGGCCAGCGTCTGGGAGCGGCTCAAGCACCGGTGCGCCGACCGTCCCGACCGCACCGTCGGGTTCGAGGCCCATTCGCTCACCGTGCGCGACGCCGGCCGGCTGAAGAAGTGCGCCAGGCGCACGGCGCCGGTCGGGGAGCTGGTCGAGGGGTTGCGGGCCGTCAAGGCGCCGGAGGAGGTGGCGGCCATCGCGGCGGCGGCCGAGCTGGCGTCGGCGGCGCTGGCCGAGGTGCTGCCCACGGTCCGTCCCGGCCAGTCGGAACTGCTGGTGGCCAGCCGGCTCGAGGCGGCCCTCCGCCGGCGCGGCAGCGAGTGGCATCCCTTCCAGACGATCGTCGCGTCGGGTCCGCGCTCGGCGCTGCCGCACGCGCATACCACCGAGCGGGTCATCGGCGCGGGGGAATTCCTGCTGATCGACTTCGGCGCGCAGGTCGACGGCTACTGCGCGGACCTGACCCGGACCGTGGTGGTCGGCGGGCGGGCGGATGCGCGCCAGCGGGAGGTGTACCAGGCGGTGCACGCGGCGCAGTGGAGGGCGAGGCGGGAGATCCGCGCGGGGATGACGGGCCGCGAGGCCGACGCCCTGGCCCGCGACCTCCTGGTGGCGCGGGGTTTCGGGGAGGCGTTCGGCCACTCGCTCGGGCATGGCCTCGGGCTCGAGGTCCACGAGGCGCCGCGCCTGAGCGCCACGGCGGAGGCGGTGTTGCCGGTGGGCGCGGTGGTGACGATCGAGCCGGGGCTCTATCTTCCGGGGTGGGGCGGCGTGCGCCTGGAGGACGATATCGTGCTCACCGCCGCGGGGCCGCAAGCGCTGTCTGACGGACGTACCGAACTGGTCGAGCTGGTCTAACCGCGGGCCGGGGCCTGCGCCGGAGGAGGAACGCTCGTGAACGCCGACGAAATGAAGCAGCTGGCCCAGTTGCTCCAGAAGATGCCGGGGATCAAGTCCATCGAGCTGAAGGACGTGAAGAAGCTGGCCGAGCTGCTCCGGGACTCCCCCGAGCTGGGGTCCATCGAGGTCACGGGCTTCTTCGGCACCGGGGTCGTCATCACGCGGACCAACCAGGGCTCGGCGGCGGCGTATCCGCCGATGCCGATGATGGCGCCGGCGCCCATGATGGTCGCGCCGCCCGTGGCGGCGGCGTCCGCCGGCGCCGCGCCTGCCGCCCCAGCGGCCGCGCCGGCGCCCGCCAGCACCCTCAAGGAAATCAAGTCGCCGATGGTCGGCACCTTCTACAAGGCGCCGGAGCCCGGCGCCGAGGCGTACGTGAAGGTCGGCGGCCGGGTCGCCACGGGGCAGACGGTGTGCATCATCGAGGCGATGAAGATCATGAACGAGATCGAGGCCGAGGTGTCCGGCGTCATCCGCGAGATCCTCGCGGAGGACGGCCAGCCGGTGGAGTTCGGCCAGGTCCTCTACCGGGTCGATCCCAATGGCTGACGCGCCCGCGGCCGCGCCGTTCAATTTCAAGCAGGCGATCGCCGAGATGGTCCGGCGGAACGGGTCCGACCTGCTGCTCAAGGTGGGCCGGCCTCCGACCGTGCGCGTCAATGGCGAGCTGGCCGGGCTCGACTTCCCGCCGCTGCGCCCGGAGGACCTGAAGGCGCTGGCCGAGCAGATCATGACGCCGAGGCAAGTCAAGGAGTTCGCGGAAAAGAAGGAGGCGGACTTCGCCATCGGCGTGCCGGGCGTCGGCCGGTTCCGGACCAACATCTACCAGCAGCGCGGCACGCTGGCGTTCGCGTTCCGGGCCATCCCGTACGAGGTCAAGACCATCCGGGAGTTGAAACTCCCCACGGTGCTGGAGGAGATCTCGGCCCGGCCGCGCGGCCTGGTGCTGGTCACCGGCATCACCGGCTCCGGCAAGTCCACCGCGCTGGCGGCGATGATCAACCACGTCAACCAGCATCGGCGCGTGAACGTCATCACCATCGAGGACCCGATCGAGTTTCTCCACCGGGACCAGATGGCCAACATTTCCCAGCGGGAGGTGGGCAGCGACACCCTCACCTTCGGCGCGGCGCTGCGCCACGTGCTGCGACAGGACCCGGACGTCATCCTCATCGGCGAGATCCGGGACGCCGACACGCTCGACACCGCGCTGAAGGCCGCCGACACGGGGCACCTGGTGTTCTCGACGCTGCACACCACCGACGCCACCCAGACGATCAACCGGGTCATCTCCTTCTACCCGCCCCACCAGCACCAGGAGATCCGGTCCCTGCTGTCCACCGCGCTCCAGGCGGTGGTCTGCCTCCGCCTGGTCCCCAAGAAGGACGGCAGCGGTCGCGTGCCCGCGGCGGAGGTGCTGATCAACACCGCCGCCGTGGCCGACAACATCCGGGACATCGAGAAGGCGCTGAACATCCCCGACCTCATCGCCGAGGGCACGATCTCCTACGGGATGCAGTCCTTCGACCAGTCGCTGATGAAGTGGTACCGCGAGGGGGTCATCTCCTACGAGAGCGCCCTGTTCTACAGCAGCAACCCCAGCGAGTTCGCGCTCCGCGTCTCCGGCGTTTCCTCGGCCTCCGACAAGACCTTCGACGAGTCGGGCAAGGGCGGCCTGGACATCTCGCAAGGCTTCACTCCGTGACCATCCGGAAGGTGCTCGTCGCGAACCGGGGCGAGATCGCGCTGCGCGTCATCCGCGCCTGCCGCGAGCTCGGCATCGCCACGGTGGCGGTCTACAGCGAGGCCGACCGGGAGTCGCTGCACGTCCGGTTCGCCGACGACGACGTCTGCATCGGCCCGCCCCCGAGCCGGCTGTCCTACCTCCGCATCCCGAACCTGATCGCGGCGGCCGAGATCACCGGTGCCGACGCCATCCACCCCGGCTACGGCTTCCTGGCGGAGAACGCGGAGTTCGCCGACATCTGCCGGGCGTCCAACCTGACCTTCGTCGGGCCCACCGGCGACCAGATCCGGCAGATGGGCGACAAGGCCACGGCGCGCCGGCTGGCCAAGGAGGCCGGGGTCCCGACGGTACCGGGGTCGCCAGGCACCATCGAGGACGCCGACGAGGCCCTCGCCGCCGCGGAGGCGATCGGGTTCCCGGTGATCATCAAGGCCACGGCGGGAGGCGGCGGGAAGGGGATGCGCATCGCGCTCGACGCGGAGCAGTTCTCGCAGTCCTTCTCGCTGGCGCAGAACGAGGCGCTCTCCGCCTTCGGGAACGGGGCGGTGTACGTCGAGAAGTACCTGGCCCGCCCGCGGCACGTCGAGATCCAGGTCATGGGCGACAGCCACGGCACCGTGGTGCACCTCGGCGAGCGCGACTGCTCGGTGCAGCGCCGCCACCAGAAGCTGATCGAGGAGAGCCCGAGCCCCGCCCTGACCGAGGAGCTGCGGGGCCGCATGGGCGACGCCGCCGTGAGCCTCGCCGCGGCCATCGGCTACGTCGGCGCGGGCACCATCGAGTTCCTCCTCGACGAGGACGGCAGCTTCTATTTCATGGAAATGAACACGCGAATCCAGGTCGAGCATCCCGTCACCGAGATGGTGACCAGCTTTGACCTGGTCAAGGAACAGCTCCGCGTCGCCGCTGGCGAGCGGATCAGCTTCAAGGGGGACGGCCGCTACCTCCGCGGGCACGCCATCGAGTGCCGCATCAACGCCGAGGACCCGTACCGCAACTTCCAGCCGAGTCCCGGGCTCATCACGGCGTATCATCCGCCGGGCGGGCCCGGCGTGCGGGTGGACACCCACGTGTACGCCGGGTACCGGGTGCCGCCGCACTACGACTCGCTCCTGGCCAAGGTCATCGTGCACGGGAACAACCGCACCGAGGCGCTGAACCGCATGGGGCAGGCGCTGGACAGCTTCATCCTCGAAGGGGTCACCACCACCATCCCGTTCCTGGCCCGGGTCATCCGCCATCCCGACTTCGTGGCCGGGACGGTGGACACCAAGTTCCTCGAGCGTGAGCCGCAGCTGCTGAAACCCGAGGCATGAAGCTCGACGTCGTCTTCTCGCCGCTGGGCCTCCTGCCCGGGCAGGCGACGGGCCGGACGATCTTCGTCATCGACATCCTCCGGGCGTCCACCGTCATCTGCGCCGCGCTCCACCACGGGGCGCGCGCCGTGCTCCCTGCCTCCACCACCGAGGAGGCGCTGCGGCTCGCCCAGACCATCGGCGCGCCCGACGTGCTCCTGTGCGGGGAGCGCGGCGGCCTCCCGATCCCCGGCTTCGCTCTCGGCAACAGCCCCCTCGAAATGACACCCGCCGCCGTCCGGGGGCGGACGCTCGTCATGACCACGACCAACGGGACGCCGGCCCTCCTCGCCACGCAGGGGGCGGCGGCGGTCTACCTCGCGGCCGCGGCGAACCTGTCGGCGGCGGTCGCCGCCGCCCGCGACGCGCTCGACGCCCGGGGAGAGTTCATGATCCTGTGCGCCGGCCGGGAGCGGTCGTTCGCGCTTGACGACGCCTACGCCGCCGGCCGGCTGCTCGGCGCCGTGCTGGGCGGCGGCCGGAAACGGGCCGGGCTCAACGACGCCGCCGTCGCCAGCCTGGACCTGGTCCGCCGGTACGGCGCCGCCTGGGAGCGGCCCCTGCGCGCCAGCCGCGGCGGGAGCGACCTCGTCGCCCTCGGATTCGACGCCGACGTCGTGGACGCCGCCCGCGAGGACGTCTATCCCGTGCTCCCCGTCTACCACGAACGGCGGATCACCGCCGCTCCCCCGCCCGCGAGCCTCCTGTGACCGACGACGCCCGCCGCCGCCTCGGCGCCGTCACCGCGCTCGTGCTCGGGCTCTTCGCAGGCCTGACCCTCCTGCCCGTGCCGCTCACCGGCCCGCTCGGCGCCGCGCTGGGCGGCCTCCTCTGGGAATGGCTCGGCATCGGCGCCCTCGGCGTGCCGCTCCTCGGCCTCGGACTCGGCCTGGCCGGCTTCGACCGGCTGCCGCGGCTGGACATGAAGCGCGCGGCCATCCTGGCGGCGGGGCTGAGCCTCGTCGCGCCGTATGTCGTGGGCGTGCTCAGCCGGGTGACGCCGGAGGACCTCGTCCCCGACGTGGCCGGCCGCGCCCTCGGCGCGCGGATGACAGGCCTGGCGCCGGGATTCCTCGCCTCGACGGCGTACGAGATCGTCGGGTTCGCCGGCGCCCTCCTGCTCGGCTTCCTGGCGCTGTCCGCGCTGACGCTCCTGACCGTCGCCTGGCACCCGCTGCAGCGCTTGGAGCGCCAGCCCGAGTCGGGGGAGGCGCCGCCGCTGCCGGCGTCGAGACGGACCGCGCCGCTCCCGCCGGCCGACGAGGAGGACGAGGAGGCGACGCCGGTCCGGGCACCCGGACTGCGGAAATCCCGGGAGCCGAAACCCGCCAAGGCGAAGCCCTTCTCGCCCGCGCCGGAGCCCGACGTCGAATCGGAGCTGCCACCCATCGAGTTGCTGCAGGAGCCGCCGGCCCGGGACATCGACGCCGGCGAGGCCCAGCTCGACCGGCTCGGGCAGGTGCTGCTCGAGACGCTGCGCACGTTCAAGGTGGACGGGACCATCGCGGGGCGGACCACCGGCCCGGTGGTCACGCAGTTCGAGATCGTCCCGGCGCCGGGGGTGAAGGTCGGGCGGATTGCGGCGCTGGCCGACGACCTGGCGCTCGCCATGCACGCCCCCTCGATTCGGATCGTGGCGCCGATTCCCGGCAAGGGCGCCGTGGGGATCGAGGTACCGAACCCCACGGCGCGCATCGTCTCCATCAGGGAGCTGATCGCCGCGCCGGAATGGGAGCGCGCCCGCGCCACCCTGCCGGTGGCGCTGGGCCGCGACCTCGAGGGGCGCCCGGTCATCGCCGACCTCGCCAAGATGCCGCACCTGCTGATCGCCGGCGCCACGGGCTCGGGCAAGTCGGTCGCCATCAACACCATCATCACCAGCCTCGTGTACCGGTACACCCCGCGCGAGCTGCGGATGCTGATGATCGACCCGAAGATGGTCGAGCTCTCGATGTACAACTCGCTGCCGCACCTCCGGCACCGGGTGGTCACGAACAACAACGAGGCGGCCACCGCGCTGAAATGGGCGGTGTGGGAAATGAACCGCCGCTACGAGCTGCTCCACGCCAACGGGGCGCGGAACCTGGCCGACTTCAACCGGAAGGTCGAGGAAGGGAAACCGCTCCGGAACCCGGCCCGGCCGAAGCTCACGCTCGCCATCGTGAGCGAGGAACCGGCGGACACGCCACCGCCACCGCCCGAGGAAGAGGCGTACACCGAGGGGCACCTCCCCTTCATCGTGCTTTTCGTGGACGAGTTGGCGGACCTGATGATGACGGTGCAAGGCGAGGTGGAGACGCCGCTCGCGATGCTGGCCCAGAAGGCGCGCGCGATCGGCATTCACTTGATCCTCGCCACGCAGCGGCCGTCGGTGAACGTCATCACCGGCCTGATCAAGGCCAACTTCCCGAGCCGGATCGCGTTCCGGGTGGCGTCCAAGGTGGACAGCCGCACCATCCTCGACCAGAACGGGGCGGAGGCGCTGCTCGGCAACGGGGACATGCTCTTCCTGCCGCCGGGCAAGAGCGAGCCGCTGCGGCTCCAGGGGGCCTTCATCGGCACCGAGGAGTCGGAGCGGGTCATGGAGTGGTACGTGAAGCGGCGGGAAGCCCGGCGCGCCGCGGCGAAGGAATCAGAGGCGGCGGAGAGCGACATCCTCGAGACGGTGCGGGCGCTCGAGGCGGCGGCGGACGGCGGCGGGGGCGGGGAGGACGGCGACGGCAGCGAGCGCGACAGCCTCTTCCGCGAGGCGGCCGAGGCGTGCATCCAGAACCAGGGCGGCTCGACGTCGCTCCTGCAGCGCCGCCTCCGGATCGGCTACGGCCGGGCGGCGCGCATCATCGACCAGCTCCAGATGGCGGGCATCCTCAGTCCACCCGATGGATCCAAGCCCCGCGACGTGCTCATCGGGATCTCCCAGCTGGAAGAGTACTGCTCCTGAGGCCGGACACCGGACACACGTCTTCGTCGAAAGTGGCATTCGATCGAGGGTAGCTGGCGCAGGTCGGTGGTGTGCGGGGCACTCCTCACGGGGTGCCCCGTTTGTTTGAACCGGCACGCGGTGCGGCGAGTACCGGTGTCAACGGGAACGTGTCAATGTGTCGGACCATGACACGCGGGAGTGCTGGAGTTGACGGAGGGTCGGAAACGGCCAGTGGCGTCTCTGTGGAGGAGGAAGCATCGACCGGTCGGGTGATCGGTGCTGCCGTGGCAGTCCACCGGGCCCTCGGCCCGGGGTTTGGGGAATCGGTGTACCATCGTGCGTTGGAGCTGGAGCTTGATCGGCGAGGCGTGCCGTTCGCGAGCGAAGTCGAGGTCGATGTTACCTACGTGGGGGCCGTGGTTGGGCGGCACCGCCTCGACTTGATCGCCATCGGGGGAATCGTGGTCGAGCTCAAGGCTGTGCAATCGCTGGATGCCGTCCACTTCGTCCAACTGCGATCCTACCTCAAGGCCGCACGCCTGTCGGTCGGCCTGCTTCTCAATTTTGCCTCCACACGTCTGGTGATCAGGCGAGTGGTCCACCGTACTGCACAACTGCGACCCCTCCCGAACTTCCCTCCCTTCCGGCATTCCCTCGTCTCTCGGTCGAGCGCGCAGAATCTCGATCGACCGCCGCGTTTCTGCGATGACGGCCCGCGACTGGGCCGGGCTTATGGTGGATCATGACCACCCGCCGCTTCATCCCGACCCGCGAATGGGAAGACGCCCGGCAGCTTCGAGGGCTTGCGGGGGAGCACGCCGCGCTCGCCTACCTGGCCTCGTGCGGATGGTCCATCGAAGCCCACCGGTTCAAGCTCGGCCGTCACGACCTGGACCTGGTGGTGCGGCGCGGCCCTGTGGTGGCCTTCGTCGAGGTGAAGACGCGACGGACGGCGGCGTTCGGGCTCGCAGCCGAAGCAGTCGGGTGGCGGAAGCAGCGCACGCTGGCCAAGGTCGCCGAACTCTGGCGGCTCCGGAACGGGCGCCCCGGCGACACGTATCGCTTTGACCTGGTGTCGGTTACGGACATCGGCAACGGGCGGCTGGAGGTGGAGCACCTCCCCGATGCCTGGCGGCTGGAGCGCAGATGAGCCTGCGCCATACAAATATGACTCAAAATCAGTCACATTTTGCCTATTGCTTCGGCTCTTGTTCGGTTGTATTGTTGTTCGTGAATTAGTGACGCAAAATCATCCACTTCAGTATCCGGAGATCGACCCACATGGCCACCGATGAGCAGAAGCAGGAAAAGCACGACGGCGAACGCCGCAAGGCGCTGAACCTCGCCATCTCCCAGATCGAAAAGCAGCTGGGCAAGGGTTCGATCATGCGGATGGGCTCGGAGTCGCCGCGGGTCAAGATCGCCGCCATCCCGACCGGGGCCATCAATCTCGACGCCGCCACCGGTGTGGGGGGCATCCCGCGGGGTCGCATCACCGAGATCTATGGCCCCGAGTCTTCCGGCAAGACGACCCTCTGCCTCCATGTGGCCGCCAACGTCCAGAAGGGTGGCGGGGTGGCCGCCTACGTGGACGCCGAGCACGCGCTGGACGTCGAGTACGCCCGGAAGCTCGGCGTGGACATCGACAACCTGCTCGTCTCCCAGCCGGACACCGGCGAGCAGGCGCTCGAAATCGTGGAAATCCTCGTCCGGTCGGGCGCGGTGGACCTGATCATCATCGACTCGGTGGCGGCGCTGGTGCCCAAGGCCGAGATCGAGGGGGAAATGGGCGACAGCCACGTCGGCCTCCAGGCCCGCCTCATGAGCCAGGCGCTGCGCAAGCTCGCCGGCGCTATCAACCGCTCGAGCTGCTCGGTCGTCTTCATCAACCAGCTCCGCGAAAAGATCGGCGTCATGTTCGGCAACCCCGAGACGACCACCGGCGGCAAGGCGCTCAAGTTCTACGCGTCGCTCCGGCTCGACATTCGCCGGATCGGGCCGGTCAAGGAGCGGGAAACCGTCATCGGCAACCATGTGCGGGTCAAGGTCGTCAAGAACAAGGTGGCCCCGCCGTTCAAGCAGGCGGAGTTCGACATCATGTTCGACGAGGGGATCAGCCACACCTCGCTGCTCGTGGACCTCGCCTCCGAGGCCAACATCATCCAGAAGTCGGGCGCCTGGTATTCCTACGGCGACCAGCGGATCGGGCAGGGCCGGGAGAACGCCAAGCTCTTCCTCCGCGACAACGAGGCGCTGATGCTCGAGGTCGAGGGCAAGGTCAAGGAGCTGCTCGGCATGGGGGCCGTCGCCACCGCGGCGGCCGGAGCGGACGAGGGCGACGATGACTGACCCCTCCCCGCGGGTCGTCACGGCCATCGAGCCGGACCCGCGGAAGCCGGGGGTCATGCGTGTCCACGTCGACGGCCGCCCCTATTGCGCCGTCCCTGCCTCCGCCCTCGGCAGGGCGGAGGTGGGCCCCGGCACCCAACTCACTCCGGAGCGGCTCGACCTGCTTGGCGGTCTGGCCGACGAAGAGGGAGCGTTTCGGACGCTGCTCCGCGCCCTCGAGCGCCGGTCGTTCGCCCGGGTGGACCTGGGGCGGCGGCTGGCCAAGAAGGGGCACCGTCCCGAGGCGGTGGACGGCGCGCTCGCGCGCGCCGCTTCCCTGGGCCTCCTCGACGACGCCGGCTTCTCGCTGAACTACGTGGAGACGCGTGCGGCGCGGGGCCGGGGCCCCGCACGACTCGTCCGGGATCTCCAGGCCATGGGGGTCGAGCGCCGGCACATCGACGCCGCCATCGCGGCCCACTGGCCCCCGGACACCGACCGCACCGCCATGCCGCGGGCACTCGCCGCCCGCCGCGCCCGGCAGCTGGGACAGCTCCCGCGGGAGGCCAAGCGGCGCCGGCTGGTGGCCTACCTGGCCCGGCGCGGGTTCACGGGGCCGGAGGTGCGCCAGGCCATCCAGGAGGCGCTCGCCGCCCCGTCCTGATGGCCGCGGGGAAGTCGGCTTATATTTCCCCGATGCACGCCTCCGAGATCCGCCGCCGCTTCATCGAGTATTTCGAGCACAAGGGCCACCAGCCGGTGGCCTCGTCCTCGCTCCTCCCCGCCGACGACCCGACGCTGCTCTTCACCAACGCCGGGATGAACCAGTTCAAGCGCACCTTTCTCGGCGTCGAGCCCCGCGACTACCTCCGCGCGGTCACCTGCCAGAAGTGCGTGCGCGCCGGCGGCAAGCACAACGACCTCGAACAGGTGGGCCACACCAAGCGGCACCACACCTTCTTCGAGATGCTGGGGAACTTCTCCTTCGGCGACTATTTCAAGCGCGACGCGATCGCGTTCGCCTGGGAGTTCGTCACGAGCCCGGAGTGGCTCGGGATCCCGCCGGAGCGGCTTTGGGTGACGGTGCATGAGACCGACACCGAGGCACGAGATCTCTGGCGTAAGGTGCCCGGACTCCGCGAGGGGCAGCTCTTCGGGCTCGGCGACAAGGACAACTTCTGGCAGATGGGCGACACGGGACCGTGCGGGCCGTGTTCCGAGATCTATGTGGACATCGGCGGCGGGGCGGCGGGGCAGCGGGGCAGTGGAGCGGCGCTGACGCGTGCCGAATTCGAGGAGCAGGCGGAAGCGGGCCGCTTCCTTGAAATCTGGAACCTCGTCTTCATGCAGTTCGACCGGAGCGCCGACGGTACCCTGACCCCGCTCCCCAAGCCCTCGGTGGACACCGGCGCCGGCCTCGAGCGGATCGCCGCCGTACTGCAGGGCGAGGACTCCAATTTCCACACCGATCTCTTCCTCCCGCTGCTCGACGCCGTGGCCGAGCTGGTCGGGCGCCCCTACGATCGCGGCCCGGCTGGTGGCTCCTACCGGGTGCTGGCCGATCACGCCCGCGCGGTGAGCTTCCTGCTTGCCGATGGCGTCGTGCCGTCGAACGAGGGCCGCGGGTACGTGCTGCGGCGCATCCTCCGCCGCGCGGTGCGCCACGCCTGGTTGCTCGGCCGTCGCGAGCCGACGCTCGCGCCGCTGACCGCCATCGTCATTCGCGAAATGGGCGCCGCCTACCCTGAGCTGCAGGCCAAGGCGGAACAGATCCGCCAATGGACGGTGACCGAGGAGGAACGCTTCCTCGAGACGATCGAGGGCGGGCTCAAGCGGATGGATGAGCTGCTGGCGAGCGGGTTGACGGTCATCCCGGGGGACGAGGCGTTCAAGCTTTACGACACGTATGGTTTTCCGATCGACCTCACGATGATCCTGGCCGAGGAGCGCGGCGCCTCGGTGGACCTGGCGGGGTTCGAGGCCGCACTCGCGGCGCAGCGGCAGCGGTCGCGGGATCACCGGTTGCAGGCCGATCCCCGGAGGTACGAGCTCAAGGGGGCCCCCGCCGTCATGACGAAGTCGGTCGGCTGGCGGAAGCTCAAGCGGTCAAAGCAGAAGTTCGTCGGCTATCAGCACGATGCCGCCGACACCGAAATCCTCGCCTTCCGCCAGGATCCCGACGCCCAGCGCGTCGAGCTCCTGCTGAAGGAAAACCCCTTCTACGCGGAATCGGGCGGCCAGGTGAGCGACACCGGCTTCGTCCGCGGCGAGGGCTGGGTCATGCCCGTCGACCAGGTGCGCAAGGGGGAGCAGGGCACCGTCGTCGGCGGCGCCTTCCGTGAGCTGTTCGAGCCGACGTCGGTGTTCGGCTCGGTGGACGTGGCGCGCCGGCGAAACATCGAGCGCAACCACAGCGCCACCCACCTCGTGCATGCCGCGCTCCGGAAGTACCTCGGCACGCACGTGCACCAGCAAGGCTCGCTGGTGGACGAGGGCCGCCTCCGGTTCGACTTCTCGCACCACGGCCCGATCGAGCCCGACGTCCTGCAGCAGATCGAGCGGGAGGTCAACGCGCGGATCTGGGAAAACCTCCCGGTCGACACCCGCGAGATGGCCTATCCCGACGCCCTCGCGCTCGGCGCGATGGCGCTCTTCTCCGAGAAATACGGCGACGTGGTGCGCGTTGTCTCCATGGGGGAGTCTTCCATCGAGCTCTGCGGCGGCACCCACGTCCGCAGCACCGGCCAGATCGGGCTCTTCCAGTTCGCCGCCCAGGGAGGGGTGGCGGCGGGCGTGCGCCGCATCGAGGCGGTCACCGGGCCGGAGGCTTACACCCTCGTCGAGTCCCTGCAGACCCGGATTGCCGGCGCCGCGGCGGCGCTGAAGGCGCAGCCCGATCACCTCCTCCGGAAGCTGGACCAACTCCTCGAGGAGCGGGAGCGGCTGCACGCCCGCGTCAACGAACTCCTGCGCGGCGGCGCCGCCGCGCCGGCCGAGGGCACCACGCTCGACATCGGCGGGGTGGCCGTCACGCTGGGCGACACCGCCGTGGAGGATCGCGAGGAGGTGCTGGCGCTGGTGGACGGCTTCCGTACCGGGAAGTCGGGCGCGGTGCTGGTGCTCTTCGGCACCGCCGGCCGTGGCGCCGTCCACGTGGCGGTGACCGACGACCTCGTGAAGGCCGGCCGCAAGGCCGGCGACCTGGCGGGGCGCATCGCGGCGGTGAGCGGCGGCAAGGGCGGAGGGCGCCCGCAGTTCGCCTCGGCCGGCGCCGGCGACCTCGCGCTCCTCCCGGCCGCCCGCGCCGAAGCGCCGGGCATCATCGCTTCGTGGCTCCGCGGGGAAGGGTGAAGGCAACGTCCGCCTGGTTCGCGGAGCGCACGACCGGCGCGCCGCCGGCGCTTCGCGCCCGGGCCGCCGAATACCTCGAACGGGTTCCGGCCGGCGGCGCCCCCGCCGCGCGGCTGGCCGTGGCGGCGCAGCTCGCGCTGACCGGCGTGCTGGGCCGAGGCCGGGAGCGGTCGGCGGCGCTGGATCTCCTAACCGCCGACGCGCTCCTCACGCTCGCGCTGCTCGCGGAGGCGGAAACCGCCCCCGCGGAACTGGAGCGCTTCGCCGCCGCCCTCGTGAGCGGCACGGCCGAGTGATCGATCTCCACAACCATCTCCTGCCCGGCGTGGACGACGGCTCCCGGACCGTCAAGCAGTCGGTGCGCGTCCTCCGGACGTTCGCGGAGCAGGGCGTCACCGCGGTCTGCCTGACTCCCCACATGCTCGCCAGCCGTGCGGCGGCGGGGCGCCCCGCGGACCACGACCTGGCGTTCGGCGCCCTCCTCGCGGCGGCCCCCACGAAGCCGCGGCTCCATCGCGGCGCGGAGATCATGCTCGACCGCCCACTGCCGGACGTCGTGGCACGCCAGCGGAGCGTGACCCTCAACGAGACGCAGTACGTGCTCGTCGAGTTCACCCGCATGGTGACCTTCCAGACCGCCGCCGCGGCGCTGACGCACGTGGTCGAGATCGGGCTCGTGCCGGTGCTCGCGCATCCAGAGCGCTATGCCTGCTGCTCGCCGGAGGTGGTGCGGCGCTGGAAGGCGATCGGCGCGGTGATGCAAGTGGACGGGAGCACGCTGGCCACCACACGCGGACGGGGCGCGCGCGCCCGTGCGCTCGTGGCCGACGGGCTGGCCGACATCCTGGCCGGGGACAACCACGGCGACGACCGGACCCTCGCCACGGCGCGCACCCTGCTGCAGGAGCACGAGGGCGCCGACCAGGTACGGCTGCTCCTCGACGTCAATCCAGCCGCCATCCTGGCGGGGGAGCGGCTCGAGGTGGTACCTCCCCTGCCGATCCGGACGAACATCCTCTCCCGACTGCGGAACCTGCTCACGGAGGACGACCAATGAGCGACGCACACATCGCGGCGGGGCTGCGCACCCTGGCCCGGCTCGCCGAGGCCACGACGGCGCTCGCAGGGCAGGCACAGTCCATCGCCGAGACGTACCTCCGGACGCTGCGCGGGGGCGGGACCATCTATTTCGCGGGGAACGGCGGCAGCGCGGCTGACGCGCAGCACCTCGCCACCGAGTTCGTGGTGCGATACGCCCGGAACCGCCGCGCCCTGGCGGCGGTGGCCCTCACCACCGACACCTCGCTCCTGCTGGCCGCGGGCAACGACCTCGGTTTCGACCAGGTCTTTTCCCGACAGGTCGAGGCCCACTGCCGGCCCGGCGATCTGCTCGTGCTCCACAGCACGAGCGGCGCCAGCGCCAACCTGCTGCGCGCCGCCGAGGCGGCGCGCGCCAAGCATGTGCCGGTGGTGGCGTTCCTCGGCAAGGGCGGCGGGCCGCTGGCCAACCTTGCGGACCAGGCTTTTGTCGTGGCCGCCGACGAGACCAGCCACATCCAGGAGATCCATCTCGCGGTCGAGCACCTGATCGTGGAGGTGGTGGAACGGGAGCTCGATCTTGCCTGACCAGCCGCTGTTCCCCGCGGGCCGCGTCGCGCTGGTGACCGGGGGCTCCCGCGGCATCGGCCGCGCCACGGCGCTGATGCTCGCGCGGCTCGGCGCCGACGTCGGCGTGACGTACCACACGCGCAAGGCGGACGCCGACGCGGCGACCCGCGACATTCGCGCCCTGGGCCGGAAGGCGTTCGCCGCGGGCGGAGATCTCTCCGATCCCGACGTCGTCGAGAGGATCTTCCGGGAGTTCCGCGCCTGTTTCGGGCGGCTCGACTACTTCGTGGCGAACGCCGGCATCTGGCCGGCGGCGGACGTCTCCATGCGCGACATGGAACCCGCCCGGTGGCGGTCGGTCATGGCGGCGAACCTCGACGCGATCTTTCTCACCACCCGCGCCGCGCTGCGCCTGATGGGCCCCGGCGGGCGGATCGTGCTGGTCGGCAGCACGGCGGGGCAGCGTGGGGAGGCGTTCCACGCCGACTACGCCGCCACGAAGGGCGCGCTGATCTCGATGACCAAGTCGCTCGCCATCGAGTGCGCGCCCGGCATCACGGTCAATTGCGTCGCCCCTGGGTGGGTGGACACCGAAATGTGCGTCGAGCCGTACGCTGCCGGCGGGCGGGCGCGCATCGAAACGGGGATCCCCCTCGGGCGGGTGGCCAGCGCGGACGACATCGCCGGGCCGATCGCCTTCCTCCTGAGCGACTGGGCGCGCCACGTCACGGGGGAAATCCTCAACGTGAACGGTGGGAGCGTGCTGTGCGGTTGAGCCGGTGCCCCGCGTGATCCACCTTCTCTTCACCGGCGGCACGATCTCCATGCGTCAGTCCGCCGAGGCGGGCGGGGCGGTCCCGGCGCTCGATGGGGCGGCGCTCGTGCGCCTGGCTCCCGGCCTCGCCTCTGTCGGTCCGGTGACGGTGGAAGACTGGGGCCGCTTCCCGGCGCCGCATCTTGGGCTCGACCGGCTCTGGGCGCTCCGGAACCGCCTGACCGAAGTGGCGGCCAGCGGCTCGGTCCGGGGCATCGTGGTCACCCACGGCACTGACACCCTCGAGGAGACGGCGTACCTGCTGGCGCGCACCCTCGACCCGGCCATTCCGGTGGTCTTGACCGGCGCCATGCGGACCTCGGAAGAAGAGGAATGGGACGGCCGGCGTAACCTGGTGGACAGTGCGCGGGTGGCGGGGGCGTCCGAGAGCCGGGGCCGCGGCACCATGGTGGTGCTGCACGGTACGGTGCTGAGCGGCCTCGAGGCCCTGAAGACCGACGCGGGCGAGGTGGACACCTTTCGCGCGCCACGGGGCGCGCCGCTCGGGGTGGTGGCCGGCGGATCGGTACGGTTCACGGCGGGCGGGCGCCCTGCGGCACCGCTGCCCAGGTGGCCCGGTACGCTGAGCGCGCGCATCGCCATGGTGCCCGCCGTCGTCGGCGACACCGGCGCGATGGTCGATGCGGCGCGGGACGGGCACGACGGCCTGGTCGTCGTGGGCTTCGGCCGCGGAAACCTGCCGCCGGCCATGGCCGGCGCCGCCGAGCGCTGGCTCGCGGCAGGAAAGCCGGTCGTGCTGGCCACGCGCTGCTTCAAGGGCGAGGTGCTGCCGATCTACGCGTACGAGGGGGGCGGCGCGCGGCTCCTGCAGGCCGGCGCGATTGCCGCCGGCCCGCGCGCACCGTCGCAGGCGTGGATGGAACTGGTCGTGACCCATTCCGCCGGATTGCCGTTCGGCGCCGGGATGGAGGCCTGATGGTGCTGCCGGCGCGCATCCCCATTCCCGACGAGGTGATCGCGATCGCGCGGCGTCTCGAGGAGGCCGGCCACGAGGCGTGGTGCGTCGGCGGCGCGGTGCGCGACTCCCTGCTCGGCGGCGAGCAGAAGGATTTCGACCTGGCCACTTCCGCCACGCCGGAGCAGGTGCAGCGGCTCTTCAAGCGGACCGTGGCGGTCGGGGTCAAGTACGGCACCGTCGGCGTCTTCGACGGCGACCGGGTGCTGCACGAGGTGACGACCTTTCGCCACGACGTGCGGACCGACGGGCGTCACGCCGAGGTCGCATTCGGCGTCTCGCTCGACGAGGACCTCGCCCGCCGCGACTTCACGGTCAACGCCATCGCCTTCCATCCGCTGCGCGGCGAGTGGAAGGATCCGTTCGGCGGCGCGGAGGATCTCGGGCGCCGCCGCCTCCGCGCCGTCGGCGACCCCGCGGCCCGGTTCCGGGAGGACTACCTCCGGGTGCTCCGCGCGCTCCGGTTCGCCGCACGCCTCGACTTCATCATCGACCCGCCCACCTGGGAGGCGGCCTGCGCCGCGGCCGCCGGGCTGGGCCAACTCTCGGCCGAGCGGGTGCGCGACGAATGGACCAAGGGCCTCGCCACCACGCGCTCGTTGCGCCGCCTGATCTCGCTCTGGAGGAAATCGGGCGCCGCCGCGGTCTGGCTCCCGCAGCTCCGGTCTGATGAGGAACTCGAGGCATGGACGGGCGACGATGCACCGGCGCGGCGTGACCCTGTGGTGCTCACCGCCCTCTGCTGCCACGATCCGGTGGCGGTGCTGGGCCGGCTCCGCGTGTCCAACAGCGACCTGGCGCGCGCCGCTGCGCTCGTGACGGGGCCGCCGGCGCCGGCCGGGATGACGTCGCGAGACGTCCGGCGGTGGCTCGCGGCGGTGGACGGCGCGGCCGACGATCTCGCCGAACTCTGGCAGCTCCGGCACGCAGCGCCGTTCCCGTGGGCCGCTGAGGTGGCGGCCATCCGTGGCGCGGGGGCACCGCTCCGGCGCGGCGACCTGGCGATCACGGGACAGGACCTGATGGCCGCGGGCATCCCCGCCGGCCCGGCGGTGGGGCAGGTGCTGGAGCGCTTGCTGGCCCTCGTGGTGGACGAGCCGACGTTGAACGTGCACGAGGCGTTGCTCGAGCGCGCCAAGGAGCTTGCGTGAATCCCGTGATCCTCGGACTCCTGGCAGCCGCCGGCAACGTGATCGGTGCGGTGGTGGTGGTGCGCCACCTGCGGCGCGGGCTGGAGCTGATCGAGGCGCTCATCGCCTTCGGGGCCGGGTTCATGCTGGCCGTGGTCCTCGTCGGCGTCCTGCCCGAGGTGTTCCACGGGGGGGCGGTCTTGCCAGGGGTGTTCGTCTTTGCCGGGTACTTCGGCGTCCACCTGTCGCAGCACGTCTTCACGCAGCACTTCCACTACGGGGTCGAGACCCACCGGGTGGCGGCGAAGGCGGGATTCAGCGCCCTCGTCGGCCTCTCGATCCACAGCCTGTTCGACGGCGTGGCCATCGCGGCGGGCTTGCTGGTGTCTCCCCAGCTCGGGGTGCTGCTGTTCCTGGCAGTCTTTCTGCACAAACTGCCTGAGGGGGTCACGATCGCGAGTCTCGTGATGGCCGGCGGCCAGAACGCCCGGCGCGCCATCGGCGCCGCCGCGGTCCTGGGGCTGGCCACGGTGCTCGGCGTGCTCCTCACGGAGCGGGCCGCGCCGCTTGCGGAGCGGGGGCTCGCGCTGGCCGCCGGCGTGACGCTGTATGTGGCCGCCTCCGATCTCGTGCCCGAGTTCCAGGCCAAGCGCGGCTGGGCCACCGCGCTGCCGTTCTTCGGGGGGGCGGCCGCCTTCTTCCTGACGCATGCGCTCCTCGAGCGCTGGGTCGGGTAGGACGTGGCAGTGAGCGAGCCCTCCCTCTTCGCGCCGGCGGAACCGCTCGCCGCGCGCCTCCGGCCGCGCACCATTGATGAAGTCGTCGGCCAGGCGCACCTGCTTGCCGCGGGCCGCGCACTCGGCGACGCGATCCGCCGGGGCGACGTCGGCAGCGTCATCCTCTGGGGGCCGCCCGGCTCCGGCAAGACCACCCTGGCACGGGTCATTGCGCGGCACACCGACCGCGAGTTCGTCACCTTCAGCGCGGTCACCGAGGGGGTGCAGCGCGTGCGGGAGATCCTCCGCGAGGCGGAGGAGTGCCGTCGGCTGGGGCGGGAGACGATCTTCTTTTGCGACGAAATCCACCGGTTCAATCGCGGCCAGCAGGACGCCTTCCTGCCTGCCGTCGAATCGGGACTGATTACGCTCATCGGCGCCACGACCGAGAACCCCAGCTTCGAGCTGAACGCCGCGCTCCTCTCGCGGTCGCGGGTGTACGTGCTCGAGCCGCTCCCGGCGGAGGACCTGGCCGCGCTCCTGCGCCGGGCCCTCGCCGACCGAGAGCGCGGGCTCGGCGCGATGGAACTCCGCGTGACGGACGACGCCATCGACTTCCTGGCGACGGCGGCCGACGGGGACGCGCGGCGCGCGCTGACCGCGCTCGAGGCATCGTCGCAGCAGGTGGGCCTCGGCGGCGAGGTCACCCAGGCGGTGGCGGCGGACGTCTTCGCGCGCCGCCTCCCCGCATACGACAAGTCGGGCGAGGGCCACTACAACCTGATCTCCGCGCTCCACAAGGCGGTGCGGGGGAGTGACCCGCAGGGCGCGCTCTACTGGCTGGCCAGGATGATCGAGGGCGGCGAACCGGCGCTCTACCTGGCGCGGCGGATGGTCCGCATGGCGGTGGAGGACATTGGCCTGGCGGACCCGCAGGCGCTCACGATCACGCTTGCGGCCAAGGACGCGTTCGATTTTCTCGGCGCGCCCGAAGGGGAGCTGGCGCTGGCGGAGGCCGTCGTCTACCTCGCCACCGCGCCGAAGTCGAACCGGGTCTACGCCGCCTGGGGCGCGGCGCAGCAAGCCGCGCGGAGGACCCCGGCCGCACCGGTACCCCTTCACCTGCGGAACGCCGTGACGGGCCTGATGAAGGAGATCGGCTACGGCGAGGGCTACCGCTACGCGCACGACGCCCCGAGCGCCTACCTTTCCCAGGAGTACCTGCCGAAAGGCCTCGAGGGCGAGCGATTCTACGAGCCCGGACCGATGGGCCTGGAAAAGCGGATCGCCGAGCGGATGGCCTGGTGGGCACGGCAGGGCAGCGGGGCTGCGGGGCAGGGGGGCGCAGAGGCGGGGATGCGGGGACGCGGGGAAGCGGGACAGGACCGCGACGAGTCGAAAGGAAGCTGAGTCATTCGGGATCTCATCAACGTCCAGCCGCCGGCCGAACGGGCCATACTCGTCGCCGCGCCCCGCAAGGGCTCGGCCGACGTGTCCGCCATGCAGGAACATCTTGACGAGCTCGCCCGGCTGGTGGACACGGCGGGGGCCGAGGTCGTCGGGCAGCTGACCCAGCAACTCGAGTCACCCCATCCCGGCACGCTCATCGGGGAAGGGAAGGTGGAGGAGCTGGCCGCGCTGGTGGGCAGCACCGGGGCCACCCTCGTCATCTTCGACGACGAGCTGTCGCCGATGCAGGGCGCCAACCTCGAGCGGGAGCTCAAGGTGCGCGTCATGGACCGGGCGGAGGTCATTCTCGACATCTTCTCGACCCGGGCGCGGAGCCACGAAGCCAAGCTCCAGGTCGAGTTGGCCCAGCTCGAGTACCTGCTCCCGCGCCTCCGCCGGATGTGGACCCACCTGTCGCGTATCCGCGGCGGCATCGGCCTTCGGGGGCCCGGCGAAACACAGCTCGAAACCGACCGCCGGATGATCCGGCACAAGATCCAGTGGCTCAAGGGGAAGCTCCGGGACGTGGAGCGCCACCGCGAGACCATCCGTGCCGGCCGCACCCCAATGCTGAGCGTGAGCCTCGTCGGGTACACCAACGCCGGCAAGTCGAGCGTCTTGCGCGGCCTGTCGGGGCAGCACGAGATCGTGGTCGAGGACCGTCTGTTCGCCACGCTCGACACGCTGACCCGCGAGGTGGACCTCGGCGAGGGATACCGCGCCCGTGTCACCGACACCGTCGGATTCATCCGCAAGCTGCCGCACCACCTCGTGGCGAGCTTCCGCGCCACGCTCGAGGAGGCGCGCTCGGCCGACGTGCTCCTCCACGTGGTGGATGCCAGCCACCCCGGTTGGGAAGAGCAGATGGCGGTGGTGGACCAGGTGCTGGTCGAGCTGGGCCTGCAGGACCGTCCAGTACTGCCGGTGTTCAACAAGATCGACCGGCTTCCCGACGCGACGGAGTTCGGGCGACGCGTCTCGGCCATCTACCCGGGCGCCGTGCTGACGACCACGATGCGCACCGACGGACTCAACGGCCTGCGGAGCGCGCTCCGTGAGCGCGAACAGCAGGTGCGGCCGCCCGTGTGGCTCCGGCTCCCGCTCACCGCGGGGGCGCAGGTGGCGTCGCTCTATCGTCTGGGCGAAGTGATGGAACGGCGGGATTCGGAGTCGGGGGTCGACCTCCGGGTGCGCCTGGCCCCGGGCGAGGTCGACCGGCTCCGGCACGACGGCGTGGAAGTGCTCGGCAGCGGCGTGGCGGCGGTTCCGCCCGCCGGCTAAGATAGATCACCCTCAACCCTCCGGCACCCATGCCTCCCACGCGTGACCCGATCCTGAAGCGGAAGATCCGCTTCGCCCTCGTCGGCTGCGGCCGGATCGCCGACAAGCACGTCGAGGCCATCAGCAAGCACGGGAACCACGCCGAGCTGGTCGCGGTCTGCGACACCGACCCAGCCGCGCTCGAGCGCGCGCAGGCTGCGACAGGCGTGCCGGGGTTCCGCTCCCTGACCGAGCTGCTCGCCGGGTCGAGCGCCGACGCCATCATCCTCGCCACGCCGAGCGGGCTCCACGCCTCCCAGACGATCGAGGCGGCCCAGGCCGGGCGCCACGTCGTCACGGAAAAGCCGATGGCCACCCGCTGGTCCGACGGGCAGGCGATGGTGCACGCCTGCGACGAGGCCGGGGTCCGGCTCTTCGTCGTCAAGCAGAATCGCCGGAACGCCACCATCCAGCTCCTCAAGCGCGCGGTGGACAAGCAGCGGTTCGGCCAGGTGTACATGGTCAACGTGAACGTCTTCTGGAACCGCCCGCAATCGTACTACGACAGCGCGTCATGGCGGGGCACCTGGGAGTTCGATGGCGGCGCGTTCATGAACCAGGCCAGCCACTACGTGGACCTGCTCGACTGGCTGGTGGGACCGGTGGAATGCGTGCAGGCGTTCACCGCGACGCTCGCGCGGCATATCGAGGTGGAGGACACCGGCGTCGCCAACGTGCGCTGGCGCTCCGGCGCGCTCGGATCCATCAACGTCACGATGCTGACCTATCCGAAGAATCTGGAGGGGTCCATCACCATCATCGGCGAGCGGGGGACGGCGCGGGTGGGCGGGGTGGCGGTGAACCAGATCGAGCACTGGGAGTTTGCGGACAAGGATCCGGACGACGCGCTGGCCGCCGACGCCAGCTACCAGACGACGTCGGTGTACGGCTTCGGCCATCCCGCCTACTACGACAACGTCATCGCGACGCTGCGCGGTACCGCCCAGGCGGATACCGACGGCCGGGAGGGGCTACGCTCGCTCGAGTTGTTGATCGGATTGTACCTCTCGGCGCGGGACGGCCGGCCGGTGCACCTGCCGCTGGAGTACTGAGGTCCGCGGCTAAAGCCGCGGCTCGGCCGTCTTCTCCCGCACCGCCCGCCAGAACGCCAGTGTCTTGCGGGCGATCGCGTCATCCACGTATTCCGCAATGACCCGCCGGCGGCCCTCGGCCGCCAACCGCTCCCGCAGTTCCCCATCATCGAGAAGACGGGTGAGTGCCTCGGTCAGGCCTTCCGGATGCCCGTCACGGAATATCAGCCCCGCCTTGCCGACGACCTCAGGCAACGCGCCGGAGTCGCTCACCACGACGGTCACGCCGTGGCCCATCGCCTCCAGGACCTGCACTGGGTAGGTCTCGACCCAGCCGGCCGTGGTGCGCGACGGCGCGACGAGGCAGTCGAGCCTGGGCCAGAGGGTCGAAAGCTCTGCCCGTGGAATCCCCCCGAGCCAGGTGACGCGCGAGGCGATGCCGAGTCGCTCCGCGAGCGACTCGAGCGTTTCCTGCTCGGGACCGGTGCCGGCGACGGTCAGGGTCCAGGCGCCGTACAGGCGGACGCAGGCCCGGAGGAGGACGTCGAGCCCCTTTTCGGGCACCAACCGGCCGATGAAGCCGATGGCGAGCGGCGCGTGGGGCTCCACCGCGAGCGCTCGCGGGACCGGGAGCCCGAGCTGCGGAATGGACTCGACAGCGAGGCCCGGGAATTCCGAGCGGACGAGGCCGGTCACGACGGCGTTGGCGCCCACGATCCCGGTGGCGCGTGAGAGGGTGCGGCGCCGGCGCATCTTCGGCAGCAGGGGATAGGGGCGACTCAGGCTGTCGGTGCTGAAGGCCAGGGCCGGGATGCCCAGCATGCGTGCAAGGCGGGTGACCCCGGCCGCCACGCGGGTGGTCGGCTCCTCCTCCACCTGCACGATGTCGGGGCGGAAGTCGGTCAGGAGCCGGCGCAGTGCGCTGGTGCGCCAGGCGGCGGGTGCACCGTTTGCCTCGCGGCCGGATGTGGGAATGGGGACGATCCGGACCCCGTTGTCTTCCGCGAACGGCGTCTCCAGCGGCTCCGCGCCGCCCGGCGGGATCCAGCGGGCGGGGACGGCGACGGCCACGGCCGCGCCCTGCCCGACGAGGGCGTGGAGCTTGCCGCGGGACGCGGGGGAGGCGTAAAGGTGGGAGACGATGACGGCGCGCACGATTGAAAGATGGCTGTGACACCCGTCACATCCAAGGTCGCGGGATCCTTCGTCCCGGCCGGTTGTATATTCCGGTATGCGCATTCTTCACCTTTCCCGGTATTACTGGCCGCGCTCCGGCGGTCGGGAACGGGTCGTCGAGGACCTCGCCGAGGGCGCGGCGGCGCTCGGCCACGAGGTCGAGGTGGTGGCCGTCCAGAGCAGCGCGACGGGCGACCGTCGGGCACGGCATCGCTCCCGGGTGACGCGCGTCTTCTCCTTCGGCACGCTCGGATCGCAGGACTTCGCCCCCGGATATCTGGCGGCGGCGTGGCACCGCGCGGACATCATCCACGTGCACCATCCCCACACGCTCGCGGACGTGGCGGTCATGCTGCGTGCACGCCGGACCCCCCTGGTCGTCACCCAGCACGCAGACCAGCGCGCCACCCCGCAACGGATCGCCTCGCGGCTCACGCTCAAGCGTGCGAAGGCCATCGTGGTGCCCAGCCGTGCGCACATCGCGCTCTGCACCGAATTGGACCGCCTGGAATCGAAAGTGGTGGTCATCCCATTCGGGATCGACGAGACGCGCTGGGCGGAGGTGCCTCCCGAGCCGGCCTCCGGACCGATCCGGGCGCTCTTCATCGGCCGGCTGGTCCGCTACAAGGGAGTGGACATCCTCCTCCGCGCGCTCGAGCGGGTGCCCGACCTGCGGCTGGACATCGTGGGCACCGGGCCCGAGGCGCCGCGGCTGCGGACGCTGGCGCAGGCGCTGGCGGTGACCGATCGGGTGCGGTGGTACGGGGAGTATCCTGACGAGGACATCCCGCGGCGGATGGCGGAGTCTCATTTTCTGGTGCTGCCGTCGGTGACATCCGAGGAGATGTTCGGCCTGGCTGCGGTGGAGGCGATGGCGGCGGGACGGCCCGTCATCACCACCGACTTGCCCAGCGGGGTGAGGGAGGTTAATTCTCACGGCCATACGGGGTTGGTAGTGCCGCTCCGAGACCCAGACGCCCTCGCGCAGGCCATGTCGAAGCTGGCGGCGGATCCGGGACTGCGGGCGAAGATGGGCGCCGCGGGTCGTGCCGAAGTCGCGGCGCGATTCACCCGGCGGCAAATGGCAGTGGCACACATCGCGCTCTATGAGCGCATCCTGGCGGACCGGCGCTAGCCGGATCCGGTTTCAATCCCCTCTCGGAGGCAGCTGATGTCCCTCACTCGTTCTGCAGCGGCGGTTGCGGTCGCCGCTGCGCTGGCCGGCTTCACGACGCCAGCCCAGGCACAATATTCGGAGAGCTCGGCCTGGATCACGCCGTTCGCCGGCGCGTATTTCGGCGGCTCGTTCGATCCCGTCAGCAACACCTACAGCGTCAACAAGCTCGATGTCGGCACGGCGTTCACCTTCGGCGCCCGGCTCGGCTACAAGTTCAATCCGTCCATCGGGCTCGTCTTCGAGTACGCGCACGCCGACCCGACCCTCACGATCAAGTGCAACAATCCGAACGCCGGAACCTGGTGCGGACGGGAAGTCGACCTCAGCTCCAACATCTATGAAGGCACCTTCAACTTCTACTTCGGCAGCACGCCGGATATGCAGGGCTACATCGCCATCGGCGGCGGCGCCGCCAGCATGAGCGCGAGCGGCCAGGACAGCACCGGGGCCACTCGGGAAGGCAGCTCGACGCAGTTCAGCACCGTCTTCGGTCTCGGCGGCACCAAGATGATGAACGAAAAGGTGGGGATCGTGCTCGACGGTCGGTACCGTTGGGTGAACGTGGACGGGCAGGATTCCTACTATTGCTACTACTACTGCTACGCCTACGACACCTCGTGGTACGGCAGCGGGGAAATCACCCTCGGCATCAAGTACAAGTTCAAGTAGGCCTGGGCCAAGGGGCCCTTAGCTCAGGTGGTTAGAGCAGCGGACTCATAATCCGTAGGTCGCTGGTTCGAATCCAGCAGGGCCCACCAACGGACGAGGACTGAGCGAGAAGGACTGGGGACTGAGAGGGAGCACCCTCCGAGTCCCCAGTCCTTTTTTCTCTTGCGGCGCTTGCGATCTGGTCAGCTCGACGCCGGAAATGCCCACTACCGGACACCGGAACGGACACCTCCCGCTCGCCAATCACGCAAGCAGAAACCCCGCTCAGTCGTCGAGGACCAAGCGGGGCTTGCAGTTGCAATTGATGGGCGATGAGGGGCTCGAACCCCCGACCTCGCGCATGTGAGGCGCGCGCTCTAACCAGCTGAGCTAATCGCCCGGTGTTTCGGGAGCGGGAGTCTAACGGGGGCCGCCGGGGTCGGGCAAGCCCGGGCTATCCTAGATCAGCCCACCCCGCCTGAGCCGCCCGATCTGGTCGAAGCGCTCGTCGTGCATGGCGAGCACCTCCTCCGGAGACACCGTGGCCACCCCCGCTTTTCCGACCTCGATCCCCGCCGCGATGTTCGCCAACTGCGCCGCCTCCCGGACCGTGGCTCCCGCCGCCAGGCAGGTACCCACCCACGCCGTGACCGTATCCCCCGCGCCCGACACGTCGTACACCTCGCGCGCCAGCGAGGGGAGGTGCGTCGTCGCGCCGTCCCGCGTCACCAGCACCATCCCCTCGGCGCCGAGGGTGAGGAGCAGGTTGTCCACCTTGAGGCGGTTGAGTGACTCAGGGAGCGCGTCGCGATGTTCGAGGTCCACGGCGGCGCCGAGGGCCGCCTCCATTTCGCGGCGGTTCGGCTTGAACACGGTGGCGCCGGCGTAGTCGAAGAACTGGCGGAACTTGGGATCCACCACCACCGGGATCCCGCGCTTCTTCGCGACCGCCATGGCGGCGTGGATGAGCGACGGGGCCAGGAGTCCCTTGTTGTAGTCCTCCAGCAGCAACGCATCGGCATCGGCCAGCGCCTCCTCCGCCTTGGCCGTCACCTTCTCGAGATCCGCGCCCTCCAGCAGCCGGTCCACCTCTTCATCGATCCGCACCACCTGCTGGCCGCGGGCCAGGACCCGCGTCTTGGAGGTCGTCGGGCGCCCCGCCGTGGTGAGCACGAAGGTGTCGGTGAGCCGCAAGGTCGCCATCTCGGCGCGGAGTGCCCGGCCGGTCGGGTCGTCGCCGACCACGCCGACGAGCTGGCAGGCGGCACCCATGGCCGCCACGTTGGCCGCCACGTTCGCGGCGCCGCCCAGGGCCGAACGATGTTCGCGCACCGTCACCACCGGGACAGGCGCTTCCGGAGAGAGCCGCTCGGTGTCGCCGATCAGGTACCGGTCGAGGATCAGGTCGCC
This sequence comes from Gemmatimonadota bacterium, assembly GCA_022710485.1. Taxonomy (GTDB): domain Bacteria; phylum Gemmatimonadota; class Gemmatimonadetes; order Gemmatimonadales; family GWC2-71-9; genus SPDF01. The sequence goes on along the minus strand of JAKLGU010000001.1, from coordinate 552,187 downwards.
GATGACGGCGATGCGGCTCGTCCCCATCCGCTCGATGAGCTTCAGGACGCGGTCGCGGGGCATCGGGGGAGGGGCGGAACTGGGGCGCACGGCGGTTCCTTTGGTGCGTGACGATTCACGACCGGAGAAACGTGCGTGCAGGCCGGGCAAAGGGGAAGGGGAGCCCACGACCCCGCCCAGCCTCGTGTCCGCTATCTTTGACCCCCATGTCGTCCACCTCGTTCCGAGTCGAAGCGACCCGCGGCGACGTCGTTGAGTCGTTCCACGCCGTGGCGCTGGCGGTGACCGACCCTGAAGGGACCCTGATCGCGTCGGCCGGGGACCCGGAATTGGTCACCTACTGGCGCTCGGCCGCCAAGCCGTTCCAGGCCATGGCGATGGTGGCCGACGGCGCCGCGGATCGCTACGGGTTGGGGCCCGACGCGATCGCCCTGGCATGCGGCTCTCACTCAAGCGAACCGGAACAGGTGGTACTCGCGCGCCGGATGCTCGAGGCAATCGGCTGCACCGAGGCCGACCTCGCCTGCGGCCCCCACACACCGCTGTCCAGCGCCGTGTACGAGGCGGCGCTCCGCACGGGCACCGCGATGACCGCTGCTTGGAGCAACTGCTCGGGGAAGCACAGCGGGATGCTCGCGCTCGCCCGGCACCACGGGTGGCCGACGGTGGGGTACGAACGCGCCGGTCACCCTGCCCAGGATCGAATCCTCGACGAGGTGGCGCGGTGGACCGGCCTGCCACGCGAGTCGCTGGTGCTCGGCGTGGACGGCTGCACCACCGTTTGCTTTGGCCTGCCGCTCCGGGCGATGGCCTTGGCCTACGCTCGGTTCGGCGTCAGCGGAGAGCCGGCTGCCGTCCGCGTCCGGAACGCGATGCTGGCCCACCCGCACCTGGTGGGCGGAACTGGCCGGCTCTGCACCGACCTGATGCGGGAAACCGCCGGGCGCGTGCTCGCCAAGATCGGCGCCGAGGGGGTCTACAGCGCGGCATGGCCGGAATTGGGCCTCGGGCTGACGCTCAAGGTGGAAGACGGCGACATGCGCAGCGCACAGGTGGCGCTGCTCGGCGTGCTCGCGCAACTGGATGCGGAATTCGGCGCGCAGTTGCCGCTGGCCGGGCTGGCCAGCCAGGCGGCGCCGGTCATCCGGAACACGCGGCAGATGCCGACCGGGGTGCTGCGATCGGCCGGGGACCTGCGTTTTCACGGTACGCGTGGCGCGCGCGCCGTGCGACAGCACACCTGATCGGGATTATCCTGATGCCGACCGATGAAGCACTCGATTTTCAGACGCTCGCCCTGGTCCGCCTCGCCGCCGCCATCGCGGCAGGCGACGAACCTGGCATGCGGCACTTGATGGCAGCGGCGGTCAAGGCGGAGGTCGAGACCCAGTGGGTGGAGGAGCTCTTGCTCCAGTCCATCCTGATGGCCGGGTATCCGCGCGCGCTCGTCGCGTTCGGACTCTGGCGCAAGGTGAGCGGCGCCGTCGCCCCGGCGGAGGACGCGGACGCCGAGTACGCACGGCTCGCGCAGTGGGAGGCCCGCGGAGAGGAAACGTGCGCGCGGGTGTATGGGGGCAACTACGCCAAGCTCCGCCGCAACGTCCGGGACCTGCACCCCGCCGTGGACCGGTGGATGCTCGTCGAGGGGTACGGCCGGACGCTTGGGCGGCCTGGGCTGGACCTGATGCGCCGGGAGCTCTGCACGGTGGCGCAGACGGCGGTGCTCCGGACCGAGCGGCAGCTGCACTCCCACCTGCGCGGCGCCCTGCACAGCGGCGCGAGCTTCGAACAGGTCGAGGCGGTGCTGGCCGAGGTGAATCAGTTGCTCGGGCACGAGGAGTGGAAGGCAGTGAAGGAATTGTGGGCGGTGGTGCGAGCCGGGTGGGCACAGGAGGGTTGATGTTCATTGATCGGGCAGTCGTCAAGGTCATCGCGGGCACCGGTGGGTCGGGTGCCTCGTCGTTCGCGCGCTTCAAGTTCAAGCCCAAGGGAGGGCCTGACGGCGGCGACGGGGGGCACGGCGGTCACGTGTTCATCCGTGGCGACGCCAACCTGGCCACCCTGCTCGACTACCGCTACCGCACGATCTGGAAGGCAGGCCGGGGGGAGCACGGCAAGGGCAAGACCAAGACTGGCGCCTCGGCAGAGGACATCTACATGCCGGTGCCGCCCGGCACCATCGTCCGCGACGTGGCCACCGGCGAGGTGCTGGCGGAAATCCTGCACGACGGCGACGTGTATCGTGTCGCCCGGGGGGGACGGGGCGGACGAGGCAACGCCCGTTTCACGACCCCGACGCACCAGGCCCCGCGAGAGTGGGAGCCGGGTGAGGAGGGACAGGAGCGCGACATCGAACTCGTGCTCAAGCTCATCGCCGACGTCGGACTGGTGGGCGAGCCCAACGCCGGCAAGAGCACGCTCCTGTCGGTGCTGAGCGCCGCGCGGCCCAAGATCGCGGACTATCCCTTCACCACGCTGGAGCCGAACCTCGGCGTGGTGCAGCTGTCCGGGTCGCGCACCTTCGTCCTCGCGGACATCCCGGGCATCATCGAGGGGGCGCACGAAGGGAAGGGGCTCGGGCTCAAGTTCCTCCAGCACGTGGAGCGCACACGCGTGCTCGCCTTCCTGGTGCCGCTCGACGCGCCGGACCCGCAGGCGGTGTACGATCAGCTCCGCGGCGAGGTGCGGCAGTACTCGGCTACCCTGGCCGAGCGGCCCCACGTGGTCGTCCTGACCAAGCGCGACCTGCTCCCCGAGGGCGACGACGTTCCGGAGCTGGATGCGTCCGGTGCCGACCGGCAGCTCGCCATCTCGAGCGCGTCCGGCACCGGCCTCGAGGAGTTGAAGGAGTACCTCTGGCGTTTCGTGGCGGACGCGAAAGCGAATGAACCTCCGCCCTCCGACGACGAGTGGCTCGAGGAGTGACCGGGGTGGGAGCTTCGGACCAAGAGCGCGCCGCGCAGGTGGCGCTCGCCCTGGTGAACGGGGTCGGTCACGCCCGACGCAACACGCTCCTCCAGTCCTGCTCGACTGCCTACGGCGCCCTCGCGGCGCCGTTCGAGTTTTTGCGCGCCCTGCCCGGCATTTCCGTCGCCTGTGCCACCGCCATCAAGGCGACGTCTGTCGCCCAGGGCGAGCGGGTGCTGCGCGATGTCGAGGCGCACGGCGGCACCTGTCTCGTCCCGGGCGATGCCGCGTACCCCTCCATTCTCTCGGAGATACCGGAACCGCCGGCAGTTCTGTTCGCGCTGGGGCGCCTCGAACTGCTCGACCGGCTGGCGGTGGCCGTCGTCGGGAGCCGGAATCACTCTCCCTACGGCGGCGACGCCTGCCGGAAGGTGGTGCAGGCCGCGGTGGATGCGGGGCTCTGCGTGGTCAGCGGGATGGCACGAGGCCTCGACGCCGTGGCCCACCTCGCGGCGCTTGACACGGGCGGCGAGACGATCGGCGTGCTGGGGAATGGGTTCGGCGTCATCTATCCCGCCGCGAACCGTGTCCTGTACGAGCGGATGCGAAGGGAGGGGCTCCTCCTCACCGAATTCCCCCCAGGCGACCGGCCCACGGCGGGGAGCTTCCAGCGCCGAAACCGCCTCATCAGCGGGCTGGCGCGGGTCACGGTCGTCGTGGAGGCCGCCGCGGGATCGGGGACGCTCATCACGGTGGACGCCGCCCTGTCCCAGGGCCGTGATGTGATGGTGGTGCCCGGCGCCATCACGAGCGCCACCTCCGTCGGCACCAACCGCCTCCTCCGCGACGGCGCCACTCCCTTCCTCGAGGCGGCGGACCTGCTCGCCGCCTTTCCCGAGGTGCGCCCTCCCCGCGCCCCGAAGGGGGCGCCAGCGCCCCCCGACGATCCCCCTCCGGCTCTGCCGCTCACCCTGTTCGAGCGCCGGGTCTTCCAGACGCTCGACCGCACGCCACGCCACCTCGACGCACTCATCGAGGTGGTGGGGGTCTCCGCTGCCGAGCTCCTTCCGGCGCTCTCCTCGCTGGAGCTCTACGGCATCGCGCGTCAGGAGCCGGGCCGGCGGTTCCTGCGCACCTGACTTTCCCCGGCTCCGGCCGCGCTGTACCCTTCGGGCCGTGAACCTCTACATCCACGTGCCCTTCTGCGCGCGCCGCTGCAGCTACTGCGATTTCTCCATCGCGGTTCGCCGGACCGTCCCCTCGGACCGCTTTGCCGAGGCCATCCTCCAGGAATGGCGCGACGTTCAGGGTGACCCCGGATGGGATGAGTCACCGGAGCTTGACACGGTCTACTTCGGGGGCGGCACACCGTCTAGGCTTGATCCCGCCGCGCTGACCGCGCTCCTCGCCGGCCTCACCACGGAGCGCCGCCTCTCGCCCGGGGCGGAAATCACGATCGAGGCGAATCCCGACGACGTCACCCCGGAGGCCGCGGCGGCCTGGCGCGCCGCCGGCATCGCGCGCGTCTCGCTCGGCGTGCAATCGTTCTCGCCCGCCGTCCTCGAGTGGATGCACCGCGCGCACACGGCGCAACAAGCCCTTGAGGCCGTGCGGATCCTGCGTGGGGTGGGGTTTGCGGACCTGTCGCTCGACCTCATCTACGGTCTCCCGGCCGAGCTGTGCCGCGACTGGCAGGCCGATCTCGACCAGGCGTTCGCGCTCGAGCCCGACCACCTCTCCTGCTACGGACTGACGGTCGAGACGCACACCCCCCTGGGCCACTGGACCGCCCGGGGCCAGGCCACCGCGGTGGACGAGATGCAGTTTGCCGAGGAGTTTCTCCGGCTGAGCGGCGCGCTTGCCGAACGCGGCTGGGAGCATTACGAGGTGTCGAACGCTGCCCGCCCCGGGCATCGGGCGCGGCACAACAGCGGCTACTGGACCGGCGCACCTTACCTCGGGCTCGGTCCCTCCGCCCACAGCAGCACCGGCGGGGAGCGTCGGTGGAACATCCGCGAGTATGCCGCCTGGGACGCCGCCATTCGGGAGGGAAGGGACACCATAGGCGGCCGGGAATCGCTGACCGAAAGCCAGCGCCGCCTGGAGGCGCTCTACCTTGGCCTCCGCACCTCGGCTGGCGCGCCCATGGACCTCGTCCACGCGGAGGTGCGCGACCGCTGGGTGCGCGCGGGGTGGGCCGGCGAGGCGGGCGGGCGCCTCCGCCTCTCTCCGGAGGGGTGGCTCCGGCTCGACGCGTTGGTGGCCGACGCCGCCTGATTAGATTCACCCCCATGGCATCCGCCGAACACCTCTCCACCCGCCAGCTCCACGTCCTCGAGGCGGTCATCCAGACCTACATCGAGACGGCCGAGCCCGCCGGCAGCCGCACTGTGTCCCAGCGGTTCGGGCTCGGGGTGTCGTCGGCCACGGTGCGGAACATCATGAGCGAACTGGAGGAGCTGGGGCTCCTCTACCACCCTCACACCTCGGCGGGCCGCATTCCGACCGACCGGGCCTACCGGGTGTACGTGGACAGCCTGATGCACCTCTCCCCGCCGAGCGACGAGGCGCGTCAGACGCTTCAGGCGGAGCTCCCCGGCTCACGCAACGCGATGGACCAGCTCCTTCGCCGCACCGCGCAAGTGCTAGGTGTGCTGACCCAGGAACTGGGCGTGGCCGTGGCGCCGGCCTTCAACCACATCGTGCTGGAGCGGCTCGAGCTGGTGCAGGTGTCGAGCGAGCGGATCCTCATGGTGCTCACCCTGCGCAGCGGTGCGGTGCGCACCGTGTTCGTCGAGGTGCGCGGCAACATCGCCAAGCCGGCGCTCGACCGGGTAACGCAAGTCCTCAACGAGCGGCTCGCCGGGCTCACGGTCGAGGAGATCCGGACCTCGCTCGCCGAGCGGCTGCGCGACGCCGCCACCGAGCCGGAAGGCCACGAGCTGCTCAACATTTTCCTGGCCGAGCGCGAGGAGATCTTCGACCTCTCGGGCGACGGGCGCGACGTGGTCCTCGGCGGGGCGGAGCTGCTGGCCGACCAGCCGGAGTTCGCGTCCAACTCGAAGATGCGCGACCTGCTGCACCTCACCCAGCGACGCGATCTGCTGCGCACCGCGCTGCAGACCCGGGGCGAGGGCCTGACCATCACCATCGGGGGCGAGAACCTCGACCCGCGGCTCAACGACTTCACGCTGGTCACCGCTTCCTACCGCGCCGGGGACCTCCGCGGCGTCATCGGGGTCCTCGGGCCGACCCGGATGCCCTACGACAAGATCATCGGGCTGGTCGAGCATACGAGCCAGCTCGTCGAAGGACTGCTGACGTGAGCGATTTCTATTCCCTGCTGGGCGTCGAGCGCGGCGCGACCGAAGCCGACATCAAGAAGGCCTACCGCAAGCTGGCGATGGAGCTGCATCCCGACCGCAATTCGTCGCACGACGCCGAGAGCCGGTTCAAGGAAGTCACCGAGGCGTACGAGGTGCTCCGGGATCCGCAGAAGCGTGCCGCCTACGACCGCTATGGCAAGGCGGGAGTGGGCCGCGGCGGCGCCGGGTTCGAGTACCACCACGTGGACCTGACCGAGGCGCTGAACATCTTCATGCGCGACTTCGGCGGCCTCGGCGGGTTCGAGTCGCTCTTCGGGGGCGGCGGCGGGGGCCGGACGGTGGCGGAGGCGCGGCGCGGGCAGGACATCCGCGTCACCGTGCGGATGACGCTGGCCGAAGTGGCCACCGGCGTCAAGCGAACCATCAAGCTGAAGACGCTCGACGCCTGTGAGCACTGCGGCGGCACCGGCGCCAAGAAGGGGACCAGCGCCGCGGCCTGCGGCACCTGCGGCGGTAACGGCGAGGTCCGGCGCGCGGCGCGCAGCGTGTTCGGCCAGTTCGTCCAGGTGGCGCCCTGTCCCACCTGCGGCGGCGAGGGCACGGTCATCCGCACGCCGTGCGAGGTCTGCCGCGGCGAGGGACGGGTGCGTGCCGAGCGGACCGTCCAGGCGGAAATCCCCGCCGGCGTCTCCACCAACAACTACCTCACGATGCGCGGCCAGGGCGCCGCGGGGCCCCGCAACGGCGGCAAGGGCGACCTGCTGCTGCTGATCGAAGTCGAGGAGGACGATCGCTTCGAGCGCCAAGGGGAGCATCTCGCCACCGACCTGCCGTTGTCGTTCTCGCAGGCGGCGCTCGGCGGCACCTATCCGGTCCCGACGCCGTGGGGCGAGGAAGAGGTGGTCGTGCCGTCGGGGACCCAGACCGCGACCGTCCTCCGTCTCAAGGGGAAGGGGCTCCCGCGCCTCGGGCAGGCGGGGCGTGGCGACCTCCACATCAGGATCAACGTGTGGACGCCCGAGCGGCTCAATCCGGAGCAGGAACGGCTTTTCCGCGAGCTCGCCGAGCACGAAGGAGAGCCTCCAGGCCAGGGGAAGGGATTCTGGTCACGGATCCGCGAGGCGCTGGGCTGATGGGGTGGTGGGCCGTGGACGTCATGCCGTCAGCGCCCGCCACCGCCGGTGACGCCCTGGCCGCCTGGCTGGTCGCGCGCACGGGACAGGCCATCGAGGAGCGCGACGACGGCACCCTCGTCACCTTCGCCGAAGATGAGGCCGGTGCGCAGGAGCTCATCCAGCAGCTTGCCGGGAGTCCCGACCCCGGCGCCACCGCCCGGGTCCGTCCGCTCGACGCGGTGGACTGGACGCTTCGCTGGCGCGACGGGCTGGGCCCGCGGCGGTTCGGCCGCCTGATCGTCACGCCGTCCTGGTCCGACGCCGGCGCCGAGGCGGGCGATGTCACCGTCGTCATCGACCCCGAAATGGCGTTCGGGACCGGCGAGCATGGCTCCACTCGCGCCGCCCTGACGCTGCTGGAGCGTCACCTCGTGCCGGGGCAGTCGGTGCTCGACCTCGGGAGCGGGAGCGGCATCCTGTCGATCGCCGCGGTGCGGCTCGGCGCCGCTCGCGCCACCGGCATCGAGATCGACGCCGAGGCAAACGTCGTGGCGGTCAGGAACGCGGAGCAGAACGGCGTGTCGGCGGCCTGCAAGTTCCTGGATGGCGACGCGGCGCTGCTGGCGCCTCTCATCGGCCCTGTCGACCTTCTCCTCTCCAACATCCTCCGCAACGTGAACGTGACGCTGCTTCCCGCCATCCATGACGCGCTGGCGCCGGGTGGCGTGGCGATCTTCTCCGGCATGGAGGAGGGGGAGGCGCCGCTCTTTCGCCCCGTGCTCGCGCCGGCGGGCTTTGCCATCATGGAGGAAGTGCTCGACGCCGGCTGGTGGGCGGTATCCGCGCGGCGGGTGCCGTGAACGTCCTGGTGCCGGTCGGCTCCCTGGTGACCGGCGCGCGCATCGTGCTCGATGCGCTCGAGGTGCACCACCTTCGCGTGCGTCGCGCCGGGGCGGGTGAGGCGATCCGCCTGCTCGACGGCGCGGGGGGCGTCGGCGAGGGGACGCTGGAGCTGGGCCGGAAGGATGCCGTCGTCACCGTCGGCGCGGTCCGCCACGAGGATCCGCCGGTCCCGCTCGTCCTGGCCATCGGGGCGGGGGAGCGTGATCGCTTCGCATGGGTGGTCGAGAAGGCTGCGGAGCTCGGCGTGACCGAGATCGTCCCGCTCGAGACCGAGCACACCCGCGGGGTCGCCTCGCGCATCCGCGAGGCGCAGGTCGAGCGATTCCGGCGGCGCACACTCGAGGCCATCAAGCAGTGCGGGGCCACCTGGGCGCCGCAGGTCCGTGAGCCGGTCCCCCTCCAGCAATTCGCCGCCGAACCCCGGACGGGGGTCCGGTGGCTGGCCGCACTCGAGGGCGGCGTTCCGCCCGCGGGTGTGGGGGCACAGCCGGTCACGATCGCCGTCGGCCCCGAGGGGGGATTCACGCCGGAGGAGCGGTGGGCGTTCGAGGCGGCAGGCTTCGTCCCGGTGCGCTTCGGGGATCACATCCTCCGGTTCGAGACGGCCGCCCTGGCGGGGGCGGTGTACACCAGCATTGCGAGGAAGCGAGGACTCGATGGCTGACTGCATCTTCTGCCGGATCGCCTCAGGGGAGATTCCCGCCCAGGTCGTCGGCCGGACACCGGACGTCCTGGCCTTTCGCGACCTGAACCCGCAGGCGCCGGTGCATGTGCTGGTAATTCCGGTCCGGCACCACGCGGCGGCACGCGACGCCACGGGGACCGAGGGGGAGCGCCTGCTCGGCCGGCTGCTGGCGTTCGCGGCCGAGACGGCGGCGTCTCTTGGGCTCGACGAGGGGGGGTATCGCATCGTGACCAACACCGGCAGGGACGGCGGGCAGAGCGTGGATCACCTCCACCTGCATCTGCTCGGTGGCCGGGCCCTGGGCTGGCCCCCTGGGTAGGGCAGTCGTCAGTACCCAGTCCGCAGTCCTCTCCCCTTGCCCCCCGCCCTCACGCAACCTATGTTTAAAGACTGCATAACATTACGCCCTGACACGGGCTGGAGAGGGGTGATTTGCTGATGTCCGAAGTCGTCATTCACGATGACGAAAGCTTCGAGCGGGCGCTGAAGCGCTTCAAGAAGAAGTGTGAAAAGGCCGGGATCCTCTCCGACCTTCGTAAGCACCGGCACTATGAGAAGCCGAGCGAGAAGCGGAAGCGCAAGATGAACGCCGCTGCGCGAAAGGTGCGCCGTGGTCCCCGGAAGCCGCGTGTCTAATCTGGCAGACGACCTGCACGCCGCGTTGACCGCGGCTCGCAAGTCCAAGAACAAGGACCGTACCCAGCTTCTGGGGACGGTCCTTGCGGCTCTCAAGAACCGTGAGCTGGAGCAGAACCGCGCTCCCACCGACGAAGACGTGCTCGAGGTGCTGCAGAAGGGCGTCAAGACGCGACGCGAATCGGTGGAGCAGTACGTAAAGGGCGGTCGGGAGGACCTGGCCGACCAGGAGCGCGCCGAAATCAAGATCATCGAGGAGTACCTTCCGCCGGCGGCGGACCCCGAGGAAATTCGCACGGCGGTCCGGGCGGCCATCGCCGGGGGGGCCACCGACATCGGCAAGGTCATGGGGCGCGTCGTCCCGCAGTTCAAGGGCCGCGCCGACGGCAAAGTGATTCAGCAGATCGTTCGGACGGAGCTCTCACTGGGATGATGGCAACCGAACCGGTCGGACAGAGCCACGGGGTGCAGGCGTCTTCGGACGCCGGCACCCCGTCTCCTTTGCCGGGAGACCAGGTGTCCGCCGCGCTGGAGACGCTCGAGTTCGACCGGGCCCTCGACGCCGTCGCCGCCTGCGCCGCCGGTCCCCTGGGCGCCGGACGGGTTCGCGCGCGCCGCCCGACCGACGACCTCCGGTGGATTCGCCGGGAGCTGGACGCCGTGGAGGAGCTTGCCGTGCTCTTCCGCCGCGAGCAGCCCGTCGTGGTGGAACCCGCGCCCGACGCCACCGGCGCCCTCGCCCGGCTCCGCGTCGAGGGCAGCGTGCTCGACGGCGTCGAACTGGTACGGGTGCGCGCCCTTCTCCGTGCTTGCCGGCTCAACGCCACGGAACTCCGCCGAATCGCCGACGAGGCGCCGCTCGCCGCCTCGCTCGCAGTTCCGGTGCCGGACAAGGCGCTCGACCGCCGGCTCGAAGCGGCGCTCGACGACGACGGGCAGTTGCTCGACGGCGCCAGTCCCGCGCTCGCGTCCGCGCGCCGTGACGTCCAGGCGGCGCGCGCGCGGCTCATCAGGAAGCTGGAGACCATCCTCCGGGCCGCCGAGGGCGCAGGCGAGGCCGGCGTCACGGTGCGGGGCGGCCGGTACGTCATCCCTGTCCGCCGCGACGCGCGCCAGCGCCCCGCCGGCATCGTCCACGACGAGTCCGCCAGCCACGGGACGCTGTTCCTCGAGCCGACAGACGCGATCGAGCTCGGCAACGCGCTCCGCGAGGCGGAATCGGCCGAGGAGCAGGAACGGCTCCGCGTCCTTCGCGACCTGACCTCCATGCTGCGGCCCGTCTGGGCGGAGCTCCGTGCCGGTGCCGAGATGTGCGTCCGGATGGACGACCTCGTGGCGCGTGCGCGCTACGCCGCCGGCGTGGCGGGATTCCGTCCGGAGATGCTGCCGGCGCCGTCCGCGCTGGTCGTGGTGCACGGGCGGCATCCCCTGCTCCTCGCGGCCGGCGAAACGGTCATCCCCTTCGACCTGACCCTCGACTCGAGCGAGCGCACGCTGGTCGTCAGCGGCCCCAACACCGGTGGCAAGACGGTCCTGCTGAAGGCGGTCGGCCTCCTCGGTGCGCTGGCCCAGAGCGGGGTCATCCCGCCGGTTGGCGCCGGCAGCCAACTGCCTGTGTTCACGCGCTTCTTCGCGGACATCGGCGACCACCAGTCGCTGGCGGCCAATCTCTCGACCTTCTCGGCGCACCTCGCGGCCCTGCGGAACATCCTCTCCGAGGCCGACCCGGCCACGCTGGTGCTGCTCGACGAGATCGGCAGCGGCACCGACCCGACCGAGGGGGCGGCGCTGGCCGCGGCGGCGCTGCTCTCGCTCACGCGCCGCGGCACGACGACTCTCGCCACCACGCACCTCGGTGCGCTCAAGACGCTGCCCGAGCGGGACCCGGGGATCGTCAACGCCTCGCTGCAGTTCGATGCCGAGACGATCCGGCCCACCTACCGGTTCGAGAAGGGGGTGCCGGGCCGGTCCTACGGGTTGGCGATTGCGCGCCGCCTCGGCATCGACCCGGACGTGCTGGCTGAGGCGGAAGCGGACGTGCCGCGCGCCGCGCGCACGCTCGACGCGCTGTTGGCGGACGCCGAGCGCCGGGCCCGTGCGCTCGAGGCGCTCGAGGCGAGCCTGGCCGGGCGCGACGCCGAGAGCGAGGCCCGGGCGGCGCGACTTGCGGCGGAACTCGAGGCGGTCGAGGCGCGGGAGACGGCGCTTCGCCGGCAGGAGCGGGACGCCGACCGGCGGGCGCGCGAGCAGGCCCGCGCCCACCTGCTCGAGGCGCGGCAGCTCGTCGAGCAGGCGCTCGGCGCCGCCCGCTCGGCTGTGGACGAGGCGGCGGCCCGCGATGCGCGGCGGATGGTGGAAGAAGGCATCACGGCCGCTGGCCGGATCGCGGCCGCCGCCGACGATGAGGAACGGGCGCCAGGTGCGGCCGTGACGGTCGGGAGCCGGGTGCGCACCGCCGCCGCCGGCGTCGGCGAGGTGGTGGAGCTCCGCGGCGACGGGCGCGCGGTGGTGCGCGTGGGCGGGCTCCGCGTGGTGGTGGATTCCCGGCAGCTCGAGGTCCTGCGCGGGGAGGCGCCGAAGCGGACTGCGAGCGAGCCGGTCCGTCCCGTGCACCCGTCGGCGGTCGAGGCCCCGATGGAGATCGACCTCCGCGGCATGACCGGCGACGAGGCGGAGGCCGCCACGCTGGCGGCGCTGGACGCCGCGGTGCTCGCCGACCGGCCCTACCTCCGGATCATCCACGGCAAGGGCACGGGGGTGGTGCGCGATCGCGTCCAGCGGCTTCTGGGCCGGGACACGCGCGTCCAGAGCCACGCCTTCGCCCCGTCGAACCAGGGCGGCACCGGCGCCACGGTGGCGGAGCTCAAGCCGTGAGCATCCCGGACGACGTGATCGAGCAGGTCCGCGACACCGCCGACATCGTGTCCATCGTCGGCGACTCGGTGGACCTCAAGCGCACCGGCTCGGATTATCGTGGGCCCTGCCCGTTCCACGGCGGGACGCACCGCAACCTGGCCGTCATCCCGAAGAAGGGGATGTTCTACTGCTACGTCTGTCACGAGGCGGGGGACGTTTTCAGCTTCTTCATGAAGCGGTTCGGCATGGACTACCCGACCGCGGTGCGCGAGGTGGCGCGCAAGGTCGGGATCGTGATCCCGGAGCGCAGCGAGCGCCAGGGCCCCGACCCGTACGAACCGCTGTACTCGGCCGCCGCGGTGGCGCAGGACTGGTTCGCCCGGCAGCTGCGCGAGTCGGCCGAGGCGGAGGGCGCGCGGAAGTACTTGGCCGACCGCGGCATCCCGATCGAGGTCGCGGGGGAACTGGGGCTCGGCTTCGCGCCCCGGCGCGGGGAGTTCCAGGCTGCCATGGCCGAGCTGGGGGTGAAGGAGGAAGACCTGGTGACGGCGGGGCTGGTGGTGCGGCGCGAGGACGGCAGCATCGGGCCCCGGTTCCGGAGCAGGCTGCTCTTCCCGATCCACGACCTGCGGGGCCGCGTCGTGGCCTTTGGCGGGCGGCTCCTCGGGCCCGGGGAGCCGAAGTACCTGAACTCACCGGAGACCCCGATCTTCCACAAGGGCCGGTCGCTCTACAACCTGCACTTCGCGAGGAACGCGATTCGCCGCGAGGAGAGCGCGCTGGTAGTCGAGGGGTACTTCGACGTGCTTCGGCTGGTCCAGGCGGGCATCGAACATGTGGTCGCCCCACTCGGCACCGCGCTCACTGGCGACCAGGTCGAGCTGCTGAAGCGGTACACCAAGTCCGTCACGCTGCTCTACGACAGCGACGCGGCGGGGCTCCGTGCCACCTTCCGCGCCGGGGACGAGCTGTTGCGCCACGATGTGCGGGCGAGGGTCGCCACCCTGCCGCCTGGCGAGGACCCCGACACCCTCGTGCAGAAGGGCGGGGCGGAGGCGCTCCAGCCAATCCTGCGCGACGCCGTGGACGTCCTCGAGCGGAAGATCCAGATATTGGAGCGGAAGGGTTGGTTCGAGGGGGTCGAGCACCGGCGGGAGGCGCTCGACCGGCTCCTCCCCACCATCCGGGCCGCGAGCAACGCCATCACGCGGGAGCTCTACCTCGGCCGGGTGGCGGAGCGTTCGGGGGTCAGCAAGGAGGTCCTGCTGGCTGAAGTCGAGTCGATGCGGGCGCCACGGCCCGTCCCCTCGAACGCACCGGAGGCGCGCCCGGCGGCGGGCGCGCGGCCCGCGCCGCGACGGGGCCGGATGGGCGGGGTGGCGGAGGTGGAGCTGTTGCGCGTGCTCGTGGCGAGCGACGACTACCGCGCCCGGGCGGCGCACGAGGTCCGGCGCGAATGGTTCGAGGAGCCGCTCCACCGCGAACTGTTCGAGGCACTGGTCGCCGACGCGGACCTCCCCGCCACCGACCTCCCCGCGCGGCTCTCGCCCGCGGCGCAGGCGCTGTGGAGCGACTTGCGGGAAACCGGGGCGACGCTGACCGACGCCGTGCTCGACGACCACTACGCCAGCGCCTCGGAAGCGCTGGAGTTCCGGCCGCTGTGGCGGGCATACCAGCTGCTGACCGACGACGCGGAGAAACTGGCACGAAAGAAGGAGCTCAACGCGAAATACCCGCGGGCGCTCCAGAAGGTGATGCATTGGCAAAACCCACGGCCGCGCTCGCCGCAGTGACGGCGGTACGGCCCCGACTCTCAGTGAGGTAGTCAGGATGAACCCGGATCTGGAAAAGTTGCTGGACCTGCAGGACAAGGACCTGACGCTGCTCGACGTGGATCAGCGCCTCGACCAGGTGCTCGCGGAGGAGCAGGCGCTCGACGAGGCGGTGCGAAGCGCCGAGGCGAGCATCGGCGTGGCACAGCGCAGCGTGGCCGAGTCGATCCGCCGGCGCATCGAGGTCGAGGGCCGGGTGGAGACGTACCGGAAGCTGCAGGAGGGACGGCGCAAGCGGATCGAGGTGTCTCGGCCGGGGAAGGACACGGCCGGGTTGATGGCGGAGCTCGATCTCTCTCGCCAGGTGCTGGCGCGCGAGGAGTCCGACTGGTTCCGTGCTCAGGAGGCGGTGCAGGCCCAGGAGACGCGGGTGGCCGAGGCCGAGACGGCCGTCGAGGCGCTCAAGGCGGAGCAGGTCGCGCCACGCGAGGCACTGGCGGCCAGGCGGGCCGAGTTGGAGGCCGAGCGCGCGGTGGCGCTGGCGGCGCGGGACGCGAGCGCGGCGGCGGTCGCCAAGCCGCTCCGGTCCCGCTACGAGCGGCTGCGCGGATCACGCGCCCCGCGCGCCGTGGTGGCGCTGGCCGGCGACGCCTGCGGCGCCTGCTACACCGCGGTCCCGATGAACCGGCGCGCGCAGATGCGGATGTCCGGCGTGGTGGACGCCTGCGAGGGCTGCGGCGTGATGCTGTATTTCGTCGACGCCTCCTGAGCCCGGCGGACTGACGGTGTCCGGGGCATCGCCCCGTCCGGTGCGGCTGGTTTTCTCCCCCGCGCCCGACGACGCGCAGGTGTCGGCGCTGGCTGCGGCGCTCTCCGTGCCTCGCGCCCTGGCCGCCCTGCTGCTGCAGCGCGGATTCGGCGACGTGGAGGCCGCCCGACGTTTTCTCCGGCCGACGCTCGACCAGTTGGGCGACCCCTATCTCCTTGGCGGGATGGAGGCGGCCGTCGGCGCCATCGCGGGGGCCGTGCGCGCCGGGGGCACGATCCTCGTCCACGGCGACTATGACGTGGACGGGCAGTGCGCCACGGCGCTGCTGACCCGGGCGCTTCGCTACGCCGGCGCTGCCGTCGAGCCGTTCGTGCCGCACCGCATGGCCGACGGCTACGACTTCCGCGAGGCCGGGCTCCAGCGCGCCCGCGAGGTCGGCGCGCGGCTCATCCTCACCTGTGATTGCGGCATTACCGCCGTTGAGACGGTGCGGGCCGCGCGGGCGGCCGGGTTCGAGGTCGTCGTGACCGACCATCACCTGCCGGGCCCCGAGCGTCCCCCCGCGACCGCAATCGTGGATCCGCAGCTCGACGGCGAGGACTCGCCGTACCGCGACCTCTGCGGCACCGGCGTGGCCTTCAAGCTGGTGCAGGCGCTGGTGCCGGCGCTCGGACTTCCGCCCAACCTCCCGCTCCACCTCCTCGACTACGTGGCGCTCGCCACGGTGGCGGACGTGGTGCCCCTGCAGGGGGAGAACCGGCTCCTGGTGCAGCAGGGGCTCAAGGTCCTCGCCCGGAGCCGGTGGCCCGGCGTCAGGGCGCTGATCAAGTCGTCCGGGCTCGAGGGAAAGCCGGTCAAGGCGGGGCACCTCGGGTTCGTGCTCGGTCCGCGGCTGAACGCCGTGGGGCGGGTGGGAGACGCGAAGGACGGACTCCGCCTCCTCCTGACCGACGACGAGGAGGAGGCCAGGGTGCTGGCGGAGCGGCTCGAGTCGCACAACGCCGACCGGCAGGCGCTCGACCAGCGGATCCTCGAGGAGGCCATCGCGCAGGTCGAGGCGGGCGCCCGGCTTGAGACGGATTCCGCGCTCGTGCTCTCCGCCGAGGGGTGGCACGCGGGGGTCATCGGCATCGTGGCGTCGCGCCTCGTGGAGCGCTATGGCCGGCCGGCGTTCATGATCGCCTTCGACGAGGAGACCCCGACGCTCGGGAAGGGCAGCGGGCGGAGCATCTCCCGCTTTCACCTCCGCGACGCACTCGCCACCTGCGGCGACCTCCTCGAGCGGTTCGGCGGCCACCGGATGGCGGCGGGCCTCACGATCCACCGGGACCGGCTGGACGAATTTCGTGCGCGGTTCGTGGCGGAGGCCAACAGGCAGCTGCGGGGCGAGGATCTCGTGCCCGAGCAGCGGGTGGACGTGACGCTGCGGCTGGGGGAGGCGACGCCGGAGCTCGAGGCGATGTGCCAGCACCTCGAGCCGTGCGGCATGGGGAATCCCGGCCCGGTGTTCGCGGTGCGCGGCGTCCAGCTGCAGGGCGCGCGCGAAGTCGGCAAGGGGCACCTCAAGGCCACGATGCGGGAGCAGGGCGTTGTGCTCGACGCCATCGGGTTCGGCATGATGGACCGCGCTCCCGCCGCCCTCGATGCGGTGGACGTCGCCTTCAAGCTGGAGCTCAATACCTTCCGGAACCGCGAGGCGCTCCAGGCCCGGATGGTGGCGATCGTTCCGGCCCCGGAATCGCCGGCGTGAGGATCGTGGCCGGCGAGTTCGGCGGCCGGCGCCTGGTCATGCCCAGGGACGCCCGGGTCCGCCCGACCTCCGACCGGGTCCGCGAGGCCTGGATGAGCATTCTCGGCGCCGCGATCCCTGGCGCGCGGGTGCTCGACCTGTTCGCCGGCAGCGGCGCGCTGGGGCTGGAGGCGCTCTCCCGCGGGGCGCTCCGTGCCGAGTTCGTGGACCTCGGGACCGCCTCGATCCGGGCGCTCACGGCCAACATCGAGGCGCTCGGGGTAGAGGGGCGGTGCGAGGTCCACAAGCGCGACGCGATGCGGTTCGCCGAGGCGCTGCAGCCGGGCGCCTTCGACGTCGCGTTCGCCGACCCGCCCTACGACCACGAGGCGGCCTCCCGGCTGGTGGCGCTCTTCCGCCGGACGCCCTTTGCCCGCATTCTTTCGGTGGAGCACCGCGCCACCCTGGCGCTGCCCGGCGACGACACCCGCCGCTACGGCGACACCGCCCTCACCTTCTGCTACGCGCCATGACTCGCATCGCGATCTACCCAGGCTCGTTCGATCCGCCGACGCGCGGCCACGAGGACCTCATCCGCCGGAGCCTGCTCCTGTCGGACCGGCTCATCGTCGCGGTGGCGGTCAACGTCTCCAAGCAGCCGCTTTTCGGCGTCGAGGAGCGGCTGGCCATGCTGCGGACCGCCGTCGGCCAGGATCCGCGGATCGAGTTCGTGTCGTTCGAGGGGCTGCTCGCCGACTTCGCGCGACGGGTGGGCGCGTCGGTGGTGGTGCGCGGGCTCCGCGCCGTGAGCGACTTCGAGTACGAGTTCCAGATGGCGCTGATGAACCGGCAGCTGCACCCCTCGCTGGAGACGGTCTTTCTCGTCCCCGCACTCGACCTGACCTACCTGAGTTCCAGCCTGGTGCGGGAGGTGGCGCGGTTCGGCGGCGACGTGTCGGCGCTGGTCCACCCCGCCGTGGCGGAGGCGCTCCGGGCGCGCTTCGCGAAGTGAGCGTGCGCGCGGCCTTGCTGGAGCGTGCGCGCGCCCGCGGCGGACGCGTCGTACTGCCCGAAGGGGGCGACCCTCGCGTCGAGGCCGCCGCGGAGCGGCTGCGGAAGGAGGGGATCGCGGAGCCGATCCTGCTGGGGCCCGGCCACCTCGACCCGGCGCGCGACCCGCGGCTGAAGCGCATTGCCGAACGGCTCCGGGCGCGGCGGCCCGAGCGGGTGCAGGACGGGATCCACGCCCTCGACCTGGCCGCGGATCCCCTCCGGTTCGGCGCCGGCCTCGTGGCCCTCGGCGAGGCGGACGCCTGCGTGGCAGGCGCCGCCACGGCCACGGCGGAGGTGCTCCGCGCGGCGCTCTGGGCCATCGGGCTGGCGCCCGGCTTCCCCCTGCTGAGCTCCGCGTTCTACCTGCTCTTCCCGGACGAGCGCGTGCTGACGTTCACCGACTGCGCCGTCGTGCCGGAACCGACCGCGGAGGAGCTCGCGCACATCGCGCTCGCCGCCGTGGGCGACCGTCGCCGCCTGATCGGGGACGCGCCGCGGGTGGCGTTCCTCAGCTACAGCACGCACGGCAGCGCGGGCGGGCGCTCGGTGGACCTGGTGCGCGCCGCGGTGGCCCGGTTCCGGGAGCTCGCCCCCGGCGTCCCCGCCGACGGCGACCTGCAGGCCGACGCGGCGCTGGTGCCCGAGGTGGCGTCGGGGAAGGCGCCGGGCTCCCCGGTGGCGGGGCGCGCCAACGTGCTGGTCTTCCCGAACCTCGACGCGGGCAACATCGCCTACAAGCTGGTCCAGCGCCTGGCCGGGGCCGTCGCGCTCGGGCCGATGCTGCAGGGGCTGGCCCGGCCGATGGCAGACCTGTCGCGCGGGGCGACGAGCGATGATATTGTCGAAGTGGCCGCACTCGCGGTCCTGCAGGCCGGTCCAGGCTCCTGAGGGAGGTATTCGTTCATGGCGTTCACCACGTCCAAGCATCCGTCCGGGGTCCTGATCGTCGAGGTCGAGGGCCAGCTGATCGTGGGCAACCGGCAGGAGCTGAAGGCCACCATCCAGCAGGCGCTCGACAACGGCGAGCGGAAGCTGCTGGTGGATTTCGCCAAGACCGGGTACATCGACTCGTCGGGACTCGGGGCGCTCGTCTCGATTTCCAAGAAGGTCCGGGAACAGGGCGGGGAGCTCAGGCTCAGCGGGCTCAACGAGGACCTGCGCTCCCTCTTCGAACTCACCAAGCTCGACACCCTTTTCGCTATCGCCGACAGCTCGGCGCAGGCGCTCGCCGGCTTCTGATCCGACCGTGACCGCGCCGCTTCGCCTCTGCGTCCGCCGCGCCGACCGGCCCCTTCCCTCGGGCATTGCCGTGGAAATCGCGCTCCGCATCCCCAGCGACGTGTCCGTCATCGAAGAGGCCGTGGAGCTGGTGGCCCGCCACTGCTTCGCCGGCTGGGACGCCCCGAAGCGGGCGCACTTCCGGTTCCGCGTGGCGCTCAGCGAGGCGCTTGCCAACGCCATCGTGTACGGCAACGGGCAGGAACCGACGCTGATGGTGGAGGTCCGGGCGGAGTGCCTGCCCGACGCCCTCCACGTCCACGTGACCGACGAAGGCCCCGGCTTCGATCCCGCCACCGTCCGAGATCCCGTCACCCCCGACGACCTCGAGCTGCCCTGCGGCCGGGGTCTCTTCCTGATCCGCAACCTGATGGACGACGTCCGCTTCACGCCCCCGGGGAATTCCATCTGCATGACCCTGCGCCGCCAGTAGACCGGGCGGGCCCCGTCCTCGAGGCGCTCGGCAGCCTCGTCGGCGGGTGCGTCCGCGCCTGGCGCTACGACGGGCGCCGCGTCCGCGCGCTCGGCGGCGAAGACCCAGGCTGGGCCCCGATCATCACCCACGAGGCGGGGTTTGTCCCCACCCCCACCGGCCGCGCCTGGCTCGACGCCGTCCCCGGCATCGACGGCGTCTGGTTCAGCATCGAGGGCCTGGCCGACGCGGAGACCCACGCCGCCGCGGACCGGCTCCGCCCCGTCCTCGGCACGCTGCTCGACAGTGAGCGGCGCGCCGTCGAGATCGGGGAAGAACTGGCCGGCCGCTACGAGGAGATCGACCTCCTCTACACCATCAGCGAAATCCTCGGTCACACCATCCACCTCGAGGAAGCGGCGAAGACGATCCTCCGCGAAGTGAGTGCGGTCGTCGCGGCACGCCGCTCCTCCATCATGGTGTACGACGAGGCGCTGGGCCGCCTTCGGGTGGTGGCGACCCGGGGTTTTCCCTCGCCCACGGACGCGTACGTTCTGCCGTCGAATCCCGACTCCGTCGCGGCGCGCGCCTGGCGTGAACGTCGCCTGATCGAGAACCCCGCGGGGGCGGACGGTCGCGGCGGGCCGCGCGGGTACCAGGGCGGCGCCTACCTGTCGGTCCCGATCATCTATGCGGCGCCTGGCAGCGCCTCGCGCTGCGTCGGGGTGATCAACCTCACCGACCGCCTCGGCGCCGACGCGTTCGAGCCCGGGCACCGCAAGCTGGTGACCGCGGTGGCCAACCAGGTCGGCGCCGCCATCGAGAACGCCCGCCTCGTCGTGCGCGACCTGCAGCAGCAGCGGCTTCGCCGCGAACTCGAGCTGGCGCACGACCTCCAGCTCAAGCTGATGCCCTCGCCCGCCGTCCTCGGCGGCGACGCCGAGGTGGCGGCGCGCTGCGTGCCCGCCGAGTCGGTCGGCGGCGACTTCTACACCTTCAACCGCTTCGGGCGCGGCCGCGTCGGCGTCATGCTCGGCGACGTCTCCTCGCACGGCTTCGGCGCGGCCCTCGTCATGGCGATGGTCATCGCCGCCGCGGGCATCCACGCCGCCGGTTCGGCCACGCCTGACGAGACGCTGGAGCTTCTGCTCGACAGCATCGAGGGCGACCTCGCCAGCACCGAGATGTTCCTGACGGTGTTCTACGGCGTGCTCGACCCGCGGGCGGAGCAGCTGTCATACGCCAGCGCCGGGCACCCCCATGCCTGGCGGATTCCGCCGACCGGCGTGCCGGAACGGCTCGAGGCCACCGCGCCGCCGCTCGGGCTGGCCGCGCGGGGGAACATCGAGTTGTGCCAGGTGCCGTGGCGGATGCACGAGGACCTCCTCTGTCTCTGCACCGACGGCCTGATCGACGCACGCGACGCCGACGGCGAGGCGTTCGGCGAGGCGCGGCTCCTCGAGGGCGTGATCGCACGCCGTCACCTGCCGCCCGAGGAGATCGTCGCCGCGCTCATCGCCGAGGTCCGTACCTTCGCGCCCCGCCCGGCGGACGACATCACGCTCCTGATCCTCCGGATCTGATGTCCAGGCCCAAGCGCCGACTCGGCCAGCATTTTCTCCACGACCCCCGCATCCTCAACCGCCTGGCGGAGGCGGTCGGCGCCACGGAGGCCGACACCGTGCTCGAGATCGGCCCCGGGCCAGGCGGGCTCACCGAGGCGCTGCTCCGGCACGCGGGGCGCGTCGTCGCGATCGAGAAGGACGGCGAGATGATCTCGGCGCTCCGCGCGCGGGTGCCGGGCGCGACAATCGTCGAGGGCGACGCCCTCGAGCTCGACTGGGTGGCGCTCGCCGGCGGTCCCGGCGGGCTCGTCACCGGCAACATCCCGTACAACATCACGTCGCCGCTGCTCGACAAGGCGCTCACGCCGCCGCGGCCGCGCCGGATCGTCTTCCTGGTGCAGAAGGAGGTCGCGCATCGCGTGGGCGCCGCGCCAGGCACCAAGGACTATGGCGCGCTGACGGTCGGGATCCAGGCGGTCGCGAAGACCGAGGTGCTGTTTACCGTCCCGGCGGGCGCCTTCCAGCCGGTGCCCAAGGTGGACAGCGCGGCGCTGCGGCTCGAGCCGCTGGCCCATCCACTGGTGCGCGACGGGGACGTCCGGAGCTTTCGCGCGGCCGTCGTCGGCTTGTTCGGGTTCCGTCGCAAGCAACTGGTGCGGGCGGTGCGGGAACTGACGGGGTGGGGTGGGGAGGCGGCCGCGCGCGCGGTCGCGCAGGCGGGTCTGGACGCGGGCGTGCGGCCCGAAGTCGTGTCCCCCGCGGAGTTCCTTCGCCTGCACGCGGCCCTCGTTGACGGTGGCTGGCGACCTGCTTAGCTTTGTGAAACATTTCACAATGCTAGGGCAATGCGGAAAATCGCCGACAGCACCGTCCGACGACTCTCACTCTATCTCCGGTTTCTCGAGGAGTTTGAGGGGCAGGGCATCGAAACCATCAGTTCCGGGGCGCTCGCCGGGCGCGGGGGCACTACTTCCGCGCAGGTGCGGAAGGACTTGTCGTTCTTCGGCTCGTTCGGGAAGCGCGGGCTCGGGTACTCCGTTCCCGAACTGGTCCAGGCGCTTCGCCAGATCCTCGGGCTCACGCGGCACTACCGCGTCGCGCTGATCGGAGCGGGCAAGATCGGCAGCGCCCTGGTGCAGAACCGCGGCTTCCGGCGCCGCGGCTTCGACTTCGTGGCCATCTTCGACCGCGACCCCGCCAAGGTGGGACAGGAGCTCGGCGGGGTGCGCGTCGAGGATGTCAGGCAACTCGAGGCGAGCCTTGGCCGGAACCCCGCCGACATCGCCGTCCTCGTGACGCCGCCGGAGGAAGCCCAGTCGGTGGCGGACCGCCTGGTGCACCTCGGCATCAAGTCCATCCTCAATTTTGCGCCGCTGCAACTGGCCGTGCCGGCCGACGTGACCGTCAAGACCGTGAACCTCGCGCTCGAACTCGAGGCCCTCGCCTACCATCTTGCCAATCCGACCTGAGTGACCGGTCTCACCGCGCACCCGACTTCGACGCTGGCTGACCGGGCGCTCACGCTCCTGGCGGCGGGCCCCGCGGAGGCCGCGGTCATTGCTCGGGACGTGATGGGCCTCGCCGCCGCGCCTCCCGCCGTGGCGGCCCGCCTGGCGGTGGCCCTTCTCGGTTCCGACCCGCGCGTGCGGCAGCTGGGAGACGGCCGCTGGGCGCTGGCAGGCGGGGCGCAGGGGTCGCCGCTGCTGGAGGCCTGCACCTTCGCGGTGGTGGACGTGGAGACGACCGGGATGCGCGCCGCCGGGGACGACCGCGTGACCGACATCGCCGTGGTGCTGGTGCAGGGCGACCGGACCGAGCTGGTCTACGAATCCCTCATCAACCCCGGCTGCGCCATTGCCCCGCAGATCACCGCGCTCACCGGCATCGACGACGCGATGGTGGCCGGCGCCCCGACGTTCGACATGGCGGCGGACGCGATCCTCGCCGCGCTCGCGGGCCGTGTCTTCGTGGCGCACAACGTCCG
Source organism: Gemmatimonadota bacterium (assembly GCA_022710485.1). Classification (GTDB taxonomy): domain Bacteria; phylum Gemmatimonadota; class Gemmatimonadetes; order Gemmatimonadales; family GWC2-71-9; genus SPDF01. The sequence goes on along the minus strand of JAKLGU010000001.1, from coordinate 529,197 downwards.
CTTCGACTGGAGTTTCGTGGACGCCGAGCTGCGGCGGAACCGCGGGCTGGCGCTCGAGGGGCCGCGGCTCTGCACGGTGCGCCTCTCGCGTCGCCTCGTCCGCGGGTTGACGTCGCATTCCCTCGACCAGGTCACCGCCCACTTCAATCTCGACAACGGCGCCCGGCACCGGGCCGCGGGCGACGCGCTGGTGACGGCGGAAATCCTCCGGCGGCTCTTGGCTCTGGCGATGGAACAGGGTGCCAACACGTTGGATGATCTGGAACGGATTCTCGTACCGCGGCGGGGGCGGGTGTAGGGGCGGGCGAACACAAGGTTCGCCCCTGCGGCCTCGCTACCTCCCCGCTTCCCCGCTTCCCCGCCTATTTTGCCTTCATGAGGCTCACCCACTCCTTCCGGATCGGCTCCCTCCGCTGCCACACCCTCGAGGCGGGGCTGCAGCGGCTCGACGGCGGCGCGATGTTCGGCGTTGTCCCGCGGACCCTCTGGTCGCGGCGGATCGCCCCGGACGACCGGAACCGGATTCCGCTCGCGATGCGCTGCCTGCTGGTCGAGCATCCCGACGGCCTCGTCCTGATCGACTCCGGGTTGGGGAACAAGGAAGACCCGAAGTTCATTGACATCTACGGGATCGAGAACGCCGGCACCCCGGGGCCGACCCAGCTGGAGGACGCCCTCCGCGAGCTGGGGCACATCCCCTCGGATATCCGGTGGGTCATCAACACACACCTGCACTTCGACCACGCCGGCGGCAACACCACCGCCGTGGACCTGCCGGGCGGCGTGCGCGAGGTCCGGCTGACCTTTCCGAACGCGACCTACGTCGTCCAGGGCGGCGACCTCGAGTTCGCGCGCCACACCAACGAGCGCACCCGGGCCAGCTACATCCCGCACAACTTCGAGCCGGTGGCGGCGGCCGGTCGGTTCCGGCTTCTCGAGGGCGACGGCGAGGTGCTCCCCGGCATCCGCGTGCGGGTGACCCCGGGCCACGTGCCGTGGCACCAGTCTGTACTCGTGTCCGACGGCCCCGACACCGCCGCGTTCCTGGGCGACCTGATCCCGACGTCGGCACACCTGCCGCTTCCCTGGATCATGGGGTACGACGTCGAGCCGCTCCGGACCCTGGAGTCCCGCCGGGCCCTCCTCCGGGACGCCGTGTCGGGGGGCTGGCTCCTCCTCTTCGAGCACGACGCGCGGGTGGCGTACGGCAGGGCGGTGGAGGCGAAGGGCGGCGCGGTGCTGGCCGATGAAGTCCTGGCGCCCGGCGCGGCGCCGGCTTGACATAATCGGCTGTCCCGCCTAGACTTTGCGCACTTGAAGCGGGGGAAGATCCCCCCACCCTGAGCCCGGCGCACGCCGGAGTGACCGGGTCCCGAGGTCGTCACCAGGCCGAACTATTCAGCCGTGGCGCGCGTGGACATCCGTCGTCTCAGGATGTCCTTTTTCTTTTTTGGCCGGAGGCGTTCCACTGTCCACAGACCGCGACAAGCGCGTACGCGTCAACCGCCAGATCCGGATCAGTCCGGTGCGGGTCATCGGGGCGGAGGGTGAGCAGCTCGGCGTGCTCCCGATCGAGGAGGCGCTCGCCGCCGCCCAGGATCGGGGACTCGACCTGGTGGAAGTGGCGCCGACCGCGCGCCCGCCGGTCGTCAAGATCATGGACTATGGGAAGTTCAAGTTCGAGGAAGCCAAGGCGGCGCGCGCGGCCAAGAAGAAGCAGCACGTGATTCAGCTGAAGGAAGTGAAGTACCGGCCCGGCATCGACGACCACGATTTCGATTTCAAGACCCGCCACGCCCGCGAGTTCCTGGGCGACGGCAACAAGGTCAAGGTCACGCTGATGTTCCGGGGCCGCCAACTGGCCCACATCGACCTGGGCCGCGCCGTGCTCGACCGGGTGATCGCCGCCCTGGCGGACGTCGGCAAGGTCGAGATGGACGCGAAGCTCGAAGGCCGCAACATGACGATGGTGATCGCGCCCAAGTAGGGGCGCACGATCCGAAAGGTGAGGGCGTTATGCCGAAGATGAAGACGAAGCGGGCCGCCATGAAGCGGTTCAAGAAGACGGGGTCGGGAAAGCTCAAGCGCTTTCACGCCAACCACAGCCACATTCTGACGAAGAAGAGTCGGAAGCGGAAGAACAAGCTGAAGAAGGTGGCCTACGTGAGTTCGGCCGACTTCCCACGCGTCAGCCGCCTCCTCCAGGCGTAAGGGAGATACCATGCCTCGCGTAAAAAACGGTCCCGCGCATCACGCCCGGAAGAAGAAGATCATGAAGGCCGCCAAGGGCGGCTTTCAGTCCCGCAGCAAGCTGTACAAGGCCGCCAAGGAAAACGTCGAGCGCGGCCTGGCGTACGCCTACCGCGACCGGCGGAAGAAGAAGAGCGAGTTCCGCGCGCTCTGGATCACGCGCATCAACGCCGCGGCGCGTCAGCACGGGCTGAGCTACAGCCGCCTCATGGACGCGCTCCGGCGCGCCGGGGTCGAGGTGAACCGCAAGGTGCTGGCCGACCTCGCCGTGCGCGATGCCGATGCCTTCGCGGCCATCGCCGAAGTGGCCAAGGCCGAGGTCGCCAAGGCCGCCAAGTAAGCTCCGCGCTGTCCCAGGCGGTCGCGCGTGGGGCCGGTCGCCATGCGCGGCCGGCCCCACGGCCGTTTCCACCCTCGTCACAACCGGATTCGCGATGGCCGAGTCCCACCCGCAATCGCTGCTCGACGCGCTCCGCCCACGCCTCGCGGCGGTGGCGGGGCTCGACGCCGACGCCCTCGAGGCGGAGCAGATCGCCGTGCTCGGACGGAAGAGCGGGGCGCTGACCGCGCTCCTGCGGTCGCTCGCCGCGCTGCCACCGGAGGAGCGGCGCGCCGTCGGCGCGGCCGCCAACGAGCTGCGGCAGGCGTTCGAAGCGGCGTTTGAGGCCCGCGCCGCCGCGCTGGCCCCCGCGGCGGGTGCTGCGGGCGCGGCGGGCCTCGACCTGACCATGCCGGGTCGCCGCCGGTGGGTCGGCGCCGAGCATCCCGTCACCCGCGTGGTCGAGGAGATCTGCGAGATCTTCCACGGGCTCGGGTTCAACCGCGCCATCGGCCCCGAGGCCGAGACCGAGTGGATGAACTTCGGCGCGCTGAACTTCCCCGCCGACCACCCGGCCATGGACATGCACGACACCTTCTACCTCGACGTGGGCGGCGATGCGCGCCCCGGCGACGGCAAGGCGGTCCTGCTCCGGACCCACACCTCGCCCGTCCAGATCCGCACGATGCTCGCCGGCCCGCCGCCCTACCGCGTGGTGATCCCGGGCGTCGTGTACCGGAAGGACCCGTTCGATCCCTCCCACGCGCCGGTCTTCTGGCAGGTGGAGGGGCTGGCCGTGGACGAGGGCATCTCCTTCGTGGACCTGAAGGGAACGCTGCTCCATTTCGCGCGGCAGTTCTTTTCGCCCACCACCAAGGTGCGCTTCCGGCCCTCCTTCTTCCCGTTCACCGAGCCGTCCGCCGAGATGGACGTGTCCTGCTATCTGTGCGGCGGTGACGGGTGCTCCGCCTGCAAGGGGACGGGGTGGATGGAAATCCTCGGCTGCGGCATGGTGCATCCCAAGGTGCTCGAGAACTGCGGCGTGGATGCCGAGCGATACACCGGCTTCGCCTTCGGCATGGGGCCGCAGCGGATCGCCATGCTGCGCTACGGCATCCCCGACATCCGTCTCCTCTTCGAGGGAGACATGCGGTTCCTCGCCCAGCTGGGACGGGCCAGGTGAACGTCTCCCGCCGCTGGCTCGAAGCGTTCCTCCGCCGTCCGCTCGACTCCGCCGACGTCGCGCGCCGCCTGGCGGCGCTCGGCGCCACCGTGGACGCCATCGAGCCGCTCCACCCGGGGCTGGAGCAGGTCGTCGTCGCCCTGGTACGCGAGGTACGCCCGCACCCGAACGCCGATCGGCTCCGTCTCTGCGACGTGGACGACGGCAGCGGCACGCCGCGCCACGTGGTGTGCGGTGCGCCCAACGTCACCGCCGGGAAGAAGTACCCCTTCGCGCCGGTCGGCTCGACGCTGCCCGGCGGCCTCACCCTCGAGAAGCGGAAGATCCGGGGCGAGGTGTCGGAGGGGATGCTCTGCTCCGCGCGTGAACTCGGGCTCGGCCAGGAGCACGACGGCATCCTCGAACTCACGACCGACGCGGCGCCCGGTACCTCCTTCCTTGCCGTGGCCGACATCGCCGACGACCGGCTGGTGGTGGACGTGACCCCCAACCGCCCCGACCTGCTCGGGCACAAGGGCGTCGCGCGGGAACTGGCGTTCTCGTTCGGCGGCACCTTCCGGCTGCCGGCGGTGCCAGGTTCCGACGGGCCGGCCATGCCGACGCCGCTCCGGTCGGGCGCCGAGGCGAGCACCGGTGGCGTGCGCGTCGCGATCGAGGACGCCGTGGGCTGCCCGCGGTTCCTCGGCGCGGTGCTGCGCGGCGTGCGCGTCGGCGCCTCGCCCGAGTGGCTCCGGGCCCGGGTCGAGGCGATCGGGATGCGCTCCATCAACAACGTGGTGGACGCCACCAACTGCGTCATGTTCGAGCTCAACCAGCCGATGCACGCCTACGACGTCTCGCGGCTCAAGGGCCCCGCCGTCGTGGCCCGGCGCGCGCGGCCCGGCGAGCGGCTGACCACGCTGGACGGGGCGGACCGGCCGCTCGCCGGGTCGATGACGGTCATCGCCGACGCCGAGTCGGCCATCGGCGTGGCCGGCGTGATGGGCGGGGCGCACTCCGAGGTGACGCCCGAGACGACCGACCTCTTCCTCGAGTGCGCGTACTTCGAGCCGCAGGGCGTCCGCGCCACACGCAGGCAGCTCGGCCTGAGCAGCGAGGCGAGCTATCGCTTCGAGCGCGGCGTGGACCTCTGGAACGGTCCGGAGGTGCTCCGGCGTGCGGTGGAAATCATCCAGGCCACGGCCGGCGGCTCGCTCGACGGCGACCCGGTGGACCTCTTCCCGCAGGTGTCACACCCGCCGAGGATCTTCCTCCGCCCGGCGCGCGTGACGCAGGTGCTCGGGGTCGAGGTGCCGTGGGACGCCATCGAGCGGTACCTCGTCGCCATCGGGGCAACGGTGGTGTCCAAGCCCGACGACGGCCGCATTGCGGTGGACGTGCCGGGCTGGCGGCCGGACCTGGTCGCGGAAATCGACCTCATCGAGGAGGTCGCCCGGCTCCACGGGTACGACAACTTTCCGACCGAACTTCGCCCGTTCCGTGTCGGCGACCTGCCGAGCGCCGCGTCGGAAGGGATCGACGGGCGGTTGCGCCAGGGGCTCGTGGCCGAAGGGCTGTTCGAGGTCCAGACGCTTCCGCTGGGCCCTGCGGCCGGAGCGGAAAGCGTGCGGGTGCTCAATCCGCTGTCGGCGGAGGAGGGGTACCTCCGCGCGCGGCTCCTGCCCGGGCTCATCCGGAGGGTCGAGGGGAACTGGGCCGCCCACATTCGTGACGTCCGGCTCTTCGAACTCGGCACCGTCTTCCTGGCGGGAGAGGTCGGCTCGCCACCGCGCGAGGAGCACCGGGTCGCTGGAGTCATCACGGGCGCACGGGAGCCGGCCCACTGGAGTGCATCGGGGAAGTCGCCCGACGTCGACCTCTGGGACCTCCGCGCCCTCTTCGAGTCGACGGCCGCTCTGGCGTATCCCGGTGCGACGGTGCAAGTTGAAGGGGGCGAGTGGGTTGCCCATGCTCCCGGAGGCCAGGTCATCGGCTGGGCGGGAGTGGCGTCGGCCGATGCGCCGCCCTGGGCGGCGCCGGTGCTCGGATTCGAGCTCCTGGTCGAGTCGAGTCCCAGGTCCGCACCCCGATTCGAACCATTGCCGGTCAATCCCGCCGTGACCCGCGACCTCGCGTTGCTGGTGCCGGCAGGGATCGCCGCCGCCGCACTGGGCGACGCCATCCGGAAGTCGGCCGGGCGGCTGATCGAGGCGGTCGAGGTGCTCGACGAGTACCGGGGCGCCGGGCTGCCTGCCGGCCACCGCGGGCTCGCGTTTCGGCTCCGCTACCGGGCGGCCGACCGCACGCTACGTGACCAGGAAGTCGACGCCTCGGTCACCAAGGTTCTCACGGTTCTTCGGGAGCAGCATGGCATCGAACTACGCGCGTCCTGACCTTGCCGCGCTCGCCGAGCTGGAGCAGTTGCTCAAGCATCTCGGCGACGAGGTGGCGGGCTGGCGCCGTCGGACGCTGAAGGCGGAGGCCGAGCTCCAGGACGCCCGCACGCGCGGTGGCGTGCTGGCGGGGCCGGAGTTGCTGCAGTCGCGCCAGCGCGTCATCGAGCTGGAGGTCGAGAACCAGGCGCTCCGCCAGCGCATCGAGTCGGCGCGCGAGCGGCTGCAGGCGCTGTCGTCGCGGCTGGCCTTCCTCGAATCCGAGGAGGGGGCCGCGTGAGCACCGCCAAGAACGCGGTCCAGGTGTTCATCGCCGGCGAGAGCTTCACGGTCCGCTCGGAGCTGCCACCTGAATACACGCGGGAAGTGGCCGCCTACCTCGACGCGGCGCTCCGCCACGTGAAGTCCACGATCCCGAGCGTCGAGACCCACAAGGCGGCCATCCTGGCCGCCCTGCAGATCACGGATGAGCTGTTCCAGGCCCGCCGCGGTGATCGCGACGGTGCCGCACGCCTGACCGCCCTGCTGGACGATGTGGCTCGCCTCCTGCCGCCGAACAAGCGCGGCGGGCGCGCCGCCGGGGTTCCGGCCCCGGCCGACTGAAACCAACGCGTGGCGGTCCCGCCGCCGCGCTGGAGATACCATGTCCGACCTGCCATGGCTTCCTCTCGCCGGGGGAGCGCTCGCCGGCCTTGCGGTCGCCCTTCTCATCGTGCTGTTCGTCCAACTCCGCCGCCGCGCCACCGGACGGGACGTCGTCGCGGCCGCCCGCGCCGAGGCCGCCACGCTGGCACGCACCTCGAAGGCGGACGCGGATCAGCTCCTGCGCTCGGCCCAGGCCGACTCGGACCGGCTCACCGCCGACGCCCGCCGCGCCGCTGACAGCGCCCGGACCGACGCGATCCTCGCCGGCAAGATGGAGACGCTGGCGCTCCGCGAGGAACTCGACAAGGAAACCCAGAGCCGCCGCGAGGAGTGGGCCCGCCAGGACCGCCGGGCGGAGGAGCGGGAGCGCGCCTACGACCGCCGGCAGGAGCAGCTCACGGCCCTCGAGGGCGCCATCCAGACCCGGGATGCCTCGATCACCGCGCGGGAGCAGGCGCTGGCCGCGCGCGAGAAGGAGATCGACGCCCTGAAGGCGGAGCAGGCGAGGCGCCTGGAGCAGATCGCGGGGCTGACCGCGGAGGAGGCGAGGCGGGAGCTGCTGCAGCGGGCCGAGGAAGCCGCCCGCAGCGAAGCTGCGGCGCTGGCGCGAGACATCAAGGAGCAGGCGAAGAAGGGGGCGGAGCGGGAGGCGCAGCGGATCGTGTCCATCGCCATCCAGCGGATCGCGCCCGAGCAGACCGCGGCCACCACCGTGGCGGCGGTCACGCTGCCGTCGGACGAAATGAAGGGTCGCATCATCGGGCGCGAGGGCCGGAACATCCGCGCCTTCGAGCTGGCGACCGGCGTGGACGTGATCATCGACGACACGCCGGACACCGTGGTCATTTCCTGCTTCGACCCGATCCGGCGCGAAGTAGGGCGCCGGGCGCTCGAGGCGCTGATCGCCGACGGGCGCATCCAGCCCGGCCGCATCGAGGACGTGGTCGTGAAGGTCCGCGCGGAGCTCGACACCCAGCTCGTGGAGCTGGGCGAGCGGGCCGCCTTCGACACCGGCATCAGCGGACTCCACCCGGAGCTCATCAAGCTCGTGGGCCGGATGCGGTACCGGACCAGCTACGGCCAGAACATCCTGGAGCACTCCAAGGAGGTGGCCTGGCTGGCGGGGATCATGGCCGCCGAACTCGGCGTGGACGTGAAGCTGGCCAAGCGGGGCGCCTTCCTGCACGACATCGGCAAGGTGCTCACCCACGACAGCGAAGGCACCCACGTCGAGCTCGGCGTCGAGGTCGCGCGCCGGTACGGGGAGAGCGCCGCCGTCATCAACTGTATCCACGCGCACCACGACGACGTACCGCACGAGTCCACGGAGTCGGTGCTGGTGCAGGCGGCCGACGGCATCAGCGGCTCCCGCCCCGGGGCGCGACGCGAGGCGTTCGAGAGTTACGTCAAGCGCCTGACGAAGCTGGAGGAGATCGCGAACGCCTTCCGTGGCGTGGAAAAGACCGCGGTCATCCAGGCCGGCCGGGAAATCCGCGTGATCGTCACCCCCGACCAGGTGAACGACGCGCAGGCGGCCGAGCTGTCGGAGCAGATCGCACGGAAGATCGAGAACGAACTCCAGTACCCGGGCCAGATCCGCGTGGTCGTCATCCGGGAAACCAGGTCGGTGGAGGTGGCCCGATGACCGCCCGTCTCCTCGATGGCGTCGCCATGGGACGCGCCATCCGTCAGGAAGTCGCCCAGGACGTCGCGCGTCTTGCCCAGGTCGGCATCAAACCGGGGCTGGCTGTCGTGCTCGTCGGCGAGGACCCGGCCAGCCAGGTGTACGTCCGGAGCAAGGGCAAGGCGTGCGAGGAGGCGGGGATGCACTCCGTCACGATCCGCCTTCCCGCCACGACCACGCAGGCCGAGCTGCTCGCCACCATCGACAAGCTCAACGCCGACCCCGCCATCCACGGCATGCTGGTCCAGCTCCCGCTTCCCAAGGCGATGAACAGCGAACAGGTGCTCCGGCGGATCGATCCGCGGAAGGACGTGGACGGTTTCCATCCGGAGAACGTCGGCAAGCTCGTCACCGGCGACCCCACCGCGTTTCGTCCCGCCACGCCGTACGGCGTGCAGCAGATGCTGATCCGCTCGGGGGTCGAGACCAAGGGCGCCCACGCCGTGATCATCGGCCGGTCCAACATCGTCGGCAAGCCGATGGCCAACCTCCTCATCCAGCAGGGACCCGGCGGCGACGCAACCGTCACCGTGTGCCACTCGCGCACCCGCGACCTGCCGGCCATCGCTCGGCAGGCCGACATCCTCATTGCCGCCATCGGCAAGGCGGAGTTCGTGACCGCCGACATGGTGCGCCCGGGGGCGGTGGTCATAGACGTCGGGATCAACCGGGTGGATGACCCGACGAAGGAGAAGGGGTACCGGTTGTGCGGCGACGTTGCATTCGAGCCGGTGGCCGCGATCGCCTCGGCCATCACGCCGGTGCCGGGAGGCGTGGGCCCAATGACCATCGCGATGCTGCTCAAGAACACCCTGCAGGCCGCCGAACTGACGCGGGCCGGGTGAGGCCGCCGGCGTGAGCCTCCCCTCGCTCTTCGGCGACGGAGAGCTCCCCGAGGAGCTGACGGTCGCCGAGCTGAATCGCCAGGCGAAGAGCGCGGTCGAGGGTGCCTTCGGGAACTCGGTGTTCGTGCGCGGCGAGCTGGTCGAGTTCAAGATCTGGCGCAGCGGGCACTGGTACTTCACCCTGCGGGACGCCGACGCCTCCGTCCGCTGCATGCTCTGGAAGCAGCAGGCCGCCGGGGTCCTCAAGCGCAGCGGCCAGGCGCCGACGGACGGCATGGAGGTGCTGGTGCGCGGCCGGCCGACCCTCTGGGAGGAAAAGGGCGAGTACCGCCTCACCGCCACCGACATCATCCCCACCGCGCTCCTCGGCTCCAAGGCGCTCGAACTCGAGCGGGTCCGCGCGGCGCTCAAGGCCGACGGGCTCCTCGACCCCGAACGGAAGCGCCCCCTCCCCCCGTTCGCTCGCCGCATCGCCGTGGTCACCAGCCCCGACGGCGCCGCTCTCCGCGACATCATCATCGTCACCCGGACGCGCTGGCGCGCGGTGGAACTGGTGCTGGTCGGCGCCCAGGTGCAGGGGGAGGGAGCGGTGGCGTCGCTGGTCCGCGCGCTCGAGCTCGTCAACCGGATCGAGGGCGTGGACGCCTGCATCATCGGCCGCGGGGGCGGGGCCAAGGAGGACCTGGCGGCGTTCAACGCGGAGCCGGTTTGCCGGGCGCTGGCCGCGGTCCGGGTCCCGACGATCTCCGCGGTCGGCCATGAAACCGACGTGTCGCTCTCTGACCTCGTGGCCGATCTCCGCGCGCCGACCCCTTCCGCCGCCGCCGAGATGGCGGTGCCCGACCGGGCGGCGCTGCTGCACCGGGTGGACGGGTTCGGCGTCCGTCTCGCGGCGGGGCTCCGCCGCCGGACCCGGGTGGCGGAGGAACGGCTCGCGCGCTCCGGCGACCGCCTCCAGTCCGCACTCGGACGGCTGGTCGAGGCGCGGCGCAACCAGGTGGAGCGGCTGGCGGCCCAGCTGGACGCGCTCAGCCCCCTGCGCGTGCTTGCACGCGGGTACAGCGTGGCGCAGGACGAGCAAGGGCGGGTGCTCTTCCACGCAGCGGACTTTCCCACTGGCCGGCGATTCCAGCTCAGGGTGAGTGATGGAACGGTGCCGGCACGCACGGAGTAGGTGACCATGGCCAAGCAGCCGACCGACACACCGACCCTGCAGGACGACCTCCGCCGCCTGGAAGAGATCGTGCGCCGGCTCGAGGCCGACGACGCCGATCTTGACGCCGCCCTTGCGCTGTTCGAGGAGGGGGTCGTGCGGCTCCGTGCGGCGCGGGAACGGCTGGCGGAGGCCGAGGCGAGGGTGAAGAAAGTCGTCGAGCAGGCTGACGGAAGCGTGGGGCTTGTCGATCTCGACGGCTGACGCCGGCGCGGAGCCGATGCTCCAGGAGTCGCGCGAGCGGACCGACGCGATCCTCGAGGCGTGGGCCGCGCGGCTGGAACGTGAATTCCCGGGCCGCCAGGGCGAGGCGATGGCCTACGCCCTGCGGAGTCCCGGGAAGCGGGTCCGTCCGGCGCTGGTCATCGCCGCCTACCGCGCCTGCGGCGGGCGCTCGCTCGCCATCGCCGGCATCGCCGCGGCGGTGGAGACGGTGCACACCTACTCGCTGGTCCACGACGACCTCCCCTGCATGGACGACGACGACCTCCGGCGGGGCCGGCCGACCACCCACCGCCAGTTCGACGTTCCCACCGCCACGCGGGTCGGCTTCCTCCTCGTCCCGATCGCCGCCCGGGTGCTTGTCGAGGCGAGCCGTTCCCTCGGCCTCTCGGACACGGAGACCGGGACCCTCGCGGCGGAGCTCTTCACGGCGGGCGGGATTGTGGGGATGGTCGGGGGGCAGTGGCTCGACCTCGAGGCCGAAGGGCGTACGCTCGAACTCGAGGAGCTCCGCGCCGTCCACCGGGGCAAGACGGGCGCCCTGATCGAGGCGTCCTGCGTGCTCGGAGCGCTCGCCGCGCGGGCACCGGCCCCGCAGCGCGACGCCATGCGGGTGTTCGGCCAGGAAGTCGGCCTCGCGTTCCAGGTGGCGGACGACGTGCTGGACGCCACGGGTACCAGCGAGGAGCTCGGCAAGACGGCGGGGAAGGACGCCGCGGTGGCCAAGTCCACCTATGTCCAGTTGCTGGGCGTGGAGGGGGCCCGGGCCGCCGCCGTCCGGCACGCGGACGCCGCCGTGAACTCCCTGGAGCGTTCCGGGGTACCATCGGGCACGCTCGCCGCGCTCGCGCGCTATATTGTGACTCGACGCCACTGACCCAGGACCGCATCTCATGGCACTGCTCGACACCCTCAACGGCCCGGACGACCTCAAGCGCATCCCGCGGGAACAGCTCCCGGAGCTGGCCCAGGAGGTCCGCGACCGGCTGATCGACTGCGTGTCGGTCACCGGCGGGCACATCGGCGCCAGCCTCGGCGTGGTCGAGCTGGCCATCGCCCTGCTGTACGAGTTCGACTCCCCGACCGACAAGATCCTGTGGGACGTCGGCCACCAGGCCTACGCCTGGAAGCTGCTGACCGGCCGCAACGCCGAGTTCCCGAGCCTTCGCCAGACGGGGGGGCTCTCCGGCTTCCTCAAGCGCTCCGAGAGCGCGCACGACCAGTTCGGCGCCGGCCACGCCGGCACCGCGATGTCCGCGGCGCTCGGCATGGCCATCGCCCGGGACCTCCGGGGCGGGGACAACAAGGTCGTGGCCATCGTGGGCGACGGGGCGCTGACCTGCGGCCTCTCGTACGAGGGGATGAACAACGCCGGGCACTCCGACACCGACATCATCCTGATCGTCAACGACAACGGGATGAGCATCTCGCCAAACGTCGGCGCCATCAGCCGCACCTTGGGCGGGATCGTCGCCAACCCGATGACCAACAAGGTGCGGGAGCGGGTCAAGCATTTGACGGTGGCGCTCTCCCACGTCTTCGGGGAGCGGGTGGTGGAGTTCGCCAAGAACCTCGAGGAGAGCGCCAAGAACCTCTTCTCCGACGGGATGTTCTTCGAGGAGATGGGCTTCCGCTATTTCGGCCCGATCGACGGGCACGACCTCAAGAAGCTGACGGAAACCCTGCGCTTCGTGCGCGAACTCAAAGGGCCCCGGGTCATCCACGTGCTGACCGAGAAGGGAAAGGGCTTCGCCTACGCGGAGGAGAACCGGGAAAAGTGGCACGGGCTCGCCGCCTACGACCCGGTCACCGGCGAGGCGCGAAAGAAGTCGAGCGGGCCGCCCACCTGGACCCAGGTGTTCGGCGACAGCCTCGTGGCGCTGGGGCACGAGTTCCCCGACTTCGTGGCCGTGACGGCCGCGATGCCGAGCGGCACCGGGACGAACATCTTCCAGAAGGCGTGGCCCACGCGGTTCTTCGACGTCGGGATCGCCGAAGGGCACGCGGTGACCTTTGCGGGGGGGCTCGCCACCCAGGGGATCCGCCCCGTGGTCGCCATCTACAGCACGTTCCTGCAGCGCGCGTACGACAACATCATCCACGACATCGCGGTGCAGCACCTTCCGGTGGTGTTCTGCATGGACCGCGCGGGGCTGGTCGGCGAGGACGGCCAGACCCACATGGGTCTCTACGACATCGCCTACATGCTGGCGGTGCCGGGGATGACGGTCACCGCCCCGAAGGACGGCGACGAACTGGTCGGCCTGCTCAAGACTGCGCTGGTCCACGAGGGCGGTCCGTTCTGCACCCGGTATCCGCGCGACAAGGTGCCGGTGGATCCGAGTCCGGTGGCCGACGTCGCCCCGGTCCCGTACGGCACCTGGGAGATGCTGCGCCAGGGCAGGGAAGTGGCCATCCTCGGTGTGGGCACCATGGTCCAGCCCAGCCTCGGCGCCGCGGACCTCCTCCGGGCGGAGGGGCTCGAGTGCACGGTGGTCAACGCCCGGTTCCTGAAGCCGCTCGACCGTGCGATGCTCGAGGGACTTCTGCGCGACCACCGGGTCGTGGTGACCGTGGAGGAGGGGACCGTCGTGAACGGCTTCGGCGCCTACCTGGCCGAGACGGTCCAGGCGATCGCCCCCGACGTGCGCGTCATCGCGCTCGGCGTGCCCGACCGCCTGGTCGAGCAGGCGCCGCGGGCCGACCAGCTGGCCGCCTTCGGCCTGACGGCCGAGGGTATCGCCCGGCGGGTCGCTGCACTGCACGGCGAGGAGTCGGTCGAGACGCGATGAAGATTGGCGTCTGCGGCAACCATCGGTACCCGGAGCTGCGGGCGCTGCTCGAGCAGCTCGCCACGCTCGCGCCGGAGCGGGGCATCTCGCTCTACTCCGAGGAGCGGCTGGCGGACCTCTGGCCCAAGGCGCCTCCGGACCTCGAGGGCGTGCCGCTCGACGTGCTGCTCACCTTCGGCGGCGACGGCACGCTGCTCCGCGGCGCCCGCATGCTCGAGGGACGCGGCATTCCCATCCTCGGCATTAACCTCGGCAAGGTCGGCTTCCTCACCAGCGTCTCCCGCAACGCGCTCCCTGCCGCGCTCGACGCACTGGTGGCGGGCCGGTACACCACCGAGCCCCGGCAGGCGCTGAAGTCCTTCGTGCTCGACGCCGACGGGCAGGTAACGCCGCTGGACCTGGCGCTCAACGACGTGGTGGTGCACAAGGGCGGCGTGGCGCGCGTCATCCGCCTCGACGTTGTGGTGCAGGGCGAGAGTGTCGGTCCCTACAGCGCGGACGGCATCATCGTCGCCACGCCGACCGGTTCGACCGCGTATTCCCTGAGCGCCGGCGGCCCGATCGTGGTGCCGGGGGTCCAGGCGCTGGTCATCACGCCGATCTGCGCCCACACCCTCGCCGTCCGGCCGCTCGTCTTTCCCGCCTCGTGGGACGTGGTCATCCAGCCGGCAGACCCCGAAGAAGAGGAGATCATCGTCTCCGTCGACGGCCAAGTGGTCACCCACCTCGCGCCGGGGGCGCGGGTGCGGGTCCGCGTCGCCGAGGCGCCGGTGCTCCTCGTCCGGGTCGGCCCGGAAGGGTACTTCCAGCGGATGCGCCAAAAGCTCCACTGGGGCGACCTCTCCGACCGTACGCCGATCTGATGCTCGCCGAACTCCGCGTCCGCGACGTCGCGACGATCGCGGATGTGACTCTCTCCCTCGGACCAGGTCTCAACGTCCTCACCGGCGAGACTGGCGCCGGCAAGTCCATTCTCGTGGACGCGCTCGGGCTCCTGCTCGGCGGCCGCGGCGACAGCGGCGTGGTGCGGCCGGGCGCGGGCCGCGCCGTCGTCGAGGGCGCGTTCGAGGGGCTCTCGCGCACGCTCTCCCGCCGGGTCGAGGCGCTCGGCGTGGACGTGGACGAGGGGCGCATCGTGATCCGGCGCGAGGTGAGCACCGAGGGGCGCTCCCGCGCGTGGATCAACGGGAGCCCCGCCACCGTCGGCGTGCTCGCCGCCCTCGGCGCCCTCCTGGTGGACTTGCACGGCCAGCACGAGACCGTCTCCCTCCTCAAGTCGGACACCCAGCGCGACATCCTCGACGCGTACGCGCAGGCCAGTGCCGAGCGCGAGGCGGTGGGAGCGGCGCATGCCGCGCTGGCCGACCTTCGTGCGCAGGAGGCGGGGTTGGCAGGCCGGCTGGACGAGGTGCGGCGCCGCGCCGACTACTTGAAACATGTGGCCGACGAAATCACCGCCGCCCGGATCACGCCTGGCGAGGACGAGACGCTGGCGCACGAGGCGAAGCGGCTGGCCCACGCCAGTTCGCTCGAGGAGCAGGCACGGGTGCTGTCGGAGGCGCTCGACGGCGAGGACGGCGGGGCGTTGCGGGCGCTCGCCGCCGCCGAGCGGGCGCTGGGACAGCTGGAGCGGGTGGATACCGATGTGAGCGCCTGGCGGGAGCTGCTCGACGGCGCCTACGCGCAGCTGTCGGAGGTGGCGCAGCTTGCCTCCACCTATGCCGAGGGCATCGAGCGCGATCCTGCACGGCTGGAGTCGGTGGAGCGCCGCCGCGACCTTCTCTTCCGCCTGCAGCAGAAGCACGGCGGTTCCCTTGCGGCGGTGCTGGAGACGCACCGGGCCGCCGCCGCCGAACTCGACCTCCTCGACACCGCGGACGCCGACCTGCGGGCGCTCGCGGCGAAGCGGAGCGTCGCCGAGACGGTGGCCCGTGAGGCGGCGGCGCGGCTCACTGGCAAGCGGAGCGAGGCGGCCGCGCGGCTCGGCCGTGCCGTCGGCAGGCTCCTTCCGAAGCTCGGGCTCACCGGCGGCAAGTTCGAGGTGACGCTCACGCCGCTGGCCGAGGCGGGGCCCGACGGCGCCGAAAGTGTCGCGTTCACCGTGCGCCTCAACGTCGGGCTCGACGCCCAGCCGATCCAGAAGGTGGCGTCAGGTGGGGAGCTCTCCCGGCTGATGCTCGCGCTGGAGGTGGTGGTCGCGAAGCACGACCGCATCCCGACCTTCGTCTTCGACGAAATTGACCAGGGAATCGGCGGGGAGGTCGGTGGGCAGGTGGGCCAGGCGCTGGCCGACGTGGCCACCGAGCATCAGGTGCTGGTCACCACGCACCTGCCGCAGATTGCTGTCCGGGCGGACCGGCACCTGGTGGTGTCGAAGGGGGTGGAGGGGGGCGTGGCCACCAGCAGCGTGGAGACGATCCTCGGCGAGGACCGCGTCACGGAAATCGCGCGAATGCTGGGGGATCCCGACGGTGCGGCCGCGCGGCGCCACGCCGAGGAGATGCTCGGGCGGGCGGTTCATTGACACTCCGGCGCCGCTGTCCTATCTCTGGTCCATGCAGATGACGTTGCGGAGCACTCTCGCGCTGACCATCGCCGCCCTGTCGGCGGCCGGGTGCTCCGATTCGACCGAGCCCACCGACACCGTCCCCCGGCAGCTTTACTACATCGCCCATAGTCCGGGAGCCTACCCTTACACTCGTTCCATCCCGAGGCTGTTTGGAGTCGCCTTGGACGGAAGCGCTCCCGTATCGGTCATCCCGGACTCGGTGCTTGCCATCCACCCGATCGATGTGGGATTTCCCCCGTGGATTTCACCGGATGGGAAGCGGATCAAGGTGCTGTCAGGCGATTCGATCATGACCGTGGATCCCTTCGGCGCGCCGCTTTCGATCGCCCCCTATCCGGACAGCGTGCCCGGCTATCCTGGCCCGGCGCTCTCGCCCGACGGGACCACTTTCGCATGGTTCACGCGTGGCTTCCTGAACCTGGCCAAGGTGGAAGGTGGCGCCGAATGGACGAAAATCTACTTTGACTCGCTGGGCCCAGTATTGGCCCTGCCGGCTTGGTCCCGGGATGGTCGCACGCTGGCGTACGTGAGCCATTTCACTTCCCAGATCACGGGGCAGCCGCAGGATATTCGCGTCTGGACCAGGCGGCTCTCCGATGGTTTCGCCAGGCCGGTCGCAACCTTGGACGTGGTGCCGGTCTCGTTGGCCTGGTCCCAGGATGGTCGGTGGTTGACGGTTGGGTTGGACGGAGAGGTACACCGGCTCCGGACCGATGGCAGCGGGCCGGTCCAGGTGGTGTTTTCCGGTGGGGAGGACTGGCCGTCAAGCTCGTGGGGACCCCGGGACTCGCTGCTTGCCATCGTAACCGGCAACGATTTGCTGGTCATGCACCCGGATGGGACCGGTGCGCGTACTGTGGCAACCGGGCTCTGGCTTTGGTTTGCTTCGTGGCGAAACTGATCGCGGTGCGTCCCTAACTACTCGCTGGTCGATCCCCAGAACCTGAACGGCCACCGGAACCCCATCCGCATCGTCCCCGCCTTCGGCACCACCCCGCCGCTCCCTGACACCACCGCTTCATAGAGCCAGAACGCGTCCACCGGGTACTTTGTCCCCGTCCGCGTGCCGACCTGGCTCGGCGCCCAGCTGAGCCCGCCGCCCACGATCGTGGCGCTGCGTTCGGTATCGGTCGCGAGTTCGCTGGCGCTCACGCCGGGGATCGCGTCGGCGGCGGAGGCGTACTCCACCGCATCGGCCCCGTGCGACCAGTACCGCAGGACACCCACGACGGCAAAACCGGGCACCAGCTGGAAGTAGGGCAGGGCGCTGAGCGTGAATTCGTCGCCTGGATCCTGGGAGACCGTGGCCAGCCGGTTGCTCCAGGGGATCGGCTGCGAGGGCAGCGTCACCCGGCGGTCCGCCGTGGTCGAGAGCTGGTCGTTGTAGCTGCCGGCCAGCCGCGCGCCGAATCGCCCTCCGCCGACATCCGCGACCACCGAGGCCTGGATGTCGGTCTGCCCGCCACCTGTGGGGAGGCTGACGAAGTCGTTCGGGAGCGGCTGGTACCCGGTCGGGAGCCGCACCAGCCCCTGCGCCACGACGCGGAGACCGCCCGGTTGCTCCGGCCGGTTCCAGCGGTCGATGATCGTGTACGACGCCCCGAACTCCATGTCACCAAGGAGGAACGAGGTCTCGGTCGCGAAGGGTGTCGCGCCGATGGAGCCGGCGGGAGTCGTGAGGTACGTGTTGTATTCCGAGGGCGACAGGGCGCCGGCGGGGAGGGGCAGCGGCTGCGTGAAGGAACTGATCGAGAGCGCCGCCATGGCGGTCTGCACGTTCGAGATTTCGCCGGCCATCGCCTGGCCGGCGCTGCTCGAGGCCAGCGGGACGAAGCTGCCGGCCGCGCCCGAGACGACGAATAGCGAGTCGAGTCCGGCGTAATAGGCCGCCCCGCTGGCGAGGGTCGCTTCGGCCAGGGCGAGGCTGTCGGGATCGACGTAGTATCCACCAGCGATGCGCGCGCTCAGGGTGTCGAGCGCCGTCTTGTACTCGAGGAGGAAGGCGTTCACGGAGTCGGCGCCCGCGGCGCTTCCGAACACCGGGTCGGCGGGGTTGTAGCCCGCGTTGGCGCCCGTGCTGTCGTAGCCGTAATTGACCTGCACCTGCTGCCGCACCACCGGCACCATCCCGAAGATGCTGAGCTTCGAGGTGAGGCCGATCGTGGCTCCGAGCCGGAGGGTTCCGACGCTGGCCTGCGCGACCATCGTGGCTCCGCCCACGCTCAGCGTGTAGCCGCCGATGCCGCTCAGCTGGGCGATCCGAGCCTGGGTCTGGGAGAGTTCCGGGTAGAACGCGGAGCCGATGAGCGGGGTGGAGAATTCGGCACGGTACGGCTGGTCCGCACCGTTGAAGAGCTGGTTGGTGGTGTTGGCCCAGTCGCCGCCGATCTCGAAGCGGACGAAGCCGCGCGGCGCGCCGATCGCCGGCAGTTGCGCCGCCGCTGGGGTCGCCACCAGGATCGCCAGCGCGACCCCCTGAATGCATTGCCTCAATCACCCTCCGGCGGTACTCTCTCGGTGTGCCTCCGACCTCTCCCCTGCGGCTCGCAAGTTCGCTCTTCGAGGCCTCCTTTGCCAGTCGCCCCGCGGCAGGCGCCTCGGCGCCGGGCCGCGTCAACCTGCTCGGCGAACACACCGACTACAACGGCGGGCCCGTGCTTCCGTTTGCGTTGCCGCAGCGGACCGTGGTCCTCGCGGGGCCCGGCGAGGGCTGGCAGGCCGTCTCCGGAGTGGACAGCGCAGTGGTGTCGTTCGATCCGACTGCCGCGCCCGAGGGTCGCTGGACCGATTACCTCGCCGGCGTCATCCGGGTGCTCGACGGGATGCGCGCCGCACCCCCGGGTGGACGCATCGCGGTGGCCAGCACGGTGCCCGCCGGCGCGGGGCTGTCGTCCTCGGCGGCGCTCTCGGTGGCCGCGGCCCGGGCGGTGTCGCACCTGGCGGGGCGGCGCCTGTCGCGGGAAGCGCTGGTGGAGGTGGCGTTCCACGCCGAGCACGACGTGGTCGGAGTACAGTGCGGGCGGATGGACCAGATGATCGTGGTGCACGCCGCCGCCCGCCACGCGGCGCTGATCGAGACTGCCGAGGGGTCTGTCACCCCAATTCCGTTCGACCAGCCGGTGCTGGTGTTCGAGACGGGCGTGGCGCATCGGCTGGCGGATGGCGAGTACAATCGGCGGCGCGGCGAGTGCCGCGCGGCGCTGGCGGCCTGCCGCGTGGCGGGGGTGGAGGCGGTGGACCTTGCCGGTGTCCCCGAATCGGAGCTCGAACGCCTTCGCGCGGCCATGCCGGCTGTGCTCCACCGGCGGCTGACGCACGTGGTCCGCGAATCGGCGCGGACCCGCGCGGCGGCGATGGCGTTGAGTGTCCGCGACTATCCGAAATTCGGGGAATATCTCGTGGAGGGGCATCGCTCGATCCGCGACGACTTCGAGTCGAGCTGCGGCGAGGCGGATCGCCTGGTGGAGAGCGCCATGCGCCACGGTGCCTGGGGGGCGCGGCTGACGGGGGCGGGGTGGGGCGGGGCGGTGCTGGTCATGGCGCCGCCGGATCGGCTGGCGTCGCTCACGAGCGGCGTTTCGGCGGATTTCCGGCGGGAGGTGGGCAGGGGCCCGACGGTGTGGACAGCCAGGGCCTCCGGGGGAGTCAGGGGTGAGCGGGCCGGGTAGCGCCCGTGGCCCCCGGACGCCGCTGGTGATATGCTCCACCCACCCGCCCGGGTGGCGAAACTGGCAGACGCATGGGACTTAAAATCCCAAGGGGAGCAATCCCCATGTGGGTTCGATCCCCACCCCGGGCATCCACGTTCCCTGCGACACCTGGCTCTGCTGCGGCGCTGCCTTGCCCCCGCATCCTCACGCCCCCGGCCTGCTCGACGCTAGTGCTCACTTCCGAGCCGCTTGACCCCCTCGATCAGCGGATGCCAGCCGAAGACGACCGACGCCCGGAACCCATCCATTTGCAGGTCGCCGGGTTCGTTGTCGTTGATGGTCGCCCCGTACCCGAGGGTCGCCTGGATGTTCGCGTTTACGGTGTACCCGAGCGTGTAGCCCAGGCCGAGGTTGTCCAGCGCGCTCCCCTCGACGCCGTCGATGCTCGGCGTGCCGCCCGTGTACCAGGTGCCATCCAGCGACACCCAGAGGTCCTTCGTCAGGTCGCGCGTCAGGTGGCCCTCGAGCTCGAAGAGCGGCTCGGTGGCGAGCGTCTGCCCCACGTAGTCACTGTTGTCGCCGAACAGCCACAGCGAGGGGAGGAACTCCAGCGTCGTGCGCCTGCCCGGGACCCAAGCACCGAGTTGCCAGACGATGGGTGCGCCGATGCGGCCGTACCAGCGGTTCTGGCCGAGATTCAGGGCCTGTTCCGCATCGTATTCGCCGACCGGCAGCGCGACGTCCACCAGCAGGTCCAGGGAGAAACCGGGCTCGTACCGAAGGAGCTCGGGGAGGGACCGAATCGGTTTCTTGCCGACCACATTGACGTCGAGTTCGAGCAGGGGGTCGCCGAAACCGCTCGCCGTTTCGTGCACGGTGTTGCCGAACGCGGTCACGTCGCCCGAGATCCGGCCCATCGGCATGAGTGCGGCGGCCATCGCCGCCCGATCGAACAGGACGAAGGTGCGTGCGTAGCCGACCGGCGCCACGGTCGCTTCCACGACGCCTCCAGGCAGCGCGAGATGCGCGGGGTCGAGCGGATTGGAGTTGCCGTTCAGGGAAAGGAAGATGAGCGGCACGGCGCTCGATCCGGACAGCGTCTTCCAGTAGAACCGTGCGGGCACCTGTGCAGGTGCGCCTGTCGGTACGCACACGAGGAGGCCCATGACCGCCATGGCCAGCAGCCAAGGCGAAACTCGGTGCGGCGATCGCGTCTGGCGTAAGTGCATCTGTTCCCCCGCGCGCGTGGGTTGGGTCATGGCGGTCATGGCTTCGGCTCCGCCATCATGCTGTCGGGGGGCATGAACTGCCGCTTGTACAGGAGCGGCGGATAGCCTGGCTCGACCGGGAATCGCTCCGGCATCGATTCCTCGAGCCCCTCCCAGGGGGACCGGCTCGGGAGGATGACGTTGTTGGCGGCGGCGTACTCGTCCCAGAGTGCCGAGAGCGCCTTGACCCGCCCCGGCTGCTGGGCGGCCAGGTCGTGACGCTCCCCGGGGTCGGACGCGAGGTCGAACAGCTCCCACCCTTCCGTTCCGAACGGCTTGTATGCCCACCGGATCTTCCAGCTGCCCTGCCGAATCGCCCGGTCGCCGAACAGCTCCCACGCGAGGTAATCCTGCGAGGTGCGCGGGGAAGTCTCCTCGCCGGCGAGGTACCGGGTCCACGACTTCCCGAGGAGCGGGGGTGGGTCGCTGGGCGCGCCGGTGCGCGGGTAGGTGGCACCCGCGACCTCCAGCAGCGTGGGCATGATGTCAGCCACGGACATCAGCCCGTTTTCGATGCCGCCCGTGGTGCGCTTCACGATCGGGCCGCTGACGATGAGCGCATTCCGGATACCGCCTTCACCGAGATGCCCCTTGAACTGGCTGAAGGGGGTCATGGACACCTGGGCCCACCCGGGCCCGTAGCTGACGTAGGAGCCGGGATCGCCCCAGGCCTTCGGGTCCGTCTGCGACCAGCGCGTCGCCGCGAACAGGAAGTCCCGCGTGCCCGGCGTCCCTGCGATCATCGCGAGCAGGTCCGTGCCCTCGGCGCCGTTGTCCCCGAAGACGATGAAAATCGTGTTGTCGTACTCGCCGATGTCCTTGAGGTGCTGGATCAGGCGGCCGACGTGGAAGTCCATGTTCTCCACCATGCCGGCGTAGAGCTCCATCTTCCGGCCGAGGAGCGCCAGGCTGGCTGGCGCCAGGGTCGTGGGGTTCGGCAGGAACCACATCCGCTCCGCGAGCTGGGTGCCGGCCGGCATGATGCCCAGCTCCACCTGGCGGGCGAGGCGCTGGGCGCGCACAGCGTCCCACCCGGCGTCGTAGGCCGCGACGTTTCGGTTGCGCCAGTCGTCCGGGAGCTGGAGGGGATCGTGGGGTGCCTGGTGCGAGACATACGCGAAGAACGGCTTGCCGTCGCCGTGGTTGGCGTCGATGTACCCGATCATCTTGTCGGTATAGGTCTGGGTCGCGTAGTACCCGCTGGGCAATTTCGTGAGGTATCGCCCATCCTCCGTGTAGGTGGACCTGGGGCTCGCGGCCGTGAAGTTCCACATGTCCCAATAGCTGCCAGCGCCGTCGAGGAGGGTGAAGTCCCGCTCGAACCCGCGAGCCGCGGGGATCTGGTCCGGCGCCTTGCCCATGTGCCACTTGCCGACCATGTAGGTGTGATAGCCGGCGCGCTGCAGCAGCTGGGGGAGGGTGACGACCCGATCGTTCAGGTTGCCCTCGTATCCCGGCTGGCCCACCTGGTTGGGGGCCGTCCACTCGTCCATGTTGCCCAGCCCGTTCAGGTGGGTGTCGGTGCCGGTCAGCAGCATGGAGCGCGTTGGCGAGCAGGTGGCGTGGGTGTAGAAGTTCGTGAACCGGAGCCCGTCGCGGGCCAGCGCGTCGAAGTTCGGCGTCGCGATCTCGCCGCCGAACATGCCCAGGTCGGCAAACCCGAGATCATCGCCGAGAATGAGGACGATATTCGGGCGCCGAGGGGCGGTCGATTGTGCGTCGACCGGTGCGGCCGCGCACACGGCTAGCGCAAGGCCGAGTGACCAACAGACTGCTCTCATCACGTTCTCCGTTCCGGTGGTCGCTGTCAGGCGAGGCGTTTGCCCGGCTTCATCCAATAATCGCCAACGTCTTGAAGATACGATGAAGGCGGCTTGAAGGGTTGGGTAGGGCGGCCCATGACCGTCGTTCGCCCGACATTGGCGGATCGCCTCGCCCTGTGATACTCTCATCGTTGAGTCCGGTGCTTCCGGACATCGTCCGCGGTCGAATTCGACCCGTCTCCCCCTGGGCTCCGGAGTTGCCATGTCCACCAGACCCGCTGGCCGCGTCACCTCCCTGCTCGTCGCGCTTCTCGTCAGCGCGGTGCCCGCCTCGGCCCAGGTCGTCACCGGCACGCCCGGATCGCCCCACGCCACCACGACGATCAGCGGCAAGCGGCTTCCGGCTCCCGATCCCAAGTTCGGCGGGGTGATCAACCAGACGGCCCCGCAGTCCACTCCGTGGTGGGCACCGCGGATCGTGCCGCCCGCTGGTGCACCCAACGTGCTGCTCATCATGACGGACGATGAGGGCTTCGGGGCACCCAGCACATTCGGTGGTGTCATCCCGACCCCCGCGCTGGATCGGATC
The DNA here is from genome assembly GCA_022710485.1 of Gemmatimonadota bacterium. GTDB lineage: Bacteria > Gemmatimonadota > Gemmatimonadetes > Gemmatimonadales > GWC2-71-9 > SPDF01. Next base: position 505,833 of record JAKLGU010000001.1, on the reverse strand, counting down.
GCCAACAGCGGCCTGCGGTACACCAACTTCCACTCCACGTCGCTCTGCTCGCCGACCCGTGCGGCGCTGATCACCGGGCGCAACCACCACAGTGTCGGGTTCGGCGTGGTCGGTGAGATTGCCACGGGGTACCCCGGCTACGACTCGCACATCCCGCTGAATTCCGCTTCGATTGGCCGGATTCTCCTCGAGAACGGCTACGCCACCTCGTGGTTCGGCAAGAACCACAACACGCCGTTCTTCCAGGCCACCCAGGCCGGGCCGTTCGACCAGTGGCCCACCGGCATGGGCTTCGAGTACTTCTACGGTTTCGTGGGGGGCGATGCCAGCCAGTGGCAGCCGAACCTGTTCCGGAACACCACGGCCATCTACCCCTTCCAGGACAACCCGGGCTGGAACCTCACGACGGCGATGGCCGACGAAGCCATCGGCTACATGAAGCGGCTGAAGGAGGTGGCCCCGGGCAAGCCGTGGCTGGTCTACTACGTGCCGGGCGGCACCCACGCGCCGCACCACCCGACGCCCGAGTGGATCAAGAAGGTCAGCGACATGCACCTCTTCGACCAGGGCTGGAACGTCCTCCGGGACACGATCTTCGCCAACCAGAAGCGGCTCGGGATCATGCCCGAGAACGCGCAACTCACCGAGTGGCCCTCGACCCTGCCGACGTGGGATTCGCTCAGCCCCGAGAAGAAGAAGCTCTTCGTCCGGCAGATGGATGTCTACGCGGCCTACCTGGCGTACACCGACTTCGAGATCGGCCGGGTGGTCCAGGCGGTCGAGGACCTGGGGCAACTCGACAATACGCTCATCATCTACATCAGCGGCGACAACGGGGCCAGCGCGGAGGGAATGGTCGATGGCACGCCGAATGAATTCACCACGTTCAACGGTGTCCCGGTTCCGATAAAGGCGCAGTACCTGTTCTACCCATTCTGGGGCTCTGACAAGACCTTTCCCCATTACGCGGCACCATGGGCGTGGGCCATGGGCACGCCGTTCAAGTGGGTCAAGCAGGTGCCGTCGCACTTCGGCGGCACGGCCCAGGGCGTGGCGATGTCGTGGCCCGGCCACATCACCGACGTGGGGGGCATCCGCCGCCAGTTCCATCACGTGATCGACATCGTCCCCACGATTCTCGAGGCGACGGGCATCCCCGCGCCCGACACGGTCGACGGGATCGTGCAGACCCCCATCCAGGGGACGAGCATGGCCTACACCTGGGACAAGGCGGGCGCCGACCTCCCGTCGCGGCGCACGACGCAGTACTTCGAGATGCTCGGGAACCGTGCCATTTACGACGACGGCTGGGTGGCGGCCACGACGCCTGCCACGCTGCCGTGGGAGCTGAGCTCGGCGACGCCGCCCGACCTGATCACCGGGTACAACTGGGAGCTGTACAACGTCTACGAGGACCCGACGCAGTCCAACGACCTGGCCGCCCAGATGCCGGACAAGCTCAAGGAACTGCAGGCGTTGTTCTATCAGGAGGCGGCCAAGTACGGCGTCCTCCCGCTCGACAACTCGACGCTGGCACGATGGAATGCGCCGCGCCCGAACCTGACCGGCGGCCGCACCGAGTTCACCTATTCAGGTTCGCTCACCGGCGTGCCCAACAGCGGCGCGCCGAACATCCTCAACAAGGCGTACACCATCACGGCCGAAGTGACCATTCCGTCCGGCGGGGCGGAAGGGATGATCGTGACCGACGGCGGACGGTTCGGTGGCTATGGGCTCTTCCTGACGAGGAGCTATCGCTGGTGGCTCGAGAGCCCGCCGGTCCGAAACGTGGGGATCGGCCTGCTCGCGGCCGGCCTGCTCCTGATGCTGACCGGGGCGGCCTCGCGCGGCCGGCGGCGCGTCGGCAAAGTGAGCCTCGGGCTCGGAACGCTCTGGCTGGTCGCGGTGCTCGCTACGCGACTCTTCGGCCTGGGAAGCGGCAAGCCGGTCTTCCTCTACAACCTGCTCGACCTCGAGCGGACCTTCTGGACCGGACCGTCCCTCGGGGCTGGCAATCACACGATCGTCTTCGACTGGAAGCCGACCGAACCCGGCCTCGGCAAGGGCGGCACCGGTGTGCTGTCGGTGGACGGCAAGGAAGTGGCCAGGAACACCATGGAACACAGCATCCCGGTCACCTTGCCGGAAGACGAGAGCTTCGACGTCGGGGCGGACACCCGGAGCGGCGTGGCCCTCGCGCGGTATCGGTATGATCCGCCGTTCACGTTCACCGGAACGCTCGATCGCTTGACGATCACGCTGGTCCCGGAGCCGGCGGCGACGCCGTGACAGCGAAGGTCGTCGCATTCTCGTCCGCCACCGAGGGGGTGACAGGGCTGGCATCGCTGCTCGCCCCATCGGTGGTCACGCAACTGCTGCTCGGCACGGACCTGTCCGGAGCGGGTCCGCTCGTCGTTCGGTGTTTCGGCGTCGCGCTCGTGGCGATGGCCATCGCGTGCTGGCCGAGCGACACGCGTGGCGAGCCGTCGATGCAGGGCGTCCGCGCCCTGGTGCTCTACAACGCGATGATCGCGGGGCTCCTCGGGTATGCGGGGGCGGCCCTCCATCTGGGCGGACCGCTGCTGTGGCCGGCGGTCGTGGTGCACGCAATCGTGGCGGTTCTGCTCGTCGCGGCGGGGAGGGCGCGAGGGACGGCAACCAGCGCGTGACCCCTTACTGACACCCGCCCCACTCGTCCCGCGTAGGGAAGACATCGCCCGCTGTCTCCCCTCGACCAGGACCGGCCCGCCATGTCGCCTACTGCCCTCCGCGCGAGCGTCATCCTCCGCGCCACCCTCGGCCTGCTCCTTACCATTCACGGCGTCTACCGAGTCTACGACGGGGGCGTGACCGGATTCGGGGGCTTCCTCGACGCGCAGCACGTTCCGCTCGGTCCGGCCGTGGCCTGGCTTGTCACGATCGTGGAGATTGTCGGTGGCCCCGCGCTCATCCTCGGCTTCCTGGTGCGCCCGCTGTGCGGCTGGTTCGCGGCGGAACTCATCATGGGGATCCTGCTGGTTCACGCGTCCGACGGCTGGTTCGTGGTCGGTGGGGGCAGGAACGGCATGGAGTACTCGGTGTTGCTGATCGTCGCGCTCATCGTGACCGCCATGCTGCACGAGTCCGGCCAGAAAACACGAGGGCCCACCGCGTAGACGATGGGCCCCCTGTTCACTCGCCTGGATCCCTTCCCAGTCCGCGCTACGACGCCCCGTCCGACCCCACGATGATGTAGGTGAGCGACCCGCCTGCCGAGATGAACGGCATGTTCCGCCCAAGGATCTGCTCCAGCTTGGTCATCAGCTTCGGGTTGGGCGTCGTCACGGTCACCCCGACGATGTACCCCCCGGGCCCCGACCCAGAGATCGGGAAGTAGTCGTAGTCGAGGGTGTAGAGGTCGCGGACAAACGTGTATCCGCTGGCCAGGATCGGGACGAGCTCCGGCGGAATGACGCCGGCGCTCACCTCGGCGGGCCACTGGTAGTCGTCGGTGTAGTAGGCGTACGTGGCGATCTTGATCGCGTTGAAGTCGGCAGCGACGCGCGCCGCCTGCGCGCTCATGCGAAGGTCGATGTACTTGAGGATGGCGATCGAGGAGAGGATCCCCAGCACCACGAACACCACCAGGAGCTCGATCAGGGTGAAGCCCCGGCGGGACCACGACGGCCGCCTCACTTCTGGGCCTGCCGGCGTGAGAGCACCTCGAACGAGTTCTTCAGGAAGGGCGCCGGATCGTCCGTCGAGGCGAAGGTCAATTGCACGCCGCCCGTTCGCCCATCCAGCCTGAAGGTTCCATCCGGCAAGACGGTGTACGTCACGCCTTCCGGCACCGCCCCCACGTCCGCGAGCGAGGCCGGCAGTACGCCGTGCGCCTGGCGGTAATTCTCGATGCGGCGCGACTCCATGTACAGCAGCATCCGCAGGCTGGCATCCTGGAATTCCGTGGTGTGTGGCACCGGTGGCTTCGGAAAGATCCAGTCCGGCTGGGTGATCCCGATCCAGGCACCGACGCAAGCGAGCGCGACCAGGGAGCCCCACATCAGCCGGGAACCGCTGCGTCCGGCCCCACGGTTGGCCTGTTGCTCCTGGCGTTTCTGCGCCTCCGACTTGACGGCGCCCTGGAGGGCGTCGTACAACGCCCCCTTCGTGTCGCCGGGCTGTCTCGTCGGTTGCTGCGGTGGTCGGGACACTGACTCTCCTCGGCTCACGGAACGTGCTGACGTAACTTCGGCGCTCAGGGGCGGCGGCGCAATCCTCACCGGTCGCGCGGGCCCCGGCTCAGCGCCTCGGCCACCTGCCCCGGGAAGGCACGGATGTCGATCGGCTTGGTGATGTACCCGTCGAAGCCCGCCCCGATCGCCCGCTCACGGTCGCCGGCCATCGCGTGCGCCGTCAGCGCCACCACCGGCAGGGCGGCGGGCACGTCGCGCCGGATGTCCTGGAGCAGCGAAAAACCGTCGCGCTCCGGCAACTGGATGTCCATGAGCACCAGGTCGGGGCGGCTGTCGAGGATGTGCCGAATCAGCCCCTCGCCGCCTCCGAGGCCGATCACGTCGTGGCCGTGGAGCGTGAGCAGGGTGCGGAAGAGCTTCATGTTGTCGGGGCTGTCTTCGACGATCAGGATCGTGGCCATTTGCCCTCCCTCAGCGCGCTGTTGAGAATCCGCCGCGTTGGGGATAGGATTCGCGCGTCGAGGATAGCAAACCCCGTGCCCTGCCTATATTTGCGCCCTCCTTCCCGGGTCGTCGAACGCCATGTGGCCTGATTCCCTTGCGGTCGTTGGACTTGGGGCTCTCGGCGCTTCGCTGGCGTGGCGCGCCCGCGTGGTGGGCGTCCCCAGGGTCATGGGGTTTTCCGCCAGCCCCGCCACCGCCGTGCAAGCGATCCGGGCCGGCGCACTCACCGACAGGGGACTCACTCCCGCCGATACCGTCCGAGGCGCCGGGCTCGTCGTGCTGGCCGGCACGCCCGCGGAGGTGATTGCCCTCATCCCGGTCGTCGCACCACATCTGGCGCCGGGGGCGACGCTGACCGACCTCGCCGGGGCCAAGTCGAAGGTCCTCGCCGCGATGCGCGACGCAGGGCTCGCGGCACGCTACGCGGGGCTTCACCCCCTGGTGTCCCCCGTCGAGCAGGGATTTGCCGGTGCGCGGGCCGACCTCTTCCGCGGCGCCATCACCTACGTGACCGCCGACATGGAAGGGGAGCCGGCGCGGCAGGCGATGCGGGCTTTCGTGTCCACCGTCCTCGAGGGGGAGCCGGTGGTGATCGACGCGGACACCCACGACCGGCAGGTCGCGTGGACGCTCGAGCTGCCGCGCGCCGCCGCCCGCGCCGTGGCGCTGGCGCTCGCCAATGCGGGCCTGCGGGGCGCCGCGTTCGACGCCGCGGTGCGGAGCGCCACCGCGAGCGCACGAGATGCCGGCGACGATTGGGACGCGAGGGTGCTCGCCAATCCGGAGGCGGTGGCCGCCGCGCTCGAGGCACTGAAAGCCGAGCTGGCGCGGATGCAGGGCGCGATCCAGCGCGGCGATGCCGACCTACTTCGGGAAATGAACCGCGCCGCCGAGGTGCTGGCCCGGGGGGTGGCCCGATGATCGTGGACGCCGACCTCAGGGTGCCCGGCGACAAGAGCATCACGCACCGGGCGCTGATCCTGGCGGGCATGGCACGGGGGACGAGCCGCATCGGTGGTGCCCTTACGTCATTCGACGCGCGAAGCACGGCGCGGGTGCTCCGGCAGCTTGGCGTCGAGGTCTCACCCCTCGCCGCCGGACGTGACATCCTGGTCCGCGGGCGCCCCCGCTTCCGCCGCCCCGGCGCCATCCTCCACTGCGGCAACTCCGGCACCTCGGCGCGGCTCCTGCTCGGCGCGCTCTCGGCGCATCCCTTCTCGGCGACGCTCACCGGAGACGCTTCCCTCCGCCGGCGGCCGATGCGCCGGGTAACCGATCCGCTGGCGCTGATGGGCGCCCGGTTCACCTTCGCGGGCCGGGACGGGCTCCCCGTCACGGTGCGCGGCGGACATCTCACCGGCATCCGGTACGAGCTTCCCGTCTCCAGCGCGCAGCTCAAGAGCGCGCTGATCCTGGCGGGGGTCGCCGCCGGCGTCCCGGTCGAGGTGCGGGAGCCAGGTGGCCGGTCGCGCGACCACACCGAGCGCATGCTCCGGGCGTTCGGCTACGAGATCGAGGACGACGGCGAGTGGATCCGGTTCGCGCCCACCGGCCGGATCGTGCCGGTCGCCAACGAGGTGCCGGGCGATCCCTCCTCCGCCGCCTTCCTGGTCGGCGCCGCGCTGCTGGCCGAGGGGGGCGTGCTGCGACTCCGCGGGGTCGGCCTCAACCCGACCCGGACCGGATTTCTTCGGGTGCTGGCGCGGATGGGTGCCGCGGTGACGGTCGAAGGGCTGCACGACGTCGGCGGCGAGCCGGTGGGAGACCTTATTGTCCGGCCCGCTGAGCTGGTGGCCACGGACGTGGCCGCGGGCGAGATTCCGGGCCTCATCGACGAGATTCCGCTGCTTTCGGTACTGGCCAGTCGCGCGGATGGTACCACGGTGTTCCGGGAGGTTGGCGAGCTTCGGGTCAAGGAGAGCGACCGGCTCGCCCTTCTCGCCAGCAACCTCCGCGCGGTCGGTGCCGGGGCGGAGGCGCATGGCAACACGCTCACCGTGGTCGGAGGCCGCCGGCCCCCCGCCGGCCGGGTCGTCACCGCCGGGGACCACCGCATCGCCATGGCGTTCGGCGTGCTCGGAACGGTACGCGGTGCCAGGGTCCGGGTGGACGATCCCGCCGCAGCCGGCGTCAGCTTTCCGAATTTCCACGAGTCGCTCCGCGCCCTCCGGGGGCCGGGGAAGGGGAGGAAGTGATGCGTGTCGTGGCCATTGACGGACCGGCGGCCTCCGGCAAGTCGAGCACTGCGCGGGCGGTGGCGCGGGCCATCGGGTTTCACCACCTCGACTCGGGCGCTCTCTACCGCGCGCTCACGCGGGTGGCGCTCGACGCCGGGCTCGACCCCGTCAACCTCGACGTCCCGGCGCTCCTGGAGCAGGCTGAGCGGCGCGGACTGGGACTCCGCCCGGAGGGGGAGGACTTCGTGCCGCTGCTCGACGGCGCCCCCGCGGAACAGCTGATCCGGACGCCTGAGGTGACGGCCGCGGTGTCGGCTGTGTCCGCGGTCCCGGCGGTCCGGGACTGGGCCAACGCCCGGATGCGGGCGCTGGCGGAGGCGGGAGTCCCGGTGGTGGTCGACGGCCGCGACATCGGGTCGGTGGTCTTTCCGGAGGCGGGGCTCAAGGTCTTCCTCTACGCCGATTCGGTGGTGCGGGCCCTGCGCCGCCTGGTCCAGCAGGGTGGGCGGGAGCCCAGCAACGAGGAGGTGTTTGCGGAGGCCGAGCGGCTGAAAGCCCGAGACAAGGCCGACGCCTCCCGGGCCGTGGCGCCGCTGGTCTCCCCGCCGGACGCCCTGGAACTCGACACCTCCCGGCTGACCTTCGAGGAGCAGGTGGACGGCATCGCCCGGCTGGCCCGGACGGTGTACCGGCTCCCGGCCCCCTAGGAACGGTTGGGGGCCGGGGACGCCTCCCGGGTGGGGTGGCGGAATCGAGCGGGCGCGGTAGGATATCCTCCGGGTTCAAGCGCTCCCGGTTCTTCCTCCCCCCCTGGAGAACATCATGCTGAATCGCCTCACCCATGTCGCGGGCCGCGTTCCCGGCCTGTTCCCCGTCGCGATCTGTCTCCTCGGGCTGTTGATTGCGGGTTGCCCGTCGAAAGACACCACGGAACCCAACTACGAGCCGCCCGCGACCAGCGCCCCGCAACCCTGACCCCCACCCGACGAGGCGCGTCGCTACCGTCAGTCGCAATCCACGGCCTCGGTCGGCTTGGTCGCTGGGCCCGCCGACACCCTCCGGTTGTGCGCTCCCCCGGCGCATCGGACTGGGGTGGCCTCCACCCCCTAGCAGCTCGGCGTCCCTCCGGTTACGTTTGAGGGCTCCCGAACCTGGGCACCTCCGCCCGGAACGGGCTCCACCTCATCCCGCAGCCCTCCCGGTGCGGCCGACCCACGAAGGGATCCGACTCTCATGTCCGAGCTGTCCGCTGCCCCGTCCGACCTGGACACCCCCGCCGCTTCCGACGAATCCCCCCGCCGCCGCTCCGCCCACACCGAGGGCTCGATGTCCTCGACCGGGCTGATGGTCCGCGCTGACCTCTACGACGAGGAGTACAGCGAGGACGAGTACGAGCAGATGCTCTCGATGTACGAGGGCACCATGGCCTCGATCGCCGAGGGCGAGATCGTCAAGTCGAAGGTCCTGCGCATCACCGAGAACGCCGTCATCCTCGACGTCGGCTTCAAGTCCGAGGGCTCGGTGGCCCTCGACGAGTTCAAGGAGCCCCCGGCGGTCGGTGACGAGGTCGAGGTCTTCCTCGAGCACCTCGAGGACCAGGAAGGCGCCGTCGTCCTGTCCAAGAAGAAGGCCGACTTCATGCGGGTCTGGGAACGGATCCGGGTGGCGCACGAGGCGGACGAGCCGGTCGAGGGCACCCTGGTCAAGAAGATCAAGGGCGGCGTGGTCGTGAACCTGATGGGCGTGGACGCCTTCCTCCCCGGCAGCCAGATCGCGCTCCGCCGGGTGCCGAACATCGACGAGCTCCTCGGCCAGACCTACGAGTTCAAGATCATCAAGCTCAACAAGCGCCGGCGGAACATCGTCGTCAGCCGCCGCGTCATCCTCGAGCACGAGCGGGCCCACAAGCGCGAGCACCTGATGAAGGAGCTCCTTGTCGGCCAGGTGCGGAAGGGCGTCGTCAAGAACATCACCGACTTCGGGGCGTTCATCGACCTCGGCGGCGTGGACGGCCTGCTCCACATCACCGACATGTCCTACGGCCGCGTGTCGCACCCGACCGAGATGGTCGCCATCGGCCGCGAGGTCGAGGTCAAGATCCTCGACATCGACTGGCAGCGCGAGCGCATCAGCCTCGGCATGAAGCAGCTGCAGGAGTACCCGTGGAAGGACGTGGCCGCCAAGTACCCGGTCGGCACCCGCGTCCAGGGCAAGGTGGTCTCGATCACCAACTACGGCGCCTTCGTCGAGCTCGAGCCCGGCATCGAGGGCCTGGTGCACATCTCCGAGATGAGCTGGACCCGCAACGTCCGGCACCCCTCGAAGATCGTCAGCATCGGCGAGACCATCGAGGCGGTGGTCCTCAAGGTCGACGAGTCGGAGGAGAAGATCTCCCTCGGCATGAAGCAGACCGAGCAGGACCCGTGGATGATCCTGCCGCAGAAGTTCCCGGTGGGCACCCGGCTCCAGGGCAAGGTCCGCAACCTGACCAGCTTCGGCGCCTTCGTCGAGATCGAGCCCGGCATCGACGGCCTCATCCACATCTCCGACATGTCCTGGACCAAGCGCGTCCAGCACCCGTCCGAGGTGGTCAAGAAGGGCGACGCCGTCAACGTCGTCATCCTCAACATCGACGGCGAGAACAAGCGGATCTCCCTCGGCCTCAAGCAGGCGGAAGAGGATCCCTGGCTCCGCATCGGCGAGATCCTCCCGGTCGGCCATGAGCTCCGCGGCCGCGCCGTCCGCCTGATGGACAAGGGCGTCGTCATCGACCTCGGCAACGACCTCGAGGCGTTCGCCCCAATGTCGCAGCTCGGCGTCGCCAACATCGACAACCCGGGCGACGCGGTGAAGGAAGGCCAGCCCCTCGACGTGAAGGTCATCGAGGTGGACCCGATCCATCACCGCATCGTGGTGGCGGTCATCGGATACCCCGACGAGCCGATCATCCCGCCGGTCAAGCCCGACTTCGACGAGTCCCCCGCGGACGAATAGCCACTGCGGCAGGTCAGCGGGGAAGCGGGGAAGGATGAGCCCAGGGGGCGATCTGTCATCGGTCGCCCCTTGCGCATTTCACGACTCGGTCGAGTTTCGTCCCCGCTTCCCCGCTTCCCCGCTGGACCCTACATTCCCCCTTATGCCAGATTCACGGAAGCGTCTCGATGAATTGCACCGCCGCCAGGCCGAGGCCGAGCAGGGCGGCGGCGCGAAGCGGATCGCCCAGCAGCACAAGAAGGGCAAACTCACCGCGCGTGAGCGGCTCGACCTCCTGCTCGACGAGGGGAGCTTCGTCGAGATCGACCGCTTCGTGACGCACCGCGCCACCGACTTCGGCTTGGCGGACGAGGTGTACCTCGGCGACGGCGTGGTGACCGGCTCCGGCCGCATCGACGGCCGGCTGGTGTACGTCTTCAGCCAGGATTTCACCGTCTTCGGCGGGTCCCTGTCGGAGACCCACGCGGCCAAGATCTGCAAGGTGATGGATCTCGCCGTGCGGAACGGGGCGCCGATCATCGGCCTCAACGACTCCGGCGGCGCCCGCATCCAGGAGGGCGTGGTGTCGCTCGGCGGCTACGCCGACATCTTCCTCCGCAACACCCTCGCCTCCGGCGTCGTGCCGCAGATCTCCGCCATCCTCGGCCCCTGCGCCGGCGGGGCGGTGTACAGTCCCGCCATCACCGACTTCGTCCACATGGTGCGCGGCGTGAGCTTCATGTTCGTCACCGGCCCGAACGTGGTGAAGACGGTCACCCACGAGGACGTCTCGTTCGAGCAGCTCGGTGGCGCCGACATCCACGCCGGCACCTCGGGCGTGGCGCACTTCGTCCACGACTCCGAGCCGCAGTGCCTTGCCGCCATTCGCGAGTTGGTCGGCTACCTGCCGAGCAACAACCTCGACCCCGCGCCGGTGCTGCCGACCGCGGACCCGGAGGACCGCCGGGACGAGGCGCTGCTGGACGTCATCCCCGCCAACGCCAACCAGCCGTATGACATGCACGACGTCATCCGCCGCGTGGTGGACGACGGCCTCTTTCACGAGGTGCAGGGCGAGTATGCGGGGAACATCCTCGTTGGGTTCGCGCGGCTCGGGGGGCAGTCGGTCGGCGTCGTGGCCAACCAGCCGGCGGTGCTGGCCGGCGTGCTCGACATCAACGCTTCGGTCAAGGGAGCGCGGTTCATCCGGTTCTGTGACGCCTTCAACATCCCGCTCGTCACCTTTGAAGACGTGCCGGGCTTCCTGCCGGGGGTGGCCCAGGAGCACGGCGGCATCATCAAGCACGGCGCCAAACTGCTCTACGCCTACTGCGAGGCGACGGTGCCGAAGCTGACCGTCATCACCCGGAAGGCCTACGGGGGCGCGTACGACGTGATGAGTTCCAAGCACATTCGAGGGGACCTCAACCTTGCCTGGCCGACGGCCGAGATCGCCGTCATGGGCCCCAAGGGTGCGGTCGAGATCCTGTTCAAGGAGCAGATCGCGAAGGCGGCGGACCCGGCCGCCGAGACGACGCGCCGGATCGAGGAGTACACCGAGAAGTTCGCGAACCCGTGGGGCGCCGCGGCCCGGGGCTACGTGGACGACGTGATCGACCCGCGCGACACTCGGCCCAGGCTCATTGACGGGCTCCGGGCCCTCCGGACCAAGCGGGACCGGAATCCGGCGAAGAAGCACGGGTGCATGCCGTTGTAGGCGGGGCAGGGGGGCAGCGGGGCGGGGTGGGCGCAAGGGGGGGCGCAATCGGCGTGGCCATATGGCCACACCTTTCGGGTCGAGATTGCTTCGGCCACGGGGTGGCCTCACGGCCACCCCTCGTGGAGGGGGACGCAACCTGGAAGCGCTGGAACCGCACCGCTGCGATGCCACCCGCCAAGAAGTTGCGTTTCCTTTGGCAAGGGGTGGGCGTGAGCCCACCCCTTGTTGGGTTGCCGACCGCGAGTGGCTAGCGCCCGGCGGGTCCCCGGATTCAGGAGCGCCCGTACTCTCGTCGAGCGGGTAGGCTAGCGTCGGCGCGATCGTGTGTCCCGTGGGGCCCTCCGGACCAAGCGGGACCGGAACCCGGCCAAGAAGCACGGGTGAATGCCGCTCTAGCGACGAAGAACTCGCGTGCACAATCAAGAGGGCAAGAATTCACCAGAATAGGCTCGACTCCCGCCTCCCAGACCCGTAAGACATTGCTGTTAATGGCGTTAGCTACGTGCACAATATCGACTGTGCGGGTGGTTTTCGTAAGTTGCTGTCTTTCAATAGGTTGCGAGAATATCATTTGGGTCTGTGTGCACGCGCCCGGTGTTAACGAGGGAGACGCATACCCGTAAGGACTTGCAGGAAAAGACGTTGTAGGATTGCCCCCCCCTCGTTGCGACGCTGGCCCATCTCCTGCCTTATCTCCCATCAAAGCCATCCGGGTCGTCTCCGCTCGATCTCCTGGCTGAGGTGGCCCATCCTGCTCGCAGCACCCTGCTCCACTCTCTCGCCGGCGCGACGCCGAGGTGGTCCATGTTCCCACAGGTGCACTCATGCGAGGACTCTACGGGAGGCAGTGATCTTGGCATGGTGGGCGCGGCGCGCTGGCTGGCGCCGCTCCTCGATCAGGTCCGACGCGCCGCGGTCCTTGATGTTCCCGTCGCGATCACGGGTGAGACGGGGACGGGCAAGGAGCTCGTGGCGACCGCCTTGCACCGGCTGTCGAGGCGAACCGGCCCTCTGGTTGCGCTGAACGTCGCCTCCCTCAGCGCCCAGCTGGTTGAGTCGGAACTCTTCGGAACCCGGCGTGGCGCGTTCACGGACGCCACGGACCGACCCGGCCTTATCGAGGCGGCTGAGGGCGGGACACTCTTTCTGGATGAGGCATGCGAGCTCTCGCCGGCCGTGCAGAGTGCGCTGCTCCGCGTGCTCGAAACGCGACGTGTGCGCCGCGTCGGGGACAGGGAGGAGCGAAGTGCCCGCTTTCGCCTTCTCCTGGCGCTGCAGCAGCCCGCTGAGCTGCTGGTGCGGGACCGCCGGTGGCGCATGGACTTCTGGCACCGGGTGTCGGCAATCACCATCGAACTCCCGCCCCTGCGTGAACGGCTCGAGGATGTACCGTTGCTGGTCAACCACCTGCTCAGTCGGATGGGGAGGCCTCAGCTCCCCCGCGAGGAGATCGCACTGGCGCTGTCAGGGCACGACTGGCCAGGGAATGTGCGGGAACTCCTGCGGGTGGTCGAGCGGGCCCTGTTCGAGGCGGGGGACGGGCCGCTCACGACGTCTGTCCTCCGAGGAGCGGTGCAGTGGCCCGGGCACCGGCCGTTGAATGGGAACGGACAGCTGGGTCGCGCGGTTGACGCTGCGGCCCGCTCCGCAATTGTGCAGGCCCTTGTGGACGCTGGGTATCGCCGCTCCGCGGCGGCTGCGGCCCTGGGGATCTCGGTGCATCAGCTCTATCGGCGGATGAAGGCCCTCGGCCTCACGGTGCACCTCGGGGTGTGATCCGCGGGAGGCGCGCGCGGACGCGCGCGCCCAGCGCGCCTGGGGCAGGTGGCCGGGCTCCCCCGAGCACGCAAGTCGTTGACGTGTCAGGGCATCGAGTTTGGAGCGGCACGGCACGCCGCCTGCCAAAGTGGAGGACCGTCTCATCACCGGAGTCGGTCCGTGCATCGCTTCCTCCTCGGTCTTGCGTCGTTCCTCTTCCTGATCACGGTCAACGCCCCCGCACAGGAAAAGGACGGCGGCGGCATCACGCCGATGTGCGTCTCGGGGTGTCTCGGCGGCGTTGTCGTGACGCCCGATGGCGAGCCCAGCACCGTGCTGGCGTACACCGCCGGGCACACGGCCGTCTTCGTCGTCCGGAATACCGGCACCAGCTTCGCCTCGGCGACCCTCACCTGCAGCACCACGGGGCCGCTGACCTGCGGGACCGTCACCCCCTCCTCGGTGAGTCTGGACCCCAACGAGGAGGTGGAGGTCACCGTGACGTACTCGGCCGGGGCGGGCGGCGTCGGGGAGGTCGGGCTCAGCTCCGGCACCGACTACGGCTGGTACACCGTCACGGTGGAGGCGGTGGGGCCGCCGACGATCGTGCTCCAGAATCAGAACGGCAGCAATGTCGATCGCGGGCTCTGCCTCACCACGGGGGCCGGGGAGGCAGCCGGCATTTCCTGCGGCGACCTCTTCGTGACGCATGGACTGCCGGCGTACCGCACGCTCGGCCGGGACCGCTCGCTCGCGCTGCTCTACAATTCGGCCACCGCCACTGGGCTGGTCCTGGTGGCCGCCAACGTGTCGCAGCCGCCGAGCACCAACACGCCGCAAAGCATCCGGCTCTTCCTCACCGTCGGCAATCCCACCACCGGCATGGCGAAGGACAGCGCCCAGTACGCCTCCTTTTCCGCGGGCCAGACGAAACAGATGGTGATCGGCCGCGGGATCACCGGTCTCGCGACGGGCGCGTACCCGATGACGCTCACCGCCCGCAACGTCTACGCGACCAGCACCTATGACGCCACGGTGACCGGCACCGTGCTGGTGGTCAACCGCTCCGCCAGTGAGTTCGGCAAGGGCTGGGCGCTGCTGGGGCTGGAGCAGGTGTTCACCGACCCCAGCGACAGCACGCGGCGCGTGTGGGTGGCGGGCGACGGCTCGATCCGGCTCTACACGAAGCCCACGCCGGGCAGCAACTCCTTCCTTGGCGCCGTCGGCGACGCGCCCGACAGCCTGGTCCGCTTCGACACTCTCTGCACGCCGGGATGCCAGCAGTGGTACCGCCGAGACCTCAAGCACGGCGCGGCGGTGACCTTCGATGCCACCGGGCGGCACCGATTCACCCGGAACCGGGTCGGCGCGCGCACCCTCTTCTCATGGGGGACGGTGGCGGGGCAGGCGCGGCTCAGCACCATCACGGTGCCGCCGGACACTGGCACGGCGCGGCGCTACACCTTCCACTGGAACGCGACGACGGCCCGTTTGGACAGCATCCGCGACCCCGGGGCGCGGCGACTCAAGAGCACCATGGCGCTGGACACCCTCAGGGCGCTCACCGATCCGGACGGCCAGGTGACCCGGTTCACCTATACGGGCGGTCGCCTCAGCAAACGGATCTATCCTCGGAAGGGGATGCAGGGCGACAGCGCGTATACCAGTTTCACATACGCCAACAATGCCCGGGTCACCGTGGTCAATATCCAGACCGACAGCGCGGCGACGCTCTTTGCGACGACGGCGCTCACGCCGTGGGATGAGCAGGGGCTCGCGCTGCCCTACGCGGACACCTCGACCGGGGTCACGAGCGCTGCGACTGGGCTGCCGAGCCGGGTCGATGGGCCGATCGCGGGGACGGGAGACGCGAGCGACATCCTCGTGAACCGCTTCGGGCAACCGACCAGGATCACCAATCTCGGCCTGAATACCATCACGACCATTGCCTACGACAGTGCGGCCTCGCTTCCGGCAGTGCCGACGCGCGTCCAGTATCCGCACGCCACGACGCCGGGGGCGGGCGGCCGGATCGTGCGGATGAGCTGGAACCCGCGGGGCAACCTGGTGGAGCGACGCGACAGCACGCGGCACCTGGATCTGCGGCCGACCAAGGCGACCACCTATTCCTACGCCAACGCCAACGCCCCGGATTCTCCCTCGCGGGTGCAGGACGTGCTGGGGCGGCATACCGACTATCGCTACACCGCCCTGGGGCTGACCGATAGCGTGATCGACCCGGGCGGTCACCGCACCTCTTTTGCCTACATTGCCAGCGGCGCGTTCATGGGGCTCGTGACCAGCGTGACGGAGCATCAGGTCGAGACCTGGGTCCAGTCGGCCGGCACCGACAGCGTCCGCAACCAGGTGCAGGGCTTCACCTACGACCCCAACGGGAATCTCCGGACCGGCACCTCCCCGGCGGGTGTGGTCACGAGCTACGTCGTGGATTCCCTCGGGCGGATCACGGATGTCTACGACCCCCTCGGGACCCGGACCAGGCACACCTATGACGTGATGAACCGGGAGACGCTGCAGACCTTCTACACCAGCAAGCACACCCACCCGACGGTGCCGAGCCCGCTGGGCGGCTGCCTTACGAATCAGTTCGTCTGCGTCGATTCCACCCGACTCTTCCTGCCCGGGCTGCCCTCCACGCTGCTCACGCGCTACGGCTACTCGATGTCTGGCACGGTGGATTCCATCCTTGATCCGCGCAACGTCAAGCGCAAGTACCTCCACGACGCCCGGCTCCAGGTGGCCAGGGAGCAGGACGAGGCCGGGGCGCAGCAGCTCTTCTATTACAACCGGAACGGCCTGCTGGACTCGATCCGCACCCGGACCGGCTTCGTGACCCGGTACCGGTATGACTCCCTGGGCCGACGGACGGCCCTGATCTTCCCCCAACGGGCCAGCACCTTCCCCGGGGATGGCACCCTCATCCCCGGCGACAGCCTCAGCTCCACCTACGACCTGCTCGGGAACCTGCTGGTGAGCCGCAACCAGCAGGGTCACGTCATCCGCCGGACGTACTGGGGGGACGGCGCGCTCCGCACCAAGACCACGGTGACCGGCTTTACCGACTCGCTGGACTACACCTACGACGCCACGGGGGCGCGCACCCTGCTCGTGGCCGGGGGCCAAGACTCCGTGCGGTACGTGTATGGACAGGCCACGGGCACCCTGGATTCGATGGTGGTGCGCATGGACAGCAGCGGCTTCGCGAATGCCATGGCCACGCGCGTCTTCACCTTTACGTACGACGCGCTGGGCCGGCGGCGGCAGATCACCTACCCCATCCCGGGGATGACCGTCGCCTATTCCTACGACGCGCTCGGGGTCCTGCGCCGGGTCGTGTCCGCCAATCCCGCCGCGCCGACGGGCGGCACCGACCGCTTCGACTTCACCTTCCTGGTCGACTCCGTGGATGCGATCGGGCGCATCCTGCACCAGCGGACTAGCTGCACCTCCTTCAACAGCCAGGACAGCCTGCTCCTGCCGTGCGGGAAGGGCGGGGCGGCGGGAAGCCAGCGCAATCTCTCCAATCGCTATAACCGGCGGAGCGAGCTCGTCATCCAGCGGGACGAGCTCAAGGTGGACTCGCTGCGCTACGATGCGTCCGGCAACCTGATCGTGCGCTACCAGTCGAGCGGGGGCTACCCGGGCCGGGACACCATGGCCATCGCGGCGCTCAGCAACCGCGTCCAGTACGACCGCAACGTCCTCTCCGGCACCCGGGTGGACTTTCGGTACGACGCCGACGGGTCCCGGGTTCGGGACTCGGCCCCGGTCACGACGGTGAATGCGCCGCTCCAGCGGTGGGAGTATTACGACGCGCTGGGCCGCAACACGGGGTACCGCTACGCCGACGGCTTCGATCCCAACGGGAACCTGGCGCACCACTTCCACCCCACCCGATGCCAGTACGACCCCGAGGGGCAGCCGAGCCTGCCCTGCGCGCTCGACGCGGTCTGGACCACCCATGACGGGCCCAACGCGGCGGCGATGATCACCGGCTGGCGCTTCGTGAGCGCCCCGGGGGCGGACGAGCTCCTTCTGGGGCGCTTTGCCCTGAGCGCCGCCTACCGCCAGACCCTCTACTTCGTGATGGACGGCCAGGGCCGGCAGCTGGCGGTAGGCGATAGCTCGGGCTTCCTGGTGGACGCCGACGTCTCGACGGACCGGGGCGGGTGGCAGTACGCCGGCGCGACGCAGAACGGCTTCACCTTCGACGTGAACCGGCAGGGGAGCGGGGCCCCGGGAGGGGTCTCCTACTTCCGGAACCGGGCGTACGACAGCCGGACGGGGCGGTGGAAGCAGGAGGATCCGCTCGGGGTGGCGGGCGGGCTGAACCTGTACCAGTTTAATGGGAACAACCCGGCGACCTACACCGATCCGTTTGGATTGTGTCCGATCCCACCATCCAATTGCGTGGACATCGCGGTTGCGGTAGCGAGTGTCGTAGAATTCGTCGCTGCACCCTCGCTCGGCACGTTCGTGAACGCGGCTCTTGACGTCGCTGGCGCGGTACCGGGGGTGCCATCGTTCGGGGTCGCCAAGCGGGTGATAGGGGCGGCGGATGCCGGAGCAAGGGTTGCGCGTGGAGGGGAGTCCGTTCAGGCTGCGCAAGGTCGGGCGGTTCACCGTGCGTGGGACCCAGGCCCAGGGTTCGTGAAGGAGGAGCGGCTCCCAAGCGGAAAGAGGCCAGACGCGGTCAACTACCAGACGCGGGTCGTGAAGGAATTGAAGCCGAATAACCCGTCGGCAATGCGGAGAGGCGAGCGGCAAGTCGAAGGCTATCGCAAGGAGCTTGAACAGGTTACCGGTGAGAAATGGACAGGGGTTGTTGAGACATACTCGCCACGCTAGGAGGCTGAGGTGAGGAAGCGTGATCCGATCGCCTCAGAACTTGACGGCCTTCTCGAGGAAGCGGGCTTTGTGCGGAAGAAACAGGCGTGGTACCTGAGAGGCCGTGAGGTGACAGCTTTCGCAGAACTCCAGCGGTCTCAGTGGGGGCCGGAGGTCTACCTGAACCTCGCGGCCTGGGTCCAACTGATCGAACCTTGCGAGTGGCCGCGCGGAGATCGCGCGCATCTTCGGTTGCGATTGGGGACTATCGTTCCGGCAAATTCCGACGTGGAAGTCGAATCCACTCCTGGACGTGCAGCGGTTGTGGGCGGTAGTACTGACTTCCGGGAATTGGTTCGGGATATCGCGATCCCGACCCTCCGCTCCTGGACTTCCATTGAGGGAATCCGCCGGGCTGATCAATCAGGGGCACTCGTCAGGGCGCTCGTCGACCGGCGAGTGAGGGACTTGCTTTGAGCGACGTCCCCCCCGAACCCAGCCACTTGATGGCGAGAGAGCCGAGTGTGATGGGTGTTCGATCGGATGGAGCCGTTTAGGCACCAAGGCCGGGCCAACCAGGGGATTGCTCCCGCGCTGGAGTCCCCATCTAGCCGCACCCACTTTCTATCGATCCGCGCCAACGCAGAGTAACATGGAGTTCCTTCCTTCCGTGGGGCGGGCACCGCCCACGCCTCGTGGCGTTGTAGGGGCTGCCGCACGCACGCGCTAGCCGCCGCCGCCGCGGCCATGATCACCGGCTGGCGCTTCGCCCTGAGCGCCGCCTACCGCCAGACCCTCTACTTCGTGATGGACGGCCAGGGCCGGCAGCTGGCGGTGGGGGACAGCTCGGGCTTCCTGGTGGAGGCCGACGTCTCGACGGACCGGGGGGCGTGGCAGTACGCTGGCGCCACGCAGAACGGCTTCACCTTCGACGTGAACCGGCAGGGGAGCGGGGCCCCGGGAGGGGTCTCCTACTTCCGGAACCGGGCGTACGACAGCCGGACGGGGCGGTGGAAGCAGGAGGATCCGCTCGGGGTGGCGGGCGGGCTGAACCTGTACCAGTTTAATGGGAACAACCCGGCGACCTACACCGATCCGTTTGGGCTGTGTCCAATACCTCCGAGCAGTTGCTTGGGGGCCGCGGGTGTCTCACTCGCCGTGGGGCTGATTCCCGGCGTCGGTGATGCGGTCGACATCGCTGGAGCTGTTGTTGGTCGGGACCTAATCACCGGCGAGGCACTAAGCGGTGCTCAACGAGTCGCCACTGCGCTTGGCACCCTCGTGGGTTCTGGGCGGGCAGCTCGCCAAGGAGTAGATGCTGGTGCGACCGGGGTAGGCAAGCTCGTCACTTCAAGCGGGGCTCATACAGCGCAGGAGACCGCAGCCACTGCCGGAAGAAGTTGGACAACACAGCGCCGGCGATTTTGGAAGACCGAGGCAGCTTCTGAAGGTGCCGCGGAGCGCTGGGGTGCAGGCAATATATCGCGAATGAAGCGGGGCAATGCACCTCAGATTGACGGGGAATCTGTCGAGCTGCATCACACTCCGTTACCGCGTCGGGACGGGGGTATTCAGGTCGAAGCCGTCACGCCAGATCAGCACCGAGCTGTTGATCCCTATCGTTAACTAGCCAGGAGTAGCTTCCAAGGGAGGCCCTGATTGGTGGATTTTACCCCTCTCTTTGAGGGCAGTGCTACCGGCACAATCACGCACCGGGGTCTCGTACTGCATCGTCGATTCATGCTCGGGGTGGCTGAGGGAGATGTGATCAGCATTCGGTTTGTCTCCTTCACGGCGGAGTATGTCCAGGGCCTCCGAGTATCGGCGCAGCATTGCCAGGTATCCGTGGAACGCATCACTGGCAAGGAACTGGTGTTTTGGACCGACACCGCCCCGGAGCAGGTTCGCCTGACCATCATCGAGGCGAAGGGTCCCGCGGCTCTGACCTTCATCAACGTATGGAAGGACCGGCAGCACAAGACAATGCTGTACGCCCTGACAAGCAGCGCAATGCACGTCGCTCATTCGGAGGCTGGAGCCATGCTATTGCGCTGCAGCGATGGATCTGGGCAACCGAATTTCGAAGACCTGGTGGTTCAGGTCACTCGCGAATCTGGTTCCTTGTGCCGGTCACAAGCGAATCCAAACGGGCGCCCTTGAGGGGGCGCCTGAGTTCTTCTGGGGACAGAGGGCCGAGGCCCACCGGCGGGCCTGGTGTTTGAGGAGCATGGCGTCCAGGAGGCGAGCCGGCGGGTCCTCCCGGATTTAGGATATCCCGGATCTTCGTCCAGCGGGTAGGTTAGCGTCGGCGCGATCGTGTGTCCCGTGGGGCCCTCCGGACCAAGCGGGACCGGAACCCGGCGAAGAAGCACGGGTGCATGCCGTTGTAGGCGGGGCAGGGGGGCAGCGGGGCGGGGTGGCAGAATTTCGGACTCCCCCTCTCCCGGAGGGAGAGGGGGGTGGGGGTGAGGGGTCCGAGACGCTGCCTCTAGCCAAACTCGGTACGGGGCCCCATCTTAGGACCTTACCCCCGAACCACGAATGCGACTGGCGGCAGGCATGGCACGAGCGGCGCACACCAACCTGCGGAGCATCCTGATGCTGGCCCTCATGGGCACAGGATCGGCGGGCTCGCTGGTGGGGCAGGCCTCGCTCAATCCGACCGTGGCGCCCCGCGCCGCGGAACTGGCCCGGAACGGGCAGCGCGGGATCGGCACCGAAATGCTCAGCCGCTACCTCGCCACCTCCCCGGATGACGGCTCCGCCTGGATCCAGCTCGGCCGCTTCTACCTCCTCGACATCCGCGACTGGCACCTCTCCGGGCACCCCACCGATTCTCCCGGCACCCTCTACATCGATTTCGGCGCCGCCGCCCTCGACCAGGCGGTGCGCCTCCGCGGCGACTCGGCCGTCATCCTCCGCCAGATGCTCGAAGTCGAGCGGGCGCTCGATGCCGTGGAGCGGCAGGGCTACCAGGCGCTCACCCGGTGGACGGTGCCCACCGACGTCGCGCCGCTTCCCGACTACATCTCGGAGCTCGGCGCCAACCTGCTGAGCAGCTGCCCCGCCACCGGGGTCATGGCCACCGGAAACGACCTCGAGACGGTGGCCATCTTCTCGGTGGTGGCGACGGCGGGCGCGGCCGGCAGCGTCGTCATCGTGGTGCCCGCCTTCTACGCCACCGACGCCCTCTACCGCCACCGAATCGCCAACGCGCTCGGCACCGACTCGTCGTGGTCGGTCCAGCAGGCGCTGGCCACGGTGGCCCAGCACCGGCCGGTGTGCCTCACGCCCATGGCCGACCGCGCCCTCCTCGCGCTGCCCGAACTGCGCCCGATGCGCTTCGTGCTCGTGGCGGGGCCCGGCGTCACCTCGAGCGACCGCGTCGTGACGGTGACCGACCTCGCCCGCGCCGACCGGCAGGGGAAGTCCTCCTGGCTCCGCGAGGTGCACGGCGTCTACACCGCCGCCGCCGGGTTCAACCCGCGCCTTTGCGACGGCCCGCTGGCGCTGCTCGGAGACACACAGATCGCCGCCTGCCGCCGCTAGGCTTTCGCCCCAGCGGCCCGCCGTCCGCCATCCCACCACGCCCATGACACCAGTCACGAGAGTCCTCGTCGCGAACCGCGGCGAAATCGCGCTGCGCATCATCCGCGCCTGCCACGAGGAGGGCCTCGAGGCGGTGGCCGTCTATTCCGCCGCCGACCGCCTGAGCCCGCACGTCCGCGCGGCGGATCTGGCCGTCGAGATCGGGCCGGCGGCGCCCTCCGAGAGCTACCTCCGGATCGACCGGCTGCTCGAGGCTGCCCGCGCAACGGGCGCGCAGGCCATCCACCCGGGCTACGGCTTCCTCGCGGAACGCGCCGCGTTCGCCGAGGCGGTCGAGCAGGCGGGCCTGGTGTTCATCGGGCCTCCCTCCACCGCCATTCGTGCCATGGGCGACAAGACGGAGGCGAGGCGCCGCATGCGCGCCGCCGGCGTGCCCGTGGTGCCGGGTGCCGATGCGCCGGTCACGGACCTCGGCGCCGCGCTGGCGCTCGCCGGGGAGATGGGGTATCCGGTGATGGTGAAGGCGGCTGCCGGCGGTGGTGGGAAGGGGATGCGGGTGGTCCGGGCCGCGGAGGAACTCGAGGGGGCGCTCGCCACGGCCGCGTCCGAGGCGCTCAAGGCCTTCGGCGACGCCGGCGTCTACATCGAAAAGTTCATCGAACGCCCGCGCCACGTGGAGATCCAGGTCCTGGCCGATGCGACGCGCACCGTCCACCTCGGCGAGCGGGAATGCTCGGTCCAGCGCCGGCACCAGAAGGTCCTCGAGGAGGCTCCGTCCGTGGCGGTGGACGCCGCGCTGCGAGAGCGGATGGGCGCCGCGGCGGTGGCGGCCGCCGCGGCGGTGGGTTACCGGAGCGCCGGCACCTGCGAGTTCCTCCTCGCTGCGGACGGGTCGTTCTACTTCCTCGAGATGAACACGCGGATCCAGGTCGAGCACCCGGTCACCGAAATGGTGTACGGCATCGACCTGGTCCGGGAGCAGCTGCGCATCGCGCGCGGCCTCCCGATGCAGGTGCCCGAGGGGCCGCTCGCGCCGAACGGCTGGGCGGTGGAGTGCCGGATCACCAGCGAGGACCCCGCGAACGGCTTCATGCCGTCCACGGGGCGGCTCGAGTTCCTGCGCGTGCCGGCGGGGCCGGGCGTGCGGTGGGACAGCGGCTTCGAGGTCGGCAACGACGTGACGCTGCACTACGACTCGATGGTGGCGAAGCTCATCGTCTGGGGGCGCGACCGCCGCGAGGCGCTGCGCCGCATGGTGCGCGCCCTCGACGAGCTCGTGATCATCGGCATCGCCAGCAACCAGGGGTTCCAGCGCCGGCTGGTGTCCGATCCCGCGTTCATGGCCGGGGAGATCGACATCCAGTTCCTCGACCGCCGCCCCGACCTGGCGGAGGCCCGGCCCGCGGCGGAGTTGACGAGGCTCGCCGCGATCGCCGCCGCGCTCGCGGAGGACGCCGCGCGGCACGCGCGAAAGCCCGCGATCGCGGAATCGGATGCGGCGCACTCCGCGTGGCTTGCTACCGCGCGGTCCGAGGGGCTCCGCTGACCGGCCCTGGCGACGCGCCGGTCCGGATCCTCCGCATCGCCAGCGGTGGGGACGGCGTGGGAGCGCTCCCCGACGGGCGCACGGTGTTCGTGCCGCGGACGGCGGCCGGGGATCTCGTGACGCTTTGCCGCGTCAGGCTGTCAAAGACCTTCGCGCGGGCCGAGGTGCTCGACATCGTGGAGCCGTCGCCGGACCGGGTCGAGCCGGCCTGTCCGCATTTCGGACGGGAGCAGTGCGGCGGCTGCCAGCTGCAGCAGCTCTCCATGCCGGCGCAGCTCGCGGCAAAGCGCGTCATGGTAGGAGAGGCGCTGCGGCGGATCGGCAAGCTCGAGGTCGAGGATCCCGAGATCGAGCCGGCGGCGGTCGCATGGGGCTATCGGAACAAGGTCACGCTGACGGTCTCGGACGGGGCGCGCACCATCGGGTTCCATCGCCAGGGCCGCCCAGGTGACATCTTCGATCTCGAGCGGTGCCTGATCGCCGATCCGGCGCTGATGGACCTCTGGAGCGCGGTGCGGGAGCACCGAGCGCTCCTGCCGGAGAACGCCGAGCAGCTCGTGCTTCGCCGCGACCGTGATGGCGGGCTCCACCTGGTGGTGCGGGTGCGGGGCCAGACGGCCTGGCGGTCCGCTGCGCTGCTGCACGTGGCGCTGGTGCGTCGTGGCGTGCCGGCCGTGCTCTGGTGGGTGCCGGAATCTGGCGCACCGCGCGCGATGGCAGGCGCCGCCGAGCCGTATCCTGCCACGGTCTTCGAGCAGGTCCATCCCGCCATGGGCGACCGGGTGCGCACCTGGGCGCTCTCCCAGCTGGGCAGGGTGGCGGGCCTGAAGGCGTGGGATCTCTATGCGGGTGTGGGCGAGACGACCGCGCGGCTGGCCGCCGGGGGCGCCGAGGTGGAGAGCGTCGAGGTCGACCCCCGCGCCGTGGTCGAGGCGACCCGTCGCGGCCCCGCGGAACGGGTGCGGCGCCATGCGGGCCGGGCGGAGGACATCGTGCCGACACTTGCGCCGGCAGACGTCGTGGTGACCAACCCGCCCCGCACCGGCATGGATGGGCGCGTGACCGATGCGATCGCCGCGGCCGGCCCCCGGAAGATCGCTTACATCAGTTGCGATCCCGCGACGCTGGCCCGTGACCTGAGGCGACTGCTGTCCGGCATCCCCGCCTCCCCGCCTCCCCGCCTCGCCGCCCTGCGTGCCTTCGATCTCTTTCCGCAGACCGCGCACGTGGAGTCGGTGGCGATCCTGGAGGCTGTCGGATGAAGTACTTCGTGCAGGTGGCGGGAGTGGAGGTCGAGGTGAGCATCGAGGCCGGCGGAGTCCGGGTGGACGGCGAACTCATTCCGGCCGCATTGGAGCCGCTCCCGGGCACGCCGCTCCGCCAGCTCCGGCTGGGGGAGCGAACGGTCGTGTTCTCGATGGATTCCCCCCGGCGAGGGGAGTGGGAGGTCGGCTGCCGGGGGGAGCGCTGGGAGGCCTCGGTGGTCGACGAGCGGACCCGGCATATCCGGAGCCTGACGGGGGAGGGTCGTCAGCGGGCCGGGGCCGGGGAGGTCAAGGCGCCGATGCCGGGGCTGGTGCTCCGTGTCCTGGTCGAGCCGGGCCAGCAAGTGGTGGCGGGGGCGGGGCTTGCGGTGCTGGAGGCGATGAAGATGGAAAACCAGATCAAGGCACCGGCGGCTGGGGTGGTCGCGGCGGTCCGGGTGGCGGCGGGAACGGCGGTCGAAAAGGGCCAGGTCCTGGTGGTCCTGGCGGCCCCGGAGCCAGCTGGGGGTGTGGACGGGGTGGCTTGACCGGAGCCGATATTCCCCGCTATCATTAAGGTCTGTGTCGATTTACCCGTTTTCAGGCAACTGGCAGGAATGACCATGAAGACCTTCAGCGCGACGCCCGACGACATCCACCACGAGTGGCTGATCGTGGACGCCCAGGACGTGCCCCTTGGCCGGCTGGCCAGCGAAGTGGCGCAGCTCATCCGGGGCAAGCACAAGCCGACGTTCACGCCGCACATGGACGTGGGCGATTTCGTCATCGTCATCAACGCGGAAAAGGTCCGCCTGACGGGCAAGAAGCTCGATGGCAAGACCTACTTCAAGTACACCGGGTACATGGGTCACGAGACGCACACGACCGCCCGGAACATGATGGCCAAGCACCCCGACCGGGTCATCGAGAAGGCCGTCTTCGGCATGCTGCCGAAGACCTCGCTCGCCAAGCAGCACCTGCGCGGCAAGCTCAAGGTGTACGCCGGCGCGGAGCACCCGCACGCGGCGCAGCAGCCCAAGCCCTACACGGTTCAGTCCAGCACCCAGAAGGTGAGCGCATGACGGCTTCTCCCGAATTCCGGTGGCAGGCGGTGGGTCGGCGCAAGACCAGCGTCGCCCGTGTGTACCTGACGCCCGGCACGGGCAAGTGGGACATCAACGGCCGCACCCTCGGCGACTACTTCCCGCGGCCCTCGCTGGTGCAGCACATCCAGCAGTCGTTCACCGCCACCGACACCCTCGGCGCATTTGACGTCACGGCGCACGTGGACGGCGGCGGGCAGGCGGGGCAGGCGGGTGCGCTCCGGCACGGCATCGCGCGGGCGCTGGTGGAGGCCGACGGCCTGCACCGGGCCAAGCTGCGGGCCGCCGGGCTCCTGACGCGCGATCCGCGCGCCGTCGAGCGCAAGAAGCCCGGCCGTCCGGGCGCCCGGAAGCGGTTCCAGTTCAGCAAGCGGTAGCAGCGCAGGCGGCCGAGCGGCCGCCATCATCCACATCGCCGGATTCCGACCCGGGTGCCCCCCAGGGGTCAGGCCGGAAGACGAAGGCGATGGCCGGACAACCCTCACAATCGAAGGATCGACGAACTCGCATGTCACAGCCCGCACTGCAGGACCTGCTCGAAGCCGGCGTACACTTCGGCCACCAGACCCGTCGGTGGAACCCGAAGATGCGCCGTTTCATCTTCGCCGAACGTTCCGGCATCTACATCATCGACCTGCAGAAGACCCTCCGCCAGATCATCAAGGCGCAGGAGCTCCTCCGGACGGTCGTCCTGAAGGGCGACAGCGTGCTCTTCGTGTGCACCAAGCGCCAGCTCAAGAGCGTGGTGCAGGCGGAGGCGGCCACGAGCGGCGGGCACTATGTGACCGAGCGGTGGCTGGGCGGCATGCTCACCAACTTCCAGACCGTCAAGAAGCAGATCCGGCGGCTGCGGGACCTCGAGCAGGGGTCGCAGGAAGGCGAGTTCGAGAGCTACACCAAGAAGGAAAAGCTGCTGTTCGAGCGGGAGCGCGTGAAGCTGTCGCGCAACCTCGAGGGCATCAAGAACATGAACCGGCTGCCGGGCGCGCTCTTCGTCGTGGACGCCAAGAAGGAAAAGATCGCGGTGGCCGAGGCGAACAAGCTCGGGATCCCTGTGGTGGCCATCGTGGACACCAACGCCGACCCCGACGTGATCACGGTGCCGATCCCGGGCAACGACGACGCGATCCGCGCCGTCATGCTGATCACCCACGCCCTGGCGGAGACGATCGCCGAGGCCCGCGCCCAGATGCCGGCCCGCGAAGTCGCCGACGCCGAGGACGCCGAGACGTACAGCACCGATTCCGGCACCGAGGGCGACGCCGACGCGGACCGCAAGAAGCGCCGGGCCCGCCGGAAGCGCCGGCCGAAGCCGGAGGCCATCGCGGCCCGGCTGAAGGGCGAGGCGGAGCCGGGGGAGGCCGAGGCGGCCGCCCCGGCTGCCGCGGCAGAGTCGGACGCCTAGTCCGGCCCCGCGGGATCCAGCGCGCCGCCGCCCCCGGCCTCCAACCGGCCTGGGCGGCGGTTTCACTATCCACCACTACTTGGTGAGCCATACCCGATGACGACGAAGACGATTTCCGCGAAGGACGTTGCCGAGCTCCGCGCCCGCACCGGTGCCGGCATGATGGATTGCAAGAAGGCGCTCGAGGAGGCCGGCGGCGACATGGACAAGGCCGGTGAGATGCTGCGCGCGCGGGGCATCGCCAAGGCCGAGAAGCGGGCCGGGCGGAGCGCGAGCCAGGGCCTCGTGGTCAATTACATGCACCACAACGGCCAGGTCGGCGTGCTCGTGGAGCTCAACAGCGAGACGGACTTCGTGGCGCGGACCGAGGACTTCGGCCAGCTCGCGCGGGACATCGCGCTGCACATCGCCTCGGCCGACCCGATCGGCGTCAACCCCGAGGACATCCCGTCCGAGATGCTGGAGCGCGAGCGCCGGATCGCGGAGGAGCAGGTGGCGGCCGAGGGGAAGCCCGAGGCCATCCGCGCCAAGATCGTCGAGGGCAAGCTCAAGAAGTTCGTGGCGGAGCGCACGCTGCTCGAGCAGCCGTTCGTCAAGGACGACAGCAAGACCATCGGCCAGCTCGTGAAGGAAGTGTCCGGCAAGCTCGGCGAGGCCGTGGTGGTCCGCCGCTTCGCCCGGTTCAAGATCGGGGAAGACTGATGGCGCTGGCCTACGCCCGGGCCCTGCTCAAGGTCTCCGGCGAGGCGCTCGCCGGCGAGAAGGGCGTGGGCGTGGACTTCCGGGTCGTCGAGACCCTGGCGGACCAGATCAAGACGGTGCACGCCATGGGCGTGCAGCTCAGCCTCGTGGTGGGCGGCGGCAACATCATCCGCGGCACCGCCGCCAGCCGCGAGGGGCTCGACCGGGTCAACGCCGACTACATGGGCATGCTGGCCACGGTCATCAACGCCCTGGCCATGCAGGACGTCCTGGAAAAGCTGGGCGTCCACACCCGCGTCATGACCGCCATCCGGATGGAGTCGCTCGCCGAGCCCTACATCCGGCGCCGGGCGCAGCGACACCTCGAAAAGGGCCGCCTGGTCATCTTCGCGGGCGGCACCGGGAACCCCTTCTTCTCCACCGACACCGCCGCGGTCCTTCGCGCGCTCGAGGTGGAGGCCGACGTCATCCTCAAGGCCACGAACGTGGACGGCGTCTACACCGCCGATCCCCGCACCGACAAGACCGCCACGTTCATCCCGGAACTCACCTTCCAGGAGGCGATCGTCAAGGGATACGCCGTGATGGACGCCAACGCGTTCGGGCTCTGCAAGGCCAACCAGCTTCCCATCCAGGTGTTCAACATCAACGAACCCGGCGCCATCGCGCGGATCCTGCGTGGCGAGCGGGTCGGGACCCTCGTCCGATGACCACGATCCCAGAGTTGCTGAAGCACTGCCGCGAGCTGATGACCAAGGCGGTGGAAAGCACCAAGCGCGAGCTGACCGGCATCCGGAGCGGCAAGGCGAGCACGGCCCTCCTCGACACCATCCGCGTCGAGGCGTACGGCTCCCTCGTGCCGCTCAACCAGGTGGCCATGGTGGCGGCCCCCGAGCCCCGTATGCTGACGGTGCAGCCGTTCGACAAGGCGCTGGCCCCCGTCATCGAGAAGGCCATTCGCGACGGCGACCTCGGGCTCAACCCCGCCTCGCAGGGCAACCTGATCCGGGTGCCGCTGCCGGCCCTGTCCGAGGAGCGGCGCAAGGAGCTGGTCAAGGTGGTCCACAAGCTCGCCGAGGAGGGACGCATCGCCATCCGCCACGCGCGGACCGACACCCTCGGCAAGATCAAGAAGCTCGAGCACATTTCCGAGGACGACAAGACGCGCGCCGAGAAGGACGTGCAGAAGATCACCGACGAGCACGTGAAGCACGTCGACGAGGTGATCAAGTCCAAGGAAGCGGAAATCATGGAAGTCTGACGGCATGAGCGATCCGCTGCTCGACACGATCCTCCAGCAGGACGCCGTCCCCGCCCACGTCGCGATCATCATGGACGGCAACGGCCGCTGGGCGCAGGCGCGGGCCCTGCCGCGCCCCGCCGGCCACCAGGCCGGGATGCAGGCGGTCCGGGAGGCGGTCGAGGGCGCCCGCATGGCGGGGGTCAAGGTCCTGACCCTGTTCGCGTTTTCCCAGGAGAACTGGCAGCGCCCCCCCGAAGAAATCGACGCCCTGATGGCGCTCCTCGAGGAGTACATCGCCCGGGAACGGGCGGAGCTCGTGGCCAAGGGGGTGGCGGTCCGGTTCCTCGGCGATCTCGACCGCCTGGTGCCGAGCGCGCGCGCGGCGGTGGACGAGACCATCCGGGAGACGGCCGGCGGCACCGAGCTGGCGCTCAACATCTGCATCTCGTACGGCTCCCGCGCGGAGCTCACGCGCGCCGCGCGCCTCATCGCGGAGGACGTCGCCGCCGGCCGGCTGGTCCCCGCCGAAGTGGACGAGGCCGCCGTGGCTCGCCGGCTCTACACCGCGCCGTGGCCCGATCCCGACCTCCTCATCCGCACCTCCGGCGAGCTCCGCCTCTCCAATTTCCTGCTCTGGCAACTGGCCTACGCGGAGCTGTACGTCACGCCCGTCCTCTGGCCTGACTTCACCCGCCGTGACTTCTACGAGGCGGTGCTCGAGTTCCAGCGGCGGGACCGCCGCTTCGGACGCGTCCCGATCTGATGGACCGCAACATGCAGGCGCGGATCGCGTTCGCGGTCGTCGCGATCCCGGTGGCGCTCGGCATCGTCTGGTACGGTGGCTGGGCGCTGGTGGCGCTCCTCACCGCCGCAGGCGTGCTGGGCACCCGCGAGCTCTTCGCCTTTGCCCGCGAACGGGGCGTCCACCCGTCGCCCCTGCTGGGTCTCGGCGCCGCCGCCCTCGCCGCGCCGCTGACCTGGCTGTCGCTCAGCCGGCCCGACGTCAACCTCGGGATCCTCGACTGGTGGCCCTACGTCGGCGCGCTCTGGGTCCTGACGGTGCTCACCTGGGCGACGGCCAGCCGCGCTCCCGACGCCCATCCCCTCGGCGCGGCGGCGGTCACCCTCGTCGGGCCGGTGTACGCCGCCGCCCTCCCCGCCTTCCTTCTCGTCCTGCGCCACTCGTCGTTCGGCCTCCGCTCCTGGGAGGGCACCGCGCTGGTGTTTTTCCCGCTGGTGGTGACCTGGGTCGGCGATTCGGCCGCGATGTCCGGGGGCCGCGCGTTCGGCGGGCCGAAGATGGCGCCGACGATCAGCCCCGGAAAGACCCGCTCCGGCGGCATCGCCGGGCTGGTCGGCGCCGCCCTGGCGGGCGCGCTCCTCGTCGCGTTCGTGCTCCGGCCGGCCGGATTCGACCTCGGCGTCGCCGCGGGCGCCCTTATCGGGCTCCTGCTCGGCGTGGTGGGGCAGGTGGGTGACCTCGCCGAGTCCCTCCTCAAGCGCGAGGCCGGCGTCAAGGATTCCAGCAGGCTCATCCCCGGCCACGGCGGTGTCCTCGACCGGTTCGACTCCCTGATCTTCGTCCTCCCCATCGCGGCGCTTCTCTTCCGCCTGCTCGGCGCGATCTGATGCGTGGGGTGGCGGTGCTGGGCTCGACCGGCTCCATCGGCCGGAGCACGCTGGCAGTCCTCCGGCGGCAGCGGGAGCACTTCCGCGTGGTCGCCCTCACCGCCGGCAGCAACGCCTCCCTGCTCGAATCCCAGCGATTGGAATGGAACCCTGACTTTGCCGGCCTCGTCGGGCCGGGGGACGCCTCCGCACCGGGCGGCGGCCCCGGCGTGCTGATCGAGGCGGCCACGCACCCTGCGGTCGACATCGTGGTCAACGCGGTGGTGGGCGCGGCCGGTCTCGACGCGACGCTGGCGGCGCTCCGGGCGGGGAAGCGGGTGGCGCTCGCCAACAAGGAATCGCTGGTCATGGCGGGGGAGCTCGTCCTCGAGGCGGCGCGTGAGGGGGGCGGGGAACTGGTCCCGGTGGACAGCGAGCACAGCGCGGTGCTCCAGTGCCTGGCGGGTCACGGGGGCCAGCTCGAGCGGCTGATCCTGACGGCGTCCGGCGGTCCGTTTCGCGAGTGGCCGGCCGAGCGGGTGCAGGAGGCGACGGTCGAGGAGGCGCTCCGGCACCCGACCTGGAGCATGGGAAGCAAGATTTCGGTGGACAGCGCCACCCTCGCCAACAAGGCGCTCGAGGTGATCGAGGCGCACTTCCTCTACGGGCTCCCCTACGACCGCATCGAGGTCGTGGTGCACCCGCAGAGCATCGTGCACGCCTTCGTGGAGTTCGGCGACGGGAGCGTCCTGGCGCAGCTCGGCTTCCCGACCATGGAGCTGCCCATCCTCTACGCGCTGACGCACCCGGTCCGTCTGCCCGACAGCGGCGTGCCGCGGTTCGACCCGATCGCGGCGGGGTCGCTGACCTTCGAGCCGGTGCGGGCCGACCTCTTCCGCACCTTCGATCTCGGCGTCGCCGCCGGCCGGGCCGGCGGGACGGCGCCGGCGGTGTTCAACGCCGCCAACGAGGCGGCGGTGGCCGCCTTCCTGGACCGACGGATTCCGTTCGGCCGAATTGCAGACACGATCCATGCGGTGCTCAACGCCCACACCACCCAACCCGCCACCGCGCTCGCCGCGGTGCGCGAGGCGGACCGCTGGGCGCGGGCCCGTGCCCTCGAGGAGATGTCGTGATCGCCCTCCAGACACTCGCGTCCCTGCTCGTCGTGCTCGGCATCCTCGTCTTCGTGCACGAGGCCGGCCACTTCCTCGCCGCCAAGTGGGCTGGCGTGTGGGTCCACCGCTTTGCGCTCGGCATCGGGAACCCGATCCCAGGGCTCTCGTTCCGCTGGCGGAACACCGAGTACGCCATCTGCTGGCTGCCGCTCGGCGGCTACGTGAAGATGGCCACCGCCGAGGAGGAGTCCACCAGCAGCGCGCTCGAGGGCGCGACACCGGATGTGGTCGTGCCGCCGGAGTCGTATTTCGAGGCGAAGCCGGTGTGGAAGCGGATGGTCATCATCCTGGCCGGCGTGACGATGAACGCCCTCTTCGCCTGGCTGGTGTTCACCGGGCTGGCCGCGAAGAACGGCCGGGCCGTGGACCCCGAGACCCGCGTCGGGGTCGTGGACACCACCGGCCTCCCGGCGGTGCTGGCGCCGCTGGCGGCGCTCGCGCCGGGCGACAGCATCGTGGCCGTCAACGGGGTCGCGGTGCACCAGTGGGGCGAGGTGGTGGACGGGATCATGAACGGCACGACCGACACCGTCACGATCGCGGTGGCGGGCAAGCCGGAGGTCCGCCTGCCGATCCATCCCGACGCCGTCGAGGAGCGGGCGCTGGCGGCCCAGGCAATTGGCTCCTGGCGCCCGCCGACCATTGGCACCGTCAACCCCGGCGGGCCGGCCAGCCGCGCCGGCCTCAAGCCCCATGACCTGATCCTCAGTGTGGACGGGACCCCGATCCCGCAGTGGTGGGACCTGATGTCCGCCATCAAGGGCCGGGCAGGGGACACCGTCGCGGTGGCGGTGGCGCGCGGCGCCGACACGTTGACCGTGATGGTGACGCCGCTGCCGGAAGTGGTCTCCGGCCCAGACGGCGCGGAGCAGACGATCGGCCGGATCGGCGTCGGGAACAGCGGGCAGGTGGTCTATGAGCCGCTGACGTTCGTCGAGGCCATCGGCGCCGGCTTCGACGCGACCGTCAACGCCTCCACCACGGTCGTCCGGACGGTGCGCGGCATGCTGACCGGCCGGGTGGCCGGGCGGAACATCGGGGGGCCGATCGCCATCGGCCAGATGGCGCAGGCGTCGGCCGAGGCGGGCCTCGGCGTCTTCTTCGGCTTCCTCGGCGTCATCTCGATCAACCTGGCGGTGCTCAACCTGCTGCCGATCCCGATCCTGGACGGCGGACAGTTCCTCTTCCTCCTGGCGGAGGGCATCCTCCGGCGCCCGCTCTCGCTCAAGCTCCGGGAACGGCTGACGCTGGTGGGCTTGGTCATGGTCATGGCGCTGATGGTCTTCGCCTTCTGGAACGACTTGAGCAGGATTTTCGCCAACCTTGGCTAAACCGTTGTCCGTGATTGTCTTACGTGACAGCACGAGGGCGGCGTCGGGCGGGCTGGCCGCAGGGCGGCGAATGTCCAACCCCTTGTCACGACACAACTAGCGGTTTATTTTGCTGTGCTCGAAAGAATCGCGAACGAATGACGTTGCCCACGCGGGCACCCAACGGAAATCGACAGCATGAGCTTCGACAAGCAGGCAGTCACCGAAAAGCATCGCCTCCACGAGACGGACACCGGGTCCGCCCCCTTGCAGGTGGCCATGCTCACCGAGCGGATCAACTCGCTCACCGAACACTTCCGGACCCATTCGAAGGACCATCACGGTCGCCGGGGTCTCCTGAAGATGGTCGGCACTCGGCGGCGCCTCCTGACGTACCTGAAGCGGAGTGACCTGCCGACCTACCGGACGCTCATCGAGCAACTGGGTCTCCGCCACTAACCGCAGCCCGTGGGCGAGGGCGTCCCGACCGAGCACGACGGGACGCCCTCTTTGCATTGCGTGCTCTGAGAAAAGAAAAGGTTGTGACTGTGCATCGGATTGAAACTGAATTCGCCGGCCGGACCCTCGTGATCGAGACCGGCAAGATGGCGAAGCAGGCCGCCGGCTCGTGCCTCGTCCGCTTCGGCGACACCATGGTCCTGGCGGCGGTGACCGTCTCCAAGACCGTCTCCACCCTCCCGTTCTTCCCCCTCACCGTCGAGTATCGCGAGAAGACCTACGCCGCGGGCAAGATCCCGGGCGGGTTCCTCAAGCGTGAGGGACGCCCGTCGGACAAGGAAATCCTTGCCGCCCGCGGCATCGACCGGTCCATCCGGCCGCTCTTCCCCGAGGGCTTCAAGAACGAGATCCAGGTCTTCGTGACCGTGATCTCGGCCGACCAGGAGAACGACGCCGACGTCCTCGGCGTGCTCGCGGCCTCCACGGCGCTCGCCATCTCGCCGATTCCGTGGGACGGCCCGATCGCGGCGGTCCGTGTGGGCCAGGTCGAGGGCAACTGGATCCTCAACCCGACGTTCCAGCAGCTCGAGTTCTCCACCATCGACCTCTTCGTGACCGGCTCCGCCGACTCGATCGTGATGGTCGAGGGCGGCGCGCTCGAGATTTCCGAGAAGGAAGTGCTCGACGCGCTGAAAATCGGCCAGAAGGGCATCAAGGAGCTGATCGGCATCGCGCAGAAGGTCATTTCCAAGGCAGCCAAGCCGACCATGGCATGGGTGAAGGCCGAGCGGGACGCGGCGCTCACCAAGCGCGTCGAGGAGCTGGCCGAGAAGGCCATGGCCAAGGCCATCAACGCCAAGGACAAGGCCGGCCGTTCCGAGGGCGTCGCCAAGGTCAAGGCGTCCGTCGTCGAGCAGCTGCTGGCGGAGTTCCCCGACCAGGGGCGAACCATCGGCAACGAGATCGAGGAAGTGGAATACCGCGTCATGCGGGCCCAGGTCCTCGACAAGGGCGAGCGGGTGGACGGCCGGGACACCGACACCGTCCGGCCGATCAGCATCGAGACCAGCCTGCTGCCGCGCGCGCACGGCTCCTCGCTCTTCACCCGCGGCCAGACGCAGGCGCTGGTGGCCGTGACCCTCGGCACTGCGGACGACGAGCAGCGCATCGACAGCATCGACGTGGCGCGTGAAACGACCAAGTCGTTCATGCTCCACTACAACTTCCCGCCGTACTGCACCGGCGAGGTCAAGATGATCCGCGGCACCAGCCGCCGCGAGATCGGGCACGGCATGCTCGCCGAGCGGGCGCTGCAGCCCCTGCTGCCGCGGTACGAGGAGTTCCCCTACACGATGCGGATCGTCTCGGAAGTCCTCGAGTCGAACGGCTCCTCGTCGATGGCCACCGTCTGCGGCGGCTCGCTGTCGCTGATGGACGCGGGCGTCCCGATGAAGGCCGCCTGCGCCGGCGTGGCGATGGGCCTGATCAAGGAAGGCAAGAAGGTCGCCATCCTGACCGACATCCTGGGCTCCGAGGACCACCTCGGCGACATGGACTTCAAGGTGGCCGGCACCACGACCGGCATCACCTCGATCCAGATGGACATCAAGATCCAGGGCCTCGACCTGAAGATCATGGAAGAGGCGCTCGACAAGGCGCGCCTCGGCCGCCTGCACATCCTCGGCGAGATGACGAAGGCCCTCGACACCCACCGGCCGGAGATGTCGCCGTGGGCGCCGCGGATCTTCACGCTGCAGATCAAGCCCGACAAGATCGGCGACCTCATCGGTCCGAAGGGCAAGACGATCCGCGGCATCCAGGAGGCCACCGGCGCCAAGATCAGCGTCGAAGACTCCGGACTCGTCACCATCGCCGCCGTCGGCGGTGAGGCCGGCGAGAAGGCCCGCGAGATGGTCACCGCCATCTGCACCGAGCCCGAGGTGGGCAAGATCTACGAGGGCCCGGTCAAGAGCACCACGGCGTTCGGCGCCTTCATCGAGATCCTGCCCGGCGTCGAGGGCCTGCTGCACATCAGCGAGCTCCAGCACGGTCGCACCGACAAGACCGAGGACGTGGTCAAGAAGGGCGACATCGTCAAGGTCAAACTCCTCGAGGTGGACGAGCGCGGCCGGATGAAGCTGTCCCGGAAGGCGCTCCTGCCGAAGGAATAGGCCGGTGACGACTGTCCGTCTCGACGACGGGCTGTTCCAGACGAGCGCACCCAACGGCTGCACCCTCCTCACGGAGGTGCTGCCGGGGGTGCGCTCGGCCGCATTGGGGATCTGGGTCCGCGCGGCGAGCGCCCACGAGGCCCGGCCCAAGATGGGGGTGTCCCACCTCCTCGAGCACATGGTGTTCAAGGGCACCGAGCGCCGGAGCGCGCGCCAGATCGCGCTGGAGCTCGAAGTCCGGGGCGGGAGCCTCGACGCCTACACCAGCCGCGACCATACCAGCTACCAGGCGCACGTCCTCGACGCCGACCTGCCGCTGGCCGCCGAGATCCTGACCGACCTGGTCCGCCGGCCGCTCCTCCGCGAGCAGGACCTGGTGCCGGAGCGAAACGTGGTGCTGGAGGAGATCAACGGGGTGGAGGACACCCCCGACGACCTGGTCTTCGAGCTCCACTCGGAGACCCTCTGGCCGGAACACCCCTATGGGTACTCGATCCTCGGCAGCGCCGACACCGTCGGCGCGCTCTCCGCGTCCGACCTGCAGGCGTCGCACCGACAGGGGTACTTTCGCGGAAACTGCATCATCGCCGCGGCGGGGCACGTGGACCACGAGCAGCTGCTGACCGTGCTGGAGCGGGAGGGGTGGTTCGAGGGGACCGAGCGGGAGGCGCCGCTGCCGCCCGCCTCCGCCGGCGCGGCGGCCCGCGGCGTGGTGCGCCGGGAGGCGCGGGACACGACCCAGGCGCACATCGTCTTCGGGACGGATACCTTTCGCTACGCCGACGACCGGCGCTACGCCTTGGCGATGCTGGTCAACGCCTTCGGCGGCGGCATGTCGAGCCGGCTGTTCCAGCGGATCCGCGAGGACCTCGGCCTGGCGTACGCCGTGTACGCGTATCACCAGTTCTACCGGTCGGCTGGCCAGTCGGGGGTCTACATCGGCACCCAGCCCGGCACCGCGGACCAGGCGACGGACGCGATCCTGGCGGAGTTCCGGGCGCTTGCCGCCGACGGGCTGACGCCCACGGAGGTGGACGACGCCCGCCGGCAGCTGAAGGGGCAGGTGATGCTCGGCCTCGAGAGCCCGCAGAGCCGGATGAACCGGCTGGCCACGCTGGCGCTGCAGGGGGAGCCGTACCGCCCGCTGGACCGCGTGCTCGAGGAGATCGACGCCGTCGGGACCGACACCCTGATGGCGGTGGCGCAGGAGTTCTTTGCCCCGGAGCGGCAGACCATCGTCCGGCTGGGGCCGGCGTAACTTTCTCACGACATCCACCAAGGGCCTGGCCATGATCATCGGCGTACCGAAGGAAATCAAGACGAACGAGAACCGCATCGCCCTGGTGCCGGCTGGCGCCGAGTCGCTGGTGTCGGCGGGGCACACCGTCTACATCGAGCAGGGTGCCGGACTGGGCAGCGGCTTCGCGGACGCGGCGTACACCGCGGTCGGCGCCAAGACGCTGGCCACCGCCGACGAGGTCTGGGCCAAGGCCGACATGATCATGAAGGTCAAGGAGCCGATCGCGGTCGAGTGGCCGCGCATGCGGAAGGGCCAGCTGATTTACACCTACTTCCACTTCGCCGCGGACGAGGCGCTGACCAAGGCCGTCATCAAGTCCGGCGCCGTGGCGGTGGCCTACGAGACGGTGCAGCTGCCGAGCGGCGAGCTTCCGCTCCTGACGCCGATGTCCGAGGTGGCCGGGCGGATGGCGGTGCAGGAGGGCGCCAAGTACCTCGAGAAGGTCTTCGGCGGGAGCGGCATCCTCCTCGGCGGCGTACCGGGCGTGGCGCCGGGCGAGGTCGTGATCGTCGGCGGCGGCGTGGTGGGCATCAACGCGGCCAAGATGGCGGCGGGTCTCGGGGCGCACGTGACGATCCTCGACATCTCGCTCGACCGGCTCCGGTATCTCGACGACGTGCTGCCGGCCAACGTGGACACCGCCTACTCGAACCGCCACAACATCCTCGAGTGCATCCGCCGCGCCGACCTCGTGGTGGGCGCGGTGCTCCTGCCGGGCGCCAAGGCGCCGCACCTGGTCAAGCGGGCCGACCTGGCCACCATGAAGCCGGGCTCGGTCATCGTGGACGTGGCGGTGGACCAGGGGGGCTGCGTCGAGACGATCAAGCCCACGACCCACGAGAACCCGACCTACTTCGTGGACGGCATCCTGCACTACGCCGTGGCCAACATGCCGGGCGGCGTCCCGCGCACCTCCACGCTGGCGCTCACCAACGCCACGCTGCCCTACGGCCTCAAGCTGGCCAAGCTGGGCTGGAAGGCGGCTTGCAAGGCGGACCGCGCGCTCATGCTCGGCCTGAACGTGGTCGAGGGCAAGGTGGTG
This sequence comes from Gemmatimonadota bacterium, assembly GCA_022710485.1. GTDB lineage: Bacteria > Gemmatimonadota > Gemmatimonadetes > Gemmatimonadales > GWC2-71-9 > SPDF01. The sequence goes on along the minus strand of JAKLGU010000001.1, from coordinate 467,821 downwards.
TATCCGGGCGTGGCGGAGGCGTTCGGCCTCCCGCTGGTGGACGTCGAGTCGGTCCTGTAGGCACCGACCGACTCCGCGACGTGACGCCTGTCACATGATCCGATGACTGAAATCCGTATCGTTCGGCTCCCGCACGGGGAGGGGCTCCCCCTGCCCGCGCGGGCCACGCCGGGGTCGGCGGGGTTCGACCTGTCGAGCGCCGAGGACGGCGAACTGGGCCCGATGGAGCGGCGGCTTTTTGCCACAGGTTTTGCAATCGCCATCCCCGCCGGGTTCGAGGTCCAGCTCCGTCCCCGTTCCGGGCTGGCGCTGAAACAGGGGCTCACACTCCCCAATACGCCGGCCACCATCGACAGCGACTACCGCGGCGAGCTCAAGGTGGCGCTGGTCAACCTCGGGAGCGAGCCGGTGCGGATCAGCCGGGGCATGCGGATTGCCCAGATGCTGGTGGCCAGGGTCGAGCCGGCCTCGTTCCTGGAGGTGGAAACGCTCCCCCCGACGGACCGGGGGGAGGGGGGATTCGGGAGCACCGGGCACTAGGGCCTAACTCTCCGTCTTGTCCCGATTTACGGCATCCGTTAGCTTTGCCTTGTCAGCCCCCCTCCCAACCGATCGCCGTGAGAATGCCCAGAGGATGAAGCTGCCCTCCTTCCGCTCCTTTCGCTTGAGCTCGCTCATCCCCGCCAATGAAATCGCGGTCGATCTGGGCACGGCGAATACGCTGATCTACGTGAAGGGGGAGGGCATCGTGCTGAACGAGCCTTCCGTCGTCGCGCTAGAAAAAGCCACGGGCAAGATCAAGGGCATCGGGCTCGAGGCGAAGCGGATGCTCGGGCGCACGCCCGACGGCATCCTCGCCGTGCGGCCGCTGAAGGACGGCGTCATTGCCGACTTCGACGTGACCGAAAAGATGCTGCGCTACTTCCTCAAGACCATCATCGACAAGCACGTCTTCCGGGTGAAGCCGAAGGTCATCGTGTGCGTGCCGAGCGGCATCACCGAGGTCGAGCGGCGCGCGGTGCGCGATTCCGCGGAGACGGCGGGCGCCAAGGAAGTGTGGATGGTGGCGGAGCCGATGGCGGCGGCCATCGGCGTGGGCCTCCCGGTCGAGACACCCACCGGCAACATGGTCATCGACATCGGCGGCGGGACCACCGAGATCGCCGTCATCGCGCTGTCGGGCATCGTGTCGGACACCTCGATCCGCACCGGCGGCGACGAGCTCGACATGGCCATCGTGCAGTTCATGCGGAAGAACTACAACCTCCTCGTCGGCGAGCCCACGGCGGAGGCCATCAAGATCAAGATCGGCTCCGCGGCGCCGGTGGGCGAGGAGCGCGAGATGGAGGTCAAGGGGCGGGACCTTGTGTCCGGGATCCCGAAGACCGTCCGCGTGCATTCGTCCGAGATCCGCGAGGCGGTGCAGGAGCCCATCCAGCAGATCGTGGACGCGGTGCGCCGGGCGCTGGAAATCACGCCGCCGGAGCTGGCCAGCGACATCGTGGACCGCGGCATCATCATGACGGGGGGCGGCGCCCTGATCCGCGGGCTGGACGTCCTGCTCGCGCAGGAGACCGGGCTCCCGATCCACGTGGACGAGGACCCGCTCACCTGCGTCGTCCGCGGCACCGGCCGCATCCTCGACGATCCGCTGAAGTACCAAAGCGTCCTTTCCAAGTAGCATGCTGGCGCCGGATCGCACGTTTGCCCGTCGCGACACCGCCCTGTTCGTCCTCTGCATCGCGCTCTCCATCGGCGCGCTGTTCGCGCCGGAGAGCTGGCAGTACGCCGCGGCGTCCAGCGCGAGGAGCACCGCGCTGGCCCCGCTCATCGCCCTGCAGCGCCGCGCGGAGTCCTCGCGGACCAGCCTGGCCCGTTTCGAACTCCTCACGGCCGAGCGCGATTCCGCCGCCGTGGCCGCGCAGTCGCTCCCCGTCCTCCTCGATGAAAACCGCCAGCTCCGCGCGCTGCTCGGCCTGGCCGCGCGGCTGCCCACCCGCGTCATCTCCGCCGAAGTCCTCCACCAGCCGGTTCCGACGGACGGTCGCACGCTCCTGCTGAGCGCGGGGCGCCAGTCGGGCATCCAACCGTTCCAGGCGGTGGTGGCGCCTGAAGGGCTGCTGGGCTTCATCCTCACCGCCGGCCCCAGCACGTCGATCGCCCTCACGTGGGCGCATCCCGACTTCCGGGCCAGCGCCGTCACGCTCGACGGCTCCGTCACGGGCATCGTCGGCGTCACGGCGGACGCCTCCATCCGCGAGCCGATGCTCGAGCTGCGCGGCGTGCCGTACCGCGACTCGGTGCCCGCCGGCACGGCGGTGGTCACCTCGGGCCTCGGCGGGGTGTACCCGCGAGGGCTCCCCATCGGGACGGTGGTGGGCGTTGTGCGGCAGTCGGAGGGGTGGGAGCGCGTCTACCTGGTCCGGCCGGCCGCCGCGCCCGCCCGGGTGAGCCACGCCCTCATCGTGCCCGCCGGCACCGTGTGGGCGGGTCAGGGGCAGGAGGACTCGCTCCCGTGAGTGCCGCCCGCGCGCGACGGATCCGGTTCAGCCTCGTCATGCTGCTGCTGCTCGGGCTGCAGTTCTACGTGCGGCCCCGACTCGGGAACCCCAGGGTGGCGCCCGACTTCCTGATGCTCGGCCTCATGATCTTCGCCATTCGGAGCCGCCCCGGCGCGGCCGCGTTCGCGGGGTTCCTGATCGGCTTCGCGAGCGACGCGCTCACGCCGGCGCGCTTCGGCGCGGCCATGCTGGCCAACACCCTGGTCGGGTACACGGCGGCATGGGGACGCGCGGTCTTCTTCGCCGACAACCTCCTGGTCAACGCCGGGTTCATCGCGGCGGGCGTCTGGCTGCGGGACCTCCTGGTCCTCGTGGCGAGTGGCACCGGCGGCAAGGAACTGGTGGTGCAGCTGGGTGTCTGGAGCCCGCTCCTGGCCCTCAGCACCGCCGTGACGGGTGTGCTGGTGCTCGGAATCTTCCGCGACTGGCTCGACATCCGGCTCGAGGAATGAACGAGTTCCACTCCTACCGACGCGCCGAGCGGGCCGGCATCGCCCGCTGGTTCTTCGTCGCGACCTTCCTGGTGCTCGTCGTCGCCTTCTTCCGCACCCAGGTCGTCCAGCACGAGCGGTTCCGGGTGCGCGCCGAGAAGAACCGGCTCCGCATCGTGCCGCTGGTGGCCCCGCGCGGCATCATCTACGACCGCAACGGCCTGATCATCGCCGAAAACGTCCCGGGCTACGCCATCAAGCTCCTCGCACCCTCGCAGGACTCGCTGCACGCGGTGCTGGCGCGGTTCCGGGAGGTCGTCCCGCTGGACACCAGCGAGGTGGGCGGCATCATGTCGCGGTACCGGCAGGCGCCGTACCAGCCGGTGCTCGTCGTGGGGAACGGCACCTTCGAGATGGTCTCCCGGCTCGAGGAACACCGCGCGGTGCTGCCCGGCCTCGTGATCCAGTCGGAGCCGAGGCGCTACTATCCCGACGGTCCGGCGGTGGCGCACCTCGTGGGATATGTGGGTGAGGTCAGCGAACGGGACCTGGAATCCGACCGGTTCCCCGGGGCCCAGCTGGGGACGGTGGTCGGGCGCGCCGGCCTGGAGCAGGAGTACGACAAGGAACTGCGGGGGCGGCCCGGCGTCCACTACGTCGAGGTCAACGCGCGCGGCCGCCTGGTGCGGGAGGAGAACGTGGCGCCCGCGCTCGCCGCCATCCCGGGCGAGGCCATCAGGACGACCATCGACCTGACGCTGCAGCGGTACATCGACAGCCTCTGGCAGGCGGCGGCGCCGGGCGTGCGGGGCTCGATGGTGGCGCTCACGCCGACCGGCGAGGTGCTGGCGCTCTACAGCGCGCCCGGCTACGACCCGAACGCGTTCGTCGGCGGCATCTCTACCGAGGAGTGGCGGCGGTTGAACGACGACCCGGCGCGTCCGTTGCTCGACCGGGCCATCCAGACCCGCTACCCCCCCGCGTCACCCTTCAAGCTCGCCACGGCGGCCATGGCGCTGAAGCGGGGCATTGCCACCTTCACCACGCACATGCCGGAGCCGTGCCGGGGCGGGCTGCAGGTCGGCAACCGATACTTCCGATGCTGGAAGCCGGAGGGACACGGCAGCCTCGACCTCGAGGGAGCCATCGCCAAGAGCTGCGACGTGTATTTCTACCAGCTCGGCCTGCGGATCGGGCTCGACGCCATCCTGAGCGACGGCGTGCTGATGGGCTTCCGTGAGCGGAGCGGCATCGATCTCGAGAACGAAATCGCCCCGATCTACCCGTCCAACGCGGCGTATTTCGACCGGAAGTACGGTCCCCGCGGCTGGAGCAAGTGGGGTGCGACACTGAATTTCTCGATCGGCCAGGGCGAGAACACCCAGAACGTGATCAACATGACGAGGTTCTACGCCGCGCTCGCCAGCGGCGGCGAGGCCCCGACGCCCTACATCGTGCGGCCGCGGAGCGACCAGGTGCGTGACCTCGGCCTGACGCCCGAGCAGCTCATGGGCCTTCGCACCGCGCTGATCGCCGTGGTCGAGCGGGGCACCGCCGCGGCCAGCCGCAGCATCGACCTCTCCATCGCCGGCAAGACGGGCACCGCGCAGAACTCCCACGGCGAGGACCACGGGTGGTACGTCGGGTTCGCCCCGGCCGAGAAGCCGCAGATCATCGTCGGCAGCATCATGGAATTCGCGGAGCACGGATCGAACGTGGCCCCCTTCGTCAACAGGGTGCTCCACCGGTACGTGGCGGGCCCAGGCATTCCCGCCGCGCCCTCCGTGATCGCGCTCCCCGCCGACTCCGCGCCCCGCTCCATGCAGATCGTTCCCGACTCGACGCCCCAGGTGGATCCGGTGGCGGACGACACCGTGCTTCCGCCGCCCCCGGCGCCCTCCGGCCCATGAGAGATCTCGGCCCCGATCGCCCGCTCCTCGTGGTGACGTTGCTGCTCGCCGCGTACGGCCTGCTCACCCTCTATTCCGCGGGGCAGACCGACGTGGTCACCCAGGCGCACGGCGTGTGGCTCCGGCAGCTGGTCTGGATGGCCATCGGCGTCGTCGCGATGGCGGTGGTTTTCCGCTTCTCGTTCCGGCTCGTCGAGTGGCTGGCGCCCGCGGCGTACGCCGTCGCCGTCGTCCTCCTGCTCCTCACGCTGGCCGTGGGCACGGGGCAGGGCACCGCGGCCAGCACCAAGAGCTGGCTCGCGGTCGGGGGCCACCAGATCGGCCAGCCGGCCGAACTGGCCAAGGTGGCGGTCATCCTGATGCTCGCGCGGTACCTCTCCGGCCTCCGGGAGTCTCCGCGGAACCTGCGGGAGCTGATCGGGCCATGCCTGATCGCGGGCGTGCCGTTCCTGCTCGTCCTCAAGCAGCCCGACCTGGGGAGCGCCATCGTTTTCGTCGGGATCCTCTTCCTGATGCTCTTCTGGTCCGGGGTGAAGCCGTCGCTGCTCTTCATGCTGGCGAGCCCCGGCCTGAGCCTTCTCCTCGCGTTCAACACCTGGACGTGGGGTCTCTGGATGATCCTGCTGGCGGTGCTGCTCTTCGTGTGGCGTCCGTACGTGGTGGAAGGCGTCTTCCTCTACGTCGTCAACTCGGTCATGGGCGCCCTGGCCATCCCGCTCTGGCAGCGCCTGGCGCCGTACCAGCAGAACCGGCTGCTGACCTTCCTGAATCCCGAGATCGATCCACGCGCGGCGGGCTACCACGCCATCCAGTCCCGGGTGGCCATCGGCTCCGGCGGCTGGTTCGGCAACGGGTTCACCGACGGTCCCCAGAAGCGGCTCGCCTTCCTCCCTGCGCAGCACACCGACTTCATCTTTTCCGTGGTGGGAGAGGAACTCGGGTTCGTCGGCGTCCTGGCGGCGTTGATTCTCTTCCTGATGCTCTTCCTGGTGCTGCTGCGGATCGCCCGGCGGGCCACGGACCCTTTCGCGAGCCTGGTGGTCTTCGGGATCCTGGCCCTCTTCTTCACGCACGTCTTCGAGAACGTCGGCATGACGGTCAACCTCATGCCGATCACGGGCATCCCGCTGCCGTTCTTTTCCTACGGCGGCTCGTTCTTCCTGGTCTGCTGCATGTCGGTCGGGCTGGTCCTGCGAGCCGCTTGGGACGCTCGGCTGTCGGGCTATGCCGATGTGTAGCAATGGTTTAGGGTTGCCGGTCTGGCGCGCGGCACCCAAACCACGCAAATTGGTACCCTCCATGACAACCCCCTTCTCCACCCCCGGAGCCTCTCCAACCCCACTAGGGGTGTAATGGCCTGGTTCAAGAAAGAGCGCAAGCCGCGCACATCGGTCCGGGAACGTCGCGAGGTCCCTCCCGACGCCTGGGAAAAGTGTGACGGCTGCGGTCACATGGACATCCGGGACAAGTTCGAGCGTGCCCTCAACGTTTGCCCGGAGTGCGGCAAGCACCGCCGGATGTCCGCGGAGGAGTACATCGAGCTCCTCACCGACGAGGGGTCGTGGCGCGAACTCTGGGACAACCTCCGCTCCCAGGACCCGCTGCAGTTCGAGCAGTATCCCGACCGGCTCTCCAAGGCGCTGGCCAAGGCGGGGAACGCCGACGCCATCTACACCGGCCTCGGCCGGCTGGACGGCCTGGCGTTCCACCTCGGGGTCATGAACTTCGCGTTCATGGGCGGCTCGATGGGCTCCGTCGTGGGGGAGAAGATCGCCCGCTTGGCGCGCCGGTCGCTCGAGAAGAAGCTCCCGCTGGTGCTGGTCTGCGCGTCGGGCGGGGCCCGGATGCAGGAGGGGGTGTATTCGCTCATGCAGATGGCGAAGACGAGCGCGGCACTCGCCCAACTCGGCCTGCACGGGATCCCGTTCGTGACGATCCTGACCGACCCGACGACCGGTGGCGTGTCGGCCTCGTACGCCATGCAGGGCGACGTGATCCTCGCGGAGCCGGGCGCGCTCATCGGGTTCGCCGGCCAGCGGGTGATCAAGCAGACCATCGGACAGGACCTGCCAGAGGGGTTCCAGACCGCCGAATTCCTCCTCGATCACGGCCAGGTGGACGACGTCGTCCCGCGCGGCTCCCTCCGGGACACCACCGCCCGGCTGCTGCGGCACATGCAGGGCGCCCGGCCGCGGTATGAGGCGACAGACGCGAGTTGAGCAGATCGGTTCTGGCGCCGGGGCCCGGGAAACTGAACCCACGAAAACACGAAAGCACGAAAGCACGAAATTGGCTTTTTCGTGCTTTCCTTTTTTCGTGATTTCGTGAATGCTGCTGTCGTCCTTCCATGAGGCGTGACCTGTGCTGACGTACGACGAGGCGCTCGCCTTCCTGTTTCCGCGCACCACCACCATCAAGTTCGGGCTGGATACGACGCGCGCGCTCCTCCGGAGCCTCGGCGATCCCCACACCGTCATGCCCGCCATCCATGTCGGCGGCACCAACGGCAAGGGGAGCGTCGCGGCGCTGGTGGCCGAGGCGCTGTCCGCCGCCGGGTGGCGTGTCGGGCTGTACACCTCACCGCACCTCGTGTCGTTCCGTGAGCGGATCCGGGTGGACGGGGTGACAATTTCCGAGGAGGCGGTGGCGATGTGGACGGGGCGCCTGCGGCCGATCGTCACCGAGCTCGGCGCGACGTTTTTCGAGGCCACGACCGCGATGGCGTTCGCCGACTTTGCGGCGCGCGGCGCCGAGATCGCGGTGGTGGAGGTGGGGCTCGGCGGGCGGCTGGACAGCACCAACGTCGTCACCCCGCTGGTCAGCGCCGTCACGAAGATCGCCCTGGACCACATGAAGTACCTAGGCGACACCCCCGCCGACATCGCGCGGGAGAAAGCGGGGATCGCCAAGCCGGGCGTCCCCTTCGTCATCGGGGAGCGGCAGCCCGCCCTGGTCGAGGTGCTCCGCGGGGAAGCGCGTCGCCGCGCGCAGGCGGCGGGCGGCAGGGCCGACATCCGCGTCCTGCCCCCGGCATACGAGTGGGACGGGCCGCTCGGACTCAGCGGCCCGCACCAGCGCCGCAACGCCGCCGTGGCCCACGGCATTCTCATGGCACTCCCCGAACGCTGGCGGCCCGGTCTCGACGCGATCAGGGAGGGGTTCGCCGCGGCGCGGGTGCCGGGGCGCCTCGATCGACGGGGGAAGTGGCTCTTCGACGTGGCCCACAATCCCGACGGGATGGAGTCGCTTGTCGCGGCGTTGCGCTCCGAGCCGCCCCCGTCGCCGGTGCACGCGCTCGTGAGCATCCTCGGCGACAAGGAGTGGCCGACCATGCTGGTCTGGCTGGACTCGGTGGTGGACCGTGGTGTCCTGACGGTGGCGCCCTCCGCCGCCGAACGGGGGTGGAATCTGGCCTGGCTCCGGGAGTGGCTCGCGCGTCAGGACCGGCCGCCGGCCCGGGCACGGTGGACGCTCGTGCCCGACTTCGCGACGGCGCTCCGGGAGGTTCAGCAGGGCGCGGGCACCGTCCTGGTGACCGGTTCCTTCCACACCGTCGGCGACGTGATGGCGGCGGTCGGGCTCGGGGAGTGAACGGGTCACCGGCATAGCCAAATCCTTTGTTTTCAAGTATTTTGCCCCCCATGTCGCATCAGTCCCTTCCCGGTTTCCGCGAGTTCTTTCCCGCCGATTTCGCCGCACGCAGCCACCTCTTCGAGGCGTGGCGACGCGTGGCGGCTCGCTACGGGTTCGAGGAGTACGACGGACCGCCGCTGGAGCCGCTGGAGCTCTACACTGAGAAGAGCGGACCGGAAATCGTGGGGCAGCTCTATAACTTCACCGACAAGGGCGACCGGCAGGTGGCGCTCCGGCCCGAGATGACGCCGACGCTCGCGCGGATGGTCGCCTCGCGGGCGAACGGGCTCCGGAAGCCGATTCGCTGGTTCTCCATCGCGCAGATGTTCCGCTACGAGCGCCAGCAGCGCGGGCGCCTGCGCGAGCATTACCAGCTGAACTGCGACCTGATCGGGGAGCCGGGCCCGCTGGGCGACGCCGAGGTCATCGCGCTGCTGATCGACCTGGCCCGGGAGCTCGGGCTGGGGTCGGACGACGTGCGGGTGCGGCTGTCCGACCGGCGGGTGCTCGCGGCGCTGCTCCGGGGTGCCGGGGTGACCGAGGCGCAGCTGCCGCTCGCCTATGCCGCCATCGACAAGCGGGAGCGGATGGAGCGGCCGGCGCTCGAGGCGATGCTGCGGGGCGTGGACGGCTCGGGGATGTCGGAGCCGGTCGCGGCGCGGGTGCTCGAGGTCGCGTCGCTCCACCGGCTGGACGCAGTGGAGAAGGCGCTCACCGGGGTGCCGGGCGGCGAGGCCGCACTTCTTCCGCTCCGGCAGACTCTCCAGGCGCTCGCGGCCATGGGGCTCGACGGCTGGGTGGACGTGGACCTCACGATCGTGCGGGGACTGGCGTACTACACCGGTACCGTCTTCGAGCTCTTCGACGCGGGCAAGTCGCTCCGTGCCATTGCGGGCGGCGGCCGGTACGACGACCTGCTGGGCCGGCTGGGCGGCGTCGACCTGCCCGCGGTCGGGTTCGCCATGGGCGACGTCGTGATCGGCGACCTGCTCAAGGAACGCGGACTTCACCCGGCACCCACGCCGGCGGTCGAGGTGTTCATCGCCGGGGTCACCGACGACGACCTGCCGCACGTGCTGGCGCTGGCGCACGAATGCCGCGACGCCGGGCTCCGGACCGAGTACGCCCTGACCGCGCAGGCGGTGGGCAAGCAGCTCAAGCTTGCGGACGCTCGCCAGGCGCGGGTGGCCGTGCTCATCGGCCCCGACGACCGCGCCCGCAACGAAGTGCAGATCAAGGACCTCACCGCGAAGGCGCAGCGGTCGGTGTCCCGAACCGACGCGGTCGCCGCGCTCCTGGCGGCCCGCTCCTGACCCCGGGGCCCCTTCCGGGCCCCACCCGACGAGGCAGCATGGCAGACGACAAGGCGCTCACCACGCGGGCCGCGGATTTCTCGGCCTGGTACAACGAAGTCATCGCCCGCGCAGAGCTGGCCGACTACAGCCCGGTGCGCGGCTGCATGGTCATCCGGCCCAACGGCTACGCGATCTGGGAGCAGATGCAGCAGGCGCTCGACCGGATGTTCAAGGACACCGGTCACCAGAACGCCTATTTCCCGCTCTTCATTCCCCAGAGCTTCCTGGCCCGCGAGGCCGAGCACGTCGAGGGTTTCGCGCCGGAACTGGCGGTCGTCACCCATGCCGGCGGGAAGGAGCTCGAGGAGCCGCTGGTGGTGCGCCCCACCTCCGAGACCATCATCTATTCGATGTACGCCAAGTGGATCCAGAGCTGGCGCGACCTGCCCCTCCTGATCAACCAGTGGGCCAACGTGGTGCGGTGGGAACTGCGCACGCGGCTCTTCCTCCGCACGACCGAGTTCCTCTGGCAGGAGGGTCACACGGCGCACGCCACGGAGGAGGAGGCGGAGGCGGAGACGCTGATGATTCTCGGGATCTACCGGCGGTTCGCCGAGGAGTGGATGGCGATGCCGGTGCTCACCGGCCGCAAGAGCGACAGTGAGAAATTCGCCGGCGCGCTCCGCACCTACGCCATCGAGGCGCTGATGCAGGACAACAAGGCGCTCCAGGCGGGCACCAGCCACAACCTCGGCCAGAACTTCGCGAAGGCCTTCGACGTGACCTTCCAGACCGCCGAGGGCGGGCTTGGGCACGTGTGGAACACGTCGTGGGGCGTCTCCACCCGCCTGGTGGGCGGGCTGATCATGACCCACAGCGACGACACCGGCCTCATCTGTCCGCCGCGCCTCGCGCAGTACCATGTGGTGATCGTCCCGATCTACCGGAAGGACGAGGAGCGGGTGGCGGTGATCGAGGCGGCCGAGCGCCTGCAACGGGCGCTCCGCGCCGGGGACATCCGGGTACACCTCGACGCGCGCGACGGGCTCAAGCCGGGCGCCAAGTACTATGAGTGGGAGTCGCGGGGCGTCCCCTTCCGGCTCGAGATCGGCCCGCGGGACCTGGCCGCCGAGCAGGTGATGCTGGCCCGGCGCACCGGCGGGAAGGAGCCGATCCCGATGGCCGGGATCGCCGACCGGATCCACATCGAAATCGACGCCATGCAGCAGGCGCTCCTCGGCGCGGCGGTGGCGCGACGCGAGGCGGCCACGATCCGAGGCGCCACGCGGGACCAGCTGGTCGAGGCGATGAACGGCGCCGGCGGGTTCGTGTACGGCGGCTGGTGCGGCGACGCCGCCTGCGAGGCCGACATCAAGGAGCAGACCAAGGCCACGATCCGGGTGCTGCCCGATGAGGAGTTCCGTTCCGATCCGGCGCCGACCCGCTGCGTCTGGTGCAACCGCGACGCCGTGACGGAGGCGGTGTGGGCGAAGGCGTACTGATGGCGGGGCAGGGGGGCAGCGGGGCAGGGGGGCAGGCATCCTTGCTGGCCGATGCAGGATTGCTCCTCGGACCAGACGGGCTGATGATGGCGGGGGTGCCACTGGCGCAGATCGCGCGCGAGGTCGGCACCCCCGCCTATGTGTACAACGCCGAGACCATCCGGCGGCAGTTCCGCGCCCTGGAGGCGGCCTTCGCCGCGATTCCCCACCGGGTGTGCTACGCGGTCAAGGCGAACAGCAACCTGGCCGTCCTCCGCCTGATGCACGACCTCGGCGCCGGCGCCGACCTGGTGTCCGCCGGGGAGATGCGCCGGGCGCTCGCCGCCGGATTCGCCGCGCAGAGCCTCGTCTTCAGCGGCGTCGGCAAGACCGTGGACGAGCTCGACGAGACGGTCTCCGCCGGCATCGGGCAGGTGAACGTCGAGTCCCTGGAGGAACTGAAGCTCCTCGGAGCGGTGGCGGCGCGGCTCGACCGCATCACGTCCGTGGGCATCCGGGTGAATCCCGACGTGACCACCGACACCCACCCCTACATCTCGACCAGCCACGGCGGCATCAAGTTCGGCGTGCCGCACGACCAGGTGCGCGCCGCGGCCGACTACATCCGGGACCATCCCTACCTCCGCCTCACCGCCGTCGCGATGCACCTCGGCAGCCAGCTGCTGGACCCGGCGCCCTACGCTGAGGCGCTCGGCAAGCTGGTGGCGCTGGTCAAGGCGCTCCGCGCCGCTGGCGTCTCCACGCTCGAGTCGCTCGACATCGGCGGCGGCCTCGGCATTCGCTACCAGCCGGAAGCGGGCCCGGGCATGGATCCGTCGGCGCTGGCCGCGGTGGTAGGGCCGCTCGCGGCGGAGGCGGGCCTGCCCGTCACGATGGAGCCGGGACGATTCCTGGTGGGGAGCGCCGGCGTGCTGCTCACGGAGGTGCTGTACCGGAAGCACTCGGGCGGGCGAGACTTCGTGATCGTGGACGCGGCCATGAACGACCTCCTCCGGCCGAGCCTCTACAAGGCGCACCACGAAATCGTGGAAGTGGTCCCCGCCGGCCGCCCCGCCGGCCCGGTGGACGTCGTCGGGCCGATCTGCGAAACCGGCGACTTCCTCGCGCTGGAGCGCATCCTGCCGGCGGTGGAGCCTGGTGAGCGCCTGGCCGCGCTCTGCGCCGGGGCCTACGGCTTCGCCATGAGTTCCAACTACAACACCCGGGGACGCGCCGCGGAAGTGATCGTCGACGGGGGGCGGTGGGCGGTCGTGCGGCCCCGCGAGTCGGTCGACAGCCTCTTCGCCTCCGAAACGGCCGATCCCTTCGCCACCCTCTCCGACAACGGCTGAGGCACCAGCGTGACGGACACACCGAAGCACCACGACGGCATCCTGATCCTCGACTACGGATCCCAGTTCACGCAGCTGATCGCGCGGCGGGTGCGCGAGGCACACGTGTACTGCGAGATCCATCCGGGCACTCGCTCGCTGGACTGGATCAGGGAATGGCGCCCGAAGGGGATCATCCTCTCGGGCGGGCCGAATTCCGTATACGACCCCGGCGCCCCGACGGCCCCGGCCGGGATTCTCGACCTCGGCGTGCCGGTCCTCGGGCTCTGTTACGGCATGCAGATCATCGCCCAGATGGCGGGCGGGAAGGTGGTCGGCGCCGCCCGGCGCGAGTATGGCCGGGCCGTCGTGACCGTGGCGGGCGGCAAGCTCTTCCGCGGGTTCAGGGCGGGGGAGGAGACGGCGGTCTGGATGAGCCACGGGGATCACGTCGACACGCCCCCGCCGGGCTTCGTGCTAACCGCCTCCAGCCCCAACTGTCCGGTGGCCGGCATCGAGCACACCTCCAAGCCGATCTACGCGGTGCAATTCCATCCTGAAGTGGCGCACACGGCGCGGGGCGGCGAGATCATCAGCGCGTTCCTCTTCGACGTCTGCGGCGCCACGCCCGACTGGACGGCGGGGCATTTCATCGAGACGGAAACGATCCGCATCCGGGAGCTGGCCGGCACCGCCCGGGTCATCTGCGGCCTCTCGGGCGGCGTGGACTCGTCCGTGGCGGCGGCGCTCGTGCACCGCGCCGTGGGCGACCGCCTGACCTGCATCTTCGTGGATCACGGCCTGCTCCGGCTTCACGAGCGGGACCAGGTCGAGGCCACCTTCCGCCGCCACCTCGGCATCGACCTCCGCGTGGTGGACGCGAGCGAGCTCTTCCTGAAGAACCTGGCGGGCGTCAGCGACCCGGAGGAGAAGCGCCGCCGGATCGGGCACACCTTCATCGACGTCTTCGAGGCGGAGGCGCGGAAGGTCGGCCCGGACGTCGGGTTCCTGGTGCAGGGCACGCTGTACCCCGACGTGATCGAGTCGGTGTCGCCCACGGGAGGGCCGTCGGTCACGATCAAGACGCACCACAACGTCGGCGGGCTGCCCGAGCGGCTGCCGTTCAAGCTGATCGAGCCGCTGCGCGAGCTCTTCAAGGACGAGGTGCGGCAGGTGGGCCGGGAGCTCAGCTTGCCCGAGGAGATGGTCGGGCGCCATCCGTTTCCCGGCCCGGGGCTCGCCATCCGGATCCTGGGCGCGGTCACGAAGCCGGACCTCGACATCCTGCGCGCGGTGGACGACATCTACATCGAGGAGATCCGGGCGGCGGGGCTGTACGACGACATCTGGCAGGCGTTCGCCGTCCTGCTTCCGATCCGGTCGGTGGGCGTCCAAGGCGACTTCCGGACGTACGACCAGGCGGTGGCACTCCGCGCCGTCACGAGCCGGGACGGGATGACGGCGGATTGGTTCCCGTTCCCGCACGAGGTGCTCGCGCACATCTCGAACCGGATCGCGAACGAGGTGAAGGGGGTCAACCGGGTGGTGTATGACGTGAGCAGCAAGCCGCCCGCGACGATCGAGTGGGAGTAAGCCGAAGGATTGGCACGGCCGCGTCTGGGAACGGTCTCGAGGGGCGATCATGGTCGATCGCCCCTCGGTCGCATCAGGGGATCGTGGCGCGTACGGCGGTTCGCCCCGGCACGACGTTCGTAGCTCCCGAGAGCCCGTAGCGCGCCAGGATGCCGTCGGCGATCCGCTCGGCGTTCGCCAGGATGGTGAGGCTGGTGTTCACCGCCAGGGACGAAGGGATCGCCGCCCCGTCGGACACGAACAGTCCGGGGTGGCCGTGCACCTCGCCGTGCGGATCCACCACACCGGTGCCCGGCGAGTCGGACATGCGGCACGAGCCAGTCTGGTGTGTCGTGCTGAAGGCGGTGCCCGGCTGTGGCGCGCCCGTCCGGTCCACCGCGTCTACGGCGAGCGGGCGACAGCCGTTCCGGGTCAGGATGGAACGGAGGATCGCCTCGGTGCCCCGCTCGTACCGGGAGAGGGCCGGCAGGCTGGTGACGGCGAGCTGGGGCGCCCCCATGCTGTCGAGCGTGAGGCTCCCGACCGGCGGCGTCAGGCCCATCGTGAACAGGACGATGACGCGGTGCCGCAGCTGCTCCATGAGCGCCACGTTGTCCGCGCCCCACCACCCGGTGGCCGCCGGTACGTCCGGCAAGCGAAGCCGGGCGGTGGCGATCATCGGGACGGGCAGCGGCTTGGCCGCCGAAATCGTGATGCCGTGGGACTCGAGGAATTCGTAGCTGATCATCCCGGGATGGGAGCGACCGGAGTACATGTCGCCATCGGGCAGGTCGTCAGGGAGGATGCCGGCCGCCTTGACGCTCCCGTTGAACGCAATGTGCTGGCCGACCTGATCGCTGAGGTGGCGCAGGCCGGGTCGCGAGGCGAGCAACAGCCGGGCGGATCCGACCGTGCCACCGCCCAGGACGACGATGCCTGCGTGATATTCGACCAGCGCTCCGCCCTCGCCGCCGATCCGGCACCGCACGGCGTAACGGGGAGCGCGCGGATCCCCGCGCCGGACGGAACGGGTGGCGGAGGCCGGCAACGCGCGCACGGACAGCGCCTCCGCATCGGGAGTGATCCGGGCTCCCGCCGCCGCAGCCTGCGGGAGGTAGTTGACATGCAGGGACTGTTTGGCGCCGTAGATGCATCCGGTGACGCAGAATCCGCTGCCGAGGCAGTTGCGCACCGCGTAGCGCGCCCGATCGCAGGAGTACCCGAGTCGCGCCATCATGAGCGCGAACACCTGGCCGCTCCGTGGCACGTCTTCCGCCCGGATCTGTTCGACTCGCAGCATCGCCTCGGCGCGGTCGTAGTACGGGTCGAGTGCCTCCCGGGTGACTCCGTCGGGCCAGAGCGGACTTCCGTTTCCGTCGCGCTGCGCGAACGCCACCCTGGGGGCGCGGAGCGACACCATCTCGTAGAATCCCGACCCGCCACCCACCGCCTCGGCGTACACGAGGTCAAGGTGGTCGCTGCCCAGTCCCTTCAGGTACTTCATCAAGTACTTCGGGTCCTGCGTCTGCCGGTAGAGTCCGGGGCCGACGTTCGGCCCCTTCTCGAGCACCGTCACCTTGAGCCCGGCCTCGGCGAGGCGCAGGGCCGGCGCCGCTGCACCGAAGCCGCTTCCGATCACGAGTACGTCGGTCTGTCGGAGCTTCATCGTGACCTCCTCAGGCCGGGTTGCCGTCGCGGGAGAGCGCCCGTGCGGCGAACCGGCTGGTGTCGGGATAGGAGACGAGGGCGGGATCGGCCAGGTGGTTGCCACCTGGGAATCCGGTGAGACGGCAACCGGCGCTGTCGTCGTGGATGCCGCCGTAGACCGCGGCCTGCGTCAGGAAGACGGCGCCGGTGTAGAGCTTGCGCGTGGTCGCGTCCCCTTCGTCGAGGGCCTTTGTGATGATGGCAGTGCGCTTGGGCAGGTCGAGCTCGAAGAAGAGGCGGTCATGGCGCCGCCCCGCCCGGCGGTCGAGGTCACTCGCGAGGAATGCGCAGTACTTCGCAGTGGGGTAGAACGGGTCTTCCAGGGCGTCGACCGCCAGGATTTCGTCTGGCGTCAGGCCCGGGATCACGGTCGCGGTGAAGGCGTGGAGCGTCCGGCGTGTCGCCGCAGTCCCCCGGCCATACTGCTCGGGGTAGCTCTTGAGGATGATGGTCGCGGGGGTACAGGCGCTCGCCGCAAGCGCGGCGATGCCGCCCGCGAGGAGGCGGATCGCCTGGCGGCGGTTCGGATGCCGTGCGTCGAATGGGTCGTTTGGGCAGTTCATGACACCCTCCGTTGTTGCATGGAGGGTGCGGTGGAGGGGTCAAGCCGGAATCAAGCGGAGCCTCAGACCCCCTTGTCCGCCAGCAGCTGGAAGAACTCGTCCGACGAGGTGAGCTTGGCAAGCTGCTCCGGCACGCCCGGCTCCTTGGCGAGCTGGGCGATCTTGCCGAGGGTGGGCAGGTACTGATTGGACATCTCGTTGGGCGGCGCCACGATGAGGAAGATGTGGTGGACGGGGAGGTCGTCGGCGGCGTCGAAGGCGAGACCGGCCGGGGAGTAGCCGTAGGCCAGCTGCAGCCGGTTGACCACCAGGGATCGGCAGTGCGGCACGGCGACGCCCCGCCCGACGCCGGTCGAGCCCAGCGCCTCTCGCCGGTGGAGCATCTTGAGCAGCGTCTCGGAGGACTTGTCGTCGGTGCTCAGCAGCCCGACCATTTCAGCCAGGGCTTCATCCTTGGTGGTGGCGTCGAGTGGCAGGGCGATGGCGTCGGCGGCGAAGAATTCGCGAAGATGCATGGCGGGGAACCTAACCGCCGCCCGGAATGCGTGTCAAATCCCTCTCATTGCTCGCTTTAGCCCGCTGCCGTATTTTTAGGGCATGCGGCTGCCCTATCCCTCCCCCCACGATTTCACCCTGATCCTGGCCCCCATGGCCGGGGTCTCGGAGCCCCCGTTCCGGCAGATCTGCCGGCGGATGGGGGCGGATGTCGTGCTGTCGGAGTTCCTCTCGTCCGAGGCGATCCGGCGCCGGATCCGCAACACCCTCGAGGGGGCGGAATTCGAGGAATGCGAGCGGCCGATCGGCATCCAGATCTACGGGGCCGTGCCCGCGGCGATGGCCGAAGCCACCGCGCTGATCACGGAGCACTACAAGCCGGAATTCATCGACATCAATTTCGGCTGCCCGGTCAAGAAGGTGGTCCAGCGGAACGGCGGTTCGGGGTGCCTGCGCGACCTCGGCCTAGTGACCGACATCATCCGGGCCTGCGTGCAGGCCACGCACCTGCCGATCACGGTCAAGACGCGAAGTGGCTGGAATGACGATCTGCGTGACCCGGTGGGGATCGCGCTCCGGATGCAGGATGCGGGGGCGCGGGCCTTCACGCTGCACGCGCGGACCCGAACCCAGATGTACTCCGGCAAGGCCGACTGGGACGAGATCGCGCGCGTGGTCGAGGCGCTCGACATTCCGGTCATCGGCAACGGCGACGTGCAGACACCCGAGGACGTGGTGCGGATGCGCGATCACACCGGCGCGGCGGGGGTGATGGTGGGCCGGGGTGCGTTCGGCAACCCGTGGCTCTTCCGCGACGCCCGGGCGCTGCTCGAAGGGCGAGCGAAGCCGCCGGCGCCGGACGCGGCGGAGCGGTTCGACATGGCGCTGACCCACGCGCGCCTGGCGCAGCGCCTGCAGGGCGACTCCCGGCACACCGTCGTCGAGTTCCGCAAGCATTTCGGCTGGTACACGAAGGGCCTCCACGGCGCGAGCGAGTTGCGCCAGCGGCTCTTCCAAGTGGAGTCGTTCGCCGAGGCGGAGGAGATCTTCGTGCGGTACCTCGCGCCACTGGCGCAGGTGGCGTGACCCCCGAACGGCTGGGCGCTCTCCTCGCCGAGGTGTCGGCCGGCCGCCTCTCCCCGGCGGCGGCGCTTGAACAACTGCGACACTTTCCCTCCGAACAGCTTCCTTTCGCCAGCATCGACCATCATCGCGCCCTGCGTCAGGGCCAGCCGGAGGTGGTGTTCTGCGCCGGCAAGACGGTCGAGCAGGTGGTGACGATCTGTGAACGGCTTGCCGCCGCGTCGGGGAGCTTCCTCGGCACTCGCGCCAGCGAGGAGCAGGCGACGGCGCTTCGCGCCCGCTTTCCTCGGCTCGAGTGGCACGCGCAGGCCCGCACGGTCTTCCTGCCGCCGGATCCGCGGCCCGCGCCGGCGGGGCGGGGCACCGTGCTGGTCGTGTGCGCCGGCACCAGCGACCTGCCGGTGGCCGAGGAGGCCGCGGTGGTGGCCGAGGCGTTCGGCAACCGGGTGGACCGGATGGCGGACGTCGGCGTGGCGGGGATCCACCGCCTCATGGCCCAGGGAGCGCGGCTTCGCGAGGCGGCGGTGGTGATTGTCGTGGCCGGCATGGAGGGGGCGCTCCCGAGCGTGGTGGGGGGCCTGGTCGGCGTCCCCGTGATCGCGGTGCCGACCAGCGTGGGGTACGGTGCCTCCTTCGGCGGGATCGCGGCGCTGCTCGGCATGCTCAACAGCTGCGCGGCGGGCGTGACGGTCGTGAATATCGACAACGGGTTCGGGGCGGCCGCGGCGGCCACCCGCATCAACCGCGGGGAGGAGGGCTGATGCTGGAAACCGTACTGCGGCGGAGCGCCCCCGATTTCGAGTGGCTCGACGTCACCGCGCCCACTCCGGACGAATTGGCCGGACTGGCGGAATCGTACGGGCTCCATCCGATGTCGATGCAGGACAGCCTCGATCCCGAGCACCTGCCCAAGTACGAGCGGCTGGGTGGTGCCACCTTCGTCATCGTGCGGGCCTACGACGAGGAATCGCCGCCCGACGCGGTGACGATCCAGCAGATGACGCGCAAGGTCGCCGTGTTCGCCGGATTGACCTTTCTCGTTACGGTGCACCGGAAGGCGATGCCGTTCTTCACGACGTTCAAGGCGGACTGCGCGAGGCGCACGCCGGACCAGGTCGGCCTGGGCGAGGTCGTGGTGGACCTGATCGGGGCTGTCGTGGCCACCTATGAAAAGCCGCTGGAAGAGGCGGAGAAGGTGCTGGACGACTTCGAGGAGGCGCTGTTCGATGGCGCGCGGGCCGAGGCGGGGCTCGAGGAGATCCACCTGGTGAAGCGGCGAGTGACGCTCATCAAGCGCACGCTCTGGCAGACACTGGGGGTGGTGCAGAAGCTCCATCCCTCGTCGGAAGGGCAGTCGCCGATCTACCAGGACCTGCGCGAGTCCATTGAAAGCCTCCACACCTGGGCCGACGAGATCCACGACAACGTCAGCAACCTGCTCACCGTCCAGCTCAACATCGCCTCGCACCGGACCAACGAGGTGATGCGGATCCTGACGGTGTTCTCGGCCTTCTTCCTTCCGCTCACCTTCATCGTCGGCATCTACGGAATGAACTTTCGGCGGATGCCCGAGCTCGAGTGGACGTTCGGTTACCCACTCACGCTCGCCCTCATGGTGGGGGTTTGCCTCGCCATCTTCTTCTGGTTCCGCCGGCGGGGGTGGATGCGGTGACTTCTCCCTGGCTCCTTGCACTCGCAGGGGCCGCGGTCGGTTACCTCCTCGGCAGGCGTACGTCCAACCGCCGCCCCCCGTCCATCGGTGCCCCGCCTGAAACCGCCACCCCGCACCTCCTTCCCGATCCCGCGCTTGAGTGGCTGCGTCGCGCATCCGGCGCATTCGGCGTTTGGGCCATCGAGACGAAGGGGCCGGGGCTCGGCGCACGAACCTACCAGAGTCTCGCGCCTTCCTGGCCGGCCACCGACGCCGAGATCGACCTCATCGAACAGCGGCTCGGGGCGGCTGCCCAGCGCGAAGGTGAAGGGGCAGAGCGGCTGGACGCCGGGCTCCTTCTCAGTGCGGCCGCAGGCGGCGCCGTCGCTGGGGTGCTGCTTCCCGCGGACGCCTCCACCTCGCTGCAGGCCGCGGTCCGTGCCGACCTGATGGCGCTGCTCGACGGAGTGGGCCGCCGGCCGGTGCTGCACGATCTCGCGCAGGTGCAGGAGGGGCTCGCCATCGAGACGGTGGAGAGCGTGGGGATGCGCCTGGCGTACCAGGTGGAGCGGATCGCGGGGGCGGAGGCGTACGTGGCCGCAGCAGAACCTGCCGGCGTGCGGGTGATCGGCGTCTCGGGGCTGGCGGACCGACGCGCCCTGGGACAGTTGCTCCCCGCGGAGGCGACCCTCGCGAGGGTCGCCTCGGGCGCCGAGCGGGAAACGACCAGCGCCGACCCGCTGCGCGGGCCGGGCGCCGACCGCCGGCGCCACCCGCCGGCGCAGGTGGCGCCGTTGCTCCGGCACGAGGAGGCGATCGGGGCGGTGGCGTGGCGGGTGCCAAACGGCGGGGCGGTGCTGCCGGACGCCATCCGGGAGGTGAGCGAGGCGCTCCGGGCGGCGGCGCTGCGATTGGAGGTCGCGCTCCGGCTCGCCGCCGAAACGGCCAAGGCCATCAAGGATCCGTTGACGGGGCTGCTCAACCGGCGAGGGCTGTCGGAGCGGATGGGGCTCGTCGGGCCCGAGCGGGGGGCGCTCATCTCGCTCGATTTCGACAAGTTCAAGCTGCTGAACGACACCCTTGGGCACGCCGCGGGAGACGCGGCGCTGCTCCACTTGGGGAGGATTCTTCAGGAGCAGGTTCGCGGCGTGGACGCGGCGGCACGGGTCGGGGGCGAGGAATTCCTGCTGTGGTTGCCGGGGACTTCCTTGGAGGAGGGGGTGCGGGTGGCAGAGCGAATCCGGGTGCGACTCGCCACAACCCCGTGGGACTGGCAGGGACGGGTGTGGCCACTGTCGGCGTCCTTCGGCGTGGCGGGGTGGCCGGAAACGACGCGCAGCAGGGAGAACCTGGCCGCACAGGCGGACGCGGCACTCTACGCGGCCAAGCGAGGGGGGCGGGACCGGGTGGTGGCCTGGAGGACGGGGCTGAACGACGTTTCCGAATAGATTCTCCGGGCTACCTGCCTCCGGGGTGGTCAGGCGGCAAGGCCCGGTGTAGAGTTCTGGCGCATTTGAGGCCCCCTGCCTCGTCGCTTCACCCAACCCTTCGCACTCCAGGGATCCCCATGCGTACCGCTCGCTCCCTCATGTCATTTGTGCTCGTCGCGCCGGTTGTGGCGCTGGTCGCCGCCGGCTGCGGCGGCGACCGGCCTGACGCCCTCGAGCGGAAGGCGATCGCCGAGGAAGGTTTCATCTACGGACTCCCGATCGTGATGAACTACGCCGTGCAGTATTCGTTCGTTGTCGACTCGGCGGGCGCCGAGTACAAGGCGCCGTACAACGTCGTGTCGAACCAGGCGCGGGTGTTCACCTGGCAGGATACGACTGTCGTGACACCCAACAGCGATACGCCGTATTCCATGCTGTGGCTGGACCTGCGCGCGGAGCCGGTCGTCATCTCGGTGCCCGCGGTGGACCCGACCCGGTACTACTCGGTCCAGATGGTGGACGGGAATACCTTCAATTACGGCTACATCGGGAGCCGCGCCACCGGGAGCGAGGCGGGCAGCTACCTCGTCGCGGGCCCCGACTGGCAGGGGGAAGCGCCGGCCGGCATCAAGCAGGTGTTCCATGCCACGACGCAGTTCGGCCTGACCATCTTCCGGACCCAGCTCTTCGGCCCCGACGACATGCCGAACGTGGTGAAGGTCCAGGCGGGCTACAAGGTGCAGCCGCTCTCAGCGTTTCTCGGGCAGCCCGCCGCGACGCCGGCACCGACGGTGGACTGGCCCAAGATCGACGCCGAGATGGTGAAGACCAACTTCTTCGGGTACCTGGCGTTCGCGATGCAATTCGCGCCGGCGGGTCCGGAGGAGGTGGCCATCCGGGAGCGCCTCGCGAGCATCGGCGTCCGCCCCGGTGAGCCCTTCGATTTCGAGGCGCTGCCGGCCGACGAGAAGCTGGAGATCGGACTCGGCATGAAGGAAGGCGAGAAGAAGGTCGAGGAGGCGGTGACCACCATCGGCACCGAGCAGAACGGGTGGAAGGTCGGCGCGGCCTTTGGCGACCGAGCCTTCTACAACGGCAATTGGGTGCTTCGGGCAGCCGCGGCCAAGGCCGGAATCTTCGGCAACGACGCCGTCGAGGCGATGTACCCGATGACGAAGGCGCTTCCCGACGGCACGGCGCTGGATGCGTCGCAGCACAACTACACGCTGACCTTCCCGGCCGGGCAACTGCCCCCGGTGAACGCCTTCTGGTCGGTCACGATGTACGACGGCAAGACCCAGTTCCTCATCAAGAACCCGATCGACCGGTACCTCATCAACTCGCCGATGCTGCCGGGCCTGACGCAGAACGCCGACGGCTCGCTGACGATCTACATCCAGAAGGACTCACCGGGGAAGGACAAGGAGTCGAACTGGCTCCCGGCGCCTGACGGACCGATCTACATGGTCATGCGGCTCTACTGGCCGAAGACGGAAGCGCCTTCGATCCTGCCGCCCGGCAAGGGCAGCTGGCAGCCGCCCGCGGTGGTCGTGGCGGACTAGGCCGGGCGCGGCGCGCTCCCGACGGCAGGTACGAAACCAGACACCCCTTTCAAAGGCATCCGATGCGCAGCAGAATTTTCGGGGCGATGCTGGCCCTCGGGCTTCCGGCGGCTCTGGCCGCCCAACAAACTGAGACCGCGGCCGAGGTGAACGCCCGGGCGGAGGCCCTGGCCAAAGAGGCCCAGAATCCGGTCGCCGACATGGTTTCCATCCCGGTGCAGTTCAACTGGACCACCGGCGGCGGGCTCGGTGAGGAGACACAGCAGATCATCAACCTCCAGCCGGTGCTGCCCCTCGCGATCACCGACGACTGGCTCCTCATTTCCCGGACGATCGTGCCGATGGTGAACTTGCCGGGCCCTGGTGGGGAGCGCATCAAGGGGATCGCGGATATTCAGCAGCAGATCTACCTCACGCCGAAGCATGCGAAAGGGGTGGTCTGGGGGGTCGGCCCCGTGTTCTCGTTTCCGACCTCGACCAACGTCGCCACCGAAACGGGCCAGTTTGGGCTCGGCCCATCGGTCGTCTTGCTGAAGGTCGGCAAGAAGTGGGTGTATGGTCTGGTGGCGAACCAGCTCTGGCGGATCGCCGGGAGCACGGAGACCGAGGCCATCAACACCTTCTTCGTCCAGCCGTTCATCAACTACAACCTGAAGCGCGGCTGGGCCATCTCGACGGCCCCGGCCATTACCGCGAACTGGGACGCACCGAGTGGCCAGCAGTGGACGGTGCCAATCGGGATCGGCGTTTCGAAGGTCACGAGGGTCGGGAGGCAACCGCTGAACGTCGTCCTCCAGTACTTCCATAACGTCGAGCGGCCTGACGCGGCCGGCGCCGACCTGGTGCGGATGCAGTTCACGCTGCTCTACCCAACCGTGGGGCGGTAGCCGTCTGCTTGCCCCCGTGGCACAGAAAGTGTATCATTCTGACACACCCGGGGGCGATCGGCTTCGACGGGTTGGAAGAAGGAATTGCTGCGTGCCCAGGTCCAAGTCCCTGGCTAAACCGCTTGGAAACAACCAAACGCCAACGATAACCTGGCGCTGGCTGCGTAAGCTGAGCTGAAAAGCTCGCTTGTCGCACCTCCGGTTCGCTGAGCCCGCCCGGGGCGCGGTGGATCGGATCGCAAATCCGGGCTGGCTGAGCGCGGTCCTCCGACGCGCAAGGCGAGACATCAGGAGGTAGTCCCCGAAGCGGCCGGTTCCTCGCCGGATCGGGGAGACGCTGGAAGAGGGATCTACGCACGTAGATGCGGTTCTGGAACCACACTCGGACCAGGGTTCGATTCCCTGCGCCTCCACTGGACGACAGGACTGAGGACTGGGGACTGGGGATGTCCTCGGTCCTCGTTCTTTTGTAACGAACGCCACGCTGGACGTTATGCTAGGCCCTGCCTAGTTTTCGTGCTTCCTGGGAGCAGCCATTTCGCTCCCTGGCGGTCACCCCCTGAACCGGAGGAGTTCGTGATGATTCCCAGCGTTACCCGCCGGGCTGTCCCCCTCTTGGCTGCCACGTTCCTGTCCACGATGACACTCCCCGCTGTGGCCCAACAGACGACGGGCACACCGGGTTCACCGGGCGCAACCACCACCATCGACGGGAAGCAGCTCCCGGCGCCGCAACCGAAATTCGGCGGCGTCATCAAGGACGGCGCGCTGCAGTCCACGCCCTGGTGGGCCCCCCGCATCGTCCCACCGCAGGGCGCGCCCAACGTGCTCCTGATCATCACCGACGACGCCGGGTTCGGCGTGCCGAGCACCTTCGGGGGTGTCATCCCGACCCCGTCCATGGATCGCATCGCCAGTGAAGGGCTCCGGTACAACCGGATGTTCTCCACCGCGCTCTGCTCGCCGACGCGCGCCGCGCTCATTACCGGGCGCAACCATCACTCGGCCGGCTTCGGTGTCATTTCCGAGCAGTCAACCGGCTATCCCGGCTACAACAGCATCATCGGCCAGGACGAGGCCACGATCGGACGGATGCTGGTGGACAACGGCTACAACACCGCCTGGTTCGGCAAGGACCACAATGTACCCGCCTTCCAGGCCAGCCAGATCGGGCCGTTCGACAACTGGCCGACCGGCATGGGCTTCCAGTACTTCTACGGCTTCATCGGCGGCGACGCCAACCAGTGGCAGCCGAACCTGTTCCGCAACACGACCCAGATCTACCCGTACAACGGCGCCGCGCCCGGCACGTGGAACCTCGTCACGGAGATGGCGGATGATGCCATCGACTACATGACGCGGATGCACCAGATCGACCCGAGCAAGCCGGTCTTCATCAAGTACGCCCCCGGCGCGACACACGCGCCGCACCATCCGACCAAGGAATGGGTGGACCGGATCAGCGCGATGCACCTCTTCGACGGCGGCTACGAGCAGCTCCGCACGCAGATCTTCGCGAACCAGAAGCGGCTCGGCCTAGTGCCGCAGACCGCGACGCTCACGCCGTGGCCCGCCGAGGTGCTCAAGCCGTGGAACCAGCTCACCCCCACGGAACAGAAGCTGTTCATCCGCCAGGTCGAGGTCTTCGCCGCCTACGCGGCGTACAGCGACTATGAAATCGGCCGGGTGATCCAGGCCTTCGAGGATCTCGGCAAGCTGGACAACACGCTGGTCATTTACATCAACGGCGACAACGGCACCAGCGCCGAGGGCGGGCCGCTGGGGACGCCGAACGAGGTGGCGTTCTTCAACGGCGTCAACATGATGCCGGCCGAGACGCAGATGAAGTGGTACGACGTGTGGGGCACCGAGGAGACGTACAATCACATGTCCGCCGGATGGTCGTGGGCGTTCGACACGCCGTTCGACTGGTTCAAGCAGAACGCCTCGCGCCTCGGCGGCGTCAACCAGAACATGGTGGTGTCGTGGCCGGCCCGGATCAAGGACAAGGGCGGCCTTCGCCAGCAGTTCGTCCACGTGATCGATGTGGTCCCGACCATCCTCGAGGCGGCTGGCCTCCGGGCCCCCGAGACAGTGGACGGCATCAAGCAGAAGCCGGTCGAGGGCACCAGCTTCGCCTACACCTTCGATCCCGCCAACGCGAAGGCGCCGTCGCGCCACACGACGCAGTACTTCGAGATGATGGGGCAGTGGGCGCTGTACAAGGACGGCTGGCTCCTCAGCACCAAGGTCAACCGGGCCCCGTGGGAGGCGTTCGGTCCGGCCAACGCCGACCCCCTCAACAATCAGGTCTTCCAGCTCTATGACCTGAACACCGACTTCAACCAGACGCAGGACATCGCCGCGGCCAACCCGCAGAAGGTCAAGGAAATGCGGGCGGCCTTCCTGGGGGAGGCGAAGAAGTATCAGGTCCTCCCGCTCGATGCCTCGGTGGCAGGGCGGATCGTGGCACCCCGGCCGAACATCACCGCGGGCCGGACGGAGTTCGTCTATACCGCGCCGATGACCGGCCTGCCGCAGGGCGACTCGCCCCTGCTTCTCAACACCTCGTACACCGTCACGGCGGACATCACCGTCCCTGTGGGCGGCGCCAAGGGGATGCTCCTGACGTCCGGCGGCCGGTTTGCGGGATACGGGTTCTACCTCCAGGACGGGAAGCCGACCTGGCTGTGGAACCTGATCGACCTCGAGCGCGTGAAGTGGCAGGCCACGACCCCGCTGGCGGCCGGTCGGCATACCATCGAATTCGACTTCACGTACGACGGCAAGGGCCCCGGCACTCTCGCCTATAACGATTTCAGCGGGGTCGGGCAGGGCGGCACCGGCACCCTCAAGGTGGACGGGGTCGTGGTGGACACCAAGAAGCTGCCGAGGACGCTCCCGATGATCCTCCAGTGGGACGAGAGCTTCGACATCGGATCCGACACGGAAACCGGCGTGAACGATGCCGACTACTCGCCACCGTTCGCCTTCACCGGCACACTCCACAAGGTGACCGTCAAGGTTAACCGGCCGCAGCTGTCGCCCGCTGACATCAAGAAGATGCAGGATGCGCAGGCGGCCGCAGGGGACAACAAGTAGCGAGCAGTTCCATCGCGAACACACAAAAGTAAGACCGGGGACCCCGGGGCCATTGCCCTGAGGTCCCCGGTGCTTTTCATTCCTGCCCCGCTTCCCCGCTTCCCCGCTTCCCCGCTTCCCCGCTTCCCCGCTTCCCCGCCTAGATGTGCCCTTCCAAGTCGATTTTCTTGATCTTCTCTTCCTGCTCCTTCCGGAACGCCTTCAGCTTGTCGGCCAGCGTCTTGTCGGTGCGGGCCAGCATCGCCACCACGAAGAGCGCGGCGTTGTGCGCCCCCGCATCGCCGATGGCGAAGGTGGCGACCGGGATGCCGGCCGGCATCTGCACCGTGGACAGCAGCGAGTCCATGCCCTGCAAATGCTGGCTCGGCATCGGCACGCCGAGCACCGGCAGCGTGGTGCCGGCCGCCATGACGCCGGCCAGGTGCGCGGCGCCGCCGGCCGCTGCGATGATGCAGGTGAGGCCGCGCTTCTCGGCGGTGCTCGCGTACTCGTGCGCCAGCGCGGGGCTGCGGTGCGCGGAGATCACCCGCGACTCGCAGGGGACGCCGAAGGCCGCCAGGCGGTTGGCGGCGTGCAGCATGACCGGCCAGTCCGAGGCGCTGCCCATCACGATGCCTACCAGGGGTGTCGTCATCATACCGTCGCTTTCGTGCGGTCCATGGTGCCGCGTTTGGCGAGCGCCGCCTGCGCGGCGGCCAGCCGCGCGATCGGCACCCGGAAGGGAGAACAGCTCACGTAGTTCATGCCGAGATCGTCGCAGAAGCCGATGGCGGCGGGCTCGCCGCCATGCTCGCCGCAGATGCCGAGCTTCAGGTCCTGCCGCGTCCGGCGGCCGAGGTCGCAGGCCATCGAGATCAGCTTGCCGACGCCGGCCTGGTCGAGCACCTGGAATGGGTCGTCGGGGATGATCCCCTGCTCGATGTAGTAGGGCAGGAAGCTCCCCGCATCGTCGCGCGAGAGGCCCCAGGTGGTCTGGGTCAGGTCGTTGGTGCCGAAGCTGAAGAACTGCGCCTCCCGCGCGATCTCGTCCGCGGTGAGCGCGGCGCGGGGCAGCTCGATCATCGTCCCGAGGAGGTAGGGGACGGTGAGCTGCCGCTCGCGGAACACCTCTTCGGCCACCTGGCGGATGATCAGGGCCTGCCGCCGAAACTCCACCACGGTGGAGGTGAGCGGGATCATCACCTCAGGTTGCACCCGGCCCTTCCGCGACGCCACGGTGCAGGCCGCCTCGAAGATGGCGCGGGCCTGCATGGCGGTGATCTCGGGGTGCAGGATGCCGAGCCGGCAGCCGCGGAGCCCGAGCATCGGGTTCTGCTCCTTCAGCCGGTCCACGATGTGCTGAAGCTCCTTCGGATCCCTGCCCATCTCCCTGGCCAGGCCGGCGAGCTCCTCCGAGTCGTGCGGCAGGAACTCGTGCAGCGGCGGGTCGAGGAGCCGGATGGTGACAGGATACCCCTCCATGGCGCGGAAGATCCCCTCGAAGTCGCCGCGCTGCATCGGGAGGAGCTTGGCCAGGGCCTTCTTCCGGCCCTCGTCGTCGGAGGCGACGATCATCTCACGCATGGCGGAGAGTCGGTCGCCCTCGAAGAACATGTGCTCGGTGCGGCAGAGGCCGATCCCCTCGGCGCCGAAATCGCGACCCTTGTGTGCGTCGGCGGGCGTGTCGGCGTTCACGCGGATGCGGAGCGTGCGGACCTTGTCGGCCCAGCCGAGGAGCCGGTCGAAGTTGCCGGACACCTCCGGATTGACGAGCGCGGCGCGCCCGGCCAGGACGCGTCCGGTGGCGCCGTCCAGCGTGATCCACTCCCCTTCCTTGACCCGCCGGCCGTTCACGGCAAAGACGCCCGCCTCCTCGTCCACCGTGATCTCCTGCGCGCCGGCCACACACGGCTTGCCCATGCCGCGCGCCACGACCGCGGCATGAGAGGTCATGCCGCCGCGCGCCGTGAGAATGGCCTTGGCCTGGATCATCCCGTGGAAGTCCTCCGGGCTCGTCTCACGCCGGACCAGGATCACCGCCTCGCCCTTCTTGCCGAGTTCCTCGGCGCGGTCGGCCGTGAAGACCACGGCGCCCGACGCCGCGCCCGGCGACGCCGGAAGGCCGGTGGTGAGCAGGTCCAGCTCTGCCTTCGGGTCGATCGTCGGATGCAGGAGCTGGTCGAGGTCCATGGGGGGAATGCGTGCGACGGCCTCCTCCTGCGTAATCAGTCCTTCGTCTACCATTTCGCAGGCGATCCGGACCGACGCATGGCCGGTGCGCTGGGCGCGCCGGGTCTGGAGCAGGTAGAGCTTGCCGTTTTCGATGGTGAACTCGAGGTCCTGGACATCGCGGAAATGCCGTTCCAGCGTCCGCGCCACCCGCTCGAACTCGATGTACGCTGCCGGCAGCGTTTGCCGAAGCTTCTCGATCGGTTCGGGATCGCGCGAGCCGCTCACCACGTCCTCGCCCTGCGCGTTCAGCAGGTACTCGCCGTAGAGCACCCGCTCGCCGGTCGACGGGTCCCGGGTGAAGGCCACGCCGGTGCCGGACCCCTCGCCCAGGTTGCCGAAGACCATCGTCACGATGTTCACCGCCGTGCCCATCGAGTCGGGGATGTCGTGCAGCCGCCGGTAGTCCACGGCGCGCTTGGTGTGCCAGCTCTCGAAGACGGCCTCGATGGCGCCCCAGAGCTGGTCGACCGGCTTGTCCGGGAAGTCCTTGCCGGTGGCCGAGGTGATGTACGCCTTGAACGCCTTCACCAGCGCCTGCATGTCGTCGGCGGGGAGGTCGATGTCGCGCGACACCTTGGCGGCCTTCTTCCGCTCCGCCAGCATCTCCTCGAAGGGGTGCTTCGGCAGGTCGAAGACCACGCAGCCGTACATCTGGACGAAGCGCCGGTAGGAGTCCCACGCGAAGCGGGGGTTCTTGCTCTGCGTCGCGAGGCCTTTGACGGTCTCGTCGTTCAGGCCGAGGTTGAGGATCGTCTCCATCATCCCGGGCATGGACACCGCGGCGCCCGAGCGCACCGACACGAGGAGCGGATCGGAGGCGCCGCCGAAGATCTTGCCCGTGGCGGCCTCGAGCCGCTGCAGCGCCGCCTCCACCTGTTGCTGCAGGCGGGGAGGGAAGTGTCGGGATTCGAGGTAGGCGATGCAGATGGAACTGGCGATCGTGAAGCCTGGCGGCACCGGGATGCCGATGTTCGTCATTTCGGCGAGCCCGGCGCCCTTGCCACCAAGGAGGTCCTTCATGGCGGCGGTGCCGTCGGCGCGGCCCTGGCCGAAGAAATAGACGAGGGGCTGGGTCATTCCACCGGTCATGCTCGGCTCGCGGTCAGGGGGGACGCGTGCGTGATCTGGACGACCGCGTCGGGCACGGCGGTCGGGTAGTCGCCGGAGAAACAGGCGTGGCAGAAGGGCCCGCCGCCGGCCGCCGCCACCATGCCGTCGAGGCTGAGGTAGCCGAGGCTGTCCACGCCGAGGTAGTCGCGGATTTCGTCCATCGAGTGGGTGGACGCGATCAACTCTTCGCGCGTCGGGGTGTCGATGCCGTAGTGGCAGGGGCCGGTGATGGGGGGCGACGCGAGCCGGAGGTGTACTTCCTTGGCGCCGACGGCGCGAATCATCTGGACCAGGCCGCGGCTCGTGGTGCCGCGGACGAGGCTGTCGTCCACCACCACGACCTTCTTGCCCTCGATGACCCCGCGCACCGGATTGAACTTGATCTTGACCTTGGCCACCCGGAGCGCCTGCGTGGGGTGGATGAAGGTGCGGCCCACGTAGTGGTTCCGGATCAGGCCGTGCTCCAGCTTGATGCCGGAGGCCTCGCTGAAGCCGAGGGCC
The DNA here is from genome assembly GCA_022710485.1 of Gemmatimonadota bacterium. GTDB lineage: Bacteria > Gemmatimonadota > Gemmatimonadetes > Gemmatimonadales > GWC2-71-9 > SPDF01. Next base: position 437,305 of record JAKLGU010000001.1, on the reverse strand, counting down.
ATGGCGTTGCTGCTGTCGGGCACGGAGAAGACGACGTCGGCGCCCGGGGCGGGGTGCTCGAGCGCCAGCCGCCGGCCGGCCTCGCGCCGGACCCGGTCCACCGACTGGCCGAAGATGGTGCTGTCGGGCCGGGCGAAGTAGATCAGCTCGAAGACGCAGCGGCTGACGGGGCGCGCGCGGAGCGGCTGGAGGTCCTCGACGACGCCGTCGGTGATGCGGACGAACTCACCGGGCTGCAGCTCGCGGATGAAGGTGGCACCGACCAGGTCGAGCGCGCAGGTCTCGCTCGCCGCGACAACGCCCTTGCCGATGCGGCCCAGCACGAGCGGCCGGAAGCCGCGGGGGTCCACCACCGCGTACAGCGTGCGGCCGACGCCGATGACGAGGCTGTAGGCCCCCTCTACCCGCTCCAGCGCCGACCGGATCTGCATCTCGGCGTCGGGCGCCTCGGAGCGGGCGATCAGGTGGACCAGCACCTCGGTGTCGCTCGACGAGGCGAAGATCGAGCCCCGCTCGACCAGCGCCTGCTTGATTTCCGCGGCGTTCGTCAGGTTGCCGTTGTGCGCCACGCTGAGAGACCCCGCGCGGTAGTTGACCAGACAGGGCTGGGCGTTGGCCAGGACGGTGCTTCCGGTGGTCGAGTACCGGGTGTGCCCGACGGCCACGTCGCCCGGGAGCTTTTCGAGCTCCGCATCATCGAAGGTCTCCGAGACCAGGCCCATCCCGACCCGGATCCGGGACTCGCCGTCCGGCGTCACGGCCACGATCCCGGCGCTCTCCTGGCCACGGTGCTGCAAGGCGTAGAGGCCGAGGTAGGCCACGCGGGCGGCGTCGGGGACGCCGGACACTCCGATGATTCCGCACATGGGCTAGGCCTCCGCTCGGTCGCTGACGACCTCGCGCATCCGGCGCGGGATCGCGTCGTCGTACACGGAACGGAGCCGGTCGACCGGCCACCGATGGACACTGCCGGGCAGCACGACGTCCAGGCTGCCGCCGGGGGCGCGAACCTCCCCCGCCAGGTACCCACGCAGGCCGTGCCGCGCGAGCAGCGCCTTGAGGCCCTGCAGAGCCGGTGGCGCCACGCTCAGGACGACCCGGCCGTGGTCCTCGCCATACAACGCCTGGGCGGCGGTGAGGTCCGGAGCGTAGGTGCGGAGGTCCACGATGGCGCCGAAGCCCCGCTCCGCATACGGCCCGCCGATGGCCGCCTCGGCGAGCGCCACGGCCAGGCCACCCTCGGAGCAGTCGTGGGCGGACCGGAGGAGCCGAGCCGCGGCCGCGGCCACCAGGAACCGCTGGAGCCGCGCCTCGTGCTCAAGGTCCACCTTCGGCGCTTCGCCTCCGACAAAACCGCACAGCTCCGCCCAGTAGGCGGATCCACCGAGCGCCCCGGCCGTGCCGCCGACGATCACGATCCGGTCGCCGGTGGCCCGGAAGTGACTGGGCACGCGGTCCTCCGCGCGACGCAGCAGCCCGACCATGCCGACCGTCGGCGTGGGGTCCACCGCGCCGGTGGGGCTCTCGTTGTAGAACGACACGTTGCCGCCGGTGACCGGGGTTCCGAACGCCACGCAGGCGTCGGAGATGCCGCGACAGGCTTCCTTGAACTGGAAGAACACCTCCGGCTTCTCGGGGTTCCCGAAATTCAGGCAGTCGGTGATGCCGAGCGGCTCGGCGCCGGTGCACGCGACGTTGCGGGCCGCCTCCGCCACGGTGGCCTTGCCCCCTTCGTAGGGGTCGAGCGCCACCAGCCGGTTGTTGCAGTCCACGCTGACCGCCAGCGCGAAGGCCTCGCCGTCCACCCGGAAGACGCCGGCGTCGCCGCCGGGGCCGAGGACGGTCGAGGCCTGCACGGTGGAGTCGTACTGTTCGTACACCCACCGCTTGCTGGCGATGGACGGCGTGTCGAGCAGCGCCTCGAGCGCCGCGTCCGCGTCCACGCGGGCGGGGCCGTGGGGCCGGGCCTTCCGGCGGGCCGCGGCGGCGGGTGCCTCGCGCGCCTCGGGGGTGTAAATCGGGCAGTCGTCTACCAATGGCTGGCCGGGAATCTCCGCCACGGTGAGCCCGTTGTGTCGGACGCGGAAGAGCCCGTCGTCGGTCACGTGGCCGATCTCGGTCGCGTCCAGCTCCCACTTCCGGCAGATCGCCTGGATGGCGGGCACCTGTCGCGGCTCGGCCACCACCAGCATCCGTTCCTGCGATTCCGACAGCAGGATCTCGTACGGCGTCATGCCCGCCTCGCGGGTCGGGACGAGACCGGTGTCGATCTCGACCCCGACGCCGCCCCGCGCCGCCATCTCGGCGCTGGAGCTCGTGAGTCCCGCCGCCCCCATGTCCTGGATGGCCACGATGAGCTTGGAGGTGATCAGCTCCAGACTAGCCTCGAGGAGGAGCTTCTCGGTGAACGGGTCGCCGACCTGCACCTGCGGGCGGCGGGCCTCGCTCTTCTCCGAGAGCTCCTCGGAGGCGAAGCTGGCGCCGTGGATGCCGTCGCGGCCCGTCTTGGCGCCGACGTTGAGGAGGACGTTGCCGACGCCGTGCGCCCGCGCCGTGGCGAGGTCGGACTCCCGCAGGATGCCCACGCACATGGCGTTGACGAGGGGATTGCCGGAGTACCCGTCGGCGAAACCGACCTCGCCGCCGAGCGTGGGCACGCCGATGCAGTTGCCGTAATCGCCCACGCCGCGCACCACGCCGGCGAAGAGGTACCGGTTGCGCGGCTCGCTCAGCGGGCCAAAGCGGAGACTGTTGAGCACCGCTACGGGACGCGCGCCCATGGTGAAGACATCGCGGAGGATGCCCCCCACGCCGGTGGCCGCGCCCTGGTACGGCTCCACCGCCGAGGGGTGGTTGTGCGACTCGATCTTGAAGGCGACGGCCCAGCCGTTGGGAAGGCGCAGCACGCCGGCGTTCTCACCGGGTCCCTGCACGACCTGCGGGCCGGTGGTCGGGAAGCGCTTGAGCACCGGCTTCGAATGCTTGTAGGAGCAGTGCTCGGACCAGAGCGCAGAGAATACCCCGAGCTCGGTGAGCGTCGGCGTCCGGCCGAGCATCGCCACGATGCGGTCGAACTCCGAGGGGGTCAGGTTGTGCTCCCGGACCACCTCGGGCGTCACCGGCCGCTCTCCGGGAAAGGAGGCGGCGCGCGTGACCGGTGCGGCTGCGGTCATTTCGACTCCGGACGGGGCCCGCGCAGGGCCGCGGAGATGTCGCGCACGACCCGACCGAGCAGGGTGGGGTCGTTCTTGGCCACCACCGCCGCGATCTCGTCGGCGTCGAGGAAAATGCCTTGGCAGTGGAGGCACCGGTCCACCGTCACGCCCTGGAACTCCTCGTGCACCAGGTCGTGCCCGTCCTTCGGGCACTTCATGAAATGCACCTGGCGCGCCGCGGCCTCGGCCGCTTCCTTGGCCCGGAGCCGCTGCGCCTTGAGGAGTTCGGCCTCCTCCTTCGCGAAGTACTCGTCTTCGGACTTGCTCGGCTTGTTGGTCGACATACGGTCAGACTCCGTCAGGGGATGGAACGGGTGGCCCCGCCGGGGATCCACCCTGCAATGGAACGGAAAAAGCCGGCGCCGACGTCGCTCCCCGTCAGGGGGTCGGCGTAACGCTCGGGGTGGGGCATGAAGCCGACAATGTTGCCGGCGGCGTTCGACACGCCGGCGATGTCCGCCACGGAGCCGTTGGGGTTTTCCCCCCTGGTGTACCGCAGGACGACCCGCCCCTCGGCCTCGAGGAGCCGCAGGGTATCGTCGTCCGCCACGTAGCAGCCGTCGCCGTGCGCCACGGGAATCCGCATCTCGGTGTCCCGCGCATAGGCGCTGGTGCAGAAGGTGTCGGTCCGCTCCACCCGAACCCAGACCGGACGCGACACGAAGGTCAGCCGGTCGTTCCGGACGAGGGCGCCCGGCAGCAGGTGCGCTTCGCAGAGGATCTGGAAGCCGTTGCAGATGCCGAGCACCGCGCCGCCGGCGGCCGCGTGCTTCTGCACCGCCTGCATGACGGGGCTGAACCGCGCGATGGCGCCGGAGCGGAGGTAGTCGCCGTAGCTGAACCCGCCGGGCAGGATCACGACGTCGGCCTGCTGGAGGTCGGTGTCCCGGTGCCAGACGAACCGCGCCTCCGCGCCGGCGTTCTCCGCCGCATGGTAGGCGTCCCAGTCACAGTTGCTGCCGGGGAACCGGACGACCGCGACGCGCACCATCAGCCCTCCACCGCCAGGCTGAAGTCCTCGGTCACCGGGTTGGCGAGGAGGCGCTCGCACATCTTCCGCGCGGCGGCCTCCGCGGCCTCGGGGCTGGCGGCGTCGATGGCGAGCTCGATGGCCCGGCCGACGCGCACGTCGCCGGCGCCCTCGAAGCCGAGCACGGCGAGCGCGTGCTCCACGGCCTGGCCCTGGGGGTCGAGCAGCCCGGCGCGGGGCACGACACGGATGTGGACGCGGTACGTCATCGGGTGGGGTCCTCGGGTCGATCGTGCCCGCGATGCGCGCGCACGTGCAGCGTCTGGGCTTCGGCGGTGTCCTCGGCCCGCTCGGAGAGCGCGATGATGGCGCTCCGGACGATCCCGAAGAGGAGGTAGCCGATGCCGAAGGGGAACAGGAAGTTGGAGGGCGCAAAGATCACGCCGACCAGGATGCCGATGGTGATGAGGGTGCCGAGGATCCCGCTCAGCGACCGGAAGCCGATCCGCGGTGTGCGCGGGTACTTGACCGTGCTGAGCATCATCGCGGAGAGCGCGAGCATCAGGAACGTCAGCCCCTGCCGCTGGAGGTCGAGATACTCGGGGAACTTCTGGTACCACTCCGTCTGGCTGAACGCGAAGTAGGTGGCCAGCGTCATCCCCGCCGCGGGGGAGGGGAGCCCGGTGAACCATCCTGGCTTGTCGGAGCCCGCGGCGGTGATGTTGTACCGCGCCAGGCGCACGGCCACCGACGCGATGTAGATGAAGCAGAGGGTCCAGGCGAACTTGCCCGCCTCGGCGAACTCCAGGAAGTACATGATCATGGCCGGCGCCACGCCGAAGGAGATCACGTCCACCAGGGAGTCGAGCTCGGCGCCGAAGCGGGTGCCGGTGTGCGACATCCGCGCCAGCCGCCCGTCGAGGATGTCGGCCACTCCGGCGAACACGATGAACCACCCCGCCCACTTGAAGTTGCCCTGAGCGGCGTACACGATGGCCCAGATCCCGAAAAAGAGGTTGGCCAGCGTGAACGCGCTCGGGATCACGACGATGGCGCGCCGGAGCCCCGGCCGCTGCGGCGGGGCGGGCGTGGTGGGACCCTGGTCGCTCATGGCCACTCCGCGATGATGGAGACACCGGCGACGGTCCGCTCGCCCTCGGCCACCCGGATGGTGGCTCCCTTCGGCAGAAAGACGTCCACCCGCGAGCCGAACCTGATCAGCCCCATCCGCTCCCCCTGCCGGACCGCCGTGCCCTCGCCGTGGTCGGTGATGATGCGCCGGGCCACCAGCCCGGCGATCTGCCGGACCAGCACCTTGCCGCGCGGCGCCACGATGCCGACCGAGGACTGCTCATTCTCGATCGAGGCCTTTTCCGCTGCTGCGTTCACGAACGCGCCCGGGGTGTACTTCCGGTACGCGATGGTGCCGTTCACCGGGTACCGGTTCACGTGCACGTTGAAGACGTTCATGAAGATCGAGACGCGCTGCACCTCGCCGCCGTGGAAGTCGGGCTCGTCGATGCTGCGGACGCTGACCACCAGCCCGTCGGCGGGCGCGATGACGAGGTTGTCGCCCCGAGGGCCCACCCGGACCGGGTCCCGGAAGAACGCCACGACCCAGACGGCCACCGGCAGCCACGCGATGGCGGCCGTCGTGAAGCCGAAGAAGACGAAGCCGAACTCCAGGATCCAGAAGGCGGCGATGAACGGCCACCCCTCGGGTGCGATGCGCATCAGCCGTCCTCTGGGAGTGGGTGGCCGGTGAGCCGCTGGTAGGCGTCCACGTACCGGGCGCTGGTGGTGTCGAGCACCTCCTGCGGGAGCGGCGGGGGTGGTGCCTCGCCGTTCCAGCGGCCGTTCGCCTTGAGCTCCGCCAGGTAATCGCGCAGCGGCTGCTTGTCGAAGCTCGGCTGGCCGCGCCCCGGCTGGTACCGGTCCGCCGGCCAGAAGCGGGAGGAGTCGGGTGTGAGCACCTCGTCAATCAGCCGCAGCGTGCCGTCTCGGTCGCGGCCGAACTCGAACTTCGTGTCGGCGATGATGATCCCCCGCGCGGCGGCGTGCGCCCGTCCCGCCTCGTAGATCCGGAAGCTCGCGTCGCGCAGCGCCGTCGCTTCGGCATTGCCAAGCGCGGCTGCCATCGTCGCGAAGGTCACGTTCTCGTCGTGGCCCGTCTCCGCCTTGGTGGCGGGGCTGAAGAGCGGCGGGTCGAGCCGGTCGCTCTCCACCATGCCCGGCCGGAGCGGCTCGCCGGCCAGCGTCCCGTGCTTCTTGTACTCGGCCCACGCCGACCCGGACAGGTAGCCGCGCACCACGCACTCGAACGGCACCGGGTTCGTCCGCCGGACGAGCATCGAGCGCCCGCGGATCGCAGCGCGATGCGGGGCCAGCTCGGGGAGGCGCCGGATGATGTCGCCGGCGCTGGCGGACACGAAGTGAGACGGGAAGACGTCGGCGAGCTTCCCGAACCAGAACGCGCTCACCTGGGTGAGGACCCGGCCCTTTTCCGGGATTGGCTCGTCCATGACCACGTCGAAGGCGCTGATACGATCGCTCGCCACGAGCAGGAGGTGGTCGGGACCCGCCTCGTAGACCTCGCGGACCTTGCCGACGCGAAGCAGCGGGAGAGGCAGCTGGCTGCGGAACATGACAGTCATACCCGTACCTCGGCGGCGTCAGGGGTCACGGCCAGGGGCCGGGCGCGGGCGGCGAGCGGCCGGGCGTACTCGCCCAGGAACTCCGCCACCTGTTCGCGGGCCCGTCCGGTGTACCTGGAGGGATCGAGTTCGGCTTTCAGCGCCCCCGCCGGGAGCTTGCCGAACGCGGGGTCGGCGCCGAGGCGCTCCATGAGGTCGTTGGCCTCCCCGCGGGCCACGGCCTCCGCTACGGCCAGGCTGTGCCGGCGCACCACCTCGTGCAGCGCCTGGCGGTCGCCGCCGGCGGAGACGCCGAGCATCAGCCACCGCTCGGTGGCCATGAAGGGCATCTGCACCGCCACATGCCGCCGGATGACCTCAGGCCGGACCTCGATCCCGTCGGCGATGTTCTCGACCAGGATCAGCACCGCGTCAGTGGCGAGGAACGCCTCGGGGAGGGTGAGCCGGCGGTTGGCGCTGTCGTCGAGGGTGCGCTCCAGCCATTGGCTGGCGGCGGTCTGCGCGGTGTTGGCCTGCAGCGACATGACGAACCGCGCGAGGCCGTTGATCCGCTCGGCGCGCATCGGGTTCCGCTTGTAGGCCATGGCGCTGGAGCCGATCTGTTCCGACTCGAACGGCTCGAGGAGCTCGCCCTCGTGCTGCAGGAGCCGGAGGTCGCCAGCCATCTTGGACGCCGACTGCGCCACGCCGGACAGCAGGTCGAGCACCGCGCTGTCGGCCTTCCGCGTGTAGGTCTGCCCCGTGACGGCCCAGGTTTGCGAAAACCCGAGCCGCTCCGCCACAAGGCGGTCAAGTTCGCGGACCTTCGCGTGGTCGCCGCGGAACAGCTCGAGGAACGAGGCCTGCGTGCCGGTGGTTCCCTTGCACCCGCGCAGCTTCATCGTGTCGATGCGATGGCAGGTCTCCTCGACGTCCGCCGCGAAATCCTGCATCCAGAGCGTGGCCCGCTTGCCCACGGTGGTGAGCTGGGCGGGCTGGAAGTGCGTGTAGGCGAGGCAGGGCTCCCCGGCGTGCCGCTCCGCGAAGGCGCCCAGGGCGTCCAGCACCTTGAGCAGCCGTCCGAGGATGAGCCGGAGCCCGGCGCGCATGACGAGCAGGTCGGCGTTATCCGTCACGAAGGCGCTGGTGGCGCCGAGGTGGAGGAACGGCCGGGCGGTGGGGGCCTGGTCGCCGAAGTGGTGCACGTGCGCCATGACGTCGTGCCGGAATCGGCGCTCGTACTCGGCCGCGGTGGCCAGGTCGGCGTCGTCGAGGTGGGCGCGCATCTCGGCGAGGGCGGCCTCGGGGATGTCGAGGCCGAGCTCGCGCTCCGATTCCGCAAGCGACAGCCAGACGCGCCGCCAGAGTCCGATCCGGTGCGGTTCGCCCCAGAGCCGCTGCATGGCAGGCGAGGCGTAGCGGGAGCCGAGCGGCGAGCGCCAGCGGTCGTCAGTCATCGGTACACCAGGTCCGTGTAGGCGGTTTGCCCGTTGCGCTCGACCCAGATGCGAAAGGCCTCGCCCGGTCGGAGGTCGTCGAAGAACGCGCTCAGGTCGGTGGCACTGGCGACGCGGCGGCGGTCGAGGCCCACGATGACGTCGCCTTCCCGAAGCCCCGTGGCCTCCGCCGTTCGCGGCGCGATGCCCACCACGAGCGCGCCCTGCTCGCTCTGGAGGCCCCGTTCCGCGCGGATGGCGGGCGTGACTGTCACCAGCTGGAGGTCTTCGAGCACCGTCACGCGCGCGGCGGTGCGCGTCGGGAGGTCGCTTGCGACGAGGGTGCGGGTGACGGTCGTGGTCCCGCGCCGCGTGACGAGGACGACGGTGTCGGACACGCCGAGATCCAGCTTGACCGATTCCCAGTCGAGGTGGTTGTGCAGCGTGCGGCCGTTGGCCGACACCAGCACGTCTGCGCGCTGAATGCCGGCGCGCGCGGCGGGGCCGCCGGGCGCCACGCTGGCCACGACGAGTCCGTTGGAGGCGCGCCAGTCCTCGAAGTTTCGAGGTGGCGTCACGTCCAGCCCGGTCCAGGCGCGGCGCACGGCGCCGGCGGCCAGGAGAAGATCCGCCACGCGGAGCGCTCGCTCGATGGGGATCGCGAAGCCGAGCCCGATCGACCCGCCGCTGTTGGACAGGATCGACGAATTGACGCCGACCACCTGGCCGAGCGCGTTGGCCAGCGGGCCCCCGGAGTTGCCGGGGTTGATGGCGGCGTCGGTCTGGATCATGTCGAGGTAGAGTCCGGCCTGCCCCTCGGAGGGCAGGATGTTCCGGCCGGTGGCGCTCACGACGCCGGCGGTAACCGTCGGCTCGGTGTTGCCGAGATAGTCGGCGTAGGGGTTGCCGAGGGCCACGACCCATTCGCCGACCATGAGTTCGCTGCTCTTGCCGAGCGGGACGGTGGGGAGGCCGCGCCCGGTCACCTGGATGACGGCGATGTCGGCCACTGGGTCGGCGCCGACGAGCCGCGCGGTGAGCTGGGTGCCGTCGCGAAGCGTCACGGTGATCTGTTCGGCCCCGGCCACGACATGCTGATTGGTCAGGATGACGCCGTTGCTCCGGATGATGAAGCCGGTGCCGGAGCCGCGGACGAGCTGGGAGGCGTACCGCGGGACGAACATGTCGGCCCATGAGGAGCGCATCGCCACCTGCTGGCGCGCCGCGACGCTGATGGAGACGACAGCCGGCGCGAGGCGCTCGACGGCGGTGACGATGGCGGTACGCCGGCTGGCCTCGACCGTGGCCTGGGCGGGGAGGGCGGGGGCCACCAGCGCCATCAGGAGCGCGGAGAGTGCGGGCGTGCGGCGCAACGTCATGCGGCATCCCCGGGGTGGTCGGCGAACGCCTCCGCGGCGTATTGGGCGGAGACAAAATACAATCCTTCCGGCGGCGCGGGCGGACTGGTGTCGGCGTTGTCCTGCCGCCCGAGCAGTGTGGTCATGTCCTCGGCCGGGCGCCGCCCGAGCCCGATATCGACCATTGTCCCGACCAGCATCCGCACCATGTGGTGGAGGAACCGGTCGGCGGCAACGTGAAACGCGTACCCCCGGCCCTCGTCCCGCTCCCGCCACTCGGCGCGCCGCAGCGTGCAGAGAAAATGCGGCTTCGGCTCGCCTTTGACCGCGAAGGCCCGGAAGTCGTGCTCGCCGGGCAGCGCCGACACGGCCTTCCGGAGCAGGGCGGCGTCGAGCGGACGCCCGAGCGCCCATTCATACGGCCGCCGGAACGGGGACATGGAGGCGGCGTCCACCCCGATTTCGTACCGGTACTCGCGGCCGAGTGCGCTCTTTCGCGCATGGAACCCCGGGACGGCCGTCCGCACCCGTTCCACCCAGCAGTCGCGCGGGAGGAGCGCGTTCATGGCTCGGCGCACCGCGTCCGGCTCCCACTTGGCCGCCAGCGAGAAGCTGACGCCCATCCCCACCGCGTGGACTCCGGCGTCGGTTCGCCCCGCGCCGTGCGCCACCACCCTTCGGCCCGCGAGGCGCTCCAGCACGCCTTCGACCTCGGCCTGGACGGTCCGGCCGGATGCCTGCCGTTGCCAGCCGAGAAAGCGGCCGCCATCGAAGTGCAACTCGGCAAGAAAAGTCCGGCTCATCGGCGCGAAATCTAGCCCGTTTGACGGGCCTCCGGCAAGACGCGCAAATGCTTGTCAGAATTGACAAAAGCCCCTGTTGACGACTACGATTTTCGTGCACTTCTTCCCCCGCATGCCGCGGGGGCGTCGACGGGGGCGGTGGGCGGGGCGGCGACTGGGTAGGCGAGGGGTGTCGTGGGCTGCTGCGGAAGCAATCAGTACTTACGAATGACCCCGACCACCACGCCCTGAATCAGCACGTCGCGCTCCTGGATCCGGATGGGCTGCATGGCGTCGTTGGCAGGCTGGAGCCGGATCCAGCCATCGGGCTCCCGATAAAACTTCTTGACCGTGGCCTCGGAGCCGTTGATGAGGGCGATGACCATTTCGCCGTTCTCGGCGTTGTGGCGGCCGTGGACCACCACGAAATCTCCATCGATGACGTGGGCGTCGATCATGGAATCGCCGCGCACCTGCAGGGCGTAGTTCGGGCCGCGCGCCGGAAGCATCTCGTTCGGCACCGCGAGCGACTCCCCGTGCATGACGGCCTCGATGGGGGTGCCGGCCGCCACCCGACCGAGGATGGGGATTTCGCTGGCCACGGCCGTGCCCTTCGGCGGCAGCACCTCGATGGACCGGCTCTCGTTGTAGGAGCGGTGGATATAGCCTTTCCGCTCAAGGTTGGTGAGGTGCTCGTGCACGGTGGCGAGCGACTGAAAGCCGAAGTGCTCCGCGATTTCCTCGAAGCTCGGTGCGTACCCGTTGTCTGTGATCTGGGCCTGCAGGTAGGTCAGGATATCGCGTTGCCGACGGGTGAGAGGCATGACCGTCCTCCGAGGAGATGACCGAAGAGAGCCCGAATCAAGCTACCCGAACACCTCCCGAAGATCAAGCCCGATTGCCGCGGTGGCTTGAGGCGCCGGCGCCTCTTATCTTGCGGTGTCAATTGCACATCTGGTCCGGCCCCGCCTGAGCGGTCGGGGCGCCAAGGATGTCGCGCGGGGCGCGGCGCTCACGGGAGACACGCGGTGACCGAACCGGGCGCTCAGTTCGAGCAGATACTGCCACCTGAACAGGTGGAAGAGCTGCTGCGCACGCTGGTCAAGGCATCGCGGGCTTTCCAGATGTACCTCCCCAACAATCCCATGTTTCATCGTGCGGCCAAGAACCTCGAGACGGCCTTCGAGCCGGTCTGGTCGGCCGTCGACGAGTTGGTGCTCACCGTCCAGGAAACCGATTTCGTCTGGGAAGGGACGGTGGTGTATCACCAGCTCAGCAAGGCGGACAGCCTCGCCTGGACGCTGTACAAGGACGGGCTGCGCGTCCTCACCCTGCGCAAGGGCGTGGAAGTGGAGGAGTTGCCGCGCCTGCTGCGCGTGGTGAACAAGGTCCGCGGGCTCAGCCCGGACGCCACCGAGGACCTGTTCACCCTCCTGTGGACCGAGGAGTTCCATTTCGTCGACGTGCGCTTCACGGAGTTCGTCCAGGACTTCGGCACGGCGGAGCTGGTGCCCGGCGCGCAGTACTCCGCGGGCGCGAGTTTCGCGGACGAGGTGCGGACCGATCTCGCCGCTGTGGGGCCGGGCGAGGGGATCGGGGGTGTCGCGGCTCAGGGGGAGACCGTGGCCGAGGGCGAGGAGGCTGGCGCTGCCGGGGAGGCAGGCGGCGCCGTGGACGCCGTCGACCGGCCCAAGGGCGTCGTCGACATCGACGAGTTCGACTCGACGCTGTACTTCCTCGATGCCGGCGAAATCGACATGCTCAGCGCCGACCTCCGGCTCGAGTACACGCGGGACCTGCGCGACGCGTCCCTGAGCGCCCTCTACGACCTCTTCGAATCGTACGCCGAGGACGAGGTCCGTGAGGAGATCCTCGGGGTGATCGAGACCCTCTTCCCCAGCATGCTGAACGCGGGCGAGTTCCGCGCGAGCGCGGCCGTGCTGCGCGAAACGCGCGCCCTGGCCGAGCGTGCGCCGGGCCTGCAGCAGGGGCATCGTGATCGGCTGGCCAAGTTCGTGGCGCAGCTGAGCGAGCCGGCCATCGTGAGCCAGTTGATGCAGGCGCTCGACGAGGGCACCGGCCGCCCGAGCGACGCCGACATCATGGAACTGCTCCGCGAGCTGCGGCCGGGCGCGCTGTCCACTCTCGTGGAGTGGACGCCCCGGCTCACGTCCGCGCCGGTCCGCGCGCTGGTGGAGGCGGCGGTGCAGCAGCTGGCGTCGGCCCACCAGGGCGAGTTGCTGCGCCTGCTACGGTCGGGAGACCCCGAGGCGCTGCCGGGTGCGATCGACCTGGCCGGCCGGCTGAAACTCGAGGGCGCCGTGGCCGGTCTCGGCGACGTGATGGGCCGCGCCGACGCCGGGCTCCGCCTGGCCGCGACCGACGCGCTGGTCCAGATCGGGACGCCCGGCGCGCTGGTCCTCCTCGAGAAGGCGATCGGCGACGACGACCGCGCGGTGCGGGTCGCCGCCCTGAAGGCGCTGAGCGCCCGCGGGTACAAGGGCGCGCTCCGGCGCGTCGAGGAGGTCGTCGCGGGGAAGGGCCGCAAGGACCTCGATTTCAACGAGCGGCGCGCGTTCTTCGAGGCCTACGGCGCCATCGTGGGGCCGACCGGCGTCGCCACGCTCGGCGACCTGCTGGCGCGGCGCGGCTTCTTCCGCCGGAAACAGAGCGCCGACGTCCGGATGTGCGCCGCGCTCGGGCTGGGGAAGATCGGCTCGCCCGAGGCGCGGGCGGTGCTCGAATCGGTCGCGGAGGACAACGACCGCCAGGTGCGCAACGCCGTGGCCGCGGCACTCCGGGGGGTGGCGGAATGAGCCAGGACCCACAGTCCGCCGACCACAACCTCCGTCATGACGGGCGGAGCCTCCTCCTCTCGTTCTACGCCGCGCTGCGGAGCCTCAAGCTGTACCCGCTCGAGAACACCACGGTGCAGAAGGCGCTCGACGACCTGCTCGCCTCGGGCCAGCAGCTGCTCGGCGACGAAGACGACGTGGAAATCCGCGCGTCGGGCGACTTCCTGTTCGTCAACGACACGCGGCTCCGCCTCGAACTCGACAACTACGCTTCCTTCAGCCAGGTGCTCGGCCTGCTCCGCACGTTCGAGGTCGGGACCCTCCGCATCGTGCGCGGCGTCGAGCGCCGCGAATGGCAGGCGCTGCTCAGCGTCTTCCTCAGCCTCGGCACCCGGGACGCGGCGGGGAGCCGGTTCGATGAGCTGATGACCCGCCTGCAGCGGGCCGACATCCGGCACCTCCAGCTGGAGCCGCTCACGGCGGTCGAGGAGCAGGAAGACTCCGCCGAGGCGCGCGAAGTGGCGAAGCGGACCTACGCGCAGGGCGTCGCGGTCACCAAGGACGTCGTGAACAGCGTGCGGATGGGGCGCACCGCCAACCTCAAGAAGGTGAAGCGGGCGGTGCAGCTGGTGGTGGACCAGGTGCTGAACAACGAGACCTCGATCGTCGGCCTCACGACCATCCGGGACTACGACGAATACACCTTCACCCACTCGGTCAACGTCTGCATCTTCTCCGTCGCCCTCGGCAAGAAGCTCGGGTTCGGCAAACTGCAGCTCTACGACCTCGGGCTCGCCGCGCTGCTGCACGACATCGGCAAGGCGCGGATTTCCCTCGATATCCTCAACAAGACCACCGGGCTGGACGAGGCGGAATGGAAGGTGATGACCCGCCACCCCTGGTTCGGCACGCTCACGCTGTTCAGTTCCCGCCGCTACGAGGAGACGCCCTACCGGGCCATCCTCGTGGCGCACGAGCACCACATGAAGACCGACCTGACCGGCTACCCGCGGGCCATCCGCCCGCGGACGCTGGGGTTGTATTCGCGGCTGGTGGCGGTGGCGGACGGATTCGACGCGGCCACGACCAGGCGCAGCTATCAGACGGTGCCGATCCAGCCGGACGCCGTCCTGAAAGAGATGTGGGAAAATCCCCGGCGTGGCTACGACCGGGTCCTGGTCAAGGCGCTCATCAACCTCATCGGCATCTACCCGGTCGGCACTTGCGTCATTCTCGACACCCTCGAGGTGGCCATCGTCGCCGGCCCGAACCCCGATCCGACCGTGCTCAACCGGCCCATCGTCCGCATCGCCATCGACACGAACGGTGCCGTGCTTCCGCCGCCGGGTAACCTGGCGGATCTGTCCGACGGCAACGGCCAGGGCGGCTACGCGCGGTCGATCGTCAAGGTGACCGACCCGGCCCGGTACGGCCTCGTGGTGGGCGACTATTTTGTCTGACCTCCGCGTGGCGAGCGCCTGATGTTCGATACCGCGCGCGTCCTCCAGCGCTACGCCAAGGTCCTCGTCTGGCTCGGCCTCTCCCTGGCCGCCGTGGCGCTGCTCCTCGATTTCCGCTGGATCGAGCAACCGCTCCCGACCCTCGTGATCCTGGTGGCGGTCGCCGCGCTGCGCGCCTCCCCGGTCCGGCTCAGCAAGTACTCGTACCTGACCCAGCACGGCGTCCCGGTCGTCGTCGGCATCCTGGTTGCCGCGCCCTCCCAGGTCGTGGCGGGCATGGCCGCCGGCGTGTACCTGGTGGACACCCTCTGGCTGCGGAAGCCGATGGGTGCCGGCCTGGTCAACGCCGGCCGGGAGAGCATCGCCTTCATGGCGGCGTACGGCATCTTCGCGCTGGTCTGGCGGCTCAGCGGATCGCCCTCCACCGGACTGGACTTCCTGCCGGCCGCGTTCACGCTGGCCGGCACGTACTTCTTCCTGTCGCGGGCGCTCTTCTACTTCACCCTGCTGCTGCGGGACAAGCTCGAGAGCGAAGAGCGGCTGCTGATCCTGCGCTACGAAGTCGTGGCGTACCTGCTGACGCTTGGCGCCGCGGCCATCATCGTCGGGGCCATCCAGGTGCTCAGCCCGCCGGGGTGGGCGGCGGTGCTGGCCGTGGTCGGCGTGTTCGGGCTCCTCACCAAGAAGATCCTCGAGGAGGCCATCGCCGCGGAGGACCTGAACAAGGTCCACCTCATGGAGACGGCGATCACCACCAACGTGACGCTGATGGATTCCTTCCAGCAGATCGAGCGGCTGGCCCACCGCCTGCTCGACTGGGGCGATCTCCGGATCTATCGACGGGACGACCAGGACGTCGTGACGCTCGCCTACCGTGGCGAGGTAGGGCGCAGCGGCCGCGGCGAGGTGCCCGCGGAACTCGAGCCGCTGCGCCGGGAGGCCATCGCCACGGCGGAGCCGGTCATTGTGCACGACACCTCGAAGGACGCGCGGATGCCGATGGCCGCCTCCGACACCCAGAGCCTGGTGATCCTGCCGCTCCGGTTCGGGACCGACGTGATCGGCACGCTGGAGCTGGAGCACCACAAGCGGCACATGTACCGCGGCCGAGACCTCGCCGCCATGGCCACGCTGGCCACCCAGGTGGCCACCGCCATCCACATCGCCGAGCTGCGGCGGCCGCTGGTCACGACGGTGGACAGCATCGGCTCCCAGGTGGGCGCCCTGGCGCGGGCGACGGAGTCGTTGCACGCCTCGGCCGACGCACTCACCGCCGCGTCCAAGTCGCTCCGCTTCGGCCTGGCGGAACAAGACGCCTTCGTGACCGCGGGACTTCAGGCGACGAAGGCGCTCGCGAGCGGGTCCGCCGAAATGGCCATCCAGGGGAAGCGCGCCGCGGAGGCGAGCGGCCGCGCCTCCGAGACGGCAGCGCGGAATCGGGAGACGATTCGGGACGCCATCCGGCGGCTGGTGGACCTCAAGCATTTCGTGGCGGAAAGCTCCCGCCAGGTCGGCGAGCTCGGCAACGTGACCAAGCGGATCACCGGCTTCATCGGCTCGATCCGGGAGATCGCCGACCTGACGAACCTCATCTCGCTCAACGCCGCCATCGAGGCGGCGCGCGCGGGACAGGAGGGCAAGGGGTTCGCCGTGGTGGCGGCGGAGGTGCGCGAGCTCGCCGACCAGAGCGCCGTCGCCGCGCGGGAGGCCGGCGGGCTGCTCGCCGCCATCGCGGACCAGGTCACCGAGATCACCGCGCAGATGTCCCACGGGGAGCGCGCCGTCGAGGGGGTGGAGCAGCTCGGCGAGGCGGCGGTCGAGGCGCTCGAGGGGATCGTGAACGTGACCCGCGAGGCGGGCACCGCCGCGCAGCGGATCGGCGAGACGGCGGGTCAGCAGGAAGGGGCCTTCGCCAAGCTGCAGGAGCAGATCGGGCACCTGGCGACGGTGTCTGCGAGGATTCGCGAGGAGACCAACGTCCTGGCGAGCCAGGCGGGGCGTGCGGCCGGGGCGCAGGCGGACCTGGACGAGGCGATCCGGCAGCTCGAAAAGGTCTCCTCGCACCTGCAGTCGATCGCGCGCCACTTCACCGTCGGCGCCTAGGCGGTGGGGGCGGACGTGGCGGCCATCGCGCTGGGGAGCAACCTCGGCGACCGGGCGGCCCACCTCGCCGCCGCCCGACGGGCGCTTGCGGCGCTCCCCGGCACCCGCCTCCTGCGCACCTCGACGGTGGAGGAGACGGCGCCCCTCGGCGGGCTCGACCAGCCCGCCTACCTGAACCAGGTCGCGCTGGTGGAGACGTCGCTGGAACCGCGCGCGCTGCTCGAGGCCTGCCAAGCCATCGAACGCGCCGAGGGACGGACGCGCGGCGCGCGGTGGGCGTCGCGCTCTCTCGACCTGGACATCATTCGGTACGGCCGCCGCATGGTGGCCGAGCCTGGCCTGACGATCCCGCACCCGGAGCTCCCCAACCGCGATTTCTGGCAGCGCGGGCTGGCGGAGATTGAAACTCATGAGTGACCAACCGAAACCGCTGACCACGCTTGACGTCGTGGCGATGAAGCGGGCCGGCAAGAAGATCGTCTCCCTCACCGCGTACGACGCGCTGATGGCGCGAATGCTCGACGCGTCCGGGGTGGACCTCATCCTCGTCGGCGATTCCGTGAACCAGGTAGTGGCCGGCCGGCCCACCACGCTGAGCGCCACGCTCGACCAGATGATCTACCACGCCCGGGCGGTGCAGGGGGCCGTCCGCCGGGCGCTGGTGGTCGTGGACCTCCCGTTCCTCAGTTACCAGGTCACGCCGGAGGAGGCGATCCGGAACGCCGGCCGCGTGCTCCAGGAGACCGATGCGGCGGCCGTGAAGCTCGAGGGCGGCGTGACGATGGGGCCGACCATCCGCGCGCTAGTGGACCGGGGGATTCCGGTGATGGGCCACGTCGGGCTCACGCCGCAATCGGTGCACGCCCTCGGCGGCTACCGGGTGCAGGGCAGGGAGGAGGGCGCCGCCGCGCGCCTCCTCGCCGATGCCCACGCCGTCGAGGAGGCCGGCGCGTTCAGCGTGGTCCTCGAGCTCGTCCCTTCCGCGCTCGCCGCACGCGTGACGAAGGAACTCGCGATTCCGACCGTGGGGATCGGCGCCGGCGCCGGCTGCGACGGGCAAGTGCTCGTGCTGCCCGACATGCTCGGCATGAACCCCGCCTTCACGCCGAAGTTCCTCAAGCGGTACGCCGACCTCGACGGCACCATCCGGGCGGCGGTGTCGGCGTACGCGGAGGACGTCCGGGCCGGTCGCTACCCCGGCGCGGAGCACGGTTTCGAGTGAACCAGAACCCCGCCCCCAGAGAGTTCACGACGGCTGCGGGGATCCGTGCGTGGGTGACGGCGCAACGGGCGGGGGGCTCCCGAATCGGGTTCGTGCCCACCATGGGATTTCTTCATGAGGGGCATCTGCGGCTGGTGGACGCCGCGCGGGCGGTGTCGGACGTGGTCGTGATGAGCATCTTCGTCAATCCACTCCAGTTTGGCCCCACCGAAGACCTCGCCCGGTATCCTCGCGACCTTTCCCGCGACCGCTCCCTGGCCGCCGGCCGTGGCGTGGATGCCCTCTTCCTTCCCGACGTCTCCGTCATGTACCCGCCGGGCTCCGACACCCGAGTGGTGCCCGGCCCCGCGGCCGACGTGTGGGAAGGCGCGGCGCGCCCCGGGCATTTCTCGGGAGTCCTGACAGTGGTGGCGAAGCTCTTCCACCTCGTGTCCCCCGATGTGGCGGTGTTCGGGCAGAAGGACGCGCAGCAGGTGGCGCTCATCCGCCGCATGGTGCGGGATCTCGACTGGCCGGTGGCCCTGGTGGTGGCCCCGACAGCGCGGGAGCCCGACGGCCTGGCCCTGAGCAGCCGGAACACGTACCTCTCCCCCGCCGACCGCCGCGACGCCGTGGGGCTGAGCGCGGCGCTCCGTGCGGCGCACGACGCGTGGCGGGAAGGGGAGACCGACGGCAGGCGCCTCGAGGCGGTGGCGCGGCGGGCGCTCGAGGTGTATCCCGGTGTGCGCCCGGAGTATATTTCCGCCGTCGAGCCCGATGCGCTCGCCCCCGCCGAGATCGTGGGGGCGGGGTACCTCATGCTGGTCGCCGCTCGGGTCGGATCGACGAGGCTGATTGACAACGTCGTGTTCGGGGAAGGGATCCCGTGATGCAGCGCCACTTGATGAAATCCAAGATTCACCGCGCCACGATCACCTCGGCGGACCTCCATTACGAGGGGTCCCTGACCGTGGACGAGGACCTGCTCGACGCCGCCGACCTCCGGACGCACGAGGAGGTCCAGGTCGTCAACGTCAACAACGGCGCGCGGTTCAGCACCTACGTCATCCCGGGCCCGCGCGGCTCCGGCGTGCTCCAGCTCAATGGCGCCGCGGCCCGCCTCGGCATGGCCGGCGACCTGGTCATCGTCATCTCCTATGGCCTCTTCGACGAGGCGGCGGCGGCCCGGCACCACCCGACGGTGGTATTCGTGGACGACAAGAACCGCATCGTCCGTCCGCCGCTTCGGGCCGAAGGCTGACGCGGTGACCGGCGGCTCCGCGCACGCGGGGATCTCCCCGGCCCTCCGGCCGACGCTGCCGGCCTGGGCCGAGATGACGCCGGAGCGGGTCGCGCACGTCGAGCGTGTCGCCACGCTGGTGTCGGCGTGGGCGGAGCGGATGGGGGTGCACGACTCCGAGCGGAACCGGTGGCTCAAGGCGGTCTGGCTGCACGACGCCCTCCGCGACGCCAGCCGTGAGACGCTCGGTCAGTGGGCCTCGAGTTCCTCCGGGCCCATCGAGCTCTGGCACGGACCCGCGGCCGCCGCGCGCGCCAAGGCGGAAGGGGAGACGGACCGCGGCGTCCTCGACGCGGTGCGATACCACTCCCTCGGGCTCGCCGAGTGGGACATGGTCGGCCGCGTGCTCTACTGCGCCGACTATCTCGAGCCGGGCCGGACGTTCGACGTCGCGGCGCGCGCCGAACTCGCGGCACTCTTCCCCCGCGACGTGGCGGGCGTCATCCGCGCGGTGGCGCGCGCCCGGCTCTCCTACCTGGCGCGCTCCGGGTGGCCGCTGCCCGAGCCGATGGTGCGGTTTTGGAACAGCCTGTCCGTCGTCTCGCCCTGATCGGGGCGGGAGTCCTCCTCCTCGCCTTCCTCGCCTTCCAGTACCGGTCGGCGCCTTCCGCGCTGCCCGACCACGCCTATCCCGTTCCCGGTGGACGCGACCGCCTCATGGTCGAGGTGCTCAACGGCTCGGGCCGCGCGGGGCTCGCTCGGACGGCGACGCGTGTGCTGCGGCGCGGCGGGCTCGACGTCGTCTTCTTCGGGAATGCCGAGGGCGATCCGTCTGCGGTCACCCAACTGCTCGTTCGCCGCGGCGACAGCACCGCCGCCCGCCGCGCGGCTCGGCTCCTTGGCGTCGGCGTCACGACGTGGGAGCCCGACTCGACCCGGCGGGTGGACCTGACCGTCATCCTGGGGGCGGATTACCAGCCCCCGGACGAAGTGCATCCCTGACGGCCCGCTGACGCAGCCCGATCACCACGTCCATCACGTTGGTGCCCGTCGGACCGGTGTGCAGGAGCGCCCCGGCGGCCTCGAGCGCGTGGTAGGCGTCGTGCGCCGAGAGGTCTGCCTCCGGGTTGCGCCCCAGTCCGGCAATTCGCGCCCAGGTGGCGCCGTCCACCAGGGCGCCGGCGGCGTCGGTCGGGCCGTCCCGGCCGTCGGTGCCCGCCGCCAACAGCGCCACGCCGGG
Organism: Gemmatimonadota bacterium; assembly: GCA_022710485.1. Taxonomy (GTDB): domain Bacteria; phylum Gemmatimonadota; class Gemmatimonadetes; order Gemmatimonadales; family GWC2-71-9; genus SPDF01. The sequence continues at coordinate 416,872 of JAKLGU010000001.1, read as the reverse complement.
TACGTCGTCGAGTTCGGCCGCCGCGGCGAGTGCCAGCTCCTGGCAGCGGCCGCCCTGGCCGGCGGTGCCAGCGCCGAGCGACACCGTGGTCTCGCCTCCCCAGACGAAACAGCTCGCCCCGCCGCCGCCGGCCCGCAGGAAGGCGCCGATGCGGGTGCCCGCCTCCCGCGCCTCTCCTGAGAGGTCGGAGGCGCCGGCCAGCACCGGCAGCCCCAGCTCCTGCGCGCGGCGCGCGACGCCCCGAACCGCGAGGCGGTTGCTCGCGATGACGTGGGTCGTCACGTTTCGGAAGACGGCGTCGCCCGGCTTGAGGGTGTCGGGGAGGTCGCCGGCGGCCTGGCGCTCGAGGAGTCGGCGTACCGACACCGGGATGTCCCGCGCCCCAGCCACCGATTCGAGCAGGCTCAGCACCTCTCGGGCCCAGCGCGGGTCGGGGGCACAGGGGCCGGACCCGACGGTGCCGGGGTCGTCGCCGATCACGTCGGAAATGCAGAGGACGGTGACGGGCCGCGGCGCGAGGGCGGCGGCGAGGCGACCGGCGCCCCAGCGGAGGCAGCGCTTCCGGACGGTGTTGACCGCCACGATGTCGCGGCCGCTGCCGAGGAGGAAACTCCAGAGCGCCGACAGATCACCGGCGGCGACGCTACCCACCGGTGCGGCGGCCAGGCTCGACGCGCCGCCCGAGAGGAGGACCAGCGCCTGGTGGTCGGCGTGCACGGACGCCACTGCGTCGGCGATCGCCTCGGCCGCTCGCGCCGACGCAGGCCCGGGGAGGGGGTGGTCGCCCGTGACGTACCGCAGCGCGCGGTTGGCCGGCTTGGCGCCCGAGGTGCCGACCACCACGCCGCCGGCGAACGACGCCTTCGACTGGTCGAGCACCGACACCGCCGCCCCGGCCATTCCCGCCGCCGCCTTGCCGAGGGCGAGGACGTGCACCGGCGCGCCGGAGGGGAGCGGCCGCTCGGAGAGCTCGTGGCGCACCGCCGCCGCGGGGTCGGCGGCCCGCAGCGCGGCGCCGTAGAGATCGAGCAGGAGTTCGCGCATTCCCTAGTATGGGGCCCCGGGCCCCGTCGTCCAAGGAGCACCCCGTGACCGTCCCCGAGCGCCCCGTCGTCACCGTCACCCGCCGCCTTCCGGCCCCCGTGGAATCGGCCCTCGCCGAGCGCTTCGACGTCCGGCTCAACCGGCAGGACACGCCGCTCGAGGCGGCCGGGCTGCAGGAGGCGCTGGCCACTTCCGATGCCTTGCTCTGCACCGTCTCCGACCGGCTGGGCGCGGAGGTGCTCGGGGTGGAGCCGCTCCGGGCGCGGCTCCTGGCCAATTTCGGCGTGGGGTTCGAGCACATCAACCTGGACGCGGCGCGCGCCAGGGGAATCGCTGTCACCAACACGCCCGGTGTGCTGACGGAAGACACCGCCGATCTGGCCGTGGCGCTGATGCTGATGGCGATGCGCCGGCTCGGGGAGGGGGAGCGGGATCTCCGTGCCGGCCGCTGGGCCGGCTGGCACCCGATGCATCACCTCGGGCGGCGGCTCTCCGGCAGGACGCTCGGCATCGTGGGGATGGGGCGGATCGGACGGGCGGTGGCGCGGCGCGCGGTGCACGGCTTCGGGATGCGGCTCCTCTATGCGAGCCGGACGGAGCTGCCCGCCGGCGAGGCGGCGGCGCTCGACGCGGTGCACGTCGAGTTGGACAGGGTGTTCGCCGAATCGGACGTGGTGTCGCTGCACGTGCCGTCGAGCGGGGAGACGCGGCACCTGGTGAACGCCCGCCAGCTCGACCTGATGCCGCCGCACGGCATTCTCGTCAACACCTCGCGCGGCGACGTGGTGGACGAGGGAGCGCTGGTGGATGCGCTGGCGCGTGGGGTGATTGCCGGGGCGGGGCTCGACGTGTACGCCGAGGAGCCCCGGGTCAATCCGGGCCTCCTGGCGCTCCCGAACGTGGTGCTCCTGCCGCATCTTGGCAGCGCCACCGTCGAGTCCCGCATCGCCATGGGGATGCGGGCGTTGGAAAACCTGGTGGCGTGGAGCGAGGGGCGGGAGCTGCCGGATCGGGTGGTATAGCAGGGGCCAGCGAGTTCATCTTTGCAAACAGCCCCGCCAAGTGGCGGGGCTGTCGCGTTTGAACTGGCGTACTGCCGGCCGATCAGCACCCAGGAGAGATGTTGAACTTGCCGGATTGGATGGTCACCGCCGGCCACGGCGACTGCGTGGAGGCGATGATCCGGTACCCGCCCGTCTTGTTGATCGACAGCGTGTTGAAGACGGCCAGCCCGTTGGCGCCCGAGATGGCAAACGGCTGCGAGGGCACCACCTTGGAGCCGTTGTTGGTCACCGCCACGATGCTGACCTGGACGCCCGACAGCGGGCGGCCGGCCTGGTCCGTCACCCTGACCGCGATGTTCGGGGTCATGATCACGTTGAGGGCGTAGCACTGCGAGTTCGACGGGCCCGGCTGGAACGTGAGCGCCACGGCCGTCGGATACGAGGCCGTGAGCGAGAACGCCTTGCTGCCGGTGAGCGTGCCGCTCGCTGCCTGGACGGTGAACGTGGACGTCCCCGCCGTGCTCGGTGCGCCGCTCAGCACGCCGGCCGCGGAGAGCCCGAGCCCAGCCGGCAGCGCGCCGTCGACCTGGCTCCAGGAGTAGCCCCCGGTGCCGCCCGTCGCCTGGAAGGTCTGGGAATACGCGACTCCGACAGTGGCGGCGGGGAGCGGCGAGCCGGTGGTGACCACCACCGGCGCCGGGAGGATGTTCACCGTGAACGCCTTGTCGGCGGACAGGGGGCCGCTGTTGACGCGCACCGTAAAGGTGAACGACCCGGATGCCGTTGGGGTGCCGCTGACGACCCCGGCCGCCGAAAGCGCGAGTCCGGCCGGCAGGCTGCTGCCGGGGGCGAGCGCCCAGGTGTAACTGCCGGTGCCGCCGGTCGCCGTCAGGGTGGCGGGGCCGTAGACCACCGTCTGCTGGCCGTCAGGCAGCGACACGGTCGTGATCTCGGGCGCCGTGAGTTGCACTGCGGTCGCCGAAAAGGCCGCCGTCGCCGGGACGAACGCGAGCGGCGCCAGGCCGGAGGTCGCGGTGCCGGCATTGGTTCCCGCCACGAGGGTCCAGGCCGAGGCGGCGATGCCGTCGGCCCCGGTCGAGACCGACGCCGGCGCGAAGGCGGCAGCCGGATCGAACGCCACGGGAATGCCGCCGATCGGCGTGTGGCCGTTCCGGGTGGTGATCGTGACGCCGACCTGCGCGGTGTTCTCCGTGCTGCCCACCGGGATGTACTGGGGAGAAGTCGGCCCTGCGCTCGCGAGGTTGAGCTTGATGTCCACCGCCGCGAATGGGCTGAACTTCACGACCTGGCTGCCGGTGCCGCCGCCGGCCACGCCCGCGAACAGGTTGCCCGGCACGATGAGGCCGGCGAACTGCTGCAGCAGCCGGCCGACGGCGCTCCGCGCCGCGATCGGCGGCGGGGGGAGCGGATCGCAGGCCAGTCCGAGCGGTCCCGGGTCGGCGTAGGCGCCGATTTCGATGGTGCCACCGGCCGTCGTGACGACCGAATTCCCGGGGACGACGGACACGTAGCCCGCCTCGACAGCATGGGCCAGGCGCAAGTCGGTGGCCGAGGCGATGTCGGGGTCGTACCTGATGCAGACGCCGGTGAGCACCGGGTCAGTGAACGTGACTTCGGGATTCGAGACGAACTCGAACGCGCCCTGCCGGAAGCCGTCGATGCCGTACCAGTCCAGGCTCGTCGGGAGGGGATTGGTGGTCTTGTACACCGAGACGAAGGTGCCGAAAATGGTGGCCGGCACCTCGCCCTGCTCGACCTCGACCGCCGCCGAGTCCAGCGGGTCACTCACCGTGGTGGTCGGCGTGCCGTTCCGGATCAGTACGCTGTTCTCGGCGCCGAAGATGCCGCTCAGGTCGGGCACCGGCGTGATGTTGTTCGAGCAGTACAGCAAGTAGATGAACTTGAGCACCCGCTCCTGGGTGGCGGCGCTCTGATTGCCGATCAGGGTGCCCGCGTAGTAGTTCGAGAGCGTGTAGTTGATGAGCGAATCCACGTTGCTCTGCGCGAGCTGAGTCTTCCCTTCACGCCGGGCCTTGTCGATCGCGTTGCTGTAGCCCTGCGCCTTGCCCCGTCGGCCTCCCCCCGGTCCGTAGAGCTGCGGGAGTAGGCTGTCGATGGCGCCCTGCGCCCGCGCCACCGTGGCGCACTCGGCCGGCAGCACGGCGATCGCGAAGGGGTTGACCTGAACCTGCGTGGCCGAGCCCGGCATCGCGGCGTCGTCGGGGGCGACCTGCTCACCGGAACAGGCAGAGAGCAGTACGACGGTGGCGGCGAAAAGGTATCCAAACCTGCGGTGCATCAAGGCCTCCGGGGGGACCGACGGGACTGCGATCGCGTTGTGGATGCGACTGTTGAGGGAGGATAACTTAGCCCATCGGGGGAGTGCCGCCAGTGGTGCGCCGGCGCCTCAGTCTAGGGCGCACCGACGAGGGCCTGGAAGGCCGGGTCGCCGGACAGGCTTCGGAGCCGCCACCCCGGGTCTGGGGTGAACTCGGCCCGGCGCTCAGGGTTGGCCGCCAGGAATGTCTTGAGGGCCTCCACGGCGCCCGGCTTGTCGTCCGCCAGCACCAGCGCGAACGACTCCTGCAGGTACAGGAATCGGGTGGGATCCGCCTCGGCGCTGAGCAGTGCCCCCCTCGCCACCGCCTTCGCGCTGTCCTTGAGCCCTGCCCGCGCCAGGACCGCGGCCACCATCATCCGGCCCTCCGCCTTCTGGAACTCCGCGGACCCGCCCGCCAGGTCCCGGGTGAGGGCCTCGCTCTCGGCCAATTGCCATGCCCTGGCGGGGTCGGGCGTCTGGGTCCGCATCGTCATGAGGTACAACTGGCAGGTCGTGAACGCCGGCTCCTCGGGGAACCGCCGGAGCCCCTCCTCGCACCAACGCTCCGCGTCGATCGGCTGGTCGAGGTCGTAGGCGGCGTAGAAGAGTCGCTCGACGATCTTGGGGGCGTTGGCAAGGAAAGCGTCGGCCTCGTAGGCGCGCCGGGCCGCGAGAATTACGTCGGTCTGGCTGGTGGCGGGGTCGTTGCCGTAGAGATGACTGAGCGACGCCCACGCCCCGGCCTGCGTCGGCCGGAGGCGAGTGGCCGCCTCGAGGTCGGTCCGCGCACTGGCGCGGAGCGCCGTCGCCTTGCCCGGATCCTGCTCCAGCCGGAGCAGGTATTTCCAGTACTGCAGGTTGCCGCGCAATTCGAGCGCATCGGCGTTGTTCCCGCCAAGCGCCAGCGCCCGCCCCACGTGGCCGAGCCCCAGCCCGATCCAGGCGCCCGCGGCCACGGGGTCGCTCAGGTACCGGCGTGAGCGAAGGTAGGCGAGGCGGGCGCGAAGTACGACCGGGTCGGCCCATCTCGAGTCGAGCGCTTCGGCCTGCTGCAGCAGCGAGTCCGCGGCCTGAAGGTCTGACTGGAAGGCCAGCGTATCGCCCTTGTCCGCCGCCGCTTCGCCGTTCTTGCGGAGCAGTTCGGCGCGCTGCACCAGCGACCAGGCCGCGCTGCTCCGCGTCCCTTCCTGCTGGCTCCGGAGCTTGACCTCCTGGCCCAGTTCCTGGCGAATCAAATCTGCCGCCTGCATCGCGAGGGAGTCACGCGCCCCGATGAGGTCGGTGGCCGGCCGCTCGAAGCTGGCGCGCTTTCCCATGTCGGCACCGCTGTTCCCGTCCACCAGCCAGATCTGGACCCGGATCCGGTCGGCGCCGGCGGGCTCCACGCGTCCCTCCACGAGCGTCCCGGCCTTGAGCGCCCTGGCCACACTGTCGGGCGCCACGGAGGAGTCCCGCCACGCCCCCGCGCCGCCGCGCGACACGACGCTGAGTCCGGGTACCTGGCTCAATTGATCGATGAGCGCCTCGGTGAAGCCGTCGGCCAGGTATCCGAGGTCGTGCTGCGGGCTCTGGTCCTCGAAGTAGAGGACGGCCACGGTGTGTCGGTCCAGGCCGCCGGCTTCTGCGGCAGGCGCGGAAGGTCCACGACCCAGCATCCAGGCCGCGGCGCCGCCCACGATGAGCAGGCTGGCCGCCGTGATTGCCTTGGGGCGCTTCCACACCGGCACCGATACCGTCGCTTCCGCGGCCTTCAGCGCCTCGAACTGCTCCATCGTCATCCGGACGCTGGGATGCTTCGTGCTGGTGACGCGGACACCGGCGCGGCGCGTGGCGGTGGCGCCGAGCGGCGTGCCCATGATTTCACAGAAGGCCTTGGCTGTCTGCGGCCGATCGGCTGGCACCTTCGCCAGCGCCGCGAGCACCGCCTCCTCCACCTCGTCCGGCACCGACGCGCGGACCTCCTGGAGCCCGGACACCGGCGTCATGGCGTGGCGGGCCATGATGGCGCGGGCGTTGGGCCCGGTGAAGGGGGGCGTGCCGATGAGCATCTCGTAGAGAACGCAGCCGAGGCTGTAGATGTCCGCCGTCGGCCCGACATGCTCGCCCATCGACTGCTCGGGGCTCATGTAGAGCGGCGTCCCGATGGCCATCCCGGTTTGCGTCAGCTTCTCGCCGGCCTCGGTGGCGGCGCGGGCAATCCCGAAGTCGGCCACCAGGCAGTGGCCGCCGGCCAGCAGGATGTTCTCGGGCTTGATGTCGCGGTGCACGACGCCGTGCTCGTGGGCGTAGCCCAGCGCGTCCGCCACCTCGAGGGTGATGTGGATCGCGTCCTCGATCGGGAGCTGCTGTTCGCGGTCGAGCCGGTCCCGGAGCGACTCGCCCTTGACGAACGGCATGACGTAATAGAGGAGGCCGTTGGCCTCGCCCGAGTCGTAGAGCCCAAGGATGTGGGGGTGCTGGAGCTTGGCGGCGAGCCGGATTTCCCGGTCGAATCGTTCGGAGCCGATCGAGGCGCCGAGTTCCGGGTGGAGGACCTTGATGGCGACCTCGCGGCCGTGCTTGAGGTCCTGCGCCAGGAAGACGGTGGCCATGCCGCCGGCGCCGAGCTCGCGCTCGACACGGTACCGGTCGGCTATCGCTGCCTGCAGGCGGTCGAGGGTTTCGCTCACGGCTCCGGATTGGACTTGGGGGGACACGCGGTGAACGGACAGGGGGAAGTTAGAGCGGGAGGGGGCGTGACGCTACGGTGGGGTGGGGCTGGTCGGGACGGAGCCCTGGAGGGATTACTCCACTCCAGGGCTCGAGCGCCGTCCCGCCCGAGACGGGGTCAGGGCACAACTCCGCTTGCGGCTCAGAACCAGGTGAACCCCAGCCCGAACTGGAAGAGATGGACCTTGGCGTCGACTCCAGTGTCGATGCCGCCCGTGTAGCTCAGAGTGCCGCCAAACTGCTGCAGGTAGTTGATGTAGGGTGTCAGCGCGAAGTTGCGCCCCAGACGGAGGTCGTATCCGGCGCCGGCCGAGCCGGCAATGCCGGAGGTCGAGATGTCGGTCGTCGGGTCCGCGTACGAGTACCCGAGCCCGCCCTTGAGGTACAACCCCTGGTCCGCCATCGGGTACCACTGGACCACCGCCATGATGGCGCCCATCGAGGAGGCGTCGAATTCGTCGCCGGTGCTCCCGGCGACCCAGCCGTTGCTCTCGCCGGCCAGGAAGATGGACGGCGTGAGGTAGCCACCGAGGCGGAGATAGCCGGAGAATTCGGTCCCGCCCACTTCGTCACAGCCGTCGCAGAAGCCGGCGGTGCCGGCGCCCAGCCCGAAGCTGATGCCGAATCCCTGCCGGGTCTGGGGGTGCTGGGCCTCGGCGGCGGTGGGGAGCGACAGCGCCAGGGCCAGGATGAGGATGGCGATCGTGCGGTTCATGTCATGCCTCCGTGGTGGGGGTCGGGCGGTGGTGTACCGTCCGCCGTCACAGTGGCGCGGTCGAGTCAAGCGCCCGTCAAGGCGCTAGAACTCCACGTTCACCCCGATCGTCGGCAGGATCCCCAGCCCCTCGTCAAACTCCTCCTGTTGCGTGCGCTCGTTCCAGTAGGTGCCGGTTACGTTCTCGGCGCCGAAGAGGTTCTGGATGTCGAGGTACACGTCCAGCTGGACGGCGCGGAACGACCAGCGGCGGTCGATCCGGATGTCCACTGCTGAGTAGGTCGGAAGCCGCTGCTGGTTGTACTGCGCGAAGTCGCGCTCCCCCTCCTCGGGGCCGGCGGCGGCAAACGGCGTGTACGGCAGGCCGGTGGCAAGCCGGTACTTGCCGCTCACCTCCCACTTCGGGTTGAACCGCCACCCCGCCAGCAGGTTGCCGATGAACCGGGTCTCGAAGCTCCCGGTGTAGTAGGCGCTGTCCACGCCGGCGTATTCGGAGCGGTTCGCGGTCAGCGACACCAGCCCGTACAGCGGCACCGCGCTGAACTTCTTCTGCAGCTGCAGCTCCACGCCGTAACTCCGCCCCGTCCCGATACTCGAGAGCGGCTCCAGTCCAGACGGAATGTCGGAGGTGACGTCGTCGAATCCGGTGGGCTGGAGCACCGCCTCGGGCCGGAAGAGCCGCGCCGGGTAGTCGGCGTACCGCTTGTAGTACACCTCGACCTGCCCCTTGAGGTCGGGCCGGAAGAGGCGCTCGTAGCCGACGATGGCGGCATCGGCGCGGATCGGCTGGAGGCGGTCGATGTTGGCCGGGTCGCCGACGAGCCAGATAAAGGGTGGCGCCTGGTAGTACTGCCCAAGGCTCAGGTTGAGCGAGCCGGTCTGGCCGACGGGGATGTTGGCCCCGACCCGCGGCGCCAGCCGGAAGGCGTCGAGGAAGCCGTACCAGTCGCCGCGGACGCCGGCGGTGATCCGGACGCTGCCCGCAAAGGTGGACGCCTGGACGTAGGTGGCGTTCCGGAGCGCATCGAATGTCGTGTCGGCCGCCAGCGGCGCGGGCTGGTTCAGGCTGTCGGTGCGGTACTCACCGGCGAGCAGCACGTCGTAGTCGAGCTGGTCGGCGATGCGCAGGGTGTTGCCGAAGGTGACCTGGAGCCGCGGGGAGAATTGCCAGGCGAGTTCCGTCTTCAGGCTGTTGTCCCCCTCCTCCGAGCGGTTGAGGTACACCGGGGCGAGGAGGGTGTCGTACTGGCTGGTGGCGAACCGGGTCCAGGTGCGGCCGAGCGTGGCGGTCAGGAGTCCCTTCGGGAGGGAGTAGTTCCACGTGAGCCCGGCGAAATAGCTCTTCTGGTCCGGCGCCGCGATGCGGCTGTTGTCGAGGCGGTCGTCCGCCGTCTCCTCGTCCAGGATGACGTTGTCCAGGGCGCCCACCGCGACGAGCGACAGTGAACTCCGGGTGCCGATCCGCTGCGTCACTTTCATCTGCGCGTCCCAGTACTCCGGGATGAACGAGAAGTCCGCCGCGCGGAAGACCAGGTCGAGGTAGCTCCGGCGGACGCTGGCCAGGAAGGTCCCGTTCTTCCCCAGCGGGCCCTCACCGATGACACCGAAGCCGGTGGCCGAGATGTTCACCTCGCCCGCGAGCCGCTCGCTGTTCCCCTCCCGCAGCGAGAAACTGGACAGCGAGGCGGTGCGGTCGCCGTACTGCACGCCGAAGCCGCCGGTGGAAAAACTAGCCTCGCGGATGAAGTCGATGTTCAGCACCGTCAGCGGGCCGCCGGTGGAACCCTGCGAGCCGAAGTGGTTGATGTTCGGCACCTCGAGCCCGTCCACGAGGAAGAGGTTCTCGTACGGCGCGCCGCCGCGGACCGCCAGGTCGTTGCGTCCTCCGGTGGTGATCGCGACGCCGGGGAAGAGCGCCACCGCGCGCACGACGTCCTCCTGGACCCCGGGCGCCCGCCGCACATCCTCCGCGCTCAGGTTGCCGGTACTGGTGGCCGACTCGACGGTGGGCTGGAAGTAGGGGGCGTCCACCACGATCTCCGTCACTTCCACCACGCGGGGCGTGAGCCGCAGCTCGAGCTCGACCGGCTTGCCGCTGCCGACGAGGATGTCGGTCAGCACGACCGGCTCGAAGCCGATGGCCGTGGCGCGCACCCGCCAGGCGCCGACCGGCACGCTGTCGATGAGGTACCGCCCCAGGGCACCGCTGGCGGTGGCGCGCCCGGTGCCGAGGACCTCGATCCGGGCGTCGGAAATGCCGGCGCCGTTGGCGGCGCTGACGACCCGCCCCACGATCGAGCCCGTGGGGGCGCCGGGAGACTGCTGGGCGGGAAGGGGAGCGGCGAGCGGGAGGAGCAGGACCGCGAGGGCGAGGACGCGAATCATGGCCGACATACCCTGACGGGGACGATTCGTTCCTCGGAATCGCCCCCGCCGGGTCGTCGATTACTTCAACTTGGCCTTCGACAGCTCGTCCCAGGTCCAGGGTGTCGTGCGGCCGGACGTCGCGGCGCGGACCGCGGCCACCTCGGCCGCGGTGACGGCCGGGGCGGCGTTACCCCAGGAGGAGCGGACGTAGGTCAGCGTCGCGGCGATGTCGTCGTCGCTGAACTGGCCCCAGGCCGCCATCTGGCCGTTGTAGGTGGTGCCGTGCACGGTGAGCGGACCTTGCAGCCCGTGCAGGACGATCGCAATCGGGACCTCGGACGGGCCGGTGGCGATTTCGGAGCCGGCGAGGGGCGGGAAGGCGTTGGGCACGCCGTTGCCGTCCGCCTGGTGGCAGGTCTGGCACACGGCGTACTGGCCCTGCGGCACGGCGGCCGCGACCGGCGCGGCGGCAGGCGCCTCGGCGGGCGGCGCGGCTTCCTTCTTTTCGCCGCCGCAGGCGGCGAGGATGAGCGCCAGGGCGGCAACACCGAGTGAAGCGTACGGGGACTTCATGTCATGCCTCCGTTGGGGGAAAGCCGCGGCGCAGCGGGGCGGCGGCGCCGAAATGTGGCGAATCGGCGCTCGCGGCGCCACGGTCACCCCTCCCGCGCCAGGTCCCACCGGTGCTTCCCCTCGGCGAGGGCCACCAGCAGGGCGGTCACGACGAGGTAGCCCACCCGGGTCGAACCCGTCGCCACGCCGTTCCACCCGGCGAAGTCGAGGGCGGGGAGCTGCGCCCCGTTCAAGACCATGTACAGGAAGAGGAGGAAGACCCCCATGAAGGTCTTCGGTGTCCGGGTCAGGAGGCCGAGCGCCGTGGCGAGTGCCGCCATGAATCCCGCGGCGATCAGCAGCGAGAGGGCTGCGGCCGGGGCCTCGAGCGCGATCCGGAGCGCTGGCGGCAGGCAGAAGAGGAGCGCGAGCACCAGGGCGGCGCCGAGCTTGATGCGCGCGTAGTCCGGCTTCACTCTCGGCATGCTGTAGAGCATCGCTTGCGTGCCGGCCGCGCGGTCCCGGGTGGAGAGATCGGCCAGCCCCACGGCCAGCAGGGCGGACACGACCAGCGGCAGGGTCCGGTGCACCGTCGCGGTGGTCGAGAACAGGGTCGCCGCCAGGACCCCGAGCCACGCGAGGAGCACCAGCGGGGACTGGCAAAGCGTCATCACCGTCTCCGCCAGGACCGGGCGGAGCGCGCCCGGCGCCGCTGGCACCAGGCGGGCACCCGCATCGGCGACGACGCGGGTAAGCGGCTTGACGAGCAGCGACACCTGGCGGATGAACTGGCCGCTGGTCGCTTGGCTCGCGCTCCTGGCGCGCGCCGGATCGAACCGGTGAAAGAAGAGCCGCGCCGCCAAGAGGATCGGCACGGCCAGCAGCGCCGTGACGAAGCGGGGCAGGAGGATGGTGGCGGTCAGCGACATGGGCGGCAAGACCCAGGCGGCGAGCCGGGGGTCGAACGGCGTCACGCCGATGGCGATGTTCTGCGCCGCGGAGACGGAATGCACCTGCGCCAGGATGAACCCGATGCCCATGACGTCGAGGACCATCCCGCCTCCGCGGGCCTCGCCGATCGCGCCCATCGCCACGAACACCACCCAGACGAAGAAGTACGCCACGTCGCCCAGCCGGCCGGAGAGGGCGGGGACGCACTCGAAGCAGAGGGCGAGCGCAGCGACGACGAGGATGCCGGGCCCGAGCGCCAGCAGGTAGGTGAGGACGAAGGTGAGGGGTTCGAGCGGGCCTTCGCCGCGAATCAGGAACATCGCCATGACGTTGAGGAGGTACGCGCCCGTCACGAGGCCCAGGTAGGCCGAGCCGCCGAGCCACTTGCCGGCCAGGTAGGTGCCCGAGCCCACCGGGGTGGCGGCGATGATGCCGCCGGTGCGCGCCAGGAGATCGCGCCGGAGGGTGTTGCTGGTGAGATAGAAGCCGGCGAAGGTGACGAGGAAGGCGGCGAGTCCGGCGGTGGAGAGCGCCACGACCTGCGAGGTGTAGAGCGCGCGGGCGCCATCCACCACCATGAGCCCCCGGCCGCCCGCCGGGTCGCGGATGAACAGGTACGAGAGCCCGGAGAGGACCAGGATCAGCCAGAGCGTCGCCGGGCGGCGGAGCCGGAGCCGGAGGTCGGTGACGGCGATCGTGCCGACCTGCGCCGCGAGGGATGGCGTCATGTCAGGCGCCGGCGTGCATCAGGTGGACGTATGCGTCCTCGAGGTCGGGCTCCACCGGGCTGGCGGCAGGGAAGGGCCGGTCCCGCGACACCACCCGCGCGTGCACGCCGTCGGCCTGGCGAACGGCGCGCGTCACCTTGAGCCGGGCACGGGCCTGCTCGTATTCCGCCGACGGGACGACCGCCTCCCAGACCTGGCCGCGCGCCGACTGGAGCAGCGCTTCGGGCGCGCCGCAGGTCAGGAGCCGGCCCTCGCGCATCACGGCGATAGTGCCGGCCAGCGACTCGATATCCGAGACGATGTGCGTCGAGAGGAGGACGAGCCGGGCGTGGCCGAGGTCAGAGAGGAGGTGGCGGAAGCGGACGCGCTCCTCCGGGTCGAGCCCGGCGGTCGGCTCGTCCACGATGAGGAGGACGGGGTCGTTGAGCAGCGCCTGCGCGATGCCGAGCCGCTGGCGCATCCCGCCGGAGAAGGTGGCGGCGGGGCGGCGGGCCACGTCCCGCAGGTTTACCAGGTCGAGCAGCTCGTCGACGCGCGACCTGCTGGTGACGCCCTTCAGTCCGGCGAAATAGCTCAGGAACTCGTGCGCGGTGAGGTTGTCGTAGACGCCGAAGTCCTGCGGCAGGTAGCCGAGCTGGCGCCGGAGCGGCTCGGGCTCCCGCAGGACGTCCACCCCCTGGAAGGTGATCTGCCCGTCCGTGGGACGGGTGATGGTGGCGATCAGCTGCATCAGGGTGGTCTTGCCGGCGCCGTTGGGCCCGAGGAGGCCGACCACCCCGGGCCCGAGTTCGAGCGACAGGTCGTTCACGGCGGTGACGCCCCCGCGGAAGCGCTTGGTGACGTGGGTCAGCGTGAGCATCGGGGATCCTGGGGTGGAGGCAGCCGGAGTCTACCGGAGGGCCAGTCGCCGGGAAAGGTGGCGGCGCCCCGAACCGGGTCGAGCGCGACCACCGGGGCGGCATCTTGTGAAGATTTCATGAAGTGGGGGTGGTGATGCAACGTTTTGCAGTTACTGGGTTTAAATGACCTGTTTCGGCGATGGCCCGCTCCGGTACACCGGGGTATGTTTGCCGGACTAAAGCCAGTCACCTCGGAGGGAATCATGACCAACATCTCGAAGCGGGTGCTCGCCGCAGCCTCGCTCCTCTTGCTCGCCGGCATCTCTGCCTCCTGCAGCGACAGCGCGACCGACAACTCGGCGTGGAACGGACGTCAGTTCCTGGTGCTCGAACCAGGCGTGAACTTGGCGGCCGTGCCCGACACGATCATTCTCGACCCGAACGACGCCAGCGCGCCGCGCGATCCGGTCACCCTGAAGCTCATCGGCAAGACGACGATCTCCGCGCTCCTGCTCGACGCCAACCTGGACTCCATGGTCGCCGCCAACATCACCTTCACCACCACGGCCGGCACGCTCACTTCCACCGGCCTGCCGGTGGTCACCGACACGCTCGGCGTGGCCACAGACACCCTCACGGTGTCGGAAGACGGGCCGACCGAAATCACCGTGACCGCCGCCTCGGCGACCGACACCTCGACGATCGTCGTCTACGTGGACATCGCCCCCGTGGCGAACGCCGGCGCCGACCAGACGGTAGCGTGCCAGCTCCCCGTGACGCTGGACGGATCGGCATCCACTGACGCGAATTCCACCGAGGGGACCAACGACGACATCGCGGCGTTCGAGTGGTTCCTCGGCGACTCCGCGATTGCCCAGGGCGAGGTCGTCGACGTGGACCTGCCGATCGGGATCAACCTCGTGACGCTGCTGGTGACCGACAGCATGGGCGCGTCCGACACCGACACGGTGACGGTGACCGTCATCGACACGATCGCGCCGGTCGTGACCCTCCACCTGACCCCGAATCGTCTCTGGCCGCCGAACCACAAGATGAAGACGGTGCAGGCCAGCTTCGACATCCTGGACTGCGACCCGCTGACCACGGTTGAGCTGGTGTCGGTCATGAGCAACGAGCCCGACAACGCCTTGGGCGACGGCGACACCTCGGGCGACATTGCGGGCGCGAGCCTCGGTACGGACGACCGCAGCGTGCAGGTCCGTGCGGAGCGCTCCGGCACAGGCAGCGGCCGGATCTACACCTTCGTGTATCGCGTGACGGACAGCGCCGGCAACTTCTCGGACGCCACCGCGACCGTGACCGTCCCGCACGATCAGGGGCACTAACCCCGGGTCGGCAGGGCAAGTACGCAGGCAGGGCAGCGGGGCGACCAGGCGACTGGTCGCCCCGCTTCTTTTGTGTCTCTTGACAGTATATGTGATAACACATATATTCCCGTCCAGATAAGTGTGACAACATATGACTGAAGGCGCAGTATCCACCGTTTCCAGGAAGGGCAGGGACCGACCATGACACTCCTCCGCTCCACCCCGAGCCAGGCCGACCTGGGCCTCGCCATCCTCCGCATCGCCGCCGGCCTCGTCTTCGCGGCCCACGGCGGCCAGAAGCTCTTCGTGTACGGGTTCGACGGCGTCGCCGGCGCCTTCGGCCAGATGGGAGTCCCGCTGCCGGGCCTCGTCGGGCCGGCCGTGGCGCTGCTCGAGTTCTTCGGCGGGTTCGCCCTGATCTTCGGCGTCCTGACCCGGCTCGCCGCCCTCGGCCTCGCCGCGGACATGCTGGGTGCCCTCTTCCTGGTGCACCTCGGCGCCGGCTTCTTCCTTCCCGCCGGCTACGAGTTCGTGCTGGTCCTCGGCAGCGCCGCCATCGCGCTGGTCATCACCGGGGCGGGGCGGTACTCTGTGGACTCCGTCATCGCCAGCCGGGGCACGAGCGTCCGCACGTCGTAGGTCGGTCCCGCTACGGAATCCAGGACAGGCCCAGGGCCCCCGACACGAACGTGGGCTTCTGGGCCTGGTCCGTGTTGCCGATCAACGCGCCGTAGGCCTGCAGCGTCACCCGCCACCCTCGGGCACCCGGGCGATCGTCGAGGTGATAGGCGAGCATGACCCCCGGGGCGATGAGCGTCGGATCCACGCCGAGCAGTTCCTGGTGCCCCTGGCCGATCCTCAGGGTGACTAGCAGGTCGAAGGGACGGCCAAGCGCGTGGGTCGTGAGGAATCGGTACCGGGGCTCCAGGAAGTACCAGGTCAGGGATCCGGCCTCGCCAGAGCGCGCCTGGGTGTCGAAGCCGAGGCAGGCGCTGAAGGGGCCGCTGCTCCCGACGAGCAGGCACCCGCCGATGCCCGTGCCACCCTCTTCCGGATAACCATCAATCGTACTGAATGCCGAGTAGATCTCGCCCGCGACGCTGAGCCCGATGCCCCAGGCGCGATCGCGCTCTTCCTGATGGGCGGCGGCCAGCTTCCGGTCGGCCCAGAGCTCGACGTGCGCGTTCGGGGTGCCAGGTGTCGAGGTGATGATGACGAGGTAATCGGCCGACTGCGGCGGGTAGAGCTCGACGAGGGTGGGGCTGCCGCCGGTCCCCTCCCGGGTGCGCGCCGCAAACGCCGTCGCGTGGCCGTCGGGTGTCACGGCTTTGAGCTGTGCGCTGGCCGGCCAGAGCATCACCCGGTATTGGCCCCCCTTCTCGAGGCGGACCTCCAGCGTATCCGCCGGGCCGCGCAACGAGCGGGTAGCCAGCAATGTGTCGCCGGGTGGGGGGGCCGGCGTGGCGGCGGCCTGAGCGGCGATGGGGGAAACGCCGAGGGATAGTGCGAGGGGCACGCTGAATGCGCTGGCAAGGAGAAACGAACGAGTTCGCGACATCGGGAGAGATCCGGATGTTGGGGGGAGGGGCAGGGGAAGCTATGGGCGAATGGAGTAGCGTCAAGCCGAAGCGTATCTGGCTGTGGCCCTTTCGCGGCTGGCTGAAATGGCGTTATCGTCACGCAGTCGCCCTCCCTCAGGAGCTCCTGGTGATCCGTCGCCCTGCGCGTTTTGTCGCAATCCTGCTCTTGCTCGCCGCCCCCCTCTCCGCCCAATCCTGGTGCGCGCCCCACCGCGCCGACACCGGCTTCGTCGCCTTCACCGGGGTGTCGCTGTGGGACGGCACCGGGGCGGAGACCCGGCGCGGCACCACCATTCTCATCAAGGGTGAGCGGATCACCGCCGTTTTCAAGGACGGCAGCCAGGCGCTCCCCGCCGGCACCGCCGTTCGGCCATTCACCGGCAAGTACGTGATTCCCGGGCTCATCGACGCACACGTGCACGTCGGCAGCGATGTGTCCGGCGAGGACGCTCGCGTCCGCGCCGACCGCCGGCTCTGCCGCGCCCTCCTCGGCGGGATCACCGCTGCGCGCGACATGGCGGGCGACACCCGCGCCATCGCCTCGATGCAGCGCGATGCGAAGGTGGGCGACATCGCCTCCCCCGACCTCTACTTCGCCTCGCTCTGGGCGGGACCCGCCTTCTTCAGCGACCCGCGCACCGCCCAGGCGAGCGCCGGCGAGGCGCCGGGCTCGATGCCCGGTATGCGCGCCATCGACTCGACGACCGACCTCCGGCAGGCCGTCGCCGAGGCCCGCGGCACCGGGGCCACCGCCATCAAGCTCTACGCCGCGCTCAGCCCCGAGCTCGTCGTCGCCGCCACCGCCGAGGCGCACCGGCAGCGGCTGCTGGTGTGGGCGCACGCTTCCATGGCGCAGGTCTCCCCGCTCCAGATGACGCGGGCGGGTGTGGACGTGCTGAGTCACGGCCCCCGCGTGGCGCGGGAACTTCCCGCGGCGGTGTACGACACGCTGGTGAAGGACACGACGCTGTCCCTGCGCGGCCGGTTCGACACGCCCACCTTCGATACCCTCTTTGCGGAGATGCGGCGGCGTGGGACGATGATGGAACCCACCCTCTTCATCTACATGATGGACGGGCGCGAACGGCTCGGGGCGATGGCGGCGGAGCTCACGCGGCGCGCAAACGCGCGTGGCGTGATGATCGTGGCGGGCACCGACTCGCTCGGAAGCGGCGACGAGGGGGCGTGGACGCTCCCCAACCTCCACGAAGAACTCCGGCTGCTGGTGCGCGAGGCGGGACTCTCCACCGCAGGCGCCCTGGCCGCCTCCACCCGAAACGCGGCGCGGGCCGTTGGCGCAGAATCCGAGCGCGGAACCGTGGAGCCCGGCAAGCTGGCGGACTTCGTCGTGCTGGACGCCGATCCGCTGGCGGACATTTCCAACACCGCGACGGTGCGGCAGGTCGTGAAGCGCGGCGCCGTGTATGCAGGGGGGCCCACCCTCCCGCGGTGACCCCCGGCGTTCTCCTAGCCCCGAGGCGTGCCGGGGCTTATCATTCGACTTCCGCAGTGGCGACCCTAACCCGGCACCAAGGCTTGAGGGGGTAACCGATGAGTCCCACCTCAAAGCGCAAGGCGCGTGTGCCCGGCCAGAAAGCTCCCATCGCACTCGTGCTCATCGACGACAATCGCCTCCTGCGCGAGGGGATGGCGGCGATGATCCACACCCAGCCCGGATTCAAGGTCTTGGCCGCGTCCGCGGACGTGGACGAGGCACTGCTCAAGGTGCGGGAAGCGCGGCCCGACGTTGTCCTCCTCGACTTCGGCCTCGAAGACCACGACAGCCTGAGCCTGACCGCCACCGTGCATGCCGAGGTGCCGTCGGCCCGGGTGATCGTCATGGGGCTGATGCCGCTCCAGGAGGACGTCGCGGACTACGTCCATGCCGGTGCCTCCGGGTTCATCATGAAGGACGCCTCGTTCGAGGAGTTCTTCGAGACGATTCGGGCGGTGGCGGCGGGCGCCGAGATCCTGCCCAAGGCGCTGACCGCGTCGCTCTTCACGCAGATCGCCCTGAACGTCGCCGTGGGCAACAAGACGAAGGTCCTGGAGTCGGTGCGGCTGACCAACCGCGAAAAGGAGGTCATCGCCCTCCTGGGCGAGGGGCTCAGCAACAAGGAGATCTCGACCCGCCTCAACATCGCGGTGCACACGGTCAAGAGTCATGTGAGCAACGTGCTGGAAAAGCTTGCGCTGCATAGCCGGCTCGAAGTCGCCGCGTTCTCCCACCAGGGCGGGGGAGGACCGAACAACTCCGCCTGATCTCGATCGGCCTGGCCGCCATCGACTCCCCCCGCTCTCACTCCTCCCCGAATGTCGGCTCCCTCCAAGATCACTCCTCCGAGCGATACGCCCCAGGGCGCCGCGCGGGTAGCCTTCGTCGTGACACCTGAACCAAGCATTCCGGCGCGAACGCGCCGTTCCAGTCACCCGAGGGCACGATGACCAACATGATGATGACCGCACTCGCCGCTTCCCTGCTCGCGACCTGCGCCCCGGCCGCCCCGGCGGTGGTGGGAGGCGGGACCGGCGGAGGCACCACCAGCGGAGGGCGGACGCTCGCCAACGGCTCCCAGATCAGCGTCACCACGTCCCGCACGATCACGTCGCGGAGCGACGAGGCGGGGCAGACCCTGATGACCTCGGTGGACGCCGACGTCAAGAATGCGTCCGGCCGCGTGGTGATCCCGGCTGGGTCGGCGCTCGTGCTGACGATCACCGAGATCTCGCCGGCCAAGACGAAGAGCGCCGCCGACGGCACGCTCACGCTGGCGGTGACGAGTGTCACGGTCCGTGGGACCACCTATCCGCTGGACGCCAAGGTCACCTCGGTGGACCATACCCTGAAGGGGCGCGGCGTCACGCTCGGCGAGGTGGAGAAGGTCGCCGCAGGCGCAGCCATCGGCGCGGTCGCCGGTCGCGTGATCGGCGGGGACTCGAAGGGCACCATCATCGGGGCGGCCGTCGGCACCGCCGGCGGGGCCATCGTGGCGAACGAGACGGCGAGCCGAGACGTGGTCGTGGCCGCGGGATCCCCCATCGAGCTGACCATGACGGGTCCGCTCACGGTGCCGGCACCATGAACCGCACCATGAGCATGGTGGCCGGCATCGTCCTGCTCGGCCTCGGCGGCTTCGTGCTCCTGCGCGGGGCGAACCTCACTACCCGGCGGGACGTCCTCGAGGTGGGCGACGTGAAGCTTACCGCGAGCGAATCGCGGTCCATCCCGCCCTGGGCGGGAGGCGTCGCCCTGGTGGCTGGCCTGGCACTCGTCGCGGTCGGCGTGCAGAAGCGCGCATGAAGCAGGCCGGCAAGGACCGCACGCCGGCACGCACGGCCGAGCAAGAGGCGGAGGACACGGCCCGCGAGGCCGCCCTGAAGGCGTTCGCGCTCGTCAAGGCGGTACGCGAACTGAAGGCCGCACCACGCTGAGCGACCGTCGCCTGGCGCCAATCACGAAACTGAAAAGAGGATTGCATACATGACGACGCGACGCTACAAGATCGGTGCGGTGCTGACGCTCCTGTGTCTGCTCGCCGGCACCGCGCAGGCCCAGACCCACAAGATGCACCTCGGCCCGCGGCTCTCCTATCAGTTCGACGCGGAAGAGATCGGCCTGGGCGCGCAGTTCAGCGTCCCGATCGCCAGCCAGCTGGAGTTCTACCCGTCCTTCGACATCTTCTTCACGAGTCCCAACTCGCTCTGGAGCTTCAACGCCGACCTCAAGTGGCGGGTCGCCCCGACCTCGGTCAACTGGCTCTATCTCGGCACTGGGCTGAACCTCATGGGGGGCGGTGGCGGGGACGGATCCAACGCCGGGCTGAACCTGTTCGGTGGCATCGAGTCGCTGAAGGGGCGGATCCACCCCTTCGCGGAGATGCGCTTCATCGTGAACGACAACTCGACCGCACAGCTCGCCGCGGGAATTAACTTCACCTTGTAGCGATCCCTGTTCGCGGCGGACGACGCGGCAGGAGACGCGGCGCGGGAGGTTCCCGTGTCGCGTTTCGCTTGACCAGGCAACCCACGCCGGAGGAGCCCTCATGACGCCCGCCCCTGCCCGTTCCTCGGCCGCCCCGACCGCCCAGGTCCTCCTGCTTGTCGGGATCTTCTTGATCCTCCTCACCACGGCGCTGAAGCTCGGCGCCGGGTTCCTGCTCCCCATCGCCATCGCCGGGCTCTTCACGCTGCTCCTCGATCCGCTGGTGCGGGTACTCAGGCGCCTCGGGGTGCCGACCACCGTGGGCGCTGCGGTCCTGGTGTTCGGGACGGTTGGTGTGCTGGCGTCAGGCGGGGCGCTGCTCGCCGGGCCGGCCGGCGACTGGGTCGAGTCGGCCCCGAGGACGCTGGTACAGGCCCAGAAGAAGATCCGGAAGCTCCTCCGCCCGTGGCAGGAGACCGCCCGGCAGGTCGAGAAGGTGACGGAGACCGCGCCGCCCGGTGGTCCCACCACGGTGCAGATCAAGCCGCCCGGGCTCCTCGAGCGGCTCAGCGTCAGCACCACGAGCTTCCTCGTCACGCTCTTCTCGGTGGTGTTCCTCACCTACTTCCTGCTGGCCATGCTCCCGACGTTCCGGACCAAGCTGGCGGACCTGATCGGCAGCGCCGCAGGGGCGGGCCACGTCGAGGCGGTGCTGACGGAGGTCGAGATCCAGATGTCGCGATACATGCTGATCAACACGTTGACCAGCGCCGGGGTGGGCCTGGCGACGTGGGGCGTGCTCGCCGCCGTGGGCCTGCCGAACGCCGTGCTGCTCGGTGTGGTGGCTTTCTTCATGAACTTCATCCCCTACGCCGGCGCGGTGGCCACCCTGGTGCTCATTGCGATCGCCGCGCTCGTGGCGTTCGAGGACACGGGCAGGGTGCTGCTGGTGGTCGGTGGCTCGGCGGCCATCAACCTGCTGGAGGGCTACATCATCACGCCGCAGCTGATGGGCCGGCACCTCCCCCTCAACCCCGTGGCCGTCTTCGTCGGCTTGCTCTACTGGGGATGGGTCTGGGGGCCGGTCGGCACGTTGGTCGCAGTGCCCATCATGGTGATGCTGCAGGTCGTCTTTTCGCGGATCGAGGTGCTCAAGCCGGTGGCCGTCCTGCTGGACAGCTGACCGCAGTATCACATCGTCCCGCCTTCCCAAAGCCCCGTCCCGCGCATACGATGCACGGTGACCGGGCGCCCCGCTCGCCAGGAGGAAGCCGATGGCCGGCAAGTCCCTGCCCACGTACCGGGAAATCGTGCATTCCACGGACCCCGCCATCCGGCGGGTCCATGATCTCGTCCGTCGCACCTTCCACTCGAACAAGCTGATCGGCATCCACGAGTGGCGGGACTCCCTCCGGGAGCAGGAGGCGGGGCTCTGGACGGACATCCGCTGGCACCTGCAGATCGCCGAGCACCTGGGGCGCGTGGTCGGGGTGGCGAGCGGGATGTACCTCGGGAACATCAACATGGGCGTCGTCGGGTACCTGGCGGTGAGCGCCAGGGCGCGGGGCCTCGGGGTTGGCTCGAGGCTCAGGGCCAGGCTCCGGACGAGTTTCCATCGAGACGCCCGGAAGCTCGTCGGGAAGCCGCTCGAGGCCGTCATCGGCGAGGTCCGCCGGGACAATCCCTGGCTGCGCGCGCTGGTCCGCAACGACCGGGTGCTCGCCCTCGACTTCAAATACCTCCAGCCCAAGCTCCGTCCGGGCGACAAGCCGGTCTCACTCGTGCTGTACTACGAGGGAATTGCACGCCCGCTCCGTCGGCTGGCTTCGGCCAGGATTCGGACCATCCTCTACACCACCTGGCGGCGGATCTACCGCATCGCGCGGCCGCTGGCGCACGCCGAGTTTCGTCGGATGCTCAAGGACCTCGAGGGACGCGCCTTCATCGGCGAGGTCCCGCTCGGCGACCTTCCACTTCCGGCCAGACCTTCCCGTTCCTGACCGTGTAGGCCCCAAGGGACTCCGTCGGAGGCATCCATGCGTGACGAATTCGGCCTGATTCTCGAATCGCTCCAGAACTCCTGGTACCAGGTGGCGCTGATCACCCCCCGGATCCTGGTGGCGTTGCTGCTGTTGAGCGTCGGCTGGGCCCTCGCGCGGGCCGCAGAATGGCTCATCGTCCGGGTGCTGCGGCGTGTCCGGATCGAGGAAGCCGCGGAGCACACCGGCCTCGACGACTTCCTCCTCCGCGGCGGCGTGCGCTTCACGCTGGTGACCTTGGTCGGGCGGACGCTCTACTGGGGGATCCTGCTGATGTTTTCGCTCGCCATGATCAACGTGCTCGGCCTCTCGATGGGCACGGACGTGATGGCGCGCCTCTCGGGGTACCTGCCGAACGTGGTCGTCGGCGTCATTGTGCTAGTGTTCGGCTCGCTCGGGGCCCGGTTCGTCCGCGGCCTGGTCGAGGCCTACCTGAACAACGTCGGCGTCAAGGAGGCGGGGAGCATCGGACTGGTCGTGCACGGCGCCCTCATGGCGTTCGTGGTCATTCTCGCGCTCGAGCAGCTGGAGATCGACGTCGGTCTCCTGTCCTCAGCGTTCCAGCTGGCCTTCGGCGGGCTGTGCCTCGGCCTGGCGCTCGCCTTCGGATTGGGCGGGCGCGCCTGGGCCGAGTCGATCCTCGAGCGCACCAGGAACAGGCGATGATCATCGACTGTCACGTCCACCTCAACAACTACGAGGAGGACGGGATCCCGACCCTCGACCGGTGCCTCGACCGCCTCGAGCACGAAATGCGGCGCAACCGCATCGACCAGGCCCTCGTGCTCACGTCGTACACCGTCACCCCCGGCCGTCCCGCCACCCGCGCGGTCGTCCAGGCGGTCAGGGACAAGCCATACCTCACGGTGATCGCGGGGCTCGACTACACCACCTTTCAGCCGGACGAGCTCAGGGAGATCGGGGAGTTCGTGCAGGCGGGCAAGGTCCGGGGACTCAAGCTCTATCCGGGGTACCAGCCGTTCTATCCCCTGGACCCGAAGTGGACCCCCGCCTACGAGTTCGCGGCGCTGCACCGGATCCCGGTCATGATCCACACCGGTGACACGTACTCGCCGAAAGGCAAGTTGAAGTACGCGCACCCGCTCAACGTGGACGAGGTGGCGGTGGAGTTTCCCGAGGTCAAGTTCGTCATCTGTCACATGGGAAACCCGTGGATTCGCGACTGCATGGAGGTCGTGTACAAGAACGCCAACGTCTACACCGACATGTCGGGCCTGACGCTTGGCGAGTTCGAGGACCGCTTCGAGGTGTTCCTGCGGAAGCAGGTCTCGGAAATGCTCAGCTACGGCGTGGAGCCCGATGCCCTGCTGTACGGGACCGACTGGCCGATTTCGTCCATGGAGTCGTACCTGGATTTCATGAAGGAGCTGGCGGTGCCCCAGCGGGAGCGGCACATGATCATGGCGGACAACGCCATCGAGCTCTATGGGCTGGATCCCGCCAACAGCCTCCTCAGGTTCGGTGCCAGGCGCTGAGCCGTCCCTCTCCCGAAAGGTCGCCGCCTTGAATCACGTCGCCACCAACCCCGCGACAGGCCAGGTCCTCTCGACGCACGCGGAGATGACGGCCGCTGAGCTGCGAGCCGCCATCGCGGCCGCGCACAAGGCGTATCTCGCCTGGCGGAAGGTGCCGGTGGAGGCGCGCACCGAGCCGCTCCGGGCGGCCGCGCGGCTGCTGAGTGCGCGTGTGGAGGAGTACGCCGAGCTCATGGCGCGGGAGATGGGGAAGCCGCTGGCGCAGGGCAGGGCGGAAGTCGAGAAGTGCGCCTGGATGTGCGAGTACTACGCCGGGCACGCCGAAGGGTTCCTGGCGCCGGAAGTGGTGGAAACCGACGCGAGCCGGAGCTACGTGGCGTACCGGCCGATCGGGCTGGTGCTGGCCATCATGCCGTGGAATTTCCCGTTCTGGCAGGTCCTGCGTTTCGCGATGCCGGCTCTGGTGGGGGGCAACGGCGCTCTCCTCAAACACGCGCCGACCGTGCCGGGCTGCGCGCTGGCGCTCGAGCAGCTGTTGCGGGACGCCGGTTTCCCGGAAGGGCTGTTCCGCACCCTGATCATCTCCGTGGCACAGGTGAAGTCGGTCATCCGGCACCGGCACGTGGCCGCCGTCAGCCTCACCGGGAGCACCGCGGCGGGCAAGGCGGTGGCGAAGGAGGCCGGCTCCCGTCTCAAGAAGTGCGTGCTCGAACTCGGCGGCAGCGACCCGTACGTGGTGCTGGAGGACGCCGACCTCGACATGGCGGTCGAGGCCTGCGCGACGAGCCGGCTCATCAACTCGGGACAGAGCTGCATCGCGGCCAAGCGGTTCCTGGTGGTCGAGCCGCTCCGACCGGAATTCGAGCGGCGGCTGGTCGAGCGGATGCGGCGGGTGCGCGTCGGGGATCCCATGACGCCGGAGAGCGAAGTGGGCCCGCTGGCCCGCGCCGACCTTCGGGACCGGCTCCACACTCAGGTCGAGCGTTCCGTGGCCGCAGGCGCCCGGGTCCTGCTGGGAGGCACCCTGCCCGCTGGGCCCGGCTTCTTCTACCCGGTCACGGTCCTCACCGAGGTGGCCAAGGGGATGCCGGCGTACGCCGAGGAGCTGTTCGGGCCGGTGGCGGCGATCATCCCGGTCAGGGACGGGCGGGCGGCGCTAAAGGTGGCCAACGACACCACCTACGGGCTGGGAGCAGCGGTGTTCACGCGGGACCTGGCTCGGGGGGAGCGGATCGCCGCGGACGAGCTCGAGGCGGGGTCGTGCTTCGTGAACACCTTCGTCCGGTCCGACCCGCGCCTCCCATTCGGCGGAACCCGGGAGAGCGGCTACGGACGGGAGCTCGGGCGGCACGGCCTCCTGGAGTTCCAGAACGCGAAGACGGTCTACATTCGGTGAGTCCCGCAGCCCCCGCGGGGCAGGATGTGCGACCCAAACAGCCCCGTTCGTCACCGTTTTGGATGGCCCAGTTCCGCCATTCCGGGCGACTCTTCCCGACCCTTGCACCTATACAGGGACACGCCATATTCAATCCTGATTCTGGACGCTGTACGGTCGGCATCTTTACCCAACCTCAAGGGGACCCCCCGATGACCAGGACCCGGCTCGTTGCCACTCGGCTCATCCTCGTGCTTGGAGCGATGCTCCTGGGCGCCAATTATGCGGCCGCCCAGAAGGTCGCCACCAATTACGATACCAAGCTGGACTTCACCAAGTACAAGACCTACAAGTGGGTCACCATCACCGGCGCCGCCTACCCGAATCAGCTCCAGGACCAGCAGATCCGGCAGGCCATCGACTCGGTGCTCACCACCAAGGGCATGGTCAAGCAGGACAGCGGCGACGTGACCGTGTATGTCGCCTACCAGCTCAGCGTGACGGATGCGACCCAGTACAACAGCTTCAGCACCGGTGGCGGGGGAGCCTACGGC
This sequence comes from Gemmatimonadota bacterium, assembly GCA_022710485.1. Lineage (GTDB taxonomy): Bacteria > Gemmatimonadota > Gemmatimonadetes > Gemmatimonadales > GWC2-71-9 > SPDF01. Next base: position 391,328 of record JAKLGU010000001.1, on the reverse strand, counting down.
GGCCGCTGGGGCTGGGGTGCAGGAACCACCACCACGACGCCGGAGACCATCCAGAACGGCACGCTGGTGATCGACCTCTACGATCCCGCCATGCAGCAGCTGGTCTGGCAGAGCACCGCCACCAAGCAGCTCAACCCGAGCTCGAACGCCCAGAAGAACCAGGCGAACCTGCTGAAGGCCGTCACGAAGATGTTCAAGGATTACCCGCCGGGCGCCGCCAAGTAGATCTGACCCGTCCATCGGACCTGCGCGCGGCACCTCACGGTGCCGCGTTCAGTTTCCGCCCCTCGCGTCCCCCCGAGGAAGAAGAACGATGCCGCTCCGACTCAAGTCCCCCGCCGTCGCCCTGCTCCTTGTGCTCACTGCCGGCTTCTCCGGCGACCCCGAACCGGTGGATTGGGTCATGGTCGCGCGGATCCGCGCCGAGGGCCTCCAGCGCTCCCAGGTCATGAACTACGAGAGCTACATGACCGACGTGCTCGGGGCGCGGCTCACGCTCTCCGCCGACATGCAGCGCGCGCAGCAGTGGGCCATGGGCCAGATGAAGCTGATCGGGCTTGCCAACGTGGTGCCGGAGCCGTTCATGGACTTCGGCGTCACCTGGGACAACGAGTACGTCTCGCTCCAAATGCTCGCCCCCGACTACCAGCCGATGGTGGGATACCCGCTGTCGCACACCCGGGGCACGGACGGCCGCCAGGTGGCGCAGGCGGTGATTGTGGAGCTCCAGGTCCGGGGCGACCTCGCCAAGTACCGCGGCACCCTGAAGGGGAAGGCGGTGCTGTCAACGCCGCCCGCCACGATCGACATGGCGCCGCTCACCAACGGCGTCCCGCGGCGCACGCCGGCGGAGCTCGAGGCGCTGCAACAGACGGTGGTCGCGCCGGCACGGCCCTCCGCCACTTGGCCCCCGCCCAATCCGGAGCTCCTGACGGCCGAGGAGAAGATGGCCTTCTACGCCTCGGAGGAGGTCGCGGCCGTGCTCCAGTCCGAGAGCGGGTGGCTCGGCGCGGTGCGCGGCTTCTCGCGGCCCGGCGCACGGGGCGACGGATGGTCGCGAGCGGGGATCCTGGCCGGGCCCGTCGTCGTGGCCATCACGCCGGAGCACTACAACCGGATGTACCGGGTCCTGAAGCGGGACATCCCGGTCACGGTGGAGATCGAGGTCCGCAACCGGATCGGCGAGGTGGTGGAGCAGGCGGTGAACATCACGGGGGACATTCCGGGGAGCGATCTCAAGGATGAGATCGTCATGATCGGGGCGCACTTCGACACCTGGCATGCCAGTCCCAACGCAAGCGACAACACCTCGGGCGTGGCGGTGGTGCTGGAGGCGGCCCGCATCCTGAAGGCGGTGGGGGCCAAGCCTCGGCGGACCATCCGCGTGGCGCTCTGGAGCGGCGAGGAGCAGGGGCTGTGGGGCTCGCGCGCGTATGTGCGGCAGCACTTTGGGAACCCCAACGACTCGACCGTCGGCGTGAAGCCGGGCTACGGCAAGCTGTCGGTGTACTTCAACCAGGACTACGGGCCGGGCCAGTACCAGGGCATCTACCTGCAGGGCAACGAGCAGGCCCGCGCCATGCTGACGGCATGGATGCAACCCTTCCGGGATTTCGGGATGACTGTGGTCTCGAACCAGGGCGTGGGCAGCACCGACCACGTGTCGTTCGACGAGGTGGGCCTGCCCGGCTTCCAGTTCCTCCAGGACCGCGTTCCGGGCGGCGGCGGGCACACCAATCTCGACTTCTATGACACGGTACCGGCCGAGGACCTGGTGAAGAACGCCGTGGTGATGGCGGCGTTCGCCTACAACGCGGCGATGGCACCGACGATGGTGCCGAGGAAGCAAACGAAGTAGGCTGGGGCCGGGCTAGGCGAGGGGTTTCGACATCACCACCAGGTGGACCGGCTGCTTGAGTTTGGACTGGGCAGGGAAGGGGGTCGTCCCTGTCGGCCGGAATCCGAACTTGGCATAGAAGGGGGGCAGTTCGGTCCGCAGGTTCACCACGTCGATGTCCAGGGCCCGGCATCCGGCCGCCCTGCAGTGGGCCTCCGCCGCCTCGACCAGGACGCGCCCCAGCCCCTGGCCTTGGTGCGCAGGATCCACCGAGAGCAATCCGAAGTACCCCCGGTCGCCGCGAATCTCCACGTAGACCGCACCCGCCAGCCCGTCCCCATCCGTGCGCTGGATGACCAGAAAGCCGGACGCTGGGGCCTCGATGCGGGCCAGCACCTCCGGCTCGCTGGTGCGGTTTCCGTGGAGGAAGAACACCTCCACCCGGTACGCGGCGTTGATGAGCCGGGTCAGGTCGGGGGCGTCGGCGGGAGTGGCGGGGCGGGGCGGCGTCATCAACCCAAAGTAACCGCCCCAGAAATGTCGGCGAACCCCGCGGGGTGCTACGCGGGCCGGGAGGCCCGCGCGCTGAGCGACAGCGCCGCCGCGATCACGAGGGCGCCGATCAGGCCCCACTCGAGTCCCTCGGGGCTGGCGCCGATGACCCAGCAGACGGCCATCATCGCGATATTGGCGAGTACGGCGGCCCACCGGACGCCGCGCGCCTTGGAACCGTACCAGTAGTTCAGGATGTTGAGTGTGCCGAGATAGAGGAAGAGCAGTCCGGCAATCACGCCGATTTCGTCCATCCAGTCGGCCAGCTGGATGAAGGTGTTCACGATGTAGTAGGCGCCGGCCAGGGCGATGGCGCTCCCGGCAATCAGGTAGAGGTACCGCATTCGGCCTCCGGTGCGAGGGTCGCGGGGGCGTGCAAGAGTTGACATCCCCGCAAACCGGAGGCCGCCGGCGCCACCAGCGACCTTTCGCGCACCCCAGCCGGCGCCCCGAGCGCCGCAACTCGGGAGACTGGAGCGAGTTGCGTGACGCACCAGGTCCTGCTGTATGACGGGCTCCGCGGGTTCTGCGACCGGACGGTGCAGTTCGTCCTGGCTTGCGATCCGGGCGGGAGAATGCAGTTTGCGCTGCGCGGCTGGGCCTATGATCTCTTCGCCCGCCACCGTCACCGCCTCTTCGACTGCGAGGACTGCTGTCCCCTTCCCATCCGGCGCGTGTCGCTACAGCCCGAACCGCATTCCTTCCCGCGCGATCTCGAATCCCCGCCGTGCCACCTCCGCCTGCTGGGGGCCGCCATCGTCCAGTGCGGGGTTCGAATTGTTGAGGTGGGTCAGCAGCACGCGGGCCTCTTTCCGGTTCACCACCCCCTGCAGCGCGTCCATCGTCTGGGTCATCAGCGGGTGCGGTACCTCCGCCGCCGTGCGCCCCGGCAGTTCGTCCAGCGACCAGAAGGTGCCGTCGAGCAGGGCCACGTCGATACCCGCCACCACCTCCGCCACCTGACGATCCCACAACGACCAGGCGTTGATGTCAGGGAGGAAAAGGACAGACGCCTCGGGGCCGCGGAACACGAACCCGACGGTGTCGGCGAGTTCGTCGCGGTGCGGCACCTTCCAGAGCTGGACCTCGAGCAGCGGATCGATCCGGTGCCACTGGTCGAATGCCAGCGGCCGCAGGGCAACGTGGCCCTGGTCGACGAGCAGCCGCCACGGAAAATTCGATGCCAGGAAGCCGGCCATCGCCTGCGAGCAATAGACCGGCGTCTCCTGCATGCCCATGCCTTCACGTCCCAGCATCGCGAGCCCGGCGTAGTGCCCGATGTGGGCATGCGTCAGAAAGATCCCGTCGAACGGCCTCCGCTGGGCCGCGCGCCGCCGAAAGCCGGGTTCGGCGATGAGGTCCAGCTGCCGCGTGATGTCGGGCGTCGCGTCCACCAGGTAGAACCGCTCCGCGGCCGGTTCCACCAGCGCGAGTGACGACACGTAGCGTCCTCGGCCGGCGTCCATCAGCGCGCGGCCCGCGTCGCAGCGGGCCGTGTAACAGCCGACCTGCGGGAAACCAGCGTCCTGCACCGACCCGAGCACCAGTGCATACACGTCCGCGGCCCGGCGGCCGCGCGCAAGCGCGGCGCCGAGCGCGGGCGGAAGCGAGGCGGTGGCTGCGAGGGCGGAGAGGAAGTGGCGGCGACGCATGGGATGCCCCGTCACGGCTCCACGCGGTCCATCAGTGACCCGGGGTTCCTGCCGGCTCCCCTGCCTTCAAGACACCGACGGCACCCTTCGTGGCGTCGGCGAAGGCGTGGGTGACGAACGGGTAGAACCCGTCCTCCCGCAGGGCGAACTCGAAGACCGCGCCCCCGCCGACCGGGACATTCCAGGTCTGCATCCCCTCGAAGGGGCGCCCGAAGCCGTCTGCCAGCACCCGGTCAAAGATGGCGCCGACGACGTGGAACGAGCTGATGCGGTTCGGCCCGGCGTTGACCACGAACATCCGGATCGGCTTCCGCGGGACGACGGGGATCGGGTTGGTGGAATACCGCGACGCCACCCCGTTGAACACGACGTAGTCGGGGAAGGCGTCGAGCACCTTCGACCAGTCCATGGACCGGGTGGAATCGGGGCCGGCCGGCGGCGAGAGGTAGAACTCGCTCTGCACCAGCACGTACTCCTGCGCCGGAGCGCGGCCCGCACGGGGATCGACGATGAGCGCGCCGTACATCCCGTTGGCGATATGGGATGCGACGGGGGCCGTGCCGCAGTGGTACATGAACGCGCCCGGCACGCGGGCCACGAAGCGGAACTGGATGCTGTCACCGGGCATGACGTTCCGGTAAGCGCGGTCGGGCGCAATTTCCGCCGCGTGGAAGTCCATGGAGTGCGGGATCGGCCCGCCGTTGACGAGCGTGAAGTCCACCGTGTCACCCACGCTCAGGCGGATGACCGGGCCGGGCACCATCGAGTCGAAGGTCCACGCCTCGTACACGACACCGGGCGCCACCTCGTGACGGACATGCGCCGCCACGAACCGGATCTGGCGGTACGACGCCGTGGGGGGCGGCGGAGCATCCGCGGCGCGATCGGGCGACGTGAGGGCCGGTCCGATGGCGGCCTCGCCATGGGAGATCGCTGTCGGGGAGGTGGTGGGCGCGGCGGCGCGGGCCGCCGAAGCGTCACCGCCGTCGGTCGACGCGGGAGGGGCGGCCTTCCCGCACGCGGCGAGCAGGATCGGGAGCAGGAACAGTGGTCGAGCGCGCATGAGCAACCTTTGAAGGAGAGGTCCTGCGGTGATTCGAAGGGGCCAAGCCTCAGGTCGGACGGACCGTTACCCGAAACGCCTCGTGACACGCCTTGCACGCACCGCCCACCTCCGCCAGGCGCACCAGCACCGTGTCCTTCAGGCCGGGTGCCCCCGCGTTCCGGCGCACGGCGGTCGCGATGCTGTCGAACCCGCCGTGCGTCCGCTCGGCCAGCGCATGCCACTCCGGTGGGAGCAGGGCCTCGAGTCCTGGGTCGGCGGCCGCGGCACTGCCAGCCGGAGCGAGGGCGGCGAGCAGCGCGGTCGTGTCGGCGGCCGCTGTGGCGGCGAGCGTGTTGCTTATTGCGTCGAGCAACGCTCGCATTTCGGCGAGGACCGCCTGCTGTGCCTCGGCGGGCAGGGCGACCGCCGTCCGCGGATCCAGCGAAGCATCGACGGCGGATCCCGCCGGCGCCTTCGAAGCGGGAGTGCAGCCGAGAAGTGCGGCCATCGCTGCGCCCCACAGCAGGTGGGCGCTGGGCAGACGGGGTGAGGTGGGGTGCGGTCGCGGTGTCATGAGGGTCCTCCGAGGGCGAACGTCCCGAACAGAACTGTCGTAACCTAGGGCGTCTGGTGTGCCCGTGCCACGTGCCTGGGTCAGGAGGCCCCGAAAAGGAGCCACAGCCCCAGCACGCCGACCGCCACCCCCACCACCCGGCCGAAGCGTCGGACCGGGAGCCCGAGGAGGACGCGCTCCCCGAGCAACGTACCGACGAGCACTCCAGCGGCCGCAACGCCGATGAGCGGCCAGAGCGGGATCAGTTGCGCGGCCCCGTTCCACAGGTAGACGGGGGTGCGCGCGGCGTCCACCGCCAGGCCGATGGCGGTGGCCGTGGCGACGAAGGCCGCGGGCGACAGCCCGAACGCGCCCAGTGCCGCCGCGCGGAGCCCCCCCTGGTTGCCGGCCACGCCCCCGAAAAATCCGGAGCAGAGGCCGAGCAGGGCGACGATCGGACCGCGCGGATGCCAGCGGGAGGCCCAGCCCGTCAGTTGTGCCGTCGCGGTGAGGAGGAGCAAGCCGCCAAGGATGCGGGTGAGCGCGGCGGAACCGAGCCGGGTGTAGAGCAGGGCGCCCGCGAGCCCGCCCGCGGCGCTGAGGACCCCGAACCGGAGGAGCACGGCGCGATCGATATGGGCGCGGAGCCGCCAGCACCGGAGTGCCGTGGCCAGGACGTGCGGAATGGTCACGGCGGCCACTGCGGTGGCCGCTCCGTACCGTACGGCGAGCAGTGGGGTCAGGAGGCTGCCGATGCCGAAGCCCACCACCGCCGCGGTGGCGCCGGAGAAGACAGCGACGAGGAGGAGGGCAAAGGCGAACCATGTCATGTGGGTGTGCCTGGTAACCTAACGCGACAATGACCGGCCGCGAGGGGCTGCGAGTGCCGGCTCGGGCACCGTATATTTGCCGGATGAGTCATCCCGGGGAGCACCAACCAGTAGCGGTCTCCGACACCCCGGGGTGGCGGCTCTTCCTCGAATTCTTCGCCGACGCCGCGCGGCGGGGCCTGCCCCTGGTGCCGCTGCGCCCCCGGGGGCGCGATCCCGCCACCGCGTTGAGCGGGGGCGACTTCGACTTCCTCATGCCGTCGGACGCCTTCCCTTTGCTGGTGGAGCTGTTGTGGCAGCGGGCGGCGGCCGAGGGCGCCAGCTTCAGCATCAACCGCACAAATCCCCACAAGCTCCAGGCCTTCATCCATGTGCCCGAGGCGGGCCGGAGCATCCAGCTCGAACTCTGGACGCGCCTCGAGGTGCGGGATCCCGCCCGCCGGTCAGCCCGGTGGATTCCCTGGTCCGCGGTGGCGCCACTCCTCGCCACCGGGGACGACGGCCTCCCCCGGCTCCCACTGGAAATCGAGATCGCCTGCTACCTGTCGCACCTGGCCACTCGCCGGAAGCGGGTCGAGACGCCCCTCGTGGCCGAGCGGATCGCCGCGTACGCGGCCTTGGCGGCGGCAGCGGCGCCACGGCTCGCTCCCCTCCTCGCCGGGCTCACCTCGGCCGGCATTCCCGGCGCGGCGGTGGCGGCCAACGCACGCCTGCGTGAGCTGGGTGTCCTGGAAAGCCGCACGCCGCTGACGGCGGCGCTCGACACCATTCGCGAAAGGGTGTCCGCGCTGCCGTGGAAGTGGGACCGGCGGCTCCGCCGCGCCGCGCGGATCATCGCGGTGACGGGCGCGGACGGCGTGGGCAAGTCCACAGTTGTCGCTCGCTGGGGCGCCTCGCTCCGGGGCGGGCTCAAGGTGCAGCGCTTCAAAAACCTTTTCCGGCACCATCCGGCCTACCGCCTCTACTATCACGTCCGCCTCGCCGCCGCGCGCCGGCGCGGGGGCGGCCAGGTGCCGCGCAACGCGTTCGACGAGATCCACGCCGCGGTGATGTTCGACTTCGCCCGCGCGTCGTGGACCTGGTTCCGGCTGCTGGCGCTGATGGGCGGGCGGCGGTGTCTGGACCGGGGCTTCCCCGACCTCCTCTTCGGCGGGCTGAGGGGCGACGGCCCGGCCGGCCTCCGTCCCGACTGGCTGGACCTGGCCGCCCGGATGCCGCAGCCGGACTGGCACGTGCACCTCGACGCGCCGGACGCTGTCATTCTCGGGCGGAAGCAGGAGCTGTCCGTGGACGGCCTGCGCGCCTACCGCGACGGCATGGCGCGCATCGTCGGTGCCGCGCCGGCCGATGCATTCAGCCGGATCGACACCGGGCGTTCGATCGAGGAGGTGGAGGCGTGCCTGCGGATGGCGGCGGTCTGCCACGGGGTGCGGCTTCCGTGGACGGAAGCCACGGCGGCGTCACGCCGCTGAGGCGCGCGCCCGGAGGGTGTCCACCCGCTTCATCAGGCGCGTGATCTTGCCGGCGGTGTAGATCCGTGCCAGGAGGGGAACCGATTTCAGCAGGCGGTACTTGAAGTCGAGGGCCGTCCGACCGCCGAGGCCGTCCACGACGATGAAGCGGAGGGAGGGGCGCCGCGTCACGCAGATGTTCTTCGGATTCTCGTCGCTCCAGAGGATACGATTCTCCCGCAGGTACTCCACAAGCTCTCGCAACGCCGTCCCGATCTCCTCCTCGCCGAGCAGCTTCGTGGCGATGGCGCGCTCCAGGTTGACGCTGGCGGGATCCTCGCCGCCTGCGTACTCGATCCGATCGAAGACGAGCCCACGCCCTCTGCTGGTGTCCACCCAGCCGTGACAGGCGGCCACGTGATCGAGTGGCACGCCTCGCCGCACCAGCGTTCGGTAGTAGTCGTGCTCCACGAGGGACTGGTCGAGGGTGCCCCCGGGCAGGGGGACCTTGATGCACTTGTGCGGGTCGAGCGGGTGCACGAAGCAGGTGCGGTGGTGCCCCCAGTTGAGGACCGCGCTGTCGGGGAGGTCCACGACCGAGGTCGCCATCGACCGCTCACGCCCCATCAGGAATCTCGGGCTCGACGAGGTGCGCCAGCAGGGCCAGCGATTCCTGCCAGCCGAGGTAGCAGAACTCGACGGGAATCGCCGGCGGGATCCCTTCCTGGACGATCTGGAGGTCGGTGCCGCACACGACCTGCTTCAGCGAGATTGTGACCTGCATTTCACCAGGCAGGTTCGGGTCCTCGAACTTGTCGGTGTACCGGATCCGCTCGTGCGGCGTGAGCTCGACGTAGGTGCCGCCGAAGGCGTGGCTTCTGCCGGTGCCGAAGTTCGTGAACGACATCCGGTACCCGCCGCCGACCCGGGCGTCCATCTGGTGGACCTTTCCCGTGAAGCCGTGCGGGGGGATCCACTTGGCCATCGCGTCGGGGTCGAGGAAGGCCCGGTAGACCCGCTCGGGTGGCGCGCGGAGTACGCGGTGCAGGCGGACGGTGCCGGTCGTCGGGGGCATGGTGGATGCTCCGGTGGTGAAGGGGTGGCCGGATTCGCCTCCCAAGATAGCCGCACTGTTGCGACCCCGGCACGGATCCCCGCATCCTAGATGGGTGCCCGCCCACCCGGTCGGGCTCGTCACCCCAACCTTTGGAGCGCACCCGACATGATCCGCGCGCTGTCATGCCTCATTCTCCTCAATGCGACCGCACTTGCCGCCCAGGCGCCCTCGTTCGCGGGCAGCTGGCAGGTTTCCTATCCGGCCGGCGTCAGGAACGAGAACGGCAACATCACCGTGCTGCACGGGACGGGGATGCTGACCATCGTGGCGCAGGGGGATTCGCTGGTCGGCAGCTTGGCGGCGGACCCCAACCCCGAGTTCACGCCGCGCCCCGCCTCGCGGCTGGCCGGCAAGGCGGCGGCCGGGGAGGCCACCTTCGTGTCGCATTCCGAGGCCACGCTCAGCATGAACGGGGATGAGCGCACGGCGACGGTCGTGAGCACCTGGAAGTTCAGGATCCAGGGAGACAGCCTGCTGGGCACGGTCGAACGGAAGCTCGAGGGGTATGACATCGAGGGCGGGAGCCAGCCGCCTCAGCCCGTGACCGGGGTCCGACGGAAGGGGTGACCGGCGAGTCAGGCCAGCACGTCGCGGATGGACGGGTCCCGCGAGAACTGGGCGGTCGCGAAGGGGCAGGTCACCAGGAACTTCGTGTGCGTCTCCCGGGCCCACACCACCGCGGCGTCGAGCAGCTTGCGTCCGATGCCCTGACCAGAGAGCGATGGATCCACCTCGGTATGGTCGATGATGACCAGCGCGGCGTTGGCGCGGCTGTAGGTCAACTCGGCGAGCCGCCGGCCGTCCTGCTCGATGAAGAAGGCGCCGCGGTGGTCGGTTTCCTCGTGCGCGATCGGGTTCATGTCTGTCACCTGGCGGGTGGCTTCGATGGTTTGATTGCGGCTGGTGATTGACCGCAAGAATCGGATGGCCGGTGCCGGCCGTCAACCCTATCCTTGGCTCCGACCCGATCAGGAGGAGCCAAGGTGCCGATGTTCCGATACGCAGGAATCCCCAGCGCCATCGTCGGTGAAGCGCGCCAGTCCATGCGTTCGCCGCAGTACGGGCATCCGGCCCACCGCGAGGTGGCGACCGGATACGGGCCCTGCCGCCACTGCCTCCGGACCTTCCGCATCGGGCAGGAAGAGCGTCTCCTCTTCACCTACCAGCCGGTCCAGGAGCCGGGCGGGCTGCCCGCCCCGGGGCCGGTCTTCGTGCACGCGGGTGACTGCCAGCGGTACGAGGGGCCCGACTTCCCGCCGGACCTGGCCGGCCTCCCGCTCGTGGTCGAGGGGTTCCGGACGGGCGGGACACTCGTCCTTCAGGAGCGGGTGTCCGCCGAGCCGCCGGCGACGGTCGTCGCGCGGGTGCTGGGTACGGAGGACGTCGCGTACGCGCACCTGCGGAACGCGGAGGCCGGGTGCTTCATGGCGCGGGTGGAGCGGTGAGTCATCGACGGTCGGCCTACCGGGCCATCGCGTTCCACGCCGTCTCGTCGGCCGCAGTGAACTGGCGCTCCATGACGATCAGCCACCGGTCGTTCTTCCGCACCAGCAGGGCCTCGAAGGGGATGATGTAGCGCGTCGTCGCCCCGGCGCTGTCGGTCGCGGCGTAGTTGAACATTCCCGCCTCGAACGCCGTCTCGGCGCCGTCCTGCCGCAGTGAAAAGCGGAAGGCCACCGAGGCCCGGCTCCCGTTCTGCTTCATCGCCTCCATGGACTTCCCCCATCCCGCCAGCGCCCGCGCGATCGGCATGGTGCCCTGGGGCGTGACCACGACCGCGTCGGGGTGGTAGGTGGCCGCCATCCCGGCGATGTCGTGCTCCACCACGGTGGTGGAGACGGTGGTCCAGACCTGGGCGTCGATCGCCCCGCTGGACGACTCGGTGCCTTGGGCGGCGAGCGGGACGGTCCAGGCGAGGAAGGCGGCGGCTACGAGACGAAGGATCGGGGCGGAGGGCGGCAGGGGTGTGCGCATGCAGGCTCCCGTGAAACGTGATATATCGACTGTCGGTGGCCGGAAGAAGCTAGGAGCGAAGATTGCCTTCCGCGCTGCGGTCCGGCAAGCCGGACGCTCGGCAAGCCTGCGTCTGAGAGATCCGCCTGACCGGTACCCGAGCGAAGCCTGATGCGTCAGGCTCAGCAATACTTAGGTATTGACAGAAGTATTCAGCGACCATAGATTGCCGCAGTTAGGTCGCTCAACCCAAGCGTGTGGATGGTGTCGGATATGGCTCAACCCGCAGCTGCTGACGCAGCCTTTCACGCCCTGGCCAACCCGACCCGTCGGAAGGTCTTGGAGCGACTTTCAGCCGGCCCCGCCACGGTCAGCGAATTGGCGGCGCCGTTCGACATGCAGCTCCCGTCATTTGTGCTGCATCTCTCCGTGCTCGAACAGAGTCGGCTGGTGCGGTCCACCAAGCGCGGCCGGGTGCGGACGTATGAGATCGCACCCGAACGGTTGAAGGTTGCCGAAGACTGGCTTACCGCGCGTCGTCAGGAGTGGGAAGCTCGACTCGACCGATTCGACCGCTACGTCACACAACTCAAGGACAAGGAATCCGACTCATGAGCACACACGTCACGATCGATCCGACGCTGGATTTCGCGATCGAGCGGTTCATCGACGCGCCCACGCGGCTCGTCTGGGAAGCCTTGACGAACCCAGAGCATCTGAAGGAGTGGTACATGCCCAAGCCCTGGGGGCGCGTGTCGCGAGCCGAAATGGACCTGCGGCCCGGCGGCATCATCCGCATCGACATCGCCGTCGGCGACGGACCGGATTCTCCGAACGTCGGCTGTATCCTGGAGGTCGTTCCAATGGAGCGGCTGGTCTGGACCTCCATGTTGTTCCCCGGCTACCGCCCGGCGGTCTTCGACGACATTCCGATCACCGCCGTCATGACGATGGAGAGCGTGGGAACCGGCACACGCTACGTCTTCACGGCGCTGCACCGGAATGAAGCGGACCTCGACACCAACAAGACATCGGGCTTCTACGAGGGCAGTGAGATCGCCGTGGACCAGTTCGTGGCGCACGTGCACGCGATGAAGTAATGCCGAACTACGATTGGAGGCCGAAATGGCACGCAAGCCCAGCAAACGCACGGCCGCGCCAGCCGTCCTGACGACGCTCCCGGTTGCCATGACCGGCAGGGCAAGTCCCGCGAAGGCCGCGGACGGGGACGAGCCGGTCTTTGCCTACATTCGCAGCCTGCCGCAGCCGCAACGGGCGATCGCCGAACGCGTCGATGCCTTGGCGGCCAGGACGCTGCCGGGCCTGGAGCGCTCCGTGAAGTGGGGGATGGCCTGGTATGGTGTCGGCGACGGCTGGTGCTTCAACTGCGGCGGCTTCGCCGGCCACGTCAAGCTCACGTTCGGGCGAGGTACCGCACTCAAGCCCGTCCCACCGATGGCCCCGATCGGCATGGGCAAGGACTCGCGGGGCGTGGACCTCGCATCGGTGGACGACCTCGACGAACGCCAGGTGGCGTCGTGGATGAAACAAGCCACGGCCATCCCCGGCTTCGGGAAGAGGAAGTGATGAGTCCGCAGGTGGCGAGTTGCCAGCCTCATGCCTCAAGGAACTCCAGGGCCCTTTTCACGAACGCCTCGTGGTACTGGAAGATGCCGCCGTGCCCGGCATCCTCGTAGAGGACGAGCTCGGAGTTCGGAAGGCGGCGCGCCAAGTCGACCGAGTTGCTGCTGGGCACCATCTTGTCGTGATCACCATTCGCGACTAGCACCGGGTGGCGAATGCGCGACAGATCGGCAGGCCGCTGACGCCCCCAGGCGTGTATGGCCCGTAATTGGGCGACGAACGCCGCGATCGATACCGGCGTGTCGCGATTGTCGGTGCGCTCCTTCAGCCGTGCCAGGAAGGCGCGTGCCGCATGGCGGCCGGTGCGGGTCTTGGTGAAGAAGAGGTAGTGCTCCGGGTGCCTCAAGGTCAGGGCGCCCTTGGCCATGTCGCGGAGGGTCAGCGACGTCACCTTGTCGATGCCGGTGCCCCCAGCTGGTCCGGTGCCCGCGAGGATGATCTTGCGGACCAGTTCCGGTGCCTCTTGCGCGATCACCTGCGAGATGAAACCGCCGAGGGAGAACCCGAGCAGGTCGACCTGGCCGGCACCGAGGGCCTTGATGAAGGCCACGGCGTCCCGCGCCATCGCGTCCACTGACGACGGAGTGCTGCCTTCCGAGGCGCCAATCCCCCGGTTGTCAAAGACAATGACGCGGCGCCGCGCGGCGATGCCGTCGACGACGCGGGGATCCCACCGGTCAAGTTCCGCGGCCAGATGGTTGAGAAAGATCACCGGCACTCCGGTGTCGGGCCCGAGCTGACGGTAGACGAATCGTGTCCCGTCGACCTCGACACCCGTCGTCGGTGCATTCCTCCACATCGTGCCCATCGTGCTCCGCTCATTCTGCGACATGAATGACCACCTTTCCGACGGCGCGGCCGGATTCCACGTAGGAGATCGCCTCGGCCGCCGATTCCAGCGGAAAGGTCTTGTCGAGGATCGGCTTGATAACGCCCTGGTCCACCAGCGCGCCGATGCTCTCCAGCTGCTCGCCGTTCGCGTGCATGAACAGGTACTCGAAACGCACAGCCCGCTCTCTCGCCAGACGATCGACCTTGTGATTGAGCATCCCGAGGATCCAGACCAGCGGAAGGCTCAGGCCCCAGGCGCGCGCGAACTTGCCGTTGGGCCGGCCGCCGATCGTGACCACCACGCCACCTGGCCTGACGGCCTTGATGGACCGAAGCAGCGTCTCCCCGCCCTGCGTGTCGAGGATGACGTCCTGATCCCTGGCTATCGTCTCGAAAGGGGTCGTCCGGTAGTCGATGGCCACATCCGCGCCGAGCGATTTCACCAGCGCGTGGTTCCTGGCGCCGGCCGTGGTCGTGACGTGCGCGCCGAGGTGCTTGGCCAGCTGGATGGCAAATGTGCCAACGCCACCCGAACCGGCATGGATCAGGACCTTCTGCCCCGCCCGCAGTTGTGCGAGGTCGATCAGCGCCTGCCAGGCGGTGAGCCCCACGAGCGGGAGTGACGCGGCCTCCGCGTAGTCCAGGCGGGCGGGTTTCCTGGCAGCGGTGCTCTCGCGTACCACGGCATACTCGGCGAAGGCGCCGATGCGGGCGTTGTCGAGTCGTGTATAGACCGCGTCCCCGACCTTGAACCGGGTGACGCCCGGGCCGACCGCGGCCACGTCGCCGGCGAGGTCGGTGCCGAGAATCAGCGGAAAGGAGAACGGGAGCAGCACCTTCACAGCGCCATCGCGGATCTTGTAGTCGATCGGGTTGACGCCGGCGGCGCGCACGCGCACCAGCAACTCCCCCGGGCCCGGCTCGGGCCGTGGCAGCTCCATCATTTCCATCGGAGCCTTGTAACGACGGATGGCGAGCGCCTTCATGCCGGGACCGGGGCGGTGCGCGGCGACGCCCCCGGCGCGTCGAGCCGCAGGTCCTTTCGAATGCCGGCGTCCACCAATCGGGCAGGCGCAAATCGGCGAAGCAGCCCCAGGCGGTTGGCGAGACCACCGGCCGTGTACCGGAGCCTGGGCCGAGCCGCGCTGGCCGCTGCCAGCACCACGTCCGCCACCACGCCCGGCTCGTCTGCGGTCTCGAGCGCCGCTCTCAACTGCCTGGTCACGCCGGCACGCGCCTCACGATATTCATCGAGCACGGCATCGGGTTCCAACAAGTTCGCCTCGAAGTGGGACTTCGTGAACGCGGGCTCGATGACGGTGACCCGGATGCCCCGTGTGCGCAGCTCGTGGTCGAGCGATTCAGAGTAGCCGGCGAGCGCGTGCTTGGTGGCGGCATAGAGCGCCATGTATGGCGCCGGCAGGAATCCCAGCACGGAGCCGATGTTGATGATCTGGCCACCCCCTTGGTGTCGCATGTGCGGGACGACGGCGCGCGTCATCCGGATGATCCCGAAGAAGTTGGTGTCGAAGATCGCGCGGGCCTGTTCGATCGAGCTCTCTTCCGCCCCTGCGGGGGCGACGCTGAAGCCCGCGTTGTTCACGAGGAGGTCGATGCGACCCTCCGACTGCAACAGAGTGTTCACGGCCGTTTCGACCGACTCATCGCTGGTCACGTCGAGAGAGAGCATCTCGAACGGCCGCACGCCCGGGCTCGCGGGGCGCCGGCTCGTGCCATAGACCTTGTAACCGGCCGCAGCGAGGCGCTCCGAGGTCGCCTTTCCGATGCCCGATGACGCGCCCGTCACGAGCGCGACAAGTTTCCTGAACTTCATTTGACAGCCCTCCCAGAGGTGGTCGATGATCGTTCTTGGGTCCAATATATGATGCGCATCATATGGTGATGCAAGAGAAAGGCACCGGTCAGGACCGGTGCCAGTCGCCTCAAGTGCCGGCGGAGTCGAAGTATTTCAGGGACGCCTCGCGCAGGGCCTCGGACAGCTTGGGGTCGTCCACCGCACGGGCGAGCACCAGGGCGCCGACCATCGTGGCCACGGTCACGAGCGCGTGCTCGTAGGCACGCGGCGTTCCCTGGTCAGGCGAATGCCGGACGACGACATCGATCGCCTCCTTGATGCGGCGCGTCGCGGCTCGCCGGACCTTCGCGGACTGGCGCGGCATCTCCGAGCCGAGGGCTGCGATCGGGCAACCGGTCTCGGCGTGCTTGACGTGTTCGTTCGAGAGGTAGAACTCGATCATCGACCGAAGTGCGTCTTGGGGTGGTGCCGCCGCAGCGACGCGCGTCAGCGTGGCCACGCTCTCGGCACCGGCCCGGTCGGCGGCTTCCGCCAGCATCGCTTCGCGTGAGGCGAAGTGGGCGTAGAACCCCCCATGCGTCAGGCCGACGTCCTTCATGATGTCGGCGACGCCCGTGCCGCTGTAGCCGCTTCGACGGATTGCCCGCGCGGCGGCCGCGACGATCCGCTCGTGCGTGGCCTCCTTGCGGCTGGGGGCGGTCCGATTGGGAGTGGAAGCGCGCATATGATGACCATCATATAACATCTGACCGCAGGACGCAAGGCCCTGGGCTTCGGGTGAACGAGGTACGCGGCGCGCTGGCCTGGTAAACGCCAGTCCCGCAGCGGTTTACCCGTCGGGGCTCCGGTATGGGGTACGGCGGCTGACAGAGCCAGCGCGCACTCGCCCGCTGCACGCGTTGGTCAGGTGACCGTCAACGAGGCAAGCTGGGCGCAACGTGGCTGGGGTCAAGATTCGCTGGCTTCATAGAACAGGGCTGCGGCGTCGACCGGCCAGTCAATGCCCCTGCTTGTGGCTTTGTCGACGCAGGCCACGACCATGAGGGCGCGCGAGAGCGTCTTGCCTGCCTCATCGGCCATCGTGCATTCGATGTAGGCATCGGGGCCCCGGAACTCCCGGACGAAGGAGGTAATGGTGACCTCTCGATCGGCCAGGACCGGGCGAATGAAGTCGATCTCGAGGCGCCGGACCCAGACGGCGAAGGGCAGGGCCGCGATGGTGGCGGCGTCCCAGCCGATCCGTTGGCTGAGGCCCTGCATGCGGTGATCGACGAAAATGGTGGCGAACCGGCCGGTGCCGACGTGATTGTAGGGGTCCAGATCGGAGAACTGGACTCGGTGGGTGGTTGTGAAGACGATGGGGGTTTGTGGCATACGGCTCGAGGATGGAGGCAATCCAACGAATCGCGCATCAGCTGCGCAGGCGCTGCGTGTGCTGGTTAGACCGCTCTATTTTGCCCGCGGTAACGTTCGCGCATCATGCAGGACCGTCCTGGGAACTCGCGATCATCCGCCCTGATCAGCATCAGGCAGGCCTCGGCGCACTCTTCATTCGCCAAGGGTGCCAAGTTCCATCCCACGTTCACCGCGAGGGTGCCAGCCCATTCGCGGACAGCCCCAAGGCTGAACACATGTGACTCGTCGTCGAATTCAACGAGCACCTCTGCGGTATTCGGAAGGGCGAGTTGCACGACCATTTCATCAAAGCATGCGACGAAGTTGCTGAGCGTCTTTTCCCCCCACCGTCGCCTGTCGCCGGTCAACTCGTCCAATAGGAGGAGCGTGACCTCCCCACGGATTAGGTTGGGATTCAAGAGGGCTCGCGACGGCAGGCCCGTGAGAAATGCCTCGACGCCGTCGCTCGGCACTTTCTGCCATGAAGGCCCGAACACCCAGGCGTCGGAGCCTACCTTGGGGCCGCCTGATCTCTCGGATCCGGGGAGCGGATGTCCGGCCGCACTGGCAAAGCGAAGCAGCGTGAAGGCGAGCCGCGCAGCCTCTGCCCGCAGGTCTTCCGTCTTGGGCTCAGAGCTAGTCATGAGATCATCCTAGCGGAGCGGTCTTACGTGAACTCGACTGCTGTCCCCCAATGTCACACTTTCACCCCGATCGCGAAAGACTGCGCAAGTCCGCAGCCTAATCGCAGCGGCGCCCGGCCTGCTGCCTGCAAACGCTGCGACCCCCGCAGCCGAATAGGTGAACGCTGCGGGGGTCGCCGAGCCGGCACTTCCGGTGCCGGGTGGAGCAATCCTACGCGCGGCGGCTAGACGAACTGCGCCGCCTCCGTGCTCCCCTCCAGCGCCAGCGTCGAGCTGTGCCCCGACGAAATCACCTGCGCAACCGCGTCGAAATACCCCGTGCCCACCTCTCGCTGATGCTTCGTCGCGGTGTAACCGTTCACCTCGTCCGCAAACTCGGCCTGCTGCAACTCCGAGTAGGCGCTCATCCCACGGCTCTTGTACGCCCGAGCCAGTTCGAACATCGAGTGGTTGAGCGAGTGGAACCCCGCCAGGGTCACGAACTGGAACTTGTACCCCATCTTCCCCAGCTCGTCCTGGAACTTGGCGATCGTCGCCTTGTCCAGGTGCTTTTCCCAGTTGAACGACGGGCTGCAGTTGTACATGAGCATCTTGCCGGGGAACTTGGCGTGCACCCCCTCGGCGAACTGCCGCGCCTCCTCGATGTCCGGCGTGCTGGTTTCGCACCAGAGCAGGTCGGCGTACGGCGCGTACTCGCACGCCCGCGCAATGGCCATCTCCACGCCGTTCCGGATGTGGAAGAACCCCTCCGGTGTCCGAGGCGCGTCGGTGATGAACGCATGGTCCCGCGGGTCCGAGTCGCTGGTGATTAGCGTCGCCGAGTCGGCGTCCGTGCGCGCGATGATGAGGGTCGGCACGTCGCAGACGTCCGCCGCAAGCCGAGCCGCCACCAGCGTCCGGATGAACTGGCCCGTCGGCACCAGCACCTTGCCACCCAGGTGCCCGCACTTCTTCTCGGAGCTCAGCTGGTCCTCGAAGTGGACGCCCGCGGCCCCCGCCTCGATCATCCCCTTCATCAGCTCGAACGCGTTGAGCGGCCCGCCGAACCCCGCCTCCGCGTCCGCCACAATCGGCGCGAACCAGTGGTGGCCGTTCTTCCCCTCGGCATGCTCGATCTGGTCGGCGCGCTGCAGCGTGTTGTTGATCCGCCGGACCACCATCGGCACCGAGTGGGCCGGGTAGAGACTCTGGTCGGGATACATGGCGCCGGCGTCGTTGGCGTCGGCCGCCACCTGCCACCCCGAGCAGTAAATGGCCTGGAGCCCCGCCCGCACCTGCTGCATCGCCTGGTTGCCAGTCAGCGCGCCCAGGGCGTGGATGTGCCCCTCCGTCTGGAGCAGCTGCCAGAGCCGCTCCGCGCCCATCCGGGCCAGCGTGTGCTCGATCTTGACGCTGCCGCGCAGGCGGTCCACGTCGGCGTCGGTGTAGGGGCGCTTGATGCCGGCCCAGCGGTTTCGCGGTTTCGATGACATGAGGGCTCTCGTCGGGTCAGGGGGTCTCGAGCATCGGATACGCGGGAAGCGTCAGGAACTCGACGAACTCCCCGGCGGTGGACAATTCGACGAACAGGTCGCGCGCACGGGCGTACGGGGCGGCGATGAACCGCTCGTCGCCCACCTCGTTACGGATGGCCGCATACTCCTCGGCGGCCAGGTTCAGGAACACCGCCTCGGTGAGCGGCTCCGGACGCCCGCTCTCCATCGTCACCGCGACCTTGTAGTGCAGCCATTGCCATACCTGGCTTCGGCAGATCTCCGCGGTGGCGGCGTCCTCCATGAGGTCGTAGACCGGTACGCAGCCATTCCCGGACAGCCAGGCCGCCAGGTAATGGATGCCGACCCGGATGTTGTGCCGGAGCCCCGCCTCCGTGCGGGTCCCCTCCGGCACCGTGAGCAGGTCGGCCGCCGTGACCCGCACGTCCTCCCGCAGCACGTCCAGCTGATTGCGCTTCCCGCCGAGCACGGTGTTGAACACCTCGAGGGCGACGGGCACCAGCCCGGGGTGCGCCACCCAGGTGCCGTCGTGGCCGTCACCCGCCTCGCGCCGCTTGTCGGCCCGCACCTTCTCGAGCGCGGCGTTGTTCCGGGCGTCGTCCCCCTTGATCGGGATCTGCGCGGCCATGCCCCCCATCGCGAAGGCGCCACGCCGGTGGCAGGTCTTGATGAGGAGGGTGGTGTACGAGCGCATGCAGTGCGCCGCCATCGTCACCTGCGCGCGGTCGGGGAGGACGTGGTGCCGGTCGGCCTTGAGGGTCTTGATGACCGAGAAGATGTAGTCCCACCGCCCGCAGTTGAGCCCCACGATGTGGTCGCGCAGCTCGTAGAGGATCTCGTCCATCTCGAAGGCGGCCGGCAGGGTCTCGATGAGCACCGTCGCGCGTGCCGTTCCCACCTGGAGTCCCAGCGCCGTCTCCGCGTGCGTCATCACGCCGTTCCACCACCGCGCCTCGCGGTGCCCCTGCAGCTTCGGCAGGTAGTAGTAGGGACCGGTCTTCCGGTCGAGGAGCTCACGCGCGTTGTGGAAGAGATAGAGGCCGAAATCCACCAGCGGCGCCGGGGCAGGGGTGCCGTCCACCAGGAAATGTCGCTCCTCCAGGTGGAGCCCGCGCGGGCGGACAAGGAGCACGGCGGTCTTGGCGTCCAGCCGGTACGACTTGCCGCTGACCGGGTCGGTGTAGTCGATCTTCCGCCGGACCGCGTCCATCAGGTTGCCCTGGCCCGCGATCACGTTCTCCCAGGTGGGCGAGAGCGAATCCTCGAAATCGGCCATGAACACCTGCGCGCCGGAATTGAGCGCATTGATGATCATCTTCCGGTCCACCGGCCCGGTAATCTCCACGCGCCGGTCCAGCAGGTCACGCGGAATCGGCGCCACCTTCCAGTCATCCGAGCGCACCCCGGCCGTCTCGGCCAGGAAGTCGAGCCGCTCGGTGCCGGCATCGAGCCTGGCCTGGCGGACGGCCCGGGCCGCCAGCAGTTCCTTGAGCGCGGGGCGGAACCGCCGAGTCAGGTCCTCGATGAACGCGCGCGCCGCCGGCGTAAGGACACGGTCGAGATCAGCGGGCGCAGTGGTGGCCGGAAGGGCCATGACGCGGGCTCCGGTGAGAGATGCTGAATAGTGATGTTGAGCGAACGAGGAGACCGTGGGATTACCGTGAAATTCCGCACCGGTTCCACTGCGGCAGGAATGGGCAAGATCCGGGCTTGGGGAGTCGGGATCAGGCCGAGAGGTAAGACGTTATGTCATAAAGGTTTGCACGAGTGGGTCAACCGTGGTTGTTGCAGGAAGGAAACGCTTGGGCATAGGTCGACTGCGGCAGACTTTCCCGGCGTGCCCCCTCTCCACATGGTGGAGAGGGGGACAGGGGGTGAGGACGGCCCGAACGGGGTCAGTGGGTGAGGTCGCTGCCCGTCTGCCCCGCCAACTGCCCACACGCCGCCTTGATGTCGAGGCCTCGGCTCCGCCGCACCACCGCCTCCACGCCGCGCGCCTGGAGCCTACCGGCGAAGTTCTTGATCTTGTTCGATGGGGTCGGCTCCAGCCCCGGCGCGCCGCCGGGATGGAGCGGGAGGAGGTTCACCAGCGCTCCGTGCTTGTGGGCCAGCGCCGCGAGTGCGTCGGCGTCCTGGTCGGAGTCGTTCTTTCCCCCGATCATCACGTACTCGAAGGTGATCCGCTTCCGGAACGCGGCCGCCGCCTCGAGCACCGCCTTGAGGTCGTACTTCTTCTCGATCGGCATGATGGCCAGCCGGCGCTCCGCCGTCGGTGCGTGAAGCGAAATGGCCAGGCGGAACTGCTCCGGCCGCGCCGCCAGCTTCTTCATCCCCGGGATGATCCCCACCGTGCTCACGGTGATGTGCCGCGCGCCGATCCCGAGCCCTTCGGGGTTGTTCAGGATGGTGAGCGCCACGTCCACCCCGGGCCAGTTGAGGAGCGGCTCCCCCATCCCCATGAAGACGATGTTGCTCGGCTTGTCGGCCGGGTCCCGGAGCATCACCTCGCGCACCTGACCGGCGATCTCGAAGGGGCTCAGGTTCCGGCGGAACCCCATCAGGCCCGTGGCGCAGAAGACGCAACCAAGAGCGCACCCCGCCTGCGAGGAGATGCAGAGGGTGCGCCGGCTGCCCGAGGGGATCAGCACTGATTCGATCGCCTCGCCGTCATCCAGCCGCCAGAGGAACTTCCGGGTGCCGTCCTGCGATAGCTCCGAGACGACCTCCTTCAGGCGCCGGAGTGGAAACTCCGCCTCCAGCTCCGCGCGGAGCGCCGCCGGGAGCTCGGTCGCCTCGCTCCAGGCGCCGACTGGTTGCACCCAGAGCCTCCGGTGAATCTGCTCGCCCCGGAACCGCGGGAGCTTCCGACCCTCCACCCATGTTGAGAGCCGTTCGCGCGCGGCGTCGGGCGTCAGGTCCAGGATCGTGGGGGCGAGGTTGTTCGCGCTCTTGTTGCTCATACCGGCAAGATAAGGGAGTGGCCAGCCGCGTAACTCTCCGGGCGTTCCCCCTCTCCACTTGGTGGAGAGGGGGACAGGGGGCGAGGACTGCGCGCTCAACCGGGGACGGGGGCGAGGACTGCGCGCGCGCGAGGGGGACAGGGGGTGAGGGAAAGGCCCCCTAAGCCCTTTTGTTTGAATTACTTGCCCCCTCATGGAGCGGCGGGTATGTTTCCCGGCATGTCTGCTACCCTCCATCGTACGCACCTCTGTGGAGAACTCAGCCGCGAACACACCGGCCTGAGCGTCCGCCTCGGAGGTTGGGTTCACCGCCGCCGCGACCTCGGCGGTCTCGTCTTCCTCGACCTCCGCGACCGCGCCGGCCTGGTGCAGCTTTCCTTTGACCCGCGGTGGAGTTCGCCCGAGGTGATCGCCCGCGCCGCGTCGGTCGGACCGGAAACGGTGATCCTGGTAGAGGGAGAGGTCGAGCTCCGCCCTGAGATCGGACGCGACGCCGGCATGACCTCGCGCGAGGTGGAAGTGCATGTGCGCGCGCTCGCCATCGCCGGGCCCGCGGTGACACCCGCCATTCCCGTGGCGCGGAAGGAAGGAGAGGAGCTTCCCTCCGAGGAGCTCCGGCTCCGGAACCGCGTGCTGGACCTCCGCCGCCCCGAACTGCAGCGCAACATGATCCTCCGCCACCGACTCTTGCAGCGGAGCCGGCGGACGATGACCGACCTCGGCTTCCTCGAGATCGAGACCCCGATCCTCACGAAGCCGACGCCCGAGGGCGCCCGGGACTACCTCGTGCCGAGCAGCGTGCACCGTGGCGAGTTCTACGCGCTGCCGCAGTCGCCGCAGATCTACAAGCAGCTGCTGATGGTGGCGGGCTACGACCGTTACTTCCAGATCGCCCGCTGCTTCCGCGACGAAGATCTCCGCGCCGACCGGCAGCCGGAGTTCACGCAGATCGACATCGAGGCGTCGTTCGTCGGCCCCGAGGACGTCCAGGCGGTGGTGGAGCAGGTGCTGGTGGACCTCTGGGCCGAGGCGGGGCAGACCATTACGCGGCCCTTCCGGCGCCTGGCCTACCGCGACGCCATGGAGCGCTACGGCGTGGACAAGCCCGACCTCCGCTACGGTTTCGAGATCCGGGACCTGACGCCGCTCGTGGCGGCGGACGCCGCGCCGTTCGTGCGGACGGCCATCGACGGCGGAGGCCGAGTGCGCGGCATCGTGGCGGCCGGCCAGGGCGACGCGAGTCGGAAAGAGATCGACGCCCTCTCCGCCGCGGCCAAGGACGCCGGCGCCGGCGGGCTCATCTGGGCCAAGCGCACTGAAGCAGGCTGGGAAGGGCAGGGGGTCAAGGCGATCGGCGCGGCCACGCTCGAAAAGGTCGGCGGCGCCACCGGCGACCTGCTGCTCGCCGTCGCCGGCGCGGACGCCGTCACCTCCCCCGCCTTGCACGCCGTGCGCGTGGCGCTCACCCGGCGGCCCGGCGTGACGCCCTCGGAGCCGCACGCCTTCTGCTGGGTAGTGGACTTCCCGCTCTTCGAGCAGGACCCCGCCACCGGCGCGTGGTCGCCGGCGCACCACCCCTTCACCGCGCCGCACCCGAATGACGCCGCGCGACTCCGCTCGGAGCCGTGGAAGTGCCGCGCGCTGCACTACGACGCGGTGTACAACGGCAACGAGCTCGGCAGCGGTTCCATCCGGATCACGACGCCGGAGCTGCAGACGACGATCTTCGAGCTGCTCGACATCCCGGAGCCGGACATCCGCCGGCGGTTCGGGTTCCTCCTCGACGGCCTCGCCGCCGGCGCGCCGCCCCACGGCGGGTTCGCGCTCGGCTTCGACCGGATCGTCATGCTCCTGGCCGGAGCCACCTCGCTCCGCGACGTGATCGCCTTCCCGAAGTCCACCGCCGCCCGCGCCCTCTTCGAGGGCGCCCCGACCACCGTGGACGCGAAGGATCTCGCCGCGCTCCACCTGGAGGTAACTGGTGAAGGCTGACGCCAACGACGTCGTGCACCGCCTCTCCACCGAGGGCGCCGATCCCCTCCTGCTCGGCGGCGTCAACGACGTGAACCTGCTCGAACTCCAGCGCGCCCTCGGGGTCCGCGCCACCCTGCGCGGCGACACCCTGACCCTGGGCGGCACCCTCGAGCAGATCGAGCGGGCCACGCCTGTGGTGCAGGGGCTGATCGACCTCGCTCGCATGGGGGAGTCCATCGCGCCGGAAGACGTCTACCGCATCGCCTCGGAGCCGGGGGCCGAACTCCCCGCCACCAGCGGCGACGGGCGCATCGTGCTGCCGGGGATGCGGAAGGCCATCGTTGCCAAGACCGCGGGCCAGAAGGACTACCTCGCCGCCATCGCCGCGCACGACATCGTGATCGGCATCGGCCCCGCCGGCACCGGGAAGACCTACCTCGCGGTGGCCAAGGCGGTGGAGGCGCTGGCGCGGAAGCGGGTCAAGCGGATCATCCTCGCCCGGCCCGCCGTCGAGGCGGGCGAGTCGCTCGGCTTCCTCCCGGGCGACCTGCAGGCGAAGGTGGATCCCTACCTCCGCCCACTCTACGACGCGCTCGAGGACATGATGCCGTCGGAGAAGGTGCAGAAGGCGCTCGAGACTCGCATCATCGAGATCGCGCCGCTGGCCTACATGCGCGGCCGTACGCTCTCCGACGCCTTCATCATCCTCGACGAGGCGCAGAACGCCACTGGCGCCCAGATGAAGATGTTCCTCACCCGCCTTGGCGTGAACAGCCGCGTCGTGGTCACCGGCGACAAGACGCAGGTGGACCTCCCCAAGCGCGAGGACTCGGGGCTCATCCAGGTGGAGCGGATCCTCCCCGGCATCGAGGGGATCTCCTTCTGCTACCTCCAGGACACCGACGTTGTCCGCCACCGTCTGGTGCGGGACATCATCCGCGCGTACGCGGAGGACCAGGTCGGATGACGGTGCAGGAGACGCGTGGCATCGGCGGCTGAAGTCACCGTCCACGGCCGCGTCGTACCGGTGCCGGCGGCCGCCGTGCGCAAGGCGGTCCGGGCGGTGCTGGAGGGCGAGCGCCGCCACGCGGCGGTGTCCGTCACCTTCCTCGGGCGCGAGGCGATGCGCCAGATGAACCACCACCACAAGGGGCACGACTTCCCCACCGACGTCATCAGCTTCGCCCTGCCCGACCCGCGGGGAGGGTTGCTCGGCGACCTCTACATCTGCCGCTGGCAGGCGGAGCGCGAGGCGCGCCGCCGCGGCCTGCCGCTGCGCGAGGAGCTGCTCCGCCTGGTCATCCACGGTACGCTGCACATCCTCGGGTGGGACCACGACGACGGTGCCGGCCGCGAGGCGTCCACCATGTGGGTTCGGCAGGAACGCTACCTGCGGACGGTGCTGTGACCGACCTCTTCCACAGCTATCTCTCCCCGGCGGCGCTCCTCGTCTTCGCGCTCTGGGCGGCGTGGCTGGCGCTTGCCGCCGAGGCGGAGGGAGACCTCCCGCGCGCGGAGGGGGACGTCGCGGCCGGGCTGCCGCTCGCGCGGCGCCTTCACTTGGCGCACCTCGCGCTCCTGGTGATCGCCGGAGCGGCGGCCGCCACCTCCGTCGTCTGGTGGGCCTGGCCACCGCTCAAGGCGGCGGTGCACCTCTTCCTCTCCGTGTCGGTCGTATGGGTCGTGGGCGACCTCCTCCCGCGGCTCCTTGCCGCCATCGCCCCCGATCTCGCGCGGCTGGTGCGCCCCGGCGCGGCGCGGTCGCTCGCCATCTTCCGCCCCCTCTATCGCCTCGTCACCGTGGTGGACCAGCGCGGAATGCGCCCGGTCGCCGCGCCCGGCCGCGCGATCGGCCCGGCGCACCGCGACGCCATGATCGGCGTCTTCGCCCTGTCCGACATGACCGTCGCCGAGGTGATGACGCCGCGGATCGACATCGTCGGTGTGGACCTGTCGGATGCGCGGGAGGACGTCGTCTCGACGCTGAGCCGATCCGAGCACGCGCGCCTGCCGGTCTTCGAGGGCCAGCCCGACGCGGTGGCCGGCGTGGTGTACGCCAAGGACATGCTGGCCCACCTCGACGACGCCCCGAACGCGGCGCGCTGGACTACCCTGATCCGCCCGGTGCCTTTCGTCCCCGAGGGCAAGACGCTCGACCGCCAGCTCCGCGACTTCCAGCGGGGACCAAGCCACCTGGCCGTGGTGGTGGACGAGTTCGGGGGCACCGCCGGGCTCATCACCCTCGAGGACATCCTGGAGCAGGTGGTGGGGGAAATCCACGACGAGTACGACGTGGACGAGGTCGAGCCGGTCGTGGCGGTGGATCCCGACACCTTCCGCGTCCTGGGTGGGGTCGCCCTGACCGAACTTGAGTCGCTGTTTCACGAGGACCTGGGCCACGAGGAGGTCAGCACCGTGGGTGGGCTGGTGCTCGCGCAACTCGGTCGCGTCCCCCGCGCCGGCGACCGGGTGCGGATCGGCGGCGTCGAACTCGAGGTGGAGCAGGTGGCGCGTCGGCGCGTCCGCCGGGTGATCGCGCGCCGGGTGCCGGCGGGAGAAGGCACCAGCTCGGGGGAGGCCGCGTGATCTTGGCTGCCTTCCTGCTTGGGCTGGCGCTCACGCTTCTCGGATCGATGGCCGGGGCGGCGCTGGTGTACGTGAGCCGGGCGGAGCTGGCGCGGGCGGTGTCCCGGCAGCTGCGCGGCGGCTCCTCGGCGCTGACGTGGCTCTCCCGCATCGAGTCCATCCTCACCGCGGCGGCGGCCACCTCGGCATTCGGCGTCATCCTGATCGGCGCGGCGTTCCCCGCCATCTTCGCCAGGTCGGGGATGTTGCTCCTCGCGCCGATCGTCGCCCTGGTGGCGGTCCCCTTCGTCCTGTTCAGCGGGTACCTGGCGCCCCGCTGGCTCACCGCCTCGCGGGCCGATCGCGTCACCCGCGTGGCGATGCCGCTGCTCGAGCCATGGGCGCGGTTCCTCGGCATCCTGCTGCCTGACCGCCGGCCTTCGCGGGCCACGGAGTTCCGCACGCTCTGGCGCGAAGGCGCGGCGGTGGGCCTCCGCGCTGACGAGGACCTCCGCACGGTTGGCGGCGTCATGGCGTTCGCCAGCCGGCCGGTGCGCGAGATCATGACGCCCCGCACCGACCTCATCGCCATTCCGGAAGACGCCACGCTGCAGGACATCGTGCAGGTGTTCACGCAGAGCGGGTACAGCCGGATCCCGGTGTACCGCGGCACGCTCGACGAGATCGTGGGGATGCTCCACGCCTTCGACCTCTTCAAGCTGCGACCCGGCGACCCGCTGCCATTGCGGCCCGTCGCGGTGGCCGCGCCGGGGCGTGCGGCCGGCGAGCTCTTCCTCGACATGCAGCGGGAGCGGCGCCACCTCGCGATCGTGCTCGACGAGTTCGGCGGGACGCTCGGGCTCGTGTCGCTCGAGGACCTGCTCGAGGAGCTGGTCGGCGAGATCTACGACGAACACGACCAGCCCCCCGCGACTCTCCCGGCGCCGGGCGGTACGACCCTGGCCGAACTCGACGGGGCCACCTCGACCGCCGACGTCGCGGCGCGCTTCGGGGTGGCGCTGCCGGCGCGGGGCGCCTCCACCATCGGCGGCCTGCTCGCCGAGCTGGCCGGCCGGATCCCGGCGGCAGGAGAGCGTTTCGTGATCGGCGGGCTGGAGATTGACGTGGTGACCGCCACCGCCACGCGCGTGGACCGGGTGCTCGTCCGGCCGGGGCCTGTCGCGCTCGTCCCCCTGGTGAGGGAGTCCGCATGAGCCCGCGTGCCGCGAAGTCGAAGCCGGGCCTGGCCGAACTGCTCCGCGCCGGCCGCATCGACGAATTCGTCAAGCGGGCGCTCGAGCTGGAGCCTGCGGACCTCGCCGACGTCCTTTCGTCGCTCGACGAGGACGAACGCCTGACCGCCGTCCGCGCCCTCCCGCCCGAGGTGTCGGGCGAGGCGCTCGTCGAGATGCCGGAGGAGGAGCACGCCGAGGATACCCTCGCGGCCCTCGAGCCCGAGCAGGCCGCCGACATCGTGGACGAGATGGCGGACGACGACGCCGCCGACATCCTGCAGGAACTCGAGCCCGAGGAGCAGGAGCGGATTCTGTCCGAGGTCGAGGACCGGTCCGATGTGGACCGCCTCCTCGCCTACGACGAGGAGTCGGCGGGCGGGCTGATGACGACCCACGTCGTGACGGTCTTCGACACCGTCACGGCGGGCGAGGCGATCGAGGAGATCCGGCGGCAGGCCGAGGAGATGGAGGGGTTCTACCAGGTCTTCGTGGTGGACCCGGCCAACCGGCTCGTGGGGCTGCTGCCCCTCAACCAGTTGGTGACGAGCCCGCCCGACCGGAGCGTCCGCGAGTTCATGGAACCGGCCGAGATCAGCGTGACGCCGGATCGGGACCAGGAGGAAGTGGCCCGCCTCATGGCCCGGTACAACGTGCCCAGCGTGCCCGTGGTGGACGGCAACGGCGTGCTGCTGGGCCGCGTCACCTTCGATGACGTGATCGACGTGGTCGAGGCCGAGACGACCGAGGACCTCCTGCAATTCGGCGGCGTCTCCGCCGACGAGGAACTGGGCGCGCCGTGGACCGACGCCGTCCGCAGCCGGCTGCCCTGGCTGTACGTAAACCTCCTCACCGCCTTCGCGGCGGCCTCGGTGGTGCTGGTCTTTTCCAACGCGATCCAGGAGATCAAGTGGCTGGCGGTGTTCATGCCGGTCATCGCCGGGATGGGCGGCAACGCCGGCACCCAGGCCCTGGCGGTCTCGATCCGCCGCATCGCGCTGGGGCAGGTGGCGCCGGGCCGCGAGGCCGGCATCGTGGGCAAGGAAATGCTCGTCGGCCTTTCTGTGGGGCTGATGGCCGCCATCATGGCGGGCGGCATCGGCTGGCTAGTCGACGGTCCCCGGTTCGGGGCGGTCGTCGCCTTCGCCATGACCGCCAATCTCGGGGTGGCCGGGTTCGCGGGGGCCTTCGTCCCGCTCCTCCTCGAGCGGCTCAAGATCGATCCCGCGATCGCGAGCTCGGTGTTCGTCACCACCTTCACCGATATGTGCGGCTTTTTCCTGCTGCTGGGGATGGCCACGCGCTTCCTCCTCTAGCTTGCCCCGGCCCCTGTTCCGGGTGACTTTCCAGCATGGATCGTGACGCCATGCTCGACGGTCTCCGGGCGCGCCAGCCCGCCGCGCTGGCCCGGGCCATTTCGGTGGTGGAAAACGGCCGGCCAGGGTTCGAGGCGCTGCTTAGCGCGCTGCATCCCGGCCTCGGCCGCGCGCACCGGATCGGCATCACTGGCCCGCCCGGCGCCGGCAAATCCACCCTGACCGAGCGGCTGGTGGCGGCCTACCGGTCGCAGGGGCACCAGGTGGCCGTCGTGGCGGTGGACCCGACCAGCCCCTTTTCGGGCGGCGCGCTGCTCGGCGACCGCATCCGGATGGAGAGCATCGCCCTCGACCCGGGCGTCTTCATCCGCTCGATGGCCACCCGCGGTTCGCTGGGCGGGCTCGCCACCTCCACGCGCGAGGTCTGCGACGTCCTCGACGCGGCGGGGTTCGACCGGATCCTGGTGGAGACGGTCGGCGTCGGCCAGTCAGAGCTCGCGGTGTCGCGCATGGCGGACAGCAGCCTGCTGCTGCTCGTGCCGGAGTCGGGCGACGGGATCCAGACGCTCAAGTCGGGCGTGATGGAGGTGGCGGACCTCTTCGTCGTCAACAAGGCGGACCGCCCCGGGGCCGACAAGCTGCGCCAGGAAATCGAGATCACCCTCGGCATCCGGCGGGGGAACGCCTTCCGCCACGTGCCGGCGCACCACGGCTTCAAGGCGCGCACCACGGCGGAGTCGGAGGCGCTCGCAGCGGAGTCGGACGCCGAATGGAAGCACCCGGTGCTCGCCACCATTGCGGCCAAGGGGGAGGGGATCGGCGAAGTGATTGCGGCGCTGGACGCGCACCGCGATTGGCTCGCCGCTTCGGGCACGATGCGGGAGCGCCGCCGTCGGCGGCTCGAGGAGCGGACCCGCGAAGTGGTGGACCGCGCGCTGGTCCGCTGGGTCTGGGACGAGACCGGCGCCGGGCAGGCGATCCGCGACCGGCTCGACGACCTCGAGGCGGGCCGGGTCAGCCCATACGAAGTGGCAGGCGGGATTCTGGACGGACTCAAGCAGGGAGCGCGCCCATGAGCTCGACCGACAAGACGACCGACCGCGAGCAGCTCGCCGCGAAGGAGCGTGAGCTCGCCGCGCTGCGTTCCGAGGTGGCCGCCTGGCGTGCCCGGTTCGGCAAGCTGCCCATGCGGGACGACACCGACTTCACCTCGGTGTCCGGCCGCGCCGTCGAGCCGGTGTACACGCCGCTCGACCTTGCACCCGACCTCCTCGCGCAGGGCATCCTCCCGGGGCAGTTCCCCTACACCCGAGGGATCCACCCCAGCGGCTACCGCGGGAAGCTCTGGACGATGCGGCAGTTCGCCGGCTTCGGCACCGCCCAGGACACCAACGAGCGGTACAAGTTCCTCCTCTCCCGCGGGCAGACCGGCCTCTCGGTGGCCTTCGACTTTCCGACCCTCATGGGCTACGACGGCGACCACCCACGCTCCGAGGGGGAGGTCGGCAAGTGCGGCGTCGCGATCTCCTCGCTGGCCGACATGGAGACGCTCTTCGACGGCATCCCGCTGGACCAGGTGTCCACGTCGATGACGATCAACGGGCCGGCCGCCATCATCTTCTGCTTCTACGTGGCCGCCGCCGAAAAGCAGGGCGTGTCCATCGACAAGCTCCAGGGGACGATCCAGAACGACATCCTCAAGGAGTACATGGCGCAGCACGCCTGGATCTTCCCGGCAGAGCCGGCGCTCAAGGTGATCGTGGACCTCTTCGAGTGGGCCGCTGAGCACACCCCGAAGTGGAACACGATTTCCATCTCGGGATACCACATCCGGGAGGCGGGGGCCACCGCGGTGCAGGAGCTGGCGTTCACGCTGGCCAACGGCTTCTGCTACGTGGAGCACGGCGTGGCGCGCGGGCTCGACGTGGACAGCTTCGCCCCGCGGCTCTCGTTCTTCTGGGACGTGCACAACGATTTCTTCGAGGAAATCGCCAAGATGCGGGCGGCCCGCCGGATCTGGGCCCGCCACCTGCGCGAGCGCTACAACGCGCGGGACCCGCGCAGCTGGATCATGCGGTTCCACTGCCAGACCGCCGGCGTCACGCTGGCCGCGCAGCAGCCGTTGATCAACGTGGTCCGCGTCGCCTACCAGGCGATGGCCGCCGCCCTCGGCGGGACCCAGTCGCTGCACACCAACGCCTTCGACGAGACCCTCGCGCTCCCCACCGAGGACTCGGTGCGCATCGCCCTCCGCACCCAGCAGATCCTGGCGTACGAGACCGGCGTACCGAACGTGACCGACCCGCTGGGCGGCAGCTACTACGTGGAGGCGCTGACCGACCAGCTGGAGCGGGAGGCGGAGGCCATCTTCGCCGAGATCGATGCGCAGGGCGGGGTGGTCAAGGCGATCGAGGCGGGGTGGTCGCAGCGGCAGATTGCGCGCGCCGCGGCGCGGTTCCAGCACGAGGTGGAGCAGCACCAGCGCACCGTGGTCGGCGTGAACGAGTTCGTGGAGGACGCCGAGGCGCCGGTGGAAATTCTCAAGATCGGCGACGAGGCGGAATCGTCGCAGCGGGCGCGGCTTGCGAAGCTGCGCGCCACCCGGGACCAGGCGCTCGTGGACCGCCGGCTGGAGGCGCTGCGCCAGGCCGCCGCCGAGGACCGGAACGTGATGCCCGCGATGCTAGACTGCGCGCGGGCGTACTGCACTCTCTTTGAAATCCGCCACGTGCTCGAGGGCGTCTTCGGGACCTACCGGGAACCGGTGTTCTTCTGACGCCTGGGCCGTCGGCCAGGAGGAAGTCATGGCACGCAGCACCCCCACCGCGGGCAGCATCGCGGCGCAGCTCGCCCGTCTCAACCAGTTTCGCCCCGGGTCGCATCGCGTCGTTACCTGCTACCTGAAGGTCGAGCCGCGGGATCGCGCGCGCGGCAAGTACCTCATCAAGGTGAAGAACCGGGTGCGCGCGCTGGAGTCGGCGCTGCCGCAGTTGGGCCTCGAGCGCGCCACCGTCGAGGCCGTCCGCGTCGACATGGCCCGCGTCCTCGACTTCCTGAAGCAGCCCGGCAACCTCCCCTCCTCGCAGGGGGTCGCCATCTTCGCCTGCGGCCCGGCCAAGTTGTGGGAGGTGGTCCCGCTACCGTCGGTGCACCGTTCACGGCTCGCCGTTGACCGCACACCGCTGGTCCGCGAGCTCGCCGCCGCGGAGGACGAATTTGGCCGCATCCTGACGGCGGTGCTCGACCGCACCGCCGCACGCTTCTTCCAGGTGACCGCCTTCGGCGCCACCGAGATGCCCGGCCTGACCGCCGATGCCACGCGCGGCGGCCGCTATCACGGGGACCAGGACGGCCCCGGCTGGGGAGAGCACAGCTACAACAACCGGATCCGCACCGAGCGCCAGCGGCATCTCGATGCGGCGGCGCAGCAGCTGCTGGCGCTCGACAAGGCGTCGCCGGTCCACGGCATCGTGCTGGCGGGCATCGGCACCGACGCCGCGGCGCTGCAGCCGTTCCTTCATCCCTATCTGCTCGACCGGGTCATGGGGTCGGTCCGCCTCAACGCCAAGTCGGTGAGCCCGGCGGAGGTGCTGGCCGCCACGCTGCAGGTGCGGGAAACCTGGGAGCGCACCTCGGAGCTCCTCCTGATGCACGACCTCGAGGAAGGGCTCGGGACGGGCTGGGCGGTGGACGGCGTCCACGAGACCCTCAAGGCGCTCGGCCGGGGGCAGGTGCGCACCCTGCTGGTGGATCCCGACGTGGCCGAGCCGGGGTTCCGCGGCGTGGCCTCCGGGCGGCTCGGGCTGATGGAGGCCGACCTCCGCGGAGAGGGCGATGTGGTCCCGGTCCTCGACGTCGTGGACGACGCGATCGAGGAGGCGCTCCGGCAGCGGGTCGCCGTCAATGTGGTGTTCGAGCCGGCGGCGAAGAAGGCGATTCACGGCATGGCGGCGCTGCTCCGGTTTCGGTAGCCGCCGCGACATACCAGACAGGAGTTCGCGAGCATGACACGCACCAAGTCGCTCTCCCGCCCCATCCGGGTGCTGGTGGCCAAGCCCGGACTCGACGGGCACGACCGCGGCGCCAAGGTGGTCGCCGCCGCGCTGCGGGACGCGGGGATGGAGGTCATCTACACCGGCCTGCACCAGACGCCGGAGATGATCGCCGCCGCGGCGGTGCAGGAGGACGTGGACGTGGTGGGCCTCTCGATCCTCTCCGGCGCCCACATGACGCTCTTCCCGCGCGTCCGCCAGCTGCTCGACGCGCAGGGCCGGAAGGACGTGCTCCTGACCGGCGGCGGGATCCTTCCCACCGACGACGTCGCGGCGCTCGAGAAGCTCGGCACCGGCCGGCTCTTCGGCCCGGGCACCCCGACGTCGGACCTCGTCGAGTACATCCAGGCGTGGGCCGCCGAGCACCTGAAGGACTGACGTGACTCCTCCCCGCGACGCCGCACACGCCGGCCGGCTCCGCACCCTGACCGACGAGTATCTCGCGCTCGCCCGCCGCCTCCAGCTCGGCGGCGGCGCCAAGCGCGTGGCCAAGATGCACGAGAAGGGGCAGCTCTCCCCGCGCGAGCGCGTCGAGCAGCTCCTCGATCCGAAGAGCACCTGGGTCGAGCTCGGCCTCCTGATGGCCTATGACCAGTACGACGGGCAGGCCCCCGGGGCCGGCGTCATCACCGGGGTCGGAAGCGTCGAGGGCCGCGAGGTGGTGGTCGTGTCGAACGACGCCACCGTCAAGGCAGGGTCGTGGTGGCCGGAGACGATCCGGAAGATCCTCCGCGCGCAGGAAGTCGCCATGCGGCAGCGGATCCCGATCATCTACCTGGTGGACAGCGCCGGCGTGAACCTGCCGTACCAGGGCGGGGTGTTCCCGGGCCAGTACGGCGCCGCGCGGATCTTCTACTACAACTCGATCATGCGCCGCTACCTGCACGTGCCGCAGGTCAGCGCGGTCATGGGCAGCTGCGTGGCGGGCGGGGCGTACCTGCCGGCGCTCTCCGACGTGATCTTCATGGTGGACGGCACGAGCTTCATGGGGCTCGGCGGGCCCAACCTCGTGAAGGGCGCCACCGGCCAGACGGTGGACGGCGAGTTCCTTGGCGGCGCGCGCACCCACACCGAAATCAGCGCCGTGGCGCACTACCGCGCCGCCACCGACGCCGAGTGCCTGCTGCGGATTCGCGAGTACGTGAGCCGGCTCCCGCGACTCGACGGCGTGAAGCACAGTCTCCGCCCTGTCCGGGAGCCGAAGCGCTCGCCCAAGGAGCTGTACGACATCCTCCCGCAGGACCACCGGATGTCGTACGACGTGCCGCACCTGCTCGAGTGCCTCCTCGATGGCGGAGTGCTGGACGAGTTCCAGCCTGAAGTGGCCAAGGAGATGATCTGCGGTCACGCGCACCTCGAAGGGTGGCCGGTGGCCGTCATCGTCAACCGGCGCGGGCTCGTGAAGGGGGCCCAGGGCGCCCGGCCGAAGTTCGGCGGCATCGTGTATACCGAGAGCGCGGAGAAGGTAGCGTACTTCATCGAGACGGCCTCCCGGGAGCGGATCCCGCTCCTCTTTATCCAGGACGTCAGCGGCTTCATGGTAGGCCCCGAGGCGGAGCATTCAGGCATCATCCGGGCCGGCGCGCGGTTCGTCGAGGCGATGGCCACCGCTGTCGTGCCCAAGATCGTGCTCACGGTCAATCATGCTTCCGGCGCCGGCTACTACGCCATGGCAGGACAGGGGTTCGATCCCGACTTCATCCTCTCCTGGCCCACCGGGCGCATGGCGGTCATGGAGGGAGAGTCCGCGGTGACGGCGGTGCATGGCCCCGAGCTCGAGAAGGCCCGCCAGGCCGGCGCCGAGCCGTCGGCGGCGGTGCAGGCCTCCGTCGAGTCCATGCGCGAGGATTACGAACACCAGCTGGACGCCAAGTTCGCCGCCGCCCGCGGCTACGTCGACGCCATTGTCACCCCCGAGGAGACCCGCGACCAGCTCGCGTTCCTCCTCCGCACCGTCGCCAACTATGCCGGGCCGCACCTCGGGCCCTTCGTGCTTCCCCCGCTCGATTCGGTCACGCAACGCTGATGCAGACTCGCTCGATCCTCCTCGCGGGCGCACTCGCGCTCGGCTGCGCGCCCGCCGTCCAGCAGCCCCAGCCCAACATCGATCCCGGCCGCACCGAGGCCCCGGTGGTCGCTCTCCCGGCCGACAGCGTCCCGCCGGCCTCGGCGCCGGTGGCGCCGGCCGACGCCGCCTATGCCAGGGGATGGATGCCGCTCGCGGCCACAGGCGTGACCGACTTCCTGGCCCTGCATCCCGAGTGGGACGGCCGCGGCGTGCTGATCGGTATCCTGGACAGCGGCATCGACGCCGGCGTTCCCGGCCTGCAGCGGACGCCGAACGGCAGCCCGAAGCTCCTCGACCTGCGGGACTTTTCCCACGAAGGCGCCGTGCCGCTCACGCGGGTGGACCCGGCGGGCGACACCGTGCGCATCGGCGGCGTCACGCTGGGCGGGATGAGCCGGGTGCGGACGCTCAACGCCGCCGGCCCCTGGTACGGCGGCCTGCTCCACGAGCGCCCCCTGGGCGAAATGCCGGCGGCCGACGTCAACGGGGACGGCGACGACGCCGACTCGCTCGCGGTGCTGGTGACGCAGGCCAGCGACGGCTGGGTCGTCCTGGTGGACTCCGACGGCGACGGGTCGCTCGCGGGGGAGCGCCCGGTGCGCGACTACCTGCACGGGCGCGACACCTTCGGCTGGGCCGAGCCGGGTCAGCCGTCTCCGCTCACCGTGGCGGTCAACATCGCGGTGTCCGGCGGCGTCCCTTCGCTCGACCTCTTCTTCGACACCAGCGGCCACGGGACGCACGTGGCGGGGATCGCGGCGGGCAACGACATGTACGGCGTCGGCGGGTTCGACGGTGTGGCGCCCGGCGCCCAATTGCTCGGGCTCAAGATCGCCAACAACGCCCACGGCGGCGTCACCGTCACCGGCAGCATGCTCCGCGCAATGGACTACGCCATTCGCTTCGCGAAGACGCGGAATCTCCCCCTGGTGCTGAACATGAGCTTCGGCGTGGGGAACGAGGTCGAGGGCACCGCGCGGATGGACGCGATCGTGGACTCCGTGCTCGCCGCCAATCCCGGCGTGGTCATGGCCATCAGCGCCGGCAACGACGGCCCGGGCCTCTCCACGCTTGGGTTCCCGGGCTCGGCGGATCGCGCGCTCACGGTGGGCGCCACCTTCCCCCTCGCCTTCCTGGCGGGGGATCCGGAGGACGGCCGGCCCGACCCCGTGGCCTACTTCTCCTCGCGCGGCGGCGAGCTTGCCAAGCCCGATATCGTCACCCCCGGCGTGGCGTATTCGACGGTCCCGCGGTTCAATATCGGCGACGAGCGGAAGGGCGGCACCAGCATGGCGTCGCCGCACGCCGCGGGACTCCTGGCACTGCTGCGCTCAGGCGCCGCGGCGGAGCGGATGGCGCCGAGCGCACTTCAGTTGAAGCAGGCGCTGATGGTGACGGCCCGGCCGCTTGCCGGTGCAACCTATCTCGACCAGGGCACCGGGACGCCGAACGTCGGCTCGGCCTGGACCTGGCTGAGCGAGAATCGGGACGTGCCGGAGGTGCGGACCCGTTCCGTCGGTGCGGGGGGAGGGAGCGCGGCGTTCCGACGTCTTGCATCGACGGCCGACACCACCCAGCGATTCCAGGTCGAGCGGCCGGCCGGCGCCTCCCCGATCGCGGTTACGCTGCGGAGCGATGCGCCCTGGCTCGTCGCGCCCGCCCGCGTCCAGCTCGGCGCCGGCGTAACGAACGTCGACCTCCGGTATCGGCCGGCTGAGCTCCGCTCCCCCGGCATGCATGTCGGCGTGGTGACGGGCTGGGGCCCTGATACGCTCGCCGGCCCGCTCTTCCGGCTCGTCAACACGGTGATCGTGCCGGTCCCCGCCGACACCGCGCTGGGCGTGACTGCCCTGGAGGCGGGCGCCACCGAGCGGGTGTTCTTCGCCGTGGACTCAGGACGGCCGTTCTCGGTCCGCGTCGCATCAGGCCCCGACAGCCCCACTCTCCTTGGTGCGCTCCATGCGCCGAAGGGTCGGCCCGGCCCCGACGAGAACGTGCTGGGCGCCGGCCCCACCGCGCCGGCCGATTTCGTGGTGGACGCCGCCGACGCCAGGCCAGGACTCTGGGAGGCGGATGCCCTCGCCTCACCGGTGACGCCCGGCGCGGCGGCGGTGGCGGTGCGGTCGTCGCCGGTGCGGATCGGCCTCGGCCGGAACCCGAAGGGTGTGGAACTCTCGCTCGCCAACCTGTCGGGGGCCCCGGCCACGTTGCAGGTCGGCGCCGCCCTCGTCGGAGCAGAGCGGGGCGCCCTGGTGCCAGGCTCCGGGAGCCGGGAGGAATCGGTCTCCTTCACGGCGCCCGCTTGGGCCACCGAGCTCGTCGTGGACGCCGACATGCCGGCGGCGGACTGGGCGCGCTTCACCGACTTCGCCGTCACGCTGTACGATGCGGAGGGCCGCATCGTCGCCGAAGAGCCGATGAACTACGCCGATGTGCGGCTCCGGACGGAATTGCCGGAATCGCCGCTGCGGCAGACCTTCACCCTCCGCCTCACGCCGGCCTTTGCCGATAGCGCCGACACCGGCAGTTGGACGCTCAAGGTGCGGTTCCGCCTCCTGGCCGCGGAGCCGGTGGTGCTGGACGTGCTGGGGAGCGAGGAAAGCCGGACGGTCGAACTCGCGCCGGGCAAGTCGGCGGCCGTCATGTTCCAGATGCCGGCGTCGCCGTGGCCACTGCCGGACGGGTTCTTTCCGCTGGGGCAGGGAGTCGTGATGAGCGGAGACCAGCGCTGGACGCGGACCGCCGGGCTGCCGGTGCCGATCGGACCGGTGATGCGATGAGTGGCGGCAAGGTGGTGCGCATCGCCGGCGGGCAGGGCTTCTGGGGCGACTGGCTCGAAGCGCCGGTCCGCCAGGTGCAGGGCGGGCCGATCGACTACCTGATGATGGACTACCTGGCCGAAGTCACGATGTCCATCATGCAGAAGCAGCGGTCCCGCAACCCGCACGCGGGCTACGCGCGCGACTTCGTGCCGCTCATGGAGCGGATCCTCCCCGACATCGTGAAGAAGGGCATCCGCG
Source organism: Gemmatimonadota bacterium (assembly GCA_022710485.1). Classification (GTDB taxonomy): domain Bacteria; phylum Gemmatimonadota; class Gemmatimonadetes; order Gemmatimonadales; family GWC2-71-9; genus SPDF01. Next base: position 353,328 of record JAKLGU010000001.1, on the reverse strand, counting down.
TCACGTCCAATGCCGGCGGCGTCAACCCGCGCGGCTGCGCGGAGGCGGTGCTCGATTCCGCGCGGAAGCTCGGGCTCGGAGGGAAGCTCAAGGTCGGGCTCGTGACCGGCGACGACCTCCTGCCCGACCTCGACGAACTCATCGCCGCCGGCCACGAGATGCGCGACATGGAGACCGGCCGCCCCCTGTCGGACATCCGCGACCGGGTCCTCTCGGCCAACGCCTACCTCGGCATGCAGCCGATGGTCGAGGCGCTCCGCCGCGGGGCGCAGGTGGTCATCACCGGGCGCGTCACCGACACCGGCCTCACCCTGGCGCCGATGTTCCACGAGTTCGGCTGGGACTTCGACGACTGGGACAAGGTCGCCGCCGGCACCGTGGCCGGGCACATCATCGAGTGCGGCGCCCAGAGCTCGGGCGGCAACCTGCTCAAGGACTGGCGATCGGTGAAAGGGCTGGCCAATCCCGGCTTCCCGATCGTCGAGGCGCACGAAGACGGGTCGTTCGTCATCACCAAGCACCCCGGCACGGGGGGCGTCGTGTCGGTCCCCTCCGTCACCGAGCAGCTGGTGTACGAGATGGGCGACCCGCACCAGTACATCACCCCGGACGGCGTGGCCGACTTTACTACCATCCGACTGAAGCGGGCGGGAAAGGACCGCGTCCAGGTGAGTGGCATCCGCGGCGGCCCCCGGACACCGATGCTCAAGGTCTCCATCGCTTACTTCTACGGATACAAGGCGGTCGGCACACTGGTGTACGGCTGGCCCGACGCGCACGACAAGGCGCGCGCCGCCGACGCGATCCTCCGCCAGCGGCTCAAGGACCTGGGCCTCGAGTTCGAGCAGATCCTCACGGAGTACGTCGGCGTGGACGCCACGCACGGCAGGCTGGCGGGTCCCGCGAGCCCGGAACTTCCCGAGGTGCAGCTTCGGATCGGCGTCCGCTCGACCGACAAGGCCGCCGTGGAGCGTTTTACACGGGAGATCGCGCCGCTGGTGCTCACCGGGCCGCCCAGTGTGACGGGGTTCGCCGGTGGGCGCCCCCAGGTGGAGGAGATCGTGGCGTACTGGCCCGCGCTGATCGACCGGACCGCCGTCGAGCCCGGCGTGCGGGTCGAGATCCTGGAGGCATGATGGCCACCGCCAAGACCGTTCCGCTCCAGCTCCGGTACCTGGCACACGCCCGCTCCGGCGACAAGGGCAACACCGCGAACGTCGGGCTCATTGCCCTCGAGCCGGAGTGGTACGACCTCCTCCGCAAGGCGGTCACGGTGGCGCGAGTCCGGCGGCACTTCCGGGGGATGGTGAGTCGCGTGGACCGATACGAGTTGCCGAATCTCTCCGCGCTCAACTTCCTCCTCCACGACGCGCTCGACGGCGGCGGGACGATTTCCCTCAAGACCGACGCGCAGGGCAAGGTGTACTCGACGGCCCTGCTGCGGATGGAGGTGCCGGTGCCGGTGGCCGTGGCGCGCAAGGCGCGGAAGGGCGCCCGGTGAGCGCCCCCGTGCTGGTCGGTCTCGAGGGGGGCGTGCTCACACTGACTCTGAACCGTCCAGACAAGCGGAATGCGCTCGACACGCCGACCCTCGACGCGCTGCACGCCGCGCTCGAGCGCGCCGATCTCGACGCCGACGTGCGGGTGGTGGCCGTGCGGGGGGCGGGGAAGGACTTCTGCGCCGGCGCCGATCTCGCCGAGCTCCTCGCCAGCGCGGGGCACACCCCCGAGCAGAACGAACTCGCCGCGCTGCACATGGGCGGGCTCTTCATCAAGATCCGCGAACTGCCCAAGCCGGTCGTCGCCGTGGTCCACGGGCGGGCGCTCGCCGGCGGGGCCGGGCTCGCCACCGCCTGCGACCTGGTCCTGTCGACCGCCAGCGCCCAGTTCGGGTATCCCGAGATCCAGCGCGGCTTCGTGCCGGCCATGGTGATGACCCTCCTCCGCCGCCTCACCGGCGAGAAGCTGGCCTTCGACCTGGCCGCCACGGGGCGCGTCCTCTCGGCCGGCGAGGCCCTCGCGGCCGGGCTCGTGTCGCGTGTGATTCCCGACGCCGGCTTCGATGCCGAGGCGGGGCGGGTCCTCGCCGCGCTCGCGGCCACCAGCGGCTCGGCCCTCGCGCTCACCAAGCGCCAGTTCTACCAGCTCGACGGCCTCTCGTTCCAGGAGGGGATCTCCCTCGGCGCGCAGGTCAATGCGCTCGCACGGAGCACGCCCGACTTCAAGCGGGCCATCGCGGCGTTCCTCGACAAGTGAACCCGTTCCGCCTGTTCACCTCGCTGATGGGCTTCCTGGCCGCGCTCCTCGGCATCGCCCGGGACGACCAGACCCTGGTCTGGATCGCCATCGGGCTTCTCGGCACCTCCCTCGCGGTGCGCATCATCCAGAAGATCCAGCAGCGCCGCCAGGACAGGCCCCCCGACTCCGGTCCGTCCGGAGGCTGAGTCGCGGCGGGATGTCCCCGCCGGCGGCGTTCTGATTCCAGCGTTGCGCCAGCGGTCGCGCATCGTCCGTGCGTGACGCCGCCGCTTCCCGCCCGCCTCGCCCTTGCCCGGGCCGCCCTCCTCCGCCACTTCGGCTTCCCTGATTTTCGCCCCGCGCAGCGGCGCGTCGTCCAGTCAGTGCTGGCGGGGCGCGACACCCTGGCGGTCCTGCCGACCGGCGGCGGCAAGTCGGTCTGCTTCCAAGTGCCCGCGCTGGTGCTCGATGGGCTGACCGTCGTCGTCTCTCCGCTCCTGTCGCTCATGCAGGACCAGGTCGAGGCCGGGAAACGGCGCGGGCTGGCCGCCGCGGCGCTGAACAGTGCGCAGGACGCCGAGAGTCAGCGAGCGGTTCTCGACGCCGTCAGGCAGGGCACGCTTAAGCTGCTGTACGTCTCGCCGGAACGTCTCGAGCGCCTAGCCGGGGCCCTCGGCGGGCAGGGCGTGCGGGTCGGGCTGCTCGCCGTGGACGAAGCCCATTGCATCAGTGAGTGGGGGCACGACTTCCGGCCGAGCTACCGGCTGCTGCTCGCGGCGCGGATCAGGCTCGGGCGCCCGCCAGTGGTGGCGTTGACGGGGAGCGCCACGCCCGAGGTCCGGCAGGACATCGCCACCTCGCTCCGCCTCGGTGGCGCGCGGCGTTGGGATCTGCACCTCGACTCCTTCGACCGCCCGAACCTCTGGTTCGGCGTCGAGCGGGTGGTGACCGACCGGGACCGCTTCCGGCGGCTGCTCGAGCACCTGTCTCCTCGGCGTGGCACGGCCATCGTCTACGCGCCCACCCGGCGTACGACCGAGGGGCTGGCCCGCTCGATCCACTACGCCGGGTTCCGGTGTGCCGCGTATCACGCGGGGCTGGACCGGGAACGGCGGGAGGAAGTACTGCACCGGTTTCTGTCGGGACAGCTCGACGTCGTCACCGCCACCAGTGCGTTCGGGATGGGGATCGACAAGCCTGATGTCCGGGTGGTGGTGCACTGGATGCTGCCGCCCACGCCGGAGTCGTACTACCAGGAGGCGGGCAGGGCAGGGCGGGACGGGGAGCGGTCGAGCTGCATCCTGCTCTACGCCAAGGGCGATGCGGAACTCCACCGCCGCCAGCTCGACGTCACCTTCCCGGCGGAACGGGTGGTGGAGCTGGCGTGGCGGGATCCCGCGAGGCTCGCCAGCCTGCCGTCGAACGTGAGGGAATCGGTGGAGCGGCTCAGGAAGGAGCTCGATCCGGAGGGGGGCGCGCCAGACTGGAAGCGGGTGCGGGAGCGGAGGAAGCGCGCTGCCAATCGAATCTCGGCCATGGAACGCTACGCCACCACCTCACGCTGCAGGAGGTCCGAACTGCTCCGGTACTTTGGGGAGCACCTTCGACGTTGTGCCGGTTGCGACAAGCACTCTTCAGGCTAGCTTCGCGCTGCCCCGCTGCCCCGCTGCCCCGCTGCCCCGCTGCCCCGCTGCCCCGCTGCCCCGCTGCCCCGCTGCCCCGCTGCCCCGCTTCCCCGCTTCCCCGCCTCCCCGCTTACTGTGGCATCACCAGCGCCGCCGTGTCCGCTCCGCTGGTCAGGAAGACGCCCGGAGCGCCGCCGGTGCCGAGCCGCACCTGGAGGGTGTTCTCGTTGCCGGGTGCGCGCATCCGGAGCGAGGGGGCCCCGCTGTTCTGGAGGTTCAGCGTCACCACCGGCTGCGCCACGGTGTCGAAGAGGAACATGGCGGGGCGGCCGGTGTTGTCCACCAGGAACCCGGCGCGCCAGAGTCCGCGTTCGTCCTGCAGGTTGAGGCCGACGCCGTTCTGGTCGAACGCGAAGCTGCCCCGGACCTTTCCATCCCGGTCCGTCACCACGAAGCCGCTCGCCTCGACCACGCCGTTTCTCGGCCACACCCGGCCCCACATCAGGCCGAGCAGCGACAGGGCCAGGGTGAGGATGACGGTCCACCGCAGGCTGCGGTTGTGCCGTTCGAGCACTTCAATTCGCTTCTCGAGTGAGGTTCCATCTATCACATCGCCCCCTTGCCCAGGAGTTCCACAAATAGGAGCATCGGCCCCGCTTCCCCGCTTCCCCGCTTCCCCGCTTCCCCGCTTCCCCGCTTCCCCGCTTACTCCACCGCCACCACCCTGTACACCCTCCCCGACGCCATCGCGATGTACACCTCGCCCGCAGCGTCCTCGCCAAAGCCGGCCAGGTTGTCGGCGGGGATGGTCGGTGTCCAGGTGGTCACGTCGCTCACGCTGCCGGAGGAGGAGCGGGTCAGCGAGCGGAAGGTATTGCGGCAGAAGTCGCCGAAGAGATAGGTGCCCTTCCTCCCGGGTATCGCTGATCCGCGGTAGACCACGCCGCCGATCACGGAGCACCCCTCGCTGTGCGAGTACGCGTATGCGGGGGCCGTCAGGCCGGCGGAGGGGCAGCCCGTCGCCGGCAGCCAGCAGGCGTTGCCCTCCCGATAGGGCCAGCCGTAGTTGAGTCCGCCGGTGCCGGCCGGCGAAAAATTGACCTCCTCCCAGCTGTCCTCGCCGACGTCGCCCCACCAGAGGTCGCCGGTTTGCCGGTCCACGCTCCAGCGGTACGGGTTCCGGAGCCCCACGTGGTAGATCTCGCCCCGCCACCCGGCGCGCCCCACGAACGGGTTGCCGGCGGGGATGACATAGGGCACCCCGCCGTCGACATCGACGCGGAGCATCTTGCCGAGCAGCGACGCGCTGTCCTGCGCGGGGCTGGACGGCACGCCGCCCGTCTCGCCGTCTCCCGTGGCCAGATAGAGGTAGCCGTCTTTCCCGAACGCCACGGTGCCCCCGTAATGGATGGCGTAGCTGGGCTGGGAGAACTGCAGGATCGTGCGGACCGGCGTCGGGCTCGCGTGGTCGAAGTTCGCGTCGGCCAGCAGTTCCACGAGCCGCGTGTCCTCGTTCTGGTCGATCAGGTAGGCGAAGAGCCGCCGGTTGGTCGCGTACTGCGGGTGAAACGCCACGCCGAGGACCCCGTACTCCCGTGCCACGCCGGGCTCGCCTGTGAGGGCGGTGAGGTTGACGTAGGCGGAATCGAGCCGCACTCCGTTCTTGCGGAGCACCAGTCGGCCGCGCCGCTCCAGGATCAGCAGCCGAGTGGCATCGCCGGGCGGGGCCATCACCTGGATCGGAAAGTCGTACCCGCTGTCGATGGCGGTGAGGGTCAGGTCGGCCGGCGGAGCGGCCGGACCGGAGTTGTCCTCGCCGCAGCCGATGGCCAGGCCGAGGGCCAGATGCAAGGCGAGACGTATCGTCCGTCGAACCATCGTGAAGTCCATCGTCAACAGCGGTTCTCCAGGGTCGTCCCCCCTCTCCACATGGTGGAGAGCGGGAAAGGGGGTGAGGACTTGACGTGATCGGAGCAGGAAAGGTAACCGCCCCCCGGGGTGATTCGGCCCGCGCCCCATGGTAGATTTGGGGAGACGCCCACCCTGGACCGGACGGCCTATGGAACTCCCATTCTACTTCGGCGAGCAGCACCTCCAGGTGCGCGACATGGTGCGGGAATTCGCCCGGACCGATGTCGCCCCGGTCGCCAAGGACCTCGATCGCACCTCTGAGTTTCTTTGGGACAACGTCGCCAAGATGGGGCCGCTCGGCCTCCTCGGGGTCCCCTGGCCGGAAGAGCTCGGCGGCGCAGGCATGGACCAGCTCTCCTATTACATCGTCCTCCACGAGCTCGCCAAGGTGGACGCCAGTCACGCTCTCACCATCAGCGCGCACACCAACCTTGGCACCTCGCCGATCATGGACTTCGGCACGAAAGCGCAGCGCGAGCGCTACGTCCCGCTGCTGGCCTCCGGCAAGGTGCTGGGCGGATTCGGCCTGACGGAACCAGGCGCGGGCAGCGACGCCGGCGGCACCGCCACCACCGCCGTGGACAAGGGCGACCACTACCTCCTTAACGGCTCCAAGGTCTTCATCACGCACGCCGGCGTCGGCGAGATCTTCTCCGTCACGGCCCGCACCTCCCCTGGCTCCGGCCACCGCGGCATCACCAGCTTCATCGTCACCAAGGACACCGTGGACCTCGCGCGCTGCCGGACCCTCGGCGTCGGCCACGCGGAGGACCTGCCCAAGACGAAGGGGGTGCGGGCCGGGAAGAAGGAGGAGAAGATGGGGTGGCGGGCCTCCGACACCCGCGAGCTGATCCTGGAGGACGCGGTCGTCCCCAAGGAAAACGTGCTGGGCACCATCGGCGAGGGGTTCGTCAACTTCCTCAAGACCCTCGACGCGGGCCGGATCGGGATCGCCGCCGTGTCGCTCGGCATCGCGGAGGGTGCCTACGAGGAAGCGCTCAGGTACGCTTCGGTCCGGAAGCAGTTCGGGCAGGCCATCGCCAGCTTCCAGGGCGTCAGCTTCCAGCTGGCCGACATGGCCACCGAAATCCAGGCCGGCACCCACCTGCTGTACCATGCCGCCTGGCTCAAGCAGAACGGGCGCCCGTTCAAGCAGGAGGCGGCCATGGCCAAGCTCTACTGCTCCGAACTGGCGATGCGAGTCACCACGAAGGCGGTCCAGGTCTTCGGCGGCTACGGCTATACCACCGACTATCCGGTGGAGCGGATGATGCGCGACGCCAAGGTCTGCGAAATCGGGGAAGGGACCAGCGAGATCCAGCGTATCGTCATTGCCAGGAACATCTTGGCCTCGCTGGAGGGGTAGTCCGGGGCGGTCTATTGCCCCGGGGGGTGCCGTACCGTATCATTCCAGCATGAAGTCGGTTTCACCACCACACTTTGCGTTCATTTTCGCCTCCCGGGTCCGAGCCTGGGGGGCGACTGTGCTTGGCGTGATTTCTCGGTTGTCCGGCCTCCACCAGCTCCATGAACGCCCCGTGCCGGTCGGTCCGGCGGGGCGCTCGGGAACGGGTCGGCCGGGGCTGCATTTTCGTCGTTCTCATTACCTGCTGGCGGGATTCCCGCCCTCTGTCTTGTCCCACCTGAATCCGATCCTCACCCTTCGTGCCGGGGCGGGCCTGCGGGCCGTCCGGAACGGCTGGGCCGAGGGATGGTCGGCCATGTGGGATTCCCTCGTACTGATCGGCGCAACCTCCGTCCAGGCCCTTCCGGGTCGGGCCGCCGCATTGCGACCGATCGAGGTTTCCACGCGTGAAGCGCGAAATTCTCATCAATGGAGGCCGGCGGGAGACCCGCGTGGCCATCCTCGAGGACGATCGGCTCGTAGAGCTCCTCTACGATCGTCCTGACCAGCGCCGTTCCCTCGGCGACATTTACCTCGGCCGCGTCGACGCGGTCCTCCCCGGCATCCAGGCCGCCTTTGTAGACATCGGCCTGGAAAAGTCGGCGTTCCTGCACGCCTCCGACCTCCTCGAGCCCGATGAGGACGAAGACCCCGACGAACGCGACGACGACGCCGACGTCCCCGACGAGGACGCGCTGGAGGCGTCGAACGGCAACCCCCGCGACAAGGCCGCCCCCCGCCAGCGCGAAGTGGACCACCGGTCGGCCGTGCCCAACATCCAGGACCTCCTGAAGAAGGGCCAGACCATCCTGGTGCAGGTGACCAAGGAGCCGATCAGCACCAAGGGCTCACGCGTCACGGCGCAGATCTCCCTCCCTGGCCGCTTCCTCGTCTACATGCCGTTCGCCTCGCGCGTCGGCGTCAGCCGGAAGATCGAGAGCCGTGAACAGCGATCCAAGCTGCGCGAGATGGTCCGCAAGGTGCTCCCGGAGGATGCCGGCGGCGTCATCGTGCGCACCGTGGCCGAGGGGGTCACCGAGGAGCAGGTCACGCGCGAGGTGGAATCGCTGCTCGGCCTCTGGAAGAAGATCAACCGGAAGAAGGGTTTCGTCCGCGCGCCGGCCCTGGTGCAGCGGGAAACGAGCCTCACCCGCGGCATCATCCGAGACCTCTTCAGCGCCAAGGTGGACGCCCTCTACGTGGACACCAAGGAGCTCTTCAACGAGGTCGAGCAGTACCTCGAGCAGATCGACCCCGACCTGATGAAGCGGGTGCACCACTACACCGAGGACCAGCCGCTCTTCGACAAGTTCGACATCGAGTCGGAAATCCGCGACCTCTTCAAGCCGCGCTGCGAGCTGTCCACCGGCGGGTCCATCATCATCCAGCCGACCGAAGCGCTCGTGTCCATCGACGTGAACACCGGGCGCTACACCGGCAAGAAGGACCCGGAAAAGACCATCCTGAAGACCAACCTCGAGGCGGCCAAGGAAATCGCGCGGCAGCTTCGCCTGAGAGACGTCGGCGGCATCATCGTCTGCGACTTCATCGACATGGACACCCGGTCCAACCGGGAAAAGGTGCTCCAGGAACTGCGCTCCCACCTGACCCGCGACCGGGCCCGGACCAAGGCATTCGCCGTCTCCGAGCTCGGCCTGATCGAGATGACCCGTCAGCGGGTCCGGCCGTCGCTCTGGGCCTCCCAGACAACCGAATGCCCCACCTGCGCCGGCAGTGGAAGGGTGTTCAAGCCGGAAATCGTCACCCGACGGCTGGAGCGGTCCCTCCGCCGGGCCGGCCACGAGGCCCGGGAGCGCCAGCTGGCAGTCCGGCTCCATCCCGAGGTGGCCATTTATATGCTCGAAGAGGAGCCCAAGCTCCTCCAGGCCCTTATCCGGGCCACCGGGCTGGAGTTGGAGCTCCGGGACGACCCGATGATGCGGCTGGACGAGTTCCGGCTCATGAGCCGGCCGGGGGGCAGGGACGTTACGGAGCTGTACGCCGTGGCGTAGGCGGGGCTGCGGGGCAGCGGGGCCGGTGGGCAGTGACCCGTATTTCGGCAGGGATTCCCCCTCTCCACTTGCTGGAGAGGGGGACAGGGGGTGAGGCTGGCCCGAGCCGGCCGATGGGCAGAACGGACGGCGGGGCCCGCTTGACCTAACGCCTATCCCCGGCTAGACTTCTGGGCTTGCTGCAGAATCACCATTTGGCAACGGGTCGTGATATGTACGCGATTTTCAAGGCGTTGGGAAAGCAATTCCGCGCGGAGAAGGGCAAGGTCGTGCGCCTTCCCCTCATGGAAGCCGAGCCCGGCTCCAAGGTCACGTTCGACGAGGTGCTTCTTTCCTCCGACGGCACGACGGTCAAGGCCGGTACCCCGCTGGTCAAGGGCGCCAAGGTCACGGCCGAGGTCGTGGGCGACGGCAAGGAAAAGAAGATCTACGTCTTCAAGTTCAAGCGGCGGAAGGGCTATCGCCGCAAGACGGGGCATCGGCAGAAGTTCACCGAGGTCCTAATCACTGACGTCAAGGTAGGGTGAGGCTCTCATGGCTCATAAAAAGGGCGTAGGCTCCAGCCGCAACGGCCGCAACAGCAATCCCCAGTATCTCGGCATCAAGAAGTTCGGGGGAGAGAACGTGCTGGCCGGCAACATCCTGGTCCGTCAGCGGGGCACCGTCATCCATGCCGGCAAGAATGTCGGGCAGGGCACCGACGACACCCTCTTCGCCAAGGTGGACGGCATCGTCAAGTTCGAGTACCGCGACAAGGGCCGGAAAAAGGTCTCTGTCTATCCGAAGGTCGCCACCGCCTAGTTCGGGGCTCCGCGGATGCAGCAAGGGGGATGCGGCCTGGGCCGCATCCCCCTTATTCTTTTCCTGAACCGGGGCGACAGGGTTCGAAATGAAACATTCCGCTCCTGGAGCCCGTCAGGTTCGCGAAACCCGACCACGGAGCAGACCATGGCCTCTCTCTTTTCCAAATTGAACAGCGAGCTCGAGAACTTCGGCCGGCGCGCCAGCGCCGCCCTCGACGAGGGCCGCCTCCAGATCGAGCTGCTTCGCGTCAAGCGGCGCCGCGACAACGCGGCCCGCGACCTCGGCATGATCGCCTACCACCGCGAAAAGGGGGTGGAGGCGGACCAGCGCAGGGTGGACGCCCTCGTCCTCAAGATCGGCGACCTCGAAACCCAGATCGCCTCGATCGAAACCCAGATCGCCACGCAGAAGGCGACGGTGGTGTCGGTCACCGACACCCCGGCGGAGGAGCCGGAGCTCGACCCGGAGGAGCCGATCATCGACGAGGCCGCGGCGGCGCCGAAGGCGGACCGGCCCTAGCCCTCAGAGCCCTCCGCCCGACACGAGTTCGTATTTCAACGGGGCGCCACTCATCTCGATCTTCAACAGGGTGTGTGGCGCCCGCTTCAATACCAGGAAGTCCACGCTCGTCGCCCCACCCGTCAGCCGCACCCGCCAGGCCTCGAACGCTCCCGCCGGCACCATCGCCGTCTCCTGCCCGACGACGAACAGCGCCATCACCGACACCGAATTGGTGCCCGCGCTGTACATCCAGAAGTTCCACCCCGCCCCCTCCTGCCAGGGCAGCGCCGAGAGCAGCGCCTGCACGGAGTTGTCGTCCACGGTGCCGTCCGGCACGGTGGTGTCCACGGTGAACTTGTTCGGCCCTTCGGCCGACACCGCCGTGACGTTGCCGGTTACGCGATTGCCAGCGTAGCGGATGTCGATCCCGCCCTGCACGTCCCGGATCATCCCCGTCTGGGTGACCCGGAGCGGCTCGCCCTTCTTCGTCAGCCCGACGGTGGTTTCCTGGCGCATCGTCGAGCCGATGATGGTCAACTCGTGAACCTCGAGACTGTCACCCTGCTTCTGCACGCCCCAGACGCTGGTGCCGAGCGGCTGGTTGTTCACGAGGACGACCATGCTGTCCCGGTGCGGGATCAGCTTCTTCGCCTCGATCGGAAGCGGCCGGGGCTGGGGCAGCGAGTCCTGGGCGGCGGCCGGGACGGTCGTGGCGAGGGTCAGCGCTCCGGCGACCGCGAGAAGGTGGCGCATCACGGGCAGCTCCTGGGGGAGTTCAACGGGAGACGGTCGGGAAGAGCCGGAGGCTCGTGTCCGACAGGATGGCGCGCTGCAGCTCGGCCGGAAGGGGCAGGGCGCGGAAGGCGTCGAGGTTCTTGCGCAGGTCGTGCACCCCGGGGCTGGGCCAGTCGGTGCCCCAGATCGTCTTGTGGCCGATGTCGGCCAGCCTCGGGAAATATTCCAGAAGGCGGGCGGGCGGAATGCCCGAGAGCTCCAGGTAGACGTTCGGGTGCCGGCGCAGGATGAAGAACGCTTCCTCCATCCAGAGTGGTCGGCCGCCGTGCGCCATCACGATGGTCAGCTTCGGAAAATCAATGGCGACGTCGTCCAGCTCCATCGGGTTGCCCCACTTGGACCGCGCGCCGGGAAAGATGCTGGTGCCGGTGTGGACCAGCACGGGGAGCCCCCGCTCCTCGCAGCGCCGATAGATCCGACCCAACGCCTCGAGGCCCTCGGTGTAGGCGTTAGCGGCGTGGCACTGGTGCGGCGGGTGGATCTTGAGGCAGCGGATGCCGAGCTCGATCAGGCGGTCCACGTCGCCCTCGGGATCCTTGGTGAAGCGGGCGTGGACGCCCCCGTACGGCAGGATCCGCTCCGGCGACGCCTCGGCGTACCGGGCGGCGAAGGTGTTGGTGGAGTCGTCGAACCCCATCAGGTCGGGGCTGGGGTAGTTGATCAGCGCCACCCGCCACACCCCCGACGCGTTCATCACCTCGAGCAGCGCCTTCGGGTCGTCCATCAGGGCGATCAACCGGTCCCAGTGGGCCTCCTTGCCCACGCGCATGACGTCCGCCACCGCCGGCTTCAGCTGCCGCCACGGCTGGATGTGGATGTGCATGTCGGATACAGGATAGGGCAGATTGGTCAATGCTCGGCACTCCCTGAAACTACTTTCGCGCCCTTCGTGCCTTTGCGGTGCACAGCTGTTACCGCGAAGGCGCGAAGAGCGCAAAGATGTGTGACTTACCTGCCTTTGAACTCGGGGGGGCGCTTCCCGAGAAATGCCGCGACACCCTCGGCCTTATCCTCGCTGGAGAATGCGAGTCCGAAGAGCGTGGTCTCCTGCTTCAATCCCTCGTCGAGCGTTCCGCGAAGTGACGCCCGTACCGCTTCCTTGATCAGCTGCAGCGCCACGGGGCTCTTCTGCGCGATGCTCTCGGCCAGCGCCAGGGCCCGGGCACGCAGTTCGGCCGCCGGCACCACCTCGTCCACCAGGCCGATGCGGAGCGCCTCCTCGGCGCCGATCAGGTCGCCGGTGTAAAGCAGCTTGTACGCCGCCCCGGCGCCCACCAGGCGGGGCAGCCGCTGGGTGCCGCCGCCCCCGGGGATGATGCCGAGGTTGACCTCCGGCTGGCCGAGCTTGGCGGTGTCCGCGGCGAGGCGGATGTCGCACGCCATGGCGAGTTCGCAACCACCGCCGAGGGTGAACCCGTTGAGCGCCGCGATGACCGGCTTCGGGAAGCTATCCACCGCATCGAAGACCGTCCGGCCCGACATCACCCGGAACTGGTCGATGGGGCTCCGTCCCTCGAACTCCGAGATGTCGGCCCCTGCCACGAACGCTTTGTCGCCCGCGCCGGTCAGGACCACCACCCGCACCTCCGCGTCGGCGCGGAGCTCGTCGAGGAGGTCGAGGAGCCGGGCGCGGGTCGCGCTGTCGAGGGCGTTCCGCTTCTCGGGGCGGTTGATGACGAGAAGGGCCACGCGGCCGTGGACTTCCTTCAGGACGTTGCTGGATGCGCTCATGGTTGGGACCAGTCGTAGAAGCCGTGGCCGCTTTTCTTGCCGAGCTTGCCTTCGGCGACGAGGCGGCGGAGGATGGCCGGGGGCGCGAACCGCTCGGCGCCCAGGGCCAGGTGGAGGTAATCGGCGATGCGGAGCCGGACGTCGAGCCCGACCAGATCGGTCAGCTTGAGCGGGCCCATCGGGTGGTTGTACCCCAGCTCCATGGCCCGGTCGATGTCGGCGGCGCTGGCGACCCCCTCCTCCAGCATCCGCATCGCCTCGAGGCCGAGCGCGATCCCGAGCCGGCTCGACGCGAAGCCGGGCGAATCGCGCACCACGATCGGTTCCTTGCCCATCGCCTGCACAACGGCCAGCGCGTCGGCCCGCGCCGTGTCGTCGGTGGCGTCGTGGGTCACGATCTCCACCAGCTTCATCAGGTGCACCGGATTGAAGAAGTGCATCCCGATGAGCCGCTCGGGGCGGGGCAGGTCGGCGGCGATGTCGGCGATGGAAATCGAGGAGGTATTGGTGGCCAGAAGCGCCGAGGGCATGGCCCAGTCGCTCGCCTGGCTCATGACGTCGCGCTTGACGTCGAGGTCTTCCAGCACCGCCTCGACCACCAGGTCGGCGCCCTCACAGGCCGCGCGGATGCCGGAGGTGGTCTGCAGCCGGCCCAGGATCGCGTCCCGCGCCGTTGCATCGAGTTTGCCCCGCTGCACGGCGCCGTCCAGCGTGCGCGCGATCCGGTCCACGGCCCCTTGCACCGCCTCGGGGCGGCTGTCGGTCAGCGTCGTGGGCCAGCCAGCCGTCGCGGCGGCCTGGGCGATGCCGGCGCCCATGGTGCCGGCGCCGATGACCGCCACCCGCGTCGGGAAGCCGCTCATGTCGGCACCTCCAGCCGGTCCGGGTAGTTGCCGCAGAGCCCGTCCACACCCATCCGTGCCAGCCTCGCCGCGGCGGCTGGGTCGTTGACCGTCCACGCGATGACCTGGATGCCGGCAGCATGGACGGCGTCCACCAGCGCCTGGTCGATCGCGGTCCATTCCTGCCACAGGGTCGTGGCGCAGGAGGCCCGGACGACGGCCACGGGGTCGATCACCCGGGACGACAGCAGGGCGCCCAGCCGGAGTTGCGGGCGGAGCCGGGAAAGCCGCGCGGTGACCCGGTGGTCGAAGCTGTGGACGGCATAGCGGGCGGGGAAAGGGCCGTGGTCCAGCGCGGACAGGAGCGCGGCGTCGTAGGCCACGGGCAGCGACTTGACCTCGACCCACACGTCCCGGTCGCCGATCAGCTTCAGCGCCGCCGCAAGCGTCGGGACCGGCTCGCCGTTCGGCAGGAGCCAGGCCGTCGCCTCGGCGAGGGTCAGGGCGTCGAGCGGCTGTCCGCCGGTGAGTTCAGGGTCGTGATGCACGACGATGCCGCCATCGGCGGTGGCGTGGACGTCCAGCTCGACTCCGTCCACGTCCCGCGCGGCCGCCTCCCGAAAGGCGGCCGGTGAGTTCTCGAACGCGTAGCCGGAGGCGCCCCGGTGGGCGATCACCAGCGGCCGCGTCAGTTGTTCTCCTCCAGCTTCCGCAGCTCGATCCAGTCAGGTTCGTCGAGCAGGTCCTTCAGGAGGGTCCGGTCGGCATCGTTCGGCATCACCGACGCGAGGTACGCGGGGTACTTCGCCGCGTCCACCGGCTCCCCGGTGATGGTGAAGTGCTGGCGGGCGTAGAGCCCGATCTTCCGGTTGAACTTGGAGTCCGGCACCAGCAGGTGCTGCTCCGGGTCCGAGATGGCGGTGTTGAGCCGGTCCACCAGCCGGGTGATCTCCTGCCGATAGAGCTCCCGGCTCGCCTCGTTGAGGTGCGCGAGGTTCGCCTCGTCCTGCGTCTCCCGCTCGTCGAAGCGGCCCTTCAGGCCCCAGACGTATGCCCAGTGCGCGCTCGAAGAGTTGTCCGTGCCGAAGAGGTCGAACGCCGTCGGCACCCACTTGTTGAAGTACCGCTGGACCACTTCAGGTGGCACGCGGCCCGCCTTCAGGATCCGGCGCAGCCCGTTGTTGCCGGTGCCGAGGTGGAAGCTCTCCTCCTTCAGCATCGGGCCCATCGAGCGGGCCAGGGGATGGAACGACGAGGTGGAGAGCATCTGGAGCTGGAACTTGCCGTCGCGATCGATGAACTGGGTGTAGGTGAAGAAGTCGAGCCAGTTCTCGACGATCTCGTTGAACGAGCCCAGGAGGCGCTCCCCCTCTTCCGCGCGGCGATCCAGGAGCTTCTGCGCCTCGCGCTTCCCCTCGTCGCCGAAGTGGGTGCAGAGCAGGTAGGACATCTGCCACCCGTGCCGCATCTCCTCGCTCATCACGCGCATCAGCGAGAAGAGGTCGTAGTCGCTCGGCGCCCGCTCGAGCAGCTGACGCTGCTGCTCCACCGAGGCGAACTCGGTGTCGCCCTGGAACACGATCAGGTTGAGCAGGGCGTCCCGGATCCGCTGGTCGGGGATGTGCATGATGGTCGGCCACTTGGTCTGGCCCTTGTAATGGCCGAACTCGATCGCCTCCGCCTCCGGCTCGCCGAACTTCGCGTCGAAGCCGACCTTCCGGAACGGCGTCCCGGCCATTTCCTTCTCGGAAATGCCGATCGAGTCCTGCCAGTAGCGGAAGTAGTCGATCCAGTCGTCAAAGTTGTTCACTTTCCGCATGTCGTCCTCACCGTCCGTGGAATTCGGGAACCCGTTTGGCGTGGTACGCCTCCAGCCCCTCGACGGCGTCCTCGCTGCGAAAACACTCCCGGCAATGGCGCGCCTCGATGATCAGCGACTCGGCGAGCGTCGTCGACGCCGACTCGCGCACCGCCCGCTTGGCCAGCCGCGCCGCGATCGGCGGCAGCGCCGCCAGCCGGGCGGCCCACGCCGCCGTCTCGTGCTGCAATTGCTCGTCTCGTACCACCCGGTTCACCAGCCCGAGTTCCAGGCAGCGGGCCGCCGGGAGCATCCGGGGCGTCCAGAGCAGCTCCAGCGCCGCCGCGCTCCCGGCCAGCCGTGGCACGAACCAACTGGTGCCGAAATCGGGATGGAGCCCCAGCCGGTGGAACACCAACCCGAGGGAGGCACTCTCCGCAGCGATCCTGAGGTCGCAGGCCAGCGCCAGCCCCACGCCACCGCCGGCGGCGGGGCCGTTCAGGCTCGCCAGCACCGGCTTGGGGGCGCGATGCAGCAGCTGCACCACTTCCGAGCCGGTCCGGACCAACTCCATCGCCGCGTCCTCGTCGATCGCCCCCGACGGCTCACCCAGCCGGTCGAGGTCCGCCCCGGCGCAGAAGCCCCGCCCGCTCCCCGTCAGCACGATGGCCCGCACCGCCTCGTCCTCGACGAGCGCGCGCGTCGCGGCCAGCAGCTCGAGGAGCATCTCGGCGTCGAACGCGTTGAGCCGTTCGGGACGGTTCAGGGTGATCGTCCCGACGCCGCCCGCGACCTCGATGCCGATCGCACTCTTGACCATCACACCCAGCGTCTCCATCATCGTCGCCTCAGTCCTCAGTCCTCAGTCCTCAGTCCTCAGTCCTCAGTCCTCAGTCCTCAGTCCGCTCGATCACCATCGCGATGCCCTGCCCGACGCCGATGCACATCGTGGCCAGCCCGTAGCGGCCGCCGGTGCGCCGCAGGGCGTGGACCAGCGTGGCGGTCATCCGTGCGCCGCTGGCTCCAAGCGGATGCCCGAGGGCGATCGCCCCCCCGGATACGTTGACGCGGGCCGGGTCGAGGCCCAGCTCCCGGATGCAGGGGATGGCCTGCGCCGCGAAGGCCTCGTTCAGTTCGACCAGATCGAGGTCGGAAACCGACAGCCCGAGCCGCGAGAGCAGCTTCCGGGTGGCCGGCACCGGACCGAGCCCCATGCAGCTCGGGTCCACGCCGGCCACGGCGGTCCCGACGATGCGCGCCAGCGGGGTGAGGCCGTGTGCCTTGACCGCGGCCGCACTGGCCACGCCGAGCGCGGCGGCGCCGTCGTTGATGCCGCTGGAATTGCCGGCGGTGGCGGTGCCGTCCTTGGCGAACGCCGGCTTGAGCTTGGCCAGACTCTCGAGCGTCGCGTCGGGGCGCGGGTGCTCATCCGTGGTGACCGGTGCCTTCACGCCCGGGCTCGTCACCGGTACCAGTTCCGCATCGAAGTGGCCGGCCGACACCGCCGCCTGGGTCCGCCGCTGGCTCTCCGCGGCGAAGGCGTCCTGCTCCTCGCGCGTGACGCCGTGGAGGTGGGCGACCTTCTCCGCCGTCTGCCCGAGGGAGATGGTCCAGTCAGCCGGCATGGCGGGATTGACGAACCGCCAGCCCAGCGTCGTGTCAGCCACCTGTGGCGTGCCCCGGTCCCAGGCGGTGCCGGCCTTCAAGGTCACGTAGGGGGAGCGGGTCATGCTCTCCACCCCGCCGGCCACGAACAGCTCGCCTTCGCCAGCCTTGATGGCCTGCGCCGCGCTCGCGAGCGCCTGCAGGCCGGAGCCGCAGAGCCGGTTCACCGTCTGCCCGGGCACCTCGACCGGCAGCCCGGCCAGCAACAGTGCCATCCGCGCCACGTTCCGGTTGTCTTCTCCCGCCTGGTTGGCGCAGCCGAGTATGACGTCGTCGATGGCGGCGCCGGGGAGGCGGCCCCGCTCGACCGCCGCCCGGATGGCGATCGCGGCGAGGTCGTCCGGCCGCACGCCAGCCAGCGCGCCGCCGGCGCGTCCGATCGGGGTGCGGACGGCCGAGACGATGAACGCGTCGGTCACAGGGCGATCCACACCGACTTGGTCTCGGTGTACCCCTCCAGCGCCGTGCGGCCGAGGTCGCGGCCGAAGCCGGAGGCCTTGAATCCACCGAAGGGGGCGGCCGGATCGTACATGTTGTAGGTGTTGACCCAGACGGTGCCGGCGCGGATGGCGTGGGCCACCCGGTGCGCGCGGCCGATGTCACGGCTCCAGACGCCGGCGGCCAGACCATACATGGACTGGTTGGCCAGGGCGACGGCCTCCTCCTCGTCGTCGAAGCCGAGAACGGCGAGCACCGGGCCGAAGATCTCCTCGCGGGCGATGGTCATTTCCGGCTTGACCCCGTCGAACACGGTGGCCTCGACGAAGTATCCCTTCCCGTTTACGGTGGCGGCCTTGCCTCCCGCCACGACCGTCCCCCCTTCCGACTTCCCGATCCCGATGTACTTGAGCACGCTTTCCTGCTGTTGCTTCGAGACGATGGCGCCGAGGCGGGTCTTCTTGTCGAACGGGTCGCCGGGAAGCAGGGTCTTCGTCCGCTCGGCGAGCTGTTCGACCACCTGGTCCTTCACCTTGCGGTGGACCAGGAGCCGGCTCCCCGCCGCGCACACCTCGCCCTTGCCGTAGAAGATACCGTTCTGGGCCCCACGGACCGCGGCGGCCAGGTCGGCATCGTCGAAGATGATGTTGGGGCTCTTGCCGCCCAGCTCCAGCGTGAGGCGCTTCACCGTGTCGGCGGCGTCGCGCATGATGCGCTGCCCCACCGCCGTGGAGCCGGTGAAGGAGATCTTGTCCACGTCGGGGTGCCGGACCAGCGCCGAGCCGGCGGTCGAGCCGTGGCCCGACACCACGTTGAAGGCGCCCGCCGGCAGGCCTGCCTCGGCGAAGATCTCTCCCATGAGGAGCGCGGTGAGCGGCGTCTCGGAGGCGGGCTTCAGGACGATGGTGCAACCCGCGGCCAGCGCCGGCGCGAACTTCCAGCCGGCGATGTTGAGCGGGAAGTTCCACGGCACGATGGCGCCGACCACGCCGATCGGCTCGTGGCGGAGGTACGTGAGGAAGTTGCCGTCCACCGGGACGGTCTCCCCGCCGAACTTGTCGCACCAGCCCGCGTAGTAGCGCAGCGTCTCCACCGTGGACGACACGTCGATCTTCGACTCGAAGAGCGGCTTGCCGTTCTGCCGCGTCTCGAGCTCGGCCATCTCGGGGAGCCGTGCCGCCAGGAGGTCGGCGGCCTTGAAGAGAAGAGCGCCGCGCTTCCGCGCAGAAAGCCCGCGCCATTCGGCCGACTCGAAGCAGGCGCGGGCGGCGCCCACCGCCCGGTCGATGTCGGACTCGTCCCCCTCCGCCACCGAGGCGAGGATCTCCTCGGTGGCGGGGTTGATCACGTCGAACCGCCGGCCGTTCGCGGCCGGGGTCCACGCGTTGTTGATGAACAGGTCGGTCCGCACCGCCTACTTGGCCTCGAAGGCGGGCATCCGCTTCTCGACGTACGCGGCCAGCCCTTCCTTGGCGTCCGAGGACTGGAAGAGCTGCTGCTGCAGCTCCCGCTCGAGCGTCAGCGCGCTCTCGAAGGGGAGGTCCATGCCGGACTGCACGCTCCGCTTGATGGCGCCGACCGCCTTGGAGGCCTTGTTGGGCGGGCAGAACTGCTTGGCGTACATCTGGACCTGCTCCCAGAAGCCGTCCTTCTCGAACACGTGGTTGACCAGCCCCATCTCCTCGGCCTTCTCGAAGGAGAAGGTCTCGCCGGTCACCATGAACTCGATCGCCGCCGACTTGCCGATGAGGCGGCAGAGCCGCTGGGTCCCGCCGGTCCCCGGCAGCACGCCGAGGTTCACCTCGGGAAGCCCGATCTTGCCGGCGTTCCGGCAGGCGATGCGCATGTCGCAGGCCATGGCGATCTCGAGCCCGCCGCCGACGGTGTGACCGTTGAGCGCGGCGATGGTGAGCTTCGGGGTCTGCTCGAGCCGGCTCAGCGTCTCGTTCGCGTGGAGGCAGAAGAAGTACTTGAAGCGCGGGGTGACGCTGTTGAGCATCGAGATGTTGGCGCCGGCGGAGAAGAACTTCTCGCCGTGGCCCCGGATGACGATGACGTGCGCCTCGTCGGCCATGCGGGCGTCGAGGATGGCGGCGTCAAGCTGCCGGAACATCTCGTAGGTGTAGGTGTTGGCCGGCGGGTCGTTGAGCGTGATGATGGCCAGGCCGTCGCGGACCTCGTAGTTCACGAGGACCTTGTCGGTGTGCGCGGGGGCGCCGGGGCGTGGAGAGGTCAGCGTTGCGGTCAAGGGGTCATCCTCCGAGCGTGGCGACCAGTCGCGGGGTCGCATGGTGAGCGGCGATGTAGCCGTCCAGGAAGAGCGAGGCCAGTTCGTCGGCCAGGGCGGCCGGCGGCGTGGGGCCTGCGGGGTGATACCAGGTGTAGATCCAGTTCATCATGCCGAACAGCGCGTACGCCGCGATGTGCGGATCGGCGTGCTCGCCGGGGACGTCCGTCAGGAGCTCGGTGAGGAGCCCGACATATTCCTTCTTGCGCCGGCGGACGTGCGCCCGCATCGTCCCGGTCAGTTCGTCTTCCTCGTGGGCCAGGACCTTCATCTCGGCCATGTGCGACGCGAAGAAGGTCACGTGATGCCGGATGAAGGCGCGGAGTCGCGACTCGGGGTCGGGGGCGGTCGCGACGGCCGCCCTAGCCCCCTCCAGCACCAGGACAAAGCAACGGTCTTGGATCTGGAAGAGCAACTCCTGCTTGCTCTCGACATAATGGTACATCCCGGCCAGGCTGAAGCCGCTGGCCCGAGCCAGGTCCCGCATCGACGTGGCGTGGTAACCCCGCTCCGCAAAAGTCTTTGCGGCGGCGGCGAGGAGGCTGTCGAGGCGCTTGTCGAAAGGTTGCATCACCCGTCCGAACGATCGTTCGGGGGAAGTTATCCGACCAAGTCGGTCGGGTCAACGCTTAACACCCGGTGCCGCGTGGCGTCCAAGCCTGTTGAATGGCATCCCTGACCGAGCTCGATGGGCCATCCGATGCCGCCCTGGCGGCGGCGTGGCAGGCGGGAAGCGAGCAGGCGGCAGCCGACCTGGTCCGGCGGCACGCGTCGGCGCTCGCCCGGTTCCTGACCGGGGCCGGTGCCGGGCCCGGTGAGGTGGAGGACCTGGCGCAGGAGGCGTTCTTCAAGGCCTTTCGGGGTCTCGACAGCTGGCGGAAGGAATCGTCGTTCCGGAGCTGGCTGTTCAGCATCGCCTCGAACCTTCGCAAGGATGCCTATCGACGCGGGAAGGGCAGGGTGGTGCTGTCGATCGAGGACCACGACCTGCCGGATGGGCGAGACCCGGCTTCCGAACTCGTCGCCGACGAGACGGCAGGTCGGATCCGGGCCGGTCTGGCGCGGCTCCCCCGCCTGCAGCGGGAGGTCTTTCTTCTCAGGGCGCAGCAGGGGCTGGATTACGGCGAGATCGCCGCCGCGCTGGGCACGACCGCGGGGTCGGCGCGGGTGCATTACCATCACGCCATCAGGAAGTTGAAGGAGCTGGTACCATGACCTGTCAGGAACTGTCCGACCGGATGCCCTCCGTCGCCGCCGGCGCCGCCACCTGGAGTCAGGAGGAGGCGGAACACCTCCGCACCTGCGCCGGATGCCGGGCGGAGTGGGCGGTGGTGAGTGCCGGCCGGGCCGTGGGAGCGCAGGCGAGCATCGACGCGGACGCGCTGGCGGCGCGGGTGCTGCACCGGCTACGCACCGAACCGATTGTGCGCCGGTTCCAGCGTCGGCGCTGGCTGATCGGCCTCGCCGCCGCGGCGGTGATCGCAATCATCCTTCTTCCAGCCAAACTGCCCCGCGGCCAACCTGCCCCGCCTCTGGCAGTGGACGTCCCCGGTCTTGATGGCTTGGCGTACGGCGAGCTGGCGGACGTGCTGGAATCGCTGGAAACCTCGTGGACCGAAACCTCCACCTCCGATGCCCCGTCGCTCGACGACCTGGATCCCAGGGAACTCGAACGGATGGAGCGCTCATGGGAGATCTGATGCGACGAATCGTGTGGGTGCTGCTCGTGGCGGTGGCGGCCTTGTCCGGGCGGGCTGTGGCGCAGGAGGACGGGGACGACAGTCCCGAGGCCGTCCGCATGCGGCAACAGATCGAGACGCGCTTCGGTGCGCAGGTGCAGGAGATGCTGGGCCTCACTGACCAGCAGGCCACCCAGCTCCGCGCCACGCTGGGCACCTACGCCCCGAAGCGGCGGGCCATGGAGCGCGAGGAGCGCGCCATCAAGCGGGCGCTGCAGGCGCAGCTCCGGCCCGGCATCGCGGCGAACTCCGACAGCGTCGGCAGGCTGGTGGACCGGCTCCTCGACCTGAAGGTGAATTATGTGAAGAGCTTCGTGGACGAGGACAAGGAAATGGCGAAGTACCTCACGCCGGTGCAGCGGGCGCAGTTCCTGGTCATGCGGGAGCGGCTCATGGCGCGCATCGAGGAAATCCGCCAGCAGCGGCAGCAACAGCGCATGCAGGGTGGGGCCGGGGCGGGCCCGCCGCCGTAAGGCCCGGGCGGCGGTTCTTGCGCCCCCCCGGCTGCCTGCCCATCTTCCTCCCGCGGCGCCCGAGTGGCGGAATGGCAGACGCAACGGACTCAAAATCCGTCGGGGGCAACCCCGTGCGAGTTCGACTCTCGCCTCGGGCACTTCAAGTGGACAAACGACTTAGCCCCCATCGAGCAGCGCGCTCGGTGGGGGCGCTGTCGTACCGGGGAGGTCACCGCGCGACGTGCGCGGGCGATGTTATCTTCGTTCGACCTGGGCGGGACGGCTCCGTCCAGACTTCCACGCGATTCTTTTGAACGGAGCAGCGCATGCCATTTCATCTCACGCGGAGCGGGCTGACGGCAGCAGCACTGTGCCTGGCGGCGACCGCCCCCGGCTTGGCCCAGCAGGGACAACCGATGAAAATGACCACTCCCATCGCGCCGGGAGTCATGGTTCCCGACACGGTGCCCAGTTCGATCGGCACCCTGACGCTGAATTACGGCTACCCCGACGATGCGACAACCCAGCGTGTCTACGACAATCTCGACGCGTCCAGGGCGCTGCAGGCCTACCTGCTGGCAATCCCGATCGTGAACCAGGCCGGCATGCGGGCCACGCTGAAGGGATTCGGCCCGGTCAACCAGACCAACGTGATCTGGGAGACCCTGGTGGACTCCAGGACCGTGGAACTGACCGCGAACGACAACACAGTCTACAGCTTCGTGTGGCTGGACACGCACGAGGGTCCGCTGGTGGTGGAGGTTCCGCCGATGGTCCTCGGGCTCATCGATGACTTCTGGTATCGCTGGGTGGCCGATGTCGGCATCACCGGCGCCGACCAGGGGAAGGGCGGCAAGTATCTCGTCCTGCCCCCCGGCTACACGGGGGACGTGCCGGCCGGGTATTTCGTCGTCCGGCCAAGCACCTACGGCTCGTGGATGCCCTTTCGGTCGTTCCTCGTGGACGGTTCACCGAAGCCCGGTGTGGAGGCCGTCCGGAAGTACCTGAAGATCTATCAGCTCTCCGAGGCAGCCAATCCGCCCGCGGTGAAACTCGTCAATGCCTCGGGAATCCCGTCGAACTTCGTCCCGCCCGGCGATTACTCCTTCTGGGGCCTGCTGAACGAGGTCATCCAGGAGGAGCCGAGCGAGGGGAGCGACCCGACGACCCTCGGCCTGTTCGCCTCGATCGGCATCCAGAAGGGCCAGCCGTTCAATCCTGACGCGCGAATGAAGCGCATCCTGACCGACGCGGCGAACATCGGGGCCGTCACCGCGCGGGCCATCGCGTTCCGGATTCGTGACACGGACGCGTACTTCTATCCGGGCAGCCCCTGGCGGCTTCCCTTCTTCGGCGGGTACAACTTCGAGGTCGCTCCCGGGGTCTCCAACCTCGACGGGGCAGCGTTCTTCTATTACTTCGCGACTGGGGTGACGCCGGCCATGGCGGAGAAGATGGTCGGCAAGGGGTCGCAGTATCCCTGGTCCGCCCAGGACGCGGATGGGAAGCCGCTCGACGGAGGCAAGACGTACCGCCTGCGCCTGCCGCCCAACGTCCCCGTGAAGGATTTCTGGTCCGTCATCGTCTATGACAACCAGACGCGTTCCATGATCCAGACCGACCAGCAATTCCCGAGCGTCAGCAGCCAGGACAAGGGGATCCTCGTGAACAGCGACGGATCCGTGGATGTCTATTTTGGGCCCAAAGCACCGACGGGCAAGGAGAACAACTGGGTTCAGACGGTTCCCGGCCAGGGCTGGTTCATGATTCTCCGTCTGTACGGACCGCTCGGGCCGTGGTTCGACAAGACGTGGAGGCCCGGGGAGATCGAGCTGGTGAAGTAGGAGCCTCGGACCCGGGCTCGACTCTCTGCTCGGGCATGCACGGACAGATGGCAACAGGAAGCCCCCGCCCGGCACCTCGCCGGACAGGGGCATTTCCTTTCGACCACTCCTCTACTTCTTCACCAGCTCCACCCGCCGATTCTGCTGCCGCCCCTCCGGCGTCGTATTCGGCTTCGCGGGCACGGTGTCCCCGAAGCCGACGGTAGTGAGCCGGTTGCCGTCGATCTTGTAGATGTCGACCAGGGCTTGCCGCACCGCCGCGGCTCGCCGGTCGGAGAGCGCCAGGTTCGAGGCCGGCGCACCCACATTGTCGGTGTGCCCCTCGATCAGCAGGTCGAGGTCCGGGTGGTCCTTAAGCATCTCGGCGATTTCGACCAGCGTCGGCGTCGATTCCGGTTTGATCTTGTCTGAGCCCGAGTCGAAGTAGATCCCCTGGGTGGCCACCCGCCCATTCTCCTCGAGGGCGTCGTAGAGTTCCCGGCCGCCGGCCAATACGTTGAAGTTGCCAACGAACGCCGGCTTCTCCTCCGACCCGGCGAACTCGATCGTAATCTTGTTCGAGCGGCCGAGATCGGCGTTCGGGATGTTGGCGACCCGGGTCTCGTCGATGTAGACCTTCACGTACTTCCCGTCGGCCATGATCCGGAACCGGAACGGGGTTTCGAACGCAGACGGCTTGCCCATCGCGAGCGCCTTGGGGCCCGTACCGTCGATGCCGCCCTGGAGGCGGTCATTGAAGTACCGGAAGGCGGCGTAGCTCGGGGCGTTGGGCGCGAACGTGACCGTCGTGAAGATGTTCGCGATGGAGCCTGTCGCGTCGAATTCCATCGTGAAACGATCGGTGAGGGTGTCGGGCAGGATGATCGAGAAGCTGGATCGCGTCGTGGCGCGGAGAAAGCGAACCCCGTTCCATTCGGCGACTTCCATGTTGCCGGAGATGAACTCCAATCGCTTCGGGAAGTTGCCGACCCGGTCCCTCGAAAAATCGTCCACGTAGAGCGGGATCTCGCCGGGCTGGAAGTCGTAATTGACCCACGCCCCCTGGCCCGGGCCTGTCGGCTTCGCCGCCGCGCCGGCCTGCGCTCCGGCAGGCTGCGCGGCCGTCGAAGGCGTGGAATCGGCTGGAGCCGGCTGGGCGGCGGGTGCCTGCGTCGTGGGCGCCGCGGGGGCCGTCGGGACGGTGGGCACCTTGGGAACCTTCGGCACCTTGATGCCGCCGATCTGGCTCGCGGCCGGCGATGTAAGCGCCGTCGCGCCGATGCATAGCACAAGGACGATCCGCAACAAACCACGCATGGCCACCTCCTGATTGGCATCCAGCGCCCCGCTCCCCCCATCCCGAACGATTCCAATAGGCAGTCCGGTACCGGGCGCCGCAAGGGGGCGCAGTCCCCCTCCTTACAGCCCGCTGCGGCGCCCCATGATGAGCCCGGTCACGAAGGGGATCAGCCAGACGAGCCACACGGTCAAGCTCGTCCGGTGAAAGCTGCGGAGCCGCGGCTCTTTCGCCTGGATGAGGACAACGGTTGCCCACGCTGCGTGGATCAGCATGAGGAGGAGGGCGAGCGCGCCGGTGGCGGTGTGAAAGCCCCAGTGGAGGCCGCCGGCCATGCGCCGCATCAGCTCCGTGCCGGTCGTGTCGGCCGCGAATCCGAGCCAGAACAACCCGGCGTGCCACGGCCGTAGAAACTTCGAGAGGACGACCGACCAGACGCCGATCGAGTACAGGGCGAACGCCGCGAACATGAGCGACACAGCGGCTTTGACGAGTGGTGGCATGCGGGCACTCCGGAGGTGCAGGAGTCCAAGGTACAGCGCAGGGCGGCCGGCTTCCTGAAGACCCCTTCAGCTTCGATTGTAACTGCCTTGTGAAGGAAGGTGCAATGTTCGGGATGGTTAGAAGGTGATACACCCTTACCCCAAGGTGCCCAGGGGGCTCCGTGACCACCACTGTCAATTGCGATCCGACCCCTCTCGACGTGCTTGAGCGCGTCGCCGGCGTGATCAAGTGCCTCGGCCATCCGCTTCGGCTCCGGTTGCTCGACGTCATGGAGCGCGTAGGCGAGGCGAGTGTGAGCGAGCTCCAGCTCTTCAGCGGAGCCACGCAGGTCGCCGTGTCCGAGCAGCTCGGCATCCTGCGCGGCCGCAACGTGGTGGCCGCCCGACGCGACGGCCCGTTCATGCGATACCGCATCACGGAGCCGAGAGTGACCCACATCCTCGCCTGTGTGCGCGAGTGCGACCAGACGAACACGCGGCCCGACGCGGGCCGGGAGGCGTCGGCATGACCCGCATCACCATTCTCGGCGCCGGCACCGCCGGCACCACCATCGCCAACCGGCTGGCGCGCCGGTTCAGCCGCGAGCTTCGGGCCTTCACGACCACCATCACGCTCATCGACCAGGACAACGAGCACCTCTACCAGCCCGGGCTTCTCTTCCTGCCCTTCGGGATCTACACCCCCGACCAGGTAGTCCGGCCGCGGGACCAGCAACTCCTCCCGGGCATCGAGTACATCCAACAGCCGATCGACCGGGTGGAGGCCGACCGCGACGTGGTGGTGCTCTCGGACGGAAGGACGATTTCGCACGACGTGCTGATCGTCGCCACCGGCACCCGCGTGCTCCCGGAGGAGACGGAAGGGATGACCGGGCAGGGCTGGCGCACGAAGGTGTTCGACTTCTACACGCTGGAGGGCGCCACCGCGCTGCGGGACGCACTCGCCGCCTTCGAAGGCGGACGCCTGGTGATCAATGTGGTGGACATGCCGATCAAGTGCCCCGTCGCTCCGCTCGAGTTCGCCTTCCTGGCCGACTGGTACTTCACGAAACGTGGCATCCGCGACAAGGTGGACATCACCTACGTCACGCCCCTCGATGACGCCTTCACCAAGCCGACCTGCAACCAGGAACTGGCGCACCTCTTCCGGGACAAGCACATCCGCCTCGAACGGGAGTTCAACACCGGCACGGTGGACGCCGCCAACGGACGCCTCGTCGCCTACGACGAGCGCGAGCTCCCCTTCGACCTGCTCGTGGCCGTCCCCCTGCACGGCGGCGCCGAGTACGTCGGCCGCTCCAAGGGTCTCGGCGACGACCTCGGGTTCGTCCTGACCGATCCGCACACCCTCCAGGCGGAGTGCAAGCCGAACATCTTCGCGCTCGGTGACGCGACCAACCTCCCCGCGTCCAAGGCCGGGTCGGTGGCCCACTTCCAAGCTGAGCTCCTGGAGGAGAATGTCGCCCGGTACCTGGTCGGCAAGCCGTTGAAGCCTGATTTCGACGGCCACAGCAACTGCTTCATCGAGACGGGGTTCCACCAGGCATTGCTGATCGACTTCAACTACGAGACCGAACCGCTCAGCGGCACTTTCCCGCTGCCGGTGGTGGGTCCGCTGCGGCTGCTCAAGGAGTCGCGGCTGAACCACCTCGGCAAGCTCGCGTTCCGCTGGGTGTACTGGCACATGCTGCTCCCGGGGCACGACATTCCGCTCGTGTCCCCCAGGATGACCATGCGCGGCAAGCGGCCGACCCGTTCCGCGTCCGCTCCGACCGCCGGCTGAACCACGAGGAGACCGAAACCATGCCCACGCTCACGATGCTCGACACCGCCCTCGATGTGGACGCCGAGGGCTTCCTGCAGAACCCCGAACAGTGGAACGAATCCCTGGCCGCCGAGATCGCACGCGAGAACGGGATTCCGGAACTGACGGAGCGGCACTGGATGGTCGTCCGTTACATGCGGGATCGGTACCTGACGACCGGTGCCGCCCCCTCGATCCGCTCGCTTGGCAAGGAATCCGGGGTGGACATCAAGGAGTTGTACAAGCTCTTCCCGAAGGGCCCCGCGAAGCTGGCCGCCAAGATCGGCGGGATCCCGAAACCCAAGGGCTGCATCTGACCCCGAACTCCTGACAGGAGCAGTGCCCATGTCCGCAACCGCAGTCTATCCCGAGCCGTCAGTGCAGTTCGAGCCGGCGACCGCGCCGCGACGGATCGAAAAGGTGTCCATCATCGTGTCGAAGGGTTCGCTGGAGGGCATCTACCCGGCGCTCATCATGGCCAACGGCGCCCGCATGGAAGGGATCGAGGCCAACCTCTTCTTCACCTTCTTCGGCATGGACGCCGTGGTGAAGGCCAAGCAGGGGAAAGTGAAGGTCGCCACGGTGGGCAACCCCGCGCTCGGGCTCCCCACCCTCCTGGGGATGATCCCCGGCATGCCGGCGTTCGTCACCCGACAGATGCAGAAGAAGATGGAATCGCTGGACATTCCCCCGATCGGCGAGTTCGTGCAGATGATCGCCGACTCGGGGGGAAGGCTCTACGCCTGCAAGGCGTCCGTGGACATGTTCGACCTGGACAAGTCAGACTTCGTGGACGCCGTCGAGGAGATCATCACCGTCGGCGATTTCTACGAGATGGCGGCCGGCGGGGAAATCATTTTCACCTGAGGGTACCGTCTCCCCGACGCAACAGCCCCCGCCCGGCAGCGCGCCGGGCGGGGGCTGTGTCACGTAGCGGGCCGTGCCTGCGCTAGGACCGGAGCAGCGTCGCCAGGTAGACGCAGTACCCCGCCAGCAGCACGCCGCCCTCGATCCGGGAGATGCTCCGCCTGGTCCACATCATCGGGAACAGCACCACGGCGAAGCCGAGCATCCACCAGGCGTCGGCGTGCACGATCCCGGCGGCGATTGGAATGGGGTGAATGAGCGCGGTGACGCCCAGGATGCCGAGGATGTTGAAGATGTTGGAGCCGATGATATTGGCCAGTGCCAGGTCGGATCGACCCCGGTAAGCCGCCACGAGGCTCGCAGCGAGCTCCGGCGCGCTTGTGCCAGCCGCCACGATCGTGAGGCCGATGACGCGCTCCGTCATCCCGGCGTGCCGAGCGATGGCCACGGCACCGTCCACGAGGAGGTTCCCGCCCAGCACCAGGAGCCCGGATCCCGCCACGATGGCGAGGAGGCTGAACCCCAGCTCGCGCGTCCGCGGGTGCAGCGAGCGGCCGGCCGTCTCGCTCGCGTAAGTGGTCAGCTCCTGCTGGCTGACCTCATGCCGGGCGATGTAGACCGAATACGCCGTGAACACGACCAGCGACGCCAGGAAGAAGCCGCCCTCGAGGCGGTCGAGCTGGAAGTCCCGCATGAGCAGGAACCCGATCCAGCTGGCCAGGAACATCACCGGCCATTCGAGGCGCACCGCGGCCCCATGCACCGCCAGCGGGGCGACGAGCGCCGCGGCGCCGAGCACCGCGCCGATGTTGAAGATGTTCGAGCCGACGACGTTGCCCACCGCGATGTCCGGGGTGCCCCGGAGCGCCGCCATGATGCTCACCACCAGTTCCGGCAGCGAGGTGCCGGCGGCCACCACCGTCAGTCCGATGACAGCCGGGGTCAGGCCCGCAATCCGGGCGACCGTGGTGGCGCCGCGCACCAGCGCCTCGCCGCCGCCCGCCAGGAGGGCCAGCCCGACGACGACCAGGAGGATGGAGGTGAGGAGTTCCATGACGCCGAATATAACATTCGCCCCCACGCCGCCGGGCCTGTGCGGAGCCCCCCATCCCTGTACCTTTACGGCCGTTCTGCCGCCCGGACCGTCCGGGACGGCCGCGAGTGACCGCATGCGAGGGGCCGGTCGTGGCGATCGAGGTCCAGATCTTCGGCACGAAGAAGTGCCAGGACACACGGAAGGCGCTCCGCTTCTTCGCCGAGCGCCGGGTGAAGACCCATTTCGTGGACCTGCAGGTCCGCGCCGCCTCGCCGGGGGAGCTCCGCCGGTTCGCGCAGAAATTCGGCGTGGCCGCGCTGGTGGACCGGAACGGAAAGCGGTACGCCGAGCTCGGCCTCCGGAGCGCCGCACTCTCCGACGAGCGCTGGCTGGAGCGGCTGGCCGATGATCCGCTTCTGCTCCGGACGCCGCTGGCCCGATGCCAGCAGCGGCTCGCGATCGGGCCCGCGGAAGACACGTGGAAGGAATGGGTGACCGAGTGAGCCAGTTTTCAGCGTCGGGCCTCGCCGTCGAGTTCGGGGTGACCCGGCTCTTCGCGGACGCGACGTTCACCATCGAGCGGGGCGAGCGCTGGGGCGTGGTCGGCCGGAACGGCACTGGCAAGACGACCCTGTTCCGCCTCCTGGCCGGAACCGCCCAGCCGTCCCGCGGGACCGTCGCGCGCGAGTCCGGCCTCCGCATTTCGCTCATGGACCAGCACCGCGACTTCGGCGACGCGACGCTGGTCTGGGAGGCGGCCGCCGGCCCGTTTGCGGAACTGCTCTCGCTCGAGGCGTCGCTGGCGGAGCAGGCCGCGGCCCTCGGCGCCGACCCCTCCGAGGCGGCCATGGACCGCTACTCTCGGGATCTCGAGCGTTTCGAGCGGGACGGCGGCTACACCCTGGCCCCTCGCGTCGACGCCGTGCTGCACGGCCTCGGCTTCGACCCCGAGGCGGCGCGCACCCAGCTGGTGGCCACGCTCAGCGGCGGCGAGCGGGGCCGGGTGGCGCTGGCCCGCCAGCTCGTGGCCCCCGCCGACGTCCTCCTCCTCGACGAGCCCACCAACCACCTCGACCTCGAGACCACCCGCTGGCTCGAGGACCACCTCCTCGGCCTCGACGCCACGGTGCTGGTCATCAGCCACGACCGCGCCTTCCTGGCCCGGCTCTCCAACCGCATCCTGCACTTCGAGGCGCGGACCATCACCGCCTACAAGACCGGCTACGCCGGCTTCCTCGAGCAGCGCGCCGAGCGGCAGCTCTCGCAGCAGCGCGCGTTCGACAAGCAGCGGAGGAACATTGAGGCCGAGGAGGACTTCATCCGGCGGAACATCGCCGGGGGCAACAGCGCCCAGGCCAAGGGCCGGCGCCGGCGCCTCGAGCGCCTCCCGCGGCTCGGCCCCCCGCCGGGCGAGGAGGGGAGCATGACCGTCCAGTTCCCGCCGGGCGAGCGCGGCGGCGACCAGGTGCTGGTGGCCCAGGACGTCCGCGTGCAGATCGACGAGCGCGTCCTGCTCGATCGCTTCTCGGCGCGTGTCACCCGCGGGGAGGTCGTCGGGCTGGTCGGCCCCAACGGCGCCGGCAAGACGACGCTGCTCCGGGCGCTGCTCGGCGAGATGCGGCTGGCCGCCGGCGAGCTCCGCCTCGGCGACTCCATTCGCCCTGCCTGGTACCGGCAGGACCTGGGGCAGGTCCCGCAGGACAAGTCGCTGTACGACATCACCGCCGACCTCCGCCCGATGTGGAACCGCGGGGCCATCCAGAGTCACCTCGGCGCGTTCGGCTTCAGCGGGGACACGGTGCTCCGCCGCGCCGGTTCGCTCTCCGGCGGCGAGCGGGCGCGGATGGCGCTCTCGATGATGGTCCTCGACAACGCCAACCTGCTGATCTTCGACGAACCGACCAACCACCTCGACGTCGAGTCCATTGAGGTGCTCGAGGACGCGCTGAGCGCGTGGGGCGGGAACATCCTGCTGGTGAGCCACGACCGGGCGCTGCTGGAGGCGCTGGTCACGCGGGTGTGGGTGCTGCACAACGCCCGGATCACCGACTACCCGGGCACCTTCGTGGAGTGGGAGGAGGCGAGCAGGGAGCGCGAGCACGCGGCGGCGGTGGCCGCGGCGGAAGACGAGTCGAGCCGCCGGGTCGAGGAGCGGAAGCGCACCCGCCGCGGCGACGACCGCGCGAAGGACGAGCGCGCGGCCTTGCGCGCCGCGCGGGAGAACCTCACGGCCGCCGAGGCCCGCGTGGCGGCCGCGGAGCGGATGGTCGCGTCGCTGAAGGAGAAGATGGAAGATCCCGCCTTGTACGCCACGGCGGAGGGAGGGAAGCGCGCCGCGCGACTTGGCACCGACCTCGAGGAGGCACGGCGCGAGTTCGAGGCGGCGTTCGCGGCCTGGGAAGCCGCCACCACCGGCCTCGAGGCGCTCGGTCAGTAACCCGGGGGCCTCCGGAAGGGTCCCAGGATCTCCGCCACCCGCTCAGCGACCGCCAGCAGGTGGTCGTCGTCCCAGCGCCGCCCCACCAACTGTACGCCGATCGGCAGCCCCTCCGGCGACTGACCGGCCGGCAGCGACACCGCCGGGCTCCCGGTGAGGTTGAACGGCGCGGCGTAGGAGCCGACCGCCGTGGTATACGGCACCGATGTGCCGTCCACGTCGAGCGACTTCCCCGAACGCATGTGCCGGAAGGCGGGCACGGCGGCCACCGGGAGCAGCCAGGCGTCGAAGCCGTTGAGGAACGCCTCGAGTTCCGCTATCAACCGCTCTCGCGTCGTGAGCGCCTTGATGTAGCGGGGCCCGTTCATGCCGAACCCGCCCCGCAGCCCGCGCGTCCACCTGGTCCGGCCCAGTCCGAGGAACGTGGTGTTCCTGATCAGCAGCCTGATCGGCGCCGGGGTCATCGCTCCCATTTCGAAGCCGTTGATCTCCCCCCACGTCGCGAGCGCTTCCTCGATCTCGAAATGCAGCGGGGCCACCCGCTCGACGCGGCACCCCGCCGTCTCGAGCGCCTGTGCGGCCGCGAGAACGACCGCTGCCGTCTCCGCGGAGGTCGGGCAGTGGGGAAGGGTGTCCATCCAGGCGATCCGCATCGACTCGGGCCGGGGCAGGTCGGGTCGCCTTGCGACCGGCGGCACGGGCGGGACTTCGACCCGACGCGGGTCGGGCCCCTCGAGGAGCGCGAGCGCCAGGCGCAGGTCTGCCACGGAGCGGGCGAGCGGGCCGAAGCTCACGAGGTGGCGCAGCCCGCCGGGCGGCCGGTCGGGGAGCTCGCCGTGCCCGGCCCCCGACACGCGATCCTCCGTCGGCTTCAGCCCGTACACTCCGCAGAAATGACTCGGGATCCGGATCGATCCGGCAGCGTCGCTGCCGACCTCGAGCGGCGACAGCCCGGCCGCCACCGCGGCCGCGCCCCCGCCGGTGCTTCCCCCCGGCGTGCGGCTGACATCCCACGGATTGTTGCTGCGGCCGAAAATCGGGCTGTCGCACTGCCAGTCGTAGCAGAGGAGGGGGACGTTCGTCTTTCCGAGGACCACCGCGCCGGCCCCCTGCATGCGTGCCGTGACGGTCGCATCGGTGGTGGACACGTTGTCCTTGGCCGGCGGGTAGCCGGCGGTGTTCCGCAGCCCCCTCACATCGAAGATGTCCTTGATCGTCACCGGCACGCCGTGGAGCGGGCCCCACAGCTCGCCGCGGGCGAGCGCCTCATCGGCGGCGATCGCGCGGGCGCGCGCGTCCGGGTTCGGGATGACGATGGCGTTGAGGGGAGGGTTGAATCGCGCGATGCGGTCGGCGTGCAGGTCGTGCGCCTCGACCGCGCTGATTTGGCGATCGCGGATCGCCTCGGCGAGTTCGCCCGCGGTGGCGAAGCCCGAGCCGAGGTCCGCGCTCATGCCGGGAGTGGCTTCCCGGCGGTCCAGCCCTCGGCGGCGAGGCGCTGCAGGTAGCGGAGGACGGTATCGCGGTCCGCGTGCACCGTGAGCAGCAGCAGGTCCCCGTCCCGCGCCCAGGCGAGCGCCTGCCGCGCGGCCTGCAGCTCGCCGACGGCCAGGTCGAGCTGGTCCTCGCGGGCGCCAAGCTGCCGGAGTTCCTGCAGGAGCATCCCGGTCACCTCGCCGGCGGGGCGGCCGCGCAGGTAGTCGGGCATCTCCTTCACCAGCACGCGGTCGGGCGCCCCGAGCCAGGCGGTACGCGCCAGCTCGCGGATGGCGTGGTCGTCACGGTCGCCGGCCTGGCCGATCACCACGAGGCGCCGCGCGGCCGGAAGGGCGCGTGCCATCTCCATCAGGGCGGTCAGCCCGTGCGGGTTATGGGCAAAGTCCACGAAGGCGCGGACCGAGCCGAACTCGAAGGCGTTGAGCCGGCCGAGATTCCCGGACGGACTGTTGGTCAGCGCGGCGAGCCCCTTGGCGATGGCCGTGTCGTCGAGCCCGAGAATCGTTCCGACCAGCGCGGCGGCCAGGGCGTTCGACACGTTGTAGCGCGCCGCCCCCCCGACCGTGATAGGAATCCTGCTCACCGAAGTGACGCTGCGCGAGGCGGCGCCCTTCCCGAGCTTGACCTGGTCGCCGACGAGGGTCGCGGTCAAACCGCCTGCCGCGGCCGCGGCGGCCAGTGCGGGATGCTTCGCGTCGAGGGAATACCATGCGACCGGGCAGGAGACGCCGCGGGCTGCCTGCACGAGCGCCGGGTCGTCGGCGTTGAGGACGAGCGGCCGCGAGCCTCCGAGCGCGTGCGCGACCACCAGCTTGGCCTCGGCGAGGTCGGCGATCGTGTACACCGCCGATTCGCCGAGGTGATCCTCCGCGATGTTGGTGATGACCGCGGTGTCGGCACGGTCCACGGCCAGGCCGCGCCGAAGCAGCCCGCCCCGCGCGGTCTCGAGCACCGCCATCTCGACCCGGCGGTCGCGGAGCAGCCGGCGCGCTCCGCCGGGCCCCGAAAAGTCTCCAGCGTCGAGCGTCTCCGCGCCCACCTTGATGCCGTCGGTGGAGGTGTGTCCTCCGGCCAGCCCGGCCGCCGTGATCATCCCGCTCACCAGGCGGGTCACGGTCGTCTTGCCGTTGCTGCCTGTCACGAGCGCCACCGGAATGTCGTGAACCGTGGCCCAGTCCACGGCGTCAGGGTCGGGAAGGGCATCCATCGGCCAGGTGAGCGAGCCGGTCCCGGTTCCGACGGTCACGCAGTCGTCGTCCCAGAGGAACCGGACATCCCGGGCGCGGGCTGCCTCCTCCAGCGCCAGAAGGGCGGGGCGTCGCTCCGCTGCGACCAGCCCCGTCAGCCGTGCGTAGGCCTCGTCGCGGTCGATGTGCTCGCCGTGAAGCCGCGCGGAGGCGGCCGTCCACGCCCATTCGTTCACTTCGGTGGCGGCGTACAAGGCGTCGATGGGGGCCGTGAACGCGAGGCTGGCGCCACCCGGGTAGCGACGGACCGCCCGCGATTCGGCGCCCCAGCCCACGGCGTCAAGCGCGCGGCGCACCTCCTCGTGCCAGTAGCCGACCAACGCGTCCGCCGACTCGTCGGCGAGCTCGACCTCCAGCACCGCCCCGGGCCGGTCGGTCACCAGGTTCGGCCCGGTGAGCCGCCGAGAGTCGCGCACGGTGTCAGGCAGGACCATCAGTCGTCGGCCTCCCGGGCCAGCCGCACGCCGCGCTCGTCACGGATGAGCTGCTCTGAGTCCGGCAGCTCCGCGCCGGGCCCTGGTGCGGTGACTTCCACGCGGGCGGGCGGGCTGGCGGCGGCCGCCGCACCGCGCCCGTCGGGGCGGAAATGAATGATCTGCTTCCAGGTCCGCGCGATCGAATCGCCGAAGACCAGGAGGAGGTCTCCTGCGCGCGCCATGCGGAGCGCGGCGTCCACCGCTCGCTGTTCATCGGCGATGACCGTGATCTGCTTGTCGGGCACCCCCGACGCCAGGAGCGCCTCCCTCAGGATCCGGGGCACCTCCTCGTCGGTGCGCCCCCGGAGCGAGTCGTCGCGCCGGCAGAAGTAATGCGCGAACCGTCCCGCCGCTCGCTGGGCGATCTCGCGCAGGTCTTCGTCCCGCCGGTCGCCGGGCCCCGCCAGCACCACCAGCTTCCGCCCCTTGACCTCGATCCGGTCGGTGAGCTGGCACATCACCTCGACCGCGTCGGGGTTGTGGCCGTAGTCGAGGATCACCTTGAACCCGTGCTCGTCGAACACGTTCATCCGGCCCGGGGCCTGGAAGAAGCTGGTGTCGAACGTGCGGAGCCCGTGGCGGATGTCCTCGAGCTTGACCCCCATGCTGAACGCCATCGCCGCCGCGAACATCGCGTTCTGCACGTTGTGCATGGCGCGGCCTTCGAGCGTGGCGGGGATCAGGTGGGTCCAGAGCAGGGGGATGTGCCCGCCCTTGTCGTAGATGGTGATCATCTGCCCGTTGACGCCCGCCTCGAGCGCGAGCGCCCGTCCGCCGGCGCGGATGTGCGCGCGCACGAGCTGGTGTTCGGGGTTCAGCGTCACGTAGCAGATGACCTTCGCCTCGGTGTAGTCGGCCATCGCGAGGCAGAGCGGGTCGTCGGCGTTGAGCACGGCGGTGTCCCGCGCCACCTCGATCGGGATCCGCTTGACCTTGGCCAGTTCCTCGAGCGTCTCCACGCCGCGGAGGCCGAGGTGGTCGGATTTCACGTTGAGGCAGGCCGCCACGTCGCAGTGGCGGAAGCCCATGCCGGCGCGCAAGAGGCCGCCGCGCGCCGTCTCGAGCACCGCCACGTCCACCTGCGGGTCGCCGAGCACCATGCGCGCGGCGATCGGGCCGGTCATGTCGCCCTCGACGGTCCGGTTGCCGTCGATGTAGACGCCGTCGGTGGTGGTGAGCCCGACGGTACGTCCCGCCAGCTTGTGGATGTGCGCGAGCATGCGGGAGGTCGTGGTCTTGCCGTTGGTGCCGGTGATGGCCGCGATCGGGATGCGCGACGGCGTCCCTGGCGGGAAGAGCATGTCGAGCACCGGCCCCGCCACGTCGCGCGGCTTCCCCTCGCTCGGCGCCATGTGCATCCGGAACCCGGGCGCCGCGTTCACCTCGCAGATGGCGCCGCCGCCGCTTTCCCGGTACGACTGCGTGATGTCCGGCGTCAGGAAGTCCACGCCGCCGACGTCGAGCCCGATGGCCTCGACGGTGCGGATGGCCATTTCGCGGTTGTCGGGATGCACGGAGTCGGTCACGTCGACCGAGGTGCCGCCGGTGGAGAGGTTGCCGGTGGACCGGAGGTACACCGCCTCGCCCGCCGCGGGCACCGTCTGCCGGGTGTAGTTCTTCTGGGCCAGCAGCCGGTCCGCCTGAGAGTCGAACTCGATCCGGGTCAGCACCTTCTCGTGCCCGATGCCGCGGCGCGGATCGCTGTTGACCATCGCCACCAACTCCTCGATCGTGTGCGTTCCGTCGCCCACCACGTGCCCGGGCACACGCTTCGCCACCGCCACCAGCTCGCCGTCGATGACCAGCATGCGGTGGTCGTGACCCTCGATGAACGTCTCCACGATGACGCTGCGGCTGATGGCCTGCGCCTGCCGGAACGCCATCGCCACCGACTCGTCGTCGCGCAGGTTGATGGCGACACCGCGCCCGTGATTGGCGTTGTACGGCTTGACCACCACCGGATGGCCGATGCGCCGGGCGGCGTCGATCGCCTCGTCCTCGCGCTGGACCAGCCGTTGCTTTGGGACTGGGAGGCCGAGCCGCGAGAGGATCTTGTTCGTCTCCTCCTTGTCGGAGGCGATCTCGACGGCGATGTGGGCGGTGTGGCTGGTGATGGTGGCCTGGACCCGCTGCTGATAGCGCCCCCACCCGAACTGGATCAGGCTGGCGTCGTTCAGTCGCATCCAGGGGATGTCGCGGGCCTCGGCGGCGTGGACCAGCGACCCGGTGCTGGGGCCGAGGGCGCGGCGCTGCGCGAACCGGATGAAGGCGTCTCGCTCCTCCGCGAAATCGAAGTCGGCGGGGACGCTCCGCTCCGGGCGCAGTTCCTCGGGCAGGAGGGAGTGGAGCAGGGTCAGGGCCAGGCGGCCCGCCTCGAGGCCGACCTCCTCCTGCTCGTACTCGAACACCACGTGGTAGCGCCCGGGCACGCCGGTGGAGCGGGTCTTGCCGAAGGTGACGCTGGCGCCCGCTACGTTCTGGAGCTCGATGGCCACATGCTCGAGGACGTGCCCCAGCCAGGTCCCCTCGTCCTCGAGGACCCGCCGCCGGAACCCCCCCGCGTCGCCGTACGAGCAGCCGTGCTCCAGCAGGCCGGGAAGGGCCGCGAACAGCGCGTCGTTGAACTGGGGTCCGAGCCGGCTGGTCGGCCACGCCTCGACGGGCCCCAGGTCCAGGTCGAACCGGATGACGGGGAAATGGGCGTACAGGCTCGGCCCGAGGTAGACCGAGGTTTCGACGATGCGCATAGGCCTCCCGGGGGGGACCGGGGTCAGGGCTTGGTGGCGGCGGCGTTCGGCGCCGTGGCCACGCGGGTGTGCAGGTTGAAGGTCGCGCCGGCGGTGAGGATGTGCAGGCGGAGCCCGATCAGGCAGACCGGCTCGTGGTCGCCGACCTGGTCCATCGAGGAATACTCCACGTTGGCGCAGTCCACGATCGTGATGCCGCCGCTGCCGACGACCTCCAGCGTCTCGTCCGGCCCCAGGAAGGCGGCGGTGTCCTCGTCGAGGCCGATCCCGATCGCGAACGGGTTGTAGGCCAGGGCGGTGAGCAGCCGGCCGAGCCGGTCGCGCTGGCGGAAGTGCTGGTCGATCACGACGCGGTTCGTCAGTCCGAGGCCCGGGGCGAGCGTCACGATGTTGGCACGGGGAACGGCGCCGTCCTCCCCGTTCGCGATCATGTGCTCCGACAGGAAGGCGGCGCCCGCGGAGGTTCCCGCCACCGGCACCCCCGCGGCGTTGAGCGTGCGGATCGTGCGCGCCACGTCGGTCCCGCCGAGCGTGGTGGCCAGGCGCAGCTGGTTGCCGCCGGTCAGGAAGATGCCGGTGGCCTTGACCAGCTTTTCCAGCAGCTCGGGGCGGTCGCAGTCGCCGCGCGACTCGAAGGGCAGCGCCCGGACCCGTCCGGCGCCAAGCTCGGTGAACAGCGATTCGTAGCGGTCGCCGGTGTCCGCGAGCTGCGAGGCGGTGGCGATCACGGCGATCCGCGCATCCTTCCCCCCGGCGATGTCGACGAACCGCCGGAGAATCCGGGCGTCGCTCATCTTCTCCTCGGCGCCGCCGACGGGGATGATCGCCCCGCGCTCCGCGCCCTCGGGCGGCCGGGCCGGGCTCACTGCAGTTCCTCGAAAGTTCCGCGCACCACCGCCCGCCCGTCCACCATGTGCCAGCGTCCCAGTGCCATCACGTCGGTCAGGTCTCCGTTGGGGTTCAGCACCACGAGGTCCGCATCGCCGCCGGCCTCGATCCGACCCTTGTCCGGGAGGCGAAGCAGGTCGGCGGGATTGGAGGTGAAGGCCGGCAACACTCGCTCGAGCGGCTGGCCGCGGTCGAGCAGGCCACGGAGGGCCGCCGCCAGCGCGCCAGGGCTTCCGACGTCCATGTCTGTCACGCGGCCGTCGGCGTCGAACACCGGAAGGCACCCCCCGCCGTCGGAGCTGACGGTAATCCGCTCCGCCGGGAGCCCGGCGCCGAGATAGCGGAGCAGGGCGTCCTCGGCCGACCACGCGTCCTCGTCCGGCCCGACCGGAAACGCCGTGAGGTCGATCCAGGCCCCCCGGTCGGCGAGTTGCATCGCCTCTTCGAAGAGGGCGCGGCGGCGGTTGACGTGGGTAGGGTTGAATACGCGGGGAGGAATTTCGCTGGCGTCGAGGGCGGCGTTGACGAGCTGCAGGCCGCGCGGTCCGTCTCCAAGGTGGAGGTGCAGGATGCCGGCCTTGCCGGTCATCAGCCCCGCCACGTGCGTTTCGCCGGCGAGGCGCAGGAGTTCATCGAGCGTCGGCTGGCTCGAGCGGTGGTCGCTCAGCGCCACCTCGCCCACGCCGATGATGCGGTCCACGTGCACGATGTCGCCGCGGACGCTGCCTGTCAGCGTGGTCGGCGGCAGGTGGTAGCCGCCGGTGTGGCACCAGGCGCTCAGCCCCTCCGCCACGAGCCCTCGTGCCGCCGCGACGAGCGAGCCGGTGGTGCGGGTGACGTCGTCGGTGCCCAGCACGCCCACCACCGTCGTCACCCCGCCGCGCGTGAAGCGCGTGAGGGGCACCGGCGGCACACGGCTCTCCGGTCCCGACTCGCCGCCGCCCCCTGTCAGGTGGACGTGGCCGTCCACGAGCCCAGGGATGACGCGCCGCCCCCCGAAGTCCCGCTCGACCACACCGAGCGAGGCCGGAAGTGAGGGGAGATCGCGGCCCATCCAGAGCACCTTGCCGCCGCCCACGAGGATGTGGCGGGCGTCGCGAGGCTCGGGGGCGTAGATCTCGACGTTCCGCAGTAGCGTCAGCATGCGTCGGGATGGCTCCGTCAGCGTGAGGGGGGACGGGATAATACCGAGGACGGGCCATATATTGGAAGGATGAACGCCCCTTCATTCGCCGCCGCCACGCTCGCGGGTCGCATCGTCACGCTCGAGCCGCTCGCGGAGCGGCACTTCGCCGGTCTCCTCGCCGTCGGGCTCGCCCCGGACCTCTGGCGCTGGACCATCGACCGGCTCGAAACCGAGGGCGACATGCGCGGGTGGCTCGACGAAACGCTGGCGGAGCAGGCCGACGGCCGGTCCATTCCCTTCGCCACGGTGGAGCGGGCTTCGGGACGCGTTGTGGGGTCCACGCGATTCGGGCACCTCGATCCGGAGAACCGCCACGTCGAGATCGGCTGGACCTGGGTGGCCCCTGAGTGGCATCGGACGGCGGTCAACACCGAGGCCAAGTACCTGATGCTGCGGCACGCCTTCGAGGTCTGGGAGTGCCACCGGGTCGAGCTGAAGACGGATGCGCTCAACGTGCGCTCCCGCCGGGCCATCGAGCGGCTTGGCGCTCGGGAGGAAGGGGTCTTCCGGAAGTA
The DNA here is from genome assembly GCA_022710485.1 of Gemmatimonadota bacterium. Taxonomy (GTDB): domain Bacteria; phylum Gemmatimonadota; class Gemmatimonadetes; order Gemmatimonadales; family GWC2-71-9; genus SPDF01. Next base: position 312,759 of record JAKLGU010000001.1, on the reverse strand, counting down.
CCAGCGCACCCAGGGGGGCCGGATGCGCGACACCGTCATGTACTCGATCCTCGACGCCGAATGGCCGGAGGTGAAATCCGGGCTCGAGCGGCGGTTGTGGCAGCCACCCACGGCGCGTTAGCTTGCGCCGTCTCCCATACCATTCATCATTCTCGGACTGACCCCCCAATGGCGCTCACCACCTCGCTCCGCAAGGCAGACGTTGCCGCCGTGGCCACGCCGCTCCTCATTGTGGCGGTGCCGCAGGGCGCGATGCCGCCCTCCCTGGCGGCGCTCGACGCCGCGGCCGGCGGGGCGCTCGCCCGCCTCTATGCCACGCGGGATTTCACCGGGAAGAAGGACCAGGTCGCCTCGGTCTACCCGGCCGGGCCTGCCGCGCGGATCTTGCTCGTCGGCGCGGGCGACGCGGCCGGCGCCTCCGTTCGCACCGTCCGCCGCGCCGCCTCGGTCGCCGGCAAGCGCGCCCGGCTCGGCGGAGTCAAAGAGGCTGTGTATTACCTGACGCCCGAGGCACGTGGGGCGGTGCCGGAGGCGGACGCGGCGCAGGCCACGGCGGAGGGGCTCGCGTACGGGGCGTGGCACTTCGACGCCCTCAAGCTTCCGCCGGAGGAGGTCAAGCCGGCCCTGGAGCGGGTCGAGATCCTGGCACACGGCGCCGCCGCCGAGGCGGGGCACACGCTCGGTGCCGCCATCGGAGCGGCCCAGGTGCTGACCCGCGGCCTGCAGGTGCTCCCCGGCAATACCTGCACGCCATCCTTCCTGGCGGCCCAGGCGCAGGAACTGGCGGCGCGCCACAAGTTCGACATTACCGTCCTCGACCGGGCGGCCATCGAGCGCGAAGGAATGGGCGCCCTCCTCGCGGTGGGGAAGGGGAGCGCGGAAGATCCGCGGTTCATCGCGATCGAGTACAAGGGCGCGGCAGGGGCGCCGATCGTGCTGGTGGGAAAGGGCGTCACTTTCGACACCGGCGGCATCTCGATCAAGCCGGCGGAGCGGATGGAGGACATGAAGTTCGACATGTCCGGCGCCGCCGCCGTGCTCGGGGCGTTCGAGGCGCTGGGGCGGCTCCGGCCGAAGGCGCACGTCGTGGGCCTCATCCCCTCCGCGGAGAACATGCTCTCCGGCACCGCCTACAAGCCGGGCGACGTGGTGCGCGCCATGTCGGGGAAGCACATCGAGGTCATCAACACCGACGCGGAGGGGCGGCTGCTCCTGGCGGACGCCTTGCACTACGCGAAGCGTTACGACCCGGCATGCGTACTCGACATCGCCACCCTGACGGGGGCGGTGGTCATCGCGCTCGGCCACACGGCGGCGGCGGTGATTTCTGCCGACGACGCGCTGACCGAGGAGGTGCGCCGCGCCGGCGACCGCTCGGGCGAACGGGTCTGGCCGCTCCCGCTGTGGGACGAGTTTCGCGAGCACATCAAGTCGGACATCGCCGACGTGAAGAACTCCGGCGGCCGGCCGGCGGGCAGCATCACCGCGGCCTGGTTCCTTCGCGAGTTCGCCGAGGGGTATCCCTGGGCGCACCTCGACATCGCGGGCACCGCCTACACCCAGAGCGAGGACGCCGGCTCCGTGAAGGGGCCTACCGGCATGGGCGTCCGACTCTTCACCGAGTTCGTGCTGGCCCGGCAGGGGTGACGCGCGACCGCGGGGCCAGCGCCGCCGGGCTGGCAGCCCTGCTCCTCCTCGCCGTCACCGCGCTCGAGGCGCAGTCGACCGGGCAGCCCTCGGCGGACTCCCTTCGCAACGTCCAGGACACGGTCGACCTGAGCGCCCGCTACCTCGAGGGCGAGGCCCTTGCCAAGATCCAGCTGCCGGTGGCTCCGCGGCTGGATCCCGACGGCGTGATGCCGACCGGCTCCCGCATCGTGTACGATCCCGCCGCCCTCGAGTGGGCCACCGCGCAGTCCGTCGGTGAACTCCTGCTGCAGGTACCCGGGCTCTACCTCTGGCGAGGCGGCTGGATTGGCCGGCCGGAGTACGCCAGCTACCAGGGCCGGGGCGCCACCTCCGTCGAGTACTACCTCGACGGCCTCCCCGTGACCCCCGTCGGGCCCGACTCGGTCGGCGTGGACCCGGCGCTCCTGCCGCTCAACCTCCTCGATCGCGTGGAGATCGAACGCTGGGCCGGCCTGCTGCGCGTCCGCATGTACACGCCCAGGCACGATCGCGCGGCGGCAGCCACGGAGATCCTGGTGGCGACCGGCGACCAGAGCACGTCCCGGTACGGCGGCAGCATCCAGAAGCGATTCCGGTCAGGATTCGGCTACGCCCTCGCCGCCGACTACTGGAACGCGCCGACCTACAACGCCTCCTCGAGCGACGCGCAGGAGACGAACGCTTGGCTGCAGCTCAGCTATCTCCGCGGCGAACGGTGGGGTCTCCAGTTCCAATATCTCGGCCAGACTCCCGACCGGGCCCCCTACGTCGCGTCGGACGGTGATACGCTCGGCGCCGGGGTGAAGGGCACCCGAGGCGACATGCAATTCCGTGCCTTCACGCAGGGAGGCTCCGGCGAGCTGACCCGCCGATTGGACCTGGTCTTTTCCTCCACCGGATGGTCGGGGAGCGGTGTTTCACAGCGGATCAACGGCGTGGGCGTCGTCGCTTCCTGGCGCCGCCCCACGCTGTCCGCCTCCGCGAGCGCCTTCCTCAGGTCGCGGTGGACCCCCGCGGACGTCCGCGGCGCCGTGGGGTGGGCGCCCACGAAGACGCTGACCGGCAGCCTCGAGGCGGAGTGGCAGTCGCACGACGGCAACAAGTCGAGCCAGTGGCTCGGCGCCCGGGCCGGCGCGGTGCTTCCGTACGGCTTCGATCTCAGTGCCTCGGCCCGCCTCGGCAGCGTGGTCGCGGCGCCGAACATCGAGACCAGCGTGGCCCAGGACATCAGCGACCTGACGGCCACCCTCGGCTGGCAGCGGGGTTGGGTGTCGGTGCAGGCGGATGTATCGCAGACCAGCGCCTTCGAGGGCCTGGCGCCGCAGCCCTACCTCAACGTCCCGGGCCTGGCCACCACGCCCTCCACGACGTGGCTCTCGGTCGGCGGAAAGATTGCGCCTGTCCCGTGGATCATCCTGGAGAGCCGTTACAGCAACCCCACGTCGGGCACCCCCAACGGCAATCCGCCCACCCACGCCGTCACCTCGGCGACCATCCGCTCCAAGTTCTTCCGCACCTTCAAGAGCGGGACGTTCGATCTCAAGGCGCAGCTCGCCGTCGAGTCGTGGGGAGATGGGGTGATCGGCCTCGATTCCACCGCGGCCCCGATCCAGTTGAACGGCGCGACCTTTCTCCGCGGCTATATCGAACTGGCCATCGGGAGCTTCCGCTTCTACTACGACCGGATCAACCTGACCGGGACTCGCCAGACCTACGTCCCCGGCTACCGAATCCCTGCCTACGGAAGCACATACGGGGTCCGCTGGTCGTTCGTCAACTAGTCTTGTCATGCTGTCCACATCACAAAGATGTGTTGAAATTCTGCTATCGATCTGCCCTGCTGCCCTGCTGCCCCGCTGCCCCGCCGCCCCACCCCATGGCCTACCTATCTTCCAGTCCCGGAACCCGCTATGTTTCCTTGCTTTACCAGACTCGCGGGGGTCGCGTGCCGCACAGCATGACCGGGTTCGGGGCGGGCGAGGGGAACGCCGGTGGGGGGCGGCTCCGGATGGAGATCCGGACGGTCAACCACCGGTTCTTCAATCTCTCGGCCAAGCTCCCGTCCGATCTTGCCCCGCTCGAGTCGGAGCTTCGCGAGCGGCTTCGCCGCGATCTCGAGCGCGGCCACATCAGCGTCTCGGTGCGCTGGGTCGAGTCGCCTGCGCGGGAAGCCTCGCTGGCGCTGAACATCGAGCGGGCGCGAGTCGTCGTCGCCCGGCTCCGCGAGTTGCAGACGAGTCTCGGCCTGGTCGGGGAAGTCTCCCTCGACCTGGTGGCGCGGCAGCCCGAGGTGCTGGTGTTCGACGGGAGCGACCTCCCGTCCGTGTCGTGGCCCGAGCTCGAGCCGATTGCGGCGGCCGCCATCGCCGAGTGCAAGGGGATGCGGCTCCGTGAGGGCGCGGCGCTGGCCGCCGAACTCTCGCACCGGCTCGACCTTCTCGAGGGCGCGGCCCGCCGGATCGCGGAGCTGGCGCCGGCCCGGCTGCCCCGGGAGCGCGACCGGCTGCGGAGCGCCGTGAGCGAGCTGCTCGACGGGCGCGCGGCGGACGACGCCCGGCTCGCCCAGGAAGTGGCCGTCCTGGCGGACAAGCTGGATATCACCGAGGAGCTGGTGCGCTTCGCCTCGCATCTGTCGGCCTGCCGCGCCGCCTTGGCGGGCGACGCCGCGGTCGGGAAGCAGCTCGGGTTCCTGTCGCAGGAACTGGGGCGCGAGATCAACACGATGGGCTCCAAGGCGAACGACGCCGAGATCGCGCAGCAGGTCATCCTGATGAAGGGTGAAATGGAAAAGTTCCGCGAGCAGCTCGAGAACCTCGAGTGACGCCGTTCCTGCTGGTGCTGTCCTCGCCGTCGGGCGGTGGCAAGACGACCATCGCGCGCGCGCTCCTGCAGGCCCGCACCGACGTCGGGTATTCGGTGTCCGCCACCACGCGGCCACCCAGGCCGGGGGAGCGCGACGGACACGACTATCACTTCCTGACCGGGGCGGAGTTCGAGCGGCGCGTCGTGGCGGGGGAGTTCCTGGAGCACGCGACGTACGGCGGTCACCGCTACGGCACGCTGCGGGCCGAGATCGACCGGGTGCTCGGCAACGGCTGTCACGCCGTGCTCGACATCGAGGTCGAGGGGGCGCGGCAGGTGATGGGCCGGATGCCGGACGCCGTGCGGGTCTTCGTCCTGCCGCCGTCGGCCAAGGTGCTGGTGGAGCGGCTGCGGAGCCGGGACACTGAGACGCCGGAAACGCGCCGCGTTCGCCTGGCCCGGGCGGCGGAAGAGCTGCTCGCGGTGACCGAGTACGACTACGCGGTCGTCAACGAGCACCTGCGGGATGCGGTGAACGCAGTCGGGGCCATTCTCGATGCGGAGTCGAGCCGGGTGGCCCGCCGGCGCGACCTGGCGGGTTTCGTGGAGAATTTGCGTCAGGGTGTCGCCGCGGCGGCTACCCGGGACGAAGGCGTATGACCAACCAAGGGAGCAGGAACCAATGAAGATCTACACCCCGGTGGATGCGGCCCGGAAGGCCGGCAACAAGTACCTCGGCGTGCTCGTGGCCGCCAAGTTCGCCCGGTACCTGAACGAGTTTCCGCGCGACCACCTGGACACCGGCGACGAGAAGCTGACCACCACCGCGCTCGAGTCCCTGACGTTTGGCGGGCTCGAGTACAAGATGATCCGCCGCCGCCGCCCCGAGGCGTAGGGTGTGGGCCGGCCGGCACGTCGTTCTCGGCGTGTCGGGCGGGATCGCGTGCTATAAGAGCTGCATTCTTGCCCGACGCCTGACCGAGGCGGGGGCGCGGGTGGATGTCGTCCTCACGCGCGCCGCCGCGGAATTCGTGCGGCCGTTGACCTTCGAAGCACTGACCGGGCGCCCGGTCCTGACCTCCCTCTGGGAGCCGGACCGGGCGCTCGCGCACGTCCGGCTGGCCGATGCCGCCGACCTCGTCATCGTCGCACCGGCCACGGCCCAGCTGCTCGCGCGCGCCGCCCAGGGACTCGCCGACGACGTCCTGACGGCGCTGCTGCTCGCCCGCACGGGTCCGGTGCTTGCCGCCCCGGCCATGAACGACTCGATGTACGCGCAGGAGGCGACCGGGCGGAACGTGGCGGCGCTTGCCGCGCGGGGCTGGGCGTTCGTGGGTCCGGAAGTCGGGCCGCTGGCGGAGGGGCCATCCGACCGACCCGGCCGCATGAGCGAGCCGGAGTCGATCCTGGCGCACGCGGCGCGGCTGCTCCGCCGGGGGAGCCCGCTCGCCGGGCGGACGGTGGTGGTGACCGCCGGCCCCACGCGCGAGCCGATCGACCCTGTCAGGGTCGTGACCAACCGCTCGAGCGGGAAGATGGGGTACCGTCTGGCCGAGGCGGCGTGGGAACGCGGCGCCGACGTGGTGCTGGTGAGCGGGCCGGTGAACCTGGCCGCCCCGGTCGGGGTTCGGCTCCGCTCCGTCGAGACCACCGAGGATCTCGAGAAGGCGGTGGCGGAGGAGCTCCCGCAGGCCGATGTGCTGATCATGGCGGCGGCACCCGCGGACTACCGCCCCTCCAGCCCGAGCGACGCCAAGCACCCGCGCACCGACGGCGCCCTGGCCATCCCGATGGAACCGACCGCCGACATCCTGCGCGCGACGATCGCCGTCCGGAAGAGGGGAAGCGTCATCGTCGGATTCGCGCTCGAGACCGGGGACGCCATCCACAAGGCGCGGACCAAGCTGGAGGGGAAGGCGCTCGACCTCATCGTGGTCAACGACGCGCTCGAGCCCGGCGCGGGCTTCGACGTGGACACCAATCGCGTGGCCATCCTCGATCGCGAGGGCAACGCCCGGGTGGTGCCGCTCGCCTCGAAGCGGGAAGTGGCCGACACCATCCTCGATGCCGTGGAAGCGCGCCTTGGCTGACAAGTGGCAGGCGTATCTCCGCCAGCAAATGGAGATCGGTGGCGGCGAGGTGTACCTCGCGGCCGGGCAGCGGGGCAGCGGGGCAGGGGGGCCGGAGTCACTTGCTGCCCCGCAGCCCCGCAGCCCCGCTGCCCCGCCCGCTGCCGTTTCCTGGCAGCGCGGCGCCCCCCCGATCCCAGGCCCCGGCCTCACGATCGACCTGCCGCCGGCCGACCTGCTGGGGGATGGGCTCGGCACCCTCGACACGCTGACCGCCGTGGCCGCCCGGATCGCGGCGTGCACGCTGTGCGGCCTGTCGAAGGGGAGGAAAAACACCGTCCCTGGAGAAGGAAGCCCGTCGGCCGACCTGATGCTGGTCGGGGAGGGACCGGGCGCCACCGAGGACGAAACCGGGCGCCCGTTCGTCGGCGCCGCGGGTGAACTCCTGACGCAAATCCTCGGCTCTATCGGGATCCCGCGGGAGAGTGTATTCATTGCCAATGTCGTGAAGTGCCGGCCCCCGCAGAACCGGAAGCCGTTGCCGGACGAGTCCACGGCCTGCCTTCCGTACCTCCGCCGACAGGTGCAGCTGGTCCGACCGAAGGTGATCCTCGCGCTCGGAGCCACCGCCGCCGAGTCGCTGCTCGGTGTCCGGAAGAGCCTGGGCGAACTGCGCGGAGCCGTTCACAGCTACGGGGGCGTTCCGCTCGTGGTCACGTACCACCCCGCCGCATTGCTCCGCAACCCGAATTGGAAGAAGCCGACCTGGGATGACGTCCGTATCGCCCGACAGCTCCTCGATCGCTGACACCTACACCGGCCGCGCCGTCCCCTGGAGCCAGGAGGCGGAGCAGGCGGTGCTGGGCGCCATGCTGCTCGACCAGGACGCCGCGCTCCTGGCGACGGAGCTGGTGCTGGACGAGATGTTCTACCGCGAGAGCCACCGCCGCCTCTTCCGGGCCATGGTCGGCCTCGTCGAGCGGCGCACCGTCATCGATCCCGTCACGCTGCGCGACGAGCTGGGCCGTCGCGGCGAGCTCGACGCGGTCGGGGGCGCCGACTACCTGGCCGACCTGGTGGACGCCGTGCCCACGGCGGCCAACCTCGAGTACCACGCGCGCATCGTCAAGGACAAGGCGATCCTCCGTCGCCTGATCGAGACCTCCACCGGCATCATCACCGAAGCGTACGACGGCCGCGCCACCGCCTCCGACCTGCTCGACAAGGCGGAGTCGCGGATCTTCCAGATTTCGCAGGAGCGGGGGACCGAGGGGTTCAGCCGGCTGAAGGAGATGCTCTGGCCGACCATGGAGCGCATCGAGGCGCTCCAGCGGAGCGGCAAATCGATTACGGGCGTGCCGAGCGGGTTCGTAGATTTGGACCGGTTGACCTCGGGGTTCCAGCCGTCGGAACTGGTCATCGTAGCGGCCCGTCCGTCCATGGGCAAGACGGCGTTCTGTCTGAACGTCGCCACGCACGCGGCGGTCGAGGGGCACGGCGTGGCCATCTTCTCGCTCGAGATGTCGCGCGACCAGCTGGTGCAGCGCATGCTGACCGCCGAGGCGCGGGTGGACAGCCAGCGGGTCCGGCAGGGTGGGCTCAAGGACGCCGACTTCACCAACCTGGCGCGCGCGGCCGGGGTGCTGCAGAGCTGCCCGGTCTGGATCGACGACACGCCGAGCCTCTCGCTGCTCGAAATGCGGAGCAAGGCGCGCCGCCTCAAGGCCGACAACGACATCAAGATGGTGGTGGTGGACTACCTCCAGCTGATGCGGAGCCCGGAGTATGCGGAGAACCGCGTCCAGGAAATCAGCGACATCTCCCGCTCGCTCAAGGCGCTGGCCCGGGAGCTCGCCGTCCCGGTGGTCGCGCTGAGCCAGCTCTCCCGCGCCTCGGAACAGCGGGGCGGGGAGCGTCGCCCGATCCTGTCCGACCTGCGGGACTCCGGCGCCATCGAGCAGGACGCCGACCTTGTGCTCTTCATCCACCGCCCGGAGTACTACGACCGGGAGGACGAATCGAAGAAGGGGCTGGCCGACATCATGCTCGCCAAGAACCGGAACGGCCCCACCGGCGACGTGGCGCTGCGCTTCAGCCGCGAGTACACCCGCTTCGACAGCTTCTCGAACCGCGACGACCCGGAGTAGCATGGCCCGCACGCAGTCGGTCTACCGGTGTACGGAGTGCGGACACGACCATCCCAAGTGGGTCGGCCGGTGCGAGGGGTGCGAGGCGTGGAACACCGTGGCGGAGGAACCGCTGGTGCGTGCCGCTGCCACCCGGGGCGCCCGCCGCACTGCCGCCCGCCCGACCAATGCCGCCGCGCTCCCCGCCGTCCGGCTCCGCGACATCGCCGAATCCCGCCTCGTCCGCTGGCCCACCGGCCTTCCGGAACTCGACTTCGTCCTCGGCGGCGGCATCGTGCCCGGCTCGATGACGCTCATCGGCGGCGAGCCCGGGATCGGCAAGTCCACGCTCCTGCTCCAGGTGGCGGCGCGGCTGGAGTCCGGCGGCCGCCGGGTGCTCTACGCCAGCGGCGAGGAATCCCCAGACCAGCTCCGGCTCCGTGCCGCCCGGCTCGAGGAAGATGCCGGCCCCGTGCACGTCCTCGGCGAAACGCGGCTCGAGGCGGTGCTCGAGGCCGCCGCCGCGCTGCCCGCCGAATTTCTCGTGCTCGATTCCATCCAGACGGTCTATACCGACTCGCTCGAGAGCGCGCCCGGCAACGTCGGGCAGGTGCGGGAGTCGTCCGCCCTGCTCATGCGGTACGCCAAGGAAACCGGCACCGCGGTGGTAGTCGTCGGCCACGTGACGAAGGGCGGCGGCATCGCCGGCCCCAAGACGCTCGAACACATCGTGGACACGGTGCTCTACTTCGAGGGCGAGGGCTCGCTCGATTACCGGCTCCTCCGCGCCACCAAGAACCGGTTCGGCTCGGTCGACGAGCTGGGCGTCTTCTCCATGACCGAACGCGGGCTCGTGGCGGTGCCGAATCCCTCCGCTATGTTCCTCGCCGCGCGCGCCACCGGCACCAGCGGCAGCGCCGTGACGGCGCTCATGGAGGGCACCCGCCCCGTGCTGGTGGAGGTGCAGGCGCTGGCCGCGCCGTCGGGGTACGGGACGCCGCAGCGGGTGGCTACCGGGCTCGACCCGAAAAGGCTCGCGGTGCTGCTCGCGGTGCTGGAGCGGCGCGGGAACACCTCCTTCGCGTCGCTGGACGTCTTCGTGCAGGCCACCGCCGGGGTTCGCCTGGCCGAGCCGGGCGCCGACCTGGCCGTGGCGGCCGCGCTCCTCTCGAGCCTGCACGGCAAGGCGGTGCCTGCGGACGTGCTCTATCTCGGCGAAATCGGTCTCGGCGGCGAAGTCCGCCCCATCAGCGGGATGGAGCGGCGGATGACGGAGGCGGCGCGGCTCGGGTTCCGCCGGGTGTTCGCGCCGGGCCGGAACCCGCCGTCGGTTTCCGGGATCACCGTCGTCGGGGTGGACCACGTAGACCAGCTGGTGAAGAGCCTTGCCGCCTGACGTCGGCGTCATCATCGTGGCCGCCGGTCGAGGCGCCCGCATCGGCGGCACCCCAAAGCAGTTCCGCGATCTCGTGGGTGTCCCCGTCCTGCTCCGCGCTCTCCGCCCCTTCACCTCCCACCCCGCCGTCGCGTGCACGGTCGTGGCCCTTCCCGAGGCCGATGCCGCCGCTCCGCCGGAGTGGCTCGCTCCGCTCGTTGGCGACGGTCTTCGGCTCGTGGCAGGCGGGAGCGAGCGGGGCGACTCGGTGCGGTCCGCGTTGGCCGCGCTCCCCGCCCACTGCGCCACAGTGCTCGTGCACGACGGCGCACGCCCCCTCGTCTCCCGGGAAACGATCGACGCGGTGATCGCGGCCGCGGCCACCGGGGTGGGCGCCGTGGCGGCGGTGCCGCTGGGCGATACGCTCAAGGCGGTGGAGGAAGGATCTTCCTCGCTCGTCGTCGAGCGGACCATCCCGCGCCAGCGGCTCTGGCGGGCGCAGACTCCGCAGGGCTTCCCGCGAGCGCTCCTCGAACGGGCGTTGAACGCCGCCGCCGCCGACGCGGTGCAGGGCACCGACGACGCCGAGCTGGTCGAGCGGATCGGGGGCCGAGTCGAGATCGTGCCCGACCAGCAGGCCAACATCAAGCTCACCACGCCGGGTGATTTCGCGCTCGCCGAAGCTCTGCTGCGGACGGTGTCATGAGCCTCCCCTTTCTCACTCCCGACGATGTCGCTCGCGCCATTCCCGTCGTGCGTGCGCACCTGGCTGCCGGCAAGCTGCTCGCCTATCCCACCGAGACGGTGTACGGACTGGGCTGCGCGCCCACCGAAGCCGCGTTGACCGCCCTGGCAAGTCTCAAAGGCCGCCCCCCGAAGAAGCCGTTTCTCCTGCTGGTTTCGAGTGAGAAGATGCCGGAGGACTGGGGCCTCGTCTACTCGCGCGCGGCGGCGGCGCTGGCCGCCGCTTTCTGGCCGGGACCACTGACGCTGATCCTCAAGGGGGGGGAAGGGCGCCTCCCCGACCGCCTGCGTGGGGCGGAGGGTGGCATCGGCGTCCGATACACCTCCCATCGTGGCATCCGCGATCTCGTCGAAGCCTGCGGCGTTCCACTCACGTCGACCTCCGCCAACCGCCCAGGGAGCCCGCCCGCCGCTGGTGCCGAGGGCGTCGAGCCGCTGTTCGCCGACGCGGTGCGGGCCGGGGAGCTTCTGGTCCTCGACGGCGGCGTGCTCGGGAACGTGCCCCCGTCCACTATCGTCGACTGCACGGAACCGCTGCCGCGCCTCGTCCGCGAGGGTGCCATTCCGCGCGGCGAGCTTCGCCGCGCGGTCGGGAGGCTCGCGCCATGACGGCCGGACCGGCCCCGCTCGCGCCGCGCCGTGTGGTCCTCGTCTGCACGGGGAACACCTGTCGCAGCGCGCTCGCCGAGGCCCTGCTCCGGCGGGCGCTGGAAGCGCGGGGTGTCACCGACGTGGATGTGTCGTCCGCGGGCACCGGCGCCTGGGAGGGGGCTCCCGCGTCGGAAGGAGCCTACCTGGTGGGGCTGGAGAGCGGGCTCGACTTGTCCGGGCACCGGGCTCGCCTGCTCACAGGCGATGTCGTATCGCAGTCGGATCTGATCCTGACGATGGCGCGGCATCACCGCGCCCGGGTGCTCGAACTGGGCGCCGAGGGGCGTGTGCACCTCGTGGGGGACTTCGCCGGCCGCTCCGATGGTTCCCCTGAAGTCGCCGATCCGTTCGGCGCCGATCTCGACGTGTATCGCCAGACGCGCGACGAGCTCGCCGAGCTGATGGCGATGGTCGCCGCCCGCCTGGCCGAGGAGCGGCGCCGTGCGCGGGGGTAGGACGCGCGTCTTCGCCCTGCTCGGGCACCCGGTGGCCCATTCGCTCTCTCCCGCCATGCAGAATGCGGCGTTCAGGGTGCTCGGCCTCGACGCGGTGTACGTACCGCTCCCCTGCGCGGCGGAGCACGTGCCGGCGCTGATGTCGGCGCTCGCGGCTGCCGGAGGCGGCGGCAACGTGACGGTGCCGCACAAGGCGGTCGCGGCCATGGCGGTGACGCGACCGACCGAACGGGTCGAGGCGCTCGGCGCCTGCAACACCTTCTGGTGGGAGGATGGCGCGCTTTCGGGTGACAGCACCGATGTCGAGGGAGTGCGGGCCGCGCTGACACGGCTCGCCGTCGAGGCGGAGGTCTGGCTCGTCGTCGGCACCGGAGGCTCGGCGCACGCCGTCGCGGAGGCGGCCCGCCTGGCAGGGGCCCGCATCGCGGTGTCATCCCGCGACCCGGCGCGCGCGGCCGCCTTCCTGGCCTGGGCCGGCGGCCGCGGCGTAGGCATCGCCTCGGTGGAGGAAGCCACCCTGGTGGTGAACGCCACGCCGCTCGGCATGAACGCGGGCGACCCGCTACCCATCCGGCCCGAGGCGACGCCCGGCGCCGTGGCGGCGCTCGACCTCGTGTACCGCCCCGGGGAAACGGCGTGGGTCCTCGCGCAGCGGAAAGCGGGCCGTCGCGCCGCCGACGGCCGTGAGGTGCTCCTCGCGCAGGGGGCGGCGGCGCTCACCCGGTGGTTTCCGAAGCAGACCCCTCCCCTCGACGTGATGCGGGCGGCACTCCATGCTGCCCTCGATTGACCTCGGCCCCCTGCTTACGGCGCTCGAACGGGCGCTGCTTCCTCCCCAATGCCTGACCTGTGATGCGCCGGTGCCCCGGAGCGACGGGGAGGCGCTGGTCTGCGGCGTGTGCCGTTCCCGCTGGCGTCGTGTCGCTCCGCCTCACTGTGCGCGTTGCGGCGGGACGCTCCCCCCGGAGGGGAGCTGCGGATTCTGCGCCGATTGGCCCGACGCCCTTGCGGCGGTCTGGGCGGCGGTCTGGCTGGACGAGGGCGCTCGGCAGGCGATGCATCGCCTGAAGTACGACGGCTGGTGGCGGGTCTCCGAGGCAGTGGCGATTGGCATGCAGCCGGTGCCGCTGCTGCGGGTGCCGAGCGTGCTCGTGCCGATCCCGCTGGGGCGGCGGCGCCTCCGCACCCGCGGGTACAACCAGGCCGAGCGGCTCGCGGCGGCGCTCGCGCGGCTCGGGGGGCACGAGGTCCGGACCGACCTCCTCGTCAGGCGCCGCGAGACCGGCACCCAGACCAAGCTCACGCCGGAGGCGCGCCGCGTGAACGTGTCGAGGGCGTTCGAGGCCGCCGGGCGCGTGGAGGGCAGGGTCGTGCTCGTGGACGACGTCCTCACGACCGGCGCCACCCTCGCCGAGGCCGCGCTGGCCCTGGCGGGGGCCGGGGCGGCCCGGGTGGACGCAGTCACCTTCGCGCGGGCCCGCCCGCCGGCGACCATGCTGGCCTGAGGGTGCGGCCCGGCCGATTCGGGTTATTTTCCGGCGTTCCGGTCCTCTCACAGGAGAAATCATGGCGGTCAAAGTCGGCATTAACGGGTTCGGCCGAATCGGGCGTAACGTGGTGCGCGCGGCCAAGAAGCTCGGGTCCACCGACCTCGATTTCGTGGCGGTCAACGACCTCACGGACACCAAGACCTTGGCCCACCTGCTGAAGTACGACTCGGTGCACGGTCGGTTCGACGGCACCGTCGAGGCCCGCGAGGGAGCCCTGGTGGTCAACGGCGACACCATGAAGGTCCTGTCGGAAAAGGACCCCGCCAAGCTGCCCTGGAAGGAGCTCGGCGTGGACATCGTGCTCGAGTCCACCGGCCGGTTCACCGACCGCGATCAGGCTGCCCTGCATCTCGCGGCCGGCGCCCGCAAGGTGGTCATTTCCGCGCCCGCCAAGAAGGAGGACGTCACCGTCGTCTACGGCGTCAACCACGACAAGTATGACCCGGCCACGCACCACGTCATCTCGAACGCCAGCTGCACCACGAATTGCCTCGTCCCGGTCGTCAAGGTGATCCTGGAGCGGTTCGGGTTCGTGCACGGGTTCATGACCACCGTCCACTCCTACACCAACGACCAGCAGATTCTCGATCTCCCGCACAAGGACCTTCGCCGGGCGCGTGCCGCCGCGGTCTCGATCATCCCGACGAGCACCGGGGCCGCCAAGGCGACCGGCCTGGTGCTGCCGGAGGTGAAGGGGAAGATCGACGGCGTGTCGCTCCGCGTCCCGACGCCGGACGTCTCGGTGGTCGCCCTGTCCGTCGAGGTCAAGCGGAGCACGACCGCCGAGGAAGTGAACGCCGCGTTCCGGGAGTACGCCGCCGGGGCCATGAAGGGGGTGCTGGCGGTGAGCGACGAGCCGCTCGTGTCGGTGGATTACATCGGCAACATCGCATCGAGCACGGTCGACCTGCTGTCCACCAACGTGGTGGACGGGACCCTGGTCAACGTGACCAGCTGGTACGACAACGAGATGGGGTATTCGGCGCGCTGTGTGGACCTCATGTCCTACATCGGCGCGCGGCTGTGAAGCGGACGCTGGCCTCGCTCGACCCGGCGGCGCTCGAGGGCCGCCGGGCGCTGGTCCGGGTGGACTTCAACTGCCCGATCGCCGACGGGCGCGTGACCGACGACCTCCGCATTCGCGCCGCGCTCCCCACCATCCGCTATCTCCGCGACCGCGGCGCCCGCGTGGTGCTCCTGTCGCACCTCGGCCGTCCCAAGGGAGGGCCGAACCCCAAGTATTCCATGGAACCGGTGGTCCGCGCCCTCGAGGGGCTGCTCGGCTCGCCGGTCACCTTCCTGCCGGACCCCACCTCGGCCGATGCCGTCGCCACGACTCGGCACATGCCCCGCGGGGGCATCGCCGTGGCGGAGAACACCCGCTTTTATCCGGGCGAGGAATCGAATGACCCGGCGCTCGCCGAGCGGTTCGCGGCGCTGGGCGACTTCTACGTGAACGACGCCTTCGGGTCCGCGCACCGCGCGCACGCGAGCACCGAAGGGGTGGCGCGCCTCCTTAAGCCGGCGGTCTCGGGGTTCCTGATGGAGAAGGAACTCGAGTACCTCGGCCAGGCGCTGGCCCGGCCGAAGCGGCCGTTCGTGGCGGTCATGGGGGGCGCCAAGATTTCCGGCAAGATCGACCTGATCGAGGCGCTGTTCCCCTCGGTGGACTCGATCCTCATCGGCGGCGCCATGGCCTGCACTTTCTTCAAGGCGATGGGGCTCGAGGTCGGGAACTCCCTGGTGGAGGACGACCGGGTCGAGATGGCGGCGGCGCTGCTCGCGCGCGCCGGCGCTAAGCTGGTCCTCCCCGCTGGCGCGGTCGTGGCCCAGAAGCTCGACGGCGCAGCGGAGACCCGGACGGTGCCGCGCGACGCCATCCCGGCGGGCTGGGCCATGTTCGACATCGACCCTGCGAGCGAACGGGAGTTCGCCGCGCGCATCACCGCCGCAGGCACCGTGATCTGGAACGGCCCGATGGGCGTCTTCGAGACTCCCCCCTTCGATCACGGCACGCTGGCCGTCGCGGAGGCGATGGCGCGCGCCACCGACGCCGGGGCCGTCACGGTCGTCGGCGGGGGAGACTCGGCCGCGGCGGTGGCCGCCGCGGGGCTGGCCGATCGCATGACCCACGTCTCCACCGGCGGCGGCGCCTCCCTCGAGTTCCTCGAGGGCAAGGTGCTGCCGGGCGTTTCCGCACTCGACGAAAGCTGAGGTCCCAATGCGTCTCCTCCGTCCGCTTGCCATCGGCCTGCTGTTCCCGCTCACGCTCGCCGCGCAGGCGAAGCCCGCCGCGCCGCCGCCGAACTTCGACGCCTACGTGGCCTCGGTCATGAAGCAGTTCGAGGTGCCGGGGATGGGCATCGCCATCGTCAAGGATGGGCAGGTGGTCCTGGCCAAGGGCTATGGCGTCAAGCGCCTTGGCTCCCCCGACAAGGTCGACGCCGACACCCGGTTCGGCATCGCCTCCAACACGAAGGCGTTCACCGCGCTCGCGCTCGGCATGCTGGTGGAGGAAGGGAAGCTCGAGTGGGACGCGCCGGTGGTGAACTATCTCCCGCAGTTCATGATGTGGGATTCCTGGGTGACGCGACAGATCACCGTGCGGGACATCCTGGTCCACAACAGCGGGCTTGGCCTCGGCGCCGGCGACCTCCTCTGGTGGCCGCCGACCACGTACACCCCGCCGCAGATCATGCAGCGGCTCCGGTACATCGAGCCCGCCACGAGCTTTCGTAGCGCCTACGCGTACGACAACGTCCTCTACCTCGTGGCCGGCCAGTTGATCCAGGCGGTGTCGGGGCAGAGTTGGTCGGACTTCGTGACCAATCGGATCATCCGGCCGGTGGGCATGAAGGAGGCGACTACCACCCACGCGGCCGCCGGCGACGCGCAGGGCAACGTGTCTGGAACCCACGCGAAGGTCGACGGCGTCGTGCGGGTCATCAAGCCGTTCTCAGACCCGAACACCGACCCGGCGGGCGGAATCAACGCCGGCGCCAACGACATGGCACGGTGGATGATCGCGCAGATGGACTCCGGGCGCGTGGGCGACAAGCGGCTCTGGCGGCAGGGGACCACGCGCCAGCAGTGGAGCGTCGTCACCCCGCTGCCGACCGGGCCCGCGCCCAAGGAACTGGCTCCGTACACCGCCAACTTCCAGGGGTACGGCCTCGGCTTCTTCCTCCGCGACTACCGGGGCCAGAAGCTGGTGACCCACACCGGCGGGCTGCCGGGGTACGTCTCGCTGCTCATGATGCTGCCGAACCAGAAGGTCGGCGTCGTGGTCCTCACAAACCAGGAATCCGGCGCGGCCTTCCAGGCCATCGGCTTGCACGTCCTGGACTACTATCTCAACGCTCCGCCGTTCGACTGGCTCGCGGGCTATGCGCAGCGCATGGCGCGGGTCGATTCCATGATGGCCGCTGAGAACAGGGCCACCGCGGCGGCGCGCGACAGCGTGTCGAAGCCCTCGCTGCCGTTGGCACGGTACGCCACGACATACGAGGACGCCTGGTACGGGACGGTGACGGTCACGCTTGAGAACGGCGGCCTCGTCATGAAGTTCGACAAGACGCCGTCGCTGGTCGGCGACATGATCCACTGGCAGTACGACACCTGGCTGGTGAAATGGCGGGACCGCGAGCTCCGCGCCGACGCCTTCGTGACCTTCACCCTCAACGAGGAGGGCAAGGTGGCCGGCGCCTCGATGAAACCGGCCTCCCCGGAAGTGGACTTCAGCTTCGACTTCCAGGACCTCGACCTCCGTCCTGCCGTGAAGAAGTAGCCGATGCGTCGCCTGCTGTTCGCCGCCAACTGGAAGATGCAGGTCGATCCCGCCGAGGCCCGCGGGTACGCGGCGCAGTTCCTCGGCGCGACCGCGCCGGTCGAAGGGCGAACGCTCTGGTTCTTCCCCCCGGCGGTGTCGATCGAGTCGGCCGCCGGGGCGCTCCGCGGGCGCCCGGACATTCGCGTGGGCGCCCAGGATGTCCACTGGGAGCCGAAGGGGGCGTTCACCGGCGCGACCTCGATCCCCCTGGCGCGTGGCGCGGGCGCCGCGGGCGCCCTCGTCGGGCACTCCGAACGCCGGCACGTCTTCGGCGAATCGGACGAGGCGACCGGCCGGAAGGTGCGCGCCCTGCTCAACGCCGGCCTGACGGCATTCCTGTGCGTCGGCGAGAAGCTCGAGGAGCGTGAGGCGGGGAAGACGGAGGAGGTGGTGCTCCGGCAGCTGCGCGCAGGCCTCGCCGGGGTGGAGGCGGGCGCGCTGTCGGGCCTGGTCGTCGCGTACGAGCCGGTCTGGGCCATCGGGACGGGCCGGAACGCGACCGCCGAGGACGCCGCCCGGGTGCACCAGACGCTCCGCTCCGAACTGGGGCGGCTCGGCGCCACGACCCGAGTGCCGATACTCTACGGCGGCAGCGTCAACATCGGGAATGCGCTCGGGCTCCTGGCGCAACCGGAGATCGACGGAGTGCTGGTCGGGGGGGCGAGCCTCGACCCCGACGGCTGGGCGGAAATCGTCGGGATCGGCGGTTGACCCCTCCCGCTCCGACCGGTTACTTTTCCGGACTGTCTCACAACGGAAACTGGCATGTTCGGTCTCATCCTGACTCTTCTGATTCTTGACGCGCTGCTGCTGTCGGTGGTCGTGCTGCTCCAGGCGGGGCAGGGCGGCGGCCTGGCGGCGCTTGGCGGCGGCGGCGGGACGGAAAGCTTCGTCGGCGGGCGGCAGGCGGTGACCATCCTGACCCGGTCCACCTGGTGGCTCGGCGGGATCTTCCTCACCCTCTCGCTCATCCTCTCGGTCATGTCGGCGGGCCGCACGGCCGCGACTTCCGAGGTCGAGCAGCTTCTCCAGCAGCAGCAAGCTCCCGCCCCCGTCGCGCCGCTCCCGCTCGGCGGCACGGAGCCCGCGCCCGCTGCCGGAACGCCCGCGGCGCCGCAGCCGCAGCCCCAACCGTAATGATCGGGACTGCCGTACCAGGCGGGGTGGCCGGATGACCGGCCGCCCCGCTTTTGTATTGCTTGAGGACGGCACCTGGTTCAGGGGGGCCGTCGACCGGCCTATCCCCCCGGCATTCGGCGAGGTGGTCTTCACCACGAACTTGACCGGGTACCAGGAGACGTTCACCGATCCCAGTTACCTCGGGCAGGTCGTCGTGATGACCGCCCCGATGATCGGCAACTACGGGGTGAACGCCGAGGACATGGAGTCCTCCCGGCCACAGGTGTCGGGCGTGGTGGTGCGGGAATTGGCCAGGGAGCACTCCAACTGGCGGGCAACCGAGTCGCTCGACGGCTGGCTCGGGCGCTACGATGTTCCGGTGCTGACCGGAGTGGACACGCGCCGGCTCACGCGGCACATCCGCTCCAAGGGGGCCATGCGCGGGGTCATCGCGGAGGGCGAGGCACCTTCCGACGCGATCCGGCAGAGCCTGCTCAAGTCTCCCAGCATGGAGGGGTTGGACCTCGCCTCGAAGGCCACCGTTACGGAGTCGTATCAGCAGGGGACGGTTGGCCCGCACGTGGTGGCGTTCGACTTCGGGATGAAGCGGAACATCGTGGACATGCTCGAGGCGTCAGGGTGCCGCGTCACGGTGGTGCCGGCCTCCACCTCCGCCGAATCGGTACTCAAACTGGCGCCCGATGGGGTATTTCTCTCCAATGGACCAGGGGACCCGGCGGCCGTGACGTACGCTCTGCCGGTGTTGCGCTCCCTCGCTGAGCGGGGCCTCCCCATGTTCGGTATCTGCTTGGGGCACCAGCTCTTGGGGCTGGCCTTCGGGGGCAGAACCGAAAAGATGCCCTACGGGCATCGGGGCGGGAATCACCCGGTGAAGGACTTGGACAGCGGACACGTGCTGATCACGACGCAGAACCACGGGTTCGCGGTGGCCGGAGGCGAAGAGGGCGTCCCGGGCGCGCCCGATCTGGTGGTGACGCACCTTAACCTCAATGATGGCACCGTCGAAGGCCTCCGCCACAAGACGCTTCCGGTCTTCGCTGTCCAATACCACCCAGAGGCCGCTCCTGGCCCCCATGACGCCTACCCGCACTTTGCCCAGTTTGTCCGCTCAATGGGCCCCCAACCAGCCCGCTGACCCCCAACCCATTGACAGACAACAGGTAAGCCCATATTATCGGCCTGTCCGGCGTGTCTTCCACGCCCGCCTCATGAGACCCTCCTGGGGGATGCATGACCAAGGCCGACCTCGTCGAGCAGGTAACCGCGTCAATCGCCCGCACCGCCGGGCCGATGATCTCGAAGAAGGACTGCGCGCGGGTAGTGGACGCGTTTCTTGATGCCGTCAAGGCGGCACTCAAGGAGCAGCATAACATTGAGGTGCGCGGGTTTGGCACCTTCAAGATCCGTCGTCGCAAGACGCGGATGGCCCGCAACCCCCGCACCGGTGAGCCGGTCGAAGTGGCGGCGCGGCCGGTGCCTGTCTTCAAGCCCAGCAAGGAGTTGCGCTCGCTGGTGGCGGAAGACACCGATTTCGTATCTTCCGGAGGCGCGGACGACGACGAGTAGCCGGAGGGGACGATTACGTTTCGAGGGCCGCGCTGGCGCGCGGCCCTGTCTTTTTCCACAACGCCCCGACATCGCCATGAACGAAATTCTCGTTAGCTTGCCGTAACTCCTTATCCATGCGTCCGTTGACCAACAATTTCCGGGTCTCGGCATGACCTCCAGTTCCGCCTCAACCACTTTGTCCGTCACCGTCAGGCTGTTCGCGGCCTATGCGGAGGCGGTCGGGCGCTCGAGTGTGGAAATCTCGCTCCCCGATGGGGCGACGGTGGGAGAGTTGCTCGCCGAATTCCGCCGCCGGGTGCCCACGGCCGCGGCCCTCCCCGAGCGCCCCCTGTGCGCCGTCAACCTCACCCATGTGCTGAGCAGCCATCCTCTTCGAAACAACGACGAGGTGGCCATCCTTCCGCCGCTGGCGGGCGGGTAACGTGGCATACCTGTCAGAGCGCGCGCTCGACCTCTCCGATCTGGTCCGCCAAGTACAGAGTTCCGAACGCGGAGGCATCGCCTCCTTCCTCGGAGTCGTACGGGCCCACCACCAGGGGCGCGCCGTGCTGCGGCTGGACTATTCCGCGTATCACGAGATGGCAGAGGCGGAGTGCGCCCGGGTCGTGGCCGAGGCGGAGACGCGCTGGCCGGTGCGGGTCGCGCTCCAGCATCGCATCGGCACGCTGGAGGTGGGCGAGGTGGCAGTGGTCGTGGTGGCGGCGGGCGCCCACCGTGACGAGGCTTTCGCGGCGTGCCGGCACGTCATCGAGGAGCTCAAGCGGCGCGTCCCGATCTGGAAGCGCGAGTACTTCGCCGATGGGCAGGTGGACTGGGTCGGCGCCGCGGACGCTGGGCAGGGGCCGGCATGAGCCGCCGCAGTGCGGACGCACCGACGGACCAGCTGGGGCGACCCATGGGCAGCCTGCGGCTCTCCGTCACCGACCGGTGCAACATGCGCTGCCGGTACTGCATGCCCGAGGAGGAGTATCGCTGGCTTCCGCGCGCCTCGATCCTCACCTTCGAGGAGCTGGCGCGGCTCACCGCCGTCTTCGCGGCCCTGGGCGCGGGCAAGGTGCGGCTGACTGGGGGGGAGCCACTCCTCCGGCATGACCTGCCGGAACTCGTGCGCAAGCTGGCCGCGGTGGACGGGGTCCGGGACCTCGCGCTCACCACGAACGGCATCCTCCTCGGCGCCCGGGCGGCCGAGCTGCGAGCCGCCGGACTTGGCCGCGTCACCGTGAGCCTCGACACCCTGCGGCCGGAGCGGATGGCGGAGTTCGCGCGGAGCGACCGGCATGCCGACGTGCTGTCGGGAGTCGCGGCGGCGGCCTCGGCGGGATTCGACTCGGTCAAGCTCAACTCGGTCGTCATCCGCGGTTACAACGACGACGAGATCCTCCCGCTGCTCGCATTCGCGCGGGCTCAGGGCGTCGAGCTCCGGTACATCGAGTACATGGACGTCGGTGGGGCGACGCGCTGGTCCCCGGACCAGGTCGTGTCCCAGCGCGACATCCTCGCCGTCATCGAGGCGGTGCATGGACCCGCCGAGCCGCTGCCCGCCCGGGCGGCCGCGCCGGCGGAGCGCTTCCGCCTGGCCGACGGCACCGTCTTCGGCGTCATCGCCTCCACCACCGCCCCCTTCTGCCGCGATTGCGACCGCAGCCGGCTCACCGCCGACGGTACCTGGTACCTCTGCCTCTACGCGACCGATGGCATCAACCTCCGCGACGTGATGCGCGGTGGCGCCACCGACGTCGAGTTGACGGCGCTGATCCGGGACAGGTGGGGGCGGCGGACCGACCGCGGCGCGGAGCAGCGGCTGGCCGTGCCCGAGCGCGGCGTCCTGTACCAGGTCGAGACCCTGCGTGCCGATCCACGGCGCGAAATGCACACCCGCGGCGGCTGAGCGTCTCCCGCCGCCTTTCGTTCGTCACCCGACCGCCCCTTCCGGAGCACCGAGACCATGGCCCTGCACGTCGCGCTGATCGAGCCCAGGATTCCGCCGAACACCGGCAACATCGCCCGGCTCTGCGCGGCGGCCGGCGCGCCGCTTCACCTGATCGAGCCGCTGGGCTTCTCCGTGGACGACAAGGAGGTCAAGCGCGCCGGCCTCGACTACTGGGACAAGGTGGACCTATGGCTGCATCCCGACTGGTTCGCGTTCCGGGACGCGATCGCGCGCGACCGATGCCTGTACTTCTCCGCGAACGCCACCCGCGACCTTTCTGAAGCTCCCTTCACGTGGAATAGCGTGCTGATCTTCGGGAACGAGACCGACGGCATGCCGGCGCGGATCCTGGAGAAGCACCCGGAGCGCTGTTTCAGGATTCCGATGCCGGGCGAGGTGCGGAGCCTCAACCTGGCGAACGCGGTGAGCGTCGTGCTGTACGAGGGATTGCGCCGGATCGGGGCGCCGGTGCCCGCGGAGGAGCCGGAGGGCGAGGCCCCCGCGGCCCCGAAAAAGAAGCGCAGCCGCCGGCGGAGGTAGCCGCGCGCGCCCTTGGAACAGGACCCCCGGGCCTTTAGCTTTCCGGCCTCCAATCCTCACCAGACCCTGACCCGGGACTCGAACAACCATGTTGCAGAAGATCGCCGTCGTCGGCGCGGGCAATGTCGGAGCCACCGCCGCCCAGCGCCTGGCCGAAAAGAATCTCGCGCGCCGTGTCGTCATGATCGATGTCGTCGAGGGGGTGCCGCAGGGGAAGGGGTTGGATCAGTGGGAGTCCGCCCCGATCGAGGGGTTCGACACCCGCGTGGTCGGGTCGAACGGGTATGAGGAGGCGGCCGGGGCCGAGGTGTTCATCGTCACGGCGGGCATCGCGCGGAAGCCGGGGATGAGCCGCGACGACCTGGTCAAGACCAACGCCGGCATCGTGGGCTCCGTGGCCCGCGAGATCAAGCGCGTGGCGCCCCAGAGCATCATCGTCGTCGTGTCGAACCCGCTCGACGTGATGTGCCACGTGGCCATGAAGGAGTCGGGCTTCCCGCGCGAGCGTGTCATCGGCATGGCGGGCGTGCTCGACACAGCCCGCTACCGCTCGTTCCTCGCCGAGGCGCTCGACGTCTCGGTCGAGGACATCCAGGCGATGGTCCTCGGCGGCCACGGCGACACCATGGTGCCGCTCATCTCCTATACCACCGTCTCGGGGATTCCCGTCACCCAGCTCATCGCCAAGGAGAAGCTGGACGCGATCGTGGACCGCACGCGCAAGGGCGGGGCCGAGATCGTGGCGCTGCTCAAGACCGGGTCCGCCTACTACGCGCCGAGTTCCGCCGCCGTGCAGATGGTGGAGGCCATCGCGCTCGACAAGAAGCGTATCCTGCCCTGTTCCGCGTGGCTCACGGGGGAGTACGGCCTCAAGGACGTGTTCTGCGGCGTGCCGTGCAAGCTGGGGCGGCGCGGACTCGAGGCCATCGTCGAGGTGACGCTGACGGACGCGGAGCGGAAGGAGCTGCACGCCTCGGCCGACGCGGTCCGCGAGACGATGGTGGCCATCGGATGAGCACACCGCTCGCCTTCGCGCGGTCCACGGTCGGCCGCAAGGTGATCATGGCCGTCACCGGCCTGCTCCTCGTCGGGTTCGTCCTGGGTCATATGGCGGGCAACCTGCTCGTCTTCAAGGGCCCGGAGGCGCTCAACGGGTGGGGGGCGTTCCTCAAGAGCAGCGCCCTCGTCCTCTGGACGGTCCGGCTGGGGTTGCTCGCCGCCGTCGGTCTCCACGTCTGGGCCGCGCTGACCCTCATCCGGCTGAACCAGGTGAGCCGCCCCGTGGCGTACGCCAAGCGGGTGCCGCAGGCGTCCACGCGGTCTGCGCGGCTGATGCGCGTCGGCGGCATCTTTCTCCTCGTCTTCATCGTCTTCCACCTGCTCCACTTCACCACCGGCACCATCCACCCGGGCTACACCTTCAGCCACACCGATGTGTACGGCAACGTGGTGAGTTCCTTCCAGGTGCCGTGGGTGGCGCTCTTCTACATCGCCGCGATGGTGGCCCTGCTGGCGCACCTGACCCACGGGATCTGGAGCTTCTTCCAGACGATGGGGTGGAGCCATACCCGCTACAATCCCGCCCGGCGCGTCGTCGCGACCGTCGTGGCGCTCATCGTGTCGCTGGGGTTCATCGCGATCCCGTCGGCCATTCTCGGGGGGATGCTGCGGTGAGCATCGAGCTCAAGTCGAACGTGCCGGCCGGTCCGCTGGCCGAGAAGTGGGACCGCCACAAGTTCGACCTCAAGCTGGTCAACCCCGCCAACAAGCGGAAGCACACCATCCTCGTGGTGGGCTCCGGGCTGGCGGGCGGGTCGGCGGCCGCCACGCTGGGCGAGCTCGGCTACAACGTCCACTGCTTCTGCTACCAGGATTCCCCGCGCCGGGCCCACAGCATCGCCGCGCAGGGCGGGATCAACGCCGCCAAGAATTACCCGAACGACGGCGACAGCGTCTGGCGGCTGTTCTACGACACCGTCAAGGGCGGCGACTTCCGGGCCCGCGAGGCGAACGTCTACCGGCTGGCCCAGGTCAGCGTGAACATCATCGACCAGTGCGTGGCGCAGGGCGTGCCCTTCGCGCGCGAGTACGGCGGGCTCCTCGCCAACCGGTCGTTCGGCGGCGCGCAGGTGTCCCGCACCTTCTACGCGCGCGGCCAGACGGGTCAGCAGCTGCTCCTCGGGGCCTACAGCGCGCTCGAGCGCCAGGTGGCGGCCGGCACGGTGCAGATGCACACCCGCACCGAAATGCTCGACCTCATCGTCGTCGACGGGCAGGCGCGCGGCATCGTGACGCGCGACATGGTGAGCGGCGCGGTCGAGACCTGGTTCGGCGACGCCGTGGTCCTTGGCACCGGGGGCTACGGCAACGTCTTCTACCTCTCGACCAACGCCAAGGGGTGCAACGTCAGCGCCACCTACCGCGCCTACAAGCGCGGTGCGGCGTTTGCCAATCCCTGCTTCACCCAGATCCACCCCACATGCATCCCGGTGGCGGGCGAGCACCAGTCGAAGCTGACCCTGATGAGCGAGTCGCTCCGGAACGACGGACGCGTCTGGGTCCCGAAGCAAAAGGGTGACACCCGCGCGCCCGGGGACATCCCCGACGCGGAGCGCGACTACTATCTCGAGCGAAAGTACCCGAGCTTCGGCAACCTGGCTCCGCGGGACATCTCCTCCCGGTCCGCCAAGGAAGTCTGCGACGAGGGGCGGGGGGTCGGGCCGGGGGGGCGCGGTGTGTACCTCGACTTCGCCGACGCGATCGCCCGGCTCGGCGAGGACACCATCCGGGAGCGGTACGGCAACCTCTTCGAGATGTACCAGCGGATCACCGACGAAGACCCGTACAAGGTGCCGATGCGGATCTACCCTGCCGTCCATTACACCATGGGCGGGCTCTGGGTGGACTACAACCTGATGGGGACCATCCCGGGGCTCTTCGTGATCGGGGAGGCGAACTTCTCCGACCACGGTGCCAACCGGCTCGGGGCCAGCGCGCTCATGCAGGGGCTGGCCGACGGCTACTTCGTGCTGCCGTACACCATCGGGAACTACATCGCCACGCACAAGCTCGCCAAGGTGGACGCGAGCCACCCCGAGTCCCGCGCGGTGGTCGCCCAGGTCAACGAGCGGATGCGGAGGCTGCTGGCCGTCAACGGCACGCGCACGGTGGACTCCTTCCACCGCGAGCTCGGCAAGCTGCTCTGGGAGCACTGCGGCATGGCCCGCAACGCCGAGGGGCTCCGGACCGCGCTGGCGCGGATCCCGGAACTCCGGGCCGAGTTCTGGAAGGACGTGAAGGTCCTCGGCACGGGCGAGGAGCTGAACCAGTCGCTCGAGAAGGCGGGGCGCGTGGCAGACTTCATGGAGTTCGCGGAGCTGATGTGCCGCGACGCGCTGGTGCGCGAGGAGTCCTGCGGCGGCCACTTCCGCACCGAGTACCAGACCAGCGACGGCGAGGCGAAGCGCGACGACGAGCGGTTCGCGCACGTGGCGGCCTGGGAGTACACCGGTGACGACTCGCCCCCCGTCCGCCACGTCGAACCGCTCACGTACGAGAACGTCCAGCTGGCCACGCGGAGCTACAAGTGATGAACCTGACCCTGCACGTGTGGCGCCAGCCCGACGCCGGCAGCGCGGGCCGCCTGGAGCGGTACGAGGCGCGCGGCGTCAGCCCCGACATGTCGTTCCTGGAGATGCTGGACGTCGTGAACGAGGGCCTCATCGAGAAGGGCGAGGCGCCGATCGCGTTCGACCACGACTGTCGCGAGGGAATCTGCGGCTCGTGCGGCGTGATGATCAACGGCGTGGCACACGGGCCGATGGCGGGTACCGCCACCTGCCAGCTGCACATGCGCAGCTTCCGGGACGGCGATGAGATCGTCGTGGAGCCCTGGCGCGCGCGCGCCTTTCCGGTGCTCCGGGACCTGGTGGTGGACCGATCGCCGCTCGACCGCATCATCGAGGCGGGGGGATTCATCAGCATCGCCACCGGGAACGCGCCCGACGCGCATGCCATCCTCGTCCCCAAGCAGGATGCCGACAGCGCCATGGACGCCGCGCAATGCATCGGCTGCGGCGCCTGCGTCGCCGCCTGCCCGAACGCGTCGGCCATGCTCTTCACCGCGGCCAAGGTCTCGCACCTCGGCGTCCTGCCACAGGGGCAGCCCGAGCGTGACCGGCGGGCGCTCGGCATGATCGCCCAGATGGACCTGGAGGGGTTCGGCGGCTGCACCAACTACGGCGAGTGCACCGAGGCCTGCCCGAAGGGGATCAGTCTCGAGACCATCGCCCGGATGAACCGCGACTTCCGCGTCGCATCGCTGCGCGCGCGGCCGGAGTCCGCCGCCGCGGCCGGGGCTCCCTGACCCGCACCCCGCTCCTGCTCGTGATGGTCCTCGCCGCCCTGCCCGCCGCCCTGCGCGGGCAGGGCGGCTCGACCTCGGCAACCATCGCCGGCCGAGGCATCGTGGCCGCCACCTATTCCAGCCGGGAACCGCTGGGGGGAGACCTCGCCAAGCTCCAGGTCGTGCAGCCGATGCTCATGGCGCACGCCACCGCCTACGGCGGGGCGCTCCGGGTCACCAGCACCGTGGACTTCGAGGCGTGGACCATCCCGGATGGCGAGCTGACCATCGCCGCGTGGGGCGAGGGGTTCGTGGACCGGCGCCACCCCCACACCGTCTTGCACGAGCTGATGGTCTCGGGGGTGGGAAGGCTTGCGGACGCGGAGTTCTCCCTGAGCGGCGGCAAGGGGTTCGCCGCCTTCGGGAGCGACGACCCGGCCAACCGGCTCACCCTCCGGTACCCGGTGAACCATCATTGGAGCCAGATCCTGGAGCGCGCCGTGCTGACCGGCGGCGTCCTAGCCGGTCCGGTCATGGCGGAGGTGTCCCTCTTCAACGGCGACGAGCCGGAGTATCCGCAGGAAAGTCCCAACTTCAGCCGGTTTGGCGACTCCTGGTCGGCCCGGCTCACGGCGCTGCCTGTGCGAGGGCTGCAGCTCGAGGCGTCCTACGCTTCAGTGCAGTCGCCGGAGCACCGCGCCGGCTCCGGCACCGATCAGGACAAGTGGCACGCCTCGGCGCAGTGGACGCGGCCGCTCGCCGGCCACCCCTTCTACGCGATGGCGGAATGGGCCGAGACGGTCGAGGGCGACGGCCTCTTCGTCTTCGACTCGTTCCTGGCGGAGGCGTCGTGGGATCTCGGCGCCACCCGCCTGTACTACCAATTCGAGCGGACGGAGCGTCCCGAGGAGGAGCGGATCTTCGGCGAGCCGACCCGGAGTGTCCGGCCGCATCTCGAGGACGCCATCCTGGGCACGACGCGGTGGACGCTCAACACGGTCGGCGTTGGTCGCGACCTGCTGGCGGGCGGAGGGGCGCTGCGGCTGCGGCCTTTTGTCGAGGCGTCCTATATCACCGTCGCGAGCGCCGGGCCAGGCGTCTTCGACCCGGCCCTCTGGTACCAGGGGACGGACTTCTGGGGGCTGACCCTTGGCATCACCGTCGGGCTGGGCCGGACGGCGTTTTCGCATCTGATGGGCCGGTATGGGGTGTCGGAGGACATCCTTGGCCGCTCCGTCGCACCACACCAACACTAGGACGCGAGCATGCGGATTCACATGGCGTACCGGGCGGCGCTGGGGCTGGCGCTCCTCGCGCCGGCGGCAGGGTGCGGCAGCGACAGCGCCGGACCGGCGCCGACGCGGCTGATCGTCGTGGCAGGCGGCGACGGCCAATCCGCGCCGGTGGCGACGGGTGCAGTCCTCACCGCGAAGGTGACTGACGTCTCGGGCACGCCGGAGGAGGGCGTGACCGTGACCTGGTCCGTCGTGAGCGGGGGCGGGACCATCACCGCATCGAGCGTCACCAGCGGCGCCGGAATCGCGAGCGGCACCTTCACGCTCGGTCAGGTCGCCGGCCAGCAGCGCGCTCGTGCGACGGCCGAGGGGGTCGGCGGCGCACCGGCCACGTTCACCGTCACGGGCACCGCCGGCCCCGCCACGCAGCTCAAGAAGAGCACCGGCGACGGGCAGACCGGATGGGCGGGGTCCCCATTGCCGCTGGCGTACGCGGTCGTCGCGCAGGACCAGTACAACAATCCGGTGGCCGGCGTCACAGTGACGTGGGCGGTGACGTCAGGCGGCGGCACGCTGTCGAGTCCGTCGAGCGTCACGGCCGCCTCAGGGGCCGCGACGGCGGTGCACACACTCGGCAACACAACGGCCGCCCAGTCGGCGACGGCCACCGTGGCGGGCCTCACCGGATCGCCGGTCACCTTCACGGCGACGAGCACGACCGGCATTCGCCTCGTGAGCACCGTGGGCGTCCCTGCCAACTATGGGCTCCACGACACGTTCGTCCGGGACGGGCTGGCCTTCCTCTGCGTGTGGGACGAGGGCGTCTTCATCTACGACTTCGGGAACGGCATCGCCGGGGGGACCCCGGAGGCGCCGAAGCGGGTCGGCTCCCTCGTCACGGCGGGGGGGAACGCCCACAACGCCTGGTGGTACCACTCGCCGAGCGGGTCGAAGCGCTACCTGTTCGTGGGCGAGGAGGGGCCAGGCAGCGTGGGCTCGTCCAGTTCGGGTGACATCCACGTGGTCGATGTCTCGAACCTGGCCGCGCCGGTGGAAGTCGGGAGCTATCACATGACGATCGCGGGTGGCACCGGCAGCGCCGGTACCCACAATTTCTGGGTGGACGAGGCGAACGAGATCCTGTACGCCGCCTACTACAATGGCGGCGTGGTGGCGCTCGACATCTCCGGCACCCTGCCCGCGGACCTGTCGAGCAGGGAGCTGGCGCGGATCCAGCCGGGCGGGGCGGGGAACACCTTCGTCTGGGGCGTGATGCAATACCAGGGAGGCGACCTCTTCGCCTCCGACATGCTGAGCGGATTCTGGCGGCTGCGCTACACCGGAGGGGCGTTCTCGGTGGTCGGCGGCGGGAACAACGTGCCGGAACGGTTCACGTCGGACCTCTGGGTGCAGAACGGCTACGGCTACACCGGCGGATGGGGCAACCGGGGGACCCAGCCCGGGAACGCCGTCAAGGTCTGGCAGCTCGGCGCAGGCACCCCGCTCCTGGTGGATTCCGTCATCACGAGCGGCATCACCACCGTGAGCGACGTCCAGGTGAGCGCAGACGGCAAGCTGCTGGTGTTCAGCGCGGAGAACGGGCCGAACGCCGGGCTCCACGTCTACTCGCTGGCGGGGTCCCCGTCGCAGCCGGTCTTTCTTGCCAAGTACCTCGTGGCCCAGGGGCTGCACACCGCCACGGTCGAGACCGTGGCGGGGCGCACCTTTGTCTTTGCGGCGAGGAACCCCGCCAACCCTGCGCTCATGACCTTCGAGATCACCTCCCTCGTTCCCTGAGGGAGGCGGCAGTCAGGGGGTCGGTGCCGGCACCTGGCCCGTCTTGTTGTTCGCGCGGTTCACGTCCGGGAACACCTCCGCCGGGTCCACGACCACGCCTACCACGCGCCGGTCCGGCACAGCGAGGATATAGCCCTTCCCGCTATACCACACTTCCACCGGCAGCCGGCGCTGTTCGGGCGGCGCCCCCTCGAAGTACAGCGTCAGGTCCACCGGCATGACCATCGGCCCGACGTTCTGCAGGTACACCCGCGACTGCGGTGCGCCCTGGCGCTCCACGACCTTGATCGAGTCCACCGCCTGGTCCAGCGTTTCCGTGGTGTAGAACCACGAACGCCAGAACCAGCTCAGATCCTCCCCCACCCCGTCCTCCATCGTCCGGAAGAAGTCGGCCGGGGTCGGGTGCTTGAAGGCCCACCGCCGGATGTACTCACGGAACGCCGGGTCGAACCGGTCGGGGCCGAGGACCTGGTCGCGCAGGATGATGAGCCCGAGGCCGGGCTTGTTGTACGCGGCGTGACCGAGGAGGGGGGCCGGCACCCGGTCGGCCGGAGTGAAGATCGGGACCTCGCGGCCCGAAAGCGCATAGCCGACGTAGGCCTGCGCGTTGCCGCGCCGGTTGGGCGTGTCCGGGTAGCGGAGCTTCCAGTTGTAGTAGTTCATGAAGGTGTTGAAGCCCTCGTCCATCCACGGATAGAGCCGTTCGTTGTTGCCCACGACCATCGGGAACCAGGTGTGGCCGAATTCGTGGTCGGTGACGCTGTAGAGCGCCTGGGCGTTGGTGCGGTTGCCGCAGAAGACGATCATCGGGTATTCCATCCCGCCCTCCGGCCCGTTCACGTTGATCGCCACGGGGTAGGGGTACGGGAACCACTGACGGGAATAGGCCTCGAGCGCGAACTTCGCATACTGGCTCGACTCCTTCCAGATCGAGTCGGCCGACGGCGGGTAGAGGCTCATGGCGAGCGTCTTCCCCTGGTTGACCCCTACCGCGTCCCAGATGAAGTGGCGGGCGGCCGCCCACGCGAAGTCGCGCACGCTGTCGGCGTGGAACCGCCAGGTAAGCATCCCCGACGCGGGCCGCGGGCGGGATGCGGGGTCGTCGATCTCGTCCTTCCCGCGGATCACCACCGTGGCGTCGCTGGTCCGGGCGCTGGCCAGCCTCGTGCGCTGTGCCGCCGTCAGCACCTCGGCGGGATTCTGCAGCACCCCCGTGGCACCCACGATCATGTTGGCGGGCACCGTCAGGCTGACGTCGAACGTGCCGTATTCGAGGTAGAACTCGCCCTGCCCGAGGTACTGCTCGGTGTTCCACCCCCGCACGTCGTCGTAGACCGCCAACCGTGGATACCACTGCGCCACCTCGTAGACGTAACTCCCGTCCACCAGCTCGATCCCCATCCGGTTGGTGATCGTCGTGTCGAACGGGAAGGACCAGGCGAACTCCAGCGTAATCCGGTCCTTCGGCGGCAGGGGGCGGGGGAGGTCCACACGCATCATCGTGCCGTTGACCTGGTGGGCGGCCTCCACTGCGGGGCGTGCCGGCTTCCCGGTGCCCCTGGCCGGCGCGCCCACCGCCACGCGGGTCAGCGTCACGCCGCCGTCCGCGCCGCGGGGGCCGAAGCGCGTGTTGGGTGGCATGATGGCGGTGCCCCGACTCGACCGGCTGAACACGTTCTGGTCGAGCTGGATCCAGACGTAGCGAAGCGTATCCGAGGAGTTGTTGGCGTACGTGATCTGTTCCTCGCCCGTGAGCCGGCGCTCGACCGTGTCGAGGGTGGCCCGGATGACGTAGTCCGCCCGCTGCTGCCAGTAGCTGCCTCCCGGTGCGCCGCTCCCCGTCCGGATCATCCCCGGGGTGGGAAGGTCGAGACGCCGGAACGGCGAGAGATCCGAGGTGGGGGGCGGGACGGGCTTGGGGGACGCGGCGGTATCCTGGGCCAGCAACGGCGTGGCAAGGAGGCAGGAAATGACGAACAGGCCTGCGCGCACGGGACGCTCCACGAATTGAGGTTGTCGATGCAGCGGGGCGGGTGGATATTTCCGCCTCACCTCCTACGGGATGCGGGCATGATCCGTTTCCGATTCGCGTTGCTCGCCGTCCTCGCCCTCATCCCCCTGCCGGGGGTGGTTGTCGCCCAGTCCGTGGCCGGCTTCACCACGGTCGCGTCGGCTCGCCAGCGGACGCTCGAGCGGATGCTCGACACCCTCATCACGCCCGCCTCGGTCAGGAAGGATTCCCGCACACTCGCGGCCACGCCGCACGTCGCGGGCACGCCCGCGCAGGCCAGGACCGCCGGCTACGTCAACCGGCAGCTCGCCCTTGCCGGCTTCGACACCGCGAGCGTCTCGTTCCGCGTCTACATCCCCTTCCAGGACTCGGCGATCGTCGAGCTGGTCCGGCCGACCCCCCGTCGCCTGGTCCTGACGGAACCGGCGCTTCGCGAGGATCCCGCAACGCACGGGGAGATCTGGCCGGCCATGAACGGCTACAGCGGGGTGGGCGACGTCACCGGCGGGGTGGTGTACGTGAACTACGGCCTGCCGGCGGACTACAGGGCTCTCGATTCGATCGGGGTCAGCGTGGAGGGTCGGGTGGTGCTTGCCCGCTACGGGCGGTCCCACCGCGGAATCAAGGCGCGCGAGGCCGAGGCCCACGGCGCCGCGGCGCTCTTGCTCTACTCGGACCCGCAGGACGACGGCTATTTCGTCGGGCCCACCTATCCGAACGGACCGATGCGCCATCCCGACTCACCGCAGCGGGGCAGCCTGGGCGT
The DNA here is from genome assembly GCA_022710485.1 of Gemmatimonadota bacterium. Classification (GTDB taxonomy): domain Bacteria; phylum Gemmatimonadota; class Gemmatimonadetes; order Gemmatimonadales; family GWC2-71-9; genus SPDF01. Next base: position 280,157 of record JAKLGU010000001.1, on the reverse strand, counting down.
GGAGACACGAGGCGACCAATCCACTCCCGGATGGCCGTCCACCCTCGATGCGACTCACCTCCCGCAGGACTCGATCCCCGGCCCCCGAATTCCGGTGGTGCCGATCGGGTATCGCAATGCGCAGGCGATCCTCCAGCCGCTCGAGGGCCCCGAGGTGCCGCAGGCGTGGCAAGGCGGGCTGCCCTTCCGCTATCGCATCGGCGGCGGTGAGGTGACGGTGCGGGTGGCGGTCTGGGCCCAGCGGGGCGAGGCGGCGTACAAGACCATCACGAACACCATCGCCGTGATGCGCGGAACGGCTTGGCCGGGTCGGTGGGTCATCGCGGGAGGGCACCGGGACGCCTGGGGGCCGGGGGCGGCGGATAACGTGAGCGGCGTCTCGACCATCCTCGAGGCGGGCCGGGCCATCGGCGACGCGGCGGCCGCCGGGTTCCGGCCGAAGCGGACCATCGTGCTCGCCACCTGGGACGGCGAGGAATGGGGGCTGGTCGGCTCGATGGAGTACGTGGAGCAGATGGCGGATACGCTGCGCGAGAAGGCGGTGGCGTACCTCAACCTCGATGTCAGCGCCAATGGCCGGAACTTCCACGCCGCCGGGACCGCGTCCCTCTGGGCCTTCATCCGGGACCTCGCGGCCTCGGCACGCCAGCCGGGAGACTCGGTGTCCGTCTACGAAGCATGGCGGCGCAACACCCGCCCCACCGATTCGGCGTCGGTGCCGATTGGAGATCTTGGCGGCGGGAGCGACTTCGCCGGCTTCTACAACGTGCTGGGCATTCCCTCATTCGACTTCGGGTTCGGGGGCAGGTACGGCGTGTACCACTCCGCGTATGATTCTTTCAACTGGATGGAACGGTTCGGCGACCCGGGGTACCTGAGCCACGCGGCCGCGGCAAGGATGGCCGCCATCGCCGTGACGCGCCTGGCCAACACGGACCTGCTCCCCTTCGATTTCGCCGAATTCGGCCGGGTTGTGGGACAAATGGGCTCGACCCGCCGGACCCAGGCGGCGGCGAGCGGGATGACCGTGGCGGGGTGGGGCGGGCTCGACAGCGCGGTCGCGCGCCTCACGGCCGCCGGCACCTCGTTCGACTCGGCGCTGACGGCGCTGAGCGCGGCGCGGGGCGGGCGCGCACCCCGGGCGGCGGCGCTCGCCGCCGCGAACGACTCGCTCCGAATGGCGGAACAGGCGTTCGCGCGGCCGGAAGGAATCCCGGGCCGACCGTTTTACCGGAACATTCTCTTTGCGCCTGGAAGGGACGACGGCTATGGGGCGGTGGGATTGCCTGGCCTGGAAGCGTCCATTGCGGACGGGGACGCGGTGCTGGCGGCCGCCGAGGTGGCCGACCTCGCCGCGCGGACGAACCGGGCGGCGGCCCTTGTCGAGGGGGCGGTGGCGGAGTTGCGGGCGCCGGCGCGCTAGAGGCGCGGCAGCGTGACGCCGACCTGCCCCTGGTACTTCCCGGCCTTGTCCTTGTAGCTCACCTCGCACTCGTCGTCCGCGTCCGCCTCGAAGAAGAGCACCTGGCAGATGCCCTCGTTCGCGTACACGCGGGCGGGCAGGGGCGTGGTGTTGCTGATCTCGAGCGTGACGAATCCCTCCCACTCCGGCTCGAAGGGCGTCACGTTGGTGATGATGCCGCACCGGGCGTAGGTGGACTTGCCGACGCAGATCGTCAGGACGTTGCGCGGGATGCGGAAGTACTCGATGGAGCGGGCGAGCGCGAAGCTGTTGGGCGGCACAATGCAGCTCTCGCCCTCGAACTCCACGAAGCTCTTGGCGTCGAACGCCTTCGGGTCCACGATCGCCGACAGCGCGTTGGTGAAGATCTTGAATTCCGGTGCGACCCGCATGTCGTAGCCGTAGGAGGACACCCCGTACGAAATGACCTGGCGGCCGTGCGCGTCCGTCCGGCGGACCTGGCGGTCCTCGAACGGTTCGATCATCGCGTGTTCCCGGGCCATGCGGCGGATCCAGCGGTCGGACTTGATGGACATGACGGCTCGCGCCTCGGAATGGGTGAAATCGCCGGGAAAGGTACCCGGCGCCGGGGTCTCGCCGCAACGCCTAGGTGCGCCTCGGGTCACGACTTGGGTTGACCTCGCTGAGGCCTCTGTTAACTTTGTGTCGCTCTGCGGCCCAGCCCTTGTCAGGATGGTGCTCCCTGAACCTCTCGCCATACATTCCGCTGCTCTTCATGCTGGCCATCGTGATCGTCACGGCGGTCGCCATGCTGGGGCTGTCGCACGGCCTCGGCCTCCTGCTCGGGACGCGCCGGAAGACCGCGGTGAAGCAGTCGCCCTACGAGTCCGGCATGCCGGTCCTCGGCGACGCCCGGGAGCGGTTCTCGGTCAAGTTCTACCTCGTCGCCATGCTCTTCATCCTGTTCGACATCGAGACCGTGTTCATGGTGCCGTGGGCGGTGGCCTTCCAGCAGCTGGTGGCCGACCGCCTCTTCCTGCTCGTCGAAATGTTGGTCTTCGTGCTGATCCTCGCGGTCGGCTACCTCTACGTGTGGAAGCGGGGAGCGCTGCAATGGGATTGACCGGCCCCGACGCGGGCCAGGGCGTCGCCGAGGTCTCCGGGGAGTCCCCCAATTGGGTGACGGCCCGGCTCTCGGACCTGGTGAACTGGTCGCGCACCCGCTCCCTCTGGCCGATGCCCTTCGGCACCGCCTGCTGCGCCATCGAGTTCATGGCCACCGCGGCCGGTCGCTATGACATCTCGCGCTTCGGGATGGAGCGGCAGGGCTTCACGCCCCGCCAGGCCGACGTCCTCATCTGCGCCGGGCGGCTCCCGTTCAAGCTCGCGCCGGTCATCCGGCGCGTCTGGGACCAGATGCCGCAGCCGAAGTGGTCCATTTCGATGGGGGCCTGCGCCTCCTCCGGCGGCATCTTCGACAACTACGCCATGGTGCAGGGCATCGACACCATCATCCCGGTGGACGTCTACGTCCCGGGCTGCCCGCCCCGGCCGGAGGGGCTGCTCTACGCCATCTTCCTGCTGCAGAAGAAGATCATGGGCGAAAGCCTGACCGACCAGCAGCTTCGCGTCGAGCGCACGCTCGGTCCCGACGGGCTCTTCCGGGCCCCCGCGCTGATCGACGAAATCTCCGAACCCTTCGGCAACTCCGTCCACCAGACCCGCTCCTCATGACCGCCGCCGCTGCCGCCTCGCCGTCCGTCGCGGCGCTCCGGGCCCGCTTCGGGAATTCCATCCTCCGTGACCGTGTCATCTGCGGCGACACCGTCGTATGGGTCGCGGCCGACCGGGCGCACGAGGTCCTGTCCTGGCTGCGCGACGATCCCGGCCAGGGCTTCGACTACCTGACCGACCTCACGGCCGTCGAGTACCGCGACGGAGAACTCCCCCTCGAGGTGGTCTATCAGCTCCGCTCGCTCGCGCGCCGCGCCGACCTCCGGATCAAGCTGGAGCTCGACAAGGCGCAGCCGCTCGAGGTGGAGAGCGTGTGCGACCTCTGGGCCGGCGCCAACTGGCTGGAGCGCGAGGTGTTCGACATGTTCGGCGTCACCTTCCGGAACCACCCCGACCTGCGCCGCATCCTGATGTGGGAGACCTACGCCGAGGGCTTTCCGCTCCGGAAGGACTTCCCGCTGCGCGGCCACTTCAGCCGCTCCGAGCAGACTCGCCAGGCGCTCGCCGCCAACCCCGAGGCGCACTACTCGCTCGAGGAGCTGTCCATCGCCGAGTCGTACCGGGAGCTGAGCGTGGAAATGCGCGAGCGTCTGGGGCGCGGCGAGCGGGGGGAGGTCTCGTGAGCACGCGCACCGTGGAATTCGAGCTGAGCACGCCGGGCGTCGACGCCGCGGGCCGGGACATCCGCGTCCCGCTGGGCGCGCGCGCCCGCGAGGCCGACGACTTCGCCTCCGAGCACACCCTCATCAACATCGGCCCGCAGCACCCCGCCACGCACGGCGTGCTGCGGCTGGTCATCGAGCTCGACGGCGAGACCGTCACCCGCTGCATCCCGCACATCGGGTACCTGCACTCGGGCTTCGAGAAGCTGGCCGAGTACCGGCACTACAACCAGATCATCCCGCTGACCGACCGCACCGACTATCTCTCGCCGATGGCCAACAACGTCTGCCTCGCCATGGCGTCCGAGAAGCTGATGGGCATCGAGATCACCGAGCGGTGCCAGGTGCTCCGGGTCATCGCGTGCGAAATGAGCCGGATCATCAGCCACATCGTCTGGCTCGGCACCACCGGCATCGACATCGGCGCGTTCACGCCGTTCCTCTGGCTCTTCTACCAGCGGGAGCGGATCTACAACTTGCAGGAGGCCTGGACCGGCGCGCGGCTCACCACGTCGCTCACCCGCGTGGGCGGGATGATGGCCGACATTCCCGAGGGGTGGGAGGCGGGGCTGCGCGACTTCTGCCAGACCTTCCCGAAGGTCCTGCAGGAAGTGGACACGATGTTCACCAAGAACGCCATCTGGTGCGGCCGCAACCAGGGCGTCGGTGTCATCAGCCGCGAGGCCGCGGTCAACGGCTCGCTGTCGGGGCCGCTCCTCCGCTCCACCGGCGTGGACTACGACGTCCGCAAGGACCGCCCCTACCTGGGCTACGACACGTACGACTTCGATGTCCCGGTGGGCGAGCACGGCGACAACTACGACCGCTACCTGGTGCGCCTCGAGGAGATGTTCCAGTCCACCCGCATCCTCGAGCAGGCGCTCGACCGGCTGGCCGGGCTGCGCGGGGCGCCGGTCAACGTGGACGACGCGCGGGTCATCCTGCCGCCGAAATCGCGCGCCATGAGCGACATGGAGTCGATGATCCACCACTTCAAGCAGGTGATGGAAGGGATCCGTCCCCCCGTCGGCGAGGCGTACCTCGGCATCGAGAACCCCAAGGGAGAGCTGGGCTACTACTTCGTCTCCGACGGCACCGCCAAGCCGGTCCGGTGGCGGATCCGGCCGCCGTCGTTCCTGAATCTTTCGGCGCTGCCCCAGATGTGCGAGGGCGCGCTCCTCTCCGACGTGATCGCCACCAACGCGAGCGTCGATATCGTCATGGGAGAAATCGATCGATGAGCGGCACCACGCACGGCCACGCCGACGCGCCGCACCAGGCGGTCTTCACCGGACGCGTCCTGGCCCGGCTGGAGGCGCTCTTCCCGCAGTACCCGACGAAGCAGGCCTGCCTCCTCCCGGCGCTCTGGATGGTGCAGGAGGAGCGGGGTTGGATCTCGGAGCCCGCCATGGCGGAGGTGGCCGAGGTGCTGGGCCTGACGCCGGCGTACGTGAAGGGCGTCGTCACCTTCTACACGATGTACCACACCCACCCGGTCGGCCGGCACTTCATCCAGGTCTGCACGACGTCGCCGTGCAACCTCTGCGGCGCGGAGGCCGTGATGGAGGCGCTGCTCCGGGAGACGGGCTGCGGCGAGCTCGGCGCCACGAGCCCCGACGGGCGCTTCACGGTGTCCGAGGTCGAGTGTCTCGGGGCCTGCGGGTTCGCCACCCCGATCATGATCAACGACGACTTCATCGAGAGCGTGACGCCGGAGCGGGTCGCCGGCATCCTGCAGGGGTACAAGTAATGGGATACCCGCACCCAGCGCACCCGAAGGAGACGCCGGTGCTCTCGAAGCACTTCGGCGACGCAGGGGCGCGCACCTTCGACGGCTGGGTCCAGCGCGGCGGGTACGCGGCGCTGCGGAAGGCGCTCGGGATGACGCCCGACGCGATCATCGAGGAGGTCAAGGGCTCCGGGCTGCGCGGCCGCGGCGGCGCCGGGTTCCCGACCGGCCTCAAGTGGTCCTTCATGCCCAAGGGCGACGGGAAGCCGCACTACCTCGTCTGCAACGCCGACGAGTCGGAGCCGGGCACCTTCAAGGACCGCGAGATCATGCGCTGGACGCCGCACCAGCTCATCGAGGGGTGCGCCATCGCGGCGTACGCCATCGGGGCGGAGCGCTGCTACATCTACATCCGCGGCGAGTTCACCGAGCCGCTGCGCGTCATGACGGCCGCCGTGGCGGAGGCCTACGCCAAGGGGGCGCTCGGCGCCGACGTGTTCGGCTCGGGCAAGCGGATCGACATCGTGCTCCACCGCGGGGCGGGGGCGTACATCTGCGGCGAAGAGACCGCGATGATGAACTCGATCGAGGGCCGCCGCGGCAACCCGCGCATCAAGCCCCCGTTCCCCGCGCAGGCCGGCCTCTTCGCGCTCCCGACCACCATCAACAACGTCGAGACCCTCGCCTCGGTGTCGCACATCCTCAATCGCGGCGCCGAGTGGTACAAGGGCCTCTGCCTCAGCAACCCGAAGAGCACCGGCACCAAGCTGATCTCCGTGTGCGGCCACGTCCAGCGGCCCGGCAACTACGAGGTCACCATGGGGACGCCGATGAAGGACCTGATCTTCGACATGTGCGGCGGCATGAAGCCGGGCCGCACGCTGAAGGCGGTGATCCCGGGCGGCTCCTCGGTGCCGATCATGACGGCGGCCGAGACGGAGGACTGCCTCCTTGACTACGAGGGGGTCGTGGCGCGCGGATCGATGCTCGGGTCCGCCGGCATGATCGTCATGGACGACTCGACCGACATGGTGTACCAGATCTGGCGGCTCGCCCGCTTCTACGCGCACGAGTCGTGCGCCCAGTGCACCCAGTGCCGCGAGGGCACCGCCTGGACCACCAAGATCCTCGAGCGGATCCTGGCGGGGAAGGGAAAGGCGTCGGACCTCGACCTGCTCCTCAGCCTGTCCGAGAACATGACCGGCAAGACGATCTGCGTGCTCAGCGACTCATGCGCCGCGCCCATCGTGAGCGGCATCGCGAAATTCCGCTCTGAGTTCGACGCCTACCTCAGCGGCGCGCGCCAGCCGGCGCTCGCAATGGCCTGACCCGATGACCGACCGCGTGACCGTCACGATCGACGGCGCCCAGGTGAGCGTCCCGAAGGGCACCTCCATCATCGAGGCCGCCAAGCAGGCCGGTGTCCTCATCCCCCACTACTGCTACCACCCGTCGCTGCCGTCGCCGGCCGTCTGCCGCATGTGCCTGGTGGAGGTCGAGAAGGCGCCCAAGCTGATGCCCGCCTGCGTCACCACCGTGGCCGACGGCCAGGTGGTGCATGTCAACAGCGCGCCCGCCAAGCAGGCGCGCGAGGGCGTCCTCGAGTTCCTCCTGGCCAACCACCCACTCGACTGCCCCATCTGCGACCAGGCGGGGGAGTGCGAGCTGCAGGACTACACCTTCCAGGAGGGGCGCGCCGCCGGCCGCCACGACGACTATCCCAAGCGGTACAACCCCGTCGAGGAGTTCGGACCCGATGTCCTCTACGTGCCCAACCGGTGCATCCTCTGCACCCGGTGCGTCCGTTTCATGGACGACGTGGCGGAGGACGGCGTGCTGAACGTGTCGGAGCGCGGCGACCGGGCCACGATCGGGATCTTCCCCGACCGCGAACTTGACCACCCCTGGGCCGGCAACGTCGTGGACCTCTGCCCGGTGGGGTCGCTCATCTCGAAGGACTTCCTGCACAAGGCGCGCGCGTGGGACCTCGACCGCACGCCGAGCGTCTGCCCCGGCTGCACACAGGGCTGCAACATCACGATCGACACCCGCGACAACACCGTCGTCCGGCTCCGTCCGCGCGCCAATCTCGAGGTAAACCGCCACTTCATGTGCGACGAGGGCCGGATGCACTACCGCTGGATGAACCGCGGCGACCGGGTCGAGGCCCCGCTGGTTCTCGAGGGGGCCGGGCACGTGGCCGTGGACTGGGATACCGCCCTCGCGCGGCTGGCCCAGGTGACGAAGGGCGGGGCCGGCAGCGCGGTCGTGCTGGCCTCCGGGCGCGCGAGTCTCGAGTCGCTCGGCTGGGTCACCCGGATGCTGGGGCGTTACGCGCTCACAGGCGCCGTGCAGGTGCCGCTGGGCGACGAGGCACCGCTGGCCGGGGTGCCCGGCCTGGCCCTCCGTGCGGAGCGGGCGCCCAATCTCGAGGGGGCCCGTCAACTGGGATTCGACACCACGTGGGCCTCGGCCCTGGCGGCGGCCGGCAAGGCCGCGCTCGTCGTCCTGCTGGATGTGTCGCTCACCGAGGCGGAGGCGGCCGCGCTGGCCGGTGCCGGTAACGTGGTGGTGCTCGGGACGGTGGAGTCCGCCGCCTGGGAGCGCGCCGGCCTCATCCTCCCCATCACGACGATGGCCGAGGAGCACGGGACCTGGATGAACCGCGATGGACGCGTCCAGCGGTACCACCAGGCCCGGTCGGCCCCGGGCATGGCCCGGCCCGCCTGGTGGGTCGCCGCCGGAGCCATGGAGTCCGGAGGCGACGCCGCGGGCGCGCCCGGCACCTCCGCGGAGGCGTTCGCGGCGCTCGGGGCGCATTGGCCGGCCCTCGCGGGGCTGACGTATCCGGGGCTCGGCCTCAGCGGCCGGGCGGCGGCGCCCGCCGCGGCGGGAGCGGCCTGATGACACCGGAAATGAAGGGCTTCATCCTGGTGTCGGTGGTCAAGCTGGTGGTGGTGTTCACCTTCGTCATGATCCTGGTGGCCTACGCGACGCTCCTGGAGCGATGGATCGCGGCCTGGATCCAGGACCGCGTCGGACCGAACCGGGCCGGCCCCAAGGGGCTGTTCCAGCCGCTCGCCGACGGGCTGAAGAACATCCTGAAGGAAGAGGTCATCCCCGGCGGCGCGAGCAAGGTGCTCTTCGTGATCGCCCCGGCCATCTCCCTGATGGCCGCGCTCATGATCCCCCTCACCATCCCCTGGGCCGCCCCGATCCCGCTCGAGTTCGACGTGACGCTCCCGCTGCTCGGGCGGATCGTCCACCACGGCTCCACCGCCGCGGCGGTCACCGTGCTGCCGATCGGTTTCCTCTACGTGCTCGCCGTGAGCTCCGTGGGGGTATACGGCATCGCGCTCGGCGGGTGGGCGTCCAACAACAAGTACAGCCTGATGGGCGGGCTCCGGGCCACGGCCCAGATGGTGAGCTACGAGGTCGCGATGGGCCTCAGCGTCATCCCAGTCCTCCTCCTCGTCGGCAACGTGTCGTTCGTCGAGATCGTGACGGCGCAGCAGCAGGGGCCGTTCGGCTGGCTCGTGCTCCCGCTCGGCCTCTCGGCATTCATCTTCCTCGTCTCGGGGTTTGCCGAAACCAATCGTGTGCCGTTCGACATGCCGGAGTCGGAGTCCGAGCTGGTGGCCGGCTACCACACCGAGTACAGCGCCATGAAGTTCTCCGCGTTCATGATCGCGGAGTTCGCCGCCATGGTGACGATCTCCATGATGTTCACCACGCTCTTCCTCGGCGGGTGGGATATCCCGGGCACGCACTGGGACGAGGCGGGGGGGATGGCGCAGTTCCTTCTCACCGCGGTCGTCTTCTTCACCAAGTGCCTCCTCTTCCTGTTCCTCTTTATGTGGGTGCGGTGGACCCTGCCGCGCTTCCGCTACGACCAGCTCATGGCGCTTGGCTGGAAGGTGCTCATCCCGATGGGCCTGGCCTATGTCCTCTTCGTGGCCGTGGCCGTTTGGGTGGTGGACGGTCCGCTCGGCGTGACGAGCGTGGCCGCGCGCTCCGGGCTGCTCTTCCTGTTCAACGTCCCGGTGCTCGCCTTCGTGTTCCGGGTCCTGGACCGCGGGCGCCTTATTCGCGGTTCGTCCATCCGCTCCCCCGCGCCCGCCCCGCGGCGCGCGCGGGCGGCCTGAGGGGTTCGTCATGGCAATCGGCGTGAAGGTGATGCATCGTCCCGGCAGCGAGGCCAGCTACGTGCGCGCGACCCTGAAGGGGATGGCGCTCACGTTCCGGCACCTCTTCCGGCCGAAGATCACGATGCAGTACCCCGAGGAGCGGAGCACGGAGACGTGGACCATCAGCCCCCGGTGGCGCGGCACGCACCGGATGCTGACCGATGAGCAGGGTCGGTCGAAGTGCGTCGCGTGCGGGCTCTGCCCCCAGATCTGCCCCGCCAACTGCATCAAGCTCGTCCCGGGCGAGGACGAGGACGGGAACCGGTACCCGCTGATCTACGAGATCGACGAGTTCCGCTGCGTCTTCTGCGGCTACTGCCAGGAAGTCTGCCCCGAGGAGGCGATCCACGTGGGCGTGCACTACGAGAATGCCGAGTACGAGCGCGGGCGCTTCGTCTACGACCTGGAGCGGCTGTCCGCCCAGACGCACCCGGTCTCGAGCCTCTGGGACCCGACGGATCCGAGGGGGGAGTAGGTGGCCGACACGATCTTCATGGCGTTGGGGACGATCGCGGTCCTCTCGGCGCTCTTCTGCGTGTTCCAGCGCAACGCGCTCGCCGCGGCCATCTGGCTGGTGCTGACCATGCTCGCGCTGGCCGGGATGTTCCTCATCCTCGGCGCGCCGTTCATCGCCGCCATCCAGGTGCTGGTCTACACCGGCGCCATCATGGTGCTCTTCATCTTCGTGATCATGCTCCTCAACCTGGGCGACGCCGCGAGCGACATCCGGGGGCCGGGGGTGAAGGCCATCGCCCTCGTCCTGGCCGTGGGGACCGGCGCGTACCTGCTCCGCCTGGCCGGATACGACCCCGCCCGGCTTGCGTTCGAGCTGACCGGCACGACCGACCTCTCGCCGGCCGCGGTGTTCGCCACCGCGGAGGTCGCCCGCCAGGCCGCCGAGACGCAGGGCGTCGTCGGCGCGGTGGCCGGCCCGCTCTTCTCGACCTACCTGGTGCCCTTCGAGGTGACCTCGCTGCTGCTGCTCGCGGCCATCATCGGGGCCGTCGTCCTGGCCAAGAGGAAGATCTGATGCTCCTCGGTCCCGCCCTCGCGATCTCGGCCCTGCTGTTCTCGATCGGGGTGCTCGGCGTGCTGATCCGCCGGAACGCGATCGTGCTCTTCATGTGCGTCGAGCTGATGCTCAACGCCGTCAACCTGACCTTCGTCGCGCTCTCCCGGTTCCACGGGGTCGGCGGCCAGCTCATGGTGTTCTTCGTGATGGCCGTCGCCGCCGCTGAGGCGGCGGTCGGCCTCGCCATCATCCTCGCGGTCTTCCGGCACACCACCTCGGTGGACCTGAAGACCAACACCCTGCTGCAGGGCTGACGATGTACGTCTCCGCCGACCTCATCTGGCTCGCCGTCGCCCTCCCGCTCGCCGGGTTCCTGGTCAACGGGGCGCTCGCGCTCTGGCGGCCGGACGCCAAGGCCGCCGTCAGCGTCGTCGGGCCGGCCGTGCTGCTCGGGTCCTTCGCGGTCGTGGCCCTGATCTTCCGAAGCTACGCCCTCGCCGGCCTGGCCACGCCGCACGTGGTGCACCTCTGGACCTGGCTTCCGGCCGGCGCGCTCACCGTCGAGCTGAGCTTCCTGGTGGACCGGCTCTCGCTGGTCATGCTCATGGTCGTCACCGGCGTCGGCAGCCTGATTCATCTCTTCAGTGTCGGGTACATGCGCAGCGATCCGGGGTATGCCCGGTACTTCGCCTACCTGAACCTTTTCGTGGTCTTCATGCTCGTCCTGGTGCTCGGCTCGAGCCTTCCGGTGCTCTTCATCGGCTGGGAGGGCGTCGGGCTCTGTTCCTACCTGTTGATCGGCTTCTGGTACGGCGACAAGGCCAACGCGGACGCGGGCAAGAAGGCCTTCCTCGTGAACCGCATCGGCGACTTCGGCTTCATGGTCGCCATGTTCCTGATCTGGGTGGCGCTCGGGAGCCTCAATTTCCTCGAGGTCGCTGAGTTGGCGCCCCGGTACCTGGCGGCCGGCGGCACGTTGGTCACCATGATCACGCTCTTCCTCTTCCTCGGCTGCGCCGGCAAGTCCGCCCAGATCCCGCTCTACGTCTGGCTGCCGGACGCCATGGCCGGCCCGACCCCCGTCTCGGCCCTGATCCATGCGGCCACGATGGTCACGGCGGGCGTCTACCTCGTTGCTCGCACGAACATTCTCTTCGCCATGGCGCCGCTGTCCAGCACCGTGGTGGCCGGCATCGGCGCCCTGACGGCGCTCTTCGCGGCGACGATCGGGCTCCGGCAGTACGACATCAAGAAGGTCCTGGCCTACTCCACCGTCTCCCAGCTGGGGTACATGTTCCTGGCCGTGGGCACCGGCGCGTACGTGGCGGGCGTGTTCCACCTCGTCACGCATGCCTTCTTCAAGGCCCTGCTGTTCCTCGGCGCCGGCAGCGTGATCCACTCCATGCATCACGCCTACCATGCCACGCACTCCCACGAGGACGCGCAGGACATGCGGAACATGGGCGGGCTCCGGCGCGCCATGCCGTGGACCTTCGTCCTCATGCTCATCGCCACGCTGGCCATCGCGGGCATCCCGCCGTTCGCCGGCTTCTTCTCGAAGGACGAGATTCTCGCGGCGGCCTTTGCCCGGGGCGCGGAGATTCCGGCGTTCCGCCTCTTCTGGCTCTTCGGGGTGGTGGCGGCGGCGCTCACGGCGTTCTACATGGCGCGGCTGATGGCGATGACCTTTTTCGGCGAGAACCGCACCGGGGCCGAGGAGCGGAAGCACCTGCACGAGGCGCCGGCCATCATGACGGTGCCGCTGGTGGTGCTCGGCGTCCTGAGCGCGGCCGGCGGCCTGCTGAACCTCCCGGCGCTCTTCGGTGGCGACGCCAAGCTGGAGCACTGGCTCGACCCCGTCCTCGAGGGCGCCCACCACTATTTCCCGCTGGAGATGCCGCACGGACAGACGGAATTCGTCCTCATCGGGCTGGCCATCCTGATCGCGGTCGGCGGGCTGGTGGTCGGGTGGCGCGTGACGATGTCGCGGCCCATCCTCCCTGCGAGCCAGGCGGCGCCGGAGGCGGGCTTCTGGAAGGTGCTCTACCACAAGTACTACGTGGACGAGTTCTACGAGGCCGCCATCGTCGGCCCGCTGCGCCGCCTGTCCGAGCGGGTGCTCTGGAAGGGCGTGGACCAGGGGATCATCGACCGCGGCGGCGTCGAGGGCTCGGCCGGGCTGGCGCGGACCCTGGGCTGGATAGGCACCCGCCTCCAGACCGGCCAGGTGGGCCTGTACCTCACCGTCTTCCTGGTGGGTGCGCTTGGCATCTTCTTCGTCGTGATGGGCTGACCCGCTATGGCCGACATGCTGAACCTCATCGGGTACCAAGGCTGGGTCGTCCCGGTCCTCCTCCTGCTGCCCGTCGCCGGGGCGCTGCTGGTGGTCGCGGCACCGGCCCCCCGGGCGCGGTCCATCGCGCTGGCCGTCTCGCTCGCCGAGTTCCTCGTGTCGGCGGGGCTCTGGTGGAGCTTCGTGCCTGAGGGCGGCATGCAGTTCGCCGCCAGCATTCCATGGATGCCGCAGTGGGGCATCGCCTACCGGGTGGGGATCGACGGCATCTCCCTCTTCATGGTGCTCCTGACGACCCTGACGATGCCGCTCTGCGTGCTCGGCAGTTGGAATTACATCACGCAGCGCGAGCGCGGCTTCTATGCGCTCCTGCTCGTCCTGCTCAGCGGCATCCTCGGTGTCTTCATCAGCCTCGATCTCTTCCTGTTCTACGTGTTCTGGGAAGTCATGCTGATCCCGATGTACTTCCTGATCGGGATCTGGGGCGGCAGCAACCGCCTGTACGCCTCCATCAAGTTCTTCATCTACACGATGGTCGGGTCGCTCCTGATGCTCGTGGCCATTCTGGTCACGGCGTGGATGGTCGGCGCCGCCACGGGCGTGCTCAGCTTCTCGTACGACCACATCCTCGCCAACGCCTCGGCGGTCGGGGGACGGGCACCGTGGCTCTTCGCCGCCTTCGCGCTCGCCTTCGCCATCAAGGTGCCGATCTTCCCGTTCCACACCTGGCTCCCCGACGCGCACGTCGAGGCGCCCACCGCCGGGTCCGTCATCCTGGCCGGCGTCCTCCTCAAGATGGGCACCTACGGCTTCCTGCGGTTCGCCATCCCGTTCTTCCCGGACGTGGCGTTCAGTCCGGCCGTCACCACGATCGCGGTGGTGCTGGCGGTCGTCGGCATTATCTATGGCGCGCTGGTCGCCATGGTCCAGCCCGACATCAAGAAGCTCGTGGCGTACTCCTCGGTCAGCCACCTCGGGTTCGTCATGCTCGGCATCTGGGCCGCCACGCTGCAGAGCGTGCAGGGCGCCCTGATGGTCATGATCAACCACGGCCTGTCCACCGGCGCGCTCTTCTTCCTGATCGGCATGCTCTACGAGCGGCGCCACACCCGGGACATCGCGGCGTTCGGCGGCATCGCGCGAGTGGTGCCGGTGTTCAGCCTGATCTTCACCCTCGTGTCCCTCTCGTCCATCGGGCTCCCCGGGCTGAACGGGTTCGTCGGCGAGTTCCTGGTGCTGCTCGGGAGCTTCGGCCGGTTCCCGTGGGCCACCGGCATCGCCACGACCGGCGTGATCTTCGCCGCGGCCTACCTCCTCTGGGCGCTGCAGCGCATCATCTTCAATAAGCTGGACAAGCCCGAGAACGAGTCGCTGACCGACCTCACGCCCCGCGAACTGGCCGTGCTGGCGCCCCTGCTGGCGGGGATCGTCTGGCTCGGCCTCTACCCGGCGCCAGTCCTGCGGCGGATGGAGCCGACGAGCCGGCAGTTCGTGGAGAGCGTCCAGCACGCCATCCCCCAGGGCGCCCAGGCGGTCGCGGCGCCGGTGAATGAGGGTCATCCGTGAGCCCGATCGACACGACGTCACCGTTGGGCGTCACGCTGGCGCTGCTTCCCGAGGTGGTGCTCTCGCTCACGGCCCTCGGCGTGCTCCTCGTCAACGCCTGGCGGCACGAGACCGCGGCGGATTCCCGGCTTGCCGGGTGGCTCAGCCTGGCCGGGGTCGGGGCCTCTCTCGTGGCGCTCGCCTGGCTCGCGGGGACGGCATCCGACACCGCCGGTATCCCGCAGATGGTGGCCCTCGATGGCTTCCGCTACGTCGGGAACTGCATCTTTCTCCTTGCCGCCGCGGCCACCATTCTCCTGTCGCTCGACTATCTCGAGCGCGAGGAGATTCGCGGACCGGAGTACTACACACTCATCCTCCTGGCCACGGCCGGAATGATGCTGCTGGGCGGGGCCAACGACCTCATCATGGTCTTCCTCGGCCTCGAGGTGATGTCGGTGGCGGCGTACGTCCTGGCCGCCTACGACCGCCGGAGCCCCTTCTCCGCGGAAGCCGGCCTCAAGTACTTCCTCATCGGCGCGTTCGCCTCGGGGTTCCTGCTGTACGGCATCGCGCTCGTGTACGGCTCCACCGGCACCACCAACCTCGTCATGGCCGGCACCTTCTTCGAAACGGGCGAACTGTCGGTCATGGCGGCCCTCGGCCTCTGCCTGCTGCTGATCGGCTTCCTGTTCAAGGTGTCCGTGGTCCCGTTCCACATGTGGGCGCCCGACGTGTACGACGGCGCGCCCACGCCGGTCACGGGCCTGATGGCCACCGGGATCAAGGCGGCGGGGTTCCTCGCGCTGACCCGGCTGCTCTTCGTCACGTTTCCGGCCAACGCCGAGCTCTGGCAGCCGGTGCTCGGGATCCTGGCCATCCTGACCATGGTGGCCGGCAACCTCATGGCACTGGCGCAGCGGACCGTCAAGCGGATGCTGGCGTACAGCTCGGTGGCGCACGCCGGGTACATCCTCGCGGCCGTCTGGTCAGGCACCCGCCTCGGGGCGGGGGCCGTGCTGGCGTATCTCCTGGCCTATTCGCTCACCAGTCTGGCGGCGTTCGGGCTCCTCGGCGCGCTGGGGCGGGGCGGGGAACGGGACCTCACCGCCGACGACCTCGCGGGCCTCGCCAGGGCGCGTCCCTGGACCGCCGCGGCGTTCTCGGTAGTGCTGCTGTCGCTGCTCGGCTTCCCCGGCACGTTCGGCTTCATCGGCAAGTGGATGATCCTCTCGTCGCTCGTGGTCGCCGGCCAGTGGCTCATTCCCGTGGTGCTGGTCCTCGCGAGCGCCGTGTCCGCGGGCTACTACCTCCCGGTGATCATGGCCATGTACATGAAGCCGGCGCCCGCGGGCGCGGGCGACGCCCCCCGCCTGCCGCGGGCCACCGTCGTCGTCGTGGCGGTCATTGTCGCCGCCCTCCTCGTCATCGGCGTCTGGCCTGCTCCGCTGCTCAGCGGCACGCTCAACGTTGCGTCCTCCCTCTTCGAGCGCGCCTTCCAGTAGCTCGGTCGACCCCCCAGCCGGCCGGGAGGCACGGTGCGCGTCCCTCGATCCATCTTTCGTCAATACGACATCCGCGGCCTGGTCGGGAGCGAACTGACCGGCGACCTCGCCCACGCCCTCGGCCGGGCCTACGCCGACTTCGGGCGCGAGCACCTCGGCCGGGACCCGGTCCTCGCCGTCGGGCGAGACAACCGTCCTTCAGGAGTGGCGCTCGCCGCTTCGCTTCGCGCCGGGTTGGCGGCGGCCGGGGCCACCGTGGTGGATGTGGGGGAGCTCCCGACGCCGGCGCTCTACTTCGGCGTGCACGACCTGGCGCTCGACGGCGGCGTCCAGGTCACCGGTTCCCACAATCCGCCGGAGTTCAACGGCTTCAAGATGGTGCTCGGCGGCGAGTCGGTGCACGGCGACGACATCCAGCTCCTCTACGAGCGCATCACGCTGGAGCAGGCGCCGCCCCGCCAGGGGCGGGAGTCGGCGGACGGCTCCGTGCTCGCGCGGTACAAGGACGCGATCGTCGCCCGGCACCAGCTGGCCCGGCCCGTGCGGGTCGTCGTGGATTGCGGGAACGGGGTCGGGAGCCTCATTGCCGTCGCGACACTCCGCGCGCTCGGCGCCGAGGTCTTCCCACTTTTCTGCGATTCCGACGGAACCTTTCCCAACCACCACCCCGACCCCACCGTGCCCGCGAATCTCGTGGACCTCCAGGTGGAAGTCCGGCGGACCGGGGCCGAGCTCGGCATCGCCTTCGACGGCGACGCGGACCGGATCGGCGCGGTGGACGAGACCGGCCGCGTGCTCTTCGGCGACCAGCTGCTGGTGCTCTTCGGACGCGACGCTGTCCGCCGCTTCGGTCGCGGCGCGCGGGTCATCTTCGACGTGAAGTGCTCCGACCTCCTCCCCGCCGCCCTCCGCGCGGCGGGCGCCGAGCCCGAGATGTGGAAGACCGGCCACTCGCTCATCAAGGCGCGCATGAAGGAGCTGCACGCGGTGCTCGCGGGCGAAATGAGCGGCCACATGTTCTTCGGCGGCGACTGGTTCGGGTTCGACGACGCCCTCTTCGCCGCCGCCCGCCTGCTCGAAATCGTGTCGCGCGCGCCGCACGGCCTCGCGCACCACCTTGCGGACCTGCCGGTCACCTTTGCGACGCCCGAAATCCGCGTGGACTGTCCCGACGACCGCAAGTTCGGCATCGTCGAGGAGGCCACGGCGCACTTCCGTGCGCGGTACCCCGTGAACGACATCGACGGCGTCCGCATGTCGTTCGCCCACGGCTGGGGCCTCATCCGGGCCTCCAACACCCAGCCGATCCTCGTGCTCCGTTTCGAAGCCACGGACGAGCGATCGCTCGCGGAATACCAGCGGGAAGTCCTGCACTGGCTCTCGGAACGGGGTGTGCAAGGGCCGGGCTGACCCCCGTGCGCGGACGATGGCTGGTCGGCACGGCCGCCGCGCTCGTCGTCCTGCTGTTCGCGGGGCAGTGGCTTGCCGACCTGCTGGCGGACCGCTGGTGGGCGGGGGCCCTCATCCCGGAGGCGGCGGGGTTCGTCTCGGGCGTGCACCTCCTCCGGCTCACCCTCGACGCCGCGGCCGTCCTGGTGGGCACTGCCTGGTTCACTGGGCACCTGCTCGTCGTCCACCGCGCCATCGGTTCGGTGCAGATCTCCCGCCAGGTGGCCAATCTCGAGATCCGCGAGGCGGTCACCCCCGCGACCCTCCTTCCCCTCGCGCTCGCCCTCGGCGTCACGCTCGGCCTCGTGACGGGCCTCGGGTCCGGCCGGGACTGGCCCGCCTTTGCCCTCGCGTGGCAGGGTGTCACCTACGGCGTCTCCGACCCCTACTTGAATCGCGATCTCGGCGTCTTCGTCGGGCAGCTGCCGCTCTGGTTGCTCCTCCACGCCTTCACGCGGCTGTTGCTCTGGAGCGCGCTGCTCGTCGTGGCGGCGCTCTACGTGGCGCTCGGTGCCCTCCGGTGGCAGCACGGCCGGCCCGCGATCACCGATCACGCCCGCCGGCACCTCGGGTTCCTGCTGGCCGGTTGCGCGCTCGCGCTCGCCTGGGGGTGCCTGCTCGCGCCCTTTGAGGCGGCGGCGTCGGGCGCTCCCCCCGCGGCCGAGTGGAGCACTCTTGAGCTTTCCACGCTGGCGCTCGCGGGCGCCGGCCTCGCGGCGGCCGCGATCTCCGCCCACTGGGCGGTTCGCGGCCAGCACCTGCTCATGGTCGCCGGTTGGGGAGTCCTCCTCGCCGGGGCGTTGGTCGTCGACCTGGTGCGGTCCGGCGAGGTAGCGCCACCGGATGACGCGCAGGCGTCGGCGCGGATGGGGCTCGACCGGATCGCGTACGGGTTGGACCGGCTCGACGACAATCCCCGCGCGCCGGCGTCGATGCCGGGACCGGGGGTGCCGTCGCTGTGGAGCTGGCCGAGCATCGGACGGCTGGTGACAGCCGATTCGCAGGTGCTCGAAGCCGCCGCGCCGACCACGATCGCGGCCGGCGGGGAAGCGGTACCGGTCTGGCTCGTGGTGCGCGCAGCTCGGTCGGGGCAGGCCTCCGTGCTCGCGATTGCCGACGGCCGGGTCGGACCGGCCGCGGCACCGCTCTCGTATCGGGCGGGCGATTCGCTCGCCTATCCGGGACTCGTCACGTATGCCACGCTCGGGCGGGCCGCGATACACCCGGGGGCGCCACGCCTGCTGGTCGATTCCGGCCCGAATGGGCTCGCCGTCGGCGGGTTGGGCCGGCGCGTGGTGCTCGCCTGGGCGCTGCAGGCGCCCCGCCTGCTTGGCGCGTCGGCGCCGGAGGCGCGCGTGCGCTGGCACCTCGGGCCGCGGAGCCGGCTGGAGCGACTCGCGCCCTTCGCGTCCTGGGAAGCACCCAGGCTCCTGGTCCTCGGCGGATCGTTTGTCTGGATCGCCCACGGCTACCTCGCGAGCGCGACCTTCCCTGGCTCGACCCGGATCACGGAGGCGGCGGGTACGATCGGCGCGCTCGAAGCGGGCCTGCTCGGGACGGTCGACGCCGCGACGGGCGCGACCACGATCTACCTCCTGCCCGACGCGGGGCCCCTGACGCGCAGTTGGGCGGCCATCTCACAGGGCGTCGTCCGGCCGACGGGCGAACTCCCTGCGCCGCTCGCCCTGATGGCGCCGTACCCACCGCGACTCTTCGACGCGCAGTCCCGGATCCTGGAATCGCCGGCGTGGAGGGTAGGGACGCTGGCCGGACGGGTCGCCGAGACTCCGGGCGAGCCCGCCCCGCCGACCGTGGTCTGGGAAGGCGGGCACCGCCAGGCGTTGATGGCGGCGTACGAGAGGGGCGATGCACCTCGAGTCCGGGTCCTGCTCCTGGGCAGGGCGACGGACGCTGGCAGGCGGCTGGCACTCCTGCGGCTGGGAGACGACGAGAGCCTGCCCGGTCCGGCGGCCGCGCAGGCGCTGTGGGACCGGTTTCCATCCTACGAGCAGCTTCTCGACTCGGTGGCGCGAAGCGGGTCACGGTTCGAGCGGGGGCCGTATCGCGTGCTCCCCACTGCCGGGGCCCCCGTCGCCTACCAGCCGTGGTATGCCTTCGATCCCGACGGGCGGGTGGCGCAGCCCTATGTCTCGGTGGCGCAGGGCGACCGCGCCGGGGCCGGGCGGTCCTTCGCCGACGCCTGGCAAAATCTCCGGGGAGAGGGCGCGCCCCTCCCGCCGGGCTTCGGTCCCCGAACGCAGCTCGAGGAAGCCAGGCTCTGGATGATGCGCGCGGACTCCGCGCTTCGTGCCGGTGACTGGGAGGGGTTCGGTCGCGCGTTCGGAGCGCTGCGTCAGGCGCTCGGCGGGGGCCGGGCGGAATAGCGAACCCGGTTGTATTGGTCCCGTGGGGCGGGTAGCTTTCGGTGCTGTCAACCATGCACAGGAGTGAACGTGAATCTGCATGAATATCAGGCGCGCGCGCTCCTGAAAGCGGCGGGTGTGCCGGTGCCCGATGGGGACGTGGCGTCCACGCCCGGCGAGGCCGAGGCCCTGTCGCGACGCATCGGCGGCACGGTGGTCGTCAAGGCGCAGGTCCACGCCGGCGGCCGGGGCAAGGCGGGCGGCGTCAAGCTGGCCAAGACGCCCGCCGAGACGGCCGACATCGCGTCGCACATTCTGGGCATGCAGATCAAGGGCCTCACCGTCCACAAGGTGCTGGTCGTGCCGGCGGCCGACATCGCCACGGAGGCCTACGTCGGCCTCATTCTCGACCGCGATTCCCAGCGTCCGGTGTTCATGGTGAGCCCGGCCGGCGGCATCGACATCGAGGAAGTGGCCGCCAAGACGCCGGACAAGATCCTTCGGCTCCCGGTCGACCCCCGCTTCGGCCTGCTGCCGCATCAGGCGATGGCCCTCGCGTTCTTCCTCTACACGGATATCAAGCAGGTCCGGGCCGCCGCGGACATCATGCAGCGGCTGTACAAGGTGTTCGTCGAGAACGGGGCGTCGCTCGCGGAAATCAACCCGCTCGTGACCACGCCGGCGGGCCAGGTGCTCGCCCTCGACGCAAAGATTTCCATCGACGACAATGAGCTCGACCGTCGTCCCGACCTCGCCGAACTGCGCGACGAGACGGCCGAAGATCCGGCGGAGGTGGCCGCGCGGCGCGCCGGGCTCACGTTCATCAAGCTCGACGGCAACGTGGGGTGCGTCGTCAACGGCGCCGGCCTGGCCATGGCCACCATGGACCTCGTGAAGTACTACGGCGGCGAGCCCGCCAACTTCCTGGACATCGGGGGCAGCTCGAATCCCGACAAGGTCGTCAACGCGCTCAAGATCATCACGGCCGACCCGAGCGTCCGGGCCATCCTGTTCAACATCTTTGGCGGCATCACCCGGACCGACGACGTGGCCAACGGGATCAAGACCGCACTCGCGCAATTCCCGGTCAAGGTCCCGATCGTGGTGCGCCTGACCGGCACCAACGAGAAGGAAGCGGTGAAGATCCTGCAGGGCATCGGCATGACGGCGCTCTCCGACATGGACGAGGCCGTCTCCAAGGTGGTGGCGCTGGTCGGGGAGGCCGCGTGAGCGTCTTCATCGGGAAGGACACCCGGCTCGTCGTGCAGGGCATCACCGGCCGCGACGGCTCGTTCCACGCGAAGCAGATGATGGAATACGGCACCAAGGTCGTGGCGGGCGTGACGCCGGGGAAGGGCGGCCAGCGTTTCGAGGGCACGGTTCCGGTCTTCGACACCGTCGCGCAGTCGGTGGCGGCCACCGGGGCCAACACCGCGGTCATCTACGTGCCGCCGGTGGGCGCAGCCGGCGCCATCTTCGAGGCCGTGGACGCGGGCATCGCGACGGTCATCTGCATCACGGAAGGGGTCCCGGTCATCGAGATGACGCGGGTCATGCCGTTTGTGCGCGAGCGAGGCGCCCGCCTCATCGGACCTAACTGCCCGGGCGCCATCACCCCCGGCCAGGCCAAGGTTGGCATCATTCCGGGGTCGATCTGCACGCCCGGCCGCGTCGGGCTCGTGTCACGCAGCGGCACGCTGACCTACGAGGTCGTCAACCAGCTGACCCGCGCCAAGATCGGTCAGAGCACCTGCGTCGGGATCGGCGGGGATCCCATCATCGGCACGAATTTCATCGATTGCCTCCGCGCCTTCCAGGACGATCCCGACACCGACGCGATCGTGATGATGGGCGAAATCGGCGGCACCGACGAGCAGAAGGCCGCGGAGTTCGTGCGGGACCACGTGACCAAGCCGGTGGTCGGATTCATCGCGGGCCAGACGGCCCCCCCAGGGCGCCGGATGGGGCACGCCGGCGCCATCATCTCCGGCTCCTCCGGCACCGCCGCGGAGAAGATGGCCGCCTTCGAGGCGGCCGGCATCAGCGTCATGAAGCGCCCGGCCGACGTCGTGCCGCTGCTCAGCGCCCGCCTCAAGTAGGCGGCGCCTTCCTTCGACCCGTACCAAGAATTCGAGCCCATGCAGACTCTCGCCATCATCAAGCCCGACGCGATCGCCTCCGGCAAGGCCGGCGCCATCCTGAAGCACCTCCAGGAGGCCGGCTTCACCCTCCGCGCGGCTCGCCTGGTCCGGCTGACCCTTCCGCAGGCCGAGGCCTTCTACGGCGTGCACAAGGGCAGGCCCTTCTTTCCCGAGCTCGTGGCCTTCATGACCTCCGGACCGTGCATGCCGATGGCGCTGGTCCGCGCCGACGCCGTCGCCCATCTGCGAACGGTCATCGGGGCGACCGACCCGGCGGAGGCGGCCCCCGGCACCATCCGGAAGCTGTACGCGGAGTCGAAGGGCCGGAACGCGATCCACGCCTCCGACAGCGACGAGAACGCGGCGCGCGAAATCGCCTTCTTCTTCACCGAAGGGGAACTGGCCGGGCTGGTCGGCTGAGCCATCGGGTCCGCTTGACCTAAGTCAAGCGCCCGGCTAGGTTTAGTGGCTATGCTCAAGATTGCCGTTCGGGACCTGCAACGGGGCCCCGTCGACACTGACGGTGAGGTGTCCCCGTCGGACCCCGTCTTTGCCGGGCTCGACTTGCCCCTGGATGGGCCGGTGTCAGTCGAGGGGCAGCTCCAGGCCACCGAGGGAGACGACTTCCTCTGGCGCGGCGTCATCCGGGCCACGGCGACGATCCCCTGTCGGCGCTGCCTGGTCGATGTCCAGGTGCGGCTCCACCGAGAAGTGCATGTGCTGCTGAGCAGCGACTCGGAAGCCGCCGACGACCCGAGCGTGTACCCGCTGCCGGAGGCGGCGCTCCAGATCGACCTGACCGGGGTGGTGCGCGAGGAACTCGCGCTGGAGGTTCCGGCGTTCGTCCTGTGCCGTGAAGATTGTGCCGGGCTCTGCCCGACGTGTGGTGCCGATTTGAACGCGGGTCCGTGCGCGTGCGTGCGGTCCGCCGAACCAGCCTGAGGAAACCATGGCAGTCCCGAAGAGAAAACTCTCGAAGTCCCGCAAGCGGCTGCGCCGCGGCCACCACGTCGCCGCGAGCGTCAAGACGCAGGCCTGCCCGCGCTGCGGCGATCCGAAGCTCTCCCACCGCGTATGCCCGAGCTGCGGGTACTATCGCGGGAAGAAAGTCGTCGAGGTCAAGGCCGACTGAGCATGATCCGCGTGGCGCTGGACGCGATGGGCGGAGATCACGCCCCGCAGGCTGAGGTCGAGGGTGCCCTCGCCGCCCTCGCGCTCTTGCCCAACGTGATGGTGCAGCTCGTCGGGCAGGTGGAGGTCATCGAGGCGGAGCTGGCCAAGCATGCCGGCGCCGACCGGAGCCGGATCGTGGTCGTCCCCGCGACCGAAGTGATCGGTATGGCCGAGAAGCCCCTCGCCGCCGTCCGCAAGAAGCCGAATTCCAGCGTCGTCGTCGGGCTCGGCCTGCAGAAGGCCGGGAAGTCCGACGCCTTCGTCTCCGCCGGCAACACGGGTGCGGTCCTCGCCGCGTCCACCGTGCTCCTCGGCATCCATCCGGGCGTCGAGCGGGCCACCGTCGCCACCCCGTTCCCCACCGCAGACCTTCCCGTGCTCGTCCTCGACGGCGGCGCCAACGTCGACTGCTCCGCCAAGGAGCTGGTCGGCTTCGCCCGTCTCGGCTCGGTGTACGCGCGCGACGTCCTCGGCCGCGAGCGGCCGCTCGTCGGACTCCTCAACATCGGTGAGGAGGACGAGAAGGGGAACGCCGCGTCCCGGCAGGCGCACGACCTGCTGAAGCAGACGCCCGGCATCAACTACATCGGCAACATCGAGGGGCGCGACATCCTCGCCGGCCACTCGAAGGTCGGTCACGTGGACGTGGTGGTCACCGACGGCTTCGTCGGCAACATCGTCCTCAAGTTCTACGAGTCGGTGGCCCGCCTCATCCTGCGGCTGGTCAAGCGCACCGCGCCGGACATCCTGGACCGGGCCGACGTGCAGGAAGTCTTCCGCGTGCTCGATTACGCCGAGTACGGCGGCGCGCCGCTCCTCGGCGTGCGCGGTGTGTCCATCATCTGCCACGGCTCCTCCGGCACCGCCGCCATCAAGAACGCCATCCGGGTCGCCGCGCAGATGGTCGAGACCGGGCTCAACCAGCACATCGCCGCGGAGTTCGACGCGGGCAGCGTGCCCGCCGCATGATCCGCCGCCCGATCGTCGAGTTCGCCGGTCTGGGGATCGCGGTGCCCGACCGCATCGTCACCAACGCAGAATTCGAGAAGACGCTCGACACCTCCGACCAGTGGATCGTGGAGCGCACCGGCATCCGGGAGCGGCGCGTGGCCGGGCCGGAGCAGACCGTGGCCATGCTGGCCCAGGAGGCGTCGCTCAAGGCCATGAAGGCCGCCGGAATTGGTCCCGCGGACATCCACGGCATCGTGCTGGCCACCGCCACACCCGACCGTCTCCTCCCCGCCACCGCCTGCGACCTGCAGGCGCTGCTCGGCGCCAAGAACGCCGCGGCGTTCGACGTCTCCGCCGCCTGCCCGGGCTTTCTCTTTGCGCTGACGGTGGCCGAAGGCCTGGTGGCGTCCGGACAGGGCGAGAACTTCCTGATCGTGGGCGCCGAGAAGCTGAACACGATCGCCGATCCCACCGACCGGTCCACCGCCATCCTCTTCGGCGACGCCGCCGGGGCCGCCATCGTCCGGAAGTCGACCGGCGGCGCGCGCGGCGTCCTGTCCACGTTCATCAAGTCCGACGGCAACCTGGCCAATCTCCTGTACCGGCCAGGCGGCGGGGCGGTGGACCCGATCAGCGAAAAGGTCGTCGCCGAGCGCTCCCACTTCATCAAGATGGCCGGCCGGGAGGTGTTCAAGTCCGCGGTCCTCACGATGTCCGAGGCCTGCGACATGGCGCTCCAGCGTGCCGGCCTCACCGCCGACCAGGTGGATCTCCTGGTGCCCCACCAGGCCAACCTCCGCATCATCGAGGCGACCGCCAAGCACGCCGGCATGCCGCTCGACAAGGTGATGATCAACGTCGACCGGTACGGCAACACCTCCTCGGCCTCCATCCCGCTCGCGCTTGATCAGGGGATCGCCGAGGGGCGCATCAAGCCCGGCATGACGCTCCTGCTCGTCTCGTTCGGCGGCGGGTTCACCTGGGCGAGCGCGGTGGTGCGGTGGTAGCGATCGTCATGTGCCCCGGCCAGGGGGCACAGAAGGTGGGGATGGGGAAGGACCTGGCGGAGCGGTTTCCGGCGGCGCGCCACACCTTCGAGGCGATCGACGAGGCGCTCGGCGTGCCACTGTCCCGCCTCATGTGGGAAGGTCCCGAGGAAGAACTGGTCCTGACCCACAACACCCAGCCCGCCATCCTGGCCCACTCCGCCGCCGTGTTCGCCGTCGTGGGCGAGCGGCTCGGCGCTGTCTCGGCCGGGGCGGGGCACAGCCTCGGCGAGTACAGCGCCTACGTGGCCGCCGGCTCGCTCTCGGCCCCCGAGGCGGCGCGCCTGGTGCGCCGGCGCGGTGAGCTGATGTACGAGGCGGGGACGGCCCGCCCCGGCGCCATGTCGGCCGTGCTCGGGCTGGAGCCGGGCGCCGTCGAGTCGGCGTGCGCGGAGGCGTCCGGCGCTGACGGCGTCGCGGTGGCCGCCAACCTGAATGCCCCCGACCAGGTGGTCATCTCGGGAGATCCGGTCGCGGTGGCGCGGGCGGGCGACGGGTGCAAGGCGCGCGGCGCCAAGCGCGTCATCCCGCTCAAGGTGTCCGGCGCCTTTCACTCGCCCCTCATGGCGCCCGCGGTGCCGGGCCTCGAGGCGGCGCTCGCCGCCGCGCCCTTCGCCGCCCCGGCGTTCCCGGTCGTCGCCAACGCCTCCGCCGAACCGGTGCGGACCGCCGCCGACGCGGTCCGCCTGCTGTCGGCGCAGCTCACTGCGCCCGTGCGGTGGATCGAGTGCATGCAGGCGGCGGCCAGGCTGGCGCCCGACGCCCCGTTCATCGAACTTGGGCCCGGCAGCGTGCTCTCGGGCCTGCTGCGGAAGATCATTCCTGGTGCCAGGAGCGTGACGCTCGGCACCGCCGCCGAGGTGGAGGCCTTCCTCGCATGAACCAGATCGACCTGACGGGACGGACGGCGTTCGTCACCGGCAGCACCCGCGGGATCGGTCTGGCCGTGGCCCGTGCGCTCTACGGCGCGGGGGCCAGGGTGGCCATCGTCGGGCGTGACGCCGCGCGCGCCCAGATCGTGGCGGTCGAGCTTGGGGAGCGCGCCGTCGGCGTCGGCTGCGACGTGGCGGACCGTGGGCAGGTCGAGGACGCACTGGCGGCGGCGGAGGCCGCCCTCGGCCCGATCGACATTCTCGTCAACAACGCGGGGCTGACCCGGGACAACATCCTGTTGCGCCTCACCGACGAGGACTGGGACGCCGTGCTCGACGCGAACCTCAAGGGCGCCTTTTTCACCATCCGGGCGGTGATCAAGGGGATGATGAAGCGGCGCGCCGGGCGCATCATCAACATCACGAGCGTGGTGGGGCTCACCGGCAACAAGGGCCAGGCCAATTACGCGGCCAGCAAGGCCGGCCTGATCGGGCTCACCAAGTCGGTGGCCAAGGAGTACGCCGCGCGCGGCGTCCTGGCCAATTGCGTGGCCCCCGGCTTCATCGAGACCGACATGACGGCCGCCTTGCCCTCTGAGGCGCGGACGGCATTATTAGAGGACATCGCGCTGGGGAGGCTGGGCCGGCCGGAGGATATCGCCGCCGCCGTGCTCTTCCTGGCGTCAGATCTCGCGTCCTACATCACCGGGCAGGTCCTGGTGGTGGACGGCGGGATGGTCATTTAGCCCGACCCCCACTCCTTTTCGAGGACGACATGAGCAACGTGGAAGAGAAGGTCAAGGACATCATCGCCGAGGAGCTGGGTGTGGAGCGCGAGAAGCTGACGCCGGAGGCCAGTTTCATGGAAGACCTCGGCGCCGACAGTCTCGACACGGTCGAGCTCGTCATGGCCTTCGAGAAGGAATTCGACATCGACATCCCGGACGAAGAGGCCGAGAAGCTTCGCACCGTGGGCGATGCGCTGAAGTACCTCCACGAAAAGACCGGGAAGTAGCTTGGCGCGTCGTGTCGTCGTCACCGGCCTCGGGCTGGTGACCCCGCTCGGCAACAACGTCGAGGATTCCTGGGCGGGCCTGCTCGCGGGCCGGTCGGGCGCCGCGCCTATCACGAAGTTCGACCCGGCGCGGTTCCAGGTCCGGTTCGCGTGCGAGGTCAAGGGGTTTGACGCGCTCCGGTTCATGGACAAGAAGGAGGCGCGCCGATACGACCTCTTCGTCCAGTACGCGCTCGGGGCGGCCCATGAAGCGGTGACGCAGGCGGGGCTGGAAGGGAAGTTCCCCTCGCCCGAACGCACGGGGGTCATCATCGGCAGCGGCATCGGCGGCATGGTGACGTTCGAGGAGCAGACCAAGCTCCTCATCACGCAGGGGCCGGACCGCGTCTCCCCGTTCTTCATCCCGATGTTCATCCCCGACATCGCCGCCGGGCTCGTCTCCATCCGCTACGGCCTCAAGGGCGCCAATTACGCCACGGTGTCGGCGTGCGCGTCGTCGGCGCACGCGCTCGGGCAGTCCTACCAGCTGATCCAGTCCGGGCACGCCGACGCCATGCTCACTGGCGGGACCGAAGCGGCCATCAGCGAGCTGGCCATCGCCGGATTCCAGAACATGAGGGCGCTGTCGACGCGGAACGACGCGCCGGAGCAGGCCAGCCGCCCCTTCGACAAGGACCGCGACGGCTTCGTGCTGGGCGACGGTGCCGCGATGGTCATGCTCGAGAGCCTCGAGCACGCCCAGGCCCGCGGCGCCACCATCCTGGGCGAGGTGCTCGGCTATGGCCTGAGCGGCGACGCCTACCACATCACCTCCCCGGCCCCGTCGGGGGAGGGCGCCCAGCGGGCCATGCGCGACTGCCTGGCCGACGCCGGCGTCGGAGTGGAGTCGGTGGGCTACATCAACGCCCACGGCACCAGCACCTCGCAGGGCGACATCGCCGAGACGGCCGCGGTCAAGGCGGTGTTCGGCGCGCAGGCCCGGAAGCTGATCTTCGGCTCCACCAAGTCCATGACCGGGCACCTGCTTGGCGCCGCCGGCGGACTCGAGTTCGCGGTCTGCCTCCTGGCCGCCCGCACCGGCAAGATCCCGCCGACGATCAACCAGGTCACGCCGGACCCCGAGTGCGACCTCGACAGCGCGCCGAACACGGCGGTCGACCGCACGATCGACGTGGCGCTGTCGAACAGCTTCGGCTTCGGGGGGCACAACGTGACCCTGGCTGTCAGGGCCTGGAAGGGCTGACGCCAGCCGGGCTCGAGCCCGTGCCGCAGTCGTGTACAGACCCCGGAGGCCCGCTTCCGGGGTCTTGTCGCAGGCGGGCGAGTCATCTGGCACCGCCGGCCCGCTTCGGGGTAGATTCCCCGGGAAATCGACCACCGCGCAAGGAGATCCGCATGACCCCCACCCTCGACCTCGGCCTGCTCCGTGATCCGGCGCTGCGGCCGATCGGGGAGAAGGTGGCGCGGGGCGGGCGGCTTGACCACGCCGACGGCCTCGCGCTCTACGCCACCAACGACCTCCTCGGGCTCGGGCACCTGGCGGACTTCGCCAACCGGCGCCGGAACGGGGACCGGGTGTTCTTCTCCGCAAACCAGCACCTCAACCCGACCAACGTTTGCATCCTCCGCGCCACTTGCACCTTCTGCTCCTTCGCCCGCACGCCGAAGGAGGAGGGGGCGTACACCCGCTCCCTCGACGAGGTGTACGCGGAAGCGGAGCAGGCCCGCGGCGCCCCAACGACTGAATTCCACATCGTGGGGGGACTGCATCCGAAGCTCCGCCTGTCGTACTACACCGACATGCTGCGCGGGCTCAAGGAACGGCACCCGACGGTGCACATCAAGGCGCTGACGGCGGTGGAGATCGCCCACCTCGCCCGGATCGAGAAGACGTCGGAGCGCGAGGTCCTGCTGGCGCTGCAGGCGGCCGGCCTCACCAGCCTGCCGGGCGGCGGTGCGGAGGTGTTCAGCACCGCCGTGCGCGCCACGATCGCCGAGCGCAAGCTGACGGGCGAAGAGTGGATCCGGGTGCACCGCACGGCGCACCAGCTTGGCATCCCGACCAACTGCACCATGCTCTACGGCCACGTGGAAACCGCGGATGACCGCCTCCACCACCTCGCCATGCTGCGGGAGCTCCAGGACGAGACCGGCGGGTTCCTCACGTACATCCCGCTCGCCTACCATCCGGACCACAACGAGCTGGGCGAGGAGCTGGGGCGGGTCGGCACGGCCACCACGGGGTTCGAGGACCTGAAGAACATCGCCATCGGGCGCCTCTTCCTCGACAACATCCCGCACGTGAAGACCCACTGGCCCATGGTCACGCCCGCGCTGTCGCAGATCGCGCTGAGCTTCGGGTGCGACGACGTCGAGGGCACGGTGGTCTTCGAGCGGGTCTATCACGAGGCCGGGGCGAGCACGGAGATGTCCATGGCCTATCCCCAGCTCGTGGCGCTGATCCGGAACGCCGGCCGGCGGCCGGTGGAGCGGAACAGCCTCTATGAAGCAGTGCGCGACGCCTTCGACGACCCGCCGCCGCCGGCGGCGGAGTCACGCCGGCGCGCGCTGCCGGTGGTGCACGCCGCATGAGGCTCGGCCGGATTCCGTGGATCAACTGCTACCCCGTCACGGGCGCCATCGACCGCGGCCTCGTTCCGGTCGGCGCCGACCTGGTGACGGGCACCGCATCGGAGCTGAACGACCTCCTCGCCGCCGGCGAGCTCGACGCGAGCGTGGTCTCGGCGGTCGAATACGCCAGGAACGCCGCGGCGTACCACCTGCTGCCCGACCTCGCCATCAGCGCCGACGGCCCGGTGCACAGCGTGGCGCTCTTTAGCAAGCGGCCGGTCGAGTCGCTCGACGGGACGACCGTCCTCCGGACGGCCTCGTCGCGCACGTCGGTGCTGCTCCTCGAGCTGCTCTGCCGCCACCGCTGGCAGGTCGCCCCGAAGTTCGCCACCGCCCGCGCCGAGCCCGGCGACCTCGACGCCCTCTCCCGGCTCCCCCACGAGGCGGTGCTGGTCATCGGCGACGCGGCGCTCCAGCTGACGGCGCGGGGGACCTATCCGTGGGTGCTGGACCTCGGCGCGGAGTGGAAGGCGTGGACCGGCCTGCCGTTCGTCTTCGCGGTCTGGGCCGCGCGCCGCGAGGCGCCGGCCGGCGCCGTGCGCGACCTCCACCGCCAGCTCCTCGCGTCGCGCGCCTGGGGACTCGATCACCTCGACCTCCTCGCGGCGGACGCCTCCGCCGCCACCGGGGTCAGCGTGGCCACCTGCCGCGCCTACCTCGGCACGCTCGACTACGCCCTCGGCGGGGCCGAGCTCGAGGGGCTCACCACCTTCTTTCACCGCCTCGCGCAGGACCACCTCGCGCCGGCGGGCTCGCTCTCGTTCATCACGGCGGCCTGATCATGTACGACGTCAACCGCGACTCCGCGGAATTCCGGGACTACCTCGCGCTGTACGAACAGGGAGACCTGCTCGACCTGGGGCGCCAGGCCGACGCCATCCGGTGGGAGCTGCATCCCGACCCGGTGGTCACCCACATCATCGATCGCAACATCAACTACACCAATGTCTGCGTGGCGGACTGCGGATTCTGCGCCTTCTACCGCCGGCCGAAGGACGCGGAAGGATACGTCCTCAGCTTCGAGGAGATCGGCGCCAAGATCGAGGAGTGCCGCGCCATCGGCGGCGTGCAGATCCTCCTGCAGGGCGGGCACAACCCGTACATCCCGTTCGAGTGGTATCTCGAGCTGATGCGGTACATCAAGGCGAACCACCGGATCCACATCCATGGGTTCAGCCCGAGCGAGGTGGTGTTCTTCAGCGAGCGCTTCCGGATCCCCATGCCGGAAGTCGTCCGCCAGCTGCGCGAGGCGGGCCTCGACTCGATCCCCGGAGGCGGCGGGGAAATCCTGGTGGACGCGGTGCGCGAGCGCGTCGCGAAGAAGAAGGCCCAGACCGAAGAGTGGCTGGGCGTGCAGGAGGAGGCGCACCGCCAGGGGATGCGCACGTCGGTCACGATGATGTACGGCATGGGCGAGTCGAACGCCGACCGCATCGAGCACCTGCTCAAGATCCGGGACCTCCAGGCGCGCACCGGTGGGTTCACCGCGTTCATCTGCTGGCCGCTCCAGCCGGAGGGAACGCCGATGTTCGACGGGACGGCCAAGACCGACGCCGTCACCTACCTGCGGACGCTCGCCATGGGGCGCATCATCTGCCGCAACATCCCCAACATGCAGTCGTCCTGGGTCACCATGGGCCACAAGGTGGGGCAGGTGGCCCTCCGGTTCGGCGCGAACGACTACGGCTCGCTGATGATGGAGGAGAACGTCGTCTCGGCGGCCGGCACGACCTACCGGGCCACGCTGGAGGAGATGGAGCGGATGATCACCGACGCCGGGTTCACCGCCCGCCGGCGGCGGCAGGACTATTCGTTGATCGAGGAAGCGGCGGTCGCGGCGTGAGCCGAACCGGGATCGGGTACGATTCCCACCGCCTCGTCGAGGGGCGCCCCCTGATCCTCGGTGGGCAGTCCATTCCCCATACCCACGGGCTCGCCGGCCACTCCGACGCCGACGCGGTGGCCCATGCGCTCACCGACGCCATCCTCGGGGCCGCGGCCGCCGGCGACATCGGGACCCATTTCCCGGACACCGACCCGCGGTGGAAGGGCGCCGACTCCATCGGCCTGCTCCGCGCCGCGTGTGCCGTCGTGGCCGAGCGGGGGTTCCGGGTGAGTCAGGTGGACGTGACCGTCATCCTGGAGCGGCCCCGCTTGGGGCCGCACATCCCCGCCATGCGCGCCGCCCTCGCCGCCGCGCTCGGGCTCACGGTGGGCGATGTCAGCGTGAAAGCGAAGACGAACGAGGGGATGGGATTCGTCGGCCGCGGTGAGGGGATCGCCACGATGGCGGTGGCGACGCTGGAGGCGCGCTGATCGATTCGCTGCTGGACTCGCTGGTCACGATGCCGCCGATCGCGGTCTACGCCGCGCTCGCCGCGCTCTCCTTCATCGAAAACGTCTTCCCCCCCGTCCCCGGCGACGCCGTGCTGGCGCTGGGCGCCTTTCTCACCATCCACGGCGCGCTCGATCCCCTCACGCTGTTCTTGGTCTGCTGGCTCTCCAACTTCACTGGGGCGATCGGCGTCTACTTCCTGGCCCGGCGCGTCGGTGGCGGGCTCTTCGAGTCGCGGATGGGCCGGCGGCTCCTCTCGCCGGAGTCGATCGCCTCCCTCGAGCGGGGGTACATCCGGTACGGGCTGCCGGGCGTGTTCCTCGGCCGGATCCTGCCCGGCGTGCGGGCGGTCGTCGCGCCGTTCGCCGGCCTGATTCGCCTGCCCCCGGTGAGGGCCCTCGTGCCGATCGGGCTCGCGTCGGCCGTGTGGTTCGCGGGGGTGATCGTGCTCGGCCGGTACATCGGGAAGAGCTGGGAGGGGATCCAGGTAGCCCTCAGGAACCTCAACGCCGGCCTGGCCGTGGTGGGTGTGCTCGTCGCGGCCGGGGCCGTCGTGGCCTGGCGCCGGTCCCGCGCGGCCCGCCGGGCCCGGCTCTGGGACGCCCTTCGCGTGGCCATCGACCACGAGCCGGCGGCGGAGGGTGCGGTGGATCCCGCGCTCCAGGCGGTCGCCGCGTTCGTCCTCGAGCTCGCCGAGGCGGACGAGCACCTGAAATCGGCCGAGCGCGAGGCGCTGGCCTCCCGCCTGCGGGCCCGCTTCAATCACCTGCCCGGCCAGGTCGGCGCGGACCGCACGGCGGTGGAGGCGGCCACCTTGCGCGCCACGTCCGCCTACGGCGCAGAGGAGCGACAGCGCCTGGTGGACCGCATGCGGCGCGTCGCCGAAGCGGACGGCACGCTGAGTTCGGCGGAAGCCGCCATGATCGCCCGCGCCGCAGCGCTGCTCGGCGTCGACCGCCAATGAGCGCCCCGGATCCCGCGCGCCGGTTCTGGCTCGAGGGGTTCCGCGACTTCCTCTCCCTGGAAGCCGGCCACAGCGCGAACACCGTCGAGAACTACCTGCGCGATCTCCGCCGGCTGGCGGAGTTCGCCGATGCGCGTGGCCTCGCCAGCCCGGCAGAGTTGACGCGGCCGATCCTGCGGGAGTTCGTCTTCGCGCTGAAAGACCTCGGCCTGAGCGCCGCGACCATTCGCCGGCACGTCTCCGCCGTCCGCACCTACTTCGGGTTCCTGCTCGGCGAGGGAATCGTTCAGGAGGATCCGAGCGACCGGCTGGAAAGCCCCCGGCTCGGCCGCACGCTCCCGGACACGCTGTCGGTGGCGGAGGTCGAGGCGCTGCTCGCGGCGCCGTCCATCGACGAGCCGTTGGGGTGGCGGGACCGCGCGCTCCTGGAGCTCGGCTATGGCGCCGGGCTCCGCGTCTCGGAGATCTGCGGCCTCGGGCTGACGGACCTTGTCCTGTCGGAAGGGCTGGTGCGGGTGCTGGGGAAGGGGAGCAAGGAGCGGCTCGTGCCGATCGGCCGGAGCGTGTTGGGGGCGATCTCGGTGTACCTGCACACCCTTCGCCCGACGCTGGACCGGGGCGCGTCGAACCAGCGGGTTTTTCTCAACAACCGCGGGCAGCCGCTGTCGCGCGTCGGGGCGTGGGGCATCGTCAAGCGTGCCGCGCGCCGCGCCGGCATCAGCAAGACGGTCACGCCGCACACCCTGCGTCACTCGTTTGCCACCCACCTGCTCGAGGGCGGCGCCGACCTCCGGGCCGTCCAGGAGATGCTCGGTCACGCCGACCTCTCTACCACCCAGATCTACACCCACGTCGACCGCGAGTACCTCCGCTCAGTCCACCGCCAGTACCATCCGCGCGGGTAGGCTAGGCCATTCGCCGTTCCGGCACGAGCACGTTGGCGAGCAGCAGCCCCGCCACCAGTCCGGCGCCGATGAGCACCATCGTGAACGCCGTCTCCACGCCGGTGACCACCTCTCGGTCCAACAGCGATGAGAGGCTGCGGAATCCGATGGACCCCGGCACCAGCAGGAGGATGCCCGGCACCAGCGTCACGGCTGCGGGGCGGCGCAGCGCGTAGGCGTACAGGTTGCTGGCCACCCCGACGGTAAGCGCGCCGACGAAGGCCCCGAGTTCGGGCCCGAACGCCGTCGAGCCGACGCGGCTGCCCGCGATGCCGAGTGCGCCGGCCAGGAGGATCCACACGGCGTCGCGCGCGTGGGCGCGGAAGAGCACGCTGAAGCCGAGCGGGGCGGCGAGCAGCGCGAGCCACCACGTCCAGTCGGGCAGCGCCTCCGGCCGCACGCGGCTCGCGTAGTCGCCGAGCGTGAGGATCACCGTCTGGCTGCCGATCGCGACGCCAAAGCCGATGACGAGGAAGAGCATGAGCGCGCCGCTCAGGCGCGCGGTGCCGCTGGAGAGATGCCCCGAGGAGAGCTCGGTCATGGCCGTCGTGAGCGTGAGCCCGGGGATGAGCACGATCAGGCCGGCCAGGGTGCCGACGTAGACGCTGTAGTGGGGAAGCACGGTGGCCGCGGCGGCCGCGATGAACGACGCGCTGAACGCGGTCAGGAAGGGAAACACCCGGCCGAGGGCCGGGAGCCGTCCGGCCAGCATCAGGAACACCCCGATCACGAGGCCGATGACGCCCGCCACGAGCGCCTCGCGGAGCCCGCCCCCGAGGAACCGCGAGGCCGCACTCGAACTGAGGCCGAACGCGAGCATCGTCGTGACCGGACCGTAACGCGGCGGCTCGGCGTGCACCCGCTCCAGGTCGGCCGATCCCTGGGCCAGGGTCATGCGACCGCCGACCACCTCCCGGATGATGTCCTCGATGTCGGCGCTCTTCCCGAGGTCCACGTCGCCGGGCTCGACCCGGATCAGGTGGGTGCTCTGCCGCTCGAGGAGGCCGAAGGACGCCATGAACGACGTGGGGGTGGAGAAGAACTGCGCGGTGAGGTTGAGGCGGCGGGCGACCTCGCCGAGCGCGCCCTCCACGCGATGGGCCGGGTAGCCGTACGAGTGCATCGCGCGCGCGAGTCGCAGCACGAATCCGACCGCGTCGCGGTTTTCGGTCGGCAGCGCGTCAGGCGTGGCGGAGTCGGTCATGGGCTCGCAAGGTCAGGAATCGTAAGTACTGATGGGGCAAACATATACCATTTCGCGTCATCCACCAAGTCGGCAGCCGCGCCTGCCACCCGCCGCATTCTGAAACTTTCCCCCTTCTGCGACCGTCACTATCTGAAACATCCGCTGTTCGGCCCTCCGTGGGGGACCCCATGACCCGATATTGGCTCAAGATTACGCTCGGCGCGCTCCTGATCTTCCTGGTCGGGATGGCCATCAACTTCGGCGTCCGGAAGGGCGTCCGCACCGTCCACACGGTCGTCGAAACGGCCGATCCCATCACCATCCCGGTTCGCTTCGCCACCTTCCGCGTGGATGGCGTCGCGCTTGGCAGGCTCCGCGAACTCAAGCTGCTCCGCAGCGCACCGAAGCAGGTCTCCTCGGCGGAAATCACCGTGCGGCTCGACAGCGCCGCGTATGCCGACCGGCTCTCGACGTGCACCCTCCGGATCGACGATGTCGAGAAGATCGACGAGCGGACCACGTTCGTCTGCGTCACAGCCGACAACCCGGGCATCTCGGGCGCCTTCGAGCGCTTCGGCGAAGTCAGGGTCGAGGGGACCGATCTCGTGCTGCCGCTGCTGCTCCCCGCCGCCGCCGTGAGAGATTTCCGCAGCCAGGGCGCCGACAGCGCGGCCGCCGAGGCGGAAGCGGCGGTGCAGGCGGCCGAGTCCGCGGCCGTCAGCCCCAACGCGCCCCCGGCACCGGTGCCGGCGGTGCCCCAGGCCGGAACCACTCCGGCCTCGCGCTGAGGTATCGCACGCCGGTCCTGCGCGTTATACTCCGCTCACCCGCCCGCCCCGCCATGGGGCGGGCGCTGTGCGTCTCCCACCCTCAGCCACGGATCCACGCATGCTGCTGAACGCCGTCCTCCTTCTCGCCACGCTCCAGCAGGGCGCTCCACAGCAGGCGGCCCCTGCCGCGCAGGCGCCGTCACCGATCGCCCGCCTCGAGGTCCTCCCGGGCACCTCGCTGCAGATGCCGGCCGGCGACACCCTCCGCCTGAGCGCCCGCGCCCTTGATGCGAACGGGCAGCCGGTCCCCGACGCCACGATCCGCTACTTCGGCGCGGGCGGTCGGTTCGAGGGCACGGTGGATTCGACGGGGCTGATCCGGTCGGGCTCGACCGGGACGCTGGCGGTCACCGTGATGGCCCGCGTGGCAGGCACGAAGGCGGTGGTGGAGCGGGTGGAAGTGCAGATGGTGCCTGGCCCGGCCGCGCGAGTCGCGGTGGCGCCGCAGGTCACGAAGCTCGTGACGGGCCAGCGGCTCCGGCTGACGGCCACCAGCTATTCGCAGGCGGGGGATGAGCGCGACGACAAGATCGCGTGGAAGAGCTCGGCGCCTGGCGTGGTGCGCGTCTCGGAGGACGGCGTGCTGCACGCCGCCGCCCCGGGGCGGGCCACGATTACCGCCGGCGCCGGCGCCGCGGTGACGTCCGTCCCGGTGCAGGTCGTGCCGAACACGATCGCGCGGGTCGAGGTGTCGCCCGCGCGGATCGAGGCGCGCACCGGCGACGTGGTCGAGTTCAAGGTCAAGGCGCGCGATGCGCAGGGCAAGGAGATCGCCGGGCTCGTGCCCTCCTGGACCTTCGCGCCGGGCAGCGGCGAGATCACGCCGGCCGGTCGGTTCGTCGGCTACACCGCCGGGGAGTACTTCGTGACGGTGAGCTTCGGGGCGACCAGCGCCGAGGCGGCGGTCACGCTTCGTCCCCGCGACGTGCGGCGCCCTGCGGCGGTGGTCGGGCGGTTGCCCCGCACCCGCTTCACCACCGAGGAAGTCTGGGTCATGCCCGACGGCAAGCACGCCTTCCTCGGCAGCGGCAGCGGCGGCGACGTGCTCTACGCGATCAACGTCAGCGATCCGGCGGCCCCGGTTGTCACCGACTCGCTGGTGCTCAACACGCGGCGTGTGAACGACGTGATGTCCACGCCCGACGGCAAGTTCATCGTCTTCACGCGCGAGGGCGCGGCCGACCGCAAGAACGGCATCGTCATCGCCTCGACCGAGGATCCCGAGCACCCGAAGGTGATCGCGGAATTCACCGAAGGCGTCACCTCCGGCGTGCACTCGGCCTTCGTGTACAAGCAGGACAAGTACGGCACCAACGTCTTCCTCACGAACGACGGCACGGGCGCCATGCACGTGATCAACATCGACGACCCGTACCACCCGAAGGAGATCGCGCAGTGGCGCACCGACCGGCCGGACGCCGGGCGGACGCTGCACGACATCGACGTGCAGGACGGGCTCGCGTACCTGAGCTACTGGAACGACGGCCTGGTCATCCTCGACGTGGGCAACGGCATGAAGGGCGGCACGCCGAGCAACCCGGTGCTGGTGTCGCAGTACAAGTACGACCTGAACGCGCTGTACGCGCAGGTCGAGGCGGTCGGCGGGCCCGGGTTCATCCGCGGCACGCACACCGCGTGGCGCCACAAGAACTACGTCTTCATCGCCG
>JAKLGU010000001.1:0-237500 GCA_022710485.1 Gemmatimonadota bacterium | reverse complement strand
GAGTGTATACGCAAAAGCCCGCCTGACTGCGAGCGCGACGGCGCGAGCAGGAACGAAAGTTGGCGTAAGTGATCCGGTGATCCCGTGTGGATGGGTCATCGCTCATCGGATAAAAGGTACGCTGGGGATAACAGGCTTATCGCGCCCGAGAGTTCACATCGACGGCGCGGTTTGGCACCTCGATGTCGGCTTATCACATCCTGGGGCTGGAGAAGGTCCCAAGGGTCCGGCTGTTCGCCGGTTAAAGTGGTACATGAGCTGGGTTCAGAACGTCGTGAGACAGTTCGGTCTGTATCCGTCGTGGGCGTGGGAGTGTTGAGGGACGTCGTCTCTAGTACGAGAGGACCGAGACGAAGCGACCGCTCGTGTACGGGCTGTTCCGCCAGGGGCAGCGCCCGGTAGCGATGTCGCGCGGAGATAACCGCTGAAAGCATCTAAGTGGGAAACTCTTCCCAAGATGAACACTCCTGGATCTTAAGATCCCTGAAGGGCCCTGGGAGACTACCAGGTTGATAGGGCGCAGATGTACGGGCCGCGAGGCCTTCAGTCGAGCGCTACTAATCGCCCGTGCAGTTTGATCTCTCCAATTTATTCCTCGCAGGACACATCCATCGCTCAATTGCCAAGCTGCAGGCGCCCGGTACGCCGGGTGCCGTCCGATTGGCTGACGACTAGCGCGCAGGGGCCACACCCGTTCCCATTCCGAACACGGCAGTTAAGCCCTGTAGCGTCGATGGTACTTGGCTCGAGAGGGCCTGGGAGAGTAGACCGTCGCCAGCCATCCCCTTCACAGCGCCCGGGCTCCTTCGAGTCCGGGCGTTGTGCGTTTCATGCCGGACCGCCGCCCGGCCACCCTGCCGCCCGGCCCCGCTGACGAAAGGCGCTACGTTTCCCCCATGCCGAAAACCGGCCACGTCGCCCTCGCCGGCGTCCCCAACGTCGGGAAATCCTCCCTGCTCAACCGGCTCGTGGGGGAGCACCTCGCCATCGTCAGCCCGAAGCCCCAGGCGACCCGCCTGCCGGTGGTCGGGCTCCGCACCGAGGGCGACACCCAGTTCGTCTTCCACGACCTCCCGGGGCTCCTCGAGCCGCGCTACATGATGCAGTCGCGGATGCGCCAGGCCGCCCTCGACCAGCTCGCCCGCTCCCATGCCATCGTCTACCTCCACCCGGCCCCCGCCGGTGTGGCGCCCCCCTTCGAGTCCCTCGCCGGCCTCGAGGGGCCGCCCCGTGCACCCGTCCTCACCGTCTACACCAAGGCCGACCTCGTCCCCGCCGCGGCCCGGGCCGCCCTCGGGCCGGACGCGCTCCTGGTGTCCGCCGAGACCGGGGAGGGAATCCCCACCCTCCTGGCCAGGCTCGCGGTGCTGCTCCCGGAGGGGGAGTTCGAGTTCGACCCCGAGGACATCGGGACCCAGCCGCTTCGCTTCTTCGTGGTCGAGTACCTCCGCGAGGCGGCCTTCGAGGTGCTCGAGGACGAGCTGCCGTACGCTTTCACCGCCGAGGTGGAGGAGTTTCGCGAGCACTCCTCGCCGGTGTACATTCGTGTAACACTGCTGGTGGAGCGGGAGAGCCAGAAGGGGATGATCATCGGGCAGGGCGGGCGGACCATCAAGGCCATCGGCTCCCACGCCCGCACCCGCCTGGAAGCGCTGCTCGGCAAGCCGGTCTATCTCGACTGCTGGGTCAAGGTGCTCCCCAACTGGCGGCGAAACGCCGCCTCGCTGTCCCGACTCGGATTTCCCGAGGACGCCCCGGCCTCCTGAGCCGGTCACCCTCCAACCCACGCCGCCATGAGCCTCAAGCCCGAACTGCTCGAGATCCTCGTCTGCCCGAAGTGCAAGGGCGACCTGGAATACCGGCCGGAGCCGCCGGAAACGCTGGTCTGCCACGCCTGCGGACTCGTCTATTCCGTGGACGACGGGATTCCCGTGATGCTCGTCGACGAGGCGAAGCCCCTCTGACCTCCCCCCGGGACGCATGACCGAACCAGCATCCACCGAGGGCGCCGGCCGCATCCTGGCCACCGCCCGGGAAGAGGCCGAGCGCCTCGGACACGCCCAGATCGGCACGGAACACCTGCTGCTCGCGCTCCTCCGCGAGCGTGACAGCCTTCCCGCCGAGGCGGCCGCCCAGCTGCCCAAGGACGCCGACAACGCCGCCAAGCGCCTGATGAGCGCCGGAAAGCGCGGGGCGCCGCCCGAAGACGGGCTCGCGCTCTCGAGCCGGGCCCGCCGGATCCTCGACGAGGCCGCCGCGGAGGCGGGCCGCGCGGGCGGATCGACCATCACCCCCGAACACCTGCTGGCTGCACTCCAGGGCGAGACCAAGGGGATCGCCGCAGCCATCCTCCGGGAGGCGAGCGGGAAGAAGAAGGGGGATCGTGGCGCCGCGGCGGCCGCCCCGCCCGTGGGAGCGGACCCCCCGGCAGACGCCGAGGTACCGGCCGCCGAACGCCCCGCCCGCCGGGAGCCGCGGCAGGAGCGAGAGAAGCAGCGGCCGCCGGAACCTCTGGCGCCAGCCAGCCCACCGGTTCAGCAGCAACCCGCCCGGAGCGAACGCCCCGAGCGGGGGAAGGGCCGGGACCGTGACAAGCAGCGCGCCCCACAACCGGCAGAGCAGGGCAGGGAGCGCCGGGACCGCCGGCAGGACGCGCGTGTCAATCCTCCCGAGAGGGTCGCCGCGCCCGTCGGCGCTGCCGCCTCGACCGACACCCCTCCGCCGGAGGGGGCACCGAGACGTGTCGCCCCAGTCGTCGGCGACCCGTTCCGGATCAAGCTGCGGCACCTCCTCCTGCCCGCCGTCCCGGCCAGCATCTGGCTGGCCCGGCAGGGCGCGGATCACGTCCTGGTCTTCGTCATCGCATGCCTCGCCATCCTCCCGCTCTCCCAGTACCTCGGTGAGGCGACCGAGCACCTGGCCGAACGGACGGGACCGACGGTAGGCGGCTTCCTCAACGCCACCTTCGGGAACGCCGCCGAGTTGATCATCTCGATCTTCGCGCTCCGGGCCGGGCTGATCGAGCTCGTCAAGGCCTCTCTCATCGGGAGCATCCTTGGCAACCTCCTGCTCATCCTCGGGTTGTCACTGATGGCAGCGGGCATGAAGAAGAACCTCTTCTCCTTCAACCGCACCGCCGCCGGCATGGCCGGCGCCATGCTCGCGCTGGCCGTGGCGGCCATGGTCTTCCCGGCCCTCTTCCACGCCACCCATCCCGAGGCGGCGCAACTTGTCGAGCTGCACCTCTCCGAATTGGTCGCGATCGTCCTGGGCGCCGTCTACCTCCTGTCGCTGCTTTTCTCGCTCCGGACCCACCGCCGGCTCCTCGGCGGAGACCCGCACCCGACGGTCCACCCGGTCTGGGGTCTCCCGCGGGCCATCGGCGTGCTCGCCCTCTCGACCGTCGGTATCGCCGTCATTTCCGAGATCCTGGTCCACGAGATCGGGCCGATCACCGAGGGTGGACACCTTTCCCAGGCCTTCCTCGGCCTGATCATCATCCCGATGATCGGCAACGCGGCGGAGCATGCGTCGGCAGTCGTCGTGGCGCGGAAGGGGAAGGTCGACCTGGCGCTCCAGATCGCACTCGGCTCGAGTACCCAGATCGCCCTCTTCGTGGCGCCGCTGCTGGTCGGCATCGGGGTGGTCCTCGGCGTGAACATGAACCTCGTGTTCACCCCCTTCGAGGTGCTCGCCCTGGCCCTGGCCACCTTCGTGAGCGCGCTGATCACCCTCGACGGCGAGTCCCACTGGTTCGAGGGGGTGCAACTGCTGGCCCTCTACGCGCTGGTGGGCGTCGCGGCGTATTTCATTTGACTTCGCCCGAACACACTCCTAAGTTAGTTTCGGATAAACTCTTACGGGGTGCACGGGTTGCGTAGCCGACCGACGATTCTCTTCCACTCGCCGGACGCGCGCCCGGTGCCCGCAGTGCTCCGGCGCTGGGCCGAGGTGCGTGGCTTCCCGGTGCTGGAATTCCGGCGCGGGGCCGAGCTGGAGTCCATCGTTCTGCGCGGCGCCTCGTGCCTGATCTTCCTCGACGGCGACGAGACGGGCGGCGACGGCCTCGCCATGGTGCGGCGCCTCAAGGCCGACGCGTTCACCGCCATCGTGCCGGCGGTCGTCCTCTCGGGTACGCACGCGCCGGAGCGGGTGGGCGAGTGGTTCGCGGCCGGCGCCGACGAGGTGATCACCGGCTTCTTCGCCCCGGCGGAGCAGCGGGCGCGCCTCGACGCCATGCTGGTGCGGACGGAACGCGACGTCTCGGTGCATCCCTCGACGCGCCTGCCGGGCACCACCGAGATCGAGCGTGCCATCCGGCTGCAGCTGGAGTCGGGCGACGAGTTCGCGGTGTGCTACGCGGACCTCGACCACTTCAAGGAGTACAACGACCGGTACAGTTACTACGACGGCGACCGCGTCATCTTTATCCTGTCGCGCATCCTGCACGACGTGGTGCGCGGGATCACCGGCTCGGGGTTCGTCGGGCACATCGGCGGGGACGACTTCATCTTCGTCATCCCGTCCGCCCGGATCGGCG
Source organism: Gemmatimonadota bacterium (assembly GCA_022710485.1). Taxonomy (GTDB): domain Bacteria; phylum Gemmatimonadota; class Gemmatimonadetes; order Gemmatimonadales; family GWC2-71-9; genus SPDF01. The sequence goes on along the minus strand of JAKLGU010000001.1, from coordinate 232,960 downwards.
ACGTCTGCGGCGAGATCCTGTCGGTGTTCGACACGCTCATCCCGCTGCAGTACAACGACCAGGACCGGCGGGCTGGGTACTTCTTCGGGAAGGACCGCCGTGGGCAGCTCCACCGGGTTCCGCTGATGACCCTGTCGATCGGCATCGTGACCAACCGGAACCGGAAGTTCGCGCACCCGGCGCAGGTGAGCGAGCTGGCCACCGAGATGAAGAGCTACGCCAAGACCCTCCCCGGTTCGGTGTTCGTGGTCGATCGCCGTCACGCGCCGGAGGGCGAATCGCCGGCCGGCGGTGAAGGCCGAGACAAGCGCTGAGGATTCCGCAATGAACGTGACCTGCCCAGGCTGTTCGACCGTGTTCCGCGTGGACCCTGCCAAGGTCCCCGCCGGAGGCGTGCGGGCGCGCTGCTCGGTCTGTCGGGCGGTGTTCCGCGTCGAATCGGAGCCGGTCGAGACGCAGGCGTCGGTGACCGTGGCCGCCCCGGCACCCGCCCAGAGCGCGCCGCCGATGCCCGCGTCGCCTCGGCCGGAACACCCGTCGCACACGCCTCCGCTGGCTGCCCCTCGGGTGAGCGACCACGCCGTCGCCTCGCCCCCCTTCGTGGTGCCGCCGCCGGCCCCCGTCCGCCCGGCCGCTGCCACGTTCCCTCCGCCGCAGGCGCCGACCCCGTCGGCGGGCGCGCCGCATGTCCGGCCGCCGTTCTCGTCGCGGCCGGTGAGCATCGCCACGCCCGCGGCGCCCCGCGCGGCGCCGCCGCGGCCTTCGGCGAACCCCTTCCTGTCCCGGGACCCCGGGCAGAAGGCGCGCCGCCTCGCCCGGGCGCTGGTGTCCGACATCGTCGTGTACCATCCGGAGAAGCGATTGGAGGGGCTCCGGCACGGCACGCTGAAGCAGATCTTCGAGGAGGAGATCAAGAAGAGCTGGGAGGAGTTTGCGGGGCAGGTCGGGCGCGAGCTGGCCGAGTCCACGACGCACTTCACCGACGCGCTGAACGAGATCCTGGGGGACGGCAGCAAGATTTTCTGACGCGGCGCGCCCGGCGTGAAACGCGGAGCGGCGGCGCAGCGGCGCACCGGCTCCCGTTTCACGCCTTGTGCTTTCTGGAATCCTGGACCGATCGAGGGACGACATGGCTGGAGCGACGGAACGGCTGGAGGCGCTGCGGGCGCAGGCCGACGAACTGCGGAGATTTCTTTGACGTGACGGCGCGGCAATCGCGACTCGCGGAGCTGGAGTCGTCGCAGATGGATCCCGCGTTCTGGGCCAACCAGGAACGCGCCCGCACCGTCGTCCAGGAGATCAAGCAGCTGAAGTCGTGGGTCACGCCGTTCGCCGACATCACCGCCCGGCTCGCGGACGCCTCCGACATGGCCGAACTCCTCGAGGCCGAGCCCGACGCGGCCATGGCGGCGGAGCTCGAGGCGGAGGTGGACCGGCTGGAGGCGGCGGTCACCGCGCTCGAGGTGCGCGGGATGCTGCAGGGGCCTGACGACGCGCGGGACGCCATCCTGACCATCCACCCCGGCGCCGGCGGCACGGAGTCCCAGGACTGGGCGGAAATGCTGATGCGGATGTACGTCCGCTGGGCGGAACGCCGCGGCTATACGGTCAGCGTCCTGGACCTCGTGGAGGGGGAGGAGGCGGGCATCAAGTCCGCGACCCTGGGCATCTCGGGCGAGTTTGCCTACGGGTACCTCCGGGCGGAGAAGGGTGTGCACCGGCTGGTCCGGATCTCGCCGTACGACTCGCAGGCCCGCCGGCACACGTCGTTCGCCTCCGTCTTCGTCTACCCGGATATCGACGACACCATCGAGGTGGACCTCCGCGACGAGGACATCCGGATGGACGTCTTCCGCGCGTCGGGCGCCGGCGGCCAGCACGTCAACAAGACGTCGTCGGCCGTGCGGCTCACGCACGAGCCGACCGGCATCGTGGTCTCGTGCCAGCAGGAGCGAAGCCAGGGAAAGAACAAGGCGACCGCCATGAAGATGCTGCGCGCCGCCCTGTACCAGCGGAAGCTCGAGGAACAGGAGGCGGCCCGGGCCCTGGTCGAGGCCACCAAGACCGACAATTCGTGGGGCAACCAGATCCGTTCGTACGTCTTCCAGCCCTACACCATGGTCAACGACCACCGCACCGAGCTCAAGGTGGGCGACGTGCAGAAGGTGATGGACGGCGACATCGACGCCTTCATCGAAGCCTACTTGAAGAGCACCGGGGGGAGGGCCGCGTGAGCGACGAGACCCGCTCGTTCGTGGAAGAGGCGCGCCGCGCCAAGCTCGACGAGCTCCGCGCCGCCGGGATCGAGCCGTTCGGCTACTCCTTCCGGCGGACCTTCACCGCGGCCGCCGCCGTGGCGGCCTACGACGACGCCATGGGCGACGACGGCCCCGAGGTCGCGGTGGCGGGTCGGTTCGTCTCCTACCGCCGGCAGGGCAAGACCGCCTTCGCGCACCTCGAGGACGTGTCCGGCCGCCTCCAGCTCTATTTCCGCCAGGACGCGCTGGGTCCCGCCTGGGGCCTCGTCCAGCTGCTCGACCTCGACGACCATGTCGGGGTGCACGGGAAGCTCTTCCGGACCCGCACCGGGGAAGTCACGGTGCGCGTCAGCGCCGTCGAGTTGCTCGCCAAGTCGCTCCGGCCGCTCCCCCGCGGGAAGACGGCGGTGGGCGACTCGGGAGAGGCCGTCACCTTCGGCGGGCTGGCGGACCCCGAGGTCCGGTACCGCCAGCGTTACGCCGACCTCGCAGTGCACCCGGAGGTGCGCGACGTCTTCCGCATCCGGGCGCGCGCCGTCTCCTGGCTGCGGCGGTTCCTCGACGAGCGCGGCTTCCTCGAGGTGGAGACGCCGATCCTTCAGCCGCTCTACGGCGGGGCCGCGGCGCGGCCCTTCGTGACTCATCACAACGCCCTGGACATGCCGCTCTACCTGCGGATCGCCGACGAGCTCTATCTCAAGCGGCTGCTGGTGGGCGGCCTGGAGCGGGTGTACGAGATCGGCCACGACTTCCGGAACGAGGGGATGGATCGCACGCACAACCCCGAGTTCACCATGCTCGAGTGCTACCAGGCGTACGCCGACTACCGGGACATGATGGAGCTGACGGAGGCGATGGTCAGCGGCCTGGTGGAGCACTGCTGCGGCACCCTCCGGCTCGAGCGGGGCGGCCAGGTGCTCGACTTCACCCCGCCCTGGCCGCGCGTCTCCTTCGTCGAGGGCGTCCGCCTGCGCAGCGGGCTCGACGTGTGCGAGGCGCCGGACGCCGTCATGCGGGAGCGCCTCGTGCGCACCGGCGTGAGCGCGGAGGAGGCCGCCACCTTCAGCGGCGGGAAGCTGCAGGACGAGATGTTCAAGGCGTTCCTGGAACCGGAGCTGGTGCAGCCGACCTTCGTGGTCGACTACCCGCTGGCGCTCTCCCCGCTCGCCAAGCCGCACCGGGCCGACGCCCGCCTCACGGAGCGGTTCGAGCTCTTCGTGCAGGGCAGGGAACTGGCCAACGCGTTCAGCGAACTCAACGACCCGGACGACCAGCGGCGCCGGTTCGAGGACCAGGCGCGGCAGCGGGCCGCGGGCGACGACGAGGCCCAGCTCCATGACGCCGATTTCATCCGGGCGCTCGAGTACGGGATGCCGCCGGCCGGGGGGCTCGGCGTCGGGGTGGACCGCCTGCTCATGGTGCTGACCGGCTTGCCGTCCATCCGTGACGTCATCCTCTTCCCGGCGATGCGCCCGGAATGAGCCCACCCGCCGCCACCGGCTTCCGGGAACTCTTCCGCTTTCCGTCACGGCTCGAGCGGCGCATCGCCGTGCGGTACCTCCGGAGCCGTCGGGGGCGGCGCGGCGCGTCCCTGAGCACCACCATTTCGATCGGCGGCATCGCCGTCGGGATCATGGCGCTCATCGTGGTGCTGGGCGTCATGAACGGGCTGCGCGACGACCTGCGCGACCGCATCCTCGTCGCCAACCCGCACCTCCGGATCCTGACCTTCGGCGGCAGCCTCCGGATGGACCACTGGACCGACGTGCTGGCGCGGATCCGTGCCGACTCCAACGTCGTGGCGGCGGCCCCGGAAGTCGTCACCCAGTCCCTCATCATCAACGCGTCGAAGTACCCGGAGGCCGTCAACATCATCGGCCTCGATACCGCGGCGGTCTCGCTTCCCGTCACGGCGATCCAGGAGCACGTGGACGGTGGCGTGCTGTCATTCCAGACGACGGACACGTCCGCCGACGGGGCTGTCCTGCTCGGCCGGAGGCTCTCCGAGCGGCTGGGCGCCTTTCCCGGCGACATCGTGGAGCTGATCCCGCCCACCGCGGCCCAGGTCAACTCGGCGCTCGGCTACGCCTTCCCGAGATTCTGGAAGTTCCAGGTGAGCGGCACCTTCGAGACGGGGATGTACCAGTACGACAACCAGTTCGTCCTCATGGACCGGGAAACGGCCCAGCGGTTCGCAGGCCTCGACAGCGCCGTCACCGGTATCCAGGTGCGGGTCGGCGACGCCTGGGACGCGCCGCGCATCGGACAGGAATTGGCGGAGTCGCTCGGGATCATCTCCTACCGCAGCCTCGACTGGCAGGAACAGAACGGCGCGCTCTTCGCCGCGCTGCAGCTCGAGAAGCTGGCGATGGGGCTGGTCATCTTCTTCATCATGATCGTCGCGGCGTTCAACATCGTGGGCACGCTCACGATGCTGGTCACCGACAAGACCCGGGAGATCGGCATCCTCGAGGCGATGGGGCTCCCCGCCGGGTCCATCGGCCGGATCTTCCTGGCGCAGGGCGCCATCATCGGCGCCGTCGGGGTGGCCATCGGGCTGGTCGCGGGGCTGGCGATCGCGTTCGTGGTCGACCGGAGCGGCTGGGTCCGCATCAACGCGGCCATCTACGGCATCGACCGGCTTCCGGTGCACGTCCAGCCAACCGACCTGGTCGTGGTCATCGCGGCCGGGTTCCTGGTGGCGGTGGCGGCCACGCTGTACCCCTCTCGCGCGGCCACCCGGCTCACGCCGGTGGACGCGATCAGGCACGAATGAGCGTCGTCCTGGAGGCTCGCGGCGTGCGCAAGAGCTACGTCGGCGGCGACGGCTCGCCGATCGACGTGCTCGCCGGGGTGGACCTGAGCGTCTCCCGTGGAGAGTTCGTAGCCATCATCGGCGCCAGCGGCTCCGGGAAGAGCACGCTCCTGCACCTGCTCGGCGCGCTCGACGAGCCGACCGGCGGCGAGGTCCTCCTGGACGGGGCACCGTACGCCGCGATGACCGCGGCGCAGCTCGCGGCGCTGCGGAACGCGCGGATCGGGTTCGTCTTCCAGTTCCACCACCTGCTCCGCGAGTTCAACGCCCGCGAGAACGTGATGATGCCGCTGCTGATCGCCGGGGCGGGGGACGCCGCGGCGGGCGCGCGGGCCGACGCCTTGCTCGAGGCGGTCGGGCTCTCGGCGCGCCGGCTCCATCTGCCGACGCAGCTGTCCGGCGGCGAGCAGCAACGGGTGGCGGTCGCGCGAGCCCTGGCCAATGCGCCCGCGGTGGTCCTGGCCGACGAACCGTCGGGCAACCTCGACCACGCGCACAGCGAGAATCTCCACGCGATCTTCGCCGGGCTGGCGCGCGACTTCCAGACCGCCCTCGTGGTGGTGACGCACAACCGGCATCTGGCGGTCCGCGCCGACCGCCTGCTGGCGATGGAGTCCGGGCTCCTGGTGCCCGCGGCGCGGGAGGCGATGCCGGCATGACCTGTCAGCAATGCGGCGAGCGCGAGGCGGTGGTCCTGCTGAAGAAGGTCGAGGGAGGCGAGGTGCGGGTGATGCACCTCTGCGAGCGCTGTGCGGCCGAGCGCGGAGTGCCGGAGGGGGACGAGTCGGCCAAGACGCCGCTGGGGGCGTTCCTCGCGGCCATGGGCGGCGACGCCCCCGGCGAGTCGCCCCTGAGCAGCGCGGCGGCGCTGGCGGAGTGTCCCGGCTGCGGCGCGACGCTGCAGGACTTCCGGCGGACCGGCCGCCTCGGCTGCGCGACCTGCTGGACCACCTTCGAGGGTCCGCTCCGCGGGCTCGTGCGCCGGGTCCACGGCGCGACGCGGCATGTCGGCGAGTTCTACGCGCAGCCGGGGGCGGAGCCGGCCGACCAGGCGGCGGTGGTGCGGCGGCTGCGGGAGCAGCTCGCCGTGGCGGTGAGCGACGAGAATTTCGAGCAGGCCGCCGAGCTTCGGGACCGCCTGCGGGGGCTCGAGTGATCGACCTGACGCTGCTGGCGGACGGTGGCATCGGCTGGATCGACGCCTCGGGGCCGGCCAGCCCCCTCGTGCTGTCCACGCGCATCCGGCTGGCGCGGAACCTGGCGGGGCGGCCGTTCGCCACGCGAAGCTCGGCCGAGGACCGCGAGGCGATCGCCGAGGCGGTGGCGGGCGCGGTCGCGGGCACCGAGGCGCTGGGGCGCGCGGCGAGCTTTCGGCTCGACCGGCTCGACCTCCGCGACCGGCTGCTGCTGCATGAACGGCACCTGGTAAGCAAGGAACTGGCCGGCCTCGGCGGTGAGCCGGCGCCGGTCGGGGCTATGCTCCTGGTCCAGGGCCGGGTCGGCGCGATGGTGAACGAGGAGGATCACCTGCGGCTCCAGGGGGTCGTTTCCGGGTTCGCGCTGGATGCGGCGTACGCCGAGGTGGACCGGCTGGACAGTGAACTGGGGCAACGACTTGCCTTCGCATTTCACCCGGAGTTTGGTTACCTTTCCGCCTGTCCCACCAACGTCGGAACCGGCCTGCGCGCCTCGGTCCTGATTCACCTGCCCGGGCTGGTGCTGACCAAGGAAATCTCGAAGGTGCTGCAGGGGCTGGCCCAGGTCGGCCTGGCAGTACGGGGCTTGTACGGCGAGGGGAGCGAAGTCGTCGGCAACTTCTTCCAGTTGTCGAACCAGACCACCCTCGGCAAGTCGGAGCGGGACCTCCTCGATCACCTCGGCAAGATGGTCCGCGAGGTGATGACCTACGAGGAAGAGGCGCGGGCGGTGCTGCTGCGCGACGCCCGTGCGGTGATCGAGGACAAGGTCTGGCGCGCCTACGGGCTCCTGCGGTACGCCCGGGCGATTTCCTACGAGGAGGCGATGAACCTCCTCAGCGGCGTGCGGCTCGGGGTGGGACTGCAGGTGATTCCCGACGTCGGGTTCTACGCCCTCAACAAGATGCTGGTTCACACGCAGCCGGCGCACCTGGCCTCGGCGCATGGCGTGGCGATCGACGATCCGTCGCTCGCCGTCCACCGCGCCGACTTCGTGCGGACGCTGCTGCAAGACGAAGGACGGCGAGCAGGGTGACCCCATGAACGGCTACAACTTCACCGACCGCGTCCGGAAGGTCCTCCAGATGGCCCGCGAAGAGGCGGCCCGTCTGCACCACGAGTACGTCGGCACCGAGCACATCCTGCTCGGGCTGATCCGCGAGGGCGAGGGCGTCGCCGCCGGCGTCCTGCAGAACCTGAACGTGGACCTCGAGGACATCCAGCAGAAGATCGAGGAGACCGTCAAGCGCGGGAAGGCGGCCGCGGCCGCCGGTCCCGACCTGCCGTACACCTCGCGCGCCAAGAAGGTGCTCGAGCTGGCCATGGTCGAGGCCCGCGAGCTCAACCACTCCTACGTCGGCACGGAGCACCTGCTCCTCGGGCTGCTGCGGGAGGAAAAGGGCATCGCGGCGCAGGTGCTGGCCGACGCCGGCGTGAGCCTCGAGCAGTCGCGCGCCGAGACCCTGCGCATCCTCGGGAGCGACCTCCCGCCGTCGGCGCCTGCGGCGCCCGCCGGGCAGCCGCAGCCGGCGGCCAAGTCCGAGAAGAAGTCGAAGACCCCCGCGCTCGACCACTTCTGCCGCGACCTCACCCAGCTCGCCGCCGAGGGCCAGCTCGACCCGACCATCGGACGCGCCTCGGAGATCGAGCGCGTCATGGAGATCCTGGCGCGCCGCAAGAAGAACAACCCAGTCCTGATCGGCGAGCCGGGCGTGGGCAAGACGGCCATCGTCGAGGGGCTCGCGCTCCTCATCGCCAGCGGCCAGTGCCCCGACGTGCTGCGCGACCACCGGGTCCTGTCGCTCGACATGGCGGCGGTCATCGCCGGCACCAAGTACCGCGGGCAGTTCGAGGAGCGGCTCAAGGCGGTCATGAACGAGATCGCCCAGAACCGCAACATCGTCCTGTTCATCGACGAGCTGCACACGCTCGTGGGCGCCGGGGCGGCGGAAGGGGCCATCGACGCGTCGAACATGCTCAAGCCGGCGCTGGCGCGCGGCGAACTGCAGTGCGTGGGCGCCTCGACCCTCAACGAGTACCGGAAGTACATCGAGAAGGACGGCGCGCTCGAGCGGCGGTTCCAGACCGTCGTCGTGGAGCCCCCCTCGATCGACGAGACCTTCGAGATCCTCAAGGGCCTGCGCAAGAAGTACGAGGACCACCACCGCGTAAGCATCCCCGACGAGACGCTCCGCGCGGCGGCGCAGCTCTCCGAGCGGTACATCACCGACCGGTTCCTGCCGGACAAGGCCATCGACGTCATCGACGAGGCGGGCGCCCGCGCCCGGCTCGCCTCGCAGGCGCCGCCGCCCGAGGTGGCCGCGCTCAAGGGCGACCTCGACAAGGTGAACGTGGACAAGGAAGAGGCGGTCCGCGACCAGAACTTCGAGCGCGCGGCCTCGCTGCGCGACCGCGAGCGCGACCTGCAAAACCAGATCCGCCTCCGCCAGGAGGAGTGGGAAAAGGACCGGCAGACCCGGCGGCCGACCATCGACGAGGAGGCCATCGCCTTCATCGTCTCCCGGTGGACGGGCATCCCGGTGACCCGGATCCAGGAGGCGGAGGCCTCCCGCCTGCTCCGGATGGAGGAGGAGATCCACGGGTCCGTCGTCGGCCAGGATGAGGCCATCCGCGCCGTCTCGCGCGCCATCCGGCGCTCCCGCGCCGGGCTCAAGGACCCGAACCGGCCCATTGGCTCGTTCATCTTCTCGGGTCCCACCGGCGTCGGCAAGACCGAGCTGGCGCGCGCCCTGGCCAAGTTCCTCTTCGCCGACCCCTCGGCGCTCATCCGCGTGGACATGTCGGAGTACATGGAAAAGTTCTCCGTGTCCCGGCTGATCGGCGCGCCGCCCGGCTACGTGGGGTACGAGGATTCCGGCACGCTCACCAAGCTGGTGCGCCGCAAGCCGTACTCCGTGGTCCTGCTCGACGAAATCGAGAAGGCCCACCCCGACGTATTCAACATCCTGCTCCAGGTGCTCGACGAAGGCCACCTGACGGACAACTACGGCCGGATGATCGACTTCAAGAACACCGTGGTCATCATGACCTCGAACGTCGGCGCGCGCGACATCACCCAGTCCAAGAGCCTCGGGTTCCACACCCAGGACGCCAGTGCGTCGTTCGAGACCATGGCCGGCAAGGTCAAGGAGGAGATGGCGAAGGTCTTCAACCCCGAGTTCCTCAACCGCCTGGACGATGTCATCGTCTTCCACCCGCTGAGCCGGGAGCACATCGCGGAGATCGTCAGCATCCTCCTGCGCGAGGTCGCCCGGCGGCTCGGCGACCAGGTGCGGCTGACCCAGGCGGCCACCGACTTCCTGGCGGAACAGGGCTACGACCAGCAGTACGGCGCCCGTCCGCTCAAGCGCGCCATCCAGAAATACGTCGAGGATCCGCTGAGCGAGAAGATCCTGCTCGGCGAGATCGGCCGCGGCGACGAGATCGAGGTCGATCTCGGACCAGACGGCAAGTCGCTCGCGTTCCGCGCCCTGACCGGGACGCAGGCCTGAGTCGTGCGAGGCCGGACGCCCTCACGGCGGGGGCGGCCGGCCGCGCGTCCGGACGCCCTCCCCTGATGCTTCGTCGCTGCATCCCCCTGCTGGCCCTCCTGGTCCTGGCAGCGCAACCGCTGCGCGGGCAGGACCTGGCCTCGCCCCCGGTCGACAGCCTCGTCGTCGAGGGCAACAAGCGCCTCACCGAGGCCCAGATCGTGGGCACCTCCGGGCTGGTGGTCCACCAGCCGGTCACATATCGCGACATCCAGCGCGCCATCACCGCCCTCTTCCAGACCGGCCAGTTCGACGACGTCCGGATCGAGCAGCGCGAGGCCGGCGGGCTCCTCATCCTGGTCATCATCGTCCGGGAACGGCCGATCCTGGCCAGCTGGAGCCTGCTGGGTGTGCGGCAGCTGCCGGAGCAGTCGGTGCGCGACCGGGTCACCCTCGTCGTGGGACGGCCCCTCGACCGGAGCGCCGTGGCGCAGAGCCGGGCCAGCATCGATTCCGCCTACGCCGACAAGGGCTACTTCCAGGCGCAGACCACGGTCAGCGAGTTTGCCCAGCCTGACGGATCGGTGCAGCTGGTCTTCCAGGTGGTGGAGGGGATGCGGATCTCGATCAGCCAGATCCTGGTGTCCGGCAACGAACGCTTCACGGACAAGCAGGTGGCCAAGCACATGGACACCAAGCCGGAGGGGTTCCTCTGGTTCCAGAAGGGGACCTACGACGAGGACAAGGTCGAGTCGGACATGCGGCAGCAGCTCCCGCTGTTCTACGGTTCCAAGGGCATGATCGACTTCCAGGTCATCAAGGACACGGTGCTGGCGGATCCCGAGACCGGCAAGGCCGCCCTGTCGCTGACGGTGGAAGAGGGCAAGGTGTACTACGTCGGTACCATGGACCTGATCGGCAACCGCCGGTACTCGGCCGACGAGCTCGGGGCGTATTACCCGTTCGGCGGCGCCGCGGCCATCCAGAGCGGGAAGCCCGTCGTGAGCCAGCCGTTCAACCGCGCCGCGTGGGAGGCGGCCACCAACCGGCTGAAGGACCTGTACCTCAACACCGGATATATCTACTCGCGGGTGACCCCGGAGGAGAGCCGGCGCATCGCCGAGGATGGCACGCCGATGATCGACCTGCGGTGGCGGATCGAGGAGGGTGCCCCCGCCACCATCAACCGCATCATCATCCTCGGCAACGACGTAACCCATGAGTCCGTCATCCGGAGCGCCATCGTCATCTTCCCGGGATCGGTGTTCAATCGTGAGCTGCTGATCCGCAGCTACCAGAACATCTCGAACCTCGGGTTCTTCCAGCCGCTGCCCCCGCCCGACGTGGCGCCCACCGAGAACGGCCAGGACGTGGACATCACCTTCACCGTGGTGGAGAAGCGCACCGGCAACGTCAACTTCGGCGCCTCGCTGGGGCAGGGCACGGGCCTCGGCGGCTTCCTCGGGCTGGAGGAGCCGAACCTGTTCGGGCGGGGCAAGCGCGGCCGGTTCCAGTGGCAGTTCGGCAAGAACGTGAACGACTTCAACCTCTCGTACACTGACCCGTCCATCCAGGGGTCGCGCGTGTCCGGGACGCTGGCGCTGTTCAATTCGCGGCAGCGCTACATCGTCGGCGACCTCGGCCGCCGAGAGCAGAAGGGCGGGTCCGTCCAGGTCGGCTTTCCGGTGTTCGGCTCCCGCTACACCCGGCTCTTCACCTCGTACAGCCTGATGAGCATCAGCTACGCCGGCGGGTCGATCAGCCTCCGCGAGCGGTACAGCTGCTCACAATGCGTGAAATCCACGGTCGGGTTCAGCCTCGTCCGGGACACCCGGGTCGGCCTCCCGTTCGCCACCGGCGGCAGTCGGGTCACCACCAACCTGGAGTTCACCGGCGGCGTCCTGGGCGGCGACGGCGACTTCCAGAAGCTGGAATACGAAGGCCAGTGGTACGTGCCCCTCGGCGGCCTGGGCGGCACCGCCCAGCTCGGCACCGGGATCAAGTTCGTCCTCGGGCTCACCGCCAAGGCGGGGTGGATCTTCGGCGACGCGGGGCCGTTCTTCACCGACCTGTACTCCATGGGCGGCGTGCAGTACGGCATTCCGCTCCGCGGCTACGAGGAGTTCTCCATCACGCCGGACGGGTACAATCCGTTCTCCAGCTCGACCCGGGCCAGCGCCAACGCCTTCGGGCAGTCCTACGCCGCCTTCACGGCGGAAGCCGGGGCCCGGATGAGCCAGTCGCTCTACGTGAACCTCTTCTTCGACGCGGGCAACGTCTACCGCACCCCGTCACAGTTCGATCCCGCCCGCCTCTACCGCGGCGTGGGCGTTGGAGTAGCTTTGATCTCGCCGCTGGGCCCGATCGGGATCGACCTGGCCTACGGCATCGACCGCCTGAACATCGACGGGCAGCCGGACCCAAGCTGGAAGTTGCACTTCAAGATCGGCAACATCTTCTGAGGACCGCAGTTCCATATTCACTGACATCCAGGCAGGAGTTTACGATGGGACGGATTTTCACCGCACTTTCTCTCGCCGGGCTCGCGACCGGCCTCGTGGCGCTGCCGGCCTCGGCCCAGCAGTCTGCAGGCAAGGTCGCTTACATCAACTCCCGGCTGGTCCTCGCGTCCATGCCCGAGTTCGCCAAGGCCGAGACGCTGCTCACCAACGAAGTGGCAGGATACCGGCTGGAAGTCCAGAAGCTGCAGGCCAACCTCGACTCGGCGGTGCAGTCGTTCCAGCAGAGCTCGGTCGTGCTGAGCCCCTCCGCCCGCACCGCCAAGCAGAAGGAACTCGAGGCGCAGCAGCAGCAGCTCGAGAAGCGCATGCAGGAACTGCAGGATCGGGCGGCGCAGCGCGAGCGCGACGTGGTCGGGCCGATCCAGCAACGGGTCACCTCGATCGTCGAGGGGGTACGCGCCGCCGGAGGATACGCCATGATCTTTGACGTTTCCACGCAGAACACGGGCATCGTCGCGGCCGACCGTTCGCTGGACCTGACCCAGAAGGTCATCGACCAGCTGAAGGCCGGCGGCGGCAGCTGAGCCGGTGACGCCTCCCACGCTCACGGCACAGGCGGTCGCTGACCTCGTCGGCGGCCGCCTGCTTGGCAATGGGGCGCTGCCCCTGACCGACGTCGGCCCGCTCGACCGGGCCGACGGCGCCACGCTGTCGCTGCTGAGCGGCCCGCGGTACGTGGAGGCGTTCGCCCGGTCGGCGGCGGGCGCGGTGTTGTTGCGCGCCGAGCACGCCGAGGTGGCCGGCGGGCCCATGACCAGGATCGTCGTGGACGACCCGGCGGCCGCCCTGCTCAAGGTGGTGCCGGTCCTCATTCCCGAGCCCGCGGTCGAGTGGGGCGTGGCGCCGACGGCCGTCATCGGCCCCGGGGCCACCTGGCGCGGCGAGGTGCAGATCGGGCCCCACGCGGTGCTGGGTCGGGACGTGCGCCTCGGTTCCAGATGCCGGATCGGCCCGGGGGCGGTGCTGGAGGACGGCGTGGTGGCCGGGGACGACTGCGACATCGGGCCGAACGTGGTGTGCCACCGCGGGACGCGGCTCGGGAACCGGGTGCGGCTCAAGGCCGCCGCGGTGATCGGGGGGGACGGCTTCGGGTTCGCCTCCGGCCCCGGCGGGCACCGGCCGATCCGCCACGTCGGCGGCTGCGTGCTCGAGGACGACGTGCAGGTCGGTTCCCACTCCTGCGTGGACCGCGGGAGCCTCGACGACACCGTCATCGGGGCGGGGACGAAGATCGACAACCTCGTCCACCTCGCCCACAACGTCCAGACCGGCCGAGGCTGCCTCATCATGGCCGGGGTCGGGGTGGCGGGGAGCACGCGCATGGGGAACGGCGTCATCCTCGCCGGCCAGGTCGGCGTGACCGGCCACATCACGCTGGGTGACGGCGTCAGGGTCAGCGCGCAGTCGGGGATCGGCCAGGACGTCCCGGCCGGGACCGACATGGGCGGGAGCCCGGCGCGGCGCCAGCGCGACTACCTTCGTGCCCAGTCCGCCCTGTACCGGGTGGCCAAGATCATCAACCAGCTCGAAGAACTCGTGTCGAAGCGAGGTGACCGTGGCTAGGCGTACGATCGATCGGGAAGTGTCCCTGAGCGGGGCGGGTCTCCACACCGGCGCCGTCGTGACCGCCACCTTCCGGCCGGCACCGGGCGGACGCCGGGTGGTCTTCCGCCGCACCGACCTGCCCGGGACGCCCGAGATCGCGGCCCGGCTCGAGGAGGTCGAGGCGACGGACCGGCGCACCGTGCTCGGCCAGGGCGCGCAGGCGATCCACACCGTGGAGCACGTCCTCGCCGCGGTGTGCGCCCTCGGGCTCGACGACCTCTACATCGACCTCGACGGCCCGGAGCCACCGGCGCTCGACGGCTCCTTCCGGCCGTGGCTCGAGGCGCTGCAGGGCGCCGGCGAGCGGGTGCAGGACGGCGACCCGGTGGTCTTCCGCGTCCTCGCCCCGTTCACCGTCACCGAGGGCGCGTCGAGCTACGTGGTCTCGCCCGCGGGCGCCATGCGCGTCACGGTGGCCATTGATTTCCCGCATCCGCTCATCGGTTCCCAGGCGGGGAGTTACGAGGTGACGCCGGAGGTCTTCGCGCGCGAGCTCGCCGGCGCGCGGACCTTCGGGTTCGTGCACGAGGTCGAGGCGCTCAAGGCCAAGGGCCTCATCCAGGGCGCCACGCCCGGGAACGCGGTGGTGCTCACCGACACTGGGCTGGTGGACGGCACCACGCTCCGGTGGCCTGACGAGTTCGTGCGCCACAAGGCCGCCGACCTCGTCGGCGACCTGGCCCTGATCGGCGGACGGGTGCAGGCCCACATCGTCGCCACGCGGCCCAGCCACCAGGGCAACATCGCGCTCGCGCGCGCCATCGCCCGGACCGGGCAGCGCGAGGGCGGGATCGCCATGGACATCGGCCGGATCCTCGACGTGATCCCCCACCGGTATCCGTTCCTGCTGGTGGACCGGATCATCGAGATGGAAGGCAAGAAGCGGATCGTGGGGATCAAGAACGTCACCATCAACGAGCCGTTCTTCCAGGGGCATTTCCCCGGGCACCCGATCATGCCCGGCGTGCTCGTCATCGAGGCGATGGCGCAGGTGGGCGGGATGCTGCTCCTCGGCTCGCTGGTCGAGATGACGGAGGAGAAGGTCATCTACTTCATGTCGCTCGACAACGTGAAGTTCCGGCGGCCGGTGCTCCCCGGCGACCAGCTCCGGTTCGAGCTCGAGATGGTCCAGTTCCGCGGGAAGACCTGCAAGATGAAGGGCGTCGCGTACGTGGACGGAAAGGTGGCCGTCGAGGCGGAGATGATGGCCGCCGTGGTGGACCGGTGACCGTCCGCATCCACCCGACCGCGCTGGTGGACCCCGGCGCGACGCTCGGCGAGCGCATCGAGGTCGGCCCCTTCGCGATCATCGGCCCCGACGTGGTGGTGGGCGACGGCTGCCGCATCGGGCCGCGCGCCACGCTGGAGCGCTACGTGCGCCTCGGGGCGGGCGTCAGCGTCGGCGAGGGCTCCCTGCTGGGCGGCCCGCCGCAGGACTTCAAGTTCAAGGACGAGGAGACCTGGGTCGAGGTGGGGCCGGGCACCGTCATCCGCGAATACGCGACGATCAACCGCGGCACCGCCGCCACCGGAAAGACGGTCGTCGGCGCCAACTGCTTCCTGATGTCCTACGTTCACATCGCGCACGACTGCCGGGTGGGCGACCGGGTCATCATCGCCAACGCAACGCAGGTGGCCGGGCACGTGACCATCCACGACTACGCGAACCTGAGCGGCCTGGCGGCGGTGCACCAGTTCGTCACCATCGGCAGTTACGCCTTCGTGAGCGGATGCACCCGCGTCAACCAGGACGTGCCGCCGTACGTGAAGGCGGCGGGCAATCCGATGGAACTCTACGGCCTCAACTCGATCGGCCTGCAGCGCGCCGGCTTCGCGCCGCAGACCATCGCCGGCCTCAAGCGGGCCTACCGCCTGTTCTTCAACTCCGACCTCAACCTCGGCCAGGCGATTGAGCGGGCGCGGATGGACCTCCCCGACCTGCCCGAAATCGAGCGCTTCATCGGGTTCGTGGAATCCTCGGGGCGGGGCGTCCCGGCGTGAGCGCCCCGCTGCCCGTCGGCGTGATCGGCGTCGGCGCGCTGGGGCGGCACCACGCGCGCCACCTCGCCACCCTCGACGGCGTGAAGCTCGTCGGCGTCTACGACGCCAATACGGAGACGGCCGAACGGGTCGGGGCCGAGGTGGGGGCGCCGGCGATGAGCGGGGTGGACACGCTGCTCGGGCAGGTGAAGGCGGTTTCGATCGCCGTCCCCACCTCCCTCCACGCGGAGGTCGGCCTGCGCGCGCTGGAGCGCGGCGTGGCCGTCCTCATGGAAAAGCCGCTGGCCGCCACGCTGGCGGAGGCCGACGCGCTGGTGGCCGCCGCCGCGCAGGCCGGCGTCGTCCTGCACGTGGGCCAGATCGAGCGCTACAACCGCGCGGTCCGCGCCGCCCTCCCCGCGGTGGAGAATCCCCGGTACATCGAGGTCGAGCGGATCGCCCCCTATTCGCCGCGCGGCACGGACGTCTCCGTCGTGCTCGACCTGATGATCCACGACCTCGACCTGCTCCTCGCGCTCACCGGATCGCCGGAAGTCACCGACGTTCGCGGCATCGGTGCCGCGGTGCTCTCCTCCCACCTCGACATGGTCAACGCGCGTCTTGAGCTCCCCGGCGGCACGGTGGCGTCGATCACCGCCTCGCGCATCGGGCGGCAGCGGGTGCGGCGGGTCCGCATCTACCAGGACACCGGGTACCTCACGCTCGATCTCGCCTCCGGGCACGCCACCTTCCTGCGGGTGCGGCCGAGCTGGAAGCGCGGCACCGGGACCAGCCTCGAAGAGGTCGTGGAGGAGATCGTGCTCGAGGCGCCCGAGGGCGACGCGCTCCGGCTCGAGCTGACCGAGTTCGTGCGCGCGGTTCGCGGCGAACGGCACCGCGGCGTGACGGGCGTGGAGGGCCGCGCCGCGCTCGACCTCGCCTTGCGCGTGGGCGCGGTGGTGCGACCGGCATGACCGTCGGCGCCCCCCGGATCCTGGTCTCTGCGGGGGAACCATCGGGGGACCTGCACGGCGCGGAGGTCGTCGCCGCCCTTCGCGCGCGGTGGCCCTTGGCGACTATCGACGGGGTAGGTGGTCCGCGGATGGCCGCCGCCGGGGCCAGCCTCCTCTTCCCGATGGAGCGCCTGAGCGCGATGGGCGCCGTCGAGATCATCCGGCGGGTGCCCGCGCACCTGGAGCTGTACCGGTCGCTTACGGCGGAGTTCCGTCGGCGGCGGTGGGACCTCTACCTGCCGATCGACTATCCCGGGTTCCACCTGCGCACGGCCCGGGCCGCGCGCGAGGCGGCCATCAAGGTGTTGTACTACATCCCGCCGCAGCTCTGGGCATGGCGCCCCGGCCGGGCTCGGCGGCTGGCCGCCGCGGTGGACCGGCTCGCGGTGGTGTTGCCGTTCGAGCCGGCCTTCTTTGCGGGGGTTGGGCTCGAGGCCACGTACGTGGGGCATCCCCTCCTCGACCGGGCGCCGGCGCCGTCGCGGGAGGCCGCCCGCGCCTCGCTGGGCCTTGCGGCGGGCGCACGGGTGCTGGCGCTCTTTCCGGGGAGCCGGGAGCAGGAAGTCCGGAGCCACTGGGAGACGTTTCGTGCGGTGGCTGGCCAGCTCCGCGCGTCGGGACGGTGCGACGAGGTCGTGGTGGCCGTCACGACGGCCGGCCGCTATCCCGACCCGGGGCAGGCGCGACTCGTCGCCGACCCGCGGACGGTGTTGGCGGCCGCCGACGCCTGCCTCGCCAAGTCCGGCACCACGACGCTGGAGGCGGCGCTGGCCGACGTGCCGATGGCGGTAGCGTACCGGATGCATCCGCTCACCTTCGCGGTGGCGCGCCGGCTTGTGACGGTACGGTGGGTGAGCCTGGTCAATCTGGTCGCCGACCGCGAAGTCGTCCCGGAGTTCCTGCAGGAAGCGATGACCGTCCCCGCGCTGGTCGGGGCGCTCGGCGACCTCCTCACCCACGGGCACCCGGCGCGGCAGGCACAGCTGACGGCGCTCGCGGAGGTCCGCGGCCGCCTGGGGACCCCGGGGGCGTCCGCCCGGGTGGCGGACATCGCGGCGGAGCTGCTGGCCACGTGAAGATCAAGGTCCCGCCGAAGGCGGTGGACTGGGTCGTGCACCCCGTGGCCCGGGCGGTCGCGGGGAGCTGGCGGTTCGAGCGGGTCAACCGCGGCGCGTGGGACGGGCTGGTCGCCGCGGGGCGCGGGTTCGCCTGCATGCTCTGGCACGAGGCGCTGTTGCCGCTGCTCTGGCACCACCGCGACGCGCACGCGGTCATCGTCGTGAGCCAGGCCCGCGACGGGCAGTACCTGTCGGACTTCGCGGAGGCGATCGGCTATCGCCTGGTGCGCGGATCGAGCTCGCGCGGCGCGGTGGGGGCGCTGCTCGCCGCCGCCCGGGAACTGCAGGGCGGGGCGATCGTGGCGCTGACCCCGGACGGGCCGCGAGGCCCGCGGCGGGAGCTGAAGCCGGGGGTCCTGGCCGCCGCGCAGCGGGCCGGCGTGCCGGTCCTGCCGGTGCACGCCGTGGCCGACCGCGCGTGGCGGCTACATTCATGGGATCGCTTCTGCATCCCGAAGCCCTTTGCGCGGGTGCGCGTGGCCTACGGCACGCCGCTCGTCATCGCGGGGGGCGAGGAGCATCTTGCGGCGGCCGAGGCGGCGGCGCGGCTTGCCATGGACGAGGTCGAGAGGATGGCGCAATGGCCCGACGGCACGGCGACACACACCGGCTGATCCGCTGGCTCTGGACCAGCCGGCGGCTGGACGCCAGGCTGGCGCGTGTCGGTCTGCTGCCGGCCGCGGTGGTCTGGCGGGCCGGGATGGGACTCCGCGAGTTCTCGTTCCGGCAGGGCTGGCGGGCGGCGCACACCCTGCCGCTGCCGTCGGTCGCGGTCGGCAACCTCACGGTGGGTGGGTCGGGCAAGACGCCGATCGCCACCTGGATCGCCCGGCACTTTGCCGCGCGAGGCCGGCGGCCCGGGATCCTGCTCCGCGGGTACGGGGCCGACGAGGTGCTGGTCCATCGTCACGACGTCCCCGAGGCGGTGGTGGTCGCCAATCCCGACCGGCTGGCCGGCGCGGCGACCGCGGCGGCGGACGGGGCGGACGTGCTCGTTCTCGACGACGCGTTCCAGCGCCTCGACGTCCGCCGGGACCTCAATGTCCTGGTGGTGAGCGCCGAGACGACGCTGGCCGTCCGGTGGCCGCTGCCCGCCGGCCCCTGGCGCGAAGGGTGGGGGGCGATGGAGCGGGCCGATTTCGTGATCGTGACGCGGAAGCGCGCCACCCCCGAGGCGGCGGCGGGGCTGGCCGCGGAGATTTCGCGGACCACCGCCGTCCCGATCGCCATCGTGCACCTCGGCCTGCACCACCTCGAGGGGATGCTGAGTGGCGCGTCGCGCCCGGTCGAGAGCCTGCGCGGGGAGCGCGTGGTGGCCGCGACGGCCATCGCCGATCCGGACGCCTTCGTCGCCCAGGTGAAGGGGACCGGTGCCCAGGTGCAGGTTGCCACCTGGAAGGACCACTACGATTTCCGGGACGAAGACGTGGCCTGGCTGGCGCGGGCGGCCCGAAAGGCCGATCACGTGGTCCTGACGGCCAAGGACGCCGTCAAGCTCCGCGAGCGCTGGCCCGCCAGCGCGCCGGAGCCGCTCGTAGCGATATTGAATGTGAGGTTCGAATCCGGGGGCGAGGCCTTTGCCGCGGCGCTCGACGCCCTCGTGTCACCCGTGAAGCGCCCGCCGTCCACCTGAAGGTCCGGACAACCCGGAGAGGACTATGACCAGCGTAAACGTGCGTACCGGCCAGGACGTCGTCCGCCCGGAGAAGGATACGTTTCTCGGCGAGGAAAACCCCTTCGAGGCGATGATGTCGCGCTTCGACTACGCGGCCAAGCGGCTGAGCCTCGACGCCGGCCTCTACAAGGTGCTCCGCAACCCCGAGAAGCAGATCACCGTGTCGATCCCGGTGCAGCGCGACGGCGGCGACGTCGAGGTGTACACCGGCTATCGCGTGCTGTACAACACCTCCCGCGGCCCGGCCAAGGGCGGCATCCGGTTCGACATGAACGTCACCCTGGACGAGGTGACGGCGCTCGCCGCGTGGATGACCTGGAAGTGCGCGGTGGTCAACATCCCCTTCGGCGGCGCCAAGGGTGGCGTGATCTGCGACCCCAGCACCATGTCCATGGGCGAGCTCGAGCGGCTGACCCGGCGCTACACGTCCGCCATCATCGACACCCTCGGCCCCGACAGCGACGTGCCGGCGCCGGACGTCAACACGAACGAACGCGTCATGGCGTGGATCATGGACACCTATTCCATGCACAAGCGCCACACCGTCACCGCGGTGGTGACCGGCAAGCCGGTCGAGATGGGCGGCTCGCAGGGGCGCCGGGAAGCCACCGGCCGCGGCTGCATGATCGTCACGCTCGAAGCCCTGAAGCGCCTCGGGATGCCCATCAAGGGCGCGCGGGTGGCGGTGCAGGGCTTTGGCAACGTCGGATCGGTCGCGGCGGACCTGCTGGCCAAGCAGGGCGCCGTCGTCGTGGCCGTGAGCGACAAGTCGGGGGGGCTGTACAACGCGAAGGGGTTCGACGTCAAGGACCTGCTCTCCTGGGTCAAGGAGAAGAAAGTCCTCGCCGGCTATCCCAAGGGCGATGTCATCACCAACGACCAGCTCCTGGCGTGCGACTGCGACGTCCTCGTGCCCGCCGCCATGGAAAACGTGATCACCAGCAAGAATGCCGGGAGCATCCAGGCCAAGATCATCTGCGAGGGCGCCAACGGCCCGACCACGGCCAAGGCGGACGCCATCCTCGAACAGAAGGGCATCTTCGTCATCCCGGACATCCTGGCGAACGCCGGTGGCGTCACCGTCAGCTACTTCGAGTGGGTGCAGGACCGCAGCGGGTACTTCTGGGACGAGGACACCGTCAACCGGCGCCTCGAGCGGATCATGGTCACCTCGTTCGAGGAAGTGGCCGCCATGGCCGACAAGCACGCGGTGAACATGCGGATCGCGGCGTACATGCTGTCGATCGAGCGGGTCGCGGCGGTGCACCGGCTCCGCGGCATGTACGCCTGATCCGGCCGGCCGCGCGTGGAGTTATGGCTGCTGGCCGTCGGCAAGCTTCGGCCCTGCTACCGCGAGGCCTGTGACGATTACCTTCGCCGCATCGGACGGCGCGCGAAGGTGCATGAGGTGGAGGTGCGTGAAGCGGCCCGGGCTCCGACCCGGGCCGTTCAGCAGGCGGAAGAGGCGGACCGGCTCCGGGCCCGGATTCCGCCGCGCGCCCAGGTCGTGGCGCTCGCCCGGGAGGGACGCGCCTGGACCAGCGCCGAACTCGCCGACCGCTTCGCGCGGTGGGAAGCCGACGCACGGCCGCTGGTGTTCCTGGTCGGAGGCTCGACCGGACTCGACCCCGGCCTCGTCACCGAGTCCGAGTCGGTCTGGAGCCTCGGCCCCCTCACGCTGCCGCACGAACTGGCGCGGGTCGTGGTGGTCGAGCAGATCTACCGCGCGGGCACGATCCTGCGCGGCGAACCGTACCACAAGGGGAGGTAGGGCTGGCCGAGTGGTTTGAGGACTGGTTCAACGAGGACTACCTCGCGCTCTACCCCCACCGCGACCAGGCGGAAGCCGATCGCGCCGTCGCCCTGCTCACGCGCGTGCTGCCCTGGCGACGGGGATGGCGGGTCCTCGACGTCGGGTGCGGCGCCGGCCGGCATGCGCACGCGCTGGCCGCGGCCGGGGGCCGCATGCTCGGACTCGACCTCTCGAGGGCGCTCCTGAAACGCGCGCGCGCCGCGGCCGTGCCGCTGGTGCGGGCCGACATGCGCCGGCTTCCGGTCCGCGCCGGATCGATGGACCTCGTCGTGAACCTCTTCACGAGCTTCGGGTACTTCGACCGCGACCAGGAGCACGCCGACGTCGTCCGGGGCATCCACGACGCGCTGGCGCCCGGCGGGTGGTTCGCCCTCGACTTCCTGAACGCCGACTCCGTGCGCGGCGGGCTGGTCGCGGACGAGGTTCAGCACCTGCGCGTCGGGCGAGTGCGAATCACACGCGAGCTGGTCGAGGAGGGGCGGCGGGTGGTCAAGACGATCGAAGTACCGGACGGCCGCCGGTTCGTGGAGCGGGTCCGCCTCTTCCAGCCCATCGAGCTCGAGGCGATGCTGACGCGGGCCGGGTTCTCGGTGGAGGAACGGTTCGGCGATTACGACGGCGGCCCGCTCGCCGCCGGCGCCCCGCGCGCCATCCTGGTCTCCCAGCGGACGCGTTGATGCGCATCGTCCCGACTCCCATTGCCACGCCCGCCGCCTGGCCGTCGCCCATGCCGGGCGGCTTCGACCCGGCGCTCGCGCCCGCCATCATTGCGGGCCCGGGGCAGGAGTCATTGCGCGCGCGCCTCGCCGAGCCGGACGTGCTCGTCGTCACGACGGGGCAGCAGCCCGCGCTCTTCACCGGACCGCTCTACGCGGTGCACAAGGCGCTGTCCGCCGCCGCGCTCGCCCAGGTGCTGTCCGCGCGGTGGGGCCGTTCCGTCGTCCCGCTCTTCTGGGTGGCGGGCGACGATCACGACTTCGCCGAGGCGAATCACGCCGCCTGGTTGCGGCCGGACGGCTCCCTCCATGTCGAGACCCTCCCGGATCGCCCACCCGAAGCCGCCCTCCGGCCGATGTCCCGCGAGCCGCTCGGCGCCGGGATCGAACCGGCGCTGTCCGCGCTGACGGCAGATCTCGCCGCCCTCGAGGGGCATCCCGAGGTGCTCCAGTGGCTGCGGGCGCACTTCCGCCCAGAGTCGACTCTCGCGGCGGCCAGCGGCGCCGCACTCGCCGAACTTCTCGCTCCCCTGGGCGTGCTCTGTCTCGACGGCTCCCACGATGCGTTGAAGGCCCGGGGAGCGCCGGTCCTGCGGCGGGCGCTCGAGGATGCGAGCGGCCTCGAGGCGGCCCTCGTGCAGCGCGCGGCGGTCCTGGCGGCGGCGGGGCGGAACCCGGGCGTCCCGGTGGGAGACGGAGCCACGCTTGTGATGGTTGAGGGAAGGGAAGGCAGGGACCGGCTCGTCGTGACCGGCGCCGGGTTCCGGACCCGACACGGCGGCGAGCGCTACACGCGCGAGGAAGTCCTCGGCCTCCTCGAGCGGGAGCCGGGTCGCTTCTCCGGCAACGTGCTCCTGCGTCCCGTGCTCGAACGATTCGTCCTCCCCACCGTCGCCTACGTGGCGGGGCCGGGCGAGCTCCGGTACCTGGCCCTGGCGGCCGCCGTGTACGCGCACCTCGGCGTCTCGCCCCAGTTGCCGGTGCCGCGCTGGTCTGGCCTGCTGGTGGAGCCGAGGGTGGATCGGGTGCTGGCCAAGTTCGGCGCGTCGCTGGAGGAACTGCTCGCGCCGGCTGCGCAGCTCGAGTCCCGGGTGGCGCGGGAACGGCTGCCCGCCGAGGCGATGGAGGCGATCACCGCGCTCCGGTCGAGCATCGAGCGCCAGTACGACGCGATCGAGGCGGCGGCGGTCGACATCGACCCGACGCTGCAGCGGCCCATCCGCGGGTTGAAGGGCCGGGCGCTCCAGGGTGCCGGCCGGGCCGAGGAGAAGCTGGTGCGTCACCTCAAGCGCCGGTACGAAACGGACACCACCCAGATCGAGCGCGCGCGCACCGCGCTGCTGCCGGGCGGCCGTCCCCAGGAGCGGGTCCTGACCGTGGCCCCCTTCCTGGCCCGGTATGGCCACGGAATCCTCCCGGCGCTCCTCGCCGAAATGGTCGCGTGGTACGGCTCCGCCCTTGAGGGCGGGGCCCCGCCCTCGTAAGATCGTTGCATGGTATTGCTCGGTCTGATCCTCCTCGTGGCCATGATGCTCCCGATCTTGAGCATCGTGCTCGATTCCCCCTTCGGCCGAGCGCTCGCGCGCCGGGTGGAGAGTCCCGAGGCCGCGCCTCCGCCCGTGGCGGACCTCGCCAAGCGCGTCGAGCTCCTGGAAAGTGAAATCGACGACCTCACCCGCGCGGTCGAGGGGCTCAGGGAGGACAACGCCTTCCTCCAGCGCCTGATCGAGGACGCCCCGGCGCGGCCAGCCCTGCCGCCGCGCAGCTCCCCCTGAGCGTCCCGATGGCCCGCCGGCCCGCGGCGATGGTCGCGGCGGGGATTCTCCTCAGCCGGATCCTCGGGCTGGTGCGCCAGCGCGCGCTCGCCCACTTCCTGGGCAATTCCGGCGTGGCGGACGCGTTCACCGCCGCCTTCCGCATTCCCAACCTCCTCCAGAATCTCTTCGGCGAAGGCGCCCTCTCGGCGTCCTTCATCCCGGTGTACGCCGGGCTCCTGGCGGACGAGGACCGCGCCGAGGCGGACCGGGTGGCGGGCGCGATCGGCGCGCTGCTGGCGCTCGTCGTGGCCGGCATCGTCGTGGTCGGCGTGCTGACGTCCCCGTTCCTCGTCACCGTCATCGCGCCGGGATTCGCGGGGGAGAAGCGCGAGCTCACGATTCATCTCGTCCGGATCCTCTTCCCGGGCGCGGGCCTGCTCGTGCTGTCGGCCTGGTGCCTCGGCGTGCTCAACAGCCACCGGCGGTTCTTCCTGAGCTACGCCGCGCCGGTGGCGTGGAACCTGGCCATCATCGGCACGCTGCTGGTGCTGGGGCCGCGGCGGGGCATGGCCGACCTGGCCGTCGCCGCCGCGTGGGCCAGCGTGGCCGGTAGCCTGCTCCAGGTCCTCGTCCAGTGGCCGACGGTGCGCCGCGTGGCCCCCGGGCTCCGGTTCCGGCTGGCCACCACCACGCTCCACGTCCGCACCGTACTGGGCAATTTCGTCCCGGCGTTCGTGGGGCGCGGCGTGGTGCAGGTGAGTGCCTTCATCGATTCGCTGCTGGCCACGCTGCTCCCGACGGGCGCCGTGGCCGCCATCGGATACGCGCAGACGATCTACCTGATGCCGGTCAGCCTCTTCGGGATGGCGATTTCCGCCGCCGAGCTGCCGGCGATGTCCGGCGCCCGGGGTACGGCGGGGGAGATCCAGGCGTACCTCCGCGCCCGGCTCGACGGCGGGCTCCGTCGGGTCGCCTTCCTCGTGGTGCCTTCCGCCATGGCCTTCCTCGCGCTCGGGCAGGTGATTGTCAGCGCGCTCTTCCAGACGGGCGAGTTCGGCCGCCAGGATTCGATGTACGTGTGGGGCATCCTGGCCGGGTCGGCCGTAGGGCTGCTGGCCTCGACGATGGGACGACTCTATGCGTCGGCGTTCTACGCACTGCGCGACGCGCGCACGCCGCTCCGCTACGCCGTCGTCCGGGTGGTCCTCACCGGCGCGTTCGGATGGTTCGCCGCGCTCCGGCTCCCCGGCCTCCTGGTGCTCGGGCCCGAGTGGGGCGCCGCAGGCCTGACGGCGTCCGCCGGCGTCGCGGGCTGGGTGGAGTTCGCGCTCCTCCGGCGGCGGCTGGGCGCGGAGATCGGGGCGACCGGCCTGCCGGCCGGGCTCCTGCCGCGCCTTTGGTTGTCCGCGGGGCTGGGCGCGGCGATCGCCTGGCTCGTGCTGACATACCTGCCGGCGCTCCACCCCGTGCCGGCCGCCGTGCTCGTACTCGGCGGCTACGGGGTCACCTACCTCCTGGCCGCGCGGCTCTTTGGCGTTCAGGAGGCGCACGAGCTGCTGGCCCGCCTGCGGCGCCCGGGGGCGGGCCGGGGGCAGTGACGGCACCCCGATGACCGATCCCCTCACGCCGTCCGCCGCGCTCGCCCGCAAGCTCGACACCCTGCCGGACGGCCCGGGGGTCTATCTCTGGAAGGACGCCAGCGGCACGGTCATCTACGTGGGGAAGGCGAAGCGCCTGCGGGGACGGGTGCGGAGCTACTTCCTCGGCGACCACGCGGAGAGCCCCAAGTCGCGCCTGCTGGTGCGCCACATCGCGGACGTGGAGACGATCGTCGTGCCGGACGAGGTGCAGTCGCTGCTCCTCGAAAACAACCTCATCAAGACCTACCAGCCTCGCTTTAACGTCCGGCTCAAGGACGACAAGAGCTACCCCTCGATCGCCGTCACCCTGAAGGAGCCGTTCCCGCGGGTCCTGGTCACGCGGCGGATGGACATCCCCGGCGCGCGGTACTTTGGTCCATACACCGACGTCACGCTGATGCGACGGTCCCTCGCGCTGATCCGCCGGATGTTCACCGTCCGGAGTTGCCCCGACGACCTGCCGCGCGAGCGGCGAGAGCGGCCCTGCCTCGATTATCACATCGGGCGGTGCCGGGCGCCCTGCGTGGGTTGGCAGGACCAGGCGTCGTACCGCGCCATGATCGAAGAGGTGATCGACTTCCTCGGCGGGCGGACCGTGGACGTCCGTTCCCAGGTGCGTGATCTCATGGCGGCGGCCAGCGAGCGGCAGGACTACGAGCGCGCCCGTGAGCTCCGCGACACACTGAAGTGGCTCGACCGGGCCGACACCCCGGCGGCGGTGGAGGTGACGGGCACCGGCGACGCCGACGTGATCGGCTACGCCCGCGACGGTGACGACGCGGTCGGCGTGCTGCTCCGGATTCGCGACGGCAGGCTGATCGGCCGCGAGCACCGGGTGCTGGAAAACGTGGAGGAGGTGCCCGACGCCGAGGTCCTCGGCGCCCTCCTGGTCCGCTACTATCTCCCCGCCGAGGCGCGGGCCGACCGGGTGGTCCTCCCGCTTCCGCCGGCCGACCTCGAGGAGCTGGAAGCGCTCCTCCCCGGCGTGACGGTGCTGGTGCCGCAGCGGGGCACCGCCGCGCGATGGCTCGAGCTGGCCGACCAGAACGCCCGGCACTTGCTCGAGTCCCTTCGCATCGAGTCCTTCGAGACCGACGAGCGGGCCGAGGATCCGGTCTACGCCCTCGGCCGCGATCTCGGCCTGAGCGTCGTCCCCCGCAGCCTCATCTGCGTGGACATCTCCACCAACCAGGGCCGGGACACCGTCGGCTCCCTGGTCTGGTTCGAGGCGGGGCGCCCGAAAAAGGCGGAGTACCGAAAGTTCCGCATCCAGGGGGTCGGCCAGCAGGACGACTTCGCCGCCATTCACGAGGTGATCACGCGCTACCTCACTCGGCGGCGGGAGGAGGGGAAGCCGCTGCCCGACCTCGCGGTCATCGACGGCGGCAAGGGCCAGCTCGGCGCCGCGCGCGCCGCCGCGGACGCCGTCGGGATGCCGGAGCTTCCCATCGTCTCGCTCGCCAAGCGGGAGGAGGAGATCTTCCGGGTCGGCCGCGCGGACGGACTGCGGCTCCCGCGCCGGTCGCCGTCGCTGCGCCTCCTCCAGCGCGCGCGGGACGAGGCGCACCGCTTCGGGGTGGCCTACAGCCGCAAGCGGCGGAGCCAGCGGACCATCACGTCGGAACTGCTGGACATTCCCGGCGTGGGTCCCCTCAAGCGGACCAGGCTCCTCGAACGGTTCGGGAGCCTCGCGGCCGTCCGGACGGCCAGCGCCGCCGAGATCGCCGCGGTCCCTGGCTTCTCCACCACGCTCGCCGAACGGGTGCTCGCCACCCTGAGGTCACGCACATGACTCCCTCTCGATCACCGATGGCCGAGGGCATCGACTGGACGCTCGAGTGCCTCGCCTGCGGATCCACGAGCACCGCGGAAGGACTGCCGACGGTCTGCAGCTGCGGACAGCCGTGGCTGGTCCGGTACCCGAAGCGGCGCCCAGGCATCATGCAGCGCGCGGAGGTCCGCCGTCGCCACGGGATGTGGCGCTTCCGTGAGTTCCTTCCACTGCGCCCCTTCGAGGAACCGGTGTCGCTCGGCGAAGGCGACACGCCGCTCATCCGCCTGCGGCGCACCGCGACACGTCTCGGCGTGCCGCATCTCTGGCTCAAGGACGAAGGGATCAATCCGACCGGCTCCTTCAAGGCCCGCGGCCTGAGCGCGGCCATCACGCGGGCCACTGCCGCCGGCATGCGGCGCTTCACGCTGCCGACGGCCGGCAACGCCGGGGTGGCGGCGTCGGCCTACGCGGCACGGGCGGGGGCCGAGGTAAAGGTCTTTGCACCCGATACCACGCCCCGGACGATCCTCTCCCAGATCGAGGCATTCGGGGGGGAACTTGTCCTCTCGCGGGGACACATCGGCGACTGTGGAAAGGCGAGCCGCGCCTGGGCGGCCGAGTCTGGGGCGTTCGACCTTTCCACCCTGCGGGAGCCCTACCGGATCGAGGGCAAGAAGACCCTCGGCCTGGAACTGGCGCTCCAGTTGGCGTGGAAGATGCCCGATGTCATCCTGTACCCTACGGGGGGCGGGACGGGCCTGATCGGCATGTGGAAGGCCTTCCTGGAGCTGAAGGAGCATGGCTGGGTCGAGGGCGACCTCCCGCGGTTCTACTCGGTGCAGTCGACCGGCTGCGCCCCGATCGTCCGGGCGTTCGAGGCGGGGGCCGACCATGCGGAGGAGTGGAACGACCCGTGGACGGTGGCCAGCGGGTTGCGCGTGCCGGGGCCGTTGGGCGACCGGCTCATGCTGCGGGCGCTCCGCGAGACGAACGGCGGGGCGGTGGCGGTCGAGGATGGCGTGCTGACCGAGGCCGCCGTCACGGTGTCGCGGGAGGAAGGGGTGGACGTCTCCCCCGAGGGAGGAGCCGCCTTGGCGGCGCTCGAATGGCTAGTCGGTCGCGGACTGGTGGATCGAGGCGAGACGATCGTGGTGTTCAACACCGGGGCGGGGTGGCTGTACCGGCAGCCGGGAGAATTGCGGGCGGAGCGCTAGGGGGCGATATTTCCAAGTCTATGCCTGACAGCCGTTTTGCGATCATCGACCCGTCGTCGGGCATCAGCGGCGACATGCTCCTGGGCGCGCTGATCGACCTCGGCGCCGGCGAGGAGTGGATTCGCGCGCTGCCCGCACGCCTGGGTGTTGCCGAGGTGCAGGTCGAGTTGGCCAAGGTGGATCGGGCGGGTATCGCTGCGACACATGTCACGGTCCGGCTGGGGGACGGCTCCTCGGAGCTTCCGGCGGTGCCGGTGTCGCACGAGCATGCAGCCGGGCATCACCATGACGACCACGCCGCCCCGCACGCACACGCGCCGCACCGGCATGTCGGGGAGCTCCTGGGGCTGATCGAGCGGGCGCCCCTCTCGGGATGGGTCCGGGAACGCGCGCTCCGCGCCTTCCGCCTCCTGGGAGAGGCTGAGGGCCGGGTTCACGGCGTACCCGCGGACGACGTCGCCCTCCACGAGGTTGGGGCCTTGGACGCGCTCGTGGACATCGTGGGGGCCATCGAGGGATTCGAACGGCTGGGGGTCAGCTGCATCTACTGCCGTCCGGTGTCGGTCGGCTCGGGCTGGGTGAGGGCGGCCCATGGCACCCTGTCGGTGCCGGCTCCTGCCACCGGATTGCTGCTCGAGGGGCTCGAGATCGGGCCGAACGGTCCAGTCACGGGCGAGGCGACCACGCCGACAGGCGCCGTCCTGCTTCGGGTGCTTGCCGAGGGGCCGCCTCCTGAGCGCTGGCGGGCCGGCGCAACTGGCTGGGGGGCCGGCGGCCGGAATCCGGCCGGGTACCCGAACGTGCTCCGGGTCATGCTCGCGGAGCCGGCGGCCGAGGCGGGCGAGGTGGTGGTCACGGCCACCGACCTCGACGACTTCACGCCGGAGTACCTGGAGCCGGTGCGCGCGGAGTTGTTTGCGGCGGGGGCGCTCGACGTGCAAGTGTGGAGCACGATGGGCAAGAAGGGGCGCCCGAGCCTGCGGATCGAGGTCCTGAGCGACGTGAGCCGTGCGGACGCCATGGCGGAGGTGCTGTTCCGGCACACGACCACCGGCGGGGTCCGGCGGTGGGTCGCGAGCCGCTCGACGCTGGCGCGCCGCGAATTCGAGGTGACGACCCGCGAAGGGTCCGCCGTGCGGGTCAAGGTGCTCGAGGCGCCGGGCGGGGCGCGAGTGAAGCCGGAATACGACGACGTGGTGGCCGCGGCGCGACGGGCCGGGCGCCCGACCGCCGACATCGTGCGGGAAGTGCAGCAACAGGCCGAAGCAAGGGTGGCCCGCGAGGTCGCGGCCCCCGTGACCGATCACTAAGGAGCGACGATGCGGAAGCTGTTCATGATGGTGGCGGCGGTGGCCGCCACGGCGACGGGGCTCGCCGCCCAGGAGGCGGCGCCGCAGGTGAACCTGCGGGTGCAGCAGGCACAACCCGGCAAGTGGGAAGTGCCCGATTGCGGCCTCGACAAGGGCAACTTCCTCATCGGCAGCGGCGCCACGTACATCAAGAGCGGGCTCGAGACGAGCGATCCGGAAAAGAAGGAGCGCCTCTTCACGAACGCGCGCAACGTCACGATCGAGGGAATCCAGAAGGGCCAGGCGGGCGCGAGCGGGGCGTGGTACTACCTCGGGCGGGCCTACTTGCAGCTCGGTGACCTCGCTGGCGCGGACTCGGCGCTGACCCGGGCCGAGCAGCTGGCCCCCTCATGCGCCAAGGACATCCAGCTGCTCCGCCGGAACACCTGGGTGGCGCTGGTGAACGCCGGCAACGGCTTCCTGAAGGACAAGAACACCGATTCCGCCGCGGTACTGTTCCGCCAGGCGAACGAGATCTACCAGGGCGAGCCGAACTCGTACAGCAGCATGGCGGTCATGTTCAACACGACGGGGCAGGCGGACAGCGCCATCGTGTACTTCCGGCTGGCGGTCACCTCGGCGGGGAGCGACCCGAAGTCGGCCGAGGCCAGGGACCAGTCGCAGTACAACTTGTCGGCGCTGCTCAGCAACGAGCGCCGGTGGCCGGAGGCGGTCGCCGCCTGGCAGCAGTACCTGACATGGAAGCCCGACGACCTCGACGGGAAGAAGGCCTACGCGCGCGCGCTCCGGGCCAACGGGCAGCCCGACGCGGCGGCGGAAATCGAGCGGGAGATGATCTCGGGCTCGGGGGCCGACGTGCCGATCGCCGACCTGATGGCCGCCGGCGTGAACTTCTTCAACGACAAGAACTACCCCGAGGCCGCGGCGACGTTCGCCCGGGTGGTGAAGCGGCAGCCGTGGAACCGCGACGCGCTCTTCAACATGGGCAACGCCTACCTCGGCGCGCTCAACGGCCCCGAGGTCGTGAAGGCGGGCGCGGCGCTCTACGCGATCGAGCCGATGAACGAGAACAGTGTCAAGCTGCTGGCGCAGGGCTACCAGCTCGAGAAGAAGCAGGACATGATCGTGAAGTACTTCACCGAGGTGGAGGGGCTCGCGTTCAGCCTCGAGGTCGAGCAGCTGATCCTGCAGAGCGGGGGCGCCAAGGTCATCGGCACGGCCACCGGCCGGGCGGCCAAGACGATCGACACCAAGCCGATCGCGCCGCATCCCGTCACCCTCATCTTCGAGTTCGTCAACGACAAGATGGAGGTGGTGGCCTCGAGCGAACGGACCGTGCCCGCCCTCAGCCTGGGGCAGACCCAGGTGGTCGAGGCCGAGGGACTCGGCACCGGCATCGTGGGCTGGCGGTACAGCGTCAAGAAGTAGGTGATTCGGCGGGGGGGCGGGGCCTTCGGGCCCCGTTCCTCGCGATTGACACAGCCCCCGTCCCGGGGCGATTTTCGATGACACGCGGGCGTAATTCAGTTGGTAGAATGCCAGCTTCCCAAGCTGGACGTCGCCGGTTCGAGCCCGGTCGCCCGCTCTGAGTTAACTCTATGTCCCACAACGTCAACGGCCATCCTCACGGGTGGCCGTTACGCGTCGGAGGGGGCTCCTAATGGCCCAGTAGTGGCCCAATACCGCCACAGGCCGAATTCGTTGTGGCTTTCTGTCGATTGCCCCGAGCGGAAGGAGCCCCCCCCCCGGCGGGATGTTCACCCAGTGGCCTGGGCAAGCACCAGATCGGCAGGTGTTAGGGGGTTGCGCGGTTTCAGCACGCGAAGTATCTATTCTGCTGTGCCATTATTCCTTTTACGGTATAGCCCTTGCAACGCCAACAATCGGCAGGTGGCCGGGCGGCGGACGATGCGCCTTGGACCTCGTGGGAGGTTGTGATGTTGGCCCCTGGATCGCCAGAGGCCACGTCGGACGTGCTCGAGAGCCGATCTCCTTTTTCAAAGGTCTTTTTCGCCGGGGATCCCCGCTCCCTCGGCCTGCCGTTGAGGAAGATGCTGCTGCATGAGCGCGGAGGATTCCCGGGGTCCAGTCGGGGGCTCGTTTACGAGCTAGCCGACAAGCTGACGCCCCGGATCTACCGATTGAAGTGCAAACCTGGACCTTGGCGACTCTACTTTTGGGCTGATGCTTCGACCCGACGCTTCATATACCTGCATGCCGTTTACAAGACGAAGGGCAAACGCGACGATGGCGACTCAGAGACAGCTCGTACCCGCCTCCTCCGTATCCGTCGAGGGACCGCAGACGTCCGTCGGTTCCGGCTCTCGGATTAGGGAGCTCTTCCGGGACCCTGGTTTCCGCCTCGAGTGGGACAACGATCTCGGTTTTCATGTCGCCCGGAACCTCCAGGAGCTCCGGCGTCACCGAGGGCTGACACAAGCGGAGCTGGCCGACGCGGCGGGGACGACCCAACCCAAGGTCGCTTTGGCCGAAAGCGGTGCTGCCAACCTGACCCTTCGCACGTTGGTCCGCTATGCCGAGGCGTTGGATGGGCGACTTAGGTTTTCAATCGAGCCATCGGAGCTCAATCTCCCTCAGGCTCCGACGTGGTGGAATGTTGTGCAGTTCTTGGACATCCCTGTGGGTGCCATTTGGGGCCAGTGCGAAATCCGGACAACGCCGCCAGGGGCGAAGAACCCAATTGTCGGCATGGCGTGGAGTGGTGAGGCCATCGCGACCGAGGTCTCCAGTTACAGACTGGGGGCAGGTCAAGACTCACTCTTCTCCAACGACTTCGATTTGACCGCTGAGCTCACCTCGGTTCTGCCAGGGCCTGCACCGAAGAAGGCGGTGAAGTAGTGCCAAAATCAAAGACGCGGAAGCAGCAGTCCACTGCTGCAAGCGCACGTCCTTCGCCAGCTGTTGGGGTGTCATTCGCGAGACTGATCACGCGGATGGTGCATTTCTCGGTATTGCCTTTTCGACCTGAGGAGTTGGTCCCAGCTGAGATCGGGGTTCGTACCAAGCTTGGACTTCAGTTGGTCGTGTCGATCACTAGGCCCGACGAATCGCTCCCCAACATGTCCGAGGTTGTGGTCGATGCAACGCTCACACCCGATCCCACAAGGCAGCCGTACTCGCTTCGGGTTTCGCTCTCTGGGGTCTTCGTCGCACCCGAGGGAACCGAAAGCGCCGAGTTCGAGACATTTTGCAAGAAGGCGGCACCCGTGATCTTGTGGCCGTACGTTCGGTCACTCGTCTCAGCCGTCACAACGGACGCGCCGTTCGGGCCGATTCGTCTCGACCCCCTGAATATGACCGCTGTCCTGGCCGAGGAGGGGTGGAAGGGTGGCGATCCCCCGAGCTCCCGAGGCGCGAAAGAGTAACGATCAACCTCGGCAGATGCTTTGTGCGTGGCCACGGAGGAGTCGCTACATCGAATTCTCAATCGAGTTCCATTCTGCTGCTTGGAGGGGGACGAAGGACCGCTAACTTTGTTGCAGGGAAGGGTGGCTGGTGGGGAGGGGTCGCGCCCTCGGAGTCCCGAGACCAGTCGGAGCGTCTGTGGTGTAACGGATGCATGCCGTGGCTGCTACCCCGGCGGACCGGGTTCAATTCCCGGCGGGCGCAAACCCTCCCACCCGAAGAAATACCAAAACCTAGCTGGCGCTCCCAAGTGCTGCCTTTCCGCAACATCTTGCGGTAGGACACCCTGTCCGGTACGTTCAACTCACGGGGTAGCAGCCGAGCGGATGGTTAATCCGCGCACCACATCACGAGCGGGGCCCCTTTGGGGGCCCCGCTTCGTTTCCTCCTAGAGCCGGTAGGCCCATCGGCTCCTCATTGTGCCAGCAACCCCATCCGCTGACGGGACCACGATCCGGACGCTCCGGCCTGTTGAGATCGTGTTAGAGGCTCGCCGAACCTCGCCCACCTGCCAATGCGATGTTCTCCTCCATCCGCCGCGCGACCTGGTCGAGCATGGCCACTCCAGTGTTGTGCTCTTAGCACCTCTTCCTAGCGGCAACCCTAAACACCTCACCTACCCACGGGAGAGCTCGCCCGTATTACGTCCACCGAGAGGAGCAGGCTGTTGAGGCGCCCATAATAGCTCATCCGGGCGGTCGTGACGCTGCGGCGCGCATTCCTCACCGGGCGGACCCAGGCGCTGAGCAGGGGCGCGTTAGCCTCAGACCACAGCTTGTCGTCGAGCAGGGCGATATCCAGGAGGACCAATTCAAACTCGAGCTCACGGAGGCTATTCAACAAGTCGACGGCGGTGGATAGCCATTTTTTCTCTGCGAGCTGGTCGTCGAGTGCGCGGGTGGCGGCAACGTCACTTAGGAGTGACCTGACTAGTACTTCAAGGTGGTGCCCGGTCTCATAGGAGAGTCCGGTCAGCCCGCTCACCCAGACCTCCTTCGCGGCGAGCTCCGCGCTGTCGGCGGCCGATCGCACGGCAGGGCGTAAGCTGTCAAGCAAATTCCACTGCTCTTGTTGAAGCGAGCTCCACTCCTGTTGTTGAGCCTCGAGTGGCATCGCGACGAGGAGGAGTGCCGTGAAGAAGGGCGCGGGAACCCACCTGGCTGAGAGCACGGCACGCCTCGGGGAGTTGAGTGTTGATCGCTCTAAGCCATGTCGACCCTACCATACACCGCCCAGGGAGGGTTCGGAAGAGTGCGCCGGCCGTGCGCGATCGACTACCGGGGCCCCAAGCCGATGCGGGGCCGTGGAGTCGCCGGCCCCGAGACCAGCTCCTCCATCCGCTTGGCCGCCTGGTCCATCATCGCCGGGCTGACGTGGCTGTAGGTATCGAGCGTGAGAGTGACCTTGGCGTGGCCCAGGAGCTCGGCCACGATCTTGGGGTGCTCCCCTGAGGCCAGGAGCAGAGTAGCCGCGCTGTGCCTGAGGTCGTAGGGTCGCATCCGCGCGAGACCGGTGACCTCCAGGGCCCGTTCCTCCACCTTGCCCCTGTGCGCAGCCCACTCCCGCCACGCCGCCCGGCCATCTTCCTTCAGGGGGGCTTCCGGCGCAGTCAGGCCCGCCAGGCGGACCGAGGTGCGCGCCAGGATCGGCGCGAAATGCCGGCGAACGGCGTTGTCCCACCGGAGCGGCCGCCCGAAGCTGGAAGCGAAGATCAGCCCGTGGGTCGCGTACTCGGAGCCCAGCTGCAGCCGCACCTGGCTCTGGCGAGCGCGGTGACGCACCAAGGCCCGCGAGACGGGCCCAGGGAGGGTCAGTGTGCGCCCACGACGAGTCTTGGTCTCCGCCAGCTCCCATTGACCCTTCGCCAAGCGAACCAGCGCCCGCCGGACCGTCAGCCGCTCCCCGTCCAGATCCTCCCACTTGAGCCCCAGGGCCTCCGCCGGCCGCAGTCCGGTCAGGAGCAACAGAGTCCAGAGCGCCGCTAGGTCATCACGTTCGACCTCCTCGAGGAAGACTCGCGCCTCGGCCTGGCTCAGGACTCGGTACTCCCGCCGGCGCTCGGCCGGTGGGGCGGCGCCCGCCAGGGGATGTTGGGCGAGGTGCCCCAGCTCGACCGCCTTCGCGAGCCGGGAGCTCAGGATCCGGTGGAGGTTGCTGATCGTCGCCGGCGCGAGCCCACGCTGAGCCATGCCGTTGTAGACCGCCTGGACATGGCCGGCCCGGAGCGCCACCAGGCGCACAGAACGCAGGGCAGGTGAGACGTAGCAGCGAATCGCCTGGGCAGCGTTCTCGCGGGTCTGCGGCGCCAGGGGGCCGCTCCAGACTCGATCGAACTCATCCAGCCAATCGCCGAGGGTCATGCGGGAGCGGGGGAGGGGGACGCCCCGGTCCTGCTTGCCCAGGAGCTCGGTGAGGACTCGCTGGGCGTCGGTCCGCTTCCCGCGGACTGTCTGGCTGATCCGGGCCCGCTTCCCGGTCACGGGGTCCATGCCGAGGGTGACCCGCACCAGCCAGCCATCCCCCCGGGGCTCGATCGTGCCGCGGCGGCGTGATTGGGTCATGCGGCCCTCCTTGCTTGCCAGGCCAGGCGCCGGCATCGCGGGGAGCAGAATCGCCTGGCGCTCCCGTGGCGCCGTGCTGCCGGGAGGGGGCGGCTGCACCCCGCCCGCCCACAGATCGCCAGCGGGAACGCTTCGGAACGCTTCGGAGGGGGCTCCGCGGACGGCGGGCCCGCGCACCACTCGGCGGGCCAGGCAGGGGCGGTCGTCATGCGGCGTCGCCTTCTGGCTCCGGGCTCGCTGGGGAGCGCCGGACCAGCTCGAGGTGCGGCCCGCCCTGCGCTGAGCGCAGCAGGGCCGCCGCATTGGCGGTGAGAGGGCGCAGCTCCCCAGCTTCCAATGCGGAGCGTAGCGACGTGTAGTTCGGGGGCACGTCGCGCTGGATGACGACGGGGTACTGGGTGCCGGGCCGAACCACCACCCGCTCCCCCGCCTGGATGCCCAGCTCCGGCACCGCGCGCTCTGCGATGAGCACGGCAGGCTCCTGCGCAGCCGGGCTCACGGCCGCGCCCCCGCGAGGAGCTGCTTCAGCTCGGGATCGCCCTCGAGGAAGTTGTGCTCCAGCCTTGCCATGATCTGTTTGTGCTCCCGCACCTTGGCTTCGCGTCGAGCGGTTTCCTGTTGCTGCACCTCGAGAAACCTCGCGTGGTCATCCGTGAACTTGCCCTTGGAGTAGCCGTAGCCATGCGACTCCACGAACTCCGCCAGGGCGCGCTCCAGCTTCGGGGCCTCCGCATAGGTGCAACCGTGGTCGCGGATGTCGCCCGCGATGGCATCAACCAACATTCGGTACGCCGCCTGGGCAGCCAAGACGTCGCCTGGCCGGAGGTGCTTGGCAATCGTCGCTGCCTCATCGAAAGGCCACACCTCCGAATGTTCCGCAACTGGCGCTCCGGCGTCCCGGCACGCCTGCAGCAGCTGCTTGCCAGCGCGCCGGACCGCGGCGGCGACCTTGGGGGATGCAACGGGTCGGGTCATCTGTGCCTCCTGGCGGACGGGCCGCACGTTGGGGAATGATCCCAAGCTATACGCATATCCGTAGTGGCGCAATACTCCGCTTTTGCGTATCGTTGACACCATGGCACCGGCACACTTCAGACTGAAGGCGCTTCGCGAGGCGGCTGGGTTGACCCAGGCGGCGCTCGCCGCGCGAGTCGGGGTTCGGCAAGCCACGATCAACGACATCGAGAACGGCCACTCCCGCCAGGACACCCTCGCCCTCATCGACAAGCTCTGCCAGGCGCTCGATTGCGAGCCTGGCGAGCTGATCGTCCGCGAGCCCAAGCGCCGGCGCGGAGACTGACCGTCGTGGAGGAGGAGGCCGTGGCAGAGCATCATTGCAAAGCGTGCGATTCACCAGCCGGGTCGTTGTCCCCTCTCGAGGGGCATGCAGGGTTCCGCTGCCCGAGATGTGGGGACTTCTGGCTCTCCGGGACCGTTCACAGGGAGCTTGAGCTCGGCACGATTGAACTGCCCGAGCCCGACCGATTCAAGGGACTCGTGCGGAAGAAGCGAGGCGCCAGCGCGCTACCTCCAGTGATCACCACCTATGACCTCGGCCACTAACGGGACTTTTCCAAACTCGAGCGGTCCCGGATCACTCCACCAGCACGTACCCCAGCATCCCGTCGACCGAAACGGCGCCTGACAGCTCGAGGTTGAGCAGCTGCCCGGCGACCGTCTCGAGCCACCCGGCCGGGTTGTACGGGGCGGAAATCCAGGAACCGGATCCCATCGACATTTGACCGGTGAGCGCCGTCCCGCCCGCGCCAGACTCGAAGCGGGCGGTGACGGTGCCCGCCGCCACGAGGAGGAACGCCACGACGCGGATCTTCTTCCCGGTGACCGCCGCGACGAGCGTGTTGTCGCCGCTCATCGCGTGGTCCACTACCGCGTACTGGACTTCGCTCTGGATGGACACGCCCCTACACCGTGATCACGTTGCCCGAGAGCAACTTCTTGGTCCGGTAGCGCACTCCCAGCGCGGCGTCGAGTTTCGCGACCAAAGCATCCCCTGCCGCAGAGCCCATCTCCGTGGCCCGGGCCGGGTCCGCTCCGGCGGGGAAGTTCTGGTAGATCGTCACGTCGACCGCCGCCACGCCTTGGGGCACGCCGGGGATGATGCTCGGCGGCTGCAGCATCCGCATGTCGAGGAGGTGGTAGAGCCGCTCCTGCCAGTACGCCACGGTGGTGAGCTGACTGATGACCAGGCTGCCCTGCGCCTCGGTGATGGTCCGCGAGACCGCGAAACCCTGGGTCTCCCCTTGCGGCCCACCGGTCTGCCCCAGCTCGTCCAGCCGTCGCTCCAGGTCGAGCAGCGCCTGCCGAAACTCCTCCGGCGTCATGGCGCCCAGGTCGCCGAGCGAGATCCCACCCTGGTCGGGTGCCAGCCCCAGCCGCTTGACCAGTTCCTGGATGGCCTTCTCGGCCGCCGCCCGGCCTTCCGGCGTCGAGAGGTCGAGGCCGGCCAGCGCCTGCCGCAGCGCCGGGCTCCCGAACTTCGGGTCGTCGAAGAGATCCACCAGCTTCCGGAGCTGCTCCAGCGGGTCCGTGATGTCGAAGACGTCGAAGATGTCCTGCAGCTGTCCCAGCTGGCCGGCGAACGTGCCCGTCCGGGCCGCGAGCTGGTTGGCGGCGATGGCCTGGAGGAGTTGGTTCATCTCCGTGACCGAGGGCAGGGCGCCGGCAAACGAGATCCCGAGGCTCGCCGCCACGTCCTTGAGGTCGGTCATCGAGAGGCCGAGGTTCGCCAGCGCTTCCCGCAGCCGGAACGGGACACCGATCTGGCCACCGCTGCCCAGCGCCGAGGTCACAGCGGACTGGACGCCCAGCGTCGTGCTGCCGGCCGTGCCGGCCAGCCGGCCGCCGAAGGCCCCGATCGACCGGCTCAGCTCGAGGATGGCCTCGGTGTTCTGCTCCTGGATCTCGCGCCGGCGTCGCTCTTCCGGGCTCTCGCCGAAGAGGCCCGAGATGAGGGAGGCAACCCCGCCGGCGATGCTCAGGATGCCAGGGAGCATCTCCGTGAGGCTGGCGCCCCCCTCGAGCTTGCTCAGCTCGGAGAGCTGCTTGGCGCTGCTGGCGATCTGGAGCACCGCCTCGGCCGCCTCGGCTGCCTGGTCGGAGAGGAGGCCCATCGACTCCGCGAGCTGCAACGCCCCGCGGCCCGCCTCCTCGATCGCCTGGGCTTGTCGCGCGGCCTCTTGGATGGCCTCCCGCCGCGCGTCGGCCAGCTCCTCTTCGGCCTCCTTCAATTCCTTGGTCCGCTCGACCATCCGCTTGTCGGCCGCTGAGTAGTCGGTCCGAAGCGGGATGGAGCCGTCCTTGCCACCCACGACCCGCGGTGTGGTCCGGATCCCTTCGGCCGCCCGCAGGAGGAGCGTGCGCGCCTCCATCGCGGCCAGGACTTGGTCCACCAGCTGCTGGAGGGCCGCGCGCTCGTCGCCGGAGAGCGCGGCCAGCTTGACGCCCATCTCGTCGCGGAAGCGCTCCGTGGCGGCCACCGCGTCGTCCACGAGCGTCTCCGTGAAGCCAGCCAGCTGTTTCTCTAGGTCCGCCCGGAGGTCGGCAGCGGTTTGTCCGACGGCGCCCGCCAAACCATCCCCTGGAGTTCCCCCGCTACCCGCCGCCCCCTTTCCCGCAAGGAGGGCTGCGATCTGTGCCTGCAGTTTCCCGATGTCCGTGCTGGTCTCGGCGACCTGCTTCCGCACGGCGAAGAGATCGGGCAGGGTACCGCGCGCCTGCGTGGCGCTGAGCCGGGCGAACTGATCAAACGCCTGTTGGAGTTGGGTGAGCTCTTCCCTCGAGAGCGCGGCGAGATCCAGACGCCCGGCCCGGATGCCGAGCCGCACCTCCCGAATCGCGTCGGCGAACCGCTTCACTTTCTCGGCGTCGAGTTCGGAGCGGGGGTCAATGCGCCCAGACGCCATCGCCTGGCCCAGGACAGATGCGGTGACAATCTGCGCCTGCTCCCCGATCTGCCGGGACTTGCCGGTGACCTGATCAATCAGACCGAGAAGCGCCTGTAGTCCCGTCGTCACCATCGGCAAGATCCGGGTGCCCAGCTCGATGAGCTCGTTGTTGTACCTCTGAAAGGTGCTGGCCGCAGTCCGGCTGGCGCTCTCCCGGACCAGCCGGTCCGCCTCCGCCATCTGCCGGAGCGCCGCCGCCGTGTCGATGCCGGCCCCGGCCAGCTCCCGGAGCTTCGCGGCCCCCCGCTCGCCCTGGCCGGCCATCTCCTTGAGGGCCGCGCCCGCCTGCTTCGCGTTGAGGCCCTGGTTGAGCAGGGTGCCGAGCGCCGCCGCAGCGGTGTCGAAGTCGAGCCCGAGTTGCCGGATGCCGGGCGCCGCGGCCTGGAGCGCGGCGAACAGGTCCTCGATCGGCGCCTTGCCCTGGCTGATCGTGAAGAGCTTCGCCGTGACTTCACCGGCCTTGTCGGCGGCCAGGCCGAAGACATCGAGGGCCTGATCAAGGCCGTTCGCCAGCGTGGCCACGTCGCCGCCGGTGGCGTCCGCCAGGTCCTGCAGCACCCGGAGCCGCCGGAGCAGGTCGTCGGTCCCTTCCACGCCACCCTTGGCGATCGCCTCGGCTTCCTGGAGGAGCTGCTCCTGGCTCTTGCCCGTGACCACGGCGAGCTCGGCGACGCCGCGCTGCGCACGCTTGAGGTTGTTAGCCAGGTCGGGCACCAGCGCGCCGACTTTCCGAAACGCCTTGTCTACGCCCTCCGCCATCTCTGTGGCCTTGGCGGCGATGCCGAGCAGGGCGACCCCGAGCGCGCCGGCGGCGGCCGCCGGGTTCGCCTTGACGTAGGCTGAGAATCGTCCGAGCGATTTCTCAGCGCCCTTGAGCTCTCGCTCAAGGCCCTGGGTGTTGGCTGTGAGCTCGTAGAAGATCTTCCCCACGGAAACGGCCCTACCCAAGGGAACCTCCCGCGTTCACCGACGTGTCCTCCACCTGTCCGCGGAGCACGTAGGCCGCGGCGCCAGGGTTCATCCTCGCGGCGTAGCCCAGCGCGGCCGGCAGGTAGCCGTGTTCGTGGGCCAGGCAGATCGCCGCGGCCACCAGACGCGCCAGTTCGTCGCGGCTCCCGTAGGCGTCCACCCGGAGCCGCTCCTCGTCCTTCGGCTCGATCCCGAGGAGGAGCCCCGCACGCAACTCGCCGTCGAAGGACTCCGGCACCAGCTCGCCGGACGGCACCGTGACGCTGGCTCCCCAAGTGACATGCAGCATGTCGACTCTCCCCTCGCTTAGGATCGTTCCAGGTGCTTCCGGCCTTCCCGCACGAACACATCCAGCAGCTGGCCCTTCACCGCCTCGAGCGCCCGCGCCATGAAGGGGCGGGGCGCGATGGTGAGCGACCGCTTCTTCTTGGTCACTCGACTCCGGTTCCGTCGGCCCCGGCTGCGACGCGTCTCGCCCTTGACCGCCTGCACGCCCTCCTCCATGAAGGACGCCGTGAACCGGAGCGGCCCCACTCGGACCACGTCGCCGAGCGGAGCGGCCTTCACGCTCTTGGCCAGGGCGCCGGTCTGCCGACGGGGCGGCTGCCCCGGCGCGCTGGGCTGTCCCCCAGCCCGGGTGCTCAGCGTCTTCCGGATGCTCTTGGCCAGGGTGTTCCCGGCCGCCCGCATCTCGGGGCTCCGCACGCCGCCCAGCTCGTTGAGTGTCCGCTCGAGCTTGCGGTTGACTTGGACGGTGGCGCCTTTCAGGCCGTTGGGCAGGATCCGGATCATGGGTCCTCAAGCTGCTTCGAGTTCAGGGAGAGAGGAATGCGGGGAGTCTCCGCGCAAAGAGCAAGCGACGATGGAGGATCGCCGCGCCTCCCACGCACCCTCTCACTCAACGTCACGGATGAAGCGACGGAACGCCGCCACCGTCTGGATCGTCACCACGTCGAGCCCGTCACGAATCGCGCGCCCGTAGATCTGCGGGTGGACCGCCCGGAGCTCATCGGCCTCCGCCGGACTGAAGGGGGCCCCGCGCCGGACGAGCTCGCGGGCTCGGGCCCACAGATGCTCGGCGGTTCGTGGTGCCACCCGCGCGGTCTTCATGGGTAGGAGAACCGATTCCACGCGACCAGGACGTCCTCCGCCGCGGCTTCGGCGAAGTCCTCGGAGTGCTCCCGTCCCTCGATCGCTTCCTTGCTGTGGGCCAGTTCATGGGCGAGTGTCCGATGCAGCTCGAGGCCGGTTAGGTCGTCCCGGACCCGCACCAAGTGTTCCGAAGGCGTGTAGACGCCCAGCCGGTTCGGTGCCCCCTCGAACTCCTTCACCATCACGATGTGCGGGCTGGTCCTTGCGGTGATGCCGAGGCGCGCCTTCGCGAGGGCGAGGAACAGCGTGAGTCCCACCGGCGGCGGCGAGCCCCGGTATCGAAGGCGCAGCTCATACTCCTTCGCGTTTTGCGCGTGGGTGAACTCGCGTTCGGCGATCTGGGTGCGGATGCGGTGGAACTCCTCTCGGCGATTCAACTCCTTCGCGCGCACCTCGCGGGCAAGATGCTGGGCGAAGATCGCAGCGATCTCGGACGACTCCGACCCGTGCTTGACTGCCAGCGTCATGGTGTCGCGCGAGGCACCCCGCAGGACCGGGCTCACCTCGAACAGCGCGATCCGCTGGAGGAGCCGACGGGCCCCCTTGGCCCGCCACTCGGGCGTGAGCTCGGCAACTGTCTCCGGCCGGTAGCCGATTGACCACTCGCTGTCCGCTCCCAGGGCCTTTATCGTCTCGAATGCCTCGCGTCCGCGCTCGGTGCCCATGAAGAACTGGCCCGTAAGCACTGCCCGGTTGCCGACTTCCCGCACGAGGCCCTTGCCGACCGGCGCATCGCCGAACATCGCGCCATGGCCGTAGAAGCTCAGCTTCACCCGCGACTGGTCCGGGATGGCACCGGGCAGAATCACGTCCAGCTCATGGTCCACGACGTTTAGCGTGGCCACCACCGCTTCCACTTCCCCGCGGTCCGCATTCTTGATCTGCAGGGCACCCACACTCTTGGTTTCCGCCACGACTCCTCCTCGCAGGTTCCTCTCCACGCTAAACACCCCCATCATCCTGCCCGACAAATTGTCGGACGGCCTCTTTCTGCCATCGGAGCCAGCTGCGATAGAGGTCCCCCTGGCCGAGCTGGCGCGCGGCTTCCCGGAAGGCGGGCTCCCGCCCCATGTCGCGTCGTTCGGCCGCGAGCCGCAAGCACGCGAGCGTCCCGACGAGCCGGCGGAGGGGCGGAACCGCATCGAGCGCATCGGGGTCGAACCCGAGCAGCTTGAGCCACCGGCGCACGATCTTTTGGTCCACTGGCTCCAAGGCAGCCAAGGCGAGCGAGGCATCGGGCGGCCGGCGTGGGGGCACCGAGCTACTCCGACCCTTCCATGGCCGTCAGGCGTGCCTGCGCGAGCCCGAACTCCTCGAGGCTCAGGTGCCCTGACCGCATCAGCCACTCGAGCCGGGCGCGATCGTGAGCGTTCGCCAGGCGAGCGGCCTCGAGGTACCGCGCGGAAGGCGGCCCGCTCAACACCTCCCGGGGATCTGGGCGTGCCGGCGCTTCTCGGAGCTCTTGCGGCACACCCTGGGTGTACGCCCACCACGGCTCGGGGCGCCGGCCATTGGAGTCGACGAGCTGCGACTCGAGCGCCCGCCACGCGGCGCGCCCTTCGGCGGGCCCGCCAAAGTGTGTTTCCCAGAGCCCCAGGTCCCAGACAGCCATTCGGATGGCTGACGTGAGCTCGCGCGGCCCTCGTGATCGTTTCCGTGGCACTGGCTACCTCCG
This sequence comes from Gemmatimonadota bacterium, assembly GCA_022710485.1. Lineage (GTDB taxonomy): Bacteria > Gemmatimonadota > Gemmatimonadetes > Gemmatimonadales > GWC2-71-9 > SPDF01. The sequence continues at coordinate 189,315 of JAKLGU010000001.1, read as the reverse complement.
CTTCGGCGGGCGTCGCCACTGATTGCGCGGTGGCCCTGGCTCGGCTTCATCGAGGTTCAGTTGCCGCACCAGCCGACCGAAGGCGGCCCGGGACTCAGCCTCAATCGCGCAGCCGGGATGACGCCGCGGCGCCCCGAACCGATCGAGGTAGGTCGGGCCTTCCTTCGCGATGATCCGGCGGGCCTCCTCGGCCCGGTCCCATGCCTGGCACGCCAAGGTTAGGAGTCGAAGGTGATGCTCCTCGACACCTTCCCAGCACGACACGACGTGCGTCCACCACGCGCGAGAGGCGGCGCTCAAGTGCGTCGGTGGTTTCGGTTGCTTCGCGTGTGCAGCTGTCACGGATGCTCCGATTTCTGATTTGAGTTCGCCAGCTCACGGAGAAAAGTCCTTCTGGGGCATCGGGCTAGAGGCCCCCCTACCAAAACGTTTTCACTTTCCTCCCACCTCATGCGAACCGCCATCCTGACCGCGGTGGTGGCGGCTCGTCCTCGGGCGCGCCAGTCGCCGTACGACCCTCTGCCCTCGTCTTCCTTGAATGGTGGGAGAGACATATGGCAGCGTGATTTGAGGCATCCCAGAATCCCGGGTCGTTCGGTCCTGTCACGGGGCGGATGTGATCGACCACGTGGGACGCCGAGCGCCGCCCCTCGCGCTCGCACAGTTGGCACCAAGGGTGCCGCTGGCGATAGTCGCGACTGTACCGCTGCCAACGGGGGCCATACCCTCGAGCCGTCGACCCAGGACGCGTGTCTACCCGCTTGGGCCTGGCGGCCTGGCACCGCGCGCAGTAGGGCTCCGCCGTGATCTCCGGGCATCCCGGGGTGGCACAGATCCGCTGCGCTCTCCGCGTCACGCGGCCCGCCGCGGGGCATAGACCAGGTACTCCGCGAGGAGCTCGGCGGCCCGTTGCTCAGCGGACGCGAGGATCCGCTCGGCGACGGCCTCCCGGAGCTGGGCCAGGTGCTGGGCATACTCGGGGTCCGACTCAGACAGTGCCTCGGCAGATGTGTAGCTGAATGCCTTGCCCGTGGTGGGATTGAGGCCCGTCGCCATGATCCTGACGATGGCCTGGTGCTTCAAGACCGGGCGCACGCGCTCCAGCGCCATCTCGCGACGGGCAGCCGCGGCATGGAGCCTGGCGCTTTCGGTGAGTGCGTCCAAGGCGGCGCGGGCCTCTGGTGGGAGCTGAGTGGGGTCGATGCAGGTCATGCAGCCTCCTGGGGTCCGGTGTCATGCATGCGGTGCGCGAGCTCGCCGCGGAGGATCTCAGCCCGCCAGGACAGCCCCCGGGCGGTGACCCGTTCGCCGTTCGCGAGAGCCTCCCGCTGCTTCGCCTCGAGCCGGGCGACCTCTTCCCGGAGCTCCCGGGCTGTGGCCTTCCGTGACCAGGCCGCGGGGTCCGTCACGCGCACTGTGGTCAGCCAGTCTTGTCCGTCGATCATGGGGTGTCCTCCCGAGGCCAGGGGCGGCGGAATTCAAGCTCGAGGGCGGCGACCCCCACCTTGGCGAGCGCGAGCTGGAACGGCTTCAGCGCCGCGATCGGCAGGGTGATGGCTTCACCGGTCGGGCGGAAGCGATCGTCGCTGCGGTCCGCCGGCGAGGCGCGCCAGACCCGGAGCTCGAGCCTGACACCGGTGGGGTCGCAAACGGCCGTGATCCTGAGCAGGGCGTCTGAGCCCAAGGGGACGTCTCTGGACTTGAGGGCAGGCTGGTTGATCACTTGCCGCCTCTCCCCACGCGCGAGGGTGGGGTGAGGTGCTCTGTGAGTCGACGAACCGTGGCCAGAGGGGCCTCGCCGGAGACGACACCAGGTTCCTGGGCTGCGCTGTTGGTGTTTTTCTCCTCGTGAGTAACACGAGGGCCGTCGGTGGTACGTTCTATGGAACGTTCACTGCTACGTTCACCAACACGTGGTGACCCACCCTCCATCACGACGTGACCCACCTGCCGTCGCGTGCTGGCCCACCGTGGGTCACCTCCTGACCCACCCACCCCACCGTGGGTCACGTCCTGACCCACTTCGGGGGCTTTCAGCTTGACACGATAGGAGTTACGAGCCCATCCCTCGCCGCGCTTGTTCCGCTGGCAGGAGATCACTCCCAGGCGAGTGAGCTCCTTGAGCCCCTTGCGGATTGTGGTCTCGGAGACCTTCACGTTGGAAGCCATCCGACTCTCACTCGGATAGGCTCGGCCGTCCGCCGCGGTATGCCGGCAGAGCGCCAGGAGCGTGAGCTTTGCGGCGATGCTGAGCGAATACCTCTCCAGTGGCCACATCGGGACTTGGCTACGCTCCGGGAGCGGCTTGCCCGTCCCATCGGGCCGCTTGATCGCATCAGTCACAGCGCAGACTGGCGCTTGATGTGTGTAGGTCGAGTGCTAGATTTCACGTGCGCAGCGCCTTCTGCGTAGGTGGTGAGCGGAGCCCCTGGCCGGCAGCCGGGGGCTTCGTGTCTTCAGGACTTGCCGTTCCGCGGCGCAAGGCGCGCTTGCAGCGCGCGGGTGAACTGGATGGTGCGCCTGATCGGAGCCGTGTTTCGTTGCATGGAGCGTCCCCCAGACGCGACTGCATTGAGGCTCGACGGCCCGGGCCGGTTTGCTTTCTGGCCTCAGGCTGCCGGCTGTGGGTCGGCCACGATCCGCCCAGTCACCTTCCGCGCGCCGGCTGTGACCCAGCGTTCGACCTCCGAACGGCGGAACCGGTAGTTCCGGCCGAGCTGGATGCTCGGAAGCACGCCCTCCCTAGTCCAGCGCCACACGAGCCATACTGAGACGCGGAGCATCTCTGCGACCTCAGCGGCTGTCATGAGCTCCTGGTCAGCCATCTCAATCCCCTCTCTAGTTGCGGCCGCTATCTACTTGCACGGTAGAGTATGCCGTGCTATGGTGTTGCTTTAGGAGGGCGGACTATGCCGAAGAAAAGCAACACAACACGGCGGACCAAAGAATCGGCTCGGCACCTCGTGAGGGTGTGCGACCCAGGCGCCCTTGCACGGGCGCTCGCCGTACTGGTTCAGGATCGGGGCGCCACTGCCGTCGCGGCGGCTCTGAAGGTCGATCGGACGAGACTGTGGCGAATGCGCCGGGGAAGGGCGGTGGGCGTCCGCGAGCCGGTGTTCATGGCCCTCGTCCGGGAACTACCCCCGGAAGCCGCGCGTGAAGCCTTTGTCGGGCGCGAGACGGTGCCGAGGCTTCTGGCGTATGCGGACTACATGGATCGAGCGCTCAAGCAATTCGGCATCTGGCTCCCGAATCTCGCCGAGGTGTTCACTCACCCTGAACGGTATCCAGCTCTGTTCGAGGCGCACCCTGAATGGGGCAGGAGAGTGGGGCCCATCCGCCTGAAGCTCATACTGGAAGGGAAATGGAAGCCGAATCCAACCAAGATGTCGCCCGCTCAGGCGTACCAGGAGGCGGGACTCGAGCTCTTGCCGGTCAATGCGCTCGGCGAAGCGTTGTTGGCGGCGATCCGCGTCTCGTGGAAGGGGAAATACGCCGGGCATTGGCACGCCCTCCGGCTGGGGCTGCAGCGCCGGTGGGGTCGGTACTCACCTGAGATGTTCGCCGAGCTCGCCCTAGCGCAAGCCCGGATCCTGGCGCCACTGCTCCCGCCAGATGCTGTTGCCGCGCTGCGGGAGGAGTTGGTGACACTCGATGGCCCAGAGGAAGCCCCGACGACACTCCTCCGCTTCGTGCGGCTCGACGAATCAGGCGTGTCGCTGCAGTTGGAAGAGCTCGACCGGCGTGGATTGCTCGCCGGCTACTTGAGTGCTTCGATTCGCGCGGAACTTATTCGCCTGGACCGCCCAAGCGCCCTGGCGCGAGCGGCGGTAGCAGTAGCTGGAGATTCGTGAGGGTGTCGGTGACCCCAGCGCCCCGTCGTATTGGAACTGGAGCGCTCTCCTCGCCGCACCGTCCCCTGGGATGGGAGAGAATGCCATGACCACCCCCAAGCCTCAGCATTTCCGTCCAAAGCTCATCGATTTTGCAAAGGCGAGCCCACCCGAATGGTTCTCCGACCGAGACGCAAGCAGCGTTTGGGTTGCGGTTCATCGGATGGCAATGATCAGGCAGCACGAGTTGCCAGCGCGGCCAGTTGTTATTCCCCTGGGCGACACACTCGCACTCGTGCACTGGGGAACGGTGCGATACACCGACGCCTCGCGGGCCTACATCAAACTCGAGGCAGACTATTCACTGAACCTGAACGAAACAGCAGCTGAGGACAGAGAAAGCGTCGTCGGCGCGTGGCTAGCGCTCATTTCACCTCATGACATTGACGGGGTGAAAGGGCACGAACCCACAACTCGGCGCCGGCTCGCGGCCGCCGCGGGGCTCCTGTCGGTCATGCACGGGGACAACATCGCCTATTCGCCCCTGACGGAGGGTGTGGTCCAGCTCAAGGATCTAAGAATCTCGAGTTTCGGCCCCGTGTTCCGGAGCCCGCATGCTTTGCCACGCCCTAACCTCTCGCGTGAGGCACGCACGACCACCAGGGCAGCGGTCGAGAGCATACAGCGGTTCGGAGTTTCAGAACGCAATCGCATCAGCCTTGCCCTCCATTGGCACGCTCAGGCTATCCAAGAGGATGGCGTCGAAGGGTTCCTGAAGGCTTGGATCGCCCTTGAGGTGCTTGCAATGGACGACACCACCGATATCACGCCGATTTGTGAGTCGCTTGGCCGGGCGTACGGACTCACGGGCGTCGAAGCCCGAGATCGCTTCCTGGTCGGGCGACTGTTCGGATTACGGAGCCGGATTGTCCACCGCGGTCGGACTCCCGACCTCCCCGATGCGGTAAACATGTATCTCCAGTCCATTTTCTCGGACGTCCTTGTTGAGCACCTAGCATTGCCGCCCCGCCACTCTGCTGGTGCTTGGCTGGATCGCGAGGACACTTCGCTCCCCGCACTGCTGACTGCGGCCCTGGCAGTGTAGGGTCGTGGTCGAAGCCGAGCAGGCTCCAGTCCACTCTAGTGGCCCAAGTAGTGGTCGAAACTCGCTGTAACCCCACCAAACAGCCGCCAAGTTGGGCCGCGTGGATTGGTGCGGCGCGCGGCCCAACCCTACTGCAGGGCGTAACTTCCGCCAACTTCCCCTCACCTACGCCAAGAGCCTCGCGAACATTCCCAAGCTGGACGTCGCCGGTTCGAGCCCGGTCGCCCGCTCTCCGTGACACGCCGGATGCCCCCGTCGAACCCTTCGGTTCGGCGGGGGTTTCTGCGTTTGGGCCGGTCTTGACGAATCCTTGACGGGGGTGGACCATCGTGCCGGGGTCGTTCCGGTCACCAGGCGGTGACCCGTCACGTCAGCCCGTTCCCGGAGGAGCGGCTGATCCCCACCCAAGGAGGGTTCCATGAAGTCACCATTGCGGTATTTCGCCGTGCTGGTCGTACTCTTCGGCCAGGCGTGCACGGACGAGGCGCCCACCGGCCCGGCGCTCTCCGACGAGGCTGGCCTCGAGTTGCGTCACGGCCGCGGCGAGTCCGACGCCATCACGGTCATGACCCAGAATCTCTACGTCGGCGCCGACGTGGACGCGGTCATCACCGCGCTGGCCACCCCCGACCCCAACGACGACATCCCCGCGCTGCTCGACGCGGTGGCCACCATCGAGCGCACCGACTTCGCAGTCCGCGCCGCCGCGATTGCGGACGAGATCGGCCCGACGCACCCGGCGGTCGTGGGCCTGCAGGAAGTCTCCACCATCGGCGTGGATATCCCGCCGCTCGGCGTCAGCCTCCATGTGGACTTTCTCCCGATCCTGCTCGACGCGCTCACGGCCGAGGGGCTGAACTACGTCGTCGCCATCGAGCATGAAAACTTCACCGCGTCGCCGGCCCCCGGCATCAGCCTGACCGACGCCGAAGCGATCCTGGTGGACGCGAGCCGGGTGCAGGTGCTCTCCGCCGCCGGCCACACCTTCGCCGCCAACCTCGGCGTCGTGGCCCCCGGCGTGGACCTGCAGCGGGGCTGGGTCACGATGGAAGCGGTGGTGGACGGGACGCCCTACACCTTCGTGAGCCTGCACACCGAAGGCACGGGGCCCGACGAGCTGCTGCTGCAGCTGCACGCGCTGCAGGTCGGGGAGATGGTTGCTTCGCTGGGCACGGCCTCGCCGGCCGTGGTGATCGGTGACTTCAACGCCCAGCCCGGCTCCCCTGCCTACCAGGTGATGGTGGACGCCGGCTTCACGGACGTCTGGGGCGCGCTGCGTCCCGGCGTGCGCGGCTATACCTGCTGCCAGGCCGCCGACCTGTCCAACCACAACCCGCAACTCCACGAACGGATCGACTACGTGTGGACCCGCGGGCTCGGCAACGCACGCGGTCCGCGTTCGTTGCAGGGCCGGGTGGACTTGTTCGGCAACGTGCCATCGGACCGGATCCGAAACAGCGCGGGCGAGTGGATCTGGCCCTCCGACCACGCGGCGGTCACGGCCAGCATCCTGTTCCCGCGGGGTCGGAGGATCTGACCCTCTGACCGTAACGTAGCGCAAGCGAGAGAGCCGCCAGGATCCAGGGATCCCGGCGGCTCTTTCGGATCAAACCAGTCGGTCGGGGTCCTCCGCGGTCAGCGCCTCCGCGGGCGGGGACCGTACACCGGCTTGACGCCGTGCGAAGCCGCCGCCCAGAGGGCCAGGATCGTGGTGATGCCCGCGATGGCCCGCTTTTCCTGCTCGGCGTGAATGACGAGCCCGTAGGTGTCGGCCACGAAATGGAGATTGCCCAGCACCTTGCGCGCGGCCTTCGTATCGATGTTCCCGTGCCAGAAATCCACCTGCTCGATGATCATCTCCTGGTGGCGCCGCAGGAACTCGCCGAGGGAAAACACCTTCTGGCTGAGGGGGGTGCGCGTGCGGCAGAGGACCAGGAGGTCGCCAAGGTAGACGTCCCAGAGCTCGGCGAGCTGCCGGTTCGTGTGGCGGCGCAGCGCGCGGGCGCGCGTGAGCGAGAACTGCGCCTGCGACTGCCGGCGGGCCCGCGGCACGACGGGGTGGAGGTCGTAAAAGGTGTGGGTGACGGTGTCGTCCACCTCGTCGTCCTCGTGGTACACCCACCGCCGCCGGAGCGTCGGCCAGTCGGCGATGGTCACCACCTTCTTCTCCCGGCTGTCGAGGAGGATGAACTTCCCTTGCTCGACGTTGACGGCCGTCAGCCAGTGGCTCCATTCCTCGACGCAGAGGAGAACCGGAATCCCGCGCCGGAGGTAGCGCACCAGCTCGGCGCGGGCGTGCGCCTCCTGGTGCCGCCGGATCATCAGCAGGTCGCAGTCGAACTTCCGTGCGGCACGGCCCAGCTGCAGGTCGTCGGTGCCATGCCACCAATGGGTGCCGGCGAGCTTGCTGATTTCCCGCTCGTCCTTGAGGACGCCAAGGGTCACCAGGGCGTGCTTGAGCGCGAACGGGCCGCACTGCCAGATGTTGGGTTGTGGGTATATTCCCATGTCCGATCCGGTTCGGGACTGCAAAAAGGTAAGCGGATGAGGGAATGATGCCTACGGCACGCACGCGCGGCTCGGTGGTGGTCCTCTACAACAGCGTGAGCGACGAGGGCTACGACGCCCTCAAGCACGTGGACCCCGCCTCGCTCGGCTTCACCCCCACCTACGACATCGCCGTGGCCACGGTGGCCGAGGAGTACGAGGCCATCATTGCCGCCCTCAGGAAAGAGGGCTTCCAGGCCCGCGGCGTCAACCTGCAGGACAAGATCGCCACACTGGAGCGGCTGGTGCGCCGGGGGCGGCCCGACGTCGTGTTCAATCTCGTCGAGTCGTTCCACGACGACGCCGAACTCGAGCCGGCGGTGGCGGGCTTCCTCGACCTCTACCGGCTCCCGTACACCGGCGCGCCCCCGATGGCCCTGGCCATCTGCCGGCGGAAGGGGCTGATGAAGCAGCTCCTCCTCGCGAACGGCGTCCTCACCCCCCGCTATCACCAGCTCTGGAAGCCGAAGATCGCCGTGCGGCACGGGCTCCACTATCCGCTCATCGTCAAGCCGGCCCGCGAGGACGGGAGCGCTGGGATCGAGGGCCGGAGCGTGGTCTACGACCGGCCCGGCCTGCTGGCGCAACTGGAGCGCGTCTTCACCGAGTTCGGCGCGCCGGTGCTCGTGGAGGAGTTCATCGAGGGGCGCGAATTCCACGTCGGCATCCTCGGCAACGACCCGGCGGTCATGCTCCCCCCGGTGGAATACGACTTCTCCAAGCTGCCACCCGACCAGCCGACCGTCATCAGCTACGCCGCCAAGTGGGATCCGCTGGCGGAGGTGTTTCACCAGGTGGACGCCCACTGCCCGGCGGAGATCTCGAAGCGCCTGACCAAGCGGATCGAGGAGGTCGCCATCCGGGCGTACCGGGTCTCCGGCTGCCGCGACTACGCCCGCCTCGACCTGCGGGTCTCGGCCGAGAACCACGTCTACGTGCTTGAGGTGAACCCGAACCCCGACCTGACGGAGGGCGTCTCGTTCATGCACTCGGCGGAGGTGGCGGGCCACTCGTTCTCCGCGACGCTCGGCCGGATCGTGGAGATGGCACAGGGGCGCGCCGCGCCGCCGCCGGCGCCCCGCGGCTAGCCCCACCTGCATTGCAACACGATACCGTGTATATTGTTGCCGATTCGTGCCGAACCCTGGGCGTCTGGCCGCGCACCCGGATTGTGACCCGGCATGTCGAAGCAGGCGATGGCGGACCATTCCGGCGTCGTATTCGTGTCACCCACCCCATGAAGGAGCAGGATATGCGTAGCATGAAGGGAACGATGTTCGCTGCCGTGGCGCTCGTTGCGTTGGCCGCGTGCAGCAAGGAGAAGGCGCCCGAGGCCGCTCCGGTAGTCGCCGCGCCGACCTCCGCGACCGTCTCGAGCCCGCCGACTGCCACGACCACCGCCATGGCCACCGCGCCGGCGGCCCCGGCGACGGCCACGATGGCCACCGCCGCCACGAGCGGCCCGATGTCCGTCAACACCGCCCAGGACGGCGACGCCGGCGATTCCTCGTGGGTCGCGCAGGTCGACGTCGACGGCGACAGCACGGCCGCAGACGCCACCTTCGTGTGGGATGACGAAGAGAAGATCCTGTACATCGCCGTCGAAGACGACGAAGTGTGCGCTGCCGGCGGCGTCGCCATGGCGAACACCCTGACCGCGCTCTTCGCGACCGGCAACGTGGCCGGCGCCCCGGTCGGTTCCGGCTGGACCGCCACCTACCTCGACGCGACCGAGTGCGGCGCCGCCGAGCCGGTGCTCTGGGGCGAGCGGTTCGATGCCACTGGCGCCGTGACCGAGGCTGGCGTGGCCACGATCGACCCGGCCACCGGTGACCTGGTGATTGCCACGGCCACTGCGGCCCCGGCGGACACCACGTCCGGCATGTAATCGGGGCGTTGCCCCGCTCGGCCGTACCGCAGTTCGGAGCCCCGCCCGGGTCAGTGACCCGGGCGGGGCTCTCGTTTTCCGCTGCTGCGGCAATGATCGCTTTTCAGAAAGTGGCAGGCCACCGGACGGGCCGCACGCATTACGTGAGGTGTGAAGCCCTAACCCTTGATATTATAACACGATCCACGCATCTTTGAGTGTGGCCCCCCTGGTACGGCCGAATCGACTTCAGGACGTGTGGATGATCCGAGTGAACGCGGTACAGCCCGAATCTCTGGGCGAAGAACTCGGCCTGGCGGTCGGGACGGAGTTGCTCTCCGTGAACGGACGTCCACTCGAGGATTTCCTCGACTGGGAGTTCCTGACCGCGGAGGACGCTTTCACCCTCCACGTCCGTCAGCCGGGCGGTGAGGAGATCGAGTTCGACATCGAGCGGCCCGAGGGGCTGCCGATGGGCCTCGGCCTCGAGGCCCCCCGCATCCGGCGCTGCGCCAACCGCTGCGACTTCTGCTTCGTGGACGGCCTCCCGACCGGGCTCCGGGACACGCTCTACATCCGGGACGACGACTACCGGCTCTCTTTCCGGTACGGCAACTTCGCCACGCTGACCAACCTCAAGCCGCGCGATGTGGACCGGATCATCGAGTACCGCCTCTCCCCGCTGTACGTGTCGGTGCACGCGACCGACCCGACCGTCCGTCGCTGGCTGCTGCGGAATCCCACGGCGCCCGACATCCTCGAACAGTTGCGGGGCTTCGCGACGCACGGGATCCAGTTCCACACCCAGATCGTGATGTCGCCCGGCGTCAACGACGGCGCCGTGCTCGAGCAGTCGCTCAACGACCTCTACGCCTTCGGCGACGCGGTGCTGAGCGTCTCCGTCGTGCCCGTGGGGCTCACCGAGTTCAGCAAGCACCACCTCGTGCGCGAGCCGACCGAGGCCGAGTGCGCCGCCGCCGTGCGGCTGGTGGAGCGCCACGCCGCCGTCGCTCGCGCCGAGCGGGGCAAGGCGTGGTGCCTGGGCGCCGACGAGCTCTACCTCCGCGCGGGGCTCCCGCTGCCCGGCCCGGAGGCCTACGACGACTTCGACCAGGTGGAAAACGGCGTCGGCTCGGTGCGATACCTCCAGGCCCGGATCCGCGAGGGGGCAGGGGAGCTGGGCCACCTGGCCGGCAAGCGGATCGGCGTGGTCACGGGCACGTCCATGGGGGCGCTGATGCCGCAGGTCCTGGCCCCGCTCACCGAGGCCACCGGCGCCACCTTCGAGCTGATTGTGCTGTCAAACACGCTGTTCGGGCCGTCCGTCACGACGGCGGGGCTGCTGCCTGGCGCCGCGTTCCTCGCCGCACTCCGCGACCGGGGGGACCTCGACCTGGCGCTGCTGCCGGCGGAGTCCATCAACGACGACCTGCTGTTCATGGACGACGTCGAGGCCCACGCGCTGCAGGCGCAGCTGCCGGTGAAGATCCGTTTCTCCCATCATTTCACGGACGCGCTTGCCGCGCCGGTTACTTCATGAGCATGCCGACCGTGGCCGTGGTGGGCCGCCCGAACGTGGGCAAGTCCACCCTCTTTAACCGACTCCTCGGCGGACGGCGCGCCATCGTCTCCGACCAGGCGGGTACCACGCGTGACCGGCACTTCGGCACGGCGGACTGGGGCGGCCGTCGCTTCTGGCTGGTGGACACGGGCGGCCTGGTGCCCGACTCGCGCGACTCGATGGACCGCGCCATCCGCCGGCAGGTGGACCTGGCAGTCGAACAGTCGGACCTGGTGGTGATGCTGGTGGACGGCAAGGAAGGGCTGACGCCGGTGGACGCAGAAATTGCCGCGCACCTCCGCCGAGCGAAGCGCCCCGTGATCCTGGCCGTGAACAAGCTGGACGACCTGCCCGACACCACCGGCCACCTGGCGTTTTATCGCCTCGGGCTCGGGGACCCGATCCCGCTCTCGGCGGCCATCGGCAAGGCGAGCGGCGACCTGCTCGACGCCATCGTGGAGCGGCTGCCGGAGCAGCTGGCGGGGGAGCTCGACGACGCGATCAACGTGGCGGTGGTCGGCCGGCCCAACGTGGGGAAGTCGTCCCTGATCAACCGGCTCCTCGGCGAGGACCGCGTGGTCGTGTCGCCCGTGGCCGGCACCACCCGCGACGCGGTGGACTCGGTCATGCGCGCGCACGGCAGCCTCATCAATTTCATCGACACGGCGGGCCTCCGAAAGAAGGCGCGGGTCCACGAGGACGTCGAGTTCTACTCCACGCTCCGGACCCAGCGCGCCATCGAGCGGGCCCAGGTCTGCGTGCTGGTGGTGGACGCCTCGCTCGGGCTGCACACGCAGGACTTGCGAATCGCCAACGAGGCGTGGGACCAGGGCTGCGGGCTGATCATCGCCGTCAACAAGTGGGACCTGATCAAGGAGAAGGACGCCAACACCGCCCGGCGGGGGGAGCAGGAGCTCCGGTCGAAGGCGCCGTTCCTGGAGTGGGTCAAGTTCGTTTACCTGTCCGCCGAAACCGGACAGCGGGTGCACCAGCTCCCGGAGGAGATCCTCGAGGTGGCGGCGGCGCGCGAGCGCCGGATTCCCACCGCCGAGGTCAACAAGGTCCTCGAGGAGCTGGTGCAGCACAGCAATCCTCCCCAGAAGCCGGGGCACGAGGTGAAGCTGCTGTACGCTTCGCAGGTGGGCACGGCGCCGCCGGTGTTCGCCGTGGTGTGCAGCCGGCCCGACGACATCCCGGAGTCGTACGAGCGGTACCTGATCAACGGCTTCCGGAAGGCGTGGTCGTTCGAGGGGTCGCCGCTGCGGCTCAAGTTCAAGCGCCGGTCGGGGCGGAACCCGTGACGCCCGCCGAGATCGCCGCGCTGGCCGCCTCGTACTTCCTCGGCGCCATCCCCACCAGCTACCTGGCGGGGCGGGTGTTCAAGGGGATCGACCTCCGGGAGCACGGCAGCAAGAACCTGGGCGCCACCAACGTCTACCGCATCATGGGATGGCGGTACGCCATTCCGGTCGGAATCTTCGACGTCGCCAAGGGGGCGGTGCCGGTCCTGATCATCGGCCCCGCGGCCAGCGCGCTGCCCTGGTTCCCGCTGGTGTGCGGCGTCCTCGCGGTCGTGGGGCACGTCTTCTCGGTTTTCGTCGGCTTCAAGGGCGGCAAGGGCGTCGCCACGAGCGCGGGCGTCGTGCTGGGACTGGCGCCGATGGCCGTCGGCCTTTGCCTCGTCGTGTGGGCGGTGATCGTCTGGGCCAGCGGGTACGTGTCGCTCGGGTCCGTCGTGGCCGCCGGCATCTTCCCCGCGCTGGTGTGGGCGTTCTACCCCGCGCGGCGCGAGGGCATCTGGCTCTACCTCGTCCTCGCCGCGGTCATCATCTGGATGCATCGCGCCAACCTCCGACGGCTCGCGGCCGGCACCGAAAACCGGTTCGGCCGCCACGCGAAAGGGCCTGCCGCACCATGACGCGCATCGGCGTGCTCGGCGCAGGGAGCTGGGGCACCACCCTGGCCGACCTGCTCGCCCGCAAGGGCCACGACGTCCGGCTGTGGGCCTACGAGGCCGAGGTGGTCCGGAGCGTCAACGAGCGCCACGAAAACGAAGTGTTCCTGGCCGGGCGGGCGCTGGACCCGCGGCTGGTGGCGTGCGCGGACCCGTTCGAGGCCGTGGATGACGCGCCCATCGTTCTCTCCGCGGCGCCGAGCCACGTCGCGCGCGGCGTCACCGCGCCGCTCCACCCCGGCATCCGGCAGGACGCGATCATCGTGAGCGCCACCAAGGGCATCGAGGCGCCCGGGCTCCTGCTGCCGCACGCCGTACTCGCGGAGAGCCTACCCGGCCGCGCGGTCGTGGCGCTCTCCGGGCCGAGCTTCGCGGCGGAGGTCCATGAGGGCCAGCCGACCGCGGTGGTGGCCGCCGCCGCCGACCCGGCGGTGGCCGCGGTGGTGCAGGACGCCTTTTCGACCCCGAAATTCAGGGTCTACTCGAACGACGACCTGGTCGGCGTGGAGCTCTGCGGCGCGCTGAAAAACGTGGTGGCCATCGCGGCGGGAATCCTGGAGGGGCTGGGGCTGGGCAACAACCCGCGCGCGGCGCTGATCACCCGCGGCCTCGCCGAAATGACCCGGCTCGGCCTGGCGATGGGGGCGCAGCCGATGACCTTTGCGGGGCTGGCCGGCATGGGAGACCTGATCCTGACGGCCACCGGCGGCCTCAGCCGCAACCGGGCGCTCGGGATGGCGCTGGCCAAGGGGGAGCGGCTGGAGCAGTACACCGCCACGCACCGCACGGTGGCGGAGGGCGTCAACACCGCCCGGTCGGCCGTCGGGCTGGCGGCGCGGTACGGCGTGGAGCTTCCGATCACGGCGCAGGTGGCGGCCATCCTCTTCGAGGGGAAGGCGCCGAAGCAGGCGGTGGCCGACCTCATGGAACGGACCCTCAAGGCGGAGCAGTGGCGGTGACACATCCACGGCCCACACAGGAGTTCTTCTCGATCGGCGAGGTGTGCGCGCTGACGGACCTCAAGCCGCACGTCCTCCGCTATTGGGAGAGCCAGTTCCGGTTCCTCAACCCGGCCAAGAACCGCTCCGGCAACCGGGTCTACAAGAGCCGCGAAGTCGAGCTCATCATGCTGGTCAAGCACCTGCTGTACACCGAGAAGTACACCATCGAGGGGGCGCGGCAGAAGATCGAGCAGTACCGCCGGACCGGGGAGTTGCGCGGGGCGGCGCGCCGCGCGATGGGCGCCGAGACCATCCACGAGCTGCGGCAGGAAGTGGACGACGTGCTCAAGGTGCTGGAGGGCCGCGAGCCCGCGAAGCGCCCCGACCGGGGCGAGGCCGCGGGCTGATGCACATCCTGGTCAGCAACGACGACGGGATCCTGGCGCCGGGTATCGGACTCCTGGCCGAGGCCTGCCGGAGCGTGGGGCACGTGACGGTGGTGGCGCCGGACCGCGAGCAGAGCGGGACCAGCCACTCGCTCACGCTGCACCGGCCGCTCCGCGCGGCACTCCGGCCCGACGGCGCGTATCAGGTGGACGGCACGCCGACCGACTGCGTCCTCCTGGCGGTCAACGCACTCCTGCCCGAACGCCCGTCGTTCGTCTTTTCCGGGGTCAACCACGGACCCAACATGGGCGAGGACGTGCTCTACTCCGGCACGGTGGCGGTGGCCATGGAGGCCGTCACGCTCGGCATCCCCGGCGTGGCCATCTCCTTTGCCGGGCACGACCCGGAGATGCTCGCCACCTACGGATCGCTGCTGAAGCGACTGGTGCAGCAGGTCGTCGCGGTGCCCGCGTTCCCGGCGGACACGATTCTCAATGTGAACCTGCCCGCCGTCCCGGCCTCGGACGTGAAGGGGACGATGGTCACCCGCCTCGGAAGCCGGTTCTTTTCCGAGTCGCTCACGCGGATGCAGGATCCATGGGGCAGGGAGATGTTCTGGGTCGGTGGCGGCACGATCACCTGGACGGGTGGGGAAGACTCGGATCATTACGCCGTGGCCGAGGGATACGTCTCCCTAACGCCTCTCCACATGGACCTCACGAACTACCCACTTCTCGACACGGTCCGGGGATGGCGGCTGGCCCCGTAGGGGCGGGGGACAGCTACGGCGGGTTCCGCGCGCGCCTGGTCGGCGAACTGCAGGCCAAGGGCATCCGCGACCTCGCCGTGCTGCGCGCCGTCTCCCAGGTGCCGCGGCACCTCTTCGTGCCGCCAAGCGTGCGGCACCGTGCGTACGAGGACTCCGCGCTTCCCATCGGGGGCGGGCAGACGATCTCGCAGCCCTGGGTGCAGGCCCGGTACCTCGAGGTGCTTCAGCTCACCGGCCGCGAGAAGGTGCTCGAGATCGGCACGGGCTCCGGGTACCAGACGGCGCTCCTCGCCCTGGTGGCCGACACGGTGTTCAGCGTCGAACGGATCCAGTCGCTCGCCTCGGAAGCCCGGACGGCGCTCGAAGGGGCAGGCGTCCGCAACGTGACGGTGCTTGTGGGCGACGGCACCCTCGGTTGGCGGCCCTTCGCGCCGTACGACGCGATCCTGGTGGCCGCCGCGAGCCCGTCGGTGCCCGCGCCGCTGATCGAGCAGCTGGCCCCCGGGGGCCGGCTCGTGATCCCGATCGGCGACCGCGACTCGCAGGTCCTGCAACTGCTGCAGCGGGAGGGTGACCGCATCGTCACCACCTCCCTCGGCGACGTCCGATTCGTGCCCCTCCTCGGCGAGCTGGGCTTCCGTCCCTCCACCTCCTGACCGGTTGATTCATGCTGCATTCCGTCGTCCAGTGGCTGGTGGATGCCGTCTCCACGCTCGGCTACACCGGCATCGTCGTCCTCATGACCATCGAGTCCTCGTTCATCCCCTTTCCGAGCGAACTCGTCATGCCGCCCGCCGGTTACCTAGCGGCCCAGGGCCGGATGGACCCTGTGCTGGCAGTCCTGGCCGGGACGTTCGGCAGCATCCTGGGGGCGCTCTTCAACTACTGGTTTGCGATACGGGTGGGCGAGCCGTTCCTGAGGCGATATGGCAAGTACTTTCTCGTCAGCGCGGAGCACCTGGACCGGGCCGAGGGTTTCTTCGCCCGGCACGGCGAGATCAGCACGTTCATCGGGCGGCTGGTACCGGTCGTCCGGCAGCTGATCTCGATCCCGGCCGGGATGGCCCGGGTCCCGCTCGGGCGGTTCGTGGTGTTCACGGCGCTCGGGGCGGGGATTTGGAGCGGGATCCTGGTCTACATCGGGTGGTTCGTGGGCCGCCATGAGGCCACGCTCGTCGAAGGGGTGGTCAAGGCCTACAGCACCCGTGCGTTCCTCTACCTCCTGCCGGTCCTTATCTTGATCGTCGTCGGGTACGTGGTCTGGCACCGGAGGCGGAGGCCCGCGGCATGAAACGGATCCGCTTCGTGGTGACGGGCCGGGTGCAGGGGGTCGGCTTCCGGTGGTTCGTGAAGGCGGAGGCCAGGCCGCTCGGGCTGACCGGCTGGGTCAGGAACCGAGAGGACGGAGCGGTGGAGGGGGAGGTCGAGGGCAGGGACGACGCGCTCGAGGCCCTCATCCCGTGCCTCGAGGAGGGCCCGTCGTCCGCGATTGTCACGAATGTGAAAATATCCGAGATTTCGGATGATGGGCCGCATTACAAGCAATTTGAAATACGGTAGTTAGCTCATTGTTGTGAGAGGAGTTCGAGACGATGGCCATGTCCCTCGAGACCAAGATCAAGACCGCGCTGCGGCCCATTCTAGACTACCCGAAGCTCGGAACGACGTTCTATGACAGCGTCGGGGTGTTCCGGAACGGGGCCCTGCTGAAGGAAGTGGTGACCGCGATGGTCGCGCCCTTCGAGGGGAAGGGTGTCACCCATGTCGTCGGGGTGGAGCCGCAAGGCCAGATCCTCGGCGGGGCGATCGCGGTGGCGCTCGGCGCCGGGTTCATCTCAGCCCGGAAGCCGCGGAAGCTCCCGTGGGTCCAGGTCCGGCAGGTGTACTCGCTCGAGTACGGCGGCGACTCCCTCGAGGCCCGCCGGGATGATTTCGTCGCGGCCGACCGCGTCATCGTGGTGGATGACCTGCTGTCGTCCGGCGGCACGGCGGAGGCGGCCGGGCAGCTCGTGAAGGCGCTCCAGGGGAAGGTGGTGGGGTACGCCTTCATCCTCGAGACGGTGGCGGACGGTGGGCGGGGCAAGCTGGTGGACGCCCCGGTGCACGTCCTGCTCAAGATCTAGGAGATCCGTTGTTGACGGCCGCCGGCCTAACCGGATATTCTTAAAGGCTTTGCCCCCGTAGCTCAGCTGGATAGAGCAGCAGTTTCCTAAACTGTTGGCCGCGTGTTCGACTCACGCCGGGGGCACCTGCGTGCGCATCGAACCTGTTTTCACTGGCCAGTACCGGAGACCCATGTCCTCACCGACCGTACCACCGAAGAAGACACAGCAGCCCACCGTCGCAGCCGAAGTGGCCGACCCCATGATCTGGGTGCGCAAGCACCAGAGGCTCGTCCTCGGCATCGCCGGGGCGGTGGTGGTCCTCGCGCTGGGCGCCTGGGTCGTCACGGAGACGGGCCAGCGCAGGCAGCTCCGCGCGGCGGAGGCGCTCGACCAGGCCCGGAACATCGCCGAATCGGGCAACCTGCCGCTGGCCGCCAGCGAGCTGCAGAAGATCATCGAGACCTTCAGCGGGACGGACGCCGCGACGGAGGCGGTGGTCACCCTGAATCAGGTCCGCATGGTCAACGGGCAGAGCGAGCTCGCCGTGGTCAGCCTGCAGGAGTACCTGAAGACCAACCCGAAGAAGGTCTACAAGGTGCCGGCGCAGGGGCTCCTGGGCGAGGCGCTGGAGAACGCTGGCCGGCCCGAGGAGGCCGGGGCGGCCTACGTGGGCGCCGCCGAGGATGCCGAGGTGGACTACTTGAAGGCCCAATACCTGTTGTCGGCGGCCCGGGCGTATGGCAATGCCGGCAAGGTGGACGAGGCGGTCAAGGCGCTCCAGGCGATCATCGACAAGTACCCCAAGACGACCGCGCTGACCGAGGCGAGGGTCCGGCTGGCGGAGTTCACGCAGGGCAGGATGACGCTGGCGAAGTAGGGGTATGGTCGGCGGCTCGCGATGGACTGAGGGCGGGGCTCCAAACGGGGTGCCGCCCTTCTTATTGGCCTGTGCAGCAACGACGTATAAGATATGTTATGTTAAGTACCTTGGTGGATAACTGTGGAGAAGTGGCTCCCCTGCCGGACGCTGTCGCTGTAATCTGTTTTGGGGGAACGAGTTAGAATACTATCGAATCAGGTGGGAAAGACGCCTCCGGGGAGCCGCTAGGACCCCAGAACTCCGGTGAAGACCAGCCGGGCTTCACCCCGGAGCCAGACATCGACGGCCCTGCCCCCCTCCACTGTGGCCCTCACCGTCAGCTCGCGGCCGCTTCGGGAGAGGAGCGTCATCGGCAAGCTGGCCTCGCCAAGGGCGGCCAGGGCCACGGCGGCCGCCACCGTCCCGGTGCCGCAGGCCAGTGTCTCTCCTTCGACCCCACGCTCGTAGGTCCGGATCCGCCACGGCCCGCCGGGGGTGTCGGGCTGCCCCACGAAGTTGGCGTTGGCCCCCTTCGGGGCGATGGCCGGGTGGAAGCGCTGCTCCCGCCCACGGGCCGGGAGGTCGAACCCCTCCAGGTCGGCCACCCGCGTTACCAGGTGTTCGACCCCCACCACGGCCTTCCGGATCCACAGCTCGCCGGGGGCCAAGGCCATGCCCGGCACCTCCGCCGGGAGGTCGAAGTCGGGCAGGTTGAGCTCCGCCAGGTCTCCGTCGCCCACGCAGCGGGTCGGGAACGGCCCTGCGCCCGTGGCGAGGGTCATCCCTGCCGTGGGTACCATCTTCAGGTGGGTGGCCAGGCGGGTGCTGCAGAGGGCGGCGTTCCCGCACATGTTGGCGGGGCTCCCGTCGCAGTTCCAGAAGGTCATCCGGACGGTCCCCGGGGCCTCCGGCGTCAGGATGAGGAGGCCGTCCGCCCCGACCCCGTCCCGCCGGTCGCAGACCGCCCGGATTCGCTCCGCCGGCCAGTCGGCGGGAGTGGTCTGGCGCCCGTCGAGCATGACGAAGTCGTTGCCCGAGCCGGACATCTTGTAGAAGCTGGCGCCGCTCACAGCTTCCCCACCATGGAACGCAGCCGAAGCCACCAGACCATCCAGATGGCTTCCCGGACGATCCGCTTGTTCATCTTGCTCTGCCCCTCCACCCGGTCCACGAAGACGATGGGGATCTCCTTGAGCCGGAAGCCGCGCTTCCAGGCCCGGAAGCTCATCTCGATCTGGAAGGAGTAGCCATTGGAGCGGACCCGGTCGAGTTCAAGTGTCGCGAGAACCTCCCTGCGAAAGCACTTGAAGCCGCCCGTGGAGTCGGTGAGCGGCAGTCCGGTAATCCAGTGGGCGTAAAGGTTGGCTCCATACGACAGCAGCAGCCGGCTCATCGGCCAGTTGATGACGTTCACCCCCGTCTTGTACCGCGACCCGATGACGACGTCGGCGTCCTCGATGGCCCCCAGGAAGGTCGGCAGGTACTTCGGGTCGTGCGAGAAGTCGGCGTCCATCTCGAAGATGAAGTCGTAGTCCCGCTCCAGCGCCCAGCGGAACCCGGCGAGGTACGCCTTGCCCAGGCCCTCCTTGGCCGTCCGGTGCAGGCAATGGATGCGGGGATCTTCCTCCCCCATCCGGTCGGCGAGCGCCCCCGTCCCGTCGGGCGAGCCGTCGTCCACCACAAGGACCTCGATGCGGGGGTCCTGCCGCAGGGCTTCCGGGACGATCTGCGAGAGGTTCTTGATCTCGTTGTAGGTCGGGATGACGACCAGGACGCGCTCAGCCACGGGGCCTCCGGAGCCGTGCCGCCCCGTCCACGAGGAGGAGCAGCGTCAGCAGGCCGAGGATGGCGAAGGTGACGGCCTTCCCCTTCCGGTACGCCGCCGAGGCGAAGGTCAGCTCGACCTGCTTGGCGCCCGCGGGCACTGGCACGGCCATGAGCGAGAATTGCGCGCGCACCACCTCCGCGGGCTTGCCGTCCACCGTGGCGTGCCAGTCCGGGTACCAGTTTTCCGACACCGAGAGGAAGGCGTCTGCCGCGGCCGGCGCCCCCAGGGTAAACCGGTACTGGCCTTCCCTCGGCTGCACGGTGGTGACCGGGTCGGGGATGATGTCCGCCGGTCCCGTCGGAGTCGTAATTCCGACCGGGGCGTCGGGCGACACCAGCACGAAGCGCCGCCCGTCGAAGCGCGGGTCGGCCAGCGTCGGGATGATCTGCTCCTCGGGCGTCTTGATGGCCATCGGGACCAGCGACGCGAAGGGCTGCGCATCCTCGTAGCGGTACACGTACGCCTGCTGCCCGTCGTGAGTCGGCACCGGTCCAGCGATCTTCGTCAGGCTGGCGCCCTCGATCTCCTGCGGCAGCACGACGTACTTCACGGCCAGCAGCCGCCAGATGCTCGGGCTCCCGATGTTCTTCCATTCGTTCTTGCCGCCGAGGAGCTCGTCGTACCGGTGGAGCTCCTGGCCGTTGTAGCCCAACACGGACCGGATCCGGTGGGTCATGAGGTAGTTGCGGTTCTCGTCGTACACGCCGTACGGCAGGACCCGGAAGACGGTCGAGTCACCCTGGACCGCCTGCACCACGCCGTCGGCCGCGAAGCTCTGCGACGCCGGCGGCGTCCACTGGATGAACTGCCGCTCGACGGTCCAGAGGTCGAGCAGCACCAGCCCGCCGAGCGCGAGCCCCCAGGTGGCCTGCGGGAACCGGCGCCAGAGGAGCCCGGCGGCGAGCAGGCCGAACAGGAGCACCCGGACGGCGTCAATCCGGAAATTCGGGTAGTTGGTAATGACACCGCCGAAGCGCTGCGGGTCGGCCATCGCCTTCATGATCGGCTGGAATCCTCCCCCAACCGCCAGCAGGGTCAGGACGCCGAGCCCGCCGGCCAGCCAGATCAGCCGCCGGCGGCGGACGGCGTCGTCGAGCTGCACGAGCGCCTGCACGCCCATGGCGGCGAGCGCCGCAGCGCTGAACGAGACGAGGAAGAAGATCATGGAGGGCACGCGGGTCTTGCTGATGCCCGGCAGGACGGCGTACGGAATGTGGTAGAACGGGGTGTACCCGCCGAAGGCGAAGAGCAGGCCGTACACGATCAGGAAGACGAAGAACCAGGCGAGCCGCCGCCGCCCCTCGAGCAGGAATCCGAAGCTGGCCAGGATGAGCGTCGCCACGCCGATGTAGTCGCTGTGCAGCTTGAAGGGGTTGCGGCCCCAGTAGTCGCGGAGGTTGCCCATGAAGGCGGGCCACAGCGTTCCGAGAATTTCTTCCGGCGGCATCGACCACCCCGTGCCGTACTCGTACCCGGTGCTGCTGCTTCCCTCCGCGCCGCGCGGGGAGTACTGGATGTACTCGAAGAAGGGCATCAACTGGATCGCGGCGAGCGCGAAGCCGAGCACGAGCGCGCCGGCGAAAAGCGCGGCGCTCCCCGCCCACGAGGAGCCGGCCGGGCGTTCTCCGCTCAGGAACACCAGGTAGAACCACCAGAAGCCGGCGGCCATGAGGAGGTAGTAGGTCAGTTGCACGTGCGGCGTGATGAGCGAGAGCCCCACCGTGACGCCGAACCCGACGTAGTTCCGCCAGGAGGCGGTGGTGACGCCCTTGTACAGGAAATAGAGCGCCAGCGGAAGGAGGGCGCTCACGAAGAGCTTGCCGTCGTGCCCCGGGCTGACCAGGGACACGATCTGGCCGCTCATCAGGTAGGCGGCGCCTCCGGTGAACGCCGCGCCCCAGTCCAGCTTGAGCGCGCGCAGGAACAGGAACATGAAGAGGCCGGCCAGCACGAGATGGATCATGAAGCCGAGCGAGACGCCGGCGTCCGGCGACAGCACCAGCCGGAGCAGGAAGGTCGGGTAGAAGGTGTCGCCGTTGCCGGTGTTGGCGAGGAACGGCATCCCGCCGAAGGTGTACGGCATCCACTGGAGGATGCCGCCGTTGGCGTGGTAGTAAGCGGCCGCGAGTTCCCGACCCGGAAACCCGGTCCGGGCGTCGCTCATCGCGTTGACGAGAAACTGGCCGCGGAAGAATGGCAGGAAGGCCAGTGCCACCGCCGCCGTGTACAGGCCGGCCGCGGTGAGGACGGGGAAGCGCTGGGTCATTCGCGAAAGCATGGGCTCAGGTCACTCCGACGAGGGGACGCCCCTGCGGTGCCACACGAGCACGCCGAGCGCGGTGAGGATCTCGAGCGCCACGAGCCAGAGGCGGGAGGCGACGGCGAGCAGCAGTGCGGGCGCGGGGCCCGTGATCGGCGACAGGAGGACGACCATCGCGGCCTCACGCACGCCGAGTCCGCCGGGGGCGAAGACGGCGATGATCCCCGCCACATAGCTCCCGATGAAGGCGGCCGCGGCCGGCAGCACTCGCGGGGCGGCGTCTCCCAGCAGTGCCAGCCCGAACCCCCAGAAGGCCACGCCGTAGGCGATCCAGGGAAGCACCAGCGTCCCGACGTACCGGGTCATCTCCCGCCGCGAGGGCGTGGGCCACCGGATTTCCCGCCTGAGGAGCCTGCTGCTCCACCGCTCCAGCGTCGGCGCGGCAACGGGGAGCAAAATAATGGCGGCAACGACGCCGAGCGAGGTCAGCCCGAGGGCGAGCACCGGGTCGGTGGTGCCCGTCACGGCGGTGGGGAGCACCGGCGCGAGCGAGACGGTAAGCGCGATACCGGTGCCGAGCAGAACGAGCTGCTGGAAGAGGATGGCCCCGGTGGCGGCCACCGGGCTGATCCGCGCGCCGAGCGCCTCGGCCGAGATGTGGGCGAACTGCCAGATGCCGCCGGGGACGAACCGGCTCAGGTTGGTGATGAACCAGATGCGCACGGCGGTGAGCATCGGCAGCGACTGCCCCCACCACCGAAGGCTCCACGCCCAGGTCCGTACCAGGAGGAACCAGGTAGCGACCGTGAGCGCCGACGCCAGGAGAAGCGGGAGGAGGCGCAGCGTCACCGGGACCGCTGCCAGTTCGGCTCGATGGGCCTCCCCCGTGTGCACCAGGTACCAGGCGGCGGCAGTGAGCCCCGCCACCTGGAGACCTCGGCGGAGCCACTGGTGGAGCGCGGGGCTCATGCCGCCTCCATCGCGCGACGGTAGACGCCATCGAACCCCGCCGCGATCGCGTCGGGGGAGAAGCGGGCGTCGAGGTCGGCACGCGCGGCGGCGGCCAGGCGCCCGGCAAGCGCGGGATCGTCGAGCAGGCGCGCGGCGGCGGCCGCGAGCGCGCCGGCGTCCCGTTCCGGGACGAGGAGCCCGGTCGTCCCGTCGGTGACGACGTCCGGGATGCCCCCGCTTCGGGTGGCCACGACAGGCAGGTCGCTCGCCATCGCCTCCACGAGGACCATCCCGAACCCCTCCTGCTCTCCCTTCCAGTCGGTCACCGCCGGCATGAGGAGCACGCTCGCGGTCCGGAAGTGCTCCGCGACGGCGTCGTGCGGGAGGGCGCCGACCAGGTCCACCGCATCCCGCAGGTGGAGTCCCTCGACCAGGGAGGCCAGCGCGGTGCGCTCAGGCCCGTCTCCGATGACGGTCAGGCGAGCCGCCCTGCCCCGCCCTCTGAGCTCCGCCACGGCCCGAATCGCGTACTCTGCGCCTTTCCGCTCGATCAGCCTGCCGACGAACAGCAGCCGGCCGGCGTCCCGCACGTTGTGCAGCGGGGCGGCGAACCGCTCCGCGCTGACGGGCATCGGCAGCACGGTGACGCGGCCGGCCGGGACGCCGAGTTGGGCGACCCGCTGGACGAGGGGGCTGGAGATGACGGTCACCTGCGCGGCGGCGCGGAAGATCGGGCCGGCCACGCCGCGCGCAACCGGAAAGCGGTCGAGGAGGAAGAGGTCGGTGCCGTGCGAGGTGAGCACCACCGGCACGCTCGAGGCGTTGCCGGGCCAGAAAGCGAAGCCGCCGGGGACCCACCAGTTCACGTGCAGCACGTCAGGCCGGAAGCGGGCGCATTCCCGGCGCAGGGCGTGCCGGCTTGCGCGGATGAACTGGAGCAGGCGCCAGCGGGCGGGCCAGGAGCGGAGCGCCTGCTCGTGCATCGTGCCGGCATAGGCGAGCGTCTCCTGTGCCTCGCTTCCGTACCGGTACCGCGTCACCTCGACACCGCCCACGACTTCCCGTTCCGCCAGGCCGGGGCCGTGCGGTGCGAGGACCCGGACCTCGTGCCCGAGCGCCTGCTGTCCGCGCGCCAGCGCCAGCAGAAACGCCCCCGCCATGTCGTCGGCATGGCGGGGGAAGTTGTGGGTGACGAGGAGGATCTTCAACGGATGTAGTACACCCAACCCGCCTCGTTCGTCATGATGAGGTGAGTTCCGTCCGCCGTGAACTCCAATCGACGCGCGACGCCGGTGGCAAGGTACGTCTGAATCGTCGAGAGGGTGAGCGTGCTCAGCAGGGTCACCCTCCCCCCAAATCCGCCGCATGTTGCCACCCGCGACCCGTCGGGAGAAAGCGCCAGGCCGAACGCGGCATCATCGAGGGGAGTACGGGGAGCCACCACCCCGGAACCGAGGGCGATGCGGTCCAACCAGCCGCCTTCATTGGCAACATAGAGCGTGGCCCCGTCGGCAGAGATGGCCATCCCCTGCGGCGCACCCCCAAGACTCCACCCGCGAATCGAATCCAGCGTTTGGGAATTCAACTCGTAGACCGCACCGGAGGCGCTTCCGTTGACGTACAAGCGCGGAAGCGTCGGGCTCTTGACGATCCAATTCGGGCCGGTGGCAGTCTTCCCGCTGTCGAGAACCTGCAGCGTCACGGGATCGAGCGAGTACAAGGTATCTCTGTCCCCGATCGTCACCCAAATCCTGTCAGTCTCGGTGGCGAGGACAGCGGTCAATCCGCCCCGATACCGCGCCGTATCAACGACCGACATCGTGGCGGGATCGAGGACGGTGAGCAGCCCATCTTGGTTGGCCACATACGCCCTTGCCCCGCTCGGGCTGAAGGCGATCCCGGTCGGGTACTGTCCAGTGGCGGCGTCGCCGCTCGTGGTAAATCCAGGTAGCTCAATTCTGACCACAGAATCGACATCGAGAAGGGTGATCAGCGCCCTCGATCCGCGCACCGCCAATCCGAACGGTGTCCAGGGGCGGAAGTCGACCCGCCGAGAAATGACGGTATCGCGGACCTGCAACGGCGCGGAGGCGGTGAGCCCGCTGGCCGTCACGATGATGCGGGTATCGCCGACGTCAACGCCGACGGCGTTGCCACCGCTGGCGACGCTCGCGATCGCCGGGTACAGCGAACTCCAGGCGAAACTCCCACCGGAGATTGGTGCCCCCGTGGAGTCGAGGAGCGTGGCCGTGAATTGCACCACCTCGCCGCGGGTCAGCACGCTGTCGGGTGCCGAGAGGACGATTGCCACCGGCTGCGGCTCAGGCGGCGGTGTCGGCGCCTCAGCATCGCTGCACCCCAGCGCCACCGCGGAGCACAGGCCGCAGCACAGCACAAGCCGACGGAACGGTGTCACCGGTCGGAGTGTTCCGTCGGAGGCAGCCGCCTGAAGGGCGCGGGCGGATGAGATGCTCATGGTAGATGTTCTCGCTGTGAGTCGATTGTGTGGCGGGCGATCATCAACGGATGAAGTCGACCCAGCTGTTGACGTTGATCGCCAGCAGGCGGCCTCCATCGGGCCTGAAGGCCAAGCCGACTGCGCCTCCGCCGATGACGACGGTCTTTGCCAATGCCAGGTTCGAAGCGTACAGGAAAAAGACATAGCCTCCGGCGTTGACTGCGAGGCGTGCGCCGTCCGGCGAGAGCACCATGTCGAATCCTCCGGCCGGCAGCGGCTTCGGTGCGCTCACCGCCCCGCTCGAGAGCAGAATCTCGTCCACCCAGTTCTGCCCATTGGCGACGAAGAGTCGCGTTCCGTCGAGAGAAAACGCCATCCCGTTCGGCCGTCCGCCAAGGCTCCACGTCCGCAGCGGGTCGAGGGTGCTCGCGTCGTATTCGCGAACTTCCGTCTCGTAGTCTCCATCGAGGTAGAGGCGATTCAGGCCCGGGTGCAGGACGAGTCGATCGGTGGACAACGGAACGGCGACGCTATCGGTCACCGACATCGTCGCCGCGTCCACGGCGTAAAGCTGTCGCCGGTCAAACCACGTTGATAGCACCCAGATTGTCTGCCCATCCGCGGACGTGAGGGGCATCCGCAGGGATGGACCGACCCGGACCTTCGCAATCAGGGTGTCGGCGCCAGGGTCAAGCACCCAGATTGAGTCCGAGTGGGCGAAGTACGCACGTGTTCCCGTCGGGTCGAAGGCGACGCCTCCGGGCCCGGTCCGGATGGAACCGGTCACCCGCTCTCCGGCGATGTCCAAGATGAGAGTGGAGTCAGAATTGGTCAGCCCGATGTAGGCCTTGTTCCCAAACACCGACAGGGATGACGGCTTTCCGGCGACCACCAAGCGTGTTGCTATCGCCGCGTCCGATATAAGGATGAGCGTTGAGCCGATGACGGGCTTGGCCGCCGCGTAGATGATGCAGTAGCCCGGCTTCTTGACTGTGACCAGGCCCTGCTGCGACACATAGGCCACCGTGGAGTCTTGGGAATACCAGGCGAACGACGTCTCAGTGATCGTGTCCCCGTGCTGGTCAAGGAGGGTCGCCGAGAATTGGGCGCTCTCACCCTGTACAAGCGTGCCGGGCCCGGTCACGACGACGGTGGTGGGGACGGACCCTGGAGCTGGCCCAGGCCCGCTTTCGTCGCCGCCGCAGCCGACCGCTGACAGTGTCAGGCATACTGCGAAGAGGGCCTGCCGCGAGCGGTCACTCGGGGCGATCATGGCGGGTCACTCCGCTGGGATGGCGAGGCCAACCGGGCGAGATCCCGCCTCAGCGCCTGCATGTCCTCCCGGAACCCCGCGATCATCTCGCCCACAAACCCGAAGCCGAAGAGCACGATGCCGCTGATGACCATCGTTTCCACGAGGTTGAGCAACGGCCGGAAGCCGATGCCGTAGCCGAAGCGGAGCACCAGCGCCACGACGCCGCCGAGGAACCCCACCAGGAAGAGCGCGGCGCCGATGCCGCCGAAGAAGAGGAGCGGCTTGCGGCCGAAGCGGAGCTGGAACCAGACGGAGAGGAGGTCCAGCACGCCGACGGGAATCCGCTTCCAGTTGAACTTCGAGACCCCCGCCTTGCGCGGGTAGAGCGGCACCGGCAGCGACGTGAGGCGCGCGCCCTCCGCAGCGGCCACCACGACCATGTAGCGGTGCCAGTCGGGGCGGAGCGGCACGTTGGCCATGACGTCGCGGCGGTACGCCTTGACCGAGTTGAGGTCCGTGACCCGGACGCCGAACAGCCATCGGCAGAGGGTGTTGTAGATCCGGGACACGAACGCCTTTTCGTATTTCCCCTGCTTGGTGCCGGTCACGATGTCGGCGCGCCCCGCCAGGATGGGGGCCACGAGCGCCGGGATGTCCTCGGGGAGGTACTGCAGGTCGGCCGGATAGAAGACGAACACGTCCCCGCGGGCGGCGTCGCCGGCGGAGCGGAGCGCGTCGGCGATCCCGCGCTGCCGGTTGTGCGTCACGACCGTCAGGAAGGTGTTCCGCACCCGCTCCGCCTCGAGCACCAGCGCGGTGCGGTCGCGGGAGCCGTCGTCCACCACCACCACCTCGAAGGTGAACGGCGCGGGCCCGAGCGCCTCCGCGCAGAGCCGCAGGAACTCGGGGAGGTTCTCGGCCTCGTCCTTGGCCGGGACCAGGACGCTCACGTCCACCGGGCCGGTCCGCTCGGGAAAGCTCATACCCGCTTCCGCATCCGGGCCGGGAGGATGCCGAGCTGGTCGCGGTACTTGGCGACGGTACGCCGGGCGATCTTGATCCCCTGCTCCTGGAAGAGGTGCACGATCTGCTGGTCGGTGAGCGGCTTCCCGGTGTCCTCGTCGGCCACCATCTTCTCGAGCTTGGCGCGGATGGACCGGGCGCTCGCGTCCTCGCCGGACGACGTGGACAGGGCGCTGCTGAAGAAGAACTTCAGCGGCAGCACGCCACGAGGGGTCTGCACGAACTTCTCGTTCGTGACCCGGCTCACGGTGGACTCGTGCATGTTGATGACCTCGGCCACCTCCCGGAGGGTGAGCGGCTTCAGGTACTCGATCCCCTTCTCGAAGAACTCCCGCTGCCGGTCCACGATGAAGTTCATGACCTTCAGCATGGTCTGGCGCCGCTGCTCGATGGCCTGGATCATCCAGGTGGCGCTGTTCATCTTCGAGGCGATGAACTCGCGGTTCTCCGGCGTGAGCTTCTTGCGGTCCCGGGTGACTTCCTGGTAGGCCCGGGAGAGCCGGAGCCGCGGCATCCCCGTGTCGTTGAGGAACACCTTGTACCCGCCGTCGATCTTGTCCACGATCAGGTCGGGGGTGATGTAGCCGTCGTCCTTGCCGGAGTACTTGAGCCCCGGCTTCGGGTCGAGCGAGGCCAGCGAGTCGGCGGCCGCCTGTACGGCCGCGGCCGGCACCCCGAACCGGCGGGCCAGGTCGTTCCACCGGTGGGCGATGAGGTCGCCGAACGCCTCGGACACCAGGCGGTAGGTAAGCGTCTCGGTCTGGTCGAGCTCGCGCAGCTGGATCAGCAGGCACTCCTGGATGTCCCGCGCGCCGATGCCCGGGGGGTCGAGCGACTGGATGACCTTGAGCATCTCCTCGGCCTCTTCCAGCCCGTACAGCGTGACCCCCGCCGGGAGCTGCCCGGCCGCGGGGTCGGCGTCGAGGGCGTCGAGGTCGAGGTCGGCGTCGTCCTCCACGTCGGCGTTGTCCCGCGCGTGCGACGTGATCAGCTGGTTGACCGAGCCGACGATCTCCTCCAGCGAGGCCGCGAGGAAGCCGTCGTCCTTGATGTTGCCCAGGAATTCCTCGCTCAGCAGCACCTGCCGTGGGGTCAGGTGCATCATCTTCAACTGCTCGCGGAGGTGGTCCACGAGGTCGCGGCTCTGCACCGTGACCGCCTCGGTGTACTCGAGCTGCTCGTGCTGCTCGCGCGTCCCGCCGACGTCGAAGCCGTTGAGGAGGATCTCCTCCCAGTCCATTTCCTCTTCCTTGGCGGCCGCCTCCTTCTCCTGCTCCTTGTCCTTCTCGCGGTCCGCGCCGTCCTGTTCCTCCTCCTCGGGCTCGAGGAGCTCGAGGAAGGGGTTGACGAGCAGCTCCTGCTTCAGGTGCTGCTGGAGGTCCATCATCGGCATGTAGAGCATGTCCATCGCCTGGTAGAGGCGAGGGTTGATGCGCAGTTCCTGCCGCTGGCCGAGGTGCTGCGAGAGTCCTGTTTTCACGCGACGTTCTCCAATCGGGCCCGGAGCCTGGCCGTCAGGGTGGGCCCCAGGTAGAGCTGGGCGACCCGCTCGTCGAACACGAGCTCGGGCACGGTGCCAGCGGCCTGGACTTTTCCTTCGAAGAGGATGTAGGCGCGATCCACGATGTCGAGCGTCTGCTCGACGTTGTGGTCGGTGATGAGCACGCCGAGCCCGCGGTGGCGCAGGCCGGCGACGATGGTCTGGATGTCGTTGACGGCGATCGGGTCCACGCCGGCGAACGGCTCGTCGAGCAGCATGAACTTCGGCTGGGTCACGAGCGCCCGGGTGATCTCCAGCCGCCGCCGCTCCCCGCCGCTCAGGGAGTACGCCATGCTCTTCCGCAGGTGCTTGATGGACAGTTCGTCGAGCATCTGCTCGAGGCGTTCCTGCCGTTCCGGCTTCGACAGCGGCAGCATCTCGATGATCGCCATGACGTTGTCCTCGACCGAGAGGCGCCGGAACACCGACGGCTCCTGGGCCAGGTACCCCAGCCCGCGCCGCGCCCGCTGGTACATCGGGGCGCTGGTGACGTCCTGGCCGTCCAGCAGCACGCGGCCGGCGTCGGGCCGGATGATCCCGGTGAGGCAGTAGAAGGTGACCGTCTTGCCGGCGCCGTTGGGGCCGAGCAGCGCCACGATCTCTCCCTGCTCCACCCGGACCGAGACGTCGTTCACCACCCGCCGCTGGCGGAAGCTCTTGCAGAGCCCGACGCCCTCGAGCACGCTCGCGCGCCCCGCGGGTACGGCGCCCCCAGTGTCCCGACGGTCGTGCGCCTGCTGGGCCGCGGCGAGCAGGTGCGCGAGCGCGGCGCCGCGGTCGGCCGCGGCCTGGGGCCACCACGTCGGCGTGGCGCGCACCACTGCCCACTTTGTCGCGCTCGTGTCGGCCACCCACCCGCCGTCCGCCAGTCGCGGGAGCACGGAATGCGACAGGCTCTCGCGCAGCTGATCGCCGCTGAGCTCGGAGCGCGGGAGCCCGGGGATCGTCTCGACCGCGCTCAGGAAGGTGCTGCGGTAGCCCATCACGAGCCGGTCGAGGTCCACCGCCCCGTCCGCATCGGCGGCATGGAGCAGCGCCGCGAGCGCGAGCGACAGCGAGGCGTCGCGCTGGGCCAGGCCGTCCAGCCAGGCGGGATGCGTCACGGCTGCACCGCGCCCGCCGTGGAATCGACGGCGGGCTTCGGCGGCGTGGCGGCCGTCGTGTCCTTCGCGGCGGCCGGCTTCGGCTCGAGCTGCACCCCGTCCACCTTCCCCTGGATCTCGACCCGCTCAAC
The DNA here is from genome assembly GCA_022710485.1 of Gemmatimonadota bacterium. GTDB lineage: Bacteria > Gemmatimonadota > Gemmatimonadetes > Gemmatimonadales > GWC2-71-9 > SPDF01. Next base: position 158,838 of record JAKLGU010000001.1, on the reverse strand, counting down.
CCCCCCTTCGGGGCCGTCCTTCATGAGCACCAGGATGCGGTTGCCCCGCGCATAGTTGAGCGACGGCACGCCGGGCCGGGCCGGATCGAACACCTGGTAGAAGGAACTGGCATCCTTCCACGACTCGACCCGGTGGACGACCGTCTTCGACTTTCCGGCGGTGTCCACCCTGGCGAATCGCGCGGTGACGGTGTCGCCGCGCAGCCAGTCGCGCTGGGCGGTGGTGGTATCGTCGCCACTGGCCACCCACGCCTTCCCGAACGCCCGGGCCTCCGTCAGCACCTTGGCGGGCGAGTCGAGCGCGAGGGAATCCGCGGTGATCTCGTAGGTGGCGGAGACGGCGTGCGGCCGCACGGCGGAGCCCCAGGCGAGGGTCTGCTCGAGGACGCGCGCGTTCACGTCGAGGCCGATGGTGTCGGCCACGAGGGTCCAGTCCGCGCTGACGGCCTTCCCCGCCCCATTCGCCTGCACGTAGGTCAAGTCGTTCTGCTCCAGCCGGAGGTTGATGGTGCTGCCGGTCAGCGAAAAGGCATCCTTCCCGAGCCCGTCGACCTGCGCCCTGCCGATGAGCGCACCGTCCTGGCCGACGCCGGTGTCGAGCCGCATCGAGTCGGCGTGGGCGGACACGTCGCTCCGGTCGATCGTGACCCGGCCGCCGGCCCAGAGCCGGTCCTCGCCCTTCATGCGCACGCGGTCGCCGACGATCACGTACTTCTCCTGCTCCGCTCCCGTGGAGTCTCGCGGCAGGTAGTCGATGGTCGGCCGGCCGTCGGCGAACACCTCGACCGTGTCGCGAAACCCGGGAACGATCCGGAGGTAGTCGAGCGAGGGCCCCCGCATCGTGGACCCGCCGGTGTTCCGCGTGACGACGTTGCCGCGCGCTTCCCACCGTTCGCCGTCCCGACGGTAGGTGCCGCGGTCGGCCGTCATCACCATCGAGGAGTCCTCGTAGCGCACGTTGCCGATGAACTCGACGATCTGGCTGGCGTACGAGGCGAGGCTGTCGCTCCGGATGCGCACGGAGCTCCCCTCACACCTGAGCCGCACGTTGCCGGCGGCGAAGTAGTTGTTCTGGCCGATGGCGTATCCCGTCCGGGCCCCGGGCTCGAGCACCAGTCGGCAGTGTCGCGGTTCACCCTGGGAATGAAGCCCCGCCGGGCTGAACAGCGCCGCCGCACCCACCGCCGCGAGGATCCGGGACCGCGCCGGCGTCATTCAGACCCCGGGAGGACGACACCTTCGGCGGCCCTGCCTCTCGGGGCGGTCGTCGTCATCCGCTGGAAGTTCGGGTCGGAAGTGAAGCCGGTTCCCTCGAGATGGTTGCCACCCTGGTCGTAGGAGTAGGGCTGGTCGGTGGAGATCTCGTTCTTCCCCGGGTCGTAGTTCAGCTCCTGGCTCTTCAGCGTGCGCGTCAGGTCCGCCGACCGGACCACGACGTTGCCACGGCCCTGCATGGCCCCGGTCATCGTCTGGTAGGTGCCCTCGTTCGACGTCAAAGTGGAGGTCGGCGCTCCGTCGGCGTCGTAGAAAGTGACCGTCACCACCCGGAGTTCGAAGGACTGCGACCCCTCGTAGTAGTAGGCGGTGTCGGCCTCGACCAGGCTCTTCTGGACGCCGTCGCGGGTGATGTAGTGCCGCACCTTGATGAGCGTCTGGTCGGCGGTGTCCGCGGCGGTGGCGAGCACGCCGGGCCGGGCGCCGGTCTCGTTGCACCCGGCGGCGAACGCGACCGCCGCGACGATCACCCCCACCGTCACGACCCGGGCGGCCGTCACCCCGCCCCCGCGCGCATCAGGTCGTGGAGGTGGATGACGCCGGCGAGCCGGTCCGCTTCATCGAGGACCGGCATGGCCATGATGCCGTGGCGCTCCATCCGGCCGAGGACCGCAGCCGCCAGTTCCTCGGTGGACGCCGTGCGCGGCGTCCGGGTCATCACCGCGGAGGCGAGGCCGTCGAGGAACGCCGGATCCGACTGCGCGAGCCGGCTCAGGTCCCCGGCGGTGACGACGCCCAGCACCTTTCCGCCGTCCGCCACGATGGCCAGCCCGCGGTGCTTGGCCAGCGCGACGACGCCCTCCCGCATGGTCGCGCCCGGACCAAGCACCCCCTGCGGCGGGAGCATGACGTCGCGGGTCCGGAGCAGCAGCTTCCGGCCGAGCGATCCGCCGGGATGCAGCTCCGCGAAATCCTCCCGCTGGAACCCCTTCACCTCGAGGAGCGCCACCGCCAGCGCGTCACCGAGCGCCAGCGCCACGGCGGTGCTCGTGGTCGGCGCCAAGTCGTGCGGGCAGGCCTCCTCCGCCACGCCGGCGTCGAGCACCTCGCGCGCCACCTTGGCGAGCGTCGAGTCGACCCCGCCGGTCAGCGCGATGATCGGCACACTGAGGCGCTGGAGCGCCGCGAGGAGGCCGAAGAGTTCTTCTGTTTCCCCGCTCTTGCTGAGCAGGATCGCCACGTCGTCGCGCCCCACGATGCCGAGGTCGCCGTGGAGGCTGTCCACCGGGTGCAGGTAGGTGGCGGGAGTGCCGGTGGACGTCAGGGACGCCGCGATCTTGCGCGCGATGAGGCCGGACTTGCCCACGCCGGACACGATGACCCGCCCCCTGGCCGCGGCGAGGAGCTCCACCGCCCGGGCGAACGAGCCGTCGAGCCGCCGGGCCGCGTGCACGACTTCCCTCGCCTCGAGCTCGAGCACCCGCCGGCCGAGGGCCGTCAGCGCCGCTGGATCACGAGTCATGGCCGTCCCTCGCCGCGAGATAGCGTGCCACGGCGGCGTCGTATTCGTCGCGGGCGCGCAGCACGGCGGTCACCACCTCCCGGACGGCGCCCCGTCCGCCGGACGCCTCCGTCACGTACGCCGCGATCGCCTTCATTTCGGGCACGGCGTTGGCCACCGCGATGGGGAGGCCGACGCGCTGCATCACGGGCACGTCGGCGAGGTCGTCGCCCACGAACGCCACCTCGTCCCAGCCGAGGCCGTGCTTGTCGAGCAGGGAAGCCAGCAACGGCACCTTCCGAGCTCCCGAGTCCTGGAGGACGTCGTCGATCCGGAGTTCCCGGGCGCGTAGCGCGGTGGCCTCGGACCGCCGACCGCTGATGATCGCGACGCGGATTCCGGTCCCGTCCAGGAGCGCCAGCCCGAGGCCGTCCTGGATGTCGAACCGCTTGAGCTCGACCCGCTCGCCCCCGCCGGCGGCACCGATGTACACGCCGTTGTCGGTGAGGACGCCGTCGACGTCAAGCGCCAGGAGGCGGACCCGCCGCGCCACCCGCGGGTCAAGCACCGCCGGCCTCGCGGGCGCGGGCCCAGAGGTCGAGGGTCCGGTCCATCAGCGCGTCGAGCTGGTCGAGCGGCCACTGCGTCGCGGCATCGCTCGGTGCGCGCGCCGGGTCGGGATGCGTCTCGAGGAAGAACCCGTCCGCTCCGCTCACCGCCGCGGCGGCGATGAGCGGCGGGATGAAGTGCCGCAGGCCGCCACTCGCGCCTCCCTCGCCCTGGCCAGGCTGCTGGACGGAGTGGGTGGCGTCGAAGATGACCGGCACACCGGTCGCGGCGCGCATCCTCGGGAAGCTCCGCATGTCCACGACGAGGTCGCCGTAGCCGAAGAAGGTGCCCCGCTCGGTGACGGCCACTTCGCGCGAGCCGGCGCCCTTCACCTTTTCCACCGCGCCCAGCATCCCTTCGGGCTGCATCCACTGCCCCTTCTTCACGTTCACCGGCTTCCCGGTGCGCCCGGCGGCCACCAGGAGGTCGGTCTGCCGGCAGAGGAACGCGGGGATCTGGAGGATGTCCACCACCTCCGCGGCCGGCGCGGCCTGCGCCGCCTCGTGGATGTCGGTGAGGATCGGCAGGCCGGTAGCAGCGCGCACCCGCTCGAGCGCGCGCAGGCCCTCGTCGAGCCCCGGCCCGCGCGCTCCCCCGCCCCGCGAGCGGTTCGCCTTGTCGAAGCTGGCCTTGAAACAGATCGGCAACCGGCGGCGCGCCGACAGCGCGGCCAACGCCTCGCCGACGCGCAGCATGAGCTCGTCCCCTTCGACCATGCAGGGCCCGGCGATCAGGAACGGGCTGCGGTCGAAGGTCCAGGACATCAGCGCGAAGCCTCGGCCAGGTTGACCTTCGCCTTGGCAGGGGCCGCGACGGCCTGCCGGCGCGCCAGCGCGGCGCCGATGAACCCGGAGAAGAGCGGGTGCGGGCGCGTCGGGCGCGACTTCAGTTCGGGATGAAACTGGCAGCCGATGAACCAGGGGTGGTCGGGAAGCTCGATCAGCTCGACGAGCCCGCCGTCCGGCGACTGGCCGGAGAGCCGGAGCCCGTACTCCGCGAGCACGTCACGGTAGGAGTTGTTGACCTCCCACCGGTGCCGGTGCCGCTCGCTGATCTCGGTGGTCCCGTAGGCCTGCGCCACCTTCGACCCGGGGCGGAGCCGGGCGGCATAGGCGCCGAGCCGCATCGTGCCGCCGAGATTGCTGACGTCCCGCTGGGTCTGCATGAGGTTCACCACCGGCGTGCCGCACTCGGGCTCGAACTCGGTGCTGTTCGGGTCCGGGAGCTGGCAGACGTTGCGGGCGAACTCGATGATGGCGATCTGCAGCCCGAGACAGATCCCGAAGAACGGCAGGTTGTGCTCCCGCGCCCAGCGGACCGCCTCGATCATGCCTTCCACCCCCCGGACGCCGAACCCGCCGGGCACCAGCAGCCCGTCGTAGCCCGCCAGCAGCGTCCCGGCCGCCTCCTGGTCGGTGAAGAGGTCGCTCGAGAGCCACTCGATCTGGACGTGAGAGTCGTGGGCGATGCCGCCGTGAATGAGCGCCTCCTGCACCGACTTGTACGCGTCGTGCAGGTCGGTGTACTTCCCGACGACGGCGATCCGCGTCTCGTGGGTCGGGCGGAGCACGCGGTCCACGATGGTGCGCCACGGCCGGAGGTCGGGGTCCTTGGTGACGAGCCGGAGCCGCTCGCAGACCTCGCGGTCGAGCCCCTGGTCGTGGAGCCGGAGGGGGATCTCGTAGATGGACTTGACGTCGGGGCTCTCGACCACGCACGCGAAGTCCACGTTGCAGAAGAGCGCGATCTTGCGCCGGATGTCGGCCGAGAGGGGGCGCTCGGTGCGGCAGACGAGGATGTCGGGCTGGATCCCGATCTGCATCAGCTCGCGCACGGAGTGCTGGGTCGGCTTGGTCTTGATCTCGCCCGCGGCGGCGATGTACGGCACCAGCGTGAGGTGCATGAAGAGCGCGTTGTCGCGGCCGACTTCCTGGCGGAACTGGCGGATGGCCTCGAGAAACGGGAGCGACTCGATGTCGCCGACGGTGCCGCCGATCTCGGTGATGACCACGTCGTGGCCCGGGGCGGTGCGGCGGATGGCGTTCTTGATCTCGTCGGTGATGTGCGGGATGACCTGTACCGTCGAGCCGAGGTACTCGCCGCGGCGCTCCTTGTTGATGACCGTCTGGTAGATGCGCCCGGTCGTGATGTTGTTCTGCTGCGAGAGCGACCGGTCGATGAAGCGCTCATAGTGCCCGAGGTCCAGGTCGGTCTCGGCGCCGTCGTCGGTGACGTACACCTCGCCGTGCTGGAACGGCGACATCGTCCCGGGGTCGACGTTGATGTACGGGTCGAACTTCTGCATCGTCACGGTCAGGCCGCGCTCGACGAGGAGCCGCCCCAGCGAAGCGGCGGCGATCCCCTTCCCGAGGGAGGAGACGACGCCGCCGGTCACGAAGATGAACTTGGTCGCGGATGGGCCAGTGCTCATGAAATCACCTCAGGAGAGCGTGCCAGTGGGCCTCAGCCCGTTTCAGGTCTTCGGGGGTGTCCACGCCGGGCAGCGCCGGGGCGCCGAGGCGGGTCACGCCGATGGTCATGCCGTTCTGCAGGGCGCGGAGCTGCTCCAGCCGCTCCACGAGCTCCGCCGGTGTCGGGGGAAGCGACACCCACCGCGTGAGCGAGGCCCTGGTATATGCGTAGATGCCGAGGTGCTGCCAGTAGAGCCCGTCGGAGGGATCGTCGGGCTCGCGGCGATGGGGAATGACGGCGCGGCTGAAGTAGAGCGCCCGTCCACCCAGGTCGGTGACCACCTTGACCCGCGCCGGATCCTTGACCAGCGCGAGTTCGAGCGGGGCCGCGGCGGTGCCGACCTCGTCGCCCTGCGCCACCCGGGCCAGCGAGCCCTCCAGCGCCTCACGATCGAGGAACGGCTCGTCGCCCTGGATGTTGACGATGACGTCGAAATCCCGGAACTCCGGCCGAGACGCCACTTCCGCCACCCGCTCTGTGCCGGTCGAGTGCCGCTCGTCCGTCAGCACGGCGTCCACCCCGGTGCGTTCGACCACCTGCACCACCATCGGCGAGTCGGTGGCCACCACCAGCCGGTCCACCAGTCCGTAGTCGGCCACGCGCTGGACCACCCGGGTCACCAGAGGCTCGCCGGCGAGGAGCTGAAGCGGTTTGTTGAGGAGGCGTGTGGACCCGAGGCGGGCCGGGATGACACCGAGGACGCGCATCCCAGAATCTAATAGGACGCGGCTCCCCCGTCAAAAGTCGTGCCGGGACCGAAATGACGGGAGTGGCTTTGGGCTATAGGCCTATGCTACAAAGACTTATGGCGCTGTCTTTGGTGGGAGCGGGTTCCCGATCTGGATGACCTGAGCCACCAGCGGATCCTTCCGGGGTCCGATCTCCAATTTGTAGCTGCCCGGTTCGGCGGCCGGGAGCTCGAAGTCGGCGGTTTCCCCGACGTCGATGACCGAGGCGGCGCGGCCGACTCGCTGCTGCGAGGCAGGAAGATCGGCCCCATCGCGCGCCACGGCACGCCAGACCGTGACCGAATCTCCCTTGAGGAGCCGCCAGGTGACCCGCCCGTACGGCATGATGTTGATGAGCCGGAGCCGGTGGGTCTGCCCCGCCGCCCAGGTGACGGGTGTCGGCAGCGAATCCCCGTTCAGGAGGACCTTCCCTTCCTCGCCGTCCCGCCCCGTCAGGAAGATGTGGTCGGTTGCCGGCTGAAAGATCTCTCCGGGTTCAAGCACCACGATCGGTCCGTAGAGGCCCGAGGTCAGCTGGATCTCGTCCTGAAAATGGGTGTGATAGATGAAGGTGCCGGCGCGCGGCTGGGTCAGGTGCGCCACGAAGGAGTCCCCGGGCTGGATCTGGGCAAACAGGCGGCCGCCCGTCTGGCTCCACCCAGCCACGCCGTCAGAGGCGCTCTCGAGTTCGAGGCCATGCCAGTGCACCCCCGTCGGTTCATCGAGACGGTTCACCACCGTCACGTCGGTCGGGACGCCACGGGTCAGGAACAGGACCGGGGACGGCATGGTCACCGGCGCATCCGCCGGGGGTGCGCCGAGCCGATAGCCCATGATGACCCCGTTGGGGCCGGTGGGTCGCGGCGCCTCGCGGGCGACGAGCCGCATCGTCGCGGGGTTGAGCCGTGGCGTCGGCGTCGGTCCCGGGGCGACGACGAGCCCCAGCACGAGCCCTCCCATGTGGAAGTGCTCATCGTGGGCAGCGGGAGCGCCGTCAGGCCAGGTCAGGTTGGCGCCGGGGCTCACGTGATAGATGAGGTGGCAGTGGAAGAGCCAGTTCCCTTCTTCGCGGGCCTGGAACGCCATCGCCATGCTGGACTGCGGCAGCATGCTCTCCGTGACCACCAGCCGCTCGTTCTCAGGGGCGTAGGCCGAATCGGAGTCGAAGCCGCCCAGTGCGGTGACCCGGAAGTAGAATCCGTGCAGGTGCATCGGGTGCACGTGCCTGCTGGCGTTGACGACGCGCCAGTGCGCGGAGTCGCCCACCGTATAGCTCAGGCGTTCGGTGAACGGCCACGCGCGGCCGTTGATGGTCAGGACGTGCCGTTCGGGGCGGATGGTGCCGTCGAGCGAGTCCTCCGGCTTGTCCCAGATGTTCAGGACGAACACCCTGTCATCAGCTCTGGCCCCGGGCGCGTCCACGACCAGCGCCCCTGCCAGTTGCGTCTCCTCCAGCGTCTCGAAGGCGATGTACTCCCGACGCTCCGTGCGCCCGCCATACTCGTAGGTGCCTGCCGCGCCCGCGCGGAACCGGAAGCGGTGCGACTCACCCGGCGCGAGCCGCACGGAATCGGCCCCCGCCGCCGGCCGCTCCAAGAACCCGAAGATCGTGAGGCCAGTGTCCGCCAGCTGGTTGGTGACGGTAATGTCGAGGATGGTGCCGGCCGGGACGCGGATGAGCGGTCCCGGAACCTGCGGCGCCTTCCCTTCCTCGGCGAAGACCGGCACCGTGACGCTCGGGCCGGCCTCGTCCTGCGGAAACCACTCGCCGAGCCGTACCTCGAGCCGGAGCGTCAGCACACCGTTCTCGAGCCGGCCGGCGGGCTGGCGATTGTCGTTGGGGGTGACGCGGCTCGGTGCGATCGCGGAGCCCGTGGGCAGGAGCATCAGGGCGAGCGCCGAGGCGAGCCACGCGGGGAGGTTCATCGCCCGAACACCGCCAGGAGGAGGAGCGCGGCCAGGACGATCGCCCCGAGGATCAGCCCGACTCGGGCGCCGTGAGGCAACCTGGCATACCAGGAGGCGGGCGCCGGCGGGGCCGTGCCGCCGAACCCCGGCAGGCTCGGCGTGCCCATCGCCTCGATGGCGACCAGGACCTCGTCCGCGCGCTGATAGCGCTGCGCCGGGTCCTTGATGAGGCACTTCATCACCAGCGCCTCGAGCATGGGCGGCACATCCAGGCGCCTGGTGCGCAGCAGGGCGGGTTCCACCGACACCTGGGCCGCGAGCATTCCCTGCGGCGTCGGCGCGTTGAAGGGCACGTCGCCCGTCAACATCTCGTAGGCCACGATGCCGAGCGCATAGATGTCCGCCCGGTGATCGATCTTCGGGTCGCCCGCCGCCTGTTCCGGCGCCATGTAGGCCGGCGTGCCGATGGTGAAGCCGGCCGTGGACCGGCCGGCCAGTACCGAGTCGGTGGCCTCGCTCAGCGCCTTGGCCACCCCGAAGTCGGCCACGAGCGCGTGCCGCTCCTCGATGAGGACGTTTTCCGGCTTGATGTCCCGGTGGATGACACCGGCCTTGTGGGCGCGGGCCAGGGCGTCGGCCACCTCGCGAATCAGGCGCACGGCGTCGGGAATCGGCAGCGCGCCCTCCCGCTCGATCCGCTCGCGGAGGGTCTCGCCGGAGACGTAGGGCATGACGTAATACAGCAGGCCGTCGGCCTGTCCGGAGTCGATCAGCCCGAGGATGTGCGGATGATGGAGCTGCGCGGCGATGTGGATTTCTCTCAGGAAGCGCTCGGCGCCGATGGCGGTGGCCACGTCGGGTTTCAACACCTTGACGGCCACCCAGCGATCGTGGCGCGGATCCTCGGCCAGGAACACCGTGGCCATGCCGCCCTCGCCGATGAGCGCGGGCTGGCCGTCCACCCGCATCTCGAGTCGGTAGCGGTCGCCGAGCGCGGCCGACAGCCGGGCCGGGAGGTCGGCTCTCATTCCCCGCCCTGCCGCGTGCCTGGGGGCAACTGGCCTTCCGCCCTCACCGCGACCTCCACATCCCCCGCCGCGCGCGCCGCGGTGGCGAGGCCGCGCAGCGAGAGAAGCCGCTGCGGGTACTGGGCGAGGGCCTGCGTGAAGGCCTCCTGGGCTTCTGCGGGCCGCCCCATGGCCAGCAGCATCTCACCGAGCAATTCGTTCGTCGGCTTGACCACGGTCGGCGGCCCGAATTCCACCGCCAGCGCGTCCTCGCTGGCGGCGGCCTCGCGGATGAGGCGGAGCGCCGTTTCGACCTGGCCGTCGTGGAACGCCGACGCCGCGGCCAGGGCGATGTCGAGTGCGTGCACCGTGCCGGATTGCGTTTCGTCCCCGGGCGCGCCCGTTTCGGCGACGATGGCACGGAGTCGCGCCCCCTCCGCGGCGGCGGCGGCCTGATCGCCCCGCTGGAGCGCGGCGTACCCGATCGCGAACGCGTCGGCCGCACGGGCCCCGCGGGACCCGTTCACCGACGCGGGCCGAAGCGCGATCAGGGGGCCGGACCACTCCTCCGCGTTGATGACCTGCGCCGCGTGCATCATGAGCGCCGAACTGGTCCGCCCTGCGCTGGGGGTCGTCCCGATGTTCCCGAGCGTGCGCCGGTAGAGGGAATCGGCGTCCGCGAAGCGCCCGAGCTGCAGCAGCCCGTAGTGCAGCCATTCGGTGTAATGCCCGGGCCGCCAGGCGGCCGGGTTCGGGCCGGCCGCGATCACGTTCTGGCTCACCACCTCGTTCCACATCCCCAGCGCCAGGAAGATGTGGGTCGTCATGTGCTGCGCGTGCGGCGCGGCGGGCGCGATCTGCGAGTAGGCGCGCGCGGCCGGCAGACCGATGATGGCGTGGTCCGGGTCGTCGAAGGAGTGGATGGTGTAGTGCGCGGCCCCCGGGTGGTCGGGATACTGCTGCATGAGTGCGAGCGAAATGGCCCCCGCACGCATGTAGGTCGGCACGACCCGGTTCCCCTGGCTGAGGCCGAGCAGCGCGAGGGCATAGAATGCCTGGGTCTCGGCGTCGTGGGGATAGGCCGCCGCGAGCGCCTCCATCGAGCGGGCGTAGAGCGTGTCCCGCCGTGGCTTGGAGCCGGAGTCGCCGTAGAGCTGCTCCACGGCGGCGAGGAAGCGGCGTTCGCGGTCGGTGGTGGCGCGGGCCTGCCGCGCCTCCGGTGTGGGGGCCAGCCGGCCAAGGACGGCCTGGGCGCCGGCCCGGTTCTGCTCGTTCCAGACCGGGTGGTTGAGGGTCATCGCCTCGCCCCAGTACGCAAGGGCAAAGCCCGGCTCGAGCCGCTGGGCCTCCTGGAACGCCGCGGCGGCCGATGCATACTCGAAGCTGTGGAGGTAAAGTACGCCGCGGACAAACGCGGCCTGGGCGGCCGGCGCGGCTGAGGTGGGGAAATCGATAGTGCCGAGTCGTGGCTCTTGAGCCTGGGCCGGGATCGCAGCGGCCAAGGCCAGGACCAGCAGATGCAGAACTCGCGGCAAGGATGCTCCGGACTGGACAGGAGGGGACGTTGGTGCTTCGGAAATGTCCCAGCCGGAGCCCATTGCCGCAAGGGCGTCCCTAGTCGAGCTCCACCTGCCGGACGGCGGTGACTTCGGGCAACGCCCGCAACGTTTCCATATGCTCCGGGCTCAGCCGGGCATCCACGCCGATGGCGGCCAGCGCCTGACCGCCGGCCTCGAGCCGCGCGACGTTGTACTGGCCAATGTTGATCCCGGCGGCCGCGAGCGCGGTGCCGACACGCCCGATGACGCCCGGCACGTCGCGGTTCCGGAGCAGGACCAGGTCGCCGCGGGGGAGGATGTCCACGTGGTAGTCGCCGATTCGCACCACGCGAGGGTGCGCCCCTTCCAGCACCGCGCCTCCCACCCGGATGCTCTCCTCCTCGCCCGTCAGCCGAACCTCGAGGTACTCGGCGTAGTCGTCCCGCGGCGTCAGGCGGGTGCGCTCGACGGCGATGCCCCGCCCCGTGGCCAGGTGCATGGCGTTGACGACGTTGACGGCGCGCTGGCCCACCACCTCCGAGAGCACCCCGATCAGGGCAGCGGCGGCGATCGGCCCGAGCCCGTCCTCTTCACGCCCGGCGTACCGCACCTGGACGGTCTTGAGGCGCGCGCCGGCCAGCGCGGCGCCGATGCGCCCCAGCCGCTCGGCCAGGTCGAGCAGCGGCTTCAGCCGGCGCATCCGCTCCCCGCCTACGCCGGGGGCGTTGACCGCGCGGCTCAGGTCTCCCTCGAGGAGCGCCGCGCGCACCGCCGCCGAGATTTCGAGGGCGACGTTCTGCTGGGCCTCTTCGGTGGAGGCGCCCAGGTGCGGCGTGAGCACCGCGTTTTCCAGCGTGCGGAAGGGATGGTCGGCCGGCAGCGGCTCGACGTTGTAGACGTCGAGGCCCGCGCCCGCGATGGATCCGGCGCGGAGCGCCTCGATCAGCGCCGCCTCGTCGATGATCTCCCCGCGCGCCACGTTGAGCACGAAGGCCGATTTCTTGAGCCGGGCGAGCTGCGCCGCGCCGATGAGGCCGGTGGTGCCGTCGGTGAGCGGCACGTGCACCGAGAGGACGTCGGCCTCGGCCAGGACCTGGTCGAGCGTGCCGAGCTCGGCGCCCAGCGACTTGGCGCGATCGGGATGCAGGTACGGGTCGTGGATCACCACGCGCATGCCGAAGGCGCGGGCACGGGTGGCCACCTCGCCGCCGATCCGGCCGGCCCCCACCAGGCCGAGCGTCTTGCCGTACAGTTCGCTGCCGCCCAGCTTGGCGCGGTCCCAGGCCCCCGCCTTCATGGAGCGGTCGGCGGCGGCGACGCGCCGCGCCAGGGAGAGCATCAGCGCCATGGTGAGCTCGGCGGCGGAGATCGTGTTCCCGGCCGGCGCGTTGAGCACCGCGATGCCCTTCTCGGTCGCGGCGTCCACGTCGATCGTGTCGACGCCGACGCCGGCGCGCCCGATGACCTTGAGGCGCGTGGTGGCGGACATCGCCTCCCGGGGCACCTTGGCGGCGCTCCGGACGATGACGGCGTCCACCTCGGTGAGCGCCTGGGTCAGGTCGGCCAGGCTCAGGCCAGGCTTCGTGATCAGCTCGAAGCGCGGGTCCTCGCGCAGCGGGGCCAGCCCGTCGGCCGCGATCTTGTCGGCGATCAGCACGCGGTAGGTCGCAGTCATGACGTGAGCACCTCTTCCAGCGCGGCGAGGACGCGGTCGAGCTCCGCCACCGTGTGCTCGCCCATGTGCCCGATGCGTATGGTGGAGTCCTTCAGCTTCCCGTACCCCGCCGAGATCACGATCCCCTTCGCCTTCATGGCGGCGTTGACCTCGCTCCCCTTCTTCCCCGGCGGCACGGTCAGACAGGTCACGGTCCAGGAGCGGTACCCCTCCGGCGCCAGGACGCGAACCGGCACGCCCCGCGCCGTCATCTCGTCGGCCCACGCCCAGGTGCGCCTGGCCATCGCCTCGTGGCGCGCCCAGCGGACCGGCAGGGTCTCGGCGTCGATGCGTTCGAGCTGCTTGGCCAGGGCGAAGAGCAGCGAGACGGCCGGCGTGTTCGGCGTCTGGTTCTGTAGCGTGAACTTCTCGAACTCCAGGAAGTCGAAGTAGATGCCGCGGCCCTTCTGGGCGCGGGCCCGCTCCAGGATGTTCGGCTGCGCCACGCCGAAGGCGAGGCCCGGCGGCAGGGCCAGCGCCTTCTGGGAGCCGGTGAGCACGAAGTCGAGCGCCCAGGCGTCGCTTTCCACGGGGACGCCCGCCACCCCTGTCACGCTGTCCACCAGCAGGACGACGTCGCCCGCGGCGTGGGTCACCCTGGCCAGTTCGGCGATGGGATTGAGCGCGCCGGTGGAGGTCTCGGAGTGCGCCACCGTCACGGCGTCGTACTGGCCGCCCTTCAGTGCCTCGGCGACGCGCTCCGGCGTGTGGATGCCTCCCCATTCCGCCTCGAGCGCGTCGGCCTCCAGCCCGCAGGCGAGCGCGATCTTGTGGAAGCGGTCGCTGAACGCGCCGTTGACGAGCGAGAGGACTCGACGGCGAGCGCCATTCCGGAGGGAGCCCTCCATCAACCCCGTGGCCGATGAAGAAGAGATGTAGACCGGCCTGGTCGTCCGGAAGACGCGCTGGAGCGACGGCTGGATCTTCGCCAGGAGCTCTTCCATTCCCTTCCCCCGGTGTCCGATCATGGGGTGGGTCTGGGCGGCGAGCACATCCTCGGTCACTTCGGTGGGGCCAGGAAGGAAGAAGTTGCCGAACGGTGCCATGGTGACGCTCTCGAGTGGGGGCGGTTGGCGCAGAGGGCGAAAGATAGGCGGCGGGATCCTGAAGATTCAGCCCCTGTCCGCGTGAAGAACTTCGCGCAGGACCGGGAGCAGGGACGCGTTCCGGATGACCGCATCGGCGGCGGAGGTGACCGCGGGCCGGTCCGTCACCCCGGCGTAAGCCACGAACCGGTCCACTGCGGGACGTGCCTCGAGGTCGGTGACTCCATCGCCCACCAGGAGGACGGGCCCGGGCAGCCCCGGCCGCCACGACTCGACGACGAGGCGCTTTCCGCCTGAGCGGCCCAGTGGGGACGACTCGTCGTAGCCGGCGTAGCCACCGTCATCATGGAAGTAGAGATCGACCGCGGCCACGTCGGACTCCGCCAGGCCGAGCCACGCCGCGAACGGCAGGATGGCCTGCCGGAGCCCGCCCGAGAGGATCCGGACTTCGACCCCGTGCTCGCGGAGGGCCCCGACCGTTTCCCGCGCGCCCTCCACGGCTGCCGCGATGTACCGGCCCGCCAGCGCGTCGACCGAGGCACGGTCCGGACGGATCAGGGCGAGGCGCGCCCCGTAGACCTGTTCGAGGGGGACTTCCCCCCGCATGGCGGCCTCGGTGAGGGCGGCTATCTCCCGGCGGCAGCCGACGGCGAGTTCGTCGATCCCCTCGATGGCGCTGAGGGTGGAGTCGCAGTCGAAGATGACGGTGCGAAAGCGGGGAGTCGTCATGGCGCGCTAGTGTCGGCGGAGCGCGACGTCGTCGCTGCGGACGTTGCGGCCGATGACGAGGACAAGGAGGCGAGGCTCGTAGCCCGGCGCGCTGACCCGCACGTACTGTGTTCGGCACTGATCGAGGAGCGAAGCGTCGAACGTCAGGATGTACTCGCCGTTGTTGTCGGTGAAGGTCACGAACGAGGTGCCGACGATCTGGAGGTGGGCGTTCGGCATCGGCGCGCCGCCCTGCACCGCGAGGACCCGTCCCGTGGCCGATCCCATGCGGGGCTCGCCGGGCTTGGTCGAGTCGGGCATGACAGTCGGGCACGAATCCCCTGCCTCGGGCATCGACTGCGTCCACGGCCGCGGGTCCCGGGGCGCGAGCCCGAGGCGCGGCCCGAGCTGGATGCCGCCGGGCCGGCCGGACGAGGCAGGGGCTGCGGAGGGAGCTGGTTCCGCGGGCGATGGCGCCGAGGGCCCGGGGTTCAGGGCGAGGGGCATCGGCCGTGGGGGGGAAATCTTCGGCTGACTCGCCTCGGCCCCATCGCCCAGCGTGCGGGTGTCGCCTCCCGGGTCGGCGACCGGCGAGCGGATGGCGCGAATCGGGTCGGCGTCGGGCTCCGGCGTCTTGGTTGGGCCACCCGACTTGGGCGGGGGGAGCCTGACCGGAGGGGTAGCCGGTTGTTGGCGTGGCTGTGCTGCAGGAGGGAGATACACCATCCGGACCTGTCGCTTGTCGAGCTGCTCGCGCGCGGCCTGGATCTCTTCAGCGGTGGCCGTCTGCTCCGGTGCGGCGGCTGGGCCGCGTTTGAGCACCATCCCCGCCAGGAAAAGGGCGCCGTAAATGGCCAGCGAAATTGCCATGCCCTGCCACCGCGGTTCCGGTCTGAGCGGTGGCGTGAGCGAAAACGCTCGGTTGGCAGGCATCACTGAAATATAACCTCATACGCGACAGCGTGTTGCCTACGTTGTGTGGGCGTGGTCGTCGATCACGACGCGCCCCAGCCGGGTCCGGATCCGGTACCGCACCCGGACCAACAGGATGACGGCGACGGCCGCCAGCCCGAGCACAAGGCCCCACCAGAGCCCCTGCGCGCCCATCCCTGCCGTGAAGCCGAGGAAGAGTCCCGCCGGAATACCTACGCCCCAGAACCCGATAAGGTTGATGATCATCGGGGACCGTGTGTCGCCGAGGCCCCTGAGGATGCCGCTGGTGACGACCTGGATGCCGTCGAACACCTGGAACAATCCGGCGAGCGGCAGGAGCGACGAAGCCACGAGCAGCACCGCCGCCGAGTTGGTGTACAGTCCCGCGAACAGGCGCGGCATGGTGAGGAACATCGTCCCGGTCACGAGCATGAACCCCGCGCCCACAATGAGTGCCGTCCGTGCGGAGCGCCGCGCAGCCAGCGGATCGTCCCGGCCGACCGCCTGACCGACCAGCACGGCGGCTGCGGCAGAGACCCCGAGCGGGACCATGTAGGTCAGCGAGGCGAGGTTGAGCGCCACCTGGTGCCCGGCCATCTGGTCCACCCCGAGCATGCCGATCAGCACGCCGGTCAGCCCGAATGCGGTGTACTCGAGCTGGAGCTGCACGCCGATCGGCGAGCCGAGCCGCAGCATCCGGCCCAGCGGCTTGAGGTGCAGGACTTCCGGGCGGAACGACGAGAGGTGGCGGCGCAGCATCGGCCACCCGAGGCCGCCCAGGAGGAGCACCATGGTCCAGCGGCTGATGGTGGTGGCCCAGGCAGAGCCGGCGACGCCGAGCGGTGGGGCGCCGAAGTGGCCGAAGATGAGAATCCAGTTGAGGAGGACGTTGAGCAGGTTCGCGGCGACGATGGTCAGGACGATCGGCCGCATCCGCCCCATTGCCTGCAGGGTCTGGCGCAGGACACCGAACGCGAGGAACGGCAGCACGCCGGGGAGCACGAGCCAGACGTACGTCTCTGCGAGCGGAATCACCTCGGCCGGCTGGCGCAGCCAGACCAGCACCGGACGGACGGGGAGCATCAGGAGCATCGCCGGGACGGCGAGCAGCAGCGAGATGAGCAGTCCCCGTTGCAGCCCGCGCGCAATGGCCGGCTCGTCCTGGGCGCCCACGGCCTGCGCCACGATCGGGTCGAGGGCCATGAGGGCGCCCATGCCGAAGATGGCCACGCCGAAGAAGTAGAGGTTGCCCAGCGCCACGGAGGCGAGCGCCTCCGCGTTCAGGTGCCCGACCATGATGGTGTCCACCACCCCCATCATCATCATCCCGACCTGGACCACCACCACGGGCACCGCCAGCGTCAGCAGCGCCCGCAGCTCGTCACGGGTGGGGAGGGATGGCAATGCGGGCATGGGATCCAGCGGCGTTGGGGAGACATGCGCCCGGTAGGATTCGAACCTACGACCCTCAGCTTAGAAGGCTGATGCTCTATCCACCTGAGCTACGGGCGCGCGCGTGATGGAGGCCATGGGCGAGGCGGCACACGAGAGGACAATGATACAAGATATGTGGGGCGGCCGACAGCCGGAGGTGGCCCAGTCGATCAGGGTGGCGGTGGCCGTCTCCAGTGGATGGCGCCATGCAGAGGGGCGGTCCCGCCGTCGCAGTACTGCTCCGCGCGGACCTCAAGCACCATGAGGGTGTCGCCGGCGTATCGGATCGAATCGATCGCGAACCAGCCAGAGACCTCGTTGCACCCGCGCCCGTCGCCGCCCCAGTCGGAGCCCCCATGGGATTCCGAGGGAAACCTCCCGACGTTCGGGTAGTAGCCCTTCTCCAGCTGGGCGAGGGACTGCATCGGCGCGAGGGACGCCTGCCAGGGGTGGGCGATCATCACCACTCCGGGGGGTGTCGAGGCGGGAAAGAACACCGGCGTGCTGTCTGGGGTGATGACCCACCGCCGGCCCTGCCCCACCCAGTCGCCACTCTCACTCTGGATCAGCACCCAGTTGCCGGTCACTGGCGGTATCGGTCGCCAGAGATTGTCAGGAATGGGATTGATCGGGTGGGCCGGCGCCGGTGCGGTCGGTTCCCCGTCGCCTGAGGAACACGACACGAGCACCGCGATGAACAGCGTGGTCCACGGCGACATGATGGTGCGGGAGTGACCCAAGGAGCGCTCCGGGGCGACGTTTATGGGGAGGGGAGGCCCGGCGCCGCCGCTGAATATGAATCATGGAATCGCACTGCGCCAGCGGTCTGGCGTGACGGCATCGCCGCCCGAGTGGCCTGGCGGGAAACCGGCGTCGCTGGAAGGGCGTAGGTACCGGGGAGTCTTACCCCGTCTCGTTACCCACCTCGGAGGTCTGCGTGTTCGTTCTCCCATTCCTGGCGGCGCTGATGATCTCACCGTCGTCCGCCGTCATTGACCCGACCACCGGCGCGGACGTGATCCGGATGATGCAGGCAAAGTACGAGGGGAAGTGGTACCGGACACTGACGTTCGTGCAGGCGACCAGGCACGCCGACGGCTCGGTGGAGACCTGGTACGAGGCCATGCGGATCCCCGGCGCGCTCCGCATCGACATCGCCCCGCTCGCGGCGCAGAGCGTCATGCTCTTCCGGAACGACTCCATATACCGGTATGTCGGCGGGGAGACCAAGCTGGCGCGGTCGCTGGTGCATCCTCTCCTCCTGCTTGGCTTCGACGTGTACGGACAGCCGGCGGAGAAGACGATCGCGACGCTGACGGCGCTGGGCTACGACCTCTCGAAGGTGCGGAGCGGCAGCTGGCAGGGCCGAAAGGTCTGGATCGTGGGAGCGGCGGAGGGCGATACCACCACCACGCAGTTCTGGGTGGACCAGGAGCGGCTGGTGTTCGTGCGCAGCCTGGCCACCCATCCGCAGAAGCCAGGGGTGATCACGGACGTCCAGTTCAACAAGTACGTGAAGCTGGGCAAGGGTTGGATCGAGACGGAGGTACTGTTCCTTGAGAACGGCGTCGTCACGCTCACCGAGGAGTACCGGGACATGAAGGCGGATCCGGTGCCGGCGCTCGACCCGGCGATCTTCGAGCCGGGCGCCTACCGCGCGCCGGGGTGGGTCACCGAGTAGCCCGCGGAAGCGGGCGGCTCCCCTTTCGGACGCCGCGGTCACCGATATCTTAGGGGAGCCATCCCAGCCGCCCGGAGCCCCAGCCCTGACCGACGAACTGCGCGCCCGGCTCGACTCCTCCCTCGGCACCACCTACACCATCCAGCGCGAACTGGGCGGGGGGATGTCGCGCGTCTTCGTGGCCACGGAGACCTCCCTCAACCGCCCCGTCGTCCTCAAGGTCCTGCCGCCGGACCTGGCGCAGATGCTCAGCACCGACCGGTTCCGCCGCGAAATCGAAGTCTCCGCGCGACTCCAGCACCCGCACATCGTTCCCCTCCTCTCGGCCGGCGTGGCCGACGGCCTCCTGTACTATACGATGCCCCTCATCGAGGGGGATTCGCTCCGCGCCCGGCTGGAGAAATCGGGCGAGCTGCCGGTCGAGGAGGCGCGCCGGCTCCTGCGCGACGTGGCCGACGCGCTGGTGTACGCGCACGAGCACGGCGTCATCCACCGGGACATCAAGCCGGACAACGTCCTGGTGACCGCCGGGCACGCCGTGGTGACCGACTTCGGTGTGGCCAAGGCGATGTCCGAATCCGCCGGCCCCGCGGGCGAGAGCGGCATCACCTCGGTTGGGTTTGCCATCGGGACGCCGGTGTACATGGCCCCCGAGCAGGGGCTCGCCGATCCGACCACTGACCACCGCGCCGACATCTACGCCTTCGGTGTGCTGGCGTACGAGTTGCTCTCGGGGCAGCCGCCGTTCACGGGCCGGTCGTCCGCCGCCCTGATCGCCGCGCACGCGGCGGAGGCGCCCGAGGCGCTCGAGCGCCGCCGCCCCGAGCTGCCACCGGGGCTCGCCTCGCTCGTCATGCGCTGCCTCGCCAAGCGCCCTGCCGACCGTCCGCAATCGGCGCGGGACATCGTGAACGCTCTCGACTCGCTCTCCACGCCGGCCGGCGGCACGGCGCAGGTGCCTGCCCCGCCACGCGGCTCCCGCCGGAGCCGGCGATGGGCAGGAGTGGCGGTTCTCTCGCTGGCGGCCGTTGCCGCCTGGCGCTTCTTCGGCGAGCGGACAGGCGGCACGCCAGTTCCTGAGGACATCTCTGTCATCGCCGTCGTCCCTCCCAGCGGCGCGCCGGGCGACACCGCACTCGGCCGGATCGGCCGCGACCTCGCGATGCTGCTGAGCGCGAACCTCGACGGCCAGGGCAACCTCCGGCTCAGCGATCCACAGACGATCCTCGCCCAAGTGGCCGGCGGTAGTCCGACCCTGGCGGAGGCGCAGGCGCTCGCCCGAAAGCTCCACGCTGGCGCGGTGCTCTACGGCGGCCTCGTGCGCACCGGAGGACTGGTCCGCGCCGACCTCACGCTGTACCGCTCCGATTCCTCCGTGGCGCTCGCCACCCTGTCCGCCTCGGCGCCGCCGGACAGCATCTCGGCGCTCACCGACACCCTCGCGTGGGGCCTGCTCCGCCAGATCTGGCGCGGCCGGGACGCGCCGACGCCGAGCGTGGCGGCGGTCACGACGCGTTCCTGGCCCGCGATGCGCGCCTTCCTGAAAGGTGAGGCGGCGTTCGCGGCGTACCAGATGCAGGAGGCGGAGGACGCCTACCTTGCCGCGGTGGAGGCGGACAGCACGCTGTGGCTCGCGTGGTACCGGCTCAACTACATCCGGAGCGCGTACATGCTCCGCCCGGCGGACACCGCCATCCGCAACCGGGTCGAAGCGCACCTCGACGAGCTTCCCGATCGCGAGCGCCGGATGCTCGAAGTGCCGAAGATGACCCGGGAAGACGAGACGCTGGACCGACGGAGCAGCAGCCGCGCGCGCTTCCAGGCCATCCTGCGGGACTACCCCGACTACTGGTGGGGCTGGTGGGTCCTGGCCGACAACAGCTTCCACACCGGCGGGCTGATCTACGGGACAAGCCCCGAGGAGACGATTGCCGAGTTGCGCCGGACCGTCGAGCTCAACCCCTCGTTCGTGCCTGCCTGGGCGCACCTGGCGCAGGCGCTGTACCTCAAGGACTCGGTCGGATGGGCGGCAGCGGTCGCAGGTGGGGGCGACGTCCCTCCCGAGGCGCCGTGGCTGGGCGAGGCGAATGGGTGGGCGGACCCGACGGTCGAGACCCTTCCAGACCTGTCCGGATTGCGAGCCGCGATCGCCGCCGCCCCGACGCAGGCGATGGACCCTCGCGTCGGGTACTGGATGGCGGCCAGCGCGCCGCAGATCGCGACATTCGTGCTCCCCGAACTCGCCCGGGACCCGCGAGGCGAGCGCATTCATGACGACACCCAGCGGGCGCGGGCGTGGGCGTGGGCGAGTCGCGGCGCGTGGGATTCGGCGCTGGCGGTCGTGGGCTCCATTCGCGAGGGCAGGCCGCTCGATGGCTACCGGCTGGCGACCATCGGCGGGTGGATCGGCGGCGTTCCGGACGAGGTGGTCGCCACCTGGAAGCGTGAGCTCGACGCGGTGCGCGCCTCGCTCTCGCCCAGGGATCGCGCTGAGGCGGAGTGGCTGGACGGCCTCGACGCGTCGGCCGCGGGCGACAGCGCAGGGGTGTCCGTGGCTGCCGTGCGTGTCCGGAAGGCCGGGGACCCGAGCGGGCCACTCCTCGCGCGCGCCCTCGGGACCTTCGAGCCGATTCGGCAGGGCCAGTTCCGGCCGGCGGCCGACACGCTGGCCCAGCTCGAGTTTGATCGCCGGTGGCTGCCCTCAGGCGAGGATGGGTGGCAGATCCCGGCACCGATTCCGGTACACCGGCTCATGGCGGCGCGTGCGCTGGCGGCGTCCGGCGACACCGTCGCGGCGCTCCGGCAGCTCAACTGGATTGATGGTGTGGACCTGGCGGCGAGGCGCGTCGCCATTATGGGTGTCTTCCGTGCGTATGCGCTGCTGGAGCGGGCCCGGCTCCACGAGGGCCGCGGGGACTCGACCCTGGCCCGGTACGACTACGAGCAGCTGCTGCGTCGCTTCGACCGTCCCGTGCCCTCGCTGGCGTGGATTCGGGAGGAAGCGCAACAGGGCCATGGGCGGATGCAGGGCGTCGCGCCGCCGCCGGGGGAATGACGGGCGCGGGGCATCGGCAAGTTCGTGGTTGCGCGCGGCGGGACACGTCGCTATGTTCCTGCAGCGGTCGAAGCACGTATACGCGGACTACATCCGAGTGAACGTTGGGGCCCCGGCAATGCTGTGGCCCCTTTTGTTTGCGAGACCGTTGGTGGCGCCTGGGGAGGTCCTCAGTGCCATCGCACCACCCTTCCCGTGAGGGCTTGTCACGGGGCAGTACAAGTCGGTATACACGGCAACGCCGCGGTCCGATTCAAGAAGAGATGGAGTACAGCAATGCGTACCACCGGAACTGTGAAGTGGTTCAACGATGCGAAGGGCTTTGGATTCATCACCCCCGAGGGCGGCGCGAAGGATTGCTTCGTGCATCACTCCGCCATCAACGGCGACGGCTTCAAGTCGCTGGCTGAAGGCGAAAAGGTGGAGTTCGATGTGGTCCAGGGCGCCAAGGGCCCGGCGGCCGAGAACGTGACCCGCGCGGCTTCCTAACGCCTCTGGCGTTGGCGAACCACACGGTTCGATAATGACAGCCGGTCCGACGAGAGTCGGGCCGGCTGTTTGTCGTTCGGGGCGGGTCGCCCGTCAGAACACCGTCACTCCGACCCCGACCCCGAAATCCCACTGCGTCATGTTGCGGCCCGCTGGGAGGAACCCATACGCCGTCGCCTCGTCCTGGTGCGCGTACTGCACGAACGCGAACGGCGCGATGCCGATGTTGCCCATCGAGAGGTCGATCCCCACCCCGAACTGCGCGCCGAAGCCGTGGGCCTCGCTGCTGCGGATGCCATCGGCATCCTGCGAGCCGAGGTACTTTGAGGTGCCCGCCCCTCCCTTCAAGAACGCGCCGGAGGCGGGCCAAGGGTACCAGGCGACGGTCAGGAGGATCAGCGAGACATCGCCCTGGTTTCCCTGCCGGCTGATGGATCCGAGCTCGAAGCCGACGGCCACGGCCGGCCAGGCGTACCCGCCGACGAGATTGAAGTTGGAGGCGGTGCCGGCGCCGGTGAACTGACATGAATCGCAGGACTGGTCGAGGCTGCTCATCCCGAACGTCGCACGCCCCCACAATCCGCGAGGGCGGAGCTGTTCCTGGGCCGCACCCGTGGTGACGGCGCCGACCAGGAGGAACGCGAACACTGCGGCTTTGGCAATGCACGCCGGTGGCCTCACCGGCGAGCCTTGGCACGGAATTCCACGATCCGCCTGACCAGGTCGAGGGGAATCGGAGCGTCATGGGGAAACTGCACGGTGCCCTTCCCGCCCCCGTACGCGGTGAGCTCCTTCTTGAACGCCGCGTCGGTCCTCGGCGCAGGGTATATCCCGATGTGGTTGGTGTGCGCCGCAAAGTAGACCACGATGCGGCCCTGCTTGTAGACCGGGATGCCGTAGCTGATGCCCTCGGCGGCGTCCGGCGCGGCCGTGCGGACAGCCTTCCGGATCGCGGTCAGTCGCTTCCGCACGGGCGGCGGGAAGCCGGCGATGTACTCGTCGACCGTCGTCGGTCGCGGTTGGTCGGATCGCATTCGGAGTCGCTCCGGATCGTGGGGTAGTTCAGCGTGGCGTGGCTGGTGCCCCGCAGAGCTCCGCGGCGCGCAGGACCGCCGCCATGAGCATCGCCCCCGCCTCGGGGTCCTTGGCGGGGATGGTGGCCAGGTAGGACCGCTGCTCGCCGCGGCTCGTGATGGTGCGGAACGGGTAGCTCTCGGGCGCCCGCGCGGGAATGGTGACGAAGTACTTGCCCGGAATGTAGATGAAGTCGTGCCAGCCCTCCGCTCGCGCCACCACCCGCACCGCCGTGACGTCGACCTCCTTCATCGGGACCTGCATGGTGGTCCGGGTGCCGGAGACGCCCGAGTTGTCGGTCACGATGATGGTCAGGCGGCACTCGGCCAGCTGCAGCGCGGCCTTCGAGGTGAGCGACACCATCCGGACGTTCGTGAGGCTGGTGTCGCTGGAACTCGTGGCCATCTCCGTCCCGTCGGTCTCGAGCCAGCGGGCGGTCTCGGCCAGGGTCAGGGTCGACTGACCGGAGGCCGTGCTTGCCGAGCCAAGTACCGCGGCGAACAGGAGGAGAATGGATCGAAGGGCCATGCGAGGAAATGTGTCCGGGTTGTCCGCGGACCGATAGTATGCACAGAACCCCGCCGTCAGTGATGACGGCGGGGCTCCTGTGATGATTATCGGGGCGCCCGGATTCGAACCGGGGACCTCCTGCTCCCAAAGCAGGCGCTCTACCGGGCTAAGCTACGCCCCGAACGTCCTGCAAGATAACCGCTCACCCCGCGCCGCCAACCCGCCCACCCTGCCGCCGCCGGATCCCTCAGAACGCCGACAGGCGTTGGATGACCCAGAACATGGCCACGCCGCCGATGGCGTAGGTCGGCACCAGCTCGGTCCAGCGTGGAAAGCCGATCCGGCTGCGACGCAGGAGCGCGATCGCCGAGAGCGCCCCGGCGATAAATACCACGTGACCGATCTCCACGCCGACACTGAAGCAGAGCAAGGCGATCGGAACGTGCGCCGCCGGCAGGCCGGCCTCGCTCAACCCGCCCGCGAACCCGAGCCCGTGCATCAGCCCGAACGTGAACGCCACGATCCACGGCGCCCGGGCGGCGAGCCCCTGGACGCCCCGGCGCGCGTGGACGATTTCCGCGGCCACGAACACGATGCTCAGGGCGATCACCGCCTCCACCGGCCGCTGCGGCACGTGCACGAAGCCGAGGGTCGCCGCGGTCAGCGTGATGCTGTGGGCCACGGTGAAGGCGGTCACGGTCTTGACCAGCCGCCAGGTGCCCTGCGTGATGATGAGCAGGGCAAGGACGAAGAGCAGGTGGTCGAATCCGCCCAGGATGTGCCCGACGCCCATCGGCAGGTAACTGCGGACCACCTCCATCCGGCCGGGGGTGGCCTCGACCACGAAGGACGTCGACGACGGCGTGAGCCGGACGGTCTGGGTGGCGCCGTCGAGTCGTTCGGCCCGGACGAGGACATCGATTGCCGTCGCCCCCAGCCCGGCCACGCTGACTGTGCTTCCGGTCAATCCGCCGGGACAGCGGACGGTCCATCGTTCGATCCGCGCCGCGTTGAGCCAGACCGGCTGGGACTCGGAGAGGCGGCTGCACCCCGCCGGCAGGGCCACGGCGATGCCGAGGCTCAGTTGGTCTCCGATGGCGGGGATCTTCCAGAACACACTGTAGGTGTCTGGGCCCGTTTGGCGCAGCTCCAGATACGCCGGACGCACCTCGTGCGCCCGCGCCTGGCTGGTCAGGGAGGCGACGCACATCAGCAGGAGCACCAGGCGGCGCATCACCATGCTCCGACCAGGTCGGATGCGCCTCTCGGCGGCGGGATGGTGTCGATCCGCACGGTGTACTTCTGGAGCAGCGCCTGGTAGTTCCGGGCGGCTTGCTCGCGCTGTCTGGTCTCAAGCCAGTCGCGGTGCACCGCCGAACGCACGAGCGCGAGCGGAGGCGTCTGCCCGCCGTGCCGGCCCAGGAGGTACACGAGATGCACTCCGTACCCTGATGCGACCGGGCCCACCCATTCACCGATCGGAAGGCTGTCCAGCGAGGCCGCGAACTGCGGTCCAAACAGCCCCCGGACGTCACGCAACGCCGTGCTGTCGTACTCGTGATCCAGCATGAGCGGGTCGCCAAGGTCCGCGAGGCTCGCGCCTTCGCCGACCTGGTCCAGTCGGGCGAGCAGCCTGGTCAGGTCGGCGGTCAGGGTCGCGTGACGGCGCGTGGGATCCAGGTACACCTGGTGGAATGAGAACCGGCGTTCCGCGGTGTAGTCGGCGGCATGCAGGTTGAGGTACTCTTGCAACTCCGTGTCGGTCGGTTCCACCGGTTCGGCGAACCCCTGGGACACGAATTCCATCTTCTGCCGCAGGCGCCGACGGATGATCTGGTCGCCCTGGTCCAGGCCGAGGGCCACCGCCTCGCGGGCATAGACCTCGTCCTGCACCCGATCGTGGATCATCGCATCGAACTCCTCGGGCGTGGGCCCGCGGAGCCGAGTCCGGACGAACGCCTCCGTCATCGAGGCGAGGTCGCCCTGGGAGATCACGATGACCTGGGGTGTGCGCTCCCGGCCGAAGGACCCCAGGCTGCTGGCCACGAAGATCGCTGCCCCCAGCAGGGTGAAGTGCAGCAGCGGCTCGTTGAGGATGCGTTTCATCGCCGGCTCACGGGGTGTACCAGATGGGCGATGTATAGGCGCGGTCGGTGACCGTCATCGGCACGTAGGCGGGCATGGTGACGCCGAAGCGCTTCTGGTCGTAGGCGGTCCAGCGAGGCGAAGGGATCTGGATCACGCGCACGTAGTAGAAGGCCCGGTCAGACGCGATAAACGTCGGGTCCACCCAAAACGCCGACAGCGCCGCCGCGCCGATGGAGTTGGTGTAGGTCGCCTCAGCCACGTTGACGGTATTGCCAACCGGGGTGGTGCACCGGCCGTCCGGCCCGATGGTGCGACCGCCTGAGACCGCGACGTCGAAGATCCGCTCGTGCGTCTTCCCGTCCTTCCCGAGCCAGCCCTTGACGACCTGGATGCGGTCGAGGTTCGGCCCGTCGGGGTCCCGGAGGGCCTGCACCAGGAAGGCGGGGCGCTTGCCGGCCGGCGCCCTGGACAGGTTGCCGCCCATCGGTACGCCGTGGGCATACCCATGGGCCGCGAAATCCGAACGATTCCGGTCCGCCCGGACGAAGTTCCAGCCCGCGAAGACGCGAACCACGGGCCGGTCGCCGGTGGTGGCGTACACTTCCCTCCGCTTCAGCGCGTCCCAGATGGCCTCACGGGTGTTCTCGCGCGCCCAGACGCCGCCCAGGCCCGACGCGGATTCATTCCACACCGAGACCAGCGGCCCTTTCTTGGGATCATTCTCCTTGATGACCAGGGGCGTCTTCCAACGGTCAGGTGACGGCAGTCCATTGCCGAACTCGCCGAAGAAGTTGTCCTCCCGCGTGGTGACCACGCCCACATGGGCGTCGTTGCCGCCGATCAAGCCGGCCTGGTAGGGGTTGACACCGAGGGCGGCGGCCAGCTCGAGCCCCAGCTTGAACGCCGAGCGGACGTAGTTGCCCTTCAGCACGCTGGCCTCGGCCGGCACCATATTCCCCAGGTTGTAGTCCCAGCGCTCGAAGCTGGCGAATTCGTCGGTCGGCGAGAGGGATGGGGTGGTCTCGCCGTCGCCCTTGATCTGGGTCGCCTCCATGAGCGGCTCGTGGCTGGCGCGCGCTTCCGCGTACGCCCGGTCCATCGGTCGGCCGTCGTAGGTCTCCGCCGTGTACATGAGGCCGTTGCTCAGGTTGCCGTTGTGCGGGATGGCCAGGACCAGTCCGCCGGTCTGCATCTCGTATGCGGTCATGTGCTTGCAGAGAGCAGCCGGATCCTGGCTGTCGAAGGTGGAAAACGGCAGGACCTGGCTGACGCGGTCCGCGTTGTCGCGGAAGATGACGGTCCGATGCAGGTTGTTCCCGCCGGGAGCCGAGGTCCACTCGAAACCGTGCAGCGTGGTGAAGACGCCAGGCTGGTTCCACTTCTCCGCCGCCTCGGTGGCGTGGGCCCAGGCGCTGGTGACGAGTGTGCTTGCATCGAAGACCGGCTTACCGGTCTGCATGGACACGACGGCCTCGATCGCGGCCTTGACGCCCGAATCCGGGCCCTGCTGCGACATCTCGTACCACCGCTTGCCCTGCGGGTTGGCGAGCAGCGCGGGGCTCCCGGCACGGATCTGATCGGAAATCCCCATGTACTCCGCATGGTCGGTGATGGCGACCCAGTCCAGCGGCCGGTCCTGCTTGAAGCGCTGGCCGTTGTCCATGACGACTTCCCCGCCCCGTGCCACGCGGAAGAGATCATCAGGGGTCAGTGTGACGCCGAACATGCCGGAATCGAAGGAGTACCCGGTGTGGACGTGGGCGACGCCCCAGTACACGCGGCTGGGGAAGGTCTGACCCGGATAGGGCGAGTATTCCGTTGGGGGCCTGGGAGCGGAAGTCTGGCCACCCTGTCCAGAGGCGACCTGGCTGTATCCACCAGTCAGGAGCAGGACGACGAGGGCCACGCGGGTTGATCGGGTCATGTGCTTCACGGTGTCTGCTCTGGGGTGAGGGTGCGCCGTTGAGGTGCATCGACTCCGGGGGCGCGGTGGCCAAGTCGGCCGGTGGTGAGTCGGTCCAGAATGTCGGCGGCCATCGGCGCTTTGGGAAGGGGAACGTGCAACTTACGGAGCGCGTGGTCGGTGAGCAACCTTGCCCTGCCCGGGGCACCAGCCGCAACTTCCCTCATCCATGACATCCCGTCGCCGCTTCCTCGCCATGGCCGGACTGGCCGGCATTGCCGGGGTGGCCGGTGTCCTGGCCTGGCGCGTCCTGCGCTCGCCCGGGCTCATCAACCCCTGCCTGGGGCCACTCCCCGATGCACTCGCGGGGCACCCGCTCGTGCGGGAGGCATGGGACGGCGTGGATCCGGCGCTGATCTGGGATTCCCACGTCCACCTCTTCGGCGACGGCGGCCCCGACTCCGAGGCCTGGTTCAGCGACCGTGCCGGCACCTGGCGGTGGCCGGTGGCCGAGACCCAGCGCCGGGTCTTCCTGAATGCCGCCTGCCTCGAACCGGGCACCGGGGCGGGCGCCGAGTACCTCGCGCGGCTCGAGTCCCTCGCGACACCATTCCCCGCCGGCTTCCGCATGCTCCTCCTGGCGTTCGACGCCTATCACGACGCCGAGGGCGTCCGGCAGGACGGCGCGACCCAGCTGTACGTGGCCAACGACTACTGCGCCCGCGCGGCCGCCGCCAATCCCTCAAGGTTCGAGTGGGCCGCCTCTGTCCACCCCTACCGCCCCGACGCCGTCGCCGAGCTGGAGCGGGTGCACCGGCTGGGCGCGCGGGCGGTCAAGTGGATTCCCGCCGCGCAGGGCATCGACCCCGGCGCGCCGCGTTGCGACTTCTACTACGAGGCGCTTGCGAGACTCGGCCTCCCGCTGATTTCCCACGCCGGCGAGGAGCGCGCCCTGACCGGTGAGCAGTCGCTGGGCAATCCCCTCCGGCTCCGCCGCGCGCTGGAGCACGGGGTGCGGGTGGTCGTGGCGCACTGCGCCACGATGGGCCGGGGGCGCGACCTCGACGCGGGCCCGCACGGCCCGTGGACCGACAACTTTCTGCTCTTCGCGCGGCTGATGGACTTGCCCGCGCACGCCGGGCGCCTCTACGGAGACCTCTCGGCGGTGACGCAGCGGGCGCGGGCCGGGGAGGCGCTGCGGCGGATCATCGAGCGTGGATCCGCGGGAGGCGATTGGGAAGGCCGCCTGGTGAACGGCTCGGACTATCCCCTGCCGGGCATCCTGCCGCTCTTCTCGCCGGACCAGCTGGCCGCGGAGGGCCTGCTCGAGCCGTCGGCCGCCGGCCCGCTGGCGGCCATCCGCGACCACAATCCCCTCCTCTTCGATTTCGTCCTGAAGCGGACGCTGCGCGCCGGCGGTCGCGGACTGTCGCCCCGGGTGTTCGAGAAGCGCGGCTTCTTCATGCAGGATCAACCGGCGGGTGGAGTGTGAGTCGATGAGCGATACCGTCACCCTGCCCTGGTGGGCCTTCCTCATCCTGGCAGGCCTGGCTGGGTGGGCGGCGCTGGTGCTGCTGCTCGCGCCGGGGATGCGGTGGTTCTTTCGGCGCCGCATCAACGTCCTGATCGGCGAGGTCAACGCCCGGCTCCACGTCGAGCTCCCGTCGTTCAAGCTGACGCGCCGCCAGGTCCTCATCGACCGGCTGTTCCATGATCCGGTCGTGCAGGCGGCGGCCGCCGCGCACGCGAGCGAGCAGGGAGCGTCGCTCCGCGTCACCTGGCGCCGGGTGGACCGCTACGCGCGGGAAATCGTGCCGTCGTTCAACGCCTACATCTACTTCCGGGTCGGCTACGCATTAGCGCGGACGGTGGCACGCACGCTGTACCGGGTCCGGATCGGCTATGTGGACGAGGCGGCGCTGGCGGAGGTCTCCCCGAAATCGACCATCGTGTTCGTGATCAACCACCGCAGCAACATGGACTACGTCCTGGCCGCGTTTCTGGCCGCGGAACGCACCGCGCTCTCGTATGCGGTCGGGGAATGGGCGCGCATCTGGCCGCTGCAGCAGTTGATCCGTGCCATGGGCGCGTACTTCGTGCGGCGGAACTCGGGCGATCCGCTGTACCGCATCGTGCTCGCCCGCTACGTCCAGATGGCCACGACCGCCGGCGTGACGCAGGCGGTGTTTCCCGAGGGCGGCCTGACGGTCGACGGCCTGCTGCGGGCGCCGAAGTTCGGCCTGCTCGACTACATGCTCAAGGGGTTCGATGCCAACGGCGACCGGGATCTCGTCTTCATCCCCGTCGGGATCAACTACGACCGGGTGCTGGAGGACCGCACCCAGCTGCTGAAGCTGCGGCCCGACCAGCCGCGGCCCGGACGGTGGCGGGGGCTCGTGGTCGGTGCCGAGTTCTCCCTCCGGAACCTCTGGCTGATCGTCAGCGGGCGGTGGCACCGCTTCGGGTATGCCTGTGTCAATTTCGGCACCCCGCTCTCGATGCGGGCCTACGTGCGGGAACGCGGGCTGCACTTTCCGGGACTCGACGAAACGGCGCGGCGGGCGGAAGTGGGCCGGTTCGCGGCGCAACTGATGGACGCCATCGGCCGGGTCATCCCGGTGCTTCCCGTGGCGCTGGTCGCCGAGATCTTCGCGCGTGATCCGGAACGGGCCCTGAGCGGATTCGACCTCAAGGCCGCGGCGCACGCCCGGATGCGGGAGCTGGAGGCCGACGGCGCCCATCTCTACATCCCGCGACACGATCAGGAGTACGCGTTCGAGGTAGGCCTGCGGATGTTGACGTTGCGCCGGTTCGTGATGGAATCGGAGGGGTTGTTCCGGGCGGCGCCCGACCAGCTGGACGCGTTACGCTACTACGCCAATTCCATCGCCCACCTGCACGGCAAGGCGGCCGGCGCCTAGTCGACAGTGGTGTCGAGGGTGCCGGCCGCCAGCCGTCAGGGGGTGAGCGCGGACCGGGGTTACGGCGCGGCGGTCACCGTGAGCAACAGGAGGTCGGACCGGCTGCCCGGCGCGCCGGTGCCCTCGACGGTCAGGTCGTAGATGCCCGGGGGCACGGCGGCGCCGACCGTGACAGTGAGGACCGAACCGACTCCCGTGGGGGCGGCGGGATCGAACGAGCCGGTCACGCCGACCGGCGCATCGTTCAGGGCCAATGTGATGGCGCCCGTGAAGTCGGTCCGCGCCAGGATGACGCCCGTGGTGGCGCTGGCGCCCTGCGCGATCGTAATGGCGCCTGGCTCGACAGACAGTTCGAAATCAGGCAGCGGCGGCGCCACGGTAATCGCCAGGGACCTGGCGCGGGTTCCGGCGGCGCTGTTGCCGCGCACGATCATGCTGTAGTCGCCCGGCGTCGTCCCGGCGGTGACCCCGACCGTGAGCGTCGAGGTGGTGCCGGTGGTGATGGCGGGGTCGAAGCTCCCGCTGATCCCGGCGGGCGTGCCGCTCGTGGTCAGCGTGACCTCCCCGTCGAAGTCGGTGCGCGTCAGGGTGACCGTCGTGACGCCGGCCTCTCCCGGGAGAATGGTGAGCGTCGTGGGATCGACGGTCAGCGTGTAGTCCGGCGTGACGCCGGTTCCATCGGAATCGCTGCAGCCGACGGCAACGGCGAGTCCCAAGGCCAGGACCAGGCGCGCGCCGGATGTGGTGAGACGGGTCATGCTCGACCTCCGCACGATGGGTATATACACAAGACGTCGGTCACCCGTCTTCTTGTACATCTGCACGCCGTAACCTAACCGCGCGCCTTGCGCGAGCGAAGCTGGCCCGTAATATCCGGAGATGAACCTCTCCCTGTCCCGCCCCACCGCACGCCGCCTGGCCCTCCTCTCCGCCCTCGCCCTGCTGGCGGGTGCCTGCGCCAAGGTGCCGACGCAGTCGGCCAGCATGCAGGCCGCCCCCGAGGTGTCGAGTTCGGCCGCCTTGATCCAGCTCCAGGCGTTCGAGACGGGGCGCGCCATCTCCACGTTGATCGAGTCAGCCGCGGACAGCATCCAGGCGGCATCCACCGACGTCGACGTCCGGCGCAATGCCCTGCTGCTGAAGATCTCGGCCATCCCGCTGGTGCAGGAGGCGGCGCTGCGGATCGATCCGGTGATCGCCGCCGCCGACCTGTACGCCTTCACGATCCAGTTCTCGGACTACGTCGAGATCGGCGCGGGGAAGACCTCATTCGGCGCCGGGCAGCCGGTCGCGGTCGCGGCGGCGGCGGCGGCGGAACAGGCGGCCCTCGACCTGGTGTCGGGCAACCTCCGGAGCGGCCAGCTGTCGGCGAATTCCGAGGCCCACCTCCGGGCCTGGGCCGCGGAGCATCCGATGCAGGGCCCGGCGCTCCGCCGCGCCTCCTTCCTCAGTTCCGACTGGAAGGCGCTTGGCCTCAGCGACAATTCGCTCGCGGCCAGCGTCGGCAACATGGAGCGCACGCTGGTGAACGTCACTTACCGGCTGAGCTACCTGAACGAGACGCTGGCCGCGCAGGCCCGGTGGAACGCCGAACTCGCGGGGGGAGAGGCGCTGCGCGCTCCAGCCGTCGACTCGCTCGTCGGTACCGTGAGCACGTCGCTTGGCTCGGTGGGCACGTTCGCCGACGGGTTCCCGGCGTTTCTCGACGGGTGGCGCGAGGCGCTGATGCGCGACGTCGACCGGCAGCGGGTCTTGGCGTTCGAGGCGGTGGCGGACCAGCGGGTGGCCCTGGAGGCCGCGCTGAACCTGGAGCGGGAGGTGCTGATGCGGCAGGTTCGGGAGGAGCGGATCGCCGCCTTCCTGTCCATCGACAGCGTGACGGTACGGACCCTCGACCGGTCGGCCGCCATCCTCCGGCGGCTCATCTTCCAGGTCGCGCTGTCGGCCGCCGCGGTGGTGGCGCTGTTGCTCGGTGGCGGATTCGTCCTGTTCAGCCGCTGGCGGGCAGCGTCGTTGCAGCGAGCGCCGTCCGGAGCGCCTTGAACGCCCGGCCCCGGTGGCTCACGCCGTCCTTTTCGGCGTCGGTCGCCTCGCCGAAGCTCTTTCCGAGGTCGGCCGACCAGAAGTAGGGATCGTAGCCGAACCCGGCTGTTCCGGCCGGCTCCGCCAGGATCCTGCCAGCGCATTCCCCCTCGAACACCTCCGGCAGCGCCCCGACCTTCCTCACCAGCACCAGCGAGCACCGATACCTCGCCGCCCGCTTGGCTTCCGGGGCCCCCGCCAGTCGCCGCTGGAGTTCGGCGTTATTGGCGGCGTCCACGTCCGCCGCCGTCCCCGTGGCGCCCGCCCACCGCTTCGAGCGCGTGCCCGGGGCGCCGCCGAGGTAGAACACCTCGAGCCCGGAATCATCGGCCACGGTCGGGAGTCCTGAACGCTTGGCGAAGTGCTCCGCCTTGGCCCGGGCGTTGGCCCGGAAGCTGTCGCTGTTCTCGAGCAACTCCTCGGCCGGGTCCTCGAAGAGGTTGATATCCTCGGGAAAGACGAGGTCGAGCCCCGAATCCGCCAGGAGGCGCCGGACCTCGCGCTGCTTGCCTGCACTCCGCGTGGCCACCAGGAGCTTCACCGCCCGAGCGCCTTCCGCTGCAGGGCGAAGAGCCGGGCGATGCCCCGCTCCCCGTACGCCAGGAGGCTGTCCAGCTCCGTCCGGCTGAAGGTCCCCGCCTCGCCGGTCCCCTGCACCTCCACGAACCGGTCCGGCTCGAGCATCACGAAGTTCGCGTCTACGCCCGCTTCCTTGTCCTCGAGGTAGGCGAGGTCCAGGCGCACCTCTCCCTCCACGACACCCACCGACACCGCGGCCACGAGGCAGCCGAACGGATCCGGCACCCCCGTCGTTCGCGACAGCCACGCCGTCGCGTCGGCGAGCGCGACGCAGGCGCCCGTGATGCTCGCCGTCCGGGTGCCTCCGTCGGCCTGGAGGACGTCGCAGTCGACACGGATGGTGTACTCGCCGAACGCCATCGTCCCCATCGCCGCCCGGAGCGACCGGCCGATCAGGCGCTGGATCTCCTGGGTCCGCCCGCCGGGACCGTTCCGCTCCCGCGAGGTACGCTCGCTCGTGGCGCGCGGCAGCATGGCGTACTCGGCGGTCACCCAGCCCTGCCCCGACCCGCGCCGCCAGGAGGGCACCCCGGCCTCGACGCTCGCCGTGCAGTGGACCAGCGTGCCGCCCGCGCGGACCAGGCACGATCCTTCGGCGTAGGGATTGGCTCCGCGCTCGAGCACGAGCGGGCGGAGTTCGTCGTTCGATCGACCGTCAGGGCGAGGCACGCAGGCGCTCCACGAGGCGAGTAGTTGATTGGTCGGGCACGAGCTGCACGCGCACGACCCGTCCGCCGCGCGCCTCCACGAAGTCGGCGCCGACGATCTGCGCGCGGCTGTAGTCCGCTCCCTTGACCAGCACGTCGGGGCTGAGCGCCTGGACCAGGGCGAGCGGGGTGTCCTCGTCGAAGAGGACCACGCAGTCCACGGCGGCGAACCCGGCGAGCATCCGGGCGCGCGCCGCTTCGGGGACGATCGGGCGGTCGGGGGACTTCCCGAGACGGCGGACCGAGGCGTCCGAGTTGACGCCGACCACGAGCGCGTCGCCCTCGGCCCGCGCCGCCTCGAGCAGCGCGAGGTGGCCGGGGTGCAGCAGGTCGAACACGCCGTTGGTGAACACCACGGTCCCCGACTGCGCATGCCGCCAGTCGAGCGCCGCCGCGCGGGTCCGGAACTTGACGGCGGTGTTCAGCGGGCCGGCTCGGGAGTGGCTCCCGACGGCTCGCCCCGGAAGAGGAGCTTGAGGAGCGGCGGCGCCACGAAGGTGGTGCCCATCACCATGAGCAGCACGACGCTGAAGACGTCGTCGGTGAGGAGGCCGGAGCGGCGTCCGACGTCGGCGAAGATGAGGCCGACCTCGCCGCGCGGCACCATCCCGACCCCCACGGCCAGACGGCGGAACCTGGCCCAGGGGGCGGCATAGCCGGCCGCCACCTTGCCGAGAATGGCCAGGGCGGTGAGTCCGAGCGCCACGAGCAGGAGCGAGGCGCCGCCTGGGCGCATCGGGTTGAGGAGGTTGACGTCGAGGGAACTCCCCACGCTCACGAAGAAGATCGGCGTCAGGAGGGCGCCCACGGGGCGGACCCGGTGCTCGATGGCGTTGGCCTGCTCGGTCCGCGCGAAGATGATCCCCGCGGCGAAGGCGCCCATGATCAGCGCCGATCCCGCCAGGTCGGCCAGCGCGGCCAGGCCGAAGCTGAGCGCGAGCGCGATGATCGGGGTGGCGTACGAATCCTTCATGCGCGCGACGACGGTGAACAGCCTCGGGGCCACCCAGCCGCCGATGGCGATCGCCACCACGAGGAAGCCGACCGCCACCGCGAGGATCCGGGCCACGCCGTACGGGGACACCGACCCGCCCGCGGCGATGCCGGACACGACGGTGAGGATGACGAGCCCGAGGACGTCGTCCAGCACCGCGGCGCCGATGATGATCCGCCCTTCCGTGGAGCCCAGGCTCGACAGGTCGGAAAGCACGCGGGCCGTGATGCCCACCGAGGTCGCGGTGAGCGCGGCCCCGATGAAGACCGCCGCAGTCGAGAGGGTTGTCGGGTCCCCCATGCCGTGCGGCACGTTCGACCAGTAGAGGTACCCGGCCAGGAACGGCAGGACGACCCCCACCCCGGCCACGGCCACCGCGGAGCTTCCCACACGGCGCATTTCCCGGAGATCGGTTTCGAGCCCGATCTCGAAGAGCAGGATGAGGACGCCGAGCTCGGCGAGGATCGTGATGACTTCGGCGGTCGGGCCGGCGGCGGGGATGACGCCGAGCGCGCTCGAGCCGAGGAGCACCCCGGCCACCAGCTCGCCGAGGACGGCGGGCTGGCCGATCCGCTCGGCGAGTTCACCGAACAGCTTCGCGCCGACAAGGATGGCGGCCAGGGTGAGGAGGAAGGCGGGAATGTCGTGCCCGGTCCCTCCCGCAACCGCCGCCAGGACGGGTGTCGCGTCAAACGTCACGCGGTCAGAGCCCCTCGATGGCGTTGGGGCGGAAGCGGAAGGTGTGCTTGAAGAGCGGAAGGCTGACCTCCTCCGCGTACTCGCTTTCGATGGTGATCTGGCGAGGGCGGGCCGTCCGCTTGATCTGGATCTTCTGCGCTTCCGCCGGCAGGCCGAGGCGGTCCACCGTGAGGAGCAGTCGGCGGCGAATGACGCCGTCGGTCAGGCTCGGCGCCAGCCGCGCCTGCGAGCGCATCTCGTCCTGGTACTGGTAGAAGCGCCAGTACACTTCGCCGATGTTGATGCCGTAGTAGAGGGCCGCGGAGAAGAGCAGCAGCGTCAGCAGGCAGCCTGTCGAGCTCGATCCGCGTCGGTTCGATGCGCCAGTTACCATTGTGATTGCGCTCCATCCACGATGTCGGTGACCAGTTTCTCCAGGGCCCGCTCGCGTCCCACCGACTCCTGGCCGGCGTCGTAGTTCGCCTCGACGATGAGCCCCTTCCGCTGCCAGAGGGGCTTGCCCGTGCGCTGGTCGAGGATCTCGATGTTCAGCGTCATCTGCAGCGCACGCTGCGTCACCGTCACGTTCTCGTTGCCGGCCTCGTTCGTGACGCCTCCGCTGGTGTACGCCACCGGCAGGTCGGGCTCGTAGCGCGTGATGGCGCCCCGCACCACGGCGTCCGCCGTGGATTCGCCGGACGAACGAAGCCCCAGGCGGCCCTGCATCGCGGCATTCACCGCGACGTTCACCTCCTGGGTGAGCGCCGGCTCCGTCGTGAGGTTGTCGAACGGCAGCACGGCGACCGTCTTGATGTCCGCCGGCAGCCCGCCCCCCGCAAAGCCGTACCAGCACCCCGCCAGCAGCGGCAGGCTAAGGAGCAGGCGGCGCCCAGACGGAAGGCGGGAACGGCGGCGCGCTCGAATCAGCGACAATCGTGAGGTCCAGTCTGGCCGGTACTGAGGGTACGGTGAGCCGAGCGGAGACCGGTGCTCCATCGGCGTCGAGGCGAGTCTCCACCAATCCCATCGTGATCCCCGCGCGCTGCCACTGGGCCTGCACCGTACCTGGGCCGGAAGCCAACCAGGCGTACCGGACGGTGTCGGCGCCCTGCACCCATTCCAGCGCCGTCCTCCCGCCCTGCTGGGTGCCCCGGACGCGGGCACCAGGCGGCGGCGGCCGCATGACGCCGAACATCGCCCACATCAGCGGGTAGCTGGGGATGAGCTGGGCGATGACGTCGGGCGGCTGCACCCACTGGGCCCGGTCGCCGATGACCATTGCCGCCGCTCCCCCGATGCCCCACGGCCCCGCGATGTCGAACCGCATCGAATCCGGCCCCGCCACGCGCGCGCTGCCCAACCCTCCGACGGAAGCCTCGCCGTTGTTGAAGAGCCAGCGGAACCGGGTGACCTGATGCCCTGTCGGTGCGGTGCCATCCGCCCAGCGGCCCGCTTCCTCAGCGCTCATCGAGGGCATCGCCCCGGGTGCGATCGTGGCGGCCGGCTTCGCGCAGGCCGCCATCAGGCAAAGATAGAGAAACCGGCTCAGGCGGTCAAGCCGAAAGTGTTGTGGCATCGTGGTTTATCGCCAGTCAGGTCAAGGACTTGATCGCCGGACCAGGCGAATCTGGTCGCCCTCGGTCACCCGAAGGAGCGTGGCCGGCGTGCCCACCACCCGGCCGAAGATCGTATACCTGCCATCGAGCTGCGGCTGTTGCCCGAGGGTGAGAAACCACTGGCTCCCTCCGGTATCGGGGCCCGACAACCCCATGGCCAGCACGAACCCGTCGAAGCGACGCTGGTTGATCTCATCCCGGATCGCGTACCCCGGCCCGCCCCATCCGTCGCCGCGGGGATCTCCGTCCCGTGCAACAACGTCGGGGATGACTCGCTGCCAGCGGCCCCGGTCGAAGAAGCGTCGGTCCACCAGCGTCAGGAAGTTCACGACGGTGAGCGGCGCCTCCGGCCCGAACAGCTCCACCTCGATCACGCCTCGCTGGTCGGTCTCGATGAAGACGTGCGGATAGGCGTCCGGTGATTCGGGCACGGCGACGAACCGCCGCGCGATCTCGCGGTAGTCCTCGATCGTCCTGCCGGTCTGGATCGGAAAGGCGGGCCCCCACCGCTGCGCCGCCGCCGGCCAGGCGGACTCGGCCCAGAGCCGGACGACATAGTTCAGCGGTCGGGCACTGAGGGCCAGGAATTGCCGCGCGACCTCGGCGGCGTCCTCGTCGGATGCGCTCGCCAGGGATCGCAGCGCGAGCAGCGAGGCGATTGCGGCGTCCGGCACGGAGTCCCCGGCCGCCCGCTGGAAAGCGGCGCTGAGTGGAGCGAGGTCCGTACTGAGTGGTGCGCGGGCGATCGTCTCGGCCGCCAGCGTGCGCACCCCGACGTCCTGATGCGCCAGGAGGCGGCGCGCGGCGGCGAGGAGCGCCGGGTCCGGGCCCTGTACCGCCTGTACCCAACCCTGCAACGCCGCCGCGGCGACGCGCCCATCCGGGTCGGCGAAGAAGTCCGGATGGCTGACGTCGGGGCCGGGGGCCACCCAGCCCCATCCCTCGGCGGCGGTGGCGCGCTCCGGCCACCGCGCGCTCGAGGTCCAGGCACCGGAGAGCGCCCGGAACGAATCGGGGCTGATCCGCGCCAGGCCGAGCAGCGCCTCCTGCTGGAGGGCGAAGCTGCCCTTGCCCTCCCGCACGACCCGTGACAGCTGGGCCACCGCGACCGCCCCGCCCGACTGCGCCACGGCGGAGGCGGCCTCCACCGGGATGTTCGCCACGGGGTCGGAAAGCTGGGACACGATCTGGTCGGCGACCGCGGGCCGTCCGTACGTGCCCAGCGATCGGAGCGAGTTGATGCGGACGCTGGTGTTCTCGTCGCGCGTGCCGCGGACCAGAAGCTGGATGACGCTCCCCGCGTCCAGGCCGGCCGCCGCCGCGTAGGGGGCTGTCAGTGCCTTGGCGGAGTAGAGTCGCACGAGGGGGTGCTTGTCCTGCAGCGCGCCCAGGAGGGCGGGGCCGGCGGCCGGCTCGCGAAGCTGGCCGAGCGCGAAGATGACACGCCACCGCAACTCGTCGTCGTCGGTCTGCGCCAGGGAAATGAGCTGCCGGGTCGGGCTGAGGGGGCCGAGCCGCCACGACTCGATGGCCGCCTGGCGCACCAGGACTTCCGGGTACTGCGCGATCGAGAGGTTGGCCGTGCCGGTCAGGACCCGCGTGAGCAGGTCGGCCGCGGACGGGCCACCGATCCTGGCCAGCGCGGTGACGATTTCCCGCGCGGTCTCGAGGGTGGGGGGCGGCATGGACGAGAGGCGATCCGACAGCGGCGTGACCGCCGCCGTGTCGCGCAGCAGCCCGAGCGCGAACGCCACCGCGGGGTGAATGGTCGAATCCTGGTCCTGCAGCATCGGCACCAGCAGCGCGGTTCCGCGCAGGTCCCCGATCCGGCCAAGCGACAGCGCGGCGACGCGCCGCACAATCGGTTCCGGCGAGAGGGTGCCTGCCTCGAGGGGGCCGGCGGCGTATTGCCGCGAGTCCTGCGCCTGCAGGAGCGGGGCGAGCGCCTCCACCACCGCGGCACTTTGCGCGGCGAGCGGCGCCGCGCCGGCGAGGAGCACGGCCAGGCCGACCGCGAGCACGCGCGGGCGCCGACGCATCGCGCTCATGCCGGATCCGGTGTGACGTGGAGCAGCGCCGCGACGCCGGCGGGAAGCCGCGTCGGCTCGAACTGATGATTGAGGCTCAGCATGCGCGTCTCCGCGGTGACGAGCAGGGTTCCGCGTTCCGCGTGCGTGAGGCGGTAGGCGAAGGTGACCCGACGGCTGGCGAGCTCCCGAACCCAGCAGCGGACGTTGACCACGTCGTCGTACCGGGCGGGCCGGTGGTATCGCATCGTGAGGTCGCCGACCACCAGGAACAACCCCGTCGCCTCCAGCTCCCGGTAGCTCATGCCCGCCTGGCGGAGATACTCGGTGCGCGCCACGTCGAGCCAGACGGCGTACCGCGCATGGTACACCACGCCCATCTGGTCGATTTCGGAGTAGTTGACGCGCGCGATCGTGTCGACGTAGGGGATGGGCATCGGCGGCCGGGGACGGGGTTGGGTCAAGGTAGGCCAAGGCGCAGCCGAAAGTCAAATGCCGCAAGCGCTTGCGAGACAGCCGGAGAGCTTCCTATCTTCGGTCGTGTTCGGTCAACGCCTCCTCGTCCTGTCCGACGCCCACGTGGGCGCCACCCCGTCCGAGGTCGAGGAGTCCCTCCTCGCCTTCCTCGAGCGCGCGCCCACGCTCGGCGACTGCCTCCTCCTCAACGGCGACATCTTCGATTTCTGGTTCGCCTACAGCCGGCTGATCCCCCGGGTCGGGTTTCATGTCGCGGCCGAGATCCGCCGTGTGCGGAGGCGGATGCCGGTCGCCATGGTGGGCGGCAACCACGACCGGTGGGGGGAGGACTTCTGGGAGCGGGACCTCGACGTGCGGTTCGCGCCGGTCCGGATGGAACTGCGGGTCGGCGACCGCCGCGTGCTCGCCATTCACGGCGACGGGGTCACCGAGTCCCACTGGTCCGCGGTGCTCCTGCAGCGGATCACGAGGAACCCGGCGTTCGTCACGATGTGGAAGCACGCCCCGACGGCCTTCGCCTTCTGGGTGGTGGACCGGATGACTCACTCGCTCGGGAACACGGTGCGGGAAGATGAGATCCTGCGGGCGGCGTCGGTGCGGCAGCGAGCCTGGGGGGAGGCCCAGCTCGCGCAGGATCCGGGGCTGGGATGCATCGTGATGGGCCACACCCACCGGCCCGTCCTGAGCGAACCGTTTCCCGGCCGGCAGTTCCTCAATCCTGGGGCGTGGCTCGATGGCCATCGCTACGGCGTCGTGACCCCGACCGGCGCCGAACTGGCGACCTGGACGGGCTGACCTCGCTACCCCAGCCGCACCAGTTCGGGCTCTCCCAGTCGCTCTCCCAGGAACCGCGCCCCCACCTGGAGGAACCGCGCCTGGTCGTCGCTCACGACGAACCGATGGCGGCCCGGCACCGTCGTGCCGCTCGCCGTGCCCGCCTCGTCGAGCGCTTCGGCCAGGCTCCGCGCCGTCTCCTCCGCGCTGTCGATCAGCGCGACCTCGCCTCCCATGACCTCGTGCAGCAACCCCTTGAGCAGCGGGTAGTGGGTGCAGCCGAGGACCAGCGTGTCCACGCCGGCCCGTTGCAGCGGCGCGAGATACTCCTCCGCCACCAGCCGAGTGGCGGGGTGATCGAACCACCCCTCCTCGACCAGCGGCACCAGCAGCGGGCAGGCGACCTGCTCTATCCGGGCGGCGGGCAGGATCCGGCGGATGGCGGCGGGATAGGCCTGGCTCGCGACGGTGCCCGCGGTGCCGATAACGCCGATGCCGCCGCCGCGCGTGGCGCGGGCCGCGGCGCGCGCGCCCGGCTCGATCACGCCGAGTACGGGGACGGGCGACGCCGCGCGCAGGGCGTCGAGCGCATGCGCCGTGCTCGTGTTGCACGCGATGACGACCGACTTGACCCCCTGCCCCAGGAGCCAGTCGAGGATTTCGAGGCTGTAGCGGCGGACCGTCTCGGGCGACTTCGGCCCGTAGGGCACACGGGCGGTGTCGCCGAAGTAGATGGTCGATTCCATCGGCAGTCGCTCGTAGATGGCGCGCGCCACCGTGAGGCCGCCGATGCCGGAGTCGAAGATGCCGATGGGCGCCGCGTTCATGGCAGGCGCACCGGGACCGAGACGGAGCCGGCGACCCCTCCGTTGGGCGCGGACTGGATAGTGAGGTCTCCCGGGAAGTCCCACAGGTGGGCGGACACGTAGGCCTCCATCGCGGCCAGCAGGTGATTCAGGCCGAGCAGGACCAGCCAGTCCTCCTGCTGCTGCTTCTTTGAATCCACGCTCTCCGAATTGGTATCCTCGAGATACTTGAGCTGGCTGGTGGTGGTGAGGGTCATGCCGAGCGCGACCCCCTCGAAGGCGAGAAAGAACGCCCCGGCGCTCCGGCGCCCGAGCTCGGCCTGCCCCCATCCGGGCAGGACCAGCGACCGCCAGAACGCCCCCATCGGGCTGACCGGCGGGCCAATGGTCGGGACTGAATCGGTGGCGCGGGAGGGGGCGAGGGCGGCCGCGGCCGAATCGGGCGCCGCTGGCGGCACTGTCGTGGAATCCTGTGCGATGGCCGGCGATGCCAGGAGCAGGAAGGCGAGCGCGAGGACGGCGACGAGCCTCACGCCGCCTGCCCTCCCCCGTCGGCGACAAGCACCGGCAGCGCGCCCGGCAGCAGGGCGACGTCGAGCACGTCGGAGCCGGGCGCCCGCAGCTCGCCGTCGAGATGGGCCGTGAGCGGACCGTCCTCCGATGCGATGCGCACTCGGTCGCCTCGCGCCATCCGGACCTCCTTCAGTGCCGTGTGCGTGCCGCCCAGCACCCGGTACGCCTTGGTGAGCAGGAATGTCGCCCCGATGGCGCCGACCGCGCAGACGTCGAGGAGGCCGTCGTCGGGCCGCGCATCGGGGACCAGGTAGAAGACGCCCCCCGCGCAGGGCCCGACCCCGATTTCGAGGACGGTGGTCGGCGCACTCCACGATTCGCCGTCGACCTCGATCCGGAGCCGCAGCGCGCGCCGGTGCACGATGGCCTGGAGTGCGGCGACGATGTACCCGAGCGACCCGGGCCAGTGCTTGTACTCGTTGACCCGCCGGGCGACATCGGCATCGAGACCGACCCCGAGGGAATTGACGAAGTACTCCCCCCACGCCAGCCCGACGTCGAAGCGCCGGGTGGTGCCGGCGGCG
The DNA here is from genome assembly GCA_022710485.1 of Gemmatimonadota bacterium. Classification (GTDB taxonomy): domain Bacteria; phylum Gemmatimonadota; class Gemmatimonadetes; order Gemmatimonadales; family GWC2-71-9; genus SPDF01. The sequence goes on along the minus strand of JAKLGU010000001.1, from coordinate 116,467 downwards.
AGGGCCGCGATGGCGGCCCGCGGGGCGACCCGCGCCGTGAAGGTCATCTTGGCGAAATCGTTGCCGGTGCCCACGGGCACCACCCCCAGCGCGGGAATGGCGCGTCCGCCGCGCGTGAGCAGGCCGTTGGCCGCCTCGTGCACCGTGCCGTCGCCGCCGACGGCGATGACGCGCAGGGTCCCGTCCGCCGAGTCCCGGGCGAGCGCGGTGGCGTGGCCCGGCCCCTCGGTCAGGGCCAGCGTCACCGGCCCCCACTGCGCCTCCGCGGCGCGCAGCACGTCCTCGCGGAAGCGCGCGCTCCGGCCATGTCCCGCGGCGGGGTTCAGGATGACGAGTGTGGACACCGGGCGCCTCGAGATGAGAGAAGCAGTGAGGTGGCGGGAGCGTGTGGGAATCGAACCCACCGGAGCCGCCCGAGGCGCCTCCATCGCGGTTTTGAAGACCGGCCGAACCACCAGGCCCGATCCGCCCCCTCAGTCCCCAGTCCGCAGTCCTACTTGATGACCGCGATCACGTCGATCTCGACTCGCGCTCCCTTGGGCAACCCGGCCACCGCCACCGTGGAACGGGCGGGCCGGTGGTTGCCGAAGTGGCGGGCGTACACCTCGTTCATGGCCCCGAAGTCCGCCATGTCCACGAGATACACCGTGGTCTTGATGACCCGGCCGAGACCGCTCCCCGCCTCGGCCAGCACGGCGGTCAGGTTGGTGAGGGCGCGGTCTGCCTGCTCCGCCACGCCGCCCGCCACCAGTTCCATCGTGGCGGGGTCGAGCGCGACCTGCCCCGCGGTGTACACAAGCCCGCCGTGCACGATGGCCTGGCTGTAGGGCCCGATCGCCTTGGGCGCGCCGGGGGTGGAAACGACGGTCAACGACATGCGACGTTCCTCCTAGAAGAGCCCTTCGATCCTGCCGTCGGGGAAGATGCGGATCTGCTCGGCGGCGGGCGTCTTGCCGAGGCCGGGCATTGTCATGATGTCGCCGGCCAGCGCGACGACGAAGCCGGCGCCCGCCGAGGCGTAGACGTCCCGGATCGTGATCCGGAAGCCGGAGGGGCGGCCCAGCTTGGCCGGGTCGTCGCTGAAGGAGTACTGGGTCTTCGCGATGCAGACCGGGGTCTCGCCGAGCCCCATGGCGGTCAGCTGCACGATCGCCTTGTCGGCGACACCGGTATAGTCCACGCCGTCGGCCCCGTAGATCTCGCGGGCGATGGTCTCGATCTTCTCCTTGATCGGCTTGGCGGCGTCGTAGATCGGCTTGAACTTGCCCTTCTTCTCGCCCAGGACGGCGAGCACCTCGTTCGCGACCTCCTCGCCCCCCGCCCCGCCCTTGGCCCAGACGTCGCTCATGGCCACGCGGGCGCCCCACGACTTGGCCGCCGCGATGACCGCCTCGATCTCCTCGGGCGCGTCGGACAGGAACCGGTTGACGGCCACGACCACCGGCACGCCGAACTTCTGCACGTTCCGGACATGCCCCTCGAGGTTGGCCATGCCGGCCTTGAGCGCGCCCACGTTGGGAGTGCCGAGGGCGTCCTTCTTGACCCCGCCGTGCATCTTGAGCGCGCGGATCGTGGCCACGACCACCGCCGCTTCCGGGTTGAGCCCCCCCATCCGGCACTTGATGTCGAAGAACTTCTCGGCGCCGAGATCGGCGCCGAACCCGGCCTCCGTGAGCACCAGGTCGGCCATGCCGAGCCCGAGCCGGGTCGCCACGACGGAATTGCAGCCGTGCGCGATGTTCCCGAAGGGGCCGCCGTGCACGATGGCGGGGCCGCCCTCGAGGGTCTGCACCAGGTTCGGCATCAGCGCGTCGCGGAGGAGGAGCGTCATGGCGCCCGCCGCCTTCAGGTCGCCGGCGGTGATGGGCTTCTTGTCGCGGGTGAGCCCGACGATGATCCGGGCGATCCGCTGCTCGAGGTCGGAGAGCGACGATGCGAGGCAGAGGATGGCCATGATCTCGCTGCCCGGCACGATGACGAAGCGCTCCTCGCGGGTCGGGCCGCCGTTGAGGTTGCCGAGCCCCACCACGATGTGGCGGAGCGCCCGGTCGTTCATGTCGATGGTCCGCGGCCAGAGAATCCGGCGGACGTCGAGGCCGAGGGCGTTGCCCTGGTGCAGGTGGTTGTCGAGGAGCGCGGAGAGCAGGTTGTGCGCGGACGTGATGGCGTGGAAGTCGCCGGTGAAGTGCAGGTTGATCTCGTCCATCGGGATCACCTGCGCGTACCCACCACCCGCGGCGCCGCCCTTGACCCCGAAGACCGGCCCGAGCGATGGCTCACGGATGCAGACCATCACCTTCTTGCCGAGCCGGCGGAACGCCTGCGCGAGCCCGACCGTGACGGTGGACTTTCCCTCGCCGGCCGGGGTCGGGTTGATGCCCGTGACCAGGACAAGCCGGCCCTTCGGCGGGCGCGCGGCGGCGGCTTCCGGCGTGATCTTCGCCTTGAACCGCCCGTACGGCAGGTACTCGTCGGGGCCGAGCCCCGCCTCGGCGGCGATCTCGGTAATGGGGCGCGGCTTGGCGGCCTGGGCGATCTCGATGTCCGTGGGAAACTTGGGCGTCACGCGTTGGCTCCGGATGAAGGCGGCAGGTCAGGCTCAGGAACGGTAACCGGCGCCGGGGCGCTCGGGAATGGCTGCGGTGTCATGCGGATTGCACGCGGGGGCCGAAGACGCGCCCTGCGTTGGCGCCGGTGCGCTCGATGAGCCCGCCGGCACCCTCGCCGCGGACCGTCGCCACCCGCTCCGCCACCAGCCGGACGAAGGCGGGCTCATTGCGGTGCCCGCGGTGCGGGACCGGCGCCAGGTAGGGCGCGTCGGTCTCCACCAGCAGCCGGTCCGTGGGCGTGGCGCGCACGAGGTCGTCGAGGTTCCAGGAGCGGAAGGTCACCATCCCGCTGAAGGAGACGTAATGGCCCAGCCCGACGCCGGCGTCGAACAGGTCCGCGCCGCTGCTGAAGGAGTGCAGGATGGCCGTGACGCCTGGAAACGCCCGCAGCACCGCCGCCACGTCGGCGTCGGCCTCCCGGGCGTGGATCACCACCGGCTTCCCCGCTGCGCCCGCCAGTGCCATCTGGCGCTCGAAGACGCGGCGCTGGGTGTCGCGCGGAGAGTGGTCGTAGTGGTAGTCGAGGCCGATTTCACCGCAGGCGACGACCCGGGGATCCTGCAGGGTGGAGGACAGCCAGGCCTCGGTCTCGTCGGTCCAGGTGCGGGCGTCGTGGGGATGCAGTCCTGCGGTGGTGGAGATCCTCGACTCGCCGGCGGCGAGCGCCAGGCCGAGCTCGGTGGAGGCCCGCGACTCTCCGACCACCACCAGGTGCCCCACACCGGCGTCGAATGCCCGGCCGGTCACCTCGGCGCGGTCAGCGGAGAAGGCTGCGTCGCCGAGGTGGCAGTGGGTGTCGACCAGCACTGGGTCAGACGGTGGGCTGGACCTTCGTGGACCCGGCGTGCGGGGCGCTCGTCTTGACGCCCCGGACGTCGGCGCCCGGCCAGCGCTGCTCGATGTACAGCAGGAGCGGGCCGGCGATGTAGATCGAGGAGAAGGTGCCGGTGAACACGCCGAAGAACATCACCAGGGCGAAGGGCCGGATGACCTCGCCGCCGAGGATCGCCAGCGCGGTCAGGGTGGCCAGGGTCGTGGCGTGGGTCAGCACGCTCCGCGGCAGCGTCTCGTTGACGGCGCGGTTGAGCACCGAGGCGAAGTCGTCCCGCTTGTACTTGTGCAGGTCCTCGCGGACGCGGTCGAAGATGATGATCGTGTCGTTGAGCGAGTACCCGACCATCGAGAGCACGGCGCCGACCACGACCAGGCTCACTTCGATGCGCATCACCGCGATGAACACGAGGGTGGCCAGGATGTCGTGCGCCGTGGCGCCGACGGCGGCCAGCCCGAACCGCCACTCGAAGCGCCACGCGAGGTAGGCCAGCACCGCGACGAACGAGAGCAGGATGGCCAGCAGGGCCTGGCTCCGGAGCTCGGCGCCGACCTTCGGTCCGACGCCGCCGGAGTTGAGGATGGTGTAGGTCCCGGCGCCGAGCGTGGCGTCCAGCGCCGCCGACACCGCGATGGCCGTGGCCTGGGTGTCGTCGGCGTCGGTGCCCTCCTTGGCCACCCGCGCCCGGATGGTGAAGTCCTGGGCGCTGCCGAAGCTCTGGATTTCCGCGCCCGGGATCCCCTGGGCGTCGAGGGCGGCGCGGAGCTGCCCCACGTCCACCGCCTGCTCGGTCCGGACCTGGACCAGCGTGCCGCCGGTGAACTCGATGCTGTAGTGCAGCCCGAAGATGGCCAGGAAGATGAGGCCGGGCACGAGGATCGCGGCCGTCAGCCCGTAGGCGTACTTCCGGAACCCAATGAAGTCGTAGTTCGCGTTGGCGAAGAATCGGGTCATCGTCAGATGCTCAGCGTGGTGAGGTCGGGCCGCCGCTGCAGCCAGATCATGAAGAAGGTCCGGGAGACGAAGATGGCGGTGATCATGGAGGCGAAGATGCCCATGGTCAGCGTCACGGCGAAGCCCTTGACCGGGCCGGTGCCGAACTGGAAGAGGAAGAGCGCCGTGATGACGGTGCTGACGTTGGAGTCAATGATGGCGCTCATGGCGTGCTTGAAGCCCTCGTCGATGGCGAGGCGCACGGTGCGGCCGTGGATGAGCTCCTCGCGGATGCGCTCGAAGATCAGCACGTTGGCGTCCACCGCGATGCCGATGGAGAGCACGATGCCCGCGAGCCCCGGCAGCGTGAGCGTCGCGTCGATCATCGCGAGACCGCCCAGCGTGAAGAGGATGTAGAGCGACAAGGCGCCGACGGCCAGTACGCCGCTCATGCGGTAGTACACGATCATGATCAGGATGACGATCAGCGTGCCGACCAGGCCGGCCGTGATGCCCCCGCGGATGCTGTCGGCGCCGAGGCTCGGCCCGACCTCGACCCGCTCGACGATCTTCAGCGGCACCGGCAGCGCGCCCGCCTTGAGGGTCAGGGCCAGGTCCTGCGCCTCGACGATCGACTTGCCGCCGCCCATCGTGATCTGGCCGTTGCGGTCGATCCGGCCCTGGATGACCGGCGGCGGGCCCTGCACCCGGCCGTCGAGCACGATGGCCATGTAGTCGCCGATGTGGGCCTGGGTGGCCGCGCCGAACTGGCGGCCGCCGGCGCGGTCCAGCTCGAAGAGCACGACGGGGCCGTTGGTGAGCTGGTCGAACTGCGCCGAGGCGTCCACCAGGTTGCGCCCGGTGACGATCGGCTTGTCCTCGACCACGTAGAAGAAGCGGTACGGCTGCACGCCGACGCTGATCGGCGCCGCGGTCCAGAGGATTTCCACGCCGCGCGGGAGCGCGCGCGTCACCTCGGGAATCCGGAGGAGGCTGTCCACCCGCGGGAACGCCGCCTCGGGCACGAAGTACTCGCCCGGCACGCCGCTCCCCGCCGCCGCGCCCGGCTGGATGAGCCCGGCCAGGACACCGCCCTCGACCGGCGCCGTGTCCGACGGCGCGGCCGCGGAATCGCCGCCCAACAGCGACTGCACCGCGCTGGGCGCGGCCTGCCCCGGCCCGGCGGTGACGCCGAGCCCGCGCAGCGCGCGGTCCATGGCCGGCAGCGCCTTGTCGAGCGCGCTCGTCCGGTCGGTGATGCGGAACTCGAGGAACGCCGCCTTCTGGACGATGTCCATGGCGCGCTGCGGGTCCCGGATGCCGGCGAGCTCGACGACGATGCGCTCGTTGCCGACTTTCTGGACCACCGGTTCCTGCACGCCGAACTCGTCCACCCGCTTGCGGAGCACGGTGAGGGCGAGGTCGATGTCCCGCGAGACGTCGCTGGACACCCGGCTGCTCTGGTCGAGTTCGAGCCCCAGGTGCATGCCGCCCTGGAGGTCGAGGCCGAGCTTCAGCGGGACGCGGGTCTCCGTGGTGTCGCGCATGGCGCCGTCGGCCCCGCGACTGCGGATCGTGACCTCGCGCGGGAAGAGACTGTAGACCGAGAGCGCCACGAGCGCGCCGATGATCAGGAGACGGTTTCGGATTGAGGAAGTCATCGTTGCCGGGTCAGCCGTGGATTCAGGTAGACAGAGTACCGGTCGCAGGCGCGGCCAACGCCGCGCGCGCCGAGGAGCGGTCGCGTTCCAGCTGCGCCCGCAGTGCATCCAACGAGGGGAAGCGCCGCACGTCCCGCAGCCGCGCCACCCACTCCACTTTGAGCCACTCGCCGTACAGGTCGCCTGCGTGGTCGAGCAGGTGCACCTCGAGGGACCGTTCCGCCTGCTGGAACGTCGGCCGTCCCCCCTGGTTCATCATCCCGTCGGCGCGCCCGCCGCGCCATTCCACGCGCACCGCATAGACGCCGTCCGGCGGCAGCAGCTTGCGGGACGGGATCCCGGCCAGGTTGGCCGTCGGGAACCCGAGCCCCCGTCCCCGCCCGTCGCCTGGGACCACCTGGCCGGTGGCGAAGTACCTCCGCCCGAGCAGGCGGGAAGCGAGGGACAGGTCCCCTCCGGCCACCGCCCGGCGCACCTGGGTGCTCGACACCGCGTGCCCGTCCACCTCGAGCGCCGGGACCACGTCCACCGCGAAGCCCAGCTCCGCGCCCAGCCGGCCGAGAAGTTCGACGTCGCCCTGCCGGCCCCGCCCGAAGCCGTGATCGTGCCCGATCACCAGCTCGCGCATTCCGCAGCCCCGGACCAGCACCTCCCGGACGAACTGCTCCGGCGGCATGGCCGCCAGCGCCCGGTCGAAATGCAGGAGGACGGCGTAGTCCAGCCCCGTCTGGGCCAGAATTTCCCGGCGTTCGGGCCCCGTCGTCAGGAGGAGCGGCGCGGCCGCGGGGTTGACCACCGCCATCGGGTGCGGGTCGAAGGTGACCAGCACGCTGTGCCGCCCCGCCGCCCGGGCCCGCGCGGCGATCTCGCGGAGCACCGCCTCGTGTCCGCGGTGGACGCCGTCGAACGAACCGACGGTCACCACCGTGCCTTCCGGCCGCTCGGGGAGGAAGGCGGTCACGGCGCCGCGAGCACGACCGTGGGCCTGAGCCATCTGCCATCCCCCTCCGCGACCGCGATCACCTCGTTGCCGGCCAGCAGGACCGCCGTGCCGGACACGACGCCCTCGACGGCGCGCCCGTGCGCGACGTCCACGCGGCCGGCCTCGTCGAGCGGGACGCGCGGCAGGTGGCTCAGCACGGCCCCCAGCGGCCAGAGCGGCGTGTCAGGCGCGAGCGCATCGAGCGGCAGGGCGTCCTCCACGCGGAGGCTGCCGATCGATTCCCGCCGGAGCGCCGTGAGGTGCGCGCCAGTGCCCAGCCGCTCCCCCAGGTCGCGCGCGATGGCGCGCACATAGGTCCCGGTGCTCACGGTGACCCGGAAGGTCACCTCCGCCCCCTCGACCGACAGCAGCTCCGCCTGGTAGACGGTCACCTGGGACGGGGCGAGCTCCACCGGCTCCCCGCGCCGGGCGCGGGCGTAGGCTCGCTCGCCGCCCTGCTTCCGGGCCGAATACGCCGGCGGTGTCTGCGCCTGCACGCCCAGGAACCCCGCCAGTACCCTGGCGATTTCCTCGCGGGCGGGCAGCGGCCCCTCGTGCGCCGGACCGACCGGCTCGCCGGTCAGGTCGTCCGTGGCGGTCCGCTGCCCCAGCCGAGCCGTCGCCAGGTAGGTCTTCCCCAGCCCGTCGAGGAACCGCGCCACCCGGGTTCCTTTCCCGACCAGCAGCACGAGGAGGCCGGTGGCGAACGGGTCCAGCGTGCCGGTGTGCCCGATCGAGCGCTCGCCGAGGACCCGCCGCGCCCTGGCCACGACATCGTGGGACGTCATGCCTGCCGGCTTGTCCACGAGCAGGGCGCCGGTCAGTCCTGCTCCTCCTGCTTGAGCGACGCCAGCACCTCGTTGATGCGGGCCGCGTGCTCGAGACCGCGATCGAGCTCGAAGTGCAGCTCCGGCACCGTGCGCGTCGTGAGCGCCTTCGCGACGCGGGTGCGGAGGAACCCGGCGGCGCTGCGCAGCCCCTCGAGCGCCTTCTGCTTGGCGTCCTCGTCGCCCGGCACGCTCACCCGGATCTTGGCGTGCGACAGGTCCTGCGTGACCGTGACCCCGGTGAGCGTCACGAACCCGACGCGCGGGTCGCGGATGTCACGGGCGAGGGCGTCCGCCACCACCTGCCGAAGGTTCTCGGCCACCTGCTCGGGGCGCCGCGACGAGCCCTTCATGGCTCACGCCGCGCCGGCGGAGGCGGTCGGCTCGAGGGTCCGCTTGATCTCCTCGAGGCGGAACGACTCGATCCGGTCGCCGACCTTGACGTCGTTGAAGTTCTCGATGCCGATGCCGCACTCGAGCCCTTCGCGGACTTCCTTCACGTCGTCCTTGAACCGCTTGAGGCTCGAGAAGGAGCCGGCGTACACCGTCACGCCGTCGCGCACGACCCGGGCCTTGGTGCCGCGCTGGATCATGCCGCTCCGCACGATGGAGCCGGCGATGGTGCCCACCTTGCTGACCTTGAACACCTGCAGCACCTCGGCCTCGCCGAGCACCGTCTCGCGCTCCTCGGGCTTGAGCAGCCCTTCGAGCGCCTTCCGGATGTCGTCCACCGCCTCGTAGATGACGCGGTAGGTCCGGATGTCCACCTGCTCCCGCTCCGCGGAGGCGCGGGCGTTGGAGTCCGGCCGGACGTGGAAGCCGAGGATGATGGCCCCCGACGCCTTGGCGAGCAGGACGTCGCTGTCGCTGATGGCGCCGACCCCGCGGTGCACCACCTCGACCCGGACCTCCGGCGTGCTGAGCTGCGCAAGCGCGTCGGCCAGGGCCTCGGCGGGGCCGCCCTGGTCGGCCTTGATGATGATCGGCAGGGTCGTGACCTGCCCTTCCTTGAGCGCCCGGCTGAAGTCCTCCAGCGTGCCGCCCCGCTGACCGCGGCGGTTCTGCGCCTCGCGCTCGAGCCGCTGCCGCTTCTGGGCGATGTCGCGCGCTTCGGCCGCGTCCGCGACCACGAGGAACGAGTCGCCGGCCGACGGCACGCCGTCGAAGCCGAGGATCTGCACCGGCATGGACGGCCCGGCGGACGTCATCGTGTTGCCGCGCTCGTCGAAGAGCGCGCGCACGCGTCCGGAGAACTTGCCGCAGATGAAGTTCTCGCCGACCTTGAGCGTGCCGCGCTGCACCAGCAGCGTGGCGAGGGGACCCTTGCCCGGATCGAGGGTGGACTCGACCACGGTGCCCTGGGCCCGGTGGTCGGGGTTGGCCTTGAGGTCGAGGACGTCGGCCTGGAGCAGGATCTTCTCGAGGAGGAGGTCGACGCCGGTGCCCTTCTTGGCCGAGACCGCTGCCGAGAGGACGTCGCCGCCGAATTCCTCGAGGACGACCTGGTGCTGCAGGAGGTCCTGCATCGTCTTCTGCACGTTGGCGGAGGGCAGGTCCACCTTGTTGATGGCCACGATCAACGGCACGCCGGCGTTCTTGGCGTGGCTGATGGCCTCGACCGTCTGGGGCATGACCTGGTCGTCGGCCGCCACCACCAGCACCACGATGTCCGTCACCTGGGCGCCGCGGGCGCGCATGGCGGTGAAGGCCTCGTGGCCCGGCGTGTCGAGGAAGGTGATGCGACGGCCGCTCGGGAGCTCGACGTGGTACGCGCCGATGTGCTGGGTGATGCCGCCCGCCTCGCCGGCCACGATGTTGGCGTGCCGGATGTAGTCGAGCAGCGAGGTCTTGCCGTGGTCCACGTGGCCCATGATCGTGACGACCGGGGCGCGCGGCTTGAGCGTTTCGGCCGGGTCCTGCTCGTCGTCCTGGCTCAGGTCGGCGGCGTACTCGTCCTCGCGCAGCGCCTCGAAGCCGAACTGCGAGGCGATGAGCTCGATCTGGTCGAAGTCGAGCCGCTGGTTGACCGTCACCATCAGCCCCAGCTCCTTGAACGCGAACTGCACGATCTGGCTGGACGGCACCTTCATCAGGTCGGCGAGTTCGGAGACGGAGATGAACTCGTTGACCCGGATCCGGGTCTTTTCCTTCTCCCGTTCCTCCGCGGCGCGCCCCGCCATCACGTCGCGGTAGGACGGCTCGTCCGAGCGGCCCCTGGACTTCCGGCTCCCCTTCATGCCCTTCATGGTCTTCAGGATGTTCTTGCTCACCGCTTCCTGGTCGACCTGGTTCTTGCCGCGCTTCTTCTTGCCCTTCTTGAAATCGCCCTTCTTGGCGTCCGGGCCGAACTCGCGCGGCCGCGCCACTTCGGACGGGCCGGTGGCGCTGCTGAAGACGGGCCGCGGGCCGCGACTCGGCGGCCCACGCCGGCCGGCCGGCGCGCCCGAGGAGGCGGGCGGCGGGCTGCCGGGCGCAGGACGCTGGATCCGGGGCGGGATGAACGGCTTCCGCGGGGCCACGGGGGTCTGTGCGGCAGATTCAGCGGACGCCGGCGCACTCGGGGCGCCGGCTGGGGGCGCGGACGGGAAGAGATCTTCGACCTTGCGGCGGACCGGCGGGGCTGCGGGCTCCACTGCCGCCTCCGCCTCCAGCGGCGGGAGGTCCTTGAAGAGCTCGCGTGCGCGGTCCTCGAGTGACCGGGCGGCCGCGGCGGCTTCGCCGCGGGTCAGCTCCCGCTCGGCCTCGAGGGCCGCCAGCGCCGACGCCTGCGCCTCGGCCTCGGCGGCCGCCTCGGCTTCCACCTTGGCCACCTCGGCCGCCGTGCGACGCCGGCGGACCGGCGCCGCGGGGGCGACGGGCTCGACCGGCTCGGCCGCCTTCCGGCGCCCGCCGCGCTTCGGCTTCGGTTCCTCGGCGCTCTTGCGCTTCTCGCGCTCCCAACGGACGCGCAACGCCGACACCTGTCCCGCTTCCAGCGCGGACAGGTGGCTGCGCACGAAGATGTTCATCTCCTTCAGCGACTGGATCAGCTGCTCGGAGGTGACACCAAATTCCGCCGCCAACTCATGTACCCGGGTCTTGACCACTCATTCCTCCTCAGGGACTTCCCGCGACAGGCGGCCCAAACCATCGGCCAGTGCGCGGTCCCGCACGCCGGCCACCATCACGGGGGGCCGTCCCAACTTCCTGCCCATCTCGTCCGCCGCCGGCCCCGGCACCAGGGGAATGCCCTGCGCCTCGGCCAGCCGGATCACCTTCTGCAGCGCGCGGGGGCTCGCATCCGAGGCGACCACCACGCACCGCACCTGCCCCGCCTGCAGCGACCGACGGACGCCGTCCACGCCGATCACGACGTGCCCCGCCCGGAGGCCGAGGCCCAGCAGGCCGAGGACACCGCCGCTCACGCGGGAGGCGCCGCGTCCTCCCCGGACTCACTCTCTTCCATGGTGAGCTCCGCGAGGAACCCGACCAGCTGGTCCGCGGCCTCCGGCGTCATGCCCGGCACGCGCAGGAAGTCGTCGCGCTCGAGGTCGAGCACGTCGTTCAGCATGGTGAACCCGGCGTTCGCCAGGAGCCCGACCAGCTCGGGAGCTAGGCCCTCGAGCTCGGTGAGGGGCACCTGGAGGGCGATTTCCTCCTCCGGCGGCAGCGGGGCGAAGAGCGGGCTCTCGCCGCCGCGCTCCAGCCACTCGCGGCTGGAGTAGAGGTCGATCTTCCACCCGGTCAATTCCGAGGCGAGGCGCACGTTCTGGCCGTTGCGCCCGATGGCGAGGGAGAGCTGGTCCTCGTCCACGACCGCGTTGATGGTCTTCGAGGCCGGGTCGGCGATGACGCGGGCCACGCGGGCGGGCGCCAGGGCCTGCTTGGCGAAGCGCTCGGGGTCGGGGGACCACGGCACGATGTCGATCCGCTCGCCGCTCAGCTCGTTGACGACCGCCTGCACGCGGGAGCCCTTGAGGCCGACGCAGGCGCCGACGGCGTCGATGGCGTCGTCGCGGGAGATGACGGCCACCTTGGTGCGGCTGCCGACCTCGCGCGCGATGGCGCGGATCTCGATGATGCCCTGCTGGATTTCCGGCACCTCGAGCTTGAAGAGCGCCTTGACGAACAGGCCGTCGGCGCGGCTCAGGATGAGGCGCGGGCCCTTGGGCGTCTCCTCGAGGCGCTTCAGCACGGCGCGGATGGTGTCGCCCTGGTGGAAGTGCTCGCGGTGGTTCTGCTCGCGGTAGGGGATGATCGCCTCCGCCTCGCGGAACTTGTTGAGCATGATGACCAGCTTGCCGCGCTCGATCTGCTGGATCTCGCCGGAGAGGAGCTCGCCCACCTTGTCGGCGAACTCGTCGCGGATGCGCGCGCGCTCGCCCTCGCGCACCCGCTGGATGATCCGCTGCTTGGCCGCCTGCACCGCCAGCCGCCCGAAGGCCTCGAAGGGGATGTCCTCCTCGAGCATGTCGCCGGGCTGGAACTCGGGGTCCTCGAACCGGGCCTCCTCCACGGAGACCTGGCTCGCCGGGTCCTCCACCGCCTCGACGACCTGCCGGAGCCGGGTCACCGTGAGGCCGCCCTTGAGTTCGTCCACCGACAGCTCGAAGCGGACCGTCGGCCCGTACTTCCGGACCAGCGCGGCCTGGATGCCGTCGTGCAGGAGGTCGAGCAGTTCCGCACGGTCGAGTTGCTTGGTGGTCGTCAGCTCGCGGAACGCCGCCAGCATTTCAGTCGAAGTCGCCATCGTCACTCCATGCCGGAGTCACCGGTCAGCCCCGTGCAGCCGGGGAATACACGCATTGCTCGTACACGAATGTCGCCACACCCGCCCGGCTCCCCCGCGGGACGACGAATCGTCCGACGGACGGAAACCGGCACCCGGGCCCGGCTGGACTCAGCGTCGGGTATGGGGTCGGAAGTCGCGTCGCGGGGGTGAAAAAAAATGTGGGGGAACTCCCCCACATCACCAACCGGCCCCGGACTGGCGGCCTCCACAGCATGGAATGATACCCCGGGTACGCCGGGACGTCAATCACCTCAACGGGTTGCCAGCGGTCTCCCCAGGTAGGCGATCATCCGGCCGTCGACGCCCCTGGACCGGCGGTGGCTGTGGAAGAGGTCGCCATGGTGCCCGCTGCACCAATCGGAGGTGGTAATCCGGCCGATTCCGAGCTCCTGCCCCTGCCGGACGAGCTGCCCTCGGATGTCGAGCGGCCCTTTCCCCCCGACCGGGACAGGGAGGCCAAAGGCTTCAAACACCTCATAACCTACTTCATAGCAGTCGCCGCAAATACCAATCCCACAATGCATTACAATTTCTTCCACATTCGCCCCCGTCCTCCCCGTGAGGAGGCGGATGCCGCGCTCGAGGATGCGGGAGCTGGCCCCTCTCCAGCCGGCGTGCAAGAGCGCCAGCCCCCCCTGAACCGGATCCAGCAGGTAGACCGGAGTACAGTCCGCCACCGTGACCGTCATCAGGACTCCGGCAGAGCCGGTGGCGTGCCCGTCCACCCCATCGAGGATGAGCCAGCCCCTGCCCCCTTCATGCCAAGCCACCTCCGTACCGTGGACCTGGCGCCCGAGCGTGGTGAGTGGGAACCCCGGTTCGGCGGCCCGGAAGGCGGCCCATTGGTCCAGGACCTTGCCGACGGGGCGCCCGCTCGAGAGGCCCAGGTCGAACGGGTCCACCGGAGTCCCGCGGGTGGTCACCCCGGCGACGACGCCGTACCGTGCGCGCCACTCCGCAAGTTCCAGCCGGGGAACGCCGTCTCCCGGCACCGGACGTTCGTGCAACGATTCGCGCTTGGGCACTCGCAGCACCTCATGTGGGGCGCGCGCCATCCACCGGACGTTGCGCGTGCCGAAGAGTCTGTTGATGTTTCTGCCCGTCGGGCGGCGAGCGGCCGCCCCCGTATCCCCCCACCGGAGTGTCGCAGATGTCGCGCTCGAAATCCCGTTCCGGTGCCTGCCTGGCGGTCTTGCTCGCCTTCGCCGGCGGTACCCTGCACGCGCAGGAATCCGAGACCGCCAAGTGGGAAAATACCGTCACGCTCTACGCCTGGGCAGCGGCGATGTCGGGCACGCAGGCGATCGGCCCGCTGAGCTCCACCGTCGACGTCTCCTTCAGCGACATCCTCGAGAACCTGAAGATGGGGGCGATGCTCAACTACGTGGGCCGAGGGAAGACCTTCGTGGCCGGCGCCGACTTCATCTACATGAAGCTCGGCTCCGATCTCGCCCTTCCCTCCGGCGGCACCGAGGTGGCCGAGGTGAAGCTGAAGGAGTGGGTGATGGAGGTGGACGGCGGCTACCGGGTCCTGCCCTGGCTCGACGCGCTCATCGGCGTCCGCGTGCCGGTCATCGAGGCGGAGTTCGTGCCGAACACCGACAACCCCAACTTCTCGGGGAGGAGCAAGAGCGAGGCCTGGTTCGCGCCGCTCATCGGCGCGCGGGCCATCGTGCCGGTCACGAAGCACCTGAGCGTCATCGCGCGGGGCGACCTCGGCGGGTTCCAGATCGGCGGCACCAACACGACCTGGCAGGCGGCGGGGTACGTCAACTATAAGTTCGGGGAGCATTTCTCGACCACGCTCGGCTACCGCGCGATCTACGCCGACTACGCCACCGGCGATGAGGGCCAGCCGGGCTACTTCCTGTACGACATCACCAACTTCGGCGGGCTGCTGGGCGTCGGCTACACGTTCTAGGGCTATTCCTCGAACCGCTCGATCTCGGCGCCCAGCGCCCGGAGTCGGCTGTCGATCTGCTCGTAGCCGCGCTCGATCTGCCCGACGTTGTGCAGGTGCGAGGTGCCCTCGGCGGCGAGCGCGGCGATCAGCATCGCCATGCCGGCCCGGATGTCGGGCGATTCCACCGTCCCGCCCCGCAGCTTGACGGGCCCCGCCACGACCGCGCGGTGCGGGTCGCACAACACGATCCGCGCGCCCATCCCAATCAGCTTGTCCACGAAGAACATCCGCGACTCGAACATCTTCTCGAAGACGAGCAGCAGCCCCTCGCACTGGGTGGCCGCCACCAGCGCGATGGACATCGTGTCGGCGGGGAACGCCGGCCACGGCCCGTCCTCCAGCTTCGGCACATGCCCGCCGAGGTCGGGGCGGATCCGCCGCTCCTGGTCGGCGTCGATGATCAGCTTCTGCCCGTCCAGCCGCGGGCGGATGCCGAGCCGCTCGAAGCCCAGCAGCGTGCCCCGGAGGTCGTCGCCCCGGACGCCGTCGATGGTGAGGGCGCTGTTCGTGACCGCGGCCAGGCCGATGAAGGAGCCGATTTCGATGTGATCGGGGCCGATGGTATAGGAGGCGCCGTGGAGCGGCTGCCCGCCATCGATCACGTAGGTGTTGGAGCCGATCCCCTCGATCCGGGCGCCCATGGCCACGAGGAGCCGGGCGAGGTCCTGCACGTGCGGTTCGGAGGCGGCGTTGCGGAGGACGGTGCGTCCCTGCGCCCGCACCGCCGCCATCAGGGCGTTTTCGGTTCCGGTGACGCTCGGTTCGTCGAGGAAGATGTCGGCGCCGCGGAGCGACTTGCCGAAGAGCTCGTAGCTGTCGCCGAGCTGCACCTCGGCGCCGAGCGCCTCGAGCGCGAGGAAGTGGGTGTCCACCCGGCGCCGCCCGATGACGTCGCCGCCGGGCGGCGGCAGCGTGACCCGCCCGAACCGGGCGAGGAGCGGACCCGCGAGCAGGATCGAGGCGCGGATCCGGGCGCAGAGCCGCGGATCGAGCGGCTTGTTCTCGATGGGGCGCGGGTCGATCCGGACGTGGTTGGTGTCGAGCCACTCGACGCCGGCGCCGAGTTCCGCGAGGATGGCGAGCATGGTTTCCACGTCGCGGATGCGCGGCATGTTGTCCAGCTCGACGGGACCCTCGGCCAGGACGGTGGCGGCGATGGCGGGGAGCGCGGCGTTCTTGTTGCCGGCGGGGCGCACGGTGCCGCGAAGCGTGTTTCCGCCGCGGACGAGATAGCGTGGAGGCATGGCCAAAGCTCGCCCGGGGTGCGGGGGGCCGTCAAGCGCGAGGGATTCCGATTCGCCCCCCGGGGGGGCATACTTCGAGGGTGAACATGCTCACGATCGTCCTCCAGGCCGTCCCCGGATCGATCCCCGGCTGGGTGGGTCCGACCATCGCGATCTCGCTCGCAATTGTCGCCTTCGCGTGCGTCGTGATGTTCGTGGCGATCGGCCTGGCGGCCCTCGCCTTCCGGCGCGCCCTGGCGTCGGCGTCCGAGCAGCTGGGGCAGCTCCAGGCGCTGGTGGGCCGCGTGCGCGACGAGGGCGACGCCTATCTCGCCACCAGCCGGCGCCTCCGCAAGCGGCTGGATCACGGCATCGACCGGGTCTCGGAGCGTGCGGCCGATCTCGATGCGCTGTACGAAGTCGTCCACGACGAGGTCGAGGACACCGCCCTCCACTTCGCGAGCGTCCTCCGGACGGCTCGGCTCAGCACGGGCATCATCGGAAGGGTGCTCCGCCGGCGGCGGCGCAGATGACCGCCGCGCGCGTCGCCGCCGCCGTCGTCGCGGTGGGCCTGGCGCTCGCCATCGCGCCGGACGCGCTCCACGCCTGGACCCCGGGCACCCACATTTACCTGGCCCAGAACGTCCTGGCGAGCGCCCACCTCCTGCCGCCGACGGTCGCGGATCTCATCCGGGCCTTTCCGTTCGACTTCCTCTACGGCAACATCGCGGCCGACAGCTCGATGGCGAAGAACTTCGCGCCCGTGAGCCGGCACTGCCACCACTGGCACGTGGGTCAGGAGATCCACGACCTCGCGCCCACCGATGCCCTGCGGGCGTTCGGGCTCGGGTACTTGTCGCATCTCGCCGCCGACACCGTCGCCCACAACTACTTCGTGCCCCGGCAGCTGGCGGTCACCAGTTCCCGCTCGGGCCTCGGGCACGCGTACTGGGAAGCACGGTTCGAGACGCACCTCGGCGAAGGCTTTGCCCGCACCGCCAAGGAAGTGATCCAGCTGGACCACACGCCGGCGGACGCCCACCTCGACCAGATCATCTCCCCCACGATCTTCAGCGTGCGGACCAACCGCCGGCTGTTTCGCGGCATGGTGCACCTGGTGGAAACCCGGAGCTGGCAGCGCGCCTTCCGGATGGCCCGGGCGCACAGCCGGTGGGACCTGCCCGACGAGGACGTCGAGCAGCACATGGCGCTCTCGTACGAATTCGTGATGGAGATGCTGGGCGACGACCGCCCGCTCGCCCGCCGCCTCGATCCGGCGGGGGCCGATCCGCTGAAGTCCGCCCAACACCTCCGGCGCGAGGTGCAAGGCGGCCGAGGCTCCGCGGACGTCACGCGGATCCACAAGCTGGCCGAGCGCGACTTCGGGCTGCCCCGGAAGGCGGACCTCACCTACTGGCGTGAACTGACCGCGCCGCGGCCCTGGAAAGAATTATCCGCCCCGGGAGCCTCCGATGCGGCCTGACGACCTCGGGCTGCCGGAGGGTGAGGCGGAAGGCCGGCCGAGCGTGCTGGTGGCCACCAGCAACCGGGTGCTGGTGCGGGTCGAGCCGGTCGAGGACGACCGCACACCTATCGGGTCGGTCTGCCTCGGCACCTTCATCGACGGGCGGCTGGTCGGGCGGAGAGTGGCGCCCTCCGAGGCGCTCGAGGAATTGCGGGAGTTTCACCTCTTCGACGAGCCGGTCCACCTGGGGCTCGTGGCCTTCGAGGACTCGCCGGGGCTGCAGTGCCGGCTCCTGGCGCTCCTCCCTGCCGACCGCTTTCCGCTGACGGACGAGGGGGAGGACGATGAAGGGGATGAGGCAGAACCGTGGAAGGCGAGCGTGCCGGTGCCGGCGTTCGAGCGGGACGAGACGCGCCGTTCGGATTCGGACGAGGAGACCCCGAGCCTGGAGGATGGCGCCGCCGTGCCGGTGTACCTCGGCAACATCGTCCGCCTGTCGCGGGACCGGAAGCACCCCGAGGACCTCGCCGCGGAGGCGAGCGACGTGCTCATGACGGTGCTCACCGGGACGGTGTCGGAAGTGGTCGATCGCGTATTGGAGGACTTGCTCGAGGAGGACGAAGGACAGGACTGAGAACTCAGCCCTTCAATTTCCGCTGCAAGATCGGTGTCACGCCCTTCGGGTCCGCCTTCCCCCCGCTCTTCTTCATCACCTGCCCCACGAAGAATCCAATCAGTTTCGCCTCGCCCCCCTTGTAGCGCGCGACCTCGCCGGGATGCGCGGCGAGCACCTCGTCCACCCAGCCCTCGAGTGCGCCGGTGTCCTGGACCTGTACGAGGCCGAGGCTGGCGGCCTGCACCCGAGCTGACGTGTTCGGAGGGGCCGTGCCCAGCGCTGCGAACACCTGCTTTGCGGCCTGATTGCTGACCGTGCCGTCGGCGATCGCCGCAATGAGCTCTGCGAGCTGTGCAGGAGAGACCGCGAACGTGCCGTCCGCGTTGTACCCTGCCATCGCGTCGCCCAGCACCCACCCGACCACCGCCTTTGCCTCCGCGCCGGCCTTCACCGTTGCCTCGAAGTAGTCGGCCACCGCCCGCTCGCCGGTCAATTCCTGCGCGTGATAGGCCGAGAGGCCGTACGCCGCCTCGAACCGGGCACGACGGGCATCCGGGAGCTCGGGCAGCGCTCGGCGCTGCTCCTCGATGAACGCCTCGTCGAGCACCAGGTGCGGCAGGTCGGGATCGGGGAAGTACCGATAGTCGTGGCTGTCTTCCTTGGACCGGCTCGGACGCACCGAGCCGGTGGCGGCGTTGAACAGGAGCGACACCTGCTCCACCCGTCCCCCCGACTCGAGCAGCGCCACCTGCCGCTCCCGCTCGGCGGTCAGGGCCCGCTCCACGTTGGCGAAGCTGTTCATGTTCTTGATCTCGGTCTTGGTGCCGAGCTTCGTCTCCCCTGCCCGCCGGACCGAGAGGTTGGCGTCCACGCGGAGGGTCCCCTTCTCCATGCTGCAGTCGCTCACGCCGGCGTAGACCAGGATCTGCTTCAGTGCCACGAGGTAGGCCCGTGCTTCGGCCGGGGATCGGAGGTCGGGGCCGCTCACGATCTCGGCGAGCGGGGTCCCGGCGCGGTTGAGGTCCACCGCCGTGTGCCCGGGATACCGGTCGTGCAGCGACTTGCCGGCGTCCTCCTCCACGTGCAGCCGCGTGATGCTGCACGCGATCCGCCCGCGCTCCAACGATTCGAACCACACTTCCCCGCCCGTGGAGAGCGGCCGGTCGAACTGGGAGATCTGGTAGCCCTTGGGCAGGTCGGGATAGAAGTAGTTCTTGCGCGCGAAGACGCTCTCGTGGTGGATGGTGGCGCCGAGCGCCAGCGCGCCCCGCACCGCGAGGCGGATCGCCTCAGCGTTCGGCACCGGCAGTGCGCCCGGGAGGCCGAGACAGGTGGGGCAGACGTTGGTGTTCGGCGGGTCGCCGAAGGAGGCGACGCAGCCGCAGAACATCTTGGTCCGCGTGCCCTGCTGGACGTGGACCTCGAGCCCGATGACGGTCTCCCAGGTCATCAGCGCACCTCCCCGGCCGCGCCGAGCGCCGCCTCGAGCGCGCTCGCCAGCGCGAGCATCCGGGACTCCTCGAACGCCGGCGCGATGATCTGCACGCCCACCGGCAGTCCCTCGGACAGGCCGGCGGGAAGGCTCATGGCGGGTAAGCCCGCCAGGCTCACCGCCGAGACGAAGATGTCGGCGAGATACATGGAGACCGGATCCGCCGTCTTCTCCCCGGCCCGGAAGGCGGGCGTCGGTGTCGTGGGTGTGAGGAGGAAATGCACACCGCCCGGGGCAAACGCCTTCGTGAAGTCGGCGGCGATCAGGTTCCGCACCTGCTGGGCCTTGTTGTAGTAGGCGTCGTAGTAGCCGGCGCTCAGCACGTAGGTGCCCACCAGGATGCGGCGCCGCACCTCCGCGCCGAACCCCTCGCCGCGCGTGGCGCGGTAGAGCGCGGGGAGGTCGCCGGCCGGGCCGATCCGGCGCACGCCGTACCGCACGCCGTCGTACCGCGCCAGGTTGGACGCGGCTTCCGCCGGGGCCAGGACGTAGTACGTCGGCACGGCGTAGGCGCTGTGCGGCAGCGAGACCGGCACCAGCTCCGCCCCGAGGGCGCGGAGCGCCGCCGCCGCGCGGTCGACCCCGGCCCGGACCCCGGCATCGAGGTCGGCCGGGAAGTACTCCGCGGGCAGGCCAATCCGGATTCCGCGCAGCGAGCCGGGCGCTGCTTCCAGGGTCATCGGCGGGGCGTCAACGGTCGTGGCGTCCTGTTCGTCCTGCCCCGCGATGACGGCCAGCACCCGTGAGGCGTCGTCCACCGTGCGGCCGAACACCGAGACGCAATCGAGCGAGGAGCCGAACGCGACGAGCCCGTACCGGCTGACCCGCCCGTAGGTCGGCTTCACGCCGACGATGCCGCAGAAGCTCGCCGGCTGCCGCACCGAGCCGCCGGTTTCGGAGCCGAGCGCGGCCGGCACGACGCCCGCGGCCACCAGCGCCGCCGACCCGCCGGACGAGCCGCCGGGCACCCGGTCGGGGTGCGTCGGATGCAGCACCCGGCCGAACGCGGAGTGCTCGGTCGAGGAGCCCATCGCGAACTCGTCGAGGTTCGCCTTGGCGGCGATGAGGGCGCCGGCCTCCCGAAGGCGGCGGACCACTGTGGCGTCGTACGGCGACCGGTACCCCTCGAGGATCCGCGACGCACAGGTGGTTGGCGCGTCGGTGGTGACGATGTTGTCCTTCAGCGCGATCGGCATCCCGGCCAGCGGCAGGGTGGCGCCGGCCCCGGCGAGCGCCTCCACGCGGGCCGCTTCGGCCGCCAGGTTCTCCTCGCTCCAGTGCAGCGTCGCGTTGAGGCCGCGGGCGTCCGCGGCCCGGAGCCGCTCCGCCACGCCATTCGCCTGGTGCGTCAGCCCGCTCATTCGGCCTCCATGGCGCCCAGGCGCGGCACCAGGAAGAGCCCATCCCGGAACTCGGGTGCGAACGTCTCGACGCCACGCACCAGGGGGACCGAGCGGGGCACGTCCTCGCGGAGCGGCGTGCGGGCGGGTCCCGCCTGGAACGGCTGTGCGCTCTCCCCCGCGGGGACCTCGTTGAGCTGGGCCACGTAGTCCACGATCCGCCCGATCTGCGCGGCCAGCGCCTCGACATCACGCGCCGGCACGTCGAGCTGGGCCAACTGGGCTACGCGGAGGATGTCGTCCCGGCCGATCGTCATGCGCTCTCCCACTCGCGCTCGAGGCCCGCGAAGGCCACGAGCAGTTGCTTGAGTCCCACTTCCTCGTCGTCGAACTGGACTGTCACCTTGAGGTCGCGCCCGGCGCCGGTCAGCCCCTGGATGGCGCCGCCGCCGAACCGGCGGTGGCGGACGCGCTCGCCCTTCACATAGCGCGGAGTGTCCTGCGAAACTTCCTCCGGAAGTTCCGCGGCGGGGCCGGGGGGCCGCGGGGCAGTTGGGGCCGAGGCCCAGGGTACGGCGCGTACCGCCCCGCTGCCCCGCTGTCCAGCCGCCCTGCCCCACTGCCCCGCCGCCCCGCTGTGTCCCCAGCCCGCGACGGATGTCCGTCTCTCATCCAGGATCCCCGGCGGCAGCGCCTCCAGGAAGCGCGACGGGCGGGAGTACTGCAGGGTGCCGCCGCGGCGGCGGCTCCGCGCGAAGGTCACATAGAGCTTGTCCTTGGCCCGGGTCAGCCCGACGTAGCAGAGCCGCCGCTCCTCCTCGACGCCGCCCGGCTGCTCGTCCGCCCGCGACAGCGGGAAGAGGCCGTCCTCGAGCCCGGCGAGCACCACGACCGGCCACTCCAGCCCCTTGGCGGTGTGGATGGTCATCAGGGTCACGCCCTCCTCCGAGCCCTCGATCGCATCGTGGGAGCTGAGGAGTGCGGCGTCAGCGAGGAACCGCTCCAGCGGTGAGCCCTCGTCCTCGGGATCGGCCGAGACCACCTCGGACCAGTTGGCCGCGCTCGCCACCAGTTCCCGCACGTTCTCCCAGCGGTCGGCGCCCTCGGGTCCCTCCTGGCGGAGGAGGTTCTCGTAGTCGATGGCCTGGATCAGTTCCTCGAGGAGATCGGCGGGCGGCTGGTGCCCCGACTGGCTCCGCAGCCGTTCGATCAACGCGGCGAACCCCGTGAGCGCCTGCCGCACGTTGGGCCGGAGGTCGCCGAGCCGGTCGGCGATGGCCGCGGTGGCGAGCAGCGGCTTGCCCCACTGGCCGGCCGCCTCGATGACGGCCGTGAGGCTCGACTCCCCGATGCCGCGTCGCGGGACCATGACCGCGCGCAGGAAGGCCTCGTTGTCCGCCGGGTTCGCGATCAGGCGCAGGTAGGCGAGCAGATCCTTCACCTCGCGCCGGTCGTAGAAGCTAATGGCTCCCACGATGCGGTACGGCGTGCCACTCCGGCGGAACGCTTCTTCGAGCGCGCGGGACTGCGCGTTGGTGCGGTACAGCACCGCCATCTCGCCGTAGCTCCAGTCGCCGTCGGCGGCGCGCCGGCGCAGCTCGCCCGAGATCCACTCCGCCTCGTCCCGCTCGTCCGCCGCGGCGAGGAGCGTCACCGGTTCCCCGCCCCGCCGCGCCGTCCGCAGCGTCTTGCCGATCCGGCCGGTGTTCTCTGCGATGACGGCGTTGGCGGCGTCGAGCACCACCTGGGTGGAGCGGTAGTTCTCCTCGAGCCGGACCAGCCGGACCTCGGTGAAGTCGCGCTGGAAATCCACCATGTTCCGCACCTCGGCGCCGCGCCAGCCGTAAATAGACTGGTCGTCGTCGCCGACGGCGCTGACGTTGCCGTGCGCGCCCAACGCCCGGATCAGCTCGTACTGCGCGCGGTTCGTGTCCTGGAACTCGTCCACCAGGACGAACTGGAACTTCCGCCGGTAGGCCTCCAGTCGCTCCGGGTGCGCCCGGAAGAGCTCGAGCGGGTGCAGGAGCAGGTCGTCGAAGTCCATCGCGTTGGCCGCCTTCAGCGCGGGCCCGAGGGCGGCATACACCTCGGCCGCCACCTTGACCAGCGGGTTGAAGGTGCTGGCGGCCAGCAGCTCACTCGGCGGGGTCATCCGGTTCTTGGCGCCCGAGATGATGGACTGCACCGCCTTGGGTGGAAAGGCCTTCGGCGGGTGGCCGAGTTGCTCGAGTAGCCGGCGGATGACGCGCAGGCGATCGTCTTCGTCGTAGATGGTGTACTGCCGCGTGAAACCGAGCAGCTCCGCCTCGCGCCGGAGCATTCGGGCCGACAGGGAGTGAAACGTTCCGATCCAGAGCCCCCCCGGGTCCCGGCCCAGCAGGCGACCGATGCGCTCCTTCATCTCGGCGGCGGCCTTGTTCGTGAAGGTCACCGCGAAGATGCGGTCGGGCGCCACGCCGTGGGTTTCGATCAGGTTGGCGACGCGGGCGGTGAGCACGCGCGTCTTGCCGGACCCCGCGCCCGCCAGGACGAGCAACGGGCCTTCCACATGCTCGACCGCCTCGCGCTGGGCGGGATTCAACGAGCCGAGCAGCGGTGTGGTCACGTGGAGGCGGCCTCGTCCTGGAGCGGGAGAGACAGCCGGAAGCAGGCCCCGGTGGGCGTCGGCTCGAGGATCAGGTCGCCCTCGTGCGCCTCCTGCGCCACGCGGGTGGCCAGCGCCAGGCCGATGCCCCAGCCGCCGGTCTTGGTCGTGATGCCAGGCTGGAACAGCGTACGGCGGATGCTGCCCTCGATGCCGGGGCCGTCGTCGATGACGCGGAGGACGCCCTGCCGGCCCTCGGACTCGACCCGAAGAATGATCGTGCCGGAGCGCCCTCGGAGCGCATCGATCGCATTCTTCACGAGCGACTCGAGGGCCCACTCGAGAAGGATCTGGTCCCCGAGCACGGTGGGCCCGGCGCCTGCCGCCTCGACCCGGAGCTCGATCGGGTTGGCGTGCCGCGGAAGCCGCGGGCGGAAATAGCCCGCCACGCGGTCGGCCAGCGCGCCGAGCCCGATCGGCTCGCGCCGGGCCGGATTGCCGATGCGTTCGAACCGCTGCGCCACACGCTCGAGCCGTTCGGCGTCGGCCATGAGGTGCTCTGCCAGGTCGGCCGGCGGTGTGGGACGGGATCGGACGACCTCGATCCATCCCTGCAGGCTCATGAGCGGTGTACCCATCTGGTGCGCGGCCTCCCGCGCCATCGCGACCCAGAGCCGGTCCCGTTGCGACGACATCGCGTGCCGGTACGCGATGGTGGCCACGCCCACCATGACCGCCACGGTCAGCGCCTGCAGGAGCGCCAGCAGGCCCAACTGCCGCCGGGCCGGGAGGGGGCCGAAGTGCACGGTACCGAGTCCGGGCTCGATGATGGGCGGGTTTACGCGGTCCAGCTTGCGGGCGTACTCCGTGACCCTCGGGTCGTCGAGCGTGGCCTCGAACGGCAGGTTCGCGAACGCGGTCACCTGCCCCATCCCGTCGGTGACCACGAGAGGAAGGCCCTGCTGCCGGACCCGCTCCCCGAGCTGCAGCAGGGCGCCGGCCTCCGCACCTGGCGACGGGTCATTGAGTCCGGCGAAGACGCCGGAGTAGAGCCGGCTGATGTTGAGGGCGTCCTGCTGGAGGTGCTGGGTGACCATCAGGCCGGTGCCCGCGGTCAGCAGGATGAGGCCGACGGCAAGGGTGACGATGACGCCCGGGGCGAGCCGGCGGAGGGAATCCCTACGCACGGGGGACCAGGCGATCGGTCCCCAGATAGGGCGCGAGCGCCTCGGGAATCTGGACGGAACCATCCGACTGCTGGCCGTTCTCCAGCAGGGCGATGATGGTGCGGGGGAAGGCCAGGCCGCTGGCGTTGAGCGTGTGGACGAACTCCGGCTTGGCGCCCGGTTCCGGCCGGTACCGGATGTTGGCGCGTCGGGCCTGGAAATCGGTGAAGGTGGAGGCGCTCGACACCTCGAGCCACCCGTTCACGCCCGGGGCCCACACCTCGAGGTCGTAGGTGCGGGCACTGGCGAAGCCGATGTCGCCGGCCGCGAGCGAGAGCACGCGATACGGAAGCCCTAGCCGCTGCAGCACCGCCTCCGCATGCGCGGTGATGCGCTCGTGCTCCGCCGCGCTGTCCTCCGGCCGGACCAGGCGCACGAGCTCCACCTTGTCGAACTGGTGCACGCGGATCAGCCCGCGGGTGTCCTTGCCGTGCGCGCCGGCCTCCCGGCGGAAGCAGGGCGTGCTGGCCACGTACCCGCGCGGAAGCGACGCCCCATCGAGGATCTCGTCGCGATGCAGGTTCGTGACCGGGACCTCCGCGGTCGGCAGGAGGTAGAGTCCGTCGCGCTCGACGCCATAGAGCTCCTCCTCGAACTTCGGAAGCTGCCCCGTGCCGACGAGGCTGTCCCGGTTGAGGAGGAGCGGCACCGCCACCTCGACGTAGGCGTGCTCCCGCGTGTGGAGGTCGAGCATGAAGTTCTCGAGCGCGCGCACCAGGCGGGCGCCGAGCCCCACGAACACCGGGAACCCGCTGCCCGACAGCTTGGCGCCGCGCGGGAGGTCCAGGATGCCGAGCCGCTCCCCCAGCTCCCAGTGGGGCCGGGGCTCGAACGCGAACCGGGGCGCCGTGCCCCAGGTGCGCATGACCGCATTCGCGCTCGCGTCCCCGTCGGGGCACTCGGCGGCCGGGAGGTTCGGCACTCCGAGCGCCTGCCCCTCGAGCGCCGTCTCGACCTCGCGGAGCTCGGCGTCGAGCGCCCGGACCTCGTCGCCCGATGCCTTCAGGTCCGCCATCAGGTCGTCGGCGGACTCCCTGGCCCGCTTGCGCCGGGCGACCTCTTCCGTGGCCTTGTTGCGTTCGGCCTTGAGCGATTCCACCCGCGAGAGGATCCGCCGACGCTGCACGTCGAGCGCGAGGATCGCGTCGAGCATGGCGTCGACGGCCGGATCGCGCCGGCGGGCCAGCCGCACCCGCGCCCCGTCTGGGTCCTGCCGCAACAGACGGAGGTCGATCACCGGATCATTCCCTCGGAAGTCCCGGCATCAGGCTCTTGTATCCGCAATTCTCGTTGGACAGCGCCTGGAAGGTGATCGTCTCGTTGCCCGGCGTGTCGTCGATGGCGAGCACCTGAAGCTTGCCGTAGAGAGGCACGCCAAGGCCGCTACAGACGATGCGCGAACGGAGCAGCAGGACGGTGCCGGAGTCCACCACGATCGTGTCGTTGGTGATCCAGCCGTTGGAGGGCGCGCTGGACAATTGCTCGAAGGTCTTGTTGGTGTACTGCAGGCCGGGGCCCGAGCCTTCCGTGTCGCTGAGGCGCAAGACCTCGAGCGTCAGGAAGACGTGCCGGTCGCTCGCGTCGATGTCATACGCGAAATCGAAGGCGGAGCTCACGTCCGTCCGCACCACGTTGCCGTCGGCGACGGAAAAGGCGCTCGGGAGCGAGACCGGCGAGCCGGTCAGGGAGCCGACGGTGAAGGTGTCCACGACGTTCGGAATGGACGCGGGAGCGAGATCCACGCCGTCGTCGCACGCCGCGGCGAGCGCCACGGACGCACACAGGGGAAGCAGGTGTCGAAGGCGCATAAGTCCGGAAGGTTACCAACGGGGAAGAAGTGGGTCAACCCACCGTGGATTCTTGACTTCGCTCAGGTCGTGACCTACGTTCAGCGGGCCCCGACCCCCCGCCCCGGAGCCCCCCGAATGTCCGCACTTTCCAGTCTGTTGGACGGCCTCGCCTCGCGTCCCGGCGTGCTCGGCGCGCTCGTGCTGAGCGATGACGGCCTGACCGTGGCCCAGGCGGGAAGCGACCCGGCGGCGGAGGAACTCTCCGCGGTGGGCTCCGCGGCGCTGCGTCAACTGACCCAGTTGGGCAGGAGCACCGGCCAGGGAAAGCTCCAGATGGGCGTGGTGGAGTATGACTCGGGACGGGTCGTCATCCACCCGATCCGCGACGACACCTCCCTCCTCCTGCTGGTCCGCCGCGACGTGAACGTCGGCACCCTGCTCTTCGAACTGTCCGCGGACGCCGACGCGCTGTCCGCACTCCTCTGATGCGGTGGGCCGTTCTCCTCGCCGGAGGATCCGGCACGCGCTTTTGGCCCCTCAGCACGCCGGCACATCCCAAGCAGCTGCTTCCGCTCGCCGGCCCGCGCTCCACCGCGGAGGCGGCGGTGGATCGCCTCGCCGGGCTCATCGACCCGACGCGGATCCTGGTGGTGACGGGCGCAACGCTGGCCGAGCCGCTGCGCGCGGCGCTGCCGATCCCCCCCGAAAACGTCCTGATCGAACCCCGCGCGGCCTCCACGGGGCCCGCCCTCCTCTGGGCCACCATGGAAGCGCAGCGTCGGGACCCTGAGGCGGAGGTGCTGTCGCTCCACGCCGACTGGGTCATCCCCGAGCCGGCCGCATTCCGGCAGACGGCGGTCGCCGCTCTCGAGAGCGCCCGGCTCCACGACCGGCTGGTGACCGTCGGCATGGTCCCCTCGCGTCCCGAGACCGGCTACGGCTACATCGTCCCCGGCCCTGAGCTGGACGGCGTCGCCCGCCGGGTGGCACGGTTCGTCGAGAAGCCCAACGCGGCGCGCGCGCTGGACCTGATCGCGGCCGGCGCGCTCTGGAACAGCGGTCTCTTCGCCTGGACCGCGGCGCGGCTTCGCGCCGAGGTGGAGCGCCACACGCCGGAGCTGTCCGTGGCGCTCGCCGCGCTCCGCGCGGGCGACGTGCCCCGCTTCTTCTCGATGGTGACCCCGGTCTCGATCGACGTGGGCGTGCTCGAACGGAGCAACGCCGTGGCGGTGGTGGCCGGCGCGTTCCACTGGGACGATGTCGGCACCTGGGAGGCCCTCGCCCGCGTGCGCCCGCAGGACGCCCAGGGCAACGTGCTGGTCGGTGCGGTGCACGCGCACGGCGCGGAGGATTGCATCGCCTGGAGCGACGGCGAGCCGGTGGTGCTCTTCGGCGTCCGCGACATCGTCGTGGTGCGCGCCAACGGACGCATCCTCGTCATGAACCGGGCGGACGCCGCCCGGCTCAAGGAGGCGCTCGACACCCTACCCCCCGAGGTCCGCGATGTCTGACCGGGCGCTGTATCTCCTCGAGCCGATGCATCCGGGCGCGGCCTGGGCACCGTTCGCCGGCGTCCGCCCGGTGGCGGAGTTGCGCGCCGGGATCTGGCGCATCCGGGAGCGGTGGGAAGGGATCCTCGACGCGGAGACGACCGCCACCCTCGGTGATCACTGCCTCGGTTTCTTCGAGGGCGCCGAGCCGCCCGTGCAGGCCATCGCGCCGGTCGCCGGGCCCTGCATCGTCGCCGCGAGCTGGTTCGCCCCGTCGGGCGAGCCGCTCGAACTCGACCCGGGAGTGCGCCGTCTGACCCACGAGGGCGCCACCGTCGCCTGGGTCGTGGACGAGGGGGAATGCTGGGAGGGGCCGCACGACGAGGGCGACGC
Source organism: Gemmatimonadota bacterium (assembly GCA_022710485.1). GTDB lineage: Bacteria > Gemmatimonadota > Gemmatimonadetes > Gemmatimonadales > GWC2-71-9 > SPDF01. The sequence continues at coordinate 88,270 of JAKLGU010000001.1, read as the reverse complement.
CCAGGAGGTGGACGGGCTGGTGCTCCACGGCGCGTACGACCTGCTCACCGCGCTTGAGCACCTCCTGCCGGCGGACTGCGCCGACTACCTCGCGGCGGGCGGCGACGAGATCCCGGGCGGATCCATCGTCATCGGCGAACCGTCCGAGGTGGTGATCCTCGGGGCGTTCATCGAACCGGGCGTCGTGTTCGACACCCGCGGCGGGGCGATCGTGGTGGACGAGGGGGCGCAGGTCCGGAGCGGGGCCCGGCTCGAGGGCCCGCTCTACGTCGGCCCGCAGTCCATCGTGCTCGGCGGGGACCTGCGCGGATCGGTGCTGGGCCCGCAATGCCGGGTGCGCGGCGAGGTCACCGCCTGCGTCTTCCTCGGATACGCGAACAAGGCGCACGACGGCTTCGTCGGGCACAGCGTGCTGGGGGCCTGGGTCAATCTCGGCGCCGGGACCACGACCTCGAACCTGAAGAACACCTACGGCGACGTCCGGCTCGACGTGGGGGGCGAGCGCATCGAGACCGGCCGCCAGTTCCTCGGCAGCCTCATCGCCGACCACGCCAAGACCGCCATCGGCTCGATGCTCGGCACGGGTACCATCATCGGGGCGGGCGCCAACCTCTTCGGCGGCGACGCGCCGAAGTGGGTCCCCCCGTTCGCCTGGGGCATTCGCGGGGACGTCCGCCTGACGGAGGAGGGATTCCTGACCACCGCCGGCCGCGTCCTCCCCCGGCGGCAGGTCGAGCTGACCAGCGAGCGCGCCGCGGGACTGACCGCCACGTACCGCCGCCTCGCCGGTTCGTGACCCGCCTCGTCGTCCTCGGCTCGGGCTCCAAGGGGAACGCCCTCGCCATCGAGCACGGCGGCGAGACGCTGCTGGTGGATGTCGGCTTCAGCGCCAGGGAAATCCGCCGGCGCGCGGCGGCGGCGGCGGTCTCGCTCGACCGCGTCGCGGGCATCGCCCTGACCCACGAGCACGGCGACCACACCGCCGGCGTGGCGCTGCTCGCCCGCGAGCTGGGCGTCCCCGTCTACTGCAGCCGCGGCACGTGGGAACGACTGCGCCCCCGGCTCGGGGGCGCGGAGCACCGGCCCCTCACGATGACGACCGTCGTCGAGGCCGGTCCCTTCCGGATCGAGTCCGCCGAAATCAGCCACGATGCGGCGGAACCGGTGGCGCTGGCCGTCACCACCGCTCGGGCCAGCGTCGGCGTGGCCTACGACCTCGGCCGCCCGACCGCGGCGGTCAGGTATCTCCTCCGCAGCCGCACCGCGCTGGTCCTCGAGGCCAACCACGACGATGTGCTGCTCCGCACCAGCGGCTACCCGCCGGTGGTGCAGCAGCGGATCGCGGGCGCCGGCGGGCACCTGTCCAACCGGGTGGCGGCCGAGCTGCTCGCCGAGCTGGTCCACGCTGAGCTCGCCGTGGTGGTGCTGGCCCACTTGAGCGAGCGGTGCAATACCGAGGCGCACGCCCGCGACGCAGTCGCCCCCGCGCTCGCAGCGGCGGGGTTCACGGGCACGCTCCACGTGGCGCGGCAGGGCGACCCGACGGGCCCCTTCGCGCTCTCCCTCTCCGAGACGGCGGAGCTGCCGCTGGGCTAGCGCGCGCGGGAAGGCCCGCTAGTTCGCCATCGCCTGCGTTGCGGCCGGTGGCTTCTTGCCGCCGAACGGAATGCCGAGCCCCAGACCGAGCAGGATGTCGTTCTGGGTCGTTTCGTTGGTGGTATAGCCGTCCTTCTCGAACTGGGCGCCGTAGATGTAGTCCGTGGCGGACACGTTGAAGCTGAGGGCGCTGCCGAGGCGGAAGCCGAGCGTGGCGCCGACGAGACCGCCGTAATCGGTGGTGCCGGAGACGCCCTCGTACGCCGCGCCGCTGCGGCTCACCATGCTGCCGCCGCCGTTGAGGGCCAGCCAGACCGGACTCGTCGGCTTGATCACGAAGAAGGTGACGTTCGCGTTTCCGAAGAAGAGGTTCGCGTCCGACTGGGTGAACGTCCCGGTCCCGGTGACGGTGCCGCTCAGCTGGCTGGGGACGTACGACCCCGCCACCTGGATGGCGAACCGGGAACTCAGGCCGATGCCCAGGTTCGCGCCGAGGGCGAGGCCGACGTCCTGCTGGAGTTCGGCGAGCTCGTCGCCGCCCACGACGACGTCCGCCAGGTTGCCGGTCGGGAGATACGCCCCGATGGTCGGGGTGAACGAGACCTGCGCGGCCAGCGGGGCAGCGACCAGCACTGCGACGAGCAGCGTGAGCGCGGTGCGGCGTGATTGGATGGTCCTCATGTGGTCCTCCGGGTGCTTGTGGCGCGTGAGGTAGACCCGGGGAAGAGGCGCAAATCCCGGTCCCTGGGACTCCACTCCCACCCAGACCCTCCATCCTGTTGCGCCGCAATGTCATACAGGGACGCAAACGGGGCGACCGGATGGTCGCCCCCGCTGAGCTTCCGCGCTGGTCACGCGAAATGCCTACGGCCGAATGCCCTCAAGGTCCGGTCCCTCTGGAACGACGGCCTCGCGAGGACCCCACAGCCAGTAGAGCGCCGGCAGCACCACCATGTTGAGCGCCGTCGCGGACAGCAGTCCGCCAAGGATCACGATGGCCATCGGCGTCTGCAATTCGTTGCCGGGCTCCCCGCCCCCCAGCGCCAGCGGAATCAGGGCGAGGCCCGCAGTCAGCGCCGTCATCAAGATGGGCGAGAGGCGTTCCAGCGACCCCCGAACGATCGCCTCGCGGAACTGGACGCCCTCCGACAGCAGGTGCTGGTAGTGTGCCACCAGGAGGATCCCGTTGCGGGTCGCGATGCCGAAGAGCGTCACGAACCCCACCAGCGACGCGATGCTGACCACGCGGCCCGTCAGGAGCACGGCCACGACCCCCCCGATCAGCGCGAGCGGCAGGTTCGCCATGACGAGCATGGCCGTTCGAGTGGACCTGAACTCGGCGTACAGGATCAGGAAGATCGCCGACAGGGACAGCAGCGAGAGGGCGCCGAGCACCTGGGTGGCCTCGCCCTGGCTCTCGAACTGGCCACCATAGACGACATGGTAGCCGGCCGGCATCGGGACCTCGTCGGCGACCGCCCGACGAATGTCGGCCACCGTGCCGCCGAGGTCTCGCCCGGCGACGTTGGCTTGGACCACGATCTTGCGCTGCACGTTTTCGCGCGAGATGGTGTTGGGGCCTCGGGTCACCTGCACCGTCGCCAGCTCGGACAGCGGCACCCGCTGGCCGGTGGGAGTATCGAAGCTGACGCCAGCGATGGCCTGGGCATTGGCCCGGAGCGCGTCGGGGAAGCGGACGACGAGGTCGTAGCTCCGCCCATCCTCGAGGACCTGGGACACCGCCTCACCATTGAAGGCCACATCGATGGCCCTGGCCAGCTGCCCGACCGTCATGCCGTAGCGCGCCATGGCGCCGCGGTCGGCCCGGATCTGCAGTTGCGGCACATCCATCTGCTGCTCGAGCTGCAGATCCGCCACGCCGGGCACGCCCCGCATCGCGGTTTCCACCCGGGTGCCGACCTGGCGCAGTTCGTACAGGTCGGGGCCGAAGATCTTCACGGCGATGTTGGCCCGGGTGCCGGAGAGCATGTGGTCGATCCGGTGCCCGATCGGCTGACCGATCGTCACGTTGGTGCCGGGAATCGCCGAGAACTCCCGCCGGAGCTCCGTGAACAGCTGGTCCTTGTCGACATCCTCCCCCAGCGTGACGTCGATTTCGCTGGCGTTAACTCCCTGGGCGTGTTCATCGAGCTCGGCGCGCCCCTGGCGCCGGTCGGTACTCTCGACTCCGGGCGCCGCCAGCAGGATCTGCTCCACCCGCTTCCCGATCGCGTCGGCCTCGGCGAGGGAGGTCCCGGGCACGGTCACGACCGAGACGGTCAGGGCGCCCTCGTTGAATTCGGGCAGGAAGGATGATCCGAGAAACGGCACGCAGGCGATCGCCATGCCGAGCGCGACGCCCGCGCCGGCCAGCACCGCCTGGGGGCGTGCCAGCACCAGCTCGAGCGTGCGGGCATACCGGGCCTTCAGCCAGCGGACGAGACGGCTCTCGCGTTCTTCCTGCACGGCCCGGGCCCGCGGCAACAGGTAGGCGCACAGCACGGGCGTGACCGTCACGGCCACCAGAAGTGAAGCGAGGATGGCGACCACGTAGGCGAAACCGAGCGGCCGCAACAGCCGCCCCTCGACGCCGCCCAGGAAGAAGAGCGGCAAGAAGACGACGATGATAATGAGCGTGGCGTTGACGATCGACGCGCGGATTTCGCGAGAGGCGTCGTAGACCACCTGCAGCGTCGGTCGACGGGCCTCCGGCGGCCGGTGATGGTTTTCCCTGAGGCGGCGGAAGACGTTTTCCACATCGATGATGGCGTCATCCACCAGCGCTCCGATGGCGATGGCCATACCACCGAGCGACATCGTGTTGATCGTGATCCCGAGGAGCTTCATCGCGAAGATGGCCACGACCAGCGACAGCGGGATGGCGACGATCGAGATGGCCGTGGTGCGCAGGTTCCAGAGAAAGGCGAAGAGGATCACGACGACCAGGATGGCGCCGTCGCGGAGCGCCTCCAGCACGTTGTGAATCGCGATCGTGATGAAGTCGGCCTGGCGGAACAGCTCGGAGCGGAGGGTCATTCCCTCCGGCAGCGATCGCCGGAGGTCCGCCAGTTCCGTCTCGATCCGCCGGGTGAGTTCCAGGGTGTTCGCGCCGGGCTGCTTCTGGACGGCGAGCACCACCCCCGGTTCCGCATTGACCGATCCCTCGCCGTACTTCGGCGCCGCTCCGACCACGACGTCCGCCACCTGGCCGATGAGCACGGGCACCCCGCCCCGCACGGCCACCACCGTCTGCTCCACATCGCGGGCGCCCTGGATCCGGCCGATGCCGCGGATCACGTATTCCTGGCCCCGGTCCATGTACACGCCGCCCGAGGCGTTTTCGTTCGATCCGGCGGCGGCGCGCACCACCTCCTCCAGGGTGACCCGCGTGGCGTGCAGGCGCGCGGGGTCGACGAGCACCTGGTACTGCTTCACCTCCCCGCCGATCGGGATCACCTGGGCCACGCCCGGGACCGCCAGGAGCCGGCGACGGATGGTCCAATCGGCCATCGTCCGCAGGTCCTGGGGCGACGCGGTGCCCGTCAGCCCGATCATCATGATCTCGCCCATGACAGACGAGACCGGGGCCAGCACCGGCGCGCTGATCCCGTCGGGCAGGCCGGTGGCCACGGTCTGGAGCTTCTCGCTCACGATCTGGCGGGCGCGGAAGATCTCCATGCCCCAGTCGAACTCGACCCAGACGACCGAGATGCCCTGCGCCGTGGAAGACCGCACACGCCGGACCCCGGTGGCGCCGTTGACGGCGGTCTCGATCGGGAAGGTGACGAGCGCCTCGACTTCCTCCGGCGCCATGCCGTGCGCCTCGGTGAGCACGGTGACGGTGGGCGCGGTCAGGTCGGGAAAGACGTCGACCGGCATGCGCGACGCCGTCCAGGACCCCGCCACCAGCAGCAACGTGGCGGCGGCCAGGACGACGACCCGGTTCCGGAGAGACCACGCGATGAGGTTGTTGAGCATCGGGACTCCTAGTGCGCGTGGCCTTCGGCGGGCACGCTCGTGGAGAGTGAAGCCAGGCGCACCTGGTAGGCCGCACCGGTGACGACGCGCTCGCCGGCCGTGATGCCCGAACGCACCAGTGTCCACTCTCCGGCGCTCGCCTCGACCTCGATTGCCCGCTTCTCGAAGGTCTCCCCCTCGGACTGGATGAACACGATCGGGCTGCCATCCTCGTCGAGAACGGCCGAGGACGGGATGCGCACGCCGTCCAGCGCTCGCCCGGTCTCGATGGCGACCTGCACGTTCATCCCGACCTTGAGCACGCGGTCGGGGTTCGCCACTTCGTAGATCACCGGAACGGTGCGGGAAATGGAGTCGATGACGCCGCCGACCGAGATGGTTCGCCGCGCCTTCCAGGCCGCGTCGCTGCCCGGTACCCGGAAACTGGCCGTGCTCCTGGTGCTCACCCGCGCGGCCTCCGACGCTGGCACGTTCGCCTCCAGCCAGAGGACGCTGGGGTCCACCACGGTGAAGAGCTCGGCCCCGGCATCCACCCGGCTCCCCGGCGTCAGGGTGCGCGAGGCCACGACGCCCGCCAGCGGCGCCCGGATGACGACGCGCCCGTCCTCCCGTGCCAGCTCGCTCCCGCCAAACCCGGCCAGCGCCTCGCGGGCGGCTGCAAGGCGAATGTTGGCCTCGTGCACCCGGCGCTGAGGCACTGCCTCGACGGCGTACAAGCGCGCCGCCCGCGCCTGCTCCTCCTCGGCTTCGCGGAGCTCGGCACGGGCCTGGGCGTACGCGCTCCCCCCCTCGCCCAGGGCGGGCGTGAGCACGGCCAGCGACTGGCCCTTGGCGACCCACTGTCCTGGCGCGGGGGCGCCCTCGAGCCCGCTCGCCTCCACGACGCCGGCCACCGGTGCCGAAAGTCGCGCCATCCGTCCCGCGGCGGGGATCAGCTGTCCCGTCGCCTGGAACGATTCGGTCACCTGGCCCGAATCCGCGAACGCTGTCGAGAAGCCGGGCGTCTTCCACTGCTGCTCCTTGAGGAAGCCGATCCCGCCGTCCGCCCCGCCCTCCTCTTGCGGGGCGTCCTCGGCCTTCCCGTAGACCCGCAGGTCGGGCACCCTGATCACGTCGTGCGCCTGCGGACTCTCGACCGTGATGGTGAGGTCATAGACCCCCGGCTGCGTGAACGTCGGAGCCGGACCGTAGATCCCCGGGGCGCGAGGCACCTCCTGGACGACGACGAGCGGCTCGCCGCCCTCACGGGGATCGAAGCGCAACGTGATCCGTCCGGATCTCAGCGGGGCGAACTCGGTGAGGTCGGTGAGGTGAACGGCAAACTTGTCCGACGCCCCGACGATCAGCGCGGGGTGCTCCATGAACAGCTCGGTCGAGTCGGTCCACAGGGTGACGGCGCCGCCGGCCGGAGCGCCGACGGAGTCTCCCGCCTTGTCGCCGCCGCAACCGCCGAGGAGCGCGACTCCGAGGAGAGAGGCGGTGACGCGCCTGGAGTACTGCCGAGTGAATCGCATGGGAATCCTCAGAAGAGCGAGGCGCCGGTGGCGCGTTCGAGCGCGGCGCGCCGCGCGATGTATTCTGCCCAGAGCATGGCGTAGGTGGACTCGGCTTCCTGGTAGGCGCGCACCGCGTCGAGCCACTCGAGGAGGCTCATTTCCCCCTCGGCGAACGCCGCCGCTGCCGCGCCCCGGACCATGTCGGCGTCGGGCCCCAACTGGCGGGCCAGGAGCGCGAGCTCGCCGGCAAGCGCTTGGTGCGCGTTGAACGTCGCCCGCACGAGCAGCGCCGTCTGTCGCCGGATGGCGGCCGTCGCGCTGACCCGGCGATCGGCTTCCGCCCGTGCCGCCGACACGGCCCCAGCGCGGCGGTCCCAGAGCGGCAGGGGAATGCTGATCCCCGCGACATACCCCTCGAGGCGGCCGACGCCGGATATCTCTTCGGCCTTGTACCCGCCGCTTAGCACGGGCGTCGGCACCCGCTCCGCGGCGGCGAGGTCGGCGTCCGCGGCGCCGGCCTCCGCCTCCAGGCGGGCGCCTAGCAGTTCGGGCCGCCACGCCAGCGCCAGGGCAAGCAAGGAATCCAGCGTCACCGTCAACGGGTCGGGGAGCAGCGTATCCACCAACTGCAGCGACGGAACCGCCGCGGTGGAATCGCTGAACCCCATCAGCGAGGCGAGTCCCTGGAGGGCGGTGTCGCGCGCCATGCGCGCCTCCAGCCGCGCGCCCGCATAGCGCGCCGCCTCGAGTGCCAGCCGGCGGTGCTGGTACCCGGAGACGTCGCCGCCGGCGAGCCGAGCTTCGCTCGTCCGGACCGCTCGGTCGAAGGCGGCCACCGCCTCCTCGGCCAGGGTCGCCCGCCGCTCCGACGCCACCGCCGTCGCGTACAGTCGGGCGACCTCCCAATCGACCTGCGCTTCCGCCAACGCGACCCGTGCCTCGGCGGCCGCGAGCGCGAACGACGCGCTCTCGCGCCTGGCGCCCCGCTGGCCCCCGAGCTCGAGCGGCTGCTCGAGGCTCACAATGTCCTGCGCGTTCGTCAGACCGCCGCCGGAGACCTGTTCGCGGCCGTACGACAGCGTGGGATTGAGCCACGCCCCGGCTTGGCGTTCGCGGCCAGCGGCCGCCGCCGCGGATTGCCTGGCCGCCTCAAGGTCCGGGCTCTGCCGGCGCGCCAGGGCCCGCGCCTCGGCGAGCGTGAGGGAACGGCCCGGGGCGGGCCCCGGTGTCTGGGCGGCGCCGAGGCCGGGAAACAGCCACAGCACAGCGACGGCGCAGAAGCCGACCCGTGGAGCGATACGCATATGGTTCCTGTCGGACAGAGGTCTGGACCGTTGAAGGATGCCATTCACGCGCCGGCCAAGGCTCACGTCGAGGGAGCCTGCCGGGACGGGGACACGGAGCCGTTCGCGCTCATGCTGGGCGCGGCGGCGATGGTCAGATCAGGGGAGGTGCGCGGGCGGGCGGTGGGGGTCGAAGCGTCAAGTCACCAGGCGGGAGCCCGGCGGCGAGGATCGGTGGCACGGCGGACGATTCAGCGAGGTCGTGCGCGAGGAGGGCCCCGCCTCGTACGATGACCGCGTGTATCAGCAACGGCCTTGCGGGGAGGGGAGCGGCCAGCTCGAGGTGCGGATGGTCGGCCAACGCCCCCGCGTCATGGAGGCCGCGGCCGTCGATGCTCCCGGCCTGATGGCCGGCGTCGTGGGACAGTTCGTGGGCGGCGGACTCGTGGTGCGCGAGACTGTGGCCGACCTCGGGGAGGAGGAGGGCGACGCCCAAGGTCAGGGCGAGGAGTGCAGTCGGGAGGCCGTGGCGGCGCGAATGGCGCATTCAGTGGATACCTAACACCGGGGGCTGGGCGCCGCAACATTCATCGTGCGGCGACGCCTGCCTACTCGGTATCGGGATCCGGCGGGACGGGAACTGAATCGGGTCTCGGCGTCGCGGGGCCGGTCCGCTTCAGGGTGATCGGTTCGCTCAGGTCGCCGCCCGAGAGCGTCAGCTTGTTGTCCTTGATCTTCATCCGGTACGTCTCCCACTCCCCGCCCAGCGCGATCATGATCTTGTCCGGGGCCGGAAGCCGCCAGCGCACCGTCTCCTTGCCCCAGGAGGCGCTGCTGTCGGCCCGGATGATGACCTCGCGCGGGCCCTTGCCGGCCACCGACGACGCATCCACCTGCCAGGTCCCCTGGACGGACGGGGCGGCGGGTGCCTTCGATTGCGCGCGTGCGGCCGACGGCAGGAGGCAGGCTAGGGCCAGCAGGCCGAGGCGCGCGGGAAGGTGCAGGCGGTGGCGGGTGTGCGTCATGGCTCGAAGGATAATACCAAGACAAAGCGGGCGCACCGGAGTGCGCCCGCCTGGTCTTGGGAAAGCGGAGGGGACTAGTACATCCCGCCCATGCCGCCGCCCGGGGCTGCCGGGGCCGGCTTCTCTTCCTTGCGCTCGACCACGACGCACTCGGTCGTGAGGAGCAGGGCCGCGATCGAGGCCGCGTTCTGCAGCGCCGTCCGCGTGACCTTGGTCGGGTCGATGACGCCCGACTTGACGAGGTCTTCGTACACGTCCGTGGCGGCGTTGTAGCCGAAGTTCTTCTCCTTCGACTCCTTCACCTTGGCCAGGACGATCGAGCCCTCGACGCCGGCGTTGATCGAGATGGCCCGGATGGGCTCCTCGATGGCGCGCCGGACGATGTCGACGCCGATCTTCTCGTCCTCGGTCAGGCCCTTCACCTTTTCCAGCACGGCCTGCGCGCGGATGAGCGCGACGCCGCCGCCGGGGACGATGCCCTCCTCGACCGCGGCACGCGTGGCGTGCAGCGCGTCCTCGACCCGGGCCTTCTTCTCCTTCATCTCGGTCTCGGTCGCGGCGCCGACGTTGATGACGGCCACGCCGCCCGCGAGCTTCGCCAGGCGCTCCTGGAGCTTCTCACGGTCGTAGTCGCTCGTGCTCTTCTCGATGGCAGCGCGGATCTCCTTGATCCGGCCCTGCACGTCGCCTTCCTTGCCCTTGCCGTCGACGAGGGTGGTGTTGTCCTTGTCCACGGTGACGCGCTTGGCGCTGCCGAGGTCGGCCAGCACCGCGTTCTCGAGCTTGAAGCCGAGTTCCTCGGAGATGACCTTGCCGCCGGTCAGCTTGGCGATGTCGAGCAGCATTTCCTTGCGGCGGTCACCGAAGCCCGGCGCCTTGACGGCGGCGACCTTCAGCGTGCCACGGAGCTTGTTCACCACGAGGGTGGCGAGGGCCTCGCCCTCGATGTCCTCGGCGATGATGAGCAACGGCTTGCCGGTCTGGGCCACCTTCTCGAGGACCGGGAGCAGGTCCTTCATGGCCGAGATCTTCTTGTCGTGGATCAGGATGTAGGGGGCATCGAGCGCCGCCTCCATCTTCTCCGGGTCGGTGACGAAGTAGGGCGAGAGGTAGCCGCGGTCGAACTGCATGCCGTCGACCGTCTCGAGGGTGGTGTCGAGGCCCTTGGCCTCCTCGACCGTGATGACCCCGTCCTTGCCGACCTTTTCCATCGCCTCGGCGATGAGGTCGCCGATTTCCTTGTCGTTGTTGGCGGAGATGGCGCCGACCTGGGCGATCTCCTTGCGGCCGGTCGTGGTGACCGAGAGGCGCTTGAGCTCCTCGACGATCAGCTCGACGGCCTTGTCGATGCCGCGCTTCAGCTCCATCGGGTTGGCGCCGGCGGTGACGTTCTTGAGGCCTTCACGGTAGATGGCCTGGGCCAGCACGGTGGCGGTGGTGGTGCCGTCGCCGGCGAGGTCGGAGGTCTTGGTGGCGACTTCCTTCACCATCTGGGCGCCCATGTTCTCGATCGGGTCGGCCAGCTCGATTTCCTTGGCGACGGTGACGCCGTCCTTGGTGATGGTCGGCGAGCCGAACTTCTTGTCGATGACGACGTTCCGGCCCTTGGGACCGAGGGTCACCTTGACCGCCTCGGCGAGCTGGTCCACGCCCTTCTTGAGCTTGGCGCGGGCGTCGACGCTGAACAGCAGTTCCTTTGATGCCATGGTGCGAATCTCCTCGAATGTGTTGCGGACGCTCAGCCGATCTTGGCGAGGATGTCCGAGGCCTTGATGATGATGACTTCGTCGTCGCCGAGCTGGAACGGGGTGCCGCTGTACTTGCCGTAGATGACCTTGTCGCCGACCGACAGGTCCATCGGAACGCGGGCGCCCTTGTCCATCCGGCCGGGACCGACGGCGATCACTTCGCCCTGGGTCGGCTTTTCCTTGGCGGTGTCGGGGATGTAGAGGCCGCCACGCATGGTCTCGGACTCGTCCGACGGCATGATGACGACACGGTCTTCCAGCGGCTTGATGCTGAGCTTCGTCTTGCTCTTGGTCGCAGTGGACATTTCCTGCCTCCAGCAACATGGATGGGATGGTGTAACTCGTGATTCGACAGCATATTGGCACTCTGGCTCCAGGAGTGCCAGAACGCAGGGAACGTAACCAAAAGTCCCCCGATGTCAAGCGGGCGCACCCCCGCTTTGGCAATCGGCGGGCCGGAGTGCTAAGTCACTTTGACAGGAAGTTCAGGGGTCGAGTCGTCCATGGTGTGCCGAGCCGACCGACCCACTGCCAAGTGGACATTTCCAGTCGTTTTCATGCTTTTTCGAGACGCGGGGAATGCTTATGCTTCCCACGCGCTGCCGTCCCTCTCGAACCAGGAAGCCGACCATGCTGTCCGCCTCGCTCGCCCTCCTTGCCCCGCTCGTACTCGCCACGGCGAGCCCCGATTCCGGGCCGACGCTCCGGGTCACGGTGGATTCGTCCCGCCGGGAGGTCGTTGTCACCGCCGGTCCCTTCGTCATCCGGCACATGCCGAAGAACATGGACCACGGGATGATGCACGAGATGGAGGGCACCACCACTCCCCTGCTCCGATTCGAATGGCCGATGGAGGCGTGGTTCCGGGGGTTCGACATCTCCCTGGCCGATGGGCAGGGCCGGCCGCTCGACAGCCGGCTGGTCCACCACCTCAACGTGATGAACTTCAACCGGCGGCAGCTGCTCTATCCGGCCGTGGAGCGGATGGTGGCGGCCGGATCCGAGACGGGCAGCGTCAGCGTTCCGAAGTCGATCGGGATCCCGATGCAGGGCGGCTATCAGTTGGGGATGTACGCGGCTTGGAACAACACCAGTGACGCCGACATCGAGGGCGCATGGCTCACGGTGCGGCTCGCCTGGAGCCCCACGAACCTGGCGCCCCGCCCCGAGGACATCCTGCCGCTGTACATGGACGTGAGTTACAGCCGGGTCACCGACTCCTACGACCTGCCCCCCGGGAAGTCCTCGAAGTCCTACGAATTCACGATGCCGCTCGGGGGACGCCTGCTGGCCGTCGGCGGGCACGCGCACGACTACGCCGAGTTCGTGTCGCTGGAAGAGGTGCAAAGCGGGAAGACGATCATCATGCTGAAGGCGGAAACCGATGCCACCGGGCTGCTGCGCAAGATGCCGCGGAAGTACTACGGAGTGCGGGGGGACGGCCTGAAGCTGACGGAGGGGCGGCGATACCGCATCCGGGCTGATTACGACAACCCGACCGGCGCGCTGATTCCCAATGGCGCGATGGGCCTCCTGGCCGGCGCCTTCGTCCCGGACGATTACGCCAGGTGGCCCGCCCTGGACCCGAACGATCCGGACATCCAGGCGGACATCGCGATGCTCGAAAAGATCGGGAAGCCGTCAGGTGGGGGGGAGGCAGGGCACGAGCACATGGACCACAACTAGGCGGGGATCACCCGCCGGGCGCCGACCCACCGATCCCACCACCACTTGCCGTAGGGATCGGTGGCACTGAGGACACTCTTCTGGACGCCGTTGGTGGCGCTGTGGATGAACTCGCCACCGCCCAGGTACAGGCCCACGTGCGACACCTTGTCGCCTCCCGCCCCGCTCGAGAAGGTCAGGATGTCCCCCGGAGCCAGCACCGCGAGTTCGCGTTCCACCGCGGCCCCCTGCTTCGCCTGGTCCACGCTCGTACGCGGCAACGCGATGCCGTGCGCCCGATAGGCGTACTGGATCAGTCCGGAGCAATCGAACCCGTTGGAACTGCTCCCGCCCCAGGAGTACGGCGCCCCCATGGCCCCCAGCGCGGTCTCGACGACCGCCATCGCCTGCGGGGTGCCGGTCAGCCCGGCCGGGGCGGCCGTCGCCGCGGACGAGGCCGAAGGCGTCGTGGGAGATGGAGTCGAGGACTTCCTGCGCATCCCGCCGCCCAGTCGCACGCTGACTCGCACTCCCTCGTCCGCTCCCTGGGTCAGGCCCTGCCAACGCGCCTCCACGCCGAGCCCGACCGCCGAGAAGAGCCGGAAGTCGTATCCGCCACCGACCGAGTAGGACGCCCAGAATGCGTCGGCACCGCTGAAGCCGAACCCACCCCCCACACCAGCCACGGCGTAGAGTCCAGGGCGCCCGCCGCGCCAGAAGTTGAGGTCGATGCCCGCGCCGAGCAGTCCGCCCCCGCCGTCCTGCGACTGGTACCACGACCCGCTGATCGTCGTGCTGATGGAGGGAGCCACCGGACGAGTGACCCCGGCGCTGAAGATGAAATACGTGGCCTGCGAGCCGGAGTACCACCCGACGCCAACGCTTTGCGCCGGCAGCGTGCCGGGCGCCAGGAGCAGCGCGCCCGCGGTCAGCAGGGCTGCCGTTCCCCGTGAGGGAAGCCGTCGTCCGGTGTTCACTTGGTCCTGGTCGGCGTGCCGGTGCGCAGGTTCACCTCGTAGGTGTTCCCGGGACGGCAGTTGAGCCAGATGCGGGCGCGGATGGTGGAATCGTCCACGAGTGTCGGGGGCACGCCGGTCATGAGGAGCGGCACGAGGATCCGTGATTGGCCGCGGACGATGACGAGTCCCCGCTCGGTGCAGGTGCCCCCGAGGGAGTCGGTCCCGAGGCGCGCACCCGAAAACCAGACTTCGGTGCCGCCCGGCGCGAGGAGCGCCAGGGAATCCGGCAACGTGGGGAACGCCTGCGTCGCCACCGCCGAATCCGCGCGCGGCGTCGTCTCCGGCGGCGGGGCGTCGCCGGCGCACCCGGAGAGCGCGGCGGCGATCAGGCAGCCGAGGAGCGACGGTCGCATCAGGGCTCCCCCTCGGGAGGTGGTCCGTCGGCGGCGGCCGCTTCCGGGGTTCCATCCGGCAGGACATGCAGCGCGTGCTGGAGCCGGGGCGAATGGCGGAGGGCGCGGAGCCAGTAGTGGACGGTCAGGTACCCTGCCGCGCCACCCAGCGCCACCGTCAGTGCCACGCCATGAATCGGGTTGGGCAGGAGAGCGGCCAGGACGGTGCCGACGAGTGCGCCCAAAAAAGAGGCTGCCAACGCCACGAAGGGCGTCAGCAGCCATCCGGAGGCGCGGAGGAGGATGATCTTCGCGCGCATCGCCTCAGCTGCGCCGGCCGCCGAGCGCGCCCAGCACCGCCGCGAGCGTCACGCCTGGCAGGAACGCCACGCCGAAGCTGCCGAGGTTCCACCCCGCGCCCGGGAAATGGAGCAGCACGGCGAGCACCCAGCAGGCGATGGTCAGGGCGAGAGCGGTCACCATGCCCTTGGCGATCGACGCGGCACCCGACCGCGCCTGGCTGGCCAGGATCTGGGCCCCCATCCACGGGAGGAAAGTCCCCACCATCCACCACACCGGGTGGTACCACCAGTTGCTCCCGCCGCCGATTTCGTGCCAGCGGTTGGTGTAGATCCCCGTCGGCTGGAGGGCCGACACGTCGATCACGAGGAAGACGACGGTGGCGGCCAGTCCGATGCCGGCCGCGCCGGCGATCCCCTCGATGGTCCGGGGCCGGGTCCAGCTGCCCGGGAGGAACGTCACGGCGGTGAGTCCCGCCACGAGGACGACCGCGCCGAGCCCGAATTCCGCCGCACCGGCCAGGAATCTCGTGATGAACGACATCGCCACGACCACGACGGCCGTGATGACGCCCAGCGTGACAGCCGAGCGGAGGACGTAGGGCAGATCGGTCAGGTCGGTGCCCGAATCGGCGCGAACTGCGGAACTCATGCCGGCTCCCAGATGGGGTGGATTGCGGGAATTATAGCGGGCGGCCAACCGCCCGGCCAAGGGTTCAGCCCAGGCCGAACCCCACGGCCACGGCGACGTCGGTCACGGCCCAGGCCGCCAGCGCAGCGTACATCCCCCGCTGGTGCTCGGCGGGCGTCATCGTTCGGCACCGGACCAGCCAAGGGAGCAGGACGACCATCCATGCCAGGAAGGCGACAGCCAGCAGTCCGACGCGCCAGCCGCCCGCCGGCGCCAGCATCGACCAGCCCCTGCCCGCCCCGGCGAAGCCGAACATCACGAACGCCACCACCGCGGCCGCCATCGCCAGCACCAGGCTGGCCCGTTCACCCAGCATCAGCGCCAGCGTCCGGTCGCCTCGGCGCCGGTCTTCCTCGAACTGGTAGATCTGGGTGAGCGGGTAGAGCGCGGCGAAGAGGGGCGCGAAGGCGGCGAACACCAGGACGATGGGCCGGTCGGCCGGCCGTCCGGTCACCGCCCAGCCCGCGTACGGGGTGAGCGCACCGAATCCGATCATGTTGATGAGCCAGTCCACCCCCGCCACCGCCTTGAAGCGGAACGGCGGCACGGAATAGAGGACCGACATGACGAAGCAGGCGCCATAGGCCGCCGTGAAGGCCGGGGGCAGGAGGAGGGAGGCCGCCCCGCCGGCGAGGAGGAGCGCCATGCCGAACCCGAACAGGTGCCTCGGTACGGGCGGCGGTTGGCGGAGGTACCCGATGTCGCCCTCGTCTTTATCAAAGGCCGAGTTGATGGCCAGCGTGCCGCCGTTCAGGAAGACGACCCAGAGCGCCAGGCCGAGCAGGGCCGCGCCGAGCGACTCCCCGCTGGCGAGTCCGGTGAACCCGACGGCCAGCACATACCCGAGCGAGGTGTGCGCGGCCATGATCGGCCACTCGGCAGGGCGGGTATGGAGGAGGTAGTCGAAGTGCGAGCCGAGAAGCCCGTAGCCCGCGCGGCGGAAGGGGGAGCTCGCGGGCTCGGTCACCAGCGAAGTCCGAGATGGCTGGCCGCAATGCGGAGGCCGCGGAGCGTCAGGTCGGGTTCGATCCGCCGGATGAGGGTCGAATAGGGGGCGATGATCCCGGCCAGCCCGCCGGTGGCGATGACCACCGGCTTGGTGGCGGTCGGCCACTCGTCGAAGATCCGTCGCAGCATGCCGTCGGCGGCGTCGGCCGCGCCGAAGAGCACGCCGGCCCGGATGCACTCCTCCGTCCGCCGGCCGATGACCCGCTCGGGAGCGGCGAGCTCCGTGGCGGGGAGCTTGGCGGCGAGGCGCGTCAGCTGGTCGGCCGAGGTGCGGAGCCCGGGCATGATCGCGCCGCCGATGAAGCGCCCGTCTCCGGTGACGCAGTCGAACGTCGTGGCGGTGCCGAAATCCACCACCACGGCATCGGCCCGGCAGAGCTCGAGCACCGCGAGGGCATTGACGATCCGGTCGGCGCCGACGCTCAGCGGCTCGTCCACGTCCAAGTTGAGCGGGAGTGGCGAGCGGGGGTCCACGGTCACCACCGTGCAGGCCGTGGCGGACTCGATGCCGGCCTTCACGCTCTGGGTGACACCGGGAGCCACGGAGGCCAGGATGACGGCGCGGACCTCGTTCGGGGAGTGCCCGGCGTGCAACAGGAAGGTGCCGAGTGCGGTTCCCCACTCGTCCGGGGTCCGGTCGGGATTGGTGGTGAGCCGCCAGTGCGCAGAGACCTGGTCCCCGCGGAAGAGGCCGACGGTTATCTCGGTATTGCCGATATCGAGCGCGAGGAGCATGGGGGGAATCTAGGGGCTGGAGGGCGGGGCGGTAAGGCGGGGATCAGGCCTGGACGACGTCGCCGATGGCGATGCGCAGGAGACTTCCACCCTCGTCGCGGACCACCAGTCTCCCTTCGTCGTCGATACCGGCGCCTGTCCCGGCCAGAGGGGACGAAATGCCGCGGTCGAGCAGCCAGTCGCGAGCCCGGAGCTCCGACAGTTCCTCCGGTCCCAGCCGGGGCGTGTCGAGGTCCACGGTCGCGAGCGCCCGGGCGATCGGCTCCGCCAGCGCCTCGACGGTCGTCTCCGAGCAGAATTCGTTCAGGGACGCCGCGCGGCCCGCGAGCTCGGCGGGGATGGCGTTCGATACATTGAGGCCGAGCCCGATGGCCACCCACTGCAGCCGGTCCCCCTGCCACCGCGCCTCTGCGAGCAACCCGCCGACCTTGCGGTTGCGCACCATCAGGTCGTTGGGCCATTTCAGCATGACCGGCGCGACCGGGGGAAGGCCGTCCAGCACACCGGCCACCGCCAAGCCCGCGCGGAGGCTCAGAAGCTCGAATCCGCTGATCGTCCCGCCGCTCCTTCGGAGCACGCTCAGCCACAGTCCGCCTCTCGGCGAGTGCCAGGTCCGGCCGCGGGACCCCCGCCCTGCTCGTTGCTCCGCGGCCACCACCCAGGTCCCGTCGGCCGCGCCGCCGGCGGCCCGGTTGTGGAGCTCGTCCAGCGTGGAGTCCACGATGTCGAGCCAGATCCCCTCCCTCATCCCTGCGTGGCTTTCCACCAGACGAGGAGCGCCGACCCGGCCGCGATCCTGTACCAGGCGAACGGCGTGAAGTCCCGCTTGGCCACGAAGCCGATGAAGGCGCGGATCACCACGAGCGCGCTGAGGAATGACACCACGAAGCCGACCGCGAAGACGGGGATGTCCGCCGCCGACAAGTTGCCTCTGCTGCTGACGAGGTCCAGCAGCGTGGCGGCGACCATGACGGGAATCGCGAGGAAGAACGAGAACTCCGTGGCCGCGGTCCGTGAGAGCCCGAGGAGATAGCCGCCCAGGATCGTGGCGCCCGCCCGGGACACCCCCGGGAAGAGCGCCAGCACCTGCGCGAAGCCGACGCCGAGGGCCAGCTTCGGCGGCAGATCCTCCACGGTGGCCACGCGCTCGATCGGCTTGGTGCGCTCGATGAGGAGGATGACCAGGCCGCCGAGCACGAGGGCGCCCGCCACCGTCGGGACGGTGAAGAGGTGCGCCTTGATCCAGCGGTGCGCCACCAGGCCGATCACCGCCGCCGGCAGGAAGCCGAGCGCGAGATTGCCGACGAACGCCCTGCTCCCCGGGCTCTGCCCGAGGCTCCGGGCCACCAGGAGGAAGCGCTCCCGGTACAGCCAGACCACCGCCAGGATGGCACCGAGCTGGATGAAGATCTCGAACGTCTTGGCGCGCTCCCCGGTGAAGCCGAGGAGGTCGCCGGCCACGATGAGGTGGCCGGTGGAGGAGACGGGAATGAATTCGGTGATGCCCTCGACCAGGCCGAGGATGGCGGCATGCAGCAGCGACAGGAGATCCATCTAGGCGAGCGCTTCCCGGTACATCGCCTCGTACATCGGGACGACGCGGTCGGCGGAAAAATCGGCGGCCTTCCGGACCGCGGCGTCCGCCATCGCCCGATGCTTGTCGGGGTCGCGGAGCAGGTCGACCGCCCGCCTTCCCATCGCCTCCACCGAGCCGACCGGCTCGAGGATGCCGTTGACGCCGTCCTCGACGACCTCCGGCAGGCCGCCGGCCCGGCTCGCCACCACCGGCGCTCCACAGGCCATCGCCTCGAGCGCCGCGAGGCCGAACGACTCCGATTGCGACGGCAGGAGGAAGAGGTCCGTGGCCTGCATGAGTTCCACCACCCGGTCGAGCCGGCCGAGGAACCGGACGTGCTGCGCGACCTCGAGCGTCTCGGCCTCGCGCTCGGCCTCCGCGCGCTCCGGTCCGTCGCCGATCATCAGCAGGGTGGCGGGCATCGCCCGGCGGATCCGCGAGAAGATGCGGATGACGTCCTTGACCCGCTTCACCTCCCGGAAATTGGAGGTGTGACTGATGACCTTGTGGCCCGCGGGCGCCAGCCCTTCCGGCTTCGGCGCAACGACCGGGTGGTACTCGGCCAGGCTCACGAAGTTGGGGATGACCCGGAGGTTCGGGTGCACCGGTCCGAAGGCGCGGAGCGTCTCGCTCCGCAAAAAGTCCGACACCGCGCTCACCTCGTCCGAGCGCTCGATCGAGAACTTCGTGATGTCGAAGAAGCTCGCCTCCTGCCCGACCAGCGTGATGTCGGTGCCGTGCAGCGTCGTGACGACCTTGATGGGATGCTCCTTCTGGAGCATCTCCCGAGCGATCCAGGCGGTGGTGGCGTACGGGATCGCGTAGTGCACGTGCAGCAGGTCGAGCTTTTCGCGGCGGCTCACCTCGTACTGATGCGAGGCCAGCGCCAGCGTGAAGGGAAAGTGGTCGAACAGCGGGTAGTGGCCATGCCGGGTCTCGACCTCGTGGTAGTAGACCCGCTCTGCGAAGCCGCCCCGGAGCCGGAAGGGTGACGCGTAGGTGATGAAATGGACCTCGTGGCCCCGCCGGGCCAGTTCGAGGCCGAGCTCGGTCGCCACGGCGCCGGAGCCGCCGTACGTCGGATAACAGGTGATGCCGATCTTCATGTGGGGCTCCATTGGGCCGCGATCTCCGCGGCAAGGTCCGTCGCAGGGCGCGTGGCGTCGAGGCGCAGCACGCTTCCATCCAGCTGGTGGCGAAACCAGGTCTCCTGCCGCTTGGCGTACTGCCGGGTGCTGACGGTGATGGCGCCGGCCACGGACTCGCGGGGTCGCACGCCGTGGAGGTACTCGACGGCCTCCTTGATGCCGATGCCGTCGAGCCCGGGCGCGTGGGCGGCGTGCCCTTCGGCGAGCACCGACGCGACTTCCTCGATGAGGCCGCGCTGCACCATCTCGGCGGCGCGCCGCTCGATCCGCAGGTGCAGGACCGGCCGGGGGACGCTCAACACCACGTACCAGGGCTCGAAGTGGCGCTGCTCACGGGCGGTTCGCTGCCAGTACGAAAGCGGATGGCCGGTGAGGAGGGCGATCTCGATGCTCCGCATGGCCCGCTGGCGCCCCCCGCCTCCGTAGGCCGGGTCGAGCCGGCTGGCCCAACGGATCAGCTCGCTGAGCGGGAGTTGTTCCAGCTCCGCCTCGAGCGCGCGCCGGTGCCCGGCGTCGAGCGACGGCTCGCGGAACAGCCCTTCCATCAACGCCCGAACGTACAGCCCGGTTCCCCCGACGACCACCGGGAGCTTCGCTCGCGCCTGGACCTCCTCGA
Source organism: Gemmatimonadota bacterium (assembly GCA_022710485.1). Taxonomy (GTDB): domain Bacteria; phylum Gemmatimonadota; class Gemmatimonadetes; order Gemmatimonadales; family GWC2-71-9; genus SPDF01. The sequence continues at coordinate 68,055 of JAKLGU010000001.1, read as the reverse complement.
TCCACCCCCGGGCGGCGGCGGCGTACCGTCCGGCGCTGTAGCGGTGGCCGGGGTCCAGGATATCCACCCCGTGATGGGGGAGCCGGGCGAGTTCCTTCCTGCTCGGCTTGGCGGTGCCGATGTCGAGCCGCCGGTACACCTGGCGTGAATCGGCGGAGACGACCTCGAGCGGCCAGTGGGCCGCCAGCGCCAATGCGACCGCGGTCTTCCCGACCGCAGTCGGGCCGAGAATGACGGGAATCCTACCGACGGCCAAAGCGTCGCTCGAGCTCTTCGCGGGGGAGCTGGACGATGGTGGAGCGGCCGTGGACGTCGTGCGGCGGCAGCTCGGTCGCGAAGAGCTGGAGCAGCAATTCGCGCATTTCGGCCTGCCCGAGCCGCTGTCCCGCCTTCACCGCCGCGCGGCAGGCGTACGTGGCGCCGAACCGCTCGAGGGGGTTGGCCCACCCGCCGAAGCGACCCCGCGCCAGGTCCGCCACCATCTCACGGAAGCAGGCCACCGCGTCGAACCGCGGGTGCGGCGTGGGCACCGCCTGCAGCACGACGGTGTTGCCGCCGAACTCCTCGACCCCGAACCCCACCCGCTCCAGCGCCTCCTGGTGCTGTTCCACCGCGTCGAGTTCCTCGTCCGTCAGCTCGATGGCCACCGGAAGCAGCAGGCGCTGGGCCGGCGCGCCGGATCCCGCGAGCGCACGCATCACCGCCTCGTACAGGACCCGCTCGTGCGCCGAATGCTGGTCCACGAACACCACGCCCTCGGCGGCCGGATAGACGATGTACGTGTCGAACAGCTGGGTCAGCGGCCCGGCCAGCGGGTCGGACGCCCCGGCAGGTGTCGACGATCCCGACTCCAGCTCCGGGAGGTCGGGGACGTCATCCCCGAACAGTCCGGCGGCCAGGTCGCCACCCTCCGCGGAGCCGTGCGGCACCGGCATCGGGCGCCAGTCGCCGACCGGTGCGGCGGCCACCAGCGCGCCGATGGCCTGCCGCACGGCATCCTCCACCGTGTGCTCCAGACCGATCCGGTCGCGGAAACGCACCTCCATCTTGCTCGGGTGCACGTTGACGTCCACCTCCTCCACCGCGACGTCCACCCTCAGGTAGAGCGTAGGGCGGTCGCCGGGGTGGATCGCGGCGCGGTATCCCGCCTCGGCCGCCCGGACCAGAAACGGGTCGCGGAATGGGCGGCCGTTCACGAACAGCTGGGTTCTCCGGCCGGTGGGCGCCGCGTCACCGGGTCGCTGCACGAATCCCGAGATCCGGAACGCGCCGGCCGCGTGATCCACGCCGACCAGCGTGCCGACGAGGTCCCTGCCCCAGACAGACACCAGCCGCTCCGTCTCGTCCTGCCCCGGCGGCGCGGTCAGCCGTGCCTGCCCGTCCTGGACGTACTCGATCCCCACCGCCGGATGCGCGAGCGCCAGCGTCGCCACCGCCTCGTAGGAGGCCCGCGACTCGCTGGCCGCCGACCGCAGGAATTTCTTCCGCGCGGGAGTGTTGAAGAAAAGACTCCGGACGGTCACCGTCGTCCCGCGCTGCCGGGCCACGGGACCCACGTGTTCCAGCCGCCCACCGACGACCTGGAGCTCGGTGCCCTCGCCGTCGGCCTCGGCCGTGGACAGGGTTAGCCGGCTGACCGAGGCGATTGCGGGCAGCGCCTCGCCGCGGAAGCCGAAGGTGGTGACGCCGGTGAGGTCTGCCGCGCTCCGGATCTTGCTGGTGGCGTGCCGGTCGAGGGAGAGCACGGCGTCTTCCCGCCCCATCCCCGATCCGTCGTCGGCCACTTCGATCAACGTCTTCCCTCCGTTCTCGATCGTGATCCGCACGCGGGTGGCCCCTGCATCGATCGCGTTCTCGACGAGCTCCTTCAGCGCGGAGGCCGGGCGGGCGACGACCTCGCCGGCGGCGATCTGGTCGGCGACGGCGTCGGGAAGGATGGCGATGCGGCGTGGCATGGGAGAAATCTACTTCGGATTCACCGAGGCGACCGATTGCGCGGGCACCCATCCGAGCCGCCCCGACGGGTCGCGGACGAGGTTCCACCCACGCTGGCTGCGGAGGCGGATGAGCGCCTGGCCCTCGTCGAGAGCCGCCAGCGCGGAGCCGCGCCCGTGCGGGCTGACCCGAAGCGGGACGGACTCCAATACCAGATCCACCGGCTCGCGGTAGCGATGCTCGAGCCAGATGGTTCCTGCGCCGAGGATCAGCGCCGCGGCACCCAGCCACGCCCATTTCGCGGCCACGGCGGGACGCACCAGGTACCCGACCCACGCCGCCACCCAGAGCGCCAGGGCGGCGAGCGCCAGCTCGGAGGTCGTGAACGGAGCGGTCCAGAGCCGGCCCGCCGACACCGGATCGGGGGGCGGTGTCAGCTGGAGCGCCTGGCGAATGCTCGCGTTCCGCGGTGCGAGCCGGAGCGCCCGATGCCACTCCGCGCTGGCCTGGACGGCGGCGCCGAGGCGGTAGTCCACTGCCCCGAGGTTGTACCAGTGCGCGGCCACCTGCGGCTGGGCCTCCGCGCGGGCCGCGAAGGCGGAGCGCGCCGCCGCGAGGGAGCCGCTCTCGTAGAGGGACTCGGCGGACGGCGACTGCGCGGCAGCGGCGCCCCCCGCGAACAGCGCGAGCAGGATGGCGGACAGGAGGCCGTGCGACACCCGCCGGCGCCGCCCGCCGCCGGACAGCTGCGCGCGGAGGTCCTCCCACCGCGACACGATTTCCTCGTCGTGGCCGTCCTGCCCTGGGGCGTAACGCCGTTGCCGGAGCATGCCCCGGAGGTGGAGCAGTGCCTGCACGGTGCCGAGCTCCAGCCCGGCGGCGCGGAGCGCCGCAGCCAGGTCGGACTCGTCGCCCGTCACCACTGCCGCCGGCGCCAGGCCCGTCACGAGCCCATCCAGTTCGATCTCGACCGTGCGCGCGCTCATCCGTCGCGCGCCGCCAGTCGCCTGGGGCTTCCGCCCGCGCTGCCGGAGCGCACGCGCGGCGCCCCAGATGGCCGGCGGGCCAAGCGCGATCAGCAGCCAGCCGTAGGTTCCCGGCAGGTCGATAAGGTCGGGCGGGACCACGGCGCGGCGAGCCTCGAGCAGCGGGGGCGGCAGTGCGCCTTCCGCCAGCGCCACCGCCTCGGCCACCGGCAGGGACAGGGCCGGCACCCGCGCGAGGCGATAACTCCGGGTGCCGAGGTCGTAGTAGGGGTACTCCACCGCCGGCAGCGAGAGCGTGCCGACGGCATCCGGCACGAGTGAATACCCGAAGCTCTTCGTGCCGCGGACGATGCCCTCGCGGGTTTCAGGCCGCTCCTCGACCAGCTCGGGATAGGCCCGGGCGCCGTCGGGCCAGGTCACCTCCGGCGACGGCCAGAGCGTCACGTTGCCCTTCCCCGCCACCACAAAGGAGACGTTCACCGGCTCCCGCGCGCGTGCCGTCGCCGGCGTCAGGATCCGCTCGAGCGTGAGGTCGGTGCCGACGGCACCGCTGAATCCGGCGGGCCTGCCTTCCTCGGGCACGGGGCGGACGGAGATGTGCGCGCTGTCGCTCGTGACGGAAAACCGCTCTTCCTGGCTGAAGAACTGCAGCGCCAGCGGCACCGAGTACTGCATCTGCGCCGGGGAGATCGTGAGCTCCCCGCTCCGCACCGGGAAGGCGATCTGGTGCGCGACGAACAGGTCGTACCAGATGCCGGCGACCTGGCGGCTCGCCGCGATGCCCACCGGCGCCGGCTGCGGATAGCTCCACATCCCCTCGACGTCCGGCGGGACGAGCGTCGGCGCACGCCGGAGCCGGAGCCGGAGATCTCTCGGAAACCAGGCGGCGGTGAGGATGTCGACCTGCTCGCCGACGGTGGCGTTCGTCACCGACACGAGCAGCGACAGCCCCACCTCACCCGGCGCGGTGGGAGGTCGCGCCTGTTGCAGGAGCCGCTTGATCCGGGGGTTCACCTGGGCGGCCACGGCGGCGCTGCCGGTGTCGGTGACGCGGACGGTCAGCGCCCCGACCTCGGCGATCGTGTCGCCCTGCCGGGCCTGGAAGGGCCCGAACTTCCACTGGCCCGAGCGGATGGCTCGCAACCGGAGCTCGATCGTCTTGGTGCGGGACACCGCCGCGTTCGGGTTGACGCTGGTACCCTCGGTGCGGGACACGACCACGAAGCCGTCCGCCGTGCCGAGCCGAAGCTCGATCGGGAGCGGCGACGCGCTCCGCGTGCGGATGGTGAGGAGGACCTCCTCCCCCACGGCCACCTCGTCGCGGTCCAGGGTGACGGTCAACTCGGGCGGCTGAGCCTGTTGGAGCATGGCGAGCGCCAGGAAGGTGACTACCAATCCTTGGCCCCTCCCATGCCACCGGCCAGCCGGTCGAGCTGTCGATTCCGAGTGGCGCGCTCCTCGCGCTCCACGGAGTTCAGGATTTGCTCGGCCTGCTCCCGCGTGAGGCCGCGATTCTGGTTGTTCTGCGGCTGCGGAGGCTTCGGCTGCTGCCCGCCCTGCGGGGGCGGAGGCTTCTGCCCTCCCCCGCTCGACGGCGGAGGCGGAGGGCGCATCCGCTCGGCGAGCTCGAGGTTCCACTTGGCGCGCTCCGATGCCGGCTCGAGCAGCAACGCCTCGCGCAGGTGGGAAATCGCCTCGCCGACGAGGGTGTCGCGCAGGCTCGAATCGGCTTGGGCGGCGCGGAGATCGACGACGCCGAGATTGTACAGCGATCGGTACCGGAGCCCCGGATCAGTGCTCCGGGCCGCCTCCAGCAAGGCGCGCCGGGCGACCTTCAGGTCGCCGGCACGGAGCGCGGCAGTGCCGGCGTTGTAGAACGCGGTGTCGCGCTGGACCCCGCCCCGCGCCTCCTGGAGAAAGGCGCCGGCGGCGGCGGTCGGGTCGCCAGAGGAGAGGGCGCGCGCGCCGGCCGAGGGCCGCTGGGCGGCGGCCATCGAGGGGAGGGCCACCGCCAGGGCCAGGACGACCAGCGAGGCGCCGCGGCGCAGGAGGGTCTGGCCCAGCAGCACGAGCGTCCCGATCAGGAGGGGCAGCCATCCCATCGGGCGCAAATCGGCGGCGCGGCTCTCCGTGCTCGGACTGCGCTTGAACGCGGCCACGATTTCGCGAACCGCCCCCGCCTGGTCGGACAGCGAAGCCGGGACCACCGTCCCGCCGGCGGCATCCGCCGCCGCGCGCAGCACCGACTCGCGCAGGCTGGTCTCGACCACCTGTCCGTCCTGGTCCAGCTTGTACTCGATCAGGCGGCCGGACGGGTCGCGGATGGGGATCTTGACCGGCACCGGGGTCCCCTCGCCCACCAGGATCAGCCGGATCCCCGCCTTCTTGATGGCCGCGGCCGCGTCCTCCACCGCGGAGAGGGAGTCGTGCGTCTCCCCGTCCGTGAAGACCACCAGCACCCGGTCGGAGATTTCCGACGTCGCCTCGAGCAACTCCAGCCCCTGGTTGAGGGCGGCGGCGAGGTCGGTTCCCCCTTCACTCGCGAGGTCGGGGTCGAGACCATCGAGGTAGAGGGACACCGCCCCCCCGTCCACGGTCAGCGGCGTGAGGATGTAGCTCCGGCCGGCGAAGGCGATGAGGCCCAGCCGGTCGCCGTCGAGGTCCTGCACCAGTCGGCGCGCCTCCCGTTTGGCGCGGCCGAGCCGGCTCGGCAGGACGTCCTCCGCCAGCATGGAGCGACTGATGTCGGTTGCGATGACCAGGCTGAGCGCGCGCGCCTCCGTCTTGACCGAGGTGCGCCCGCCGCGTGGGCCGGCCACCGCCACCGCGCCGCAGAGAACGGCGACGCCGACCAGCCAGGGACCGCTCCGGCCGCGCAGCGCCGCCGTCGTCCCGAGCACCGGGGACCACGCAGTGGTCGCGTCGATCCGGCGGCGGCGGCCCCACCAGGCCAGTGCGGCGCCGGCGGCACCCAACAGCGGGGCGAGGACCAGAAGCCACGTCGAGTCGAAGATCATGGGATCCGCACCGCCACGGTGGCCGCCATGCCGAGCTCGAGGGTCAGCAGCAGGAGCCCGGCGATCGCCAGCGGCTTGGTGAGCTCCTCGTAATGGAGGTACCGGGTCACCTGGACCGGCGTCTTTTCGAGACCGTCGATCTGACGGAAGATGCGGGCGAGCGACTCGCTGTCGGTAGCGCGAAAATACCTGCCCCCCGTGGCGGCCGAGATTTCCTTCAACAGCGTTTCGTCGATCTGAACGGGGAGGACTTCGTAGCGCAGGCCGGTGGCGCTTCGGCCGGTGGGGATCGGCGCCTCGCCTTCGGTTCCCACGCCGATGGAATAGACGCGGATGCCGAACGAGGCGGCGGTCGCACCCGCTGTGCGGGGATCAATCAGGCCCCGGTTATTGACGCCGTCGGTGAGCAGGAGCACGACCTTGGACTTCTCAGGGGCGTCCCGGAGTCGGTTCACGGCCGTGGCCAACCCGGTGCCGATGGCGGTGCCATCCTCGAGGCTTCCGATGCGGAGGTCCGTCACTGCCTGCTCGAGGACCGGATAATCGAGCGTGATCGGCACCTGGGTGAGCGCCTCGGCGGCGAACGCCACCAGGCCGATCCGGTCGGCGCTCCGGCCCCGGATGAAATCGATCGCGCGGAGCTTGGCCACTTCCAGCCTGTTTGACGGCGCAAAGTCTTCCGCATACATGCTGCTGGAGATGTCGATCGCGATGACGATCGCGATGCCCTCCTTCTTCATCTCGATCCGGCTGCCGCCGACGCGCGGACCCGCGGCACCGACGATGAAGCAGGCGAGCGCCAGCGTGCGCAGGATCGGGGGGAGCCGCAGCCACCACGGCGGACCGCCCATCGCGGCGGGGAGGGAGACGTCGCTGTACGGCAGCCCGGGCGACGGATGCCGGCGCCGCCACCACCACCAGACCAGCGGGAGCAGCAGGAGGAGCAGGAGGGGGCGCGCGAGGCTCATCTCGTTCCCGTCCGCTCCAGCCGTGCGGCGAGCGCGAGCGCCTCGGTGGCCATCGTCCGTGCCGACGCGGCGTCCCCGGGGCCGAACAGCGCGCGGTCCATGGCGTCGAGCAGGTCTGCCGCCTCGGGCGAGGGGTGCGACGCAGCCGCGGCGCGGAGGCGTGCGGCGACGGCCGCAATCGCGGCCCGCGGCTCACCGGCGGCCATCCAGTCGTCCAGCGGGGCATCCCGCGGCGCAGGCGGCGGTGCCACTTCCGGCGCGGTCATCGGCCGGCCGCGCCGCCGCCACCAGTAGTGGACCGGGATCAGCAGCAGCGTGGCGCCAAGCAGCAGGACGACCACCGGAACGCCCGTCCGGATCGGCCGGAGGATCGGGGCGGCCTCCGGTTGCGGGGCCGGGAGGGAATCCGCGGGCAAGTCGGGCAACACGCTGGCCACCGTGACCGTCAACGTGGCCGGCGGAAGCGAATCGGTGGTGCCGTCGGGCGAGACGAGGATCGGGCCCGGCACTTCCACCGCGTGCGAGCCGGGAAGCCACCCCACCGCCGGATAGCGCACTTCGAGCGAATCGCCCCGACGCACCAGGATCCCGGGACCCAGCGCCTCCACCGTGCCCTCGGGGTTCCAGGGCGCCACCCGTGCAACCCGTCCCATCGGGGCCGGGATGGTCCGGACCAGCCAGATGGTGTCCCCGACCTGCGGGAGGGGCGCCTGGAGCAGGGCGAGGAAGAGGAGCGCCGACATCACCGGCGTTGGCGCCTGGCGCGGAGGGCAAAGGCGCGCCGGAGCGGCAGGGCGTAGTCCTGTCCCGTCACCAGCGCCACGTGATCGACGCCCGCGGCGGCGAGGCTGCGACGCCGCTCTTCCGCCCGCCGCTCCGCCAGGCTCGCGAGCCGGCCCCGGACCTCCCGGTTCCCGGCGTCGATCATCACCCGCCGCCCGGACTCCGCGTCCTGAAGGTCGAGCCAGCCCGACGGCGGGAGTGCGCGCTCCCGGGGGTCGTCCACCGTCACCGCCACCACCTCGTGCCTCCCGGCCAGCCGTTGTAGCGGGCGCTCCCAGTTGGGGGCAAGGAAATCGGAGAGGATCACGACGATGCTGCGGTGATTGAGGAGACGCACGGCGTAGGTGAGGCTGGCGGCGAGGTCGGTGCCCTTCCCGACCGATTCGAAGGCGACGAGGTCCCGGATGACGCGGAGCGCGTGGCGCCGCCCCTTCCGCGGCGGGATCACCTGCTCCACCCGGTCGGAAAAGAGGAGCGCCCCCACGCGGTCGCTCTGGCGGGCGGCGGCGAGGGCCAGCACCGCCGCCACCTCCGCGGCCAGCCCAGCCTTCGTGCGGGGCTCGCCGAACCGGGTGGACCCGGAGTGGTCCACGACGAGCAACACGGTGAGCTCGCGCTCCTCGGTGAACGTCTTGACGTAGGGGCTGCCGAGGCGGGCGGAGACGTTCCAGTCGATGGTGCGGTAGTCGTCGCCGATTTCGTAGGCGCGCACCTCGGCGAACTCCATCCCCTGCCCGCGGAAGGTCGAGCGGTATTCGCCGGCAAAAAGCGAGGACACCAGCCCGCGCGTGCGAAGCTCGATCGTCTTGACCTGCTTGAGGACTTCCTGGGACACCAGCGTCATGTCGGGAGGCGCCTCCAGGCGGGGGCGCCGATCCTCACGGGACGGGCACCGCGGCGAGGACCCGCTGGATGACCACGTCGGCGTCCACGTCCTCGGCCTCGGCCTCGAACGTGAGCACGACGCGGTGCCGGAGCACGTCGGGCGCCAGCGCGCGGACGTCTTCCGGCACCACGTACGAGCGCCCGCGCAGGAAGGCGTGCGCGCGCGCCGCCTGCGCCAGCGCGATGGATGCGCGCGGGGAGGCGCCCCAGGCGATGAGCGGCTTCAGCTCGCCAAGGCCGACCGCGCCCGGCTCGCGCGTGGCGCGTACGACGTCCACCAGGTAGTCGAGCACCTTCTGGTCGGCGTAGAGGCCCGCGATCTCGGCGCGCGCCGCCATGATGGCCGCGGGGTCGAGGAGCTTCCGGACCGGGATCGGCGTGCCGCCGGCCATCCGGAGGAGGATCTCCCGCTCCTCGTCGCGCGTCGGGTAACCGACGCGGACCTTGAGCATGAAGCGGTCGAGCTGCGCTTCGGGCAGCGGGTAGGTCCCCTCGTTCTCGATCGGGTTCTGGGTGGCGAGTACCAGGAATGGCTCGGTGAGGTGGAAGGTGGCGCCGCCGATCGTCACCTGCTTTTCCTGCATCGCTTCCAGCAGCGCGGACTGCACCTTGGCGGGGGCGCGATTGATCTCGTCGGCCAGGATGATCTGGGCGAAGAGCGGCCCTTTCTTGACCCGGAACTCCTGGTTCTTCTGGTCGAAGACCATCGTCCCGATCACGTCGGCCGGCAGGAGGTCGGGGGTGAACTGGATGCGGGAGAAGGTGGCGGAGATGATCTCGGAAAGGGAGCGCACCGCGAGCGTCTTGGCGAGCCCCGGGACGCCCTCGAGGAGCACGTGTCCGCCGGTCAGGAGCCCGATGAGGAGCCGCTCGATCATCAGGTCCTGTCCGACGATGCGGAGGCCGACCTCCTTGACGACGAGAGGGAGGCGTTCCGCGGTCGGGCTGGGGGTGGGCGCCTGCTGGGCAGTCATGCGTACTCCTCCGGGGGGTGGTCCGCGCGGGCGGGCGTGCCGGTCAGTCGCCGGACGGGTCGAGCCGAATGGTCTTGTAGATGGCGGCCTCCTCGCGGGGCGTCAGCGGTCGCGACCGTCCCACGGGCAGGTCGCCGAGGCGCACGGGGCCGTAGGAGAGCCGGGCGAGGCGCTCGACCTTGAGCCCCATTTCCTCGCACCATTTCCGCACGATCCGGTTGCGACCTTCCGTGAGCGTGACGTCGAGGATGCAGCGCCCTTCCTTGCCGGGACGTACCCGCACTTCCTGCGCGATGACCGGCCGGCCGTCCACGACTACCTTTTCGCGCACCAGCTTTTCCAGCTCCGCGGCGGAGCGGCCATGCACGAGCGCGGTGTAGCGGCGCGGCACGCGGTACTTGGGATGCGTGAGCCGGTGGACTGCCTCGCCGTCGGTGGTGAGCAGGAGCAGCCCCGTCGTCATGACGTCGAGCCGCCCCACGTACGTGAGGCCGGCGGGGTCCCGGATGAACTCGAGGACGTTGCGGCGGCCCTCCTCGTCGCTTGCGGTGGTGACGACGCCGAGCGGCTTGTGGAACGCGAGCCAGCGCCGGGAGACCACCTGCACCGCCTTGCCGCCGACGGTGATCTTCTGCCGGTCCGGGTCCACCTTGCTCCCGAGCTCGGCCACCTTGCCATCCACCCGTACGCGGCCGGCGCGGATTAGTTCCTCCGCGGCGCGGCGTGACGCGATCCCCGCGCGCGCGAGCGCGCGCTGCAGCCGCATTTCACTCATGACTCGGCCGGGACGTACGCGGCGGCGTCTTCAGCGTCGGGCGTGAGCGGCCGCGCCGGTTGGATGGCGATGCTCAGCTCTTCCGCCCGCGGCAGGTCGCTCAGGTCCTTGAGCCCAAGCAGCTCGAGGAACATCGGCGAGGTGCCGTAGAGGAGCGGCCGGCCGAGCGCCTCGCTCCGCCCCACCACCTCGATCAGCCCCCGCTCCTGGAGCGAGCGCAGCACACCGCCGGCCGACACGCCGCGGATTTCCTCGATTTCGCTCCGCCCGACCGGCTGCCGGTAGGCGATGATGGACAGCGTCTCCAGGGCGGCAGCGGTCAGCTTGGACGCCCGCACCGTGAACTGCGCCCGCTCGAGCGCCTGCGCGAACGCCGGCCGGGTGAGGAGCTGGAAGCCGCCCGCCATCTCGACGAGCTCGATGGCGTGCTGGCTGAAGTCGTACACCTCGCGCAGCTGCTCCAGCGCGGTCCGCACGTCGGCGAGCGACGCGTCGGGATCGAGCACGCACAGCTCTTCCGCGGTGAGCGGGCGGGCGGCCGCGAACAGCGCGGCTTCAATCAGCTGGGCGAGAGGAGTCACGGCGAATCACCATAGGCGCGAACGCAGCCGCCTGGGTCAGGGAAACGGTGCCGCGGCGCGCGAGTTCCAGCAGCGCCAGGAGCGTGGACAGTACGTCGGTGATGGTCGGCGCGGGCCCCAGCGCCTCGTACCAGCCGAACTCCGCCTTCTCCTCGAGCAGGGAGAAGAGGCGGCGGGTGGCGCCCTCGACGTCGAGCGGCCGTGCCACCACGCGGTGCAGGACGGGCGCGGGGATCCCCTCGATGACCCGCTGCACCGCCTGCAGCAGCTCCACCAAGTCGACCTGCAGGGGAAGCGGCGGGAGGTCCGGGGGCGGGGGGAGAAATCCGCGCGCGTACTGGTCGGCACGCCGCTCCGCGGCGCGCCCGATCCAGAGCGCCACTTCGCGGATCTGCTGGTATTCGAGGAGGCGTCGGACCAGCTCCGCGCGCGGATCTTCCCACCCGTCTTCCTCGCTCCGGCGCGGCAGGAGCATTTGCGCCTTCAGCCGAAGGAGGCGCCCCGCCATCTCGAGGTAATCGGCCGCCTGGTTCAGCCCCAGGTCATGGATGACCAGGAGGAACTGGTCGGCGATCCGGGCGATCGGGATGTCCGCGATCTCGAGCTCTTCCTCCCGGAGCAAGTGCAGCAGGAGGTCGAGGGGGCCCGAAAAGGCCTCGAGTTCGACCACGAAGGCCGGCGAGGCACCCAACGCCGAAGTCGGCGGGTCAGGCAAGGTGAGGGCGGCAGGCTGTTCCAACCGTCGTCCGGATCGAAGGTGGGGTGGACCGGGTGTGGCGCCGATGACGGCGCGGGGAAGAATACACCCCGGTCGGAGGCAAGTCAAAGCACCGTGCTGCTTGACCTTGCGCAGGGGCTCGGCTACTATTCGCGCTTGCAAATGATGGGGGGGATGGGCCCTCCCGCCGCACCGTTTCAGAGAGGTCCGCTGTGCCCCGCATCAAGTCCGCCAAGAAGCGCATGCGCCAGACCAAGGTTCGCACCGCCCGCAACAAGGCTCAGCGGAGCGAGCTGCGCACCGCCGTCAAGAAGGTTCGCGCCGCCGGCACCAAGGCCGAGGCCAGCAAGGCCCTGTCCGAGGCCGCCAGCCTGCTCGATCGCGCCGGGCGGAAGAACCTGGTGCACCCCAAGACCGCCGCGCGCCAGAAGAGCCGCCTCGCCAAGGCCGCCGCCGCCAAGGCCTGAGCCGCTCGCACCGCGCCGCAACGACACGGGGCCCGGCAATTCTGCCGGGCCCCGTTCTCGTTCAGTCCCCCGCCTCGTCAGAGTGCGGCCAGTTCCGCCCCGCACCGTTCACAGTACCACTCCGTCGGCCGGTTGAGGGTTCCGCACTCGCCGCACTTCAGGGTCTTGGGGACGGCGGCCTGGCTGGGCCGCTCGTTTCCGGGGACGACCCGTGGCGGCTCCTCCGTCGGCTTGCTGCCTGCATCGCTGACGCGCGGCGCGGCGCCGCTGGGCCGCTTCGTGGTGGGCTGCTCGTCGGCCATCGACTTGATGAACGCCAGATCGTCCGGCGAGGGTTCGGCGCGCGGCGGAAACGGGATGGTGCGGGGCGGCGTGGGCTCGGACGTCCTCGACGCGCCCCGGGGCGTGAACCGCGGTGCGCTGGGCGGCGGGGGCGCCGGGGCCTCGGCGAGCGGGATGAGGGGCTCCCAGTCGTCGCCTGGGTCCTCGTCTCCCGCAGCCGTCGGCGACAGTTCGGGTTCGGGCTCGGGCTCCGGCTCGGGCGGCGCCTCCGGTGTGGCGGCGATCAGCGCCTGGACTTCGCCGAGCCGCGTGATCTCATCGCTCACCCGGGCCAGTTCCTCGCGCACGTCGATGAGAAGCCGCTCGCTCCCGCCGCGGACCCGCTCCCATTCCGATTCCTCGTACTCGCCAACCGCATGCCGGAGCTCGGCCTCGGCGAGCGTTTCCTGCGCCTTCTCCTCCTGCCCCGCCAGGTCGTCCTGGCGGACCCGCAGCGTCGCCAGCTGCTCGGCCACGGAGGCAGCGTGGCTCCGCAACAACTCGATGACCTGGTCGAGCCGCTGCTGGTAATCGCCGCGGATCTTGGCGCGCACGGCGGGTGGCGCGTCGGAGCCGGCCGAATCCAGGCGCGTCAGCCAGGTCTGGAAACGGGCCCGCTCCTCGAGCAGCGCGTCGATCGGATTGGCCGATGGGGGGGTCGGTTTGGCCATGGTCGGACTTCCCTCTCGTGACGGCAAACGCCGGAAGAGCCAAATGTAACGCGGTGCTAGGCCGGGGGAACCCCGCCGAGCCCCCGGTCCGGGTCAGGCGGTGCGGATGTCGAAGACGATCCGACCCCGCACCACCGTCTGGTGGGCGCGCCCGACCAGTTCGGCGCCGGCGTACGGGGTGTTCCGGCTCTTCGACCGGAAGCTCTCCGGGCGCACGATCCAGCGCTCGGTCGGGTCGAGGACCACCACGTCGGCCGGCGCGCCGACGGCCAGCGTGCCGCCGGGCAGGTTGAAGATCCGAGCGGCCCGGGTGCTCATCCGGTCAATCAGCGCCGGCAGGGACAGCACGCCCGATTCCACGAGGTCCCGGATGGCCACGCCGAGCGCGGTCTCCAGCCCGATGATGCCGTTCGGCGCGTTGTCGAACTCCCGCTCCTTGGCGTCGTAGTGGTGCGGGGCGTGGTCGCTGGCGATCACGTCAATGGTGCCGTCCTTGAGCCCCTGCCGGATCGCCTCGACGTCCTCGTGCTCGCGGAGGGGCGGGTTCATCTTGGCGTTGGTGTCGTACCCTTCGCACCGCTCGTGCGTCAGGGAGAAGTGGTGCGGCGTCGCCTCCGCAGTCACCCGGACGCCCTTCTCCTTGCCCCGCCGGATGAGCTCCACCGATCCGCGCGTGGACATGTGGCAGAGGTGGACGTGGCCCCCGGTAAGTTCCGCGAGGATGATGTCGCGCGCCACCATGATCTCTTCCGCCGCGGCGGGAATCCCCTTGAGCCCGAGCCGTGTGCTGACCAGCCCCTCGTGCATGGCGCCGCCCTGCGCCAGGCTCATCTCCTCGCAGTGATTGGCGACCGGGATGCCGAAGGTCCGGGCGTACTCGAGCGCCGTCCGCATCATGTGGCTGGAGCCGACCGGCTTGCCGTCGTCGCTGACCGCCACCGCCCCGGCACCCACCAGCTCGCCGAATTCCGCGAGCTGTTCGCCCCGCTGGCCGAGGGTCACGGCGCCGATCGGGTAGACGCGCGCCTTTCCCGCCCGCTGGGCCTGGCTCACGATGAAGCCCACCGCCGCCTGGTTGTCGGTGACCGGGTCGGTGTTGGGCATGGCGCAGACAGCGGTGAATCCGCCGGCGGCCGCCGCCATGGCGCCGGACGCGACCGTCTCGAGGTCCTCCTGGCCGGGCTCGCGGAGGTGCACGTGGAGGTCGATCAGCCCGGGGGCGACGACCTTCCCCGTGGCGTCGATGACCTGCGCGCCGTCGGGAGCCTCGATCCCCCGGCCCACGGCGGCGATCGTGTTGCCTTCGACCAGGACGTCAGCGACGCCGTCGGTGCCCCGGGAGGGGTCGATGACGCGGCCGCCGCGAATCAGGATGGATGTCACGCTGCCTCACCTCGTGCCGCGGCGGCGACGGCCCCGGTGCCGCCGGCCAGCAGGTAGAGCACCGCCATCCGCACCGCCACGCCGTTCGTGACCTGGGGCAGGATGACGCTGTGCTCGCCGTCGGCGACGTCGCTGTCGATCTCGACGCCGCGGTTCATCGGTCCGGGGTGCAGGATGACCAGGTCCTTCGGGGCCCGCGCCAGGCGGTCCCGGGTGACGCCGAAGACGCGGTTGTACTCGCGGAGCGACGGGATGAACCCTGCCTGCATCCGCTCGAGCTGCAGCCGTAGGACGTTCAGCGCGTCGGCCCAGGCGATCGCGTCCTCGATGCGCGGCAGGATGGTGACGCCGAGTTCCTCGATGTCGCGCGGCAGGAGGGATGGCGGACCGCAGACGCCGACCTCGGCCCCGAGCTTGGTCAGCCCCCAGATGTTGCTCCGCGCCACCCGGCTGTGCAGGATGTCGCCGCAGATGGCGACCTTGAGCCCCTCGATCCGGCCGAACTTGTCGCGCAGGGTCAGGAGATCGAGGAGCGCCTGGGTGGGGTGCTCGTGCTTGCCGTCGCCGGCGTTGATCACGTTGGAGGCGATCCGGTCGCCGAGGAACTTGGCCGCGCCCGAGGAGCCGTGGCGGATGACCACCATGTCGATCCGCATCGCCTCGAGGTTCCGCGCCGTGTCCACCAGCGTCTCCCCCTTCGAGACCGAGGAACCCTGGGTCGCCACGTTGACCGTGTCGGCCGACAGTCGCTTCTCGGCGAACTCGAACGAGATCCTGGTCCGGGTGGAGGCCTCGAAGAAGAGGTTGACGATCGTCTTCCCGCGGAGCGCCGGCACCTTCTTGATGGCGCGCTCGCTCACTTCCTTGAACGGTTCGGCGGTGTCGAGGATGAACCGGAGCTGGGCCGGGCTGAGCGTCTCGAGCCCGACCAGGTCCTTGCCAAGGGCGAGCGAGGCGGCGTCAGTCGGCACGGGCGAGCTCCACCGCGTCGCGGCCGTCGAGTTCGGAGATGAGGACGTCCACCCGCTCCCCCGGGCCCACCCGCACGGTCCGGCCGGCGATGTCGGGCTGGATGGGCAGTTCGCGCCCTCCGCGGTCGACGAGCACACAGAGGAGGATCCGCCTGGGGCGGCCGAAGTCGGCGAGTTCGTCGAGGGCGGCGCGGATGGTCCGGCCGGTGTACAGCACGTCGTCCACGATGACGACGGTGCGGCCGTCGAGGGTGCCGGGCAGGTGCGTCTCCCCGACCACGGGGCCGACGCCCACGGTCTGGAGGTCGTCGCGATAGAGGGTGATGTCGAGCTTGCCGCGCGGCACCTGCACGCCTTCGGAGGCCTCGATCAGCCGTCCGAGGCGCTCCGCGAGCTCCACGCCCCGGCGCTGGATGCCGACAAGCAAGAGGCCCTCCGTTCCCTGGCATCGCTCGACGATTTCAACGGCCATGCGCGCCAGGGTGCGCGCGATGGCTCGTTCGTCGAGCAGCGGGGAACGTGAGGGCATCGAGGGCGGAAGCTAGCGGGGGGTCGGGGGCGAATCAAGCGCGCGCCCGGACGGCCCACGCGGGAAGGCGCATGAGGAGCAGCGCCACGAGGACCAGCCCGAATCGCTCCGGCGTGGTGGCGTCCTTCTTGACCAGCCAGAGGAAATGAAAGACCCCGCCCGCCGCGGCCAGGTAGACCAGCAGGTGGAGCCGCTGCCACCGCTTGCCGCCGAGACGACGTACCATGCCGGCGGTCGAGGTCAGGGCCAGCGGCACCATCAGGACCCAGGCGGCGAACCCCGCGGTAACCCACGGGTGTTCCATGATGTCCTTGCGGATCATGGCGAGCGAGAGGGACTGGTCGAATACCAGGTATGTGAGCAGGTGGAGCGTCGCGAGGAAGAAGGCGAAAGTGCCGAGGAGCCGCCGGAGTCGGATAAGCTCGTTCCAGCCGGTGAGGCGCCGGAGTGGCGTGACCGCCAGCGTGAGCAGCAGCCCGACCAGGGCACCCTTGCCCGTCCACTCCTGGATGGCCCGGACCGGCTCGCTTCCCAGCGTGCCGTGGAGGGCCCCCCACAGAAGTCGAACCGGGATTCCCAGCCCGACCACCCAGACCACCGGCTTGACGACCCGGCGAATTACCTGCGCCCGTGTCATACCCGGGTCAGTAGTTCGTGCGCAGGTTCATGCCGGTGTAGAGGCTGGCCACCTGGTCCGCGTAGCCGTTGAACATCAGGGTGTCCCGCTTGAAGAACTCGCCGACCGGCCGCTCCCGGGCCTGGCTCCAGCGTGGATGGTCCACCTCGGGGTTCACGTTTGCGTAGAACCCGTACTCGCTTGGCACGGCCATGTTCCACGTGGTCATCGGCTGGGTTTCCATGAAGGTGATCCGGACGATCGCCTTCCCGCCCTTGAACCCGTACTTCCACGGAACGACGAGGCGGAGCGGCGCGCCGTTCTGGTTGGGGAGCGGCTTTCCGTAGAGCCCGGTCGCCAGGATGGTGAGGGGGTGCATCGCCTCGTCCAGCCGGAGCCCCTCGACATATGGCCACGGAAGGATGTCGCTCCGCTGCCCGGGCATCTGCGCCGGGTCGTCGAGCGTGGTGAACTGCACGAACTTGGCCTTGCTGGTCGGCTCCAGCCGTCGGATCAGGTCGCCGAGAGAGAACCCCATCCAGGGGACCACCATGGACCACCCCTCGACGCAGCGATGCCGGTAGATCCGCACCTGCATGGTGAACGGGCGAACGAGGTCCTCGTAGCTGTAACGCCCCGTGCGCTTGGCCGCCCCCGCGACCTCCACCGTCCACGGACTGGTCTTCAGGCGGCCCGCCAGCTTGGCGGGAGATTCTTTGCTGGTGCCGAACTCGTAGTAGTTGTTGTAGGTGGTGATCGTTTCGTACGGGGTGGGCTTCAGGTCGTCGGGGCCGGCCAGTGCCCTGAGGCGCGGCGGCAGCAGCGCCCCGAGCGCGACTCCACCGGCGGCGGCCACGAAGGCCCGCCGGTTCAGGTAGACGGACTCGGGGGTGATCTGGGAGGCGGGGATGTCGCCGCCGCGGCGGATAAGCACGGGCATGGCTCCGGAGGGTGACCCCCACAATACGCCGGGAGGGGTCGAAGGGTTCCCGATTGCCGGATTGCTTCGGCCACGGCGTGGCCTCGCAATGACAAAAGAAGCCGTTGTGCGTGGGAACGTCGGAAACGGACAGGGAGGGATTCGAACCCTCGAAACGGCGTTAACCGTTTACACGCTTTCCAGGCGTGCCTCTTAAACCACTCGAGCACCCGTCCAGGGCGGCCCTCCTCGGGCCGGGGCGCATACTAGCCGCGGGGTGCGGTGAGGTCAACGTCCTTCGAGCGCTCGCCCCTACTGCGCCTTCGAATCCTTGAGGAACCGGACCCACTCGCCACGTTCGACCGGACGGGTATCCGCTGCTGGTGGCGCGAGGGCCGATGGAATCTGCTCGTTCCACCAGGCCAGCGCCCGCGCCGGGGTCCACGGGTTGTCGAACGGGATCGCATCGAGCATCGCGATGAGCGCCATCGCGTCGCGCGGGCGGTCGTTCGGCGCCTTGGCCAGGCAGGCGAGCACCATCGAGTCCACGGCGGGCGGCACCGGGAACTTGGCCTTGGCGGAAGGCTTCGGCGGCGCCTCGTTCGCCTGCTTGAACAGCATCTGCACCGTGTTGGTAGCGTAGAACGGGAGGTCGCCGGTCAGCAGCCAGTAGGCGGTGCACCCCAGTGCGTAGATGTCCACCAGGTGGTCCACGTCCGGGTCTCCGAGCGCCAGTTCAGGCGCCATGAACGCCGGCGTACCGGTGAGCGCGTCAGCGGCGGTGAGCTTCAGGTCGGCTGGCCCCCCAGGCGTCGTTTCCTTGACGAGACCAAAGTCCAGGACCTTGATGAAGTCCACCTCCACGCCGGCGCGGCAGGCGTAGAGATTGGAGGGCTTGATGTCGCGGTGCACGAGGTTTCGCTGGTGCGCCTCCGCCAGCGAGAGGCAGGCTTGCCGAAGCAGGTACACCACGCGCTCGGGGGGCAGGGCGCCGTGCTTCTTGACCATATCCTCGAGGCTCATCCCCTCGAGCAGCTCCATCGCGTAGAAGAAGCTGCCGTCTCCGGTGGGGCCAAAGTCGTACAGCGCGATGGTGTGGGGGGAGGTGAGCGCGGCTGCGGCAGCGGCTTCCCGCCGGAACCGCTCCATGGCAGTGCGGGCCGTGTCGCTGCTGACTCCCTTGATGCTTTCCGGACGGATGAGCTTCACCGCCGCCGGCCGTGCCAGGAGCTGGTGGGTGGCGCGGAACACCTGCCCCATGCCGCCCTCGCCCAGAAGCTTGCCGAGGCGGTACGCACCGATCTCGCGCGCCTCCCTCACCGCCCTGCCGAGTCGCTGGATCAGGCGTGCCGGGACCACCGCGATGGCCGCACACAAATAGGGAGGGAGGACGAGGGTCAGGATCGAGAAGCCGTGTTCGGGCATGTCCACACCACGGACCCGAGCCAGGTAGAGCGCCACCGGGACCGTCGTGGCCGCCGAGAGCGATACCACGAGCGTCCGGCGTGGCGATTCCGCGACGATCAGCGGATAGAGCAGGATGATGACGCACACCCAGGAAAGCCGCCCCGGCTGGGTAATGGGCACCCAGGCCTCGAGGATGGCCAGCATCAGGCAGGTTCCGACCATCAGCACCACGGCGACGTCCCGCAGCCAGTGCGATTTCGGGCCGACGCGTCGCGCCACCAGCGCCACCGCACTCGCCACGACGATGCCGGTGATCGTGAAGTACCGCCCCGGCTCCGGCCAGACGGCGGAGACATTGGGAAGCGTGGCGCTGAACCACCGGCCGGCCAGCTCGATCATGCCCAGGATGATGAGCCAGATGGCCGCGACGGACATCGCCGCGATGCCGATCCGCTTCCGCGAGTCCTCCATCAGGTCGCCGGGCAAGCTCGCCCCGGACGCCAGCAGGCTCCGCGCTCCGGTGAGCAGGCTCATGGTGCGCTCCTCACGTGGCCGCCGCGGCCCGGCGCTGGCGCTCCGCCGCCACCGCGGCCGCCTCAAGCGCCCCCGCCCCGCCGCTTCCGGGAATGCTCATGAGGCCAAACCCGAGCCCCTTGAGCTCGTTATCCCAGAGCACGGCGCCTGTCACCGGATCGAGGCAAAACAGGTGGCCGCCCGTGGCCGCCAGCAGTCGGCCCTCCGCCAGGCCGGCGTTGACGAAGCCTCGACCGCGCAGCTTGGTCCGCCAGACTTCCCGGCCGCTCGACCCCTCGAGCGCCACGACGTGCCCGCTGGCCCCGACGTAGATCCTGTCCCGCGGCAACTCGGCCATCAAATCCCTCCGATCGTCTCGATTGGCCCGGCGGGCCACGCCCTC
Organism: Gemmatimonadota bacterium; assembly: GCA_022710485.1. Lineage (GTDB taxonomy): Bacteria > Gemmatimonadota > Gemmatimonadetes > Gemmatimonadales > GWC2-71-9 > SPDF01. The sequence goes on along the minus strand of JAKLGU010000001.1, from coordinate 48,233 downwards.
TATCTTACACCAACCTTTCACCGGTGGGAGTCCCAATGAGTCACCTCGTCTTCGGCTTCTTCATCCTGGCCGTCGGCTTCCTGGTCCTGCTCGGCGCGGCCGGACTCCGGGCGAAGGGCCCCTCCGCCGGTGGGACCATCGGCCGTGCGCTCGGGCTGGGTCTCGCCGGGCTCGGCGCCTTTGTTCTCCTCACGTCGGCGGTCGTGGTGATCCAGCCGGGCCAGGTGGGGGTCCGTCACGCCTTCGGCACCGTGGACCCGATTCCGCTCCTGCCGGGCATCCGGTTCGTGAGTCCCTGGTCGGAGGTGGAACGGTACTCGACCCGCGAGGAGCAGTTCCCCAGGGCGGGCGACGAGGCCGAGAAGATGGAGGCGCTCTCAAGCGAGCAGATGTCCATGAAGATCGACGCCGCCCTGCGGTACCAGATCGATCCCGCCACGGCCCCACGGCTCTTCCTGGAGATCGGCAGTCAGGAGCAGATCGACAACGTGGTCCGCAACGCCATCCGGAACGGCGTGCGCGACGGGATGGTCGCCTTCTCGATCAACGAGGTTTCCCAGCGGAACGCCATCGCACTCCTGATGGAGAACGAGGTCGACTCGGCCCTGCTCACTCGGCCGCGCAATGGCGGCGAGCCGTTCCAGATTGCCACCGTCACGGCGTTCTACCTCCGGAACCTCGAGCCGCCGCCGCAGGTGGTCCAGGCCATCAACAACAAGATCGCACAGGAACAGCAGATCGAGACGGAAAAGCACCGGGTGGAGGTGGCCCGGCTGCAGAGCGACCAGCAGCGCCTGCTCAACCTGACGCTGACGCCGGAACAGCTGACCAAGCAGTACCTGGAGGTCCTGCACGACATGAAGGGGTCGAGCAACATGATCATCATGGTGCCGACCGAGGGCGGGATTCCGGTGCTGGACGTGGGGGCGCTGCGGAAGAACATCAGGGAATAAACGGACAGGGTGGGATTCGAACCCACGAGACCCTTGCGGGCCCACCGGTTTTCGAGACCGGCTCCTTCAGCCACTCGGACACCTGTCCTCAACGACGGCGACACATCTCTCGCCGGCCGCAAAATAGCGGACGAGGTCGCCGCCGCCAAGCGACCCCGTCCCGCCCGCCCGACCCGGAGGATTTACCTTGGCGGCTGACTCCCCACCGACGGACCTGGACCGCGAGGTCGCCCGTCGTCGCACCTTTGCCATCATCAGCCACCCCGACGCCGGCAAGACCACGCTCACGGAGAAGCTGCTGCTCTACGGCGGCGCCATCCACTTGGCCGGCACGGTCAAGGCCCGCCGCGCCGACCGCCACGTCACCTCCGACTGGATGGAACTGGAGCGCCAGCGCGGCATCTCGGTGACCTCCAGCGTCCTGCAGTTCGAGTACGCCGACTGCCAGGTGAATCTGCTGGACACCCCCGGTCACCAGGACTTTTCCGAGGACACCTACCGGACGCTCGTGGCGGCGGACAGCGCCGTCATGCTCCTCGACAACCGGAAGGGCGTGGAGGAGCGCACCCGGCAACTCTTCGAGGTCTGCAAGCGCCGCCGGATGCCCATCGTCACCTTCGTCAACAAGTGCGACCGCGCGGGCGTGGACCCGATGACCCTCCTCGGCGACGTGGAGCGCGACCTCGGCATTGCCTGCTGGCCGGCCACCTGGCCGGTCTACCAGGCCGATCGCTTCGTCGGCGTGGTCGATCGCACCGCCCAGCAGGTGCTCCTGTTCGACCGGAGCGGCGACCACGGCGCCTCCCGGGCGGACATCCAGCGCTTCGAGCTGTCCGACCCTGCCCTGGCGGTGGAGCTCGGCGCGGAGGCGGTGACCCAGCTGACGGATGAGCTTCACCTGCTGGAGGGCGCCGGCCATCCCTTCGACCGCGCGGCGTTCCTCGCCGGGACACTCTCCCCTGTCTACTTCGGCAGCGCGCTCAGCAACTTCGGCGTGGAGCCCTTCCTCAGGGAGTTCCTGACGCTCGCTCCGGCGCCGGTGGCCCGCGAGTCCTCCATCGGGCCAATTTCGCCGCTCGCTCCCGACTTCACCGGCTTCGTGTTCAAGATCCAGGCGAACATGGACCCCCGGCACCGCGACCGGGTCGCCTTCGTGCGCATCTGCTCCGGCCACTTCCAGGCGGGGATGGAGGTCCGGCAGGTGCGCACCGGCCGTCCGATGCGGCTGTCGGCACCGCAGCAGTTCATGGCGCGGGAGCGGGTCAGCATCGAGGAGGCGTGGCCCGGCGACGTGATTGGCATCATGGATCGCGGCGGGCTCCGGATCGGCGACACCCTGACCTCCGGCGCCGACCTGGAGTTCCAGGACATTCCGCGCTTCCCGCCGGAGCACTTTGCCCGCGCCTATCCCGCCGACCCGCTGCGGCGGAAGCAGCTCGATACCGGGCTCCGCGAGCTGTCAGAGGAGGGGGCGGCGCAGGTGTTCTACGCCGAGAGCGAGACCGGACCGGCGCCCATCGTGGGCGCCATCGGCCAGCTGCAGTTCGACGTGATGCTCTTCCGACTGGAACACGAGTACGGCGCCCCCTGTCGCTTCGAGCCCGTGGGGTATCGGTATCCGCGCTGGGTCACCGGCACCCCGGAGGCCATCGAACAGGCGGCCTCAGCACGGGGGCGGTTGCGGCTGTACGACGCCAAGGGACAGCCCCTGCTCCTCTTCGAGAATGAGTGGGCGCTCCGGTGGGCCGTGGAGAACGAACGGAAGCTCACCTTCCACGACGTGGCGCCCTGACGGGCGCACGCGCGGCGACGTTGCGGCCCGGCCGGGTTCGGACGCATCTTGGTGCATGCCGAGAGACCTGACCTACATCCTGCTGCTCTTCGTGCTGTTCGTGGTGCCGCGGTTCCTGCAGCGGTACCGCCTCCCCTCGGCCATCACCAGCCTCTTGCTCGGCGTGGCGGCGACGGCGCTAGGGCTGTTCGAGCACGACCCGACCATCGCGCTCCTCGCCACGTTCGGCATCGTGGCCCTCTTCCTCCTCGCCGGCCTCGACGCCGACGTCGAGGAGCTTCGGCCGGACCTGCCCGTGCTGCTGCAGCACCTGGGCGCCTGGAGTATCACGCTACTGGCCGTGGCCGTGGTCGTTGCCGCCGTGTTCGGCCTGACCCCGCGCTCCGCGACCCTGGTGGGACTCGCCATCCTCACGCCCTCGGCGGGGTTCATTCTCGACAGCCTGGGCTCGCTCGGACTTTCCCCTGCAGAGCAGCGGTGGACCAAGTCCAAGGCAATCTCGGCCGAGTTTCTCGCGCTCGGCGTGATGTTCGTGGTGCTGCAGTCCACCTCCGTCGGCCACATGGCGCTCAGCACGCTGGCGCTCATCGGCTTGCTGGCTGTGCTGCCGCCGCTCTTCCGCTGGTTCGCCGTGCGGGTCGCCCCCTTCGCCCCGAAGTCGGAGTTCGCGTTCCTGCTCATGGTGGCGATGGTCTGCGCCTCCGCGACGCGGGCGCTCGGCGTCTACTACCTCGTCGGGGCCTTCCTGGTGGGGCTCGCGGCGCGCCAATTCCGCACGCGACTTCCGGCGGCCTCGTCAGAACGCGTGTTGGCTGGGGTGGAGGCGTTCGCGGCGGTGTTCGTGCCGTTCTACTTCTTCAAGGCGGGCCAGGGCGTCCGCCCCGAGGAGCTGGGGGCGCTGGCGTTCCTGACGGGGATGGTGCTGGTCGTCGGCGGGGTGGCGCTGCGCCTTGGCAAGACCGCGCTGCATCGCCGGCTCGCGCTGGGGGAGCCCCCTGCCAAGAGCCTGCGGATCGGCCTCGCGCTGCTGCCTACGCTGGTGTTCACCCTGGTGCTTGCGGATCTGCTGCGGGATCGGCCGGAAGTGCCTTCCGCCTTGATCGGCGGCCTCGTCCTCTACACTGTCTGCGTGACCCTCCTGCCGGCGCTGGTGCTTCGGGTGCCGCCCTCGGACTACGAGGCCCCCCGGCTGGACCCCTTGCGCGACTCCGCGGAAACGACGACCTCACCCCTCGCGGTTGGCGTGAGCCCGCCCCCGGGGGAAGCCGTCGGTGGATCAGGTGCGCCGGCCAGGATCCGTTCGTAGAGGCCCCAGACGTCCCCCTGACTCAAGAGGCCGACGAAGCGCCCCTGTTCCGCCGGATCGACCACGGGGAGGGCGCCAGCGCCGCGGGCGCCCATCCGCCGCATCGCCTCGAGCAGCGAATCGCCGGGCTGCAGGGTCTCGCTCGGAAGGACCACCTGGCGGGCCAGAATCGTCGGGTGGCGGTCCCGGTCCTCCCGGGATATGCGGGCCAGTTCCGGCACCGTCAGGACGCCGAGGAGCGTCCCCTGCTCGTCCACCACCGGAAACAGGTCCTGGCTGCCCGAGCCCAGGTGCGTGAGGAATTGGCTCGCGGGCGCCTCACCGGGAATGACCGCGGGTTTGCGGTCGAATGCGTCGTCCACCCGCAGCCCGGACAGCACGTCGCGATCCGCTCCATGCTCGATGTGCTCCCCCCTCCGCCGGAGCCACCCGCTGTACAACGAATCCTGCTCCAGCCGCCGTGCCACGGCGTGACTGACCACCACCGACAACATGAGGGGAAGGATGATCGCGGAATTCCCGGTCATTTCCCACACCATGAAGATTCCGGTCATCGGGGCGTTCGTGGCCGCCGCAATCACGGCCCCCATTCCCACGAGGGCGTACGGCTCCGCGCTCAGGTGGAGTCCCGGGAACAGCGTCAGGACGAGGGAGCCGAACGCGGCGCCGACACTCGCCCCGACGAAGAGTGAGGGCGTGAGGAGGCCCCCTGATCCGCCCGTGTTCAGTGTGATCGAAGTGGCGACGATCTTACCGAGTGCCAGGAGCGCAAGAAGGTACCAGGAGAGCTCCCGAAACCGGTCAAGCGGGATTGCGAGATGCCCAGCCCCGACCAGCAGCCCTCCCGAAAGAAACGCCAGCCCGCCGACCAGGGCGCCCCCACCGGCGGCCAGCCACGCGGGCGGGAGGCGGACCGCCCGGCTCCGACCGTCCACCCAGAAATAGCAGCGGACGAAGAACACCGAAACCAGGCCGGTCACGAGCCCCAGGAGCGGATAGAAGAGCGCCACCTCCCGGGTCAGCGTGTACCCTTCCGCGAGCGGAACGGGGAAGACCGGATGGTTACCGAACACCGATCGCGACACGACCGCCGCCACGACGCTGCTGACCACCACGGGCGCAAAGGCGGCGGTGCTGAAGGAGCCGAGAATCTCCTCCAGCGCGAAGAAGGCGCCAGCCAACGGGGCGTTGAAGGCCGCGGAAATCCCGGCCGCGGCGCCCGCCCCCACCAGGATCCTGGTTCGGTTTCCTGAAAAGCGAAAGAGCGCACTGAGCCGCGAGGCGATGAGCGCCCCGAAAACCGCCACCGGCCCCTCACTCCCGGCCGATCCGCCGCTCCCGATCGTCACCGCGCTGGCCGCCGTCCGAGCCACGGCGGGCCGGGTGGGAATCTCACCGTGACGGCGCAGCACGGCCCGCTGGAGGTCCGGGATGTTCATGCCGTCGTTCCCACGGGCGAAACGCGCGGTGATGTACCACGCGACGACCGCCCCGGCGGCAGTGAGGACGGGTCGATAGGCCAGCAGGCCGAGGGAGGGCAGCAGCGATTCGGGCAGCGAGAAAAACACCCGGTGAGCCAGGTCGATCAGCTTGTAGAAGCCGATGGCGCCGAGGGCGGCGCCCACCCCGATGAGCACGGCGAACCCGAGGAGAATGCCGTTCTCATTGAACTCGAGCCCATTGAACCAATCGACCACGTCGTCCCACACGCCCTGCGCCGCGTTGACCGGACCGGACGTGGTGCGACGCGCCCGAGCCGCGAGCCGCCGGAGGTCACGGCGCCACTGGTCCCTGATCCTCAGAAGTCGTGCGCGCATCGGCTCACTTTGAGCATGGGAACGGCCATTGCTCCGCTCGGGTTGGCCGGGGGCGGGGCGCGGAACGCGAAACGGGCCGCCGATGCGCTCGGCGGCCCGTTGGGCGTGTGTGCCCGCGTCGGGACCGCGCCGGCACCCCGATCACGCCGCCTGGCGGTCGGCCCTGGCCCGGGTGGAGACGGTGCCGAAGACGTAGTCCCAGAGGGGCGAGCTCACGCCGTAGCCGAGATCGTCGTCGCGGAAGTGATGGCGGAGGTGGTACTCCCGGAGGAACCGGCCGAGCCCGCTCTGCATCTTCCAGTGATGGGTGGCGTAGTGCGTGGTGTCGTAGATGACATAGCCCACCAGGAAGCCGGCGAAGATCGCCTCCCAGTGCGCCCCGAAGAGCCACGAGAAGAGCAGGCCGAACGCTGCGGCGAGCGGGATGCTCACCGGCGGCGGCATGACGAGCCGGGTATGATCCTGCGGATAGTCGTGATGCACGCCGTGCATCAGGAAGTGGAGCTTCTTGCCGAGGTCGCTGGTGGGCTGATAGTGGAAGACCCAGCGGTGCAGCGAGTATTCCGTCAGCGTCCAGATGAACAGCCCGGCGACGACCAGCCCGGCGACCGTGAGCCACGAGGCGCCCTGCAGGCCCTGCCAGAGGTACCATCCGGCGACCGGCAGGAACACCACCGCCGGAGTGGCCGGGTGAATATGTGACAGCCGCTCGAGCCAGGGGCTCTTGAAGAGCGGGATGGTTTCGTCCTTGTTGGACACGTATTTCGCTGGCATTGAGCGCTCTCCTGAACCGCGATGCCTGACTGGAAGCTTCGCGCACAGGGCGCGACTCGACAGGGGCTAAAATAATCAGCTGCACAGGGTTACGTCAACTCAATCCCTACCGTCCGGGTGGCATTAACGGCGGGCCCTGAAGAACTGCTTGAGGACCTCCCCGCACTCTTCCTCCATGACACCCGGAATCACTTCCGGCCGGTGATTCAGCCTGGGGTGCCGCAGGAGATCGTGGACCGACCCGGCCATTCCGGCCCGGTTGTCCCAGGCGCCGAAGACCACCGTGCCGACCTTGCTCAGGACGATGGCGCCGGCGCACTGGGCGCACGGCTCGAGGGTGACGTACAGCGTGGCATCGACCAGCCGGTCCTCGCCGACCGTTTCCAGCGCGCGCTGGATGGCCAGGAACTCGGCGTGGGCAGTGGGGTCCTTCCGCTGGACCATCTCGTTGTGCGCCTGGGCGATCACCTTCCCGTCTCTCACCACAAGCGCGCCGACCGGCACCTCGCCCCGGACCGCGGCCGACATGGCCAGCCGCAGCGCGGCCTCCATCCAGACCACGTCGGCAGGAGACGCGCCCCCCCTACGCACCGGGCCGCTCCGAACTACCGTCGGTGGTGCTGAAGGTGAGTTCGTCGCCCTTGCGGACGACCCGGATCGTCGAGCCCTCCGGGAAATGCCCCTCGAGCACCTCGAGGGCGATCGGGTTCTGCAGTCGCTGCTGCACGACGCGCTTGAGGGGGCGCGCCCCATAGATCGGGTCATATCCGAGTTCCGCCAGGTACGCCCGGGCCTCCGGGGTGACCTCCAGGCCGAGCTTCCGGTCGGCGAGCAGCTTCCCGAGCTTGGCGAGCTGCAGGTCGACGATGTGCCGGATGTCGTCGCGCGACAGCGGCCGGAACACGATGATGTCGTCCACCCGGTTGAGGAACTCCGGCCGGAAGTGGTGGCGGAGTTCGTTTCGCACCGCACGGTCCACGACGGCCCACGCCTCGTCGTCCGCCGTGGGGCCGGCGTCCACGATGTGACTGCCCCCGATGTTGCTCGTCATGATGATGACGGTATTGCGAAAATCCACCACCCGGCCCTGGCTGTCGGTCAGGCGCCCGTCGTCGAGGATCTGCAGGAGGACGTTGAAGACGTCGGCGTGGGCCTTCTCGATCTCGTCGAAGAGGACCACGCTGTAGGGCCGGCGCCGGACCGCCTCGGTCAGCTGCCCGCCCTCCTCGTACCCCACGTACCCCGGCGGGGCGCCGATCATGCGTGCCACCGCGTGCTTCTCCATGTACTCCGACATGTCGAGCCTGACGATGGCCCGCTCGTCATCGAAGAGGAAATCGGCCAGCGCCCGCGCCGTCTCGGTCTTGCCGACGCCGGTGGGCCCCAGGAAGATGAACGAGCCTGTGGGACGGTTGGGATCCTGCAGCCCCGCCCTGCTCCGCCGCACGGCGTTGGCCACGGCCGCCACCGCCTGCGGCTGGCCGACGACCCGCTGGGACAGCTCGCCCTCGAGCCGGGTGAGCCGCTCGCGCTCCGACTCCATCATCCGCGACACCGGGATACCGGTCCACTTCGCCACGATCTCGGCGATGTCGTCGGCGTCCACCTCTTCCTTCAGGTACCGGGCGCTCCGCTGCACCTCCTGGAGCCGGGCCTCCTGCGCCTGCAGGGTGGCCTCCAGCTGGGGGATCCGGCCATAGCGGAGCTCGGCCGCCTTCTGGAGATCACCCCGCCTGGTGGCGAGGTCCACCTCGGTCCGGAGCTCGTCCACCTCGGCGCGCGCTGCCTGCAGCTCGCCGATGGCCGCCTTTTCGGATTGCCACTGCGTCTTCATGCCGGCGCTCTTTTCCTTCAGCTCGGAGATCTCCTGCTCCACCGCCTGCAGGCGCGCCTTGCCCGCCTTGTCCTTCTCCTTCAGCAGCGCCTGCCGCTCGATTTCGAGCTGCACCAGCCGACGCTCGACCTCGTCGATTTCCTGCGGGAGACTGTCGATCTCGATGCGGAGCCGGCTCGCGGCCTCGTCCACCAGGTCGATCGCCTTGTCCGGGAGGAACCGGTCCCCGATGTAGCGGTCGGAGAGGGTGGCCGCCGCCACCAGGGCGTTGTCGGTGATGCGGACGCCGTGATGGACTTCGTAGCGCTCCTTGAGCCCGCGCAGGATGGCGATCGTGTCCGTGACGTTGGGCTCGCCCACCAGCACCGGCTGGAACCGGCGCTCGAGGGCCGCATCCTTTTCCACGTGCTTCCGGTATTCGTCGAGCGTGGTGGCGCCCACAACGTGCAGCTCTCCGCGGGCCAGGGCCGGCTTCAGCAGGTTGCTGGCGTCCACCGCCCCCTCGGCGGCGCCCGCCCCCACGAGCGTGTGCATCTCGTCGATGAACACGATGTACCGCCCCTCGGCCTCCGTCAGCTCCTTGATAACGGACTTGAGCCGCTCCTCGAACTCTCCCCGGTACTTGGCCCCGGCCAGCAGCAGGCCGATGTCGAGCGCCACGATGTCCTTGTTGCGGAGGGAGTCGGGGACGTCGCCGTGGACGATCCGCTGGGCCAAGCCCTCGACGATGGCGGTCTTCCCGACGCCAGGCTCGCCGATGAGCACCGGGTTGTTCTTGGTGCGCCGCGAGAGCACCTGCATCACGCGGCGCACCTCCTCGTCCCGCCCGATGACGGGGTCGAGTTTCCCCTTCCGGGCCTGGTCGGTGAGGTTCCGCGTGAAGCGCTGCAGCGCCTGGTACTGGTCCTCCGGTGACTGGTCCGCCACGCGATGCCCGCCGCGCACCCCTTCCAGCGCCTCGCGCAGGACGTCCGCGGTGACCTCGCTCTCGTTGAGCAGGTTGCGCGCAGTCGTTCCCTTTTCCGCCGCGAGCCCCAGGATGAGGTGCTCCGTGGAGACGTAGGCGTCCTTCAGCGCCTTCGCCTCCTCTTCAGCCTTGTCGAATACCTTGTGCAGCTCCCTGCTGAAAGTGGGCTCGCCGGTGGCCCCCTCCTGCCGCGGGAGCCGCGCGAGCTCCCGCTCGACTGCGTCCTTGAGCGCAGCGATGTTGAGCCCGGCCTTTTGAAGGAGCGGCTGCACCACACCCTCGTCCTGCGCGAGCAGCGCCGCGAAGAGGTGGGTGTCGTTGAGCACCGGATTGCCGCGGCGCCGGGCATCTTCCGACGCGTCGCGGAACGCTTCCTGTGCCTTGAGGGTCAATCGTTCGGGTCTCAGCATGGCGCGTCACGGAAGCAAGGGGTATACCGCTGAAATCTGCCGTTCTGACAGCGTACGACCGCACATCTGAAAAAAGGCGAGGGACATTCGTGAAGAACGTCCCTCGCCGGTCCGGCTGGTCATCTGGTCGGTTGGTTCTCCTTGCGGACGATCATCTTTTTCACCTGACTCTGACCGTCCACGGTCAAGCGGTAGTAGTACACCCCCGGCGTGACCTCCCGCTCGTCATCCAGGTAGCGGCCGCTCCAGTAGGCCACATAGGATCCGCACCGCAGGCGGAGACCGCGGACTCGCTCGCGCCCCCCGGTCTGAAGTTCGGGAACGGCGACGACCTGCACGAGCACGTTGTAGATCTCCAATGTCACCAACGGAATGTGACCGTCGGTACAGGCCTCCGGTGTGAGCACGAACGGGATGGACGTGGCCGGGAAGAACGGGTTGGGGAAGTTGTCTCCGAGCTCGAATACCGGCGGTGGTGTCGGAACCTGCGATCTCGCGGGTGCCGCCAACCCCACCATGAGCCCGAGTAACAGCCCCGTCCAGGCACGGCCTGCCATACGGAACCTCACTCGAACAAGGGTTATGAAGCGGGTGGAAGCACCTCCGTCGAAGCGATTGATAGTGGCGCACTTACGCCATTTCATCCTAAGTATGCGACCCCTTCGAGTGACATGTCAAGTGAGCCGCCGCGCATCGCCCTCTCGGCGCGTGATTCCCCTGCGGTCGGCCCATTCCAAAAGGGGAATCAAGTACTTTCTCGACAGGCCGGTTCGGTTCCTGACCCCCGTCACGGTGATCTGGCCCGCCCGCCCCTCCGCCTGCAGGGTCGCCCGGAACCCATCCAGGACCTCCCGGGCCAAATACCAGTCCGGCGTCACCGCCTCGACCTGCCCGGCCCCCGCCGCCAACCGGAGCGCTCCCATCACATCCACCTGCTCGAACTGCCGTTCGAGCTCCCGAACCGGGGGTGCCGCGAAGCCCGACGTCCGCACCGCCGCCACTACCCGGTCGACCGCCGCCGGCCCGCCGGCGATACGGGCCTCGAAGCCGGCCAGCCTGGCCAGACCGGCCTCGATGGTAATCGCTCCCCCCGCGGCGAGGTCAGCCACCGCCGCCTCCGCCACGGGTGCCGAGCGGTGGATGCCACGCCGCAGCGTCTCGACCGGCATGCCGGGCTGGGCCGGCCGGCTGCCATGAAACGATGACAGCGCCTCGAGCGCGCTCCGCCGAGCCTCGTCCACGACGGCCGTCATGACCCACCCGCCGGGGAGGAGGCGAACCCGAGCCTCGCCCGCGAGCAGTCCCTCCACGTCAGACGTCGCGAGCCCCGAACGGAAGGCGAGCGAGGCGGAGGAGGCACCCGCGGGATGCCGCTCCAGGAGGGCCCCGAGCCGTTCAATCGAGTTGGAGGAGCCGAGGGTCCCGGGCCAGAGCGCCCGACGGCGAGGAGGAGTCGGGTCGAGCACCACCCCGCCGCCGATGGTGGACACCGGGCTGTAGCTCCGGATCACGAACCGGTCACCGCCGCGCGCGACAACTGGTGCTTCACAGATCAGCCGGGCGAGCCCGACTCCGCCGGGTGGGATGGGCGCGCGTGGGAGGACCCTTGCCACCACTTCCGTGGTGCCGAGGTGAAGGTGGACGGAGGTGCGGGAGGTGAGCGGGCGCGGAGCAGTCTGGAGAAGCTGAAGCCTCACATCGAGCGCGGTGGTGGGCTCCCATGGGAGCGCGGCGTCCACGAGGACGTCGCCGCGGCCGACCTGGTCCCGCTCGACGTTGAACAGTCCCAGCGCCGCGCGGTTCCCGGGCCGGGCGCAATCGCTCCGCGTGCCGTGCACCTCGACGGCACGTACCCGTACCGATCGACCCGCGGGAAGGAGCCGAAGAGCATCCCCCGGCCCGGCGGAGCCGCTCCAGACACTTCCCGTCACGATGGTGCCGGCGCCCGGAAGGGAGAAGGCCCGATCGATCGGCATCCGGAAGGGGGCCGATTCGTCGCGCGGACGGAGCTCGGCGGCCTCGCGTTGCACCGTATCCAGCAGGTCCCCGAGCCCCGCACCGGTGCGCGCCGACACGGGAAGCGCCCCGACAAACGCGACCGGGGAGTTCTTGAGCCAGTCCTGCACTTCCCCCTGCGCCAACGCCACCCGGTCGGCGTCCACCCGATCGCACTTGGTGAGCACCGCCACACCGCGCGGGACACCGAGCGCTTCCACGATGGCCAGGTGCTCCCGCGTCTGGGGCTTGATCCCCTCGTCCGCGGCGATGACCAGCAGCACGAGGTCCACGCCAGCCGCGCCCGCCACCATCGTGCGAACGAAGTCCTCATGGCCCGGCACGTCCACCACTCCGGCGATCTCCCCATCCGCCAGCCGGAGCGGGGCGAAGTTCAGGTCGATCGTGATGCCCCTGGCCCGCTCCTCGGCAAGGCGATCCATCCTCTTGGCGGTAAGCGCCTCGACGAGCGTGGACTTCCCGTGGTCGATGTGCCCTGCCATCCCGATGATCACGCGGCGACCCAGGGCCGGTCTTCCCAGAACGCGATGGCGGGGAGGTCCGCTCCCTCCGCCAGGTGATGGCGGAGGAATCGCGCGAAGAGCCGCCGGTGCGATGCCGCGTGGCGCTCGTCGAGGATCGGGAGTTCCGCATCGGCGCGGACGAGCGCCTCCAGGTCGTTCCGGTCGGCGGGCGAGAGTGTCGTGACTCCCTGCCCTTCTCCGCACCTCCTGCAGAGTCCTCCTCCCTCGGCCGCACTGAAGCGGAGCGGCTCGTCGGGCGGCAGGGGCGCGCCGTCGCGGGCGCAGCGGTCGAGCGCAGGAGCGAACCCGAGCACGCTTACCAGGCGCCAGAGCATCCGGAGGCCGAGAACCTCGACGGCCTCCAGCGGGGCGGACTCGAGGACGTTGAGCGCGCCACTGAGCAGGTCGAAGCTGTCGGGATGTGGCTCCGCGGGAGAGAACCGCCACGCGACCTCACCCAGCGCGGCGGCGGCGGCAAAGCGCGGCAGGTCCCCTGCCAGCCCGGCCCGCAGGTTCGTCAGGTCGAAGGCGGCGAGGGTCTGGAGATCTCGGGTGTCCTTGAGGTACAGGTGGGCCACGCCCTCGCTGAGGAGCTGCAGTGAGGCGCCGAACCGGCTCCGCGGCCGCAGCGCCCCCTTGGCGAGGGCGCTGCGGATGCCGAGGTCCCGGGTGGCGAGGCGAACGATCTTGGAGGTGTCGCCGTAGCGAAGCGCGCCCAGGATGATGGACGGCGTGGTGATGGCGGCCATCCCCGCAATCTACTCGGCGGGAATGCTGGTGACGGCCGTTCCGATGGCGCAGCTGCCGAGGGCCACGACCGACCGCTCCGTGAGATCGGGCCGAAGCACGTGCGCCACTCCATCGGCCCCGCCCCCGCAACCAGCGGAAATGGCGTAGATGCGCCCCTCGGAATCCACCGCGACGCCTGAGTTATCGGGGATGGGCAGCCCGTCCCCAGCCCCGAGGACCACGGTTCGGGTCGCAATGTCGAACTCCATCAGCCCCTCGGTGAACGAGCTGATGAAGAGGCGGTCGCCGCCGTCGGTGGCCAGGTTGCCGGGACCGGGCCCGAACCCGCCGAAGTTGGCGAGTTCCACGCGCGCCACCGGATCCACAATGGAGAGGCGGCCATCGTCCACGTAGTTGCCGACGTTCATGACGTAGATGCGTCCGTCTCCGCCGACCACGGCGAACTGCGGATTGCCGGGAAGCGGCAACGGGATGGAATCGATCCCGACAGCCTTCGCGTTGGTGACCGGATCGATGACGGTGATCCAGCCTGGGCCGGCAGGCGCGTAGTTGACCAGGTTCCCGTTCAGGACGAAGACTTTCCCTCGTGTGGCGACCACTCCCTGCGGATACACGCCCACGGCCACGCTCGCCGTATCGCCGGTCAGGTAGTTGATCCGGGTGACGGTGTTGAGGCCCGGATTCGCCACGTAGGCAATCGAATCGCTGACAATGGCCGATCCGGTGGCGAACGAACCGGCAGCCAGCGGGACGACCCGCGCGACCGAGCCGGTGGAGAGGTCCACGACGGTCGCGGCGTGGTCGAGCCCCATCGGCACGACCGCGTAGGCGCCGAGGGCGGAGACCCCGACTGGCGTCGGCGTCGTGCCGCCGAGCGGGATCTTGTAGGTCGAGCCGGTGGCGCCCACAGGCACAACGCTCAGCGAATATTCGATCGAGTTGACGACGAGCACCACCTCGGAGGGCGCCGGAAGCGGCGCCTCGGGATCGGCGCACGCGGAAACCAGGGCGGCCAGGCACCCGACGAGGGCACGGCGCGGACGTGTGGATACCATCATTGCCACTCCAAGGAGATAGATACGACCAGCGTGCGCCCCGGTGTGGGGTAGCCGGCCAGGAATTCGGCGCGCGTGTCCAGCAAGTCACGGACGTCGGCCCGCACCACGGCCGCGCCGAGAGCCCGCTCCGCCCCGACGTCCACGAGTCCGAAGGATGGTCGTGGGTTCACGCCGCCGGGGTTCGGGTACCGCTCGCCGACCCAACGCCACCGGGCATCGGCGCCCCATGCACCGTCGGCCCACCCGACCGACGCCCCCCAGGTCCCTCGCGGACGATACTGCACCTGGGCGCCATCGGGAACATCATAGGTGATCGGGGTCCAGGCCCCCTGCACGGCCAGCGAGACCGTGGGCACCGGGTGGATGCTCGCCGCCGCCTCCACCCCTCGGCGAGTCACGTCAAAATTGTGCGGGCTCCAGATGAACCCGACCCCGGGGGCCCAGAGAATCATGTCATCGACGCGCCCATAGTAGCCGCGGAGCGAGGCGCTGCCGGGAGCCCCGAAGAGCGACCAGTCCTGGTTCACGCCCAGTTCGACCTCCCACCGCACACGCTCCGGCCTGAGCCCGGGATTCAGCGCAACCCCGACCCCCTCCCGAAAGAATAAGTCCGCGAGCGGTGGGGCGGAGACCGCGCTCCCGACGGAGGCTTGCACCGAGGTCGCGCCGTGCTGCCATCCGGCGTCGAGCCGGGCGCTCCCGAGCGGCAGGTTCTCGCCGGTCCAGATGTCGAGGCGCAGCGACGGCGTGAGCGTCCATGGAGACTGGCCGCCCGGGCGGAGCGTTGCCGTTCCCCGCAGCCCGGCCCGCGAGAATTGCGAGCCATCCTGCACCACGTCTCCCCCGAACCGGTCGTGCCGCGCGGAAGCCCCCAGCGCGACGCTGCCTGCCCACCCCACCACGGCAACCGGCCTCGAATGAGACCAATCGATCGTCCCGCTCCATCCCGCCGAGCGCGCTTCGTACGCCGGCCCGCTCGGCGGGGCCGAGTCCCGCACTGTACTCTGGAGGTACTGAAGCGACGCACTCCAGGTCGATGCGCCGCCGATCGTCACTCCGACGAACCCCGCCCCGTCCTCCGCCTCGGCGTATGGCGTTTCGTTGCCGACCGACCCGGGCAGGCCGCGCCGCGAAACGCTCGCCCGCCCCTGCACGTCGAAGCGACCCGCGTGTCGGAACGAAAGCGAACCGAGCCCGCCGCCCGCATTGACCCGGCGCGCCTCCCCACCACCCCGGTTGACGGGAACGCTGTACGGGTAGTCATCAGGGAGCAGCTCGCCCCTCAGGAACACTCGGGTGTCCAGCAGCATCCCCGACAGGGAGGCACCCGCGCTGCCGTAGCTCCCCACCCAGCCGGAGGCCTCTGGTCTGCCAGCGGCCTGGCTCCGGATGTCGAGGACTCCGCCAACCGCCACACCCGCCCCACCGGCCGACTGCGCCCCGGGCCGGACTTGCACCGAAGCCACATCCCGCGTGGCGAGCTTGCTCAGGTCCGCCCGGCCCGTCAGGGGGTCGTTGATGGAGAAGCCGTCCACCAGCACGAGCACTTCCTCCGGAGCGCTGCCGCGCACCTGGGGCGAGGCGGCCCCGTTACCACCGCTCCGCCTGACGACGATCCCCTGCCAGCCGTCGATCGCCGTGGCGAGGTCGGAACCGCGCCGGACCAGCGCGGCGCCATCGAGCGTCATCGGCTGCCCGCCCGCCGCCTGGACCTCGAGATCGGGCAGCGTCACCGCCATCGCTTCCAGTCGCACCGTCGCCTCGGCGTCCAGACCCGGCAGGAGTTCGAGCCGCACGCGACGCGAGCGGTAACCGACGGCGGCGACCACCATGACCGCGGTGCCGGCGGACGCGCCCCCGAGGACGAACCTGCCGTCGGGCCCAGACTGCGCCGAGAGCGCCCCGAGGTCCACGCGGGCGGCAGCGACGGGCGTTCCGTTCGCGGCGTCGACCACCCTTCCGCGGACGGTGACCGGCGCCTGCGCGGCGAGCGTCATCGGCAACAGTGCCGAGGCGCATGCCGCACGAAGCCCCCCCCTCACCCGGCCTGCCCTTCCCCCGGGCGCAGCGGAACCAGTTGCGGGGACCCATCCCGCCATGGCGTGACCGCCACCGGCCACCGGAACACGGACGAGAGTACCGGCTCCCGCAAGACCTCGCCGGGCGTCCCGTGAGCCACCACCCGCCCCTCGTCGAGCAGGAGCAGCGAGTCGGCGTAGCGGGCCGCGAGGTTCAGGTGGTGGGTGATGACCAGCGCCCCCAGGCCACCGTCCGTCAGCGCCCGCACCAGCTCGAACACCTCCATCTCGTGCCGGACGTCGAGCGCCACCGTCGGCTCGTCGAGGAGGAGCGCCTCAGGTTCCTGAGCCAGTGCGCGCGCCACGCGCACCCGCTGCCACTCCCCGCCGGAGAGCGTGTCCGTCCGGCGCTCGCACAGCGACCAGGCGTCGCACCTCTCGAGGGCGCGACGGACCGCGGCGCGATCCTCCATCCGCGCCGGCGCGAGCGGGCCGAGCCGCGCGTACCGCGCCATCAGGACCGTCTCCTCCACGCTCAGCGAGAAGAGGATATCCTCGCGCTGGCTCACCACGCCCACCAGGGCGGCGACCTCGGGCCGGCGCCAGCCCCCGAACGGCCGTCCCTTCAGCGACACGGAGCCGGCCTCCAGGGCCGCCAGCCCCAGGAGCGCGCGCAGGAGCGTGGACTTCCCGCTCCCGTTTGGCCCGACGACCGCGAGCAGGTGCCCCGGGGCTACTGCGCAATCGACGCCCTGCAACGCGGGGAGCGCCGCGCCGGGATAGCGGACGGTGAGCCCTTCCCCCCTGAGGATCATCGGAGCGACTTCCGCAGCTGCAGGGCAAAGATCGGCACGCCGATCAGCGCGGTGACCACGCCGACGGGGAGTTCGAGCGGACGGAACAGGCTGCGCGCGATGAGGTCGGAGAGCACCAGGAACGCACCACCCGCCAGGAAGGCGGCGGGAAGGAGCTGCCGGTGCAGCGGGACGCCCCAGCGGCGCATCACGTGCGGCACGACGAGTCCCACGAATCCGATGATCCCAGAGACCGCCACGGCGGCGCCGGTCAGCGCGGCCACGGAGAGATAGACGCGTCGCTTGAGCGCCTCCACGTCGGCGCCGAGATACTGGGCGTTCTCCTCCCCGAGGGTCAGCAGGTCCAGGCCGCGGGCGCTTCCGACCAGCAGTCCGAGCGGCACCAGCGCGTAGGAGGCGAAGACCGCGACCGCCGGCCAGGAGGCCATCCCGAACCCGCCGAGGAGCCAGAGCATCGCGCTCCGCAACTCGGAGGCGGACGCCAGCGTGATCACCGCGCTCATGAGGGAACCGGCGAACGCCCCGACCACGACGCCGCCGAGCAAGAGGATATGGGGGTCGAGCCGCCGCCCCGCGACGACGCTCAGCCGGTAGACGACGGCCACGGCGCCCAGCGCGCCAGCAAAAGCGGCAAGCGGCACGGCCCAGGGCCCGCCGAGATGGAGGGCGATCGCGAGCACGGCGCCAAGCCCCGCGCCGCCGGACAGCCCGACGAGGTAGGGGTCGGCGAGGGGATTCCGCACCAGGGCCTGCAGGGAGGCGCCGGCGACCGAGAGCGCCCCGCCCACCAGGAAGGCCAGCACGACCCTTGGCATGCGGAGGTAGCGCACCAGCGCCGCCTCGCCAGTCGGCGCCGCGGACAGGGCACCGGCGACGCCGCGCCAATCGATGTCCACGGCGCCGACCGACACACCGGCAATCAGGGCGAGGATCGTCCCTGCCAGGAGCGCCCCCCACTGGCGCGTCGTCACGGCAGCGGCCCTGCGCGGAGGGCGGCCGAGAGGACCCGCAGCGCCTCCGGGCTCCGCGGACCGGGCCGGCTGAACAGGGCGGAGGGCACGTAGACGAACCGATGCTCGCGTACGGCGGGCACCGACATCCACTCCGCGCGCCGCGCGAAGGCAGGCATGGTGTCGCCGAGCACCAGCACGACGTCGACGTCGCGGCTCGCGATCGCCTCCAGGCTCACCGGTGCCGAAGCGGCCGCCAGGTCGTGAAAGACGTTTCGCCCCCCGGCGCGTTCGACCAGTTCACTGAGGAAGCTGCCCGCCCCGATCACGATCGGCGGCTGGTCCCACGCGAGGACAAGCACGTTGCGCGTGTGCCCCCCCCCAGTGGCGGTGGCGCTGTCCAGCGCCGCTTCGAACCACCGGGCAAGGCTGTCGCCCGCTTCGGCCCGCCCACCGAGGGGGGCCAGGAGCCGGGCCAGCCGCGGGACGTCAGCGAGGCGGTCCGTGGTGACCAGCACGGTCGGGATGTGCTGGGCCCGCAACCGATCCGCCGCGGCGACGTTCTGCACTGAGTTGTAGAGGACCACGAGGTCCGGCTGTGCCGCAACGATGGCCTCGAGATTCGGCTGCAGGCCGTCGCCGAGGCTGGGGACCGCGCGAGCGGCGGCTGGGTAGTCGCACCAGGTCGTCCGGCCGACCACCCGGTCGCCGAGTCCGAGCGCGAAGAGCAGTTCCGTGGTGGCGGGGATGAGCGAGACGATGCGCGTGGCCCGGGTGGCGAGCCGGAGGGTGTCGCCGAGGTCGTCCACGGCCATGATGGCCGGCGCGCCCGGGGTCGACTCCCGACCGACGCAGCCGACCGCCCCGAGGAGGACGGTGAGGAGCAACCACGCGGAACGCCGAGTGAGGACCAACGAAAACCGCCCACTTCCGGGAGGGCGGCGATGGGCGGGACACGGCGAAGGGACGCCGGGGCACGCCACCTGTCCCTCCCCCGAGGGTACGTGTGGTGGCGCGAACGGAGAGGTCTCCTGGCTTCGGGCCTCCGCTCGCCTTCCCGGTTTCCCAGTGGCGTCGTGAGCGGAGAGAACTGCCCGTTACAGTGGCGGGGCCGCGCCGGAATTGCACCGGCTTCCGAAAATCTGCGTTCGCTTGCGATCTGTTCTGACCGCGCAAACCTACCGATGCGTGCGCCGGCGGGCAAGCGCGGCGGCCTTGAGCCGGGCGCGCTCCGCTTCGTATGCCGCCCACTCCGCCTCGCCGACCCTGTCTCGGCTCCCCGCATAGCGCGCGTCGAGCCGGGCGATCTCGCCGACCAGGTCGGCCGGGAGCGGTGTCGCCGGGGGCGCCACGTTCCGGGACTGTCGCCTGAACGCCAAGGCGGCCCCGGTCGCGAGGGCCACCGCCACCAGGCCGACGAGCCAGTAGAGGAGGCGCCCCAGCGCCGCCGAGCCACCTGCGAACTTCACCTCAGCGGAGCCGCCGGTGGGTGGCGACGCCGTCCACCGGCGGAGGGTGCTCCCCATCAACTCGACCGGCGCCGCCGGTTCGAGTCCGGCCCCGTGGACGGTGGCGCCCTCCTCCTCCACGAGCACATCGAATGAATCTGCCGGGGCAATCCACGCCGGTCGGTCCTTACCGACCGGAAGCCGGTAGCTCAACATCATGTTCTTGACGCCGGGCGCGATCGGCGCGAGGACGTCCACCGTGTCGCCGCGGAACCGCACCGCACTCGGGCTGATGTCCCCTTCCTGCACCTCTGGCTGGAGGGCGCCGGCCGGGAGGATGACCTGCCAGGACGCCGAGAGAGAGTCGCGGCCGATCCGGGTCTCGGCCCCGTCGTTGCGAATCGAGAAGAGATCGAGGATGGCCCGGCTGCCGGAGGCATCGGGGGGGCGGATGATCAGGTGCCTCGTGCCGAGCCGCACCGGCGCCGTGGACGACGTGTCCGAGACGATGATCCGGATACCCTCCACGCCCGGCATCCGCACCGGTTCAGCGAAATACTCGATGCCCGCGTAGTTCGCGCTGACGAGATAGATGGCCGTGGTATCGCCGGCGGCCCGGAACCGGAACCGGCCATCATCGCCAGTCGTCGTGGAGTCGATGGCGCCCTGCGCGGTGCGGCTCACGCGATGCAGCGTGATCTGCACCCCGCGCACGGGCACCGTGTCGGGGCCCTGGATGCGAGTGGTCTGCCCGCTGATGGCGAGGGGAACCTGCCCGGCGAGGGGGCTCGTGCTCAGCGCCAGCGCCGCGCCCAGGACCGCCGCCCGGCTACGGCGTGAAGCGGCCAAAATCCTGCGGATCGAGCTTCTCGAGATATTGCTTGAGGGACTCGGCGTCGAGCCGTCGCTCAGGCGCTGGGGGCCCGGTGCCGCCGGCGTTCTGGTCGAGCAGGTCGTCGCTGGTGAAGATCGGGGCGTGAAGCCGCAGGGCGAGGGCGATGCTGTCGGAGGGACGGGCATCCACCTGGACCACCTGTTCGTCGCGACGAATGAGCAGTTCGGCAAAATAGGTGTTGTCCCGGACGTTCGTGATCGTGACCCGGCGAAGCTCCCCGCCGAGGCCGAGGATCACGTGCTTGAGGAGATCGTGGGTCATCGGCCGCTGCGCCTTGACCCCCTGCATCTCCATGGCGATGGCGCTCGCCTCGGCGGGCCCGATCCAGATGGACAGGACGCGCTCCCCGTCGCGCTCCTTCAGCAGCACCACGGGGCTGTTGGTGCTCTGGTCGAGGCCCAGATGCGCCACCTGCACCTCGATCATGGGGGCGCTACCGCGCTTCGCTCAACAGGGCGCGGACCCGGCTCGGCGCTTCCCAGGTAAAGAACTCCTGCGGCTTGCCGTTGACCTTTCCCTTGGCCGGCTTGCGGCCGAAGTGCCCGTACGCGGCGGTCGGGCTGTAGATCGGCCGCTTGAGCTTGAGCGCCGTGATGATGCCCCGGGGCGTCAGGTCGAACGCGCGCCCGACGACCCGCTCCAGCCGCTCATCGGGCATGACACCGGTGCCGAAGGTGTCCACCATGATGGAGACCGGCTCCGCCACGCCGATGGCATACGCGACCTGCACTTCACACCTCTGCGCGAGCCCCGCCTCGACGATGTTCTTCGCCACCCACCGCGCCGCGTAGGCCGCGCTGCGGTCCACCTTGGAGGGATCCTTGCCGCTGAACGCCCCGCCGCCGTGTCGGGCCATGCCCCCGTAGGTGTCCACGATGATCTTCCGGCCAGTCAGCCCCGCGTCTCCGTGCGGTCCGCCGATGACGAACCGGCCGGTGGGGTTGATGAGAAACTTGGTGCGTCCGTCACCAAACCCGGCCTTGTCGAGCACCGGCCGGATGACGTGCTCGATGACGGCCTGGCGGATGGTGGACTGCGCCAGCTGCCGGCCCCCGTGCCGTTCGGCGTGCTGGGTCGAGACCACTACGGTACGCACGGCGACCGGTCGGTCGCCCTCGTACTCCACCGACACCTGGGACTTGCCGTCTGGCCGCAGCCAGTCCAGCTGGTCGAGGCCGTGCAGGCCCTTGCGGACGGCGGCGAGCCGCTCGGCGATCCGGTGCGCCAGCATGATCGGAAGCGGCATGCGCTCGCGGGTCTCGCGGGTGGCGTAGCCGAACATCATTCCCTGGTCGCCGGCGCCCTGCTCCTTGCCGCCGGTCTCGTCGACGCCCATCGCGATGTCGGCCGACTGGCGACCGATCGACGACAGCACCGCGCAGGTGCGGGCGTCGAAGCCGTGGGTGGCGTCGTTGTAGCCGATGCGCTCGACGGTCTGCCGCACGATGCCGGGGATGTCGACATAGGTCTTGGTCGTGATCTCGCCCGACACCATCACCATGCCGGTGGTGACCAGCGTTTCGCAGGCCACCCGGCCGTTCGGGTCGTCGGCCAGGATGGCGTCCAGGACGGCGTCGGAGATCTGGTCGGCCACCTTGTCCGGATGGCCTTCCGTGACCGACTCGGAGGTGAAGAGGTACCGCTTGTGCTTGGCGCGCTTGGCAGTCATCGATCAACCGGAGAGGGAGAAGAGAGGCGACTCACGTGGAGGGAATAGTAGTGGGCGGTCGGTAGGCCGGCAACGCGCCCGCCGGGTCGATCAACGCGAGGTCGAGGTGCGCGCCGATGGCCGCCCGAAGGATCTCCCGCACCTCGTCGGCCGTGCCGGCCTCGAGGGCGCGCGCCGCCGCCGCCTCGGCCGCCGCCGCCGGCACGCTGCGCACGATGAGCTTGAGCAGCGGGAGCGCGGGCGGCGCCACGCTCAACTCGACGAAACCGAGCCCCATGAGCAGCACCGCGGAAAGCGGTTCGGAGGCCATCTCGCCGCAGATGCTGACCGGGATGCCCGCGGCGCTTGCGGCCTGCTGCACAGTCCGGAGTTGCCGGAGGATGGCGGGGTCCTCGGTCCGGAAGCGGTCCGCCAGGCGGGCGTTCCCGCGGTCCACGCACAGGGTGTACTGGGTCAGGTCGTTCGTGCCGACGCTGAAGAAGTCGGACACGGCGGCCAGCCGGTCGGCGAGGATCACGGCGGCGGGCGTCTCGATCATGACCCCGATCGAGAGTCGCTCGCCCACCGGCTCTCCCGCCGCTCGCAGCGCCGCCCGCTCTTGCTCGACCAGCTCCCGCACACGAAGCACCTCGTCCACGCGCGTGATCAGCGGCAGCATCATGCGCAGGTCACGCCCGACCGCGGCCCGAAGCACCGCACGGACCTGCGGCCGGAAGATCTCGGGGTGGTCGAGGCAGACCCGGATCGAGCGCCAGCCCAGGAAGGGATTCGCTTCCAGGGGCGCGTCGAAGGCGGCGGGGAACTTGTCTCCCCCCAGGTCGAACGTCCGCACCACCACGGGTTGCCCGGGAAACGCCTGGGCGACGCGACGGAAGTAGTCGGCCTGCTCCGTCTCCGAGGGCACGACGGCCCGTCCGGTAAGGAGGAACTCAGTCCGGAGCAGGCCGACGCCGGCCGCGCCGTGCCGGACCGCTGGCTCGATCTCCTCCGGCAGGTCCACGTTGCCGCGGAGGGACATCGCGCGCCCGTCCGGCGTGACGGCCGGCGCCGAGAGCCCCGCCTCGAGCTTGAGTTCGAGGCGGTGGCGGCGATGGAGCCGGGTCTTCGCCTCCTCGAGCTCCGGGCGGGTCGGCTCGAGGATGATCTCGCCCGTCCGGCCGTCGAGCAGGATCATCTGGCCGTCCCGGACCCGCTGCAACGCGCCGGCCACGCCCATGACCGCCGGGATCCCGAGGGAATGCGCCAGGATGGCGGCGTGGGAGGTGCGCGTCCCCTCCTCGCTGATCAGACCCACCACGTGCTCGCGATCCAGCTGGACGGTGAGGCCCGGGGAAAGCTCGTGCGCGACCACGATCACCTGCTCGCCGAGCGTGCCCGACCAGGGCTCCCGCTCGGTCTGCCCCATCAGCTTCAGCACCACGCGCCGCTGGATGGCCGTCAGGTCCGTCAGACGCTCGCGAAGCTGCGCGCTGCCGGAACTGGCCCAGAGGTTTCGGAGCTCGAGCGCCTTGAACTCGTAGGCGGTCTCGGCGCTCAGCTGGTTCTTCCGGATCAGCAACTCGACCCCGGCGAGGAAATCGGGGTCCTGCACCATCAGGATCTGCGCCTCGAAGATGCGCGACTCCTCGACCCCCGCCCGGACCAGCACCCGCTCGCGCAGCGCCTCCAACCCGTCGACCGCCTCCCGCACGGCGGCGTGGAGACGGAGGACCTCTGCCTCCAGGTCCGATTCCTCCACCGTCCGGTCGGGCACCTCGGGGAAGCCCCAATGCACGACCATGGCGGCGGCGAAGCCGACCCCGGGCGAGACGCCCACCCCGACCAGTCGCCGCGAGTCGGTCACGATTCGCCGAATCCCTCGGCCACGAGCCCGGCGAGCGCGTCCAGCGCGGCCTCCGCGTCCGGGCCCTCCGCGCGGATCGTGATGCTGCTGCCGCACTCCGCCGCGAGCATCATCACCCCCATGATGCTCTTCCCGTTGATGGCGAGGCCGTCCTTCACCAGTTCGATGTGCGACTGGAAACTCGACGCCAACTTGACCAGCCGGGCCGCTGGCCTGGCATGCATCCCGAGGGGGTTGACGATCGTGGCCTGGCGTTCGATCACGGCGCAAACCTCGTCCAGAGAAGAACGACCAGCGCGAACACCAGGCCGACTCGCAGCGACGTCCACCGGGCCCCGCCCCATCGTACCAGTGCGAGCGTCGCCCCGGCGGCGAGCAGGGTGACGGCCAACCGGGGTCCCGCCACCGGCGACAGGAGCCAAGCCCCGACTACGGGGACCGCCAGCCCGGCCACCAGTCCGGCAGGCGCCGCGATCCGTGCCGCAGCCCGGGGAAGCCACGAGGCGGAAATGGCCGTGCCCACCTGCATCCCCGTCTCGAGCCCCGTCCAGAGCGCCCAGCGCGTGACCAGGAGGCGCGCCACGTTGTAGCCGATCACGACCGTCGCCAGCCCGACCGCTCCCGCGCCCAGCGCGACGCCCACCAGCGCCAGCGACATCATGATCGGCACCAGCCCGGCCCAGAAGAACTGGTCGCCCAGGGCGCCGAGCGGGCTGCAGAGCGCCGTGCGCAGCCGCCGGATCTGCGCGCCGGGGACGCCCTCGTACTCGGCGCGGGCCGACGCGCCGAGCGCCAGGCCGGCCAGGTACGGGTGGCAGTTGAAGAACTCGGCGGCGCGCGCCGTCGCCTCGCGGTGGTGCTCCGGCTCGTCGGATTCCAGGGCGCGAAGCAGCGGCTCCGCCGCGAACCCCATCCCGACGCCCGTCATCCGCTCGTAACTCCACGCCCCCTGGACGGCCAGAAGCCGCACCAGCGCGCGTCCCTTCCCCTTCATGCGGTCACCACGACGGCCAGCACCACCCCGGCCGCGAGACCGACACCCAGCCACGCCAGCCGCCTGCCCCGGCCGGCTGTGCGGAGTGCGCCAGAGAGCGCGGCGGCGAGCCCCACACCCACCAGCACCGGCGTCAGGTACGTCGGCATGCGGACCGCTCCGTCGAGCTGGGCGCGCGCCAGCCAGGCGAGCGTGAGCGCCACGGCGGTCACGGCCGAGCTGCGCACAGCGTCCCGCGCCAGCCCGGACCATTGCAGCCGCCGGATCACAGCGGTGGAGCCACCGTCCAGCTCCGCCGAGTGGCGGTGCACGTCGCGGGCGTTTGCATGCCGCAACCATTCGAGGGAGTACCCGGCCAGCATGGCCACGAGGAGCCCGAGGAGCGCCCCGACCCCGACGCCGTCCCACTTCGGCAGGCCGGCCGCCAGCAGGACCCCCCCGATCGCCGCGGGACCGTACTCCGGGTACCGGCTGGCGCCCACCGGAAGGACATCGAGGGCGAAGAGTTCCAGGATCGCGCCCACCCGCAGCCCCGTTTCGAGGTCTCCGACGAGCCACCCGGCCACCGAGGCCGATATCAGCGGGCGCGAGAGCAGGCCCTGCGGCACGCTGACCAGGTCGAGCCCGACCGCGGTCCCCCAGACCAGCAGGAGCCCCAGTACGGCGAACGACACTTCGGTCACGCCAGGCCCTCGAGACTGACTGCGCCGGCGCCCGGCACGTCTTCGGCGCTGACGGCGACCCCGGCCGATTCGAGCCGTC
Organism: Gemmatimonadota bacterium; assembly: GCA_022710485.1. Classification (GTDB taxonomy): domain Bacteria; phylum Gemmatimonadota; class Gemmatimonadetes; order Gemmatimonadales; family GWC2-71-9; genus SPDF01. Next base: position 22,659 of record JAKLGU010000001.1, on the reverse strand, counting down.
GCAGTTCCGCGAGTTCCTCGTCCGTGAGGTAGACGTACGGCAACCGCTCCGTCCGGCCGTCCCGGTGATGGATGCCGCCGAGGTTCACGGGCGGCGGGTGCGGGACGTCGGCCAGGAGCCGGGACATCGTCTCGATCTTCCCGGTGAGGATGAGGACCGCCATCGGGCCCGATTCCCACTCGGGCAACCGCCGCCGTCCCTGCGCCACGTCGACGAACTCGACCTTGAGCTCCGGGGGCACCGCCATGCGGTAGAGGTCCTGTTCCCACCCGCTGGCGGCCACGTCGTCGTCCACCAGCACGATGTCGCCGATGCCAAGTGCGCGGGCCCACCCCAGCACCACCTGTCCGTGGATGAGCCGGTCGTCGATACGGCAGAGTCGAATGGGCATCAGGGCGTGCGGATGGCCCGCTCGCCGGTGGCGACCGCCCGGGCGGCCGCTTCGGCGGGGGATTCGTCAGGATGAAAGGCGAAATCGATCAGCATCGCGAGGTTGACCCCGGTCACGACTTTCACGTTGGGCTCGTCGCGGAGGCGGTGCAGCGCGGCGAAGAGGCAGGACCCGCTGGCCATGTCCACGAACACGACTGCAGGCGCACCGCCGATCGCGTCCGCGATCCGCCGCTCGAGCCCGTCGCGGTCGCAGTCGGTGTTCGAGACGGGCACGAACCGGCCGGTGAGCCCGGTGATCTGCTCCACGGCGGAGACGAGCGCCTGCGCGAGGGCACCGTGGCACACCACGACGCCGCGCAGCGGCTCACTCATAGTCTTCCTGCAGGTATTCCCGGATGCCCCGCTGTTCCTTCATCCGGCGGATCAGGCGTTCGTTGAACGACGCGGCCACGTCCACGCCGGAATACCGGAGGAGGTGCATCATCGCCACGACCTCCGAGATGACCGTGAGGTTCTTGCCGGGGTTCAGCGGCACGATCACCTTCGGCACCTTCACGTCCAGGATCTCCACCTCCTGCTGGGTCAGGCCGGTGCGCTCCGCCTCCTGCGCGTGCTCCCAGTCTTCCAGCTGCACCACGACCTCGATTCGCTTCTGCTGCCGGATGGCCCGGACGCCGAACAGCGCCGAGATGTCCACCAGGCCGATGCCGCGGATTTCCATGTGGTGCTGCGCCAGTTCGTGCCCCCGGCCGATGAGCACGCCGTTGCCCCGCCGGGACACCTGGACCACGTCGTCGGCGACGAGCCGGTGCCCCCGCTCCACCAGGTCCAGCACGCACTCGCTCTTCCCGATGCCCGAGCGTCCGATGAACAGGAGCCCGACGCCGTAGACGTCGGCGAGCGATCCGTGCAGCGTGGTGCGCGGCGCGAACGCCTCCTCGAGCACCGGCTTGATGCGCCGGTAGAACTCCGCCGTCTTGAGCTTGGTCTGGACGATGGGCACCTGGCGCTCCTCGGCGAGCGCCATCATCTCCGGCGGGACGGACAGCCCCTTCGTGACGAAGACGACGGGGAGCTCGAAGCCGAAGAGCGCCTCGAGCGCGGCCTGGCGGCCCGCCGAGTCGAGCGAGGCGAGATAGGTGATCTCGGTCTCGCCGAACACGTGGATCCGGTTGGCGATGAAGCGGCTGGTGAACCCCGCGAGCGCCAGCCCGGGGCTCGCCACCTCCGAGTCCGGGAGGAAGCGGTCGAGGCACATCGCCCCAGTCAGGCACTCCAGCTGGAGCGCCTCGCCGCTCCCCTCGACGAGGTCCCGGAGGCGGAGCGTCACGCGTTGTCCAGTTCGGTCGGCTTGCGGTTGCGGAGGCGACGGGTGCCCGGCTTCTCGAGCTGGCGGCGCAGGCGCCCCTCCGCCTGGTCGAGGGCCGACCGGTGGTCGTCGCCCCGCCCGGCGGCGATCAGGAGTTCCTCTCCGGCGGCGCGGAACCGGAGTTCCGCGGTCGGCACGCCTGCCTCGACGTCGAACAGGATCCCGACTTCCGCCGGTCGGCCGGCGCGGAGTTCGAGCCGGCCGGCGATCTCGTGGGCGCGCTCGCGAAGCTGTTCAGGAAGTTCACAGTGACGGGCGGTGACGGTGACGGTGACGGGCATGCATCCCCCCGTGAAGTTGACGGGTCAGCGGCTGCCGAGTTCTCGGAGATGAGCCTCGGTGCGGTCGGCCGCGTGGTCCCAGGAGTGTGACTCGGCGAAGCGCCGCCCAGCCTGACCCAGGCGCTCCACGAGCGCCGGATCGGCGGCAAGCTCCAGCATCCGGGCGGCCAGCGCGTCAGCGTCTCCATGGGGAACCAGATACCCCGTTTCGCCCGCCCGGACTGAGTCCCGGAGACCCGGGCTGTCCGATGCAAGCGATGGAGTGCCGCACGCGGCCGCCTCCACAACGGTAATACCCCACCCCTCCTTCGGCGAAGGGAAGAGATTGCCCCAGGTGCTGCGCAGGAGCGTCAGCTTGTGGGCCTCGTCCACGAACCCGTGGAACCGGACCGCCGCCCCCTGCCCCAGCGCGCTCGTGACCGCCTCGAGCCGGGCCCGATCGTCGCCGGTCCCCGCGATGTCCAAGGAGAGGTCAGGCCGCGTTCGCCGGGCGATGGCCAGGGCCCGAATGGCCAGGTCCACCCCCTTGTACCGCTTGAGACGCCCGATGTAGAGGAAGGAGGGCGGAGTCGTGCGCCGGACGGCGGGATCAGGGCAGAACATGGCGGAATCGACCCCGGGGTGGATCACCCGGATGCGTTCGGCGCGCACCCCCCGTGCCACCAGGTCGTCCCTCGTGCTCTCGCTGATGGCCTGAAAGTCGGCCCGCCGGTACCCCCACGGGATCGGGAGCTCGGCGAGCCAGACCGTGGCGGCCATGGGCCAGGGCGCTTCCTGGAACGCAGTCGTGCCGAAGAGATGCGGCACCAGCACGCAGAACGGGCGGTCGGTCAGGCCGGCCAGGAAGAGGGGCAGCTTGTTGATGTCCTCCACGACCACGTCGGGCCGTTCCTGCGCCAGGGCACGGCGAACGGCCCCTCTCGCGGCGAGCGCGAAGCTGTTCCTGCCCGCCACCCGCGTCACCTCGATGCCGTCCACCATTTCGACCGGCGTCGCGCCGGGCCAGCCGGAGCAGACCAGCCGCACCCGGTGCCCGCGGTCGGCGAGGCGCCGGAAGATCTCGAACAGGTGGATTTCCGCGCCGCCCGCCTGCGGATTCAGGCGGTCGAGCCAGTTCACGACGAGGAGGTTCACAGCCGCCCGAGGGTGTGCGCGATCCGATCGAGGACGCCGTTCACGAACGCCGGCGTCTTGGTCCCGCCAAACCACTGGCTCAGCCGGATCGACTCGTCGATCACGACCTTGGGGGGGGTCTGGCCCACTTGCAGTTCGTGGATCCCGAGCCGGAGGATGTTCCGCTCCACGACACCGATACGCTCGACCCGCCAGTTGTCGGCGGCGCCCTGGATCAAGCGATCGAGCGATTCCCGGTTGGCGAGCACGCCACTGGCGAGTTCCTCCGCCCCGTCGAGCACCCGGGGCTCAGGCCCGGTGAGCCGTGCGAGCCCGCCCGCGGCTGCCACGGAGCCGGCGCCGGTGATCTCGCACGCGTAGAGGAGCTGGAGGGCGCGCGCGCGCGCGCGGGTCTCAGGCCGGAGCATCGGTTCTCCGGATCCGGGCGAGCGCGTCGGCTGCGGTGATGGCCGCCTCGGCCGCCTCGTAGCCCTTGTTCCCCGCCGACCCGCCCGCGCGGTCGAGGGCCTGCTCCATCGTGTCCACCGTGAGGAGCCCGAACCCCACCGGGAGCACGTGGGTGCGGGCCACCGCGCCGAGGCCGCGGGTGGCCTCCCCCGCGACGAACTCGAAATGCGGGGTATCGCCGCGGACGACCGCGCCGAGCGCGACGAGACAGGCGTACTGGCCGGAGCGGGCCGCCTCCTCCGCGAGCACCGGGAGCTCGAACGCCCCCGACACCCAGAGCACGTCGATGTGGCGATCCGCGATCCGCGCATCACGGCAGCAGTGGCGGGCGCCTTCGAGCAGCCGGTTAGTGACGAGCTCGTTATACCGGCTCACCAGGATGGCCACGCGTCCCACAGGGCCGAGTCGGCCGGCGTATTCGGGCATGAGTCTCAGTGGGCCAGGAGATGGCCGAGCTTGTCGCGCTTGGCGGTGAGGTAGTCGGAGTTTTCGCGGGTCCGGTCGATCAGGAGCGGCACCCGCTCGACGATGTCGAGCCCGTACCCCTCGACGCCCACCAGCTTGCGCGGGTTGTTCGTCAGGATGCGGATCGTGGTGAGGCCAAGGTCGCGAAGGATCTGCGCGCCGATGCCGTAGTTCCGGAGGTCTGGCGCGAAGCCGAGCCGTTCGTTGGCCTCCACGGTGTCGTCGCCGCCGTCCTGGAGCGCGTAGGCGCGCAGCTTGTTCAGGAGCCCGATGCCCCGGCCCTCCTGGTCGAGGTAGACGATGACGCCGGCGCCGGCCGCCACCACCTGGCGCATGGCGGCGTGCAGCTGCGCGCCGCAGTCGCAGCGCTGCGAGCCGAAGACGTCGCCGGTCAGGCACTTGGAGTGCATGCGGACGAGGATGTTGGATTTTCCCTCGACCTCCCCGTGCACCAGCGCGACGTGCTCCGCCGCATCCACGTCGTTCCGGTAGCCGATGACGCGGAATTCGCCGAACTCGGTGGGCAGCCTGGCGGTGGCGACCCGGTGGACCAGCCGCTCCTTCTGAAGGCGGTACGCCACGAGATCGGCCACGGTGACGAAGGTGAGCGAGTGCGTTTGTGCGAAGACCTCGAGTTCCGGCCGCCGGGCCATGGTGCCGTCGGGATTCAGGATCTCGCAGATCACCCCGGCGGGGGCCAGCCCCGCAAGGCGGGCAAGGTCGACGCTGGCTTCGGTCTGGCCCACGCGCTGGAGCACGCCGCCCGGCCGCGCGCGCAGGGGGAAGACGTGCCCGGGGCGCCGGAGGTCGGCCGCGACGGTGGCGGGGTTGATGGCGACGTGGATGGTCGCGGCGCGGTCCGCCGCGGAGATGCCGGTGGTGACACCGAACCGCCGTTCCGCGTCGATACTGACGGTGAAGGCAGTGCTCAGGGCCTCGGTGTTGTGCTCCGCCATCTGCGGGAGACCGAGTTGATCGCACCGCTCGCCGGTGAGCGCCAGGCAGATCAGCCCCCGGCCATGCAGCGCCATGAAGTTGACCATCTCGGGCGTCACAAGTTCCGCCGCGCAGACGAGATCCCCCTCGTTCTCGCGGTTCTCGTCGTCCGCCACGATGACGATCTTGCCGTTGCGCAGGTCCTCGATGGCCTGCTCGATCTTCGCGAACATCAGGTCAGCTCTCTGCGGCGCGCCAGGCACGCCGCCACGTACTTGCCGATGGTGTCCCCCTCGAGGTGGACCTCGTCGCCGACGCGCCGGTCCCCGAGAGTGGTGTGCTGCAAGGTAAAGGGTATCAGGGAGACCTGGACCACGCGTCGGCCCTTCAGCGCGTTCACGGTCAGGCTCACGCCGTCCACCGTGATGGACCCCAGCGGGATCGAGGCCTCGGCAACCGCCCGCGGCACCGTGATGTCGAGCAGCAGCGCATCGGACTGCCGGGCGATCCGGCGGATGCGCCCCACGCCGTCCACGTGCCCCTGCACCAGGTGCCCCCCGAGCCGGTCACCGGCCCGCAGGGCCCGCTCCAGGTTCACCCGCCTCCCGGTACGGTAGTTCCCAAACGCCGTCCGCTCCAGCGACGTGGCAACCACGTGCACCGCGAACGCCCCCGTGAGCCGGCGTGTGACGGTCAGGCATGCGCCATCCACCGCGACGCTCTCGCCGAGGGCGAGCCCCCGCCAGGGGGCGCTGATCACCAGCGTCCGGCCGCCGTCCGCCGCACGCGCCGACTTCACGGTTCCCACCGCCGACACCAGGCCGGTGAACATCAGGCGCGATCCGCCACGAGGAGAGTGTCGGCCCCGAGGGCGCGCCGCTCCACGACGGTCCACCGCTCCGCAGTGGCCAGCTCCGCCCCCGGAAGCCCCGCCACGGCCGGAACGCCACCCTCGCCGAGCCAGACCGGGCTCTGGATCCAGTAGTATCGATCCACCAGCCCCTCCCCGAGCAACGCGCCGGCCAACTGCCCGCCCCCCTCCACCACGATCGACCCGATGCCCTGTCGCTTGAGTTCCGCCATCCCCTGCCGCAGGCTGCTGCTCCGAACGAGCCGCGCCCCGACCGCCTCGATCGCTTCCGCGCGCTCGCTCGAGAGCAGCGGGCCCGCCACCACGCAGGTGGGGCGCTCGCGGGCGGTGCGGAGCACCTCGAGCGTGGTGGGCAGATTCCCCGTCTGGTCGAAGACGACCCTGAGCGGGGCGACCCGTGGTTCGACGGCACCGCGCACCGTCAGCGACGGATCATCCACCCGCGCGGTCGCGCCCCCGACCCCGATCGCGTCCACCCCGGCACGGAGCCAGTGCACGAAGTCACGCGCCTGCTCGCCAGAGATCCACCGGGACCGTCCCAGTTGGTCCGCGATCCGCCCGTCCAGCGAGGTGGCGAGCTTGAGCGCTACCCACGGGCGCTCGGGCGTCCGGTACCCGCCGAGGAACGGCGCATTCTGCGCCGCCGCCTCGGCACGGCGCAGCCCCCCTTCGACCGCCAGGCCCGCCGCGCGCAGCGCCTCTGCCCCGCCCATCGCCACGGGATTCGGATCCTCGAGCGCGAACACCACCCGCGCGATGCCGGCGGCGAGGATCGCCTCGGTGCACGGCGGCTGCTTGCCCTGGTGGTGGCACGGCTCGAGCGACACGACCAGCGTCCCCCCTCGCGCCCGGGCACCGGCCGCAGCGAGCGCCACGCGCTCCGCGTGCGGGCCGCCAAACTCCCCGTGGAAGCCCTCTCCCGCGACGGCGCCTGCGGCGTCGAGCACCACCGCGCCGACCAGCGGGTTGGGATGCACACGCCCCCAGCCGCGCCAGGCGAGCTCGATCGCGCGCTCCATGACGACCTCGTCGGTCATGTCAGGCGGCCCGACCCTTCAGCCCGTGAACCGGACACCGTGCGACCCGGCCTCGATCCGCCCGATCACCCACGTCTCGATGCCGTCCGCCCGGGCCGCCGCCCGCGCAGCCGCCACGCCGTCCTCGGGCAGGACGGCGATCAAGCCGACGCCGAGGTTGAACACGTCGCGCATCTCGTCGGTGGTCACCTTGCCGGCCTCCTGCAGGAGGCGGAAGAGCGGCGGCCATTCCCACGTACCAGGGTCCACGACCGCCTTGCACCCCTTCGGAAGCACCCGCACCAGGTTGCCGGGGATTCCCCCGCCGGTGATGTGGGCCAACGCGTGCAGCCGCGGGAGCACGGGCGTCACCGCTCGCGCGTAACTCCGGTGCACCGCAAGGAATGCGTCGGCCACGGTCATCCCGAGGCCGGGCCACAGGTCGCCGACGCCGAGTCCGAGATCCTGCGCGGCGATCTTACGGGCGAGGGTGTAGCCGTTGGTGTGGAGCCCTGTGGAGGCGTAGCCCAGCAGGAGGTCGCCCGGCACGACGGCGTCGCCATGGAGCGCCTCGTCCTCTTCCACGACGCCGACGATGGTCCCGGCCAGGTCAAAGTGGCCGGGCGCGTAGAGCCCGGGCATCTGGGCCGTCTCACCGCCGGCGAGGTCCATTCCGTGCGCCCGGCATCCGCGCGCCACACCCTCGACGATGTCCGCCAGCATCTCGATGCCGAGGCCGGCTCCCGCGACGTAGTCCATGAACGCCAGGGGGCGCGCACCATGCACCAGGATGTCGTTGACGCTGTGGTTGACGAGGCACTCCCCGACCGTGTCGAAGCGGCCGGCCTGCTGCGCCACCAGCACCTTGGTGCCCACGCCGTCGGTGCTCATCACGAGGGTCGGCTTCCGCATGCCGCCAGGCACCCGCACCATCCCGCCGAACGCGCCCACCCTCCCGGCGGTGAGCGCCGTGCGCGTGCTCGCGACCAGGCGCCCGATCCGCTCCTTGGCGGATTCGGCGTCCGCCAGGTCCACGCCGGCGGCGGCGTACTGCCGGGACTCGCGCGAGTCGCTCACGGGACCCGCTCCGCCTCGGCGACGTGGGTGAGGTCGTAGAACGCACGGACGCGCTGCTCGACGTCCACCGTCGTCACGTCGTCGAACCCCCGGATGCCGAATTGCGACACGGCGAACGATCCCATGGCCGCGCCGTAGACCATCGCCCGCCGGAGGTGGTCGCTGTCCGCCATGCCGGCGCGGGCCAGGTAGCCCATGAAGCCGCCGGCAAAGGCGTCGCCCGCACCGGTCGGGTCGAAGACTTCCTCGAGCGGGAACGCCGGGACGTAGAAGGTGCGGCCCGGCTCGATGAGCAGCGCGCCGAACTCCCCCTGCTTGATTACCACCCGCTTCGGGCCGTGCGCCAGGATCCAGCGCCCCGCCCGGTGGATGTTCCAGTCGCCCGACAGCTCGCGCGCCTCGCTGTCGTTGACCATCAGGATGTCCACCCGCTTGAGCAGCTCCATCAGCACCGGCTTCTTGCTCTGGATCCAGTAGTTCATCGTGTCGCAGACGACCAGCGTCGGCGACGTGATCTGGTCCAGCACGCCGTGTTGGAGCTCGGGGTCGATGTTGCCGAGGAAGACGAACTTGGCGGCGTGCAGCGCGGCGGGGAGGCGGGGCTGGAAGGTCGCGAACACGCCGAGCCGCGTCTCCAGGGTCTCCCGGCTCTGCAGGTCGTACGAGTACTTGCCCTTCCAGCGGAAGCTCTCGCCGGCGGCGCGCTCCACGCCGCTCCAGTCGATCCCGCGGGGCGCCAGCCGGTCCAGCTCCGCCACGGGGTAGTCGTCGCCCACCACGCCGACGACGTGCACCCGGTGGAGGAGCGAGCCCGCCACGCTGAAGTAGACGGCGGAGCCGCCCAGCGCGTCGGCGGTCTCGCCGAACGGGGTGTAGATGGAGTCAAGCGCCACGCTGCCGACGACGATCAGGGTCATCGCGTCACATCCGGTCGGGGGCCGAAAGGCCCAGAAGAGTGAGGCCGTTGGCCAGGACGATGCGGGTGGCCCGCGCCAGCGCAAGCCGTGCGTGCTCCACCTCGGGCGGCTCGCCGAGGACACGGCACTTGTGGTACCAGCCGTGGGCGAGCCGGGCGAGCTCCTCGAGATAGCCGGTGACCTTGTTCGGCTCCAGGTCCCGCGCGGCGCGCGCCGTGACTTCGGGAAACGCCGTCAGCTTCTTGAGCAGTTCACGGTCCTCCGGCGCGGGGAGCGCGTCGAGGCGCACGTCCGCGTCCACCGCCTCCGGCGCGACGCCCGCCACGCGGAAGATGCCGCTCATCCGGGCGTGGGCCATCTGCACGTAGAAGACGGGGTTCTCCTCGGTCTGGCTCTTGGCCAGGTCGAGATCGAAGTTCAGCTGCGAGTCCCCGCGGCGCATCAGGAAGAAGTACCGGGCGGCGTCCGGTCCGACCTCGTCGACCAGGTCGCGGAGGGTCACGAACTCGCCGGACCGCTTGGACATCTTCACCTCGTCCCCGCCACGCAGGACCTTGACCAGCTGCACCACCGTCACGTGGAAGAAGTCGTCGGGGTAGCCGAGTGCGCGGAGCGCGGCCCGGACCCTCGGCACGTAGCCGTGGTGGTCCGCGCCCCAGACGTCGATGACCCGGTCGAACCCCCGGTCGTGCTTGTCCACGTGGTACGCGATGTCCGGAAGGAAGTAGGTGTAGCTGCCATCGCTCTTCCGGAGCACCCGGTCCTGGTCGTCACCGAAATCGGTGGTCCGCAGCCAGAGCGCGCCGTCGCGCTCGAAGGTGAGACCCCGCGACGCGAGCAGCGCCAGCGTGGCCGGGATGGCGCCGCGGTCGTAGATCGCCTGCTCCGAGGTCATGACGTCGTAGCGGACGCCGAAGCTGGCGAGGTCGCGGTCCTGCTCCTCGCGCTGCATGACGAGGGCGAGCGCCCGGCACCGCCGCACCCCTTCCTCATCGGGCAGGTCGGCGAACTCCCGCCCTTCCCGCTCCAGGACCTTCACCGCGTCCTCGCGGAGGTACTCGCCGTGATAGCCGCCCTCGGGGATGGCGAACGGACGTCCGGCCGCCTCCTGCACCCGCGCCCAGAGGCTCTGGCCCACCCGGTCGATCTGCACGCCCGCGTCGTTGATGTAGAACTCGCGCGTGAGCTGGTGGCCGGTCCACTCGAGGAGCGCGGCGATGCCGTCCCCCAGCGCGCCGCCCCGCCCGTGCCCCACGTGCAGCGGGCCGGTGGGGTTGGCGGACACGAACTCGACGTTGACCCGGCTCCCACGGCCGAAGTCGTGCCGCCCGTAGCGGGGCCCCGCCTCGACGATGCCCCGGAGCGAGGCGGCGAGCTCATCGGTCGCGAGCCAGAAATTGATGAATCCCGGGCCGGCGATCTCGGTCTTCTCGATCACGCCCGGCGGCAGGTCCAGCGCCTCGATGATGCTGGCGGCGACGGCGCGCGGCGGCGCCTTCTGCACCCGAGCCAGCACCATGGCCAGATTGGTGGCCATGTCGCCATGACCCGCGTCCTTCGGCCGCTCGAGCACGAACTCGGCGTCCGCGGCGCCCAGCTTGGTGGCGACGCGCGCGAGTGCCTGCCGAAGCGCCTCGCTCACTCGGCCGCCTTCTTCGATCCGCCGGAAGACTTCGGCGCCGACTCCTTGGTGGCCTTCGGCTCCCGTTTCGCGGGCTTGGCGGACTCCGCCGAGCCGGAAGGTGAACCCGACGTGGACGTCGCCGGAGCGGGGCTGTCGCCTGCCTCGGCCTTCCGGGCGCCCTTGCCGTCCTTGCCGTAATCGGTGATGTAGAAACCGCTTCCCTTGAAGACCAGGCCTGCCCCGCCGGAGATCTGGCGCGCCGCCGGCTTGCCGCAGACCGGGCACTTGACCCGCGGCGATTCGGACATTTTGTGGATCTTCTCGAAATTGTGGCCTGCAGTGCACTGATAGTCGTACGTCGGCATGCTGCTCCATCCGGTCTAAGTAAAGCCAAGTCCTAAACTTAGCCCCTCAGAGAGCAGGGTTCAAGGAAGGTTTAGCGGGCCGGTCGGTAGCTCCCCCAGACGCTTCGGAGGACGTCGCTGATCTCGCCAAGGGTCGCCCGGCTCCGGACCGCGTCCACAATTGCCGGCATCAGCGGTTCCGGCTTCCGGGCCGCTTCCCGGACGGAAGCCAATGCCGACTCCACCCGGGCGGCGTTCCGCGCAGCCCGCACCGCCGCCAGCCGTGCCCGCTGCCGGTCCGCCAGTTCGGCGAAGTTCGGCATCGCGATGACCGGCGGAGGCTCGGCGTCGGTGAAGCGGTTGACCCCGACCACGACCTGGGCGCCAGCCTCCTGCCGCTGCTGCGCCGCCCACGCGCTCCGTGCGATCGCTTCCTGGAAATGCCCCTGCTCCACCGCGGCCGCCGCGCCACCGAGCGCATCCACCTCCTCGATCAGCGCCAGTGCCTCGGCCTCGATGCGGTCGGTCAGCGCCTCGACGAAGTAGCTTCCGCCCAGCGGGTCGATGACCTCGGCCACGCCGCTCTCGTACCCGAGAATCTGTTGCGTGCGGAGGGCGAGGGTGGCCGCCTCGGCCGTCGGGAGCGCCAGCGCCTCGTCGTAGCCGTTGGTGTGCAGCGACTGGGTGCCGCCCAGCACCGCCGACAGCGCCTGCACCGTCACGCGCACCACGTTGTTGAGCGGCTGCTGCGCCTGCAGCGTGACGCCGCCCGTCTGCGTGTGAAAGCGGAGCCGCGCAGTCTTGTCGTCGGCGCCGAACTGCCCCTGCACCAGCCGCGCCCAGAGCCTGCGCGCGGCGCGGAACTTGGCCGCTTCCTCGAACAGGTTGTTGTGCGCGGCGAAGAAGAACGAGAGGCGCGGCCCGAAGCTGTCCACCGGGAGCCCGGCCGCCACGCCCACCCGTACATACTCCAGTCCGTTGGCCAGCGTGAACGCGATTTCCTGGGCCGCCGTGGCGCCGGCCTCCCGCATGTGGTAGCCGCTGATGGAGATCGGGTTGATGTTCATCCCGCCGTCGGCGACGTATCGGAAGATGTCGCCGATCAAGCGGAGCGAGGGCGCCGGCGGAAAGATGTAGGTCCCGCGCGCGATGTACTCCTTGAGGATGTCGTTTTGGATGGTGCCGCTGAGCTTCTCCGGCGCCACCCCCTGCTCCTCCCCCACCACCACGTACATCGCCAGGAGGATGGCCGCGGTGGCGTTGATGGTCATCGAGGTGGACACCTGGTCCAGCGGGATGCCGCGGAACAGCAGCGCGAGGTCGTCCACGGTGTCGATGGCCACGCCCACCCGCCCCACCTCGCCCTCCGCCAGCGGGTGATCGGAGTCCAGGCCCATTTGCGTCGGCAGGTCGAACGCCGTGGAGAGCCCCGACTGGCCGGCCGCGAGCAGGTGGTGAAAGCGGGTGTTGGTCTCCTCGGCGGTGCCGAAGCCGGCGTACTGGCGCATCGTCCAGAGCCGCTCGGTGTACATCGTGGGGTATGGCCCCCGCGTGAACGGGAACCGGCCCGGGGCACCGAGATCCCGTGCGGGCTCCCCGTGCCAGTCGCCGGGGCCGTAGACCGACTTCGGGGTCGCGTCGCTCATGTGGCGCCGGCCCCGTACTCCTTCATCGTCTGCGCGACGAACTCGACATCGGCCTTCGAGCCGATGGCCAGGGGCACGCGCTGGTGCAGCGACTCGGGCTGCAGGTCGAGGATGCGGCGGATGCCGTCGGTGGCCGCGCCGCCAGCCTGCTCGGCAAGGAACGCCATCGGGCTGCACTCGTAGAGCAGCCGCAGCTTGCCGTTCGGGTTCTTCGTGTCCGCGGGATAAAGGAAGATCCCGCCGTTGATCAGGTTCCGGTGGAAATCCGCGACGAACGCGCCGATGTACCGGCTGTTCTTCCCCTTGATCCGTTCCGGCGTGTCGCCGTGGAAGCCGCGCACCGCCATCTGGCTGCCCCGGTTCCATCGCGCGTAGTTGGACTCGTTCACGCTGTAGTACTTGCCGACCTCCGGCGTCCTGATGTTGGGATGGGAGAGCAGGAACTCCCCGATCGTCGGGTCGAGCGTGAAGCCGTGCACCCCCTGCCCCGTGGTGTAGACCAGCATGGTGCTCGACCCGTAGAGCACGTACCCCGCGGCCACCTGGCGGTGCCCCGGCTGCAGCACGTCGTCCATCGTGCCCCGCCCTTCCATCGACACCCGGCGATAGACGCTGAAGATGGTGCCGACCGACGCGTTCGAGTCGATGTTGGACGAGCCGTCGAGCGGATCGAACAGCACGACGTATTTCCCGGCGGGATACTCGGGCGGGATCGGGATCGGCGCGTCGTCCTCCTCGGAGGCCATCACGCAGACCCGGCCGGTGTGGTTGAGCGCGTTCTTCAGGATCTCGTTGGCGAAGACGTCGAGCTTCTGCTGTTCCTCGCCCTGCACGTTCACGTTGCCCATGGCGCCGAGGATGTTCACGAGGCCGGCCCGCCGCGTCGCGGCCGCGATCAGCTTGGCGCCGAGCGCGATGTCGTAGAGCAGGTTCGACAGTTCCCCCGTGGCCTCGGGGTACTTGTGCTCCTGGTCGATGATGAATCGCTCGATGGTCGTGACCGCGGTCGTTCCGATCATGGCTCGCTCACTGTGCGCGTGACCACTCCCCGGCGGGAGCGGATGGTCATGGTCCTGCCGTCGGTGCGGACCTCGATGGTGCCGTCCCGATCCGTACGGAAGACCTCCACCGCGGCGGCGGCCAGGCGTTCCATCGCCTCCGGCGCGGGGTGTCCGTATCGGTTGCCCTCGCCCACGCTGATGATCCCGGCGGCGGGCCGCAACTCCTCGAGCCACGCACTGCCGGTCGACCCGCGGCTTCCGTGGTGCCCCACCTTCAGGAGGTCCGCCCGCCCCACCCGCCCCGCCAGCGCCGATTCGGCCGGAAACCCGGCGTCTCCGGCGAGCACGGCGCGGAACTCCCGGTACTCGACCAGCAGCACCAGCGAATTCTCGTTGAGGTCCTGCCCCCATCCGGCCCAGGCGGTATCGGGGTGGAGCACCCGGAACCGCACGCTGTCCAGCACGAACGCGTCCCCACGTCGTGCGCGCATCCACGGCTCGGACAGTTCATCGAGCTGGGCCAGAAACCCTGCGTATAGCGGGTCGGCGCTCTCCACCGCCGGATCGATCACCTCGCCGGCCGGAATTCGGTCGAGGACCGACGGAAATCCCCCAAGGTGGTCGGCGTGCGCGTGGGAGAGCACCATCGCCTCCAGCCGCCGCACCCCGTGGCGACGGAGGAAGGGCACCACCACGCTGCGGCCCGCGTCGGAGGAGGGCCCCGACGGCCCCCCGTCCACGAGGATCCAGCGCCCAGCGGGGGTCCGGATGGCGGCGGCGTCCCCCTGCCCCACATCGAGAAAATGTAACGCCAGTTCCGACCCCTCGTCAGGTCGAATTCGGAGAGCCGGAAGGCTCGTGCCGAGGATCCAGCCCCAGACCGCCACCACACCCACCCAGCCCAGCCGGCGGGCGGCCTCGCCACGAGTCGTCCGGTGCAGGCTCCAGACTGCGGCGGTGAGCAGCGCGGCCCACGGAACCGCCGACGCCAGCCGCGCGGGCACGACGAGATGCCCGCCCGGCACGACCGCCCCCCACCGTGCGATCTCCTGCAGCACCCCCAGTCCGATGCCCGCCCCTGCCGCGAGCGGGGCGGCGAGCGATACCGACACCGCACCGATGGCGAGGCTCGCCATGACTGCAGGCACGACGACCGCGGCCAGTGGAATCGCCACCAGGTTGAGCCCGATCCCGATGAGCGCCACCGAGCCGAGCGCGGCCGCCGTGATCGGTGCGGTCGCGAGGGTGGCACCGACGGACGTGGCGAGGGTGCTCGTCACGCCGCCATTGCCGAGCCGTCGCGACGACCAGGCCGAGAAGGTCACCGCGCCCCAGAGCGCCGCGATGGACAGCCACCCGCCCAGGTCGAGGACCGCCCAGGGATCGAAGAGCAGGACGACGACCGCGGTCGTACCGAGGAGGGCGCCGGCGTGGGGCATCCGCTGCCGGCTGCGCTCGATGGCCAGGATGACGATGAGCGCCGCGGCGCGCGCGGCCGGCGCCGGCCAGCCGAGGAAGACGGTGTAGGCCACCGCAAACGAGGCGGCTGCGAACCCGGCGCGGGGGCGCCCCACGCCGCCGAGCCGGAGGAGTACGAACACCCAACCGGCCAGCACGCCGAGGTGGAACCCGCTGATCGAAAGCAGGTGCACCAGTCCGGCGGCGGCGAAATTCTCGAGCAGGTCACGGTCGAGGTCTCCGCGCCGGCCGACCACGAGGGCATCGACCAGCGGTGCGCGCCGGCCGAAGAGGCGACCGGCGCCTTCGTGGATGCCGGTGCGCAGCCGGTCGGACACTCCGGCGCGATCGTCGATCTCCCGCACATCCGTGACCACCAGGATCCCGGATGGCCGGCCGAGGCGCCCGTTGCGTGGCCGCCACCGTCCGGCCGCCTCGATCTCCGTCCCAGCCGGTGCCCGGAGCGTTCGCGGCCACCGCACGGCGACGGAGCCGCCGCAGTTCGCCGCGGGAAGCGTGGCCTCCGTTCTCGACCCTCCCGAATCGATCGGCTCCTCGGCACGGAGCGTCAGCACGAGCTGCCCGGCAGGCAGCGTGGCGGCACAGCTCGCCGCGTCCCTCACACGGGCGAGACCGCCCGCGGCGAGCCCAAGAAGGACGGCCCCGGCGCACAGCATCCGGGCACGACCGCGCTCCCCGATCAGGACGGGGAACAAGAGCATCGGCAGGATGATCGGGGCCGGAAAACGCGCGAGGCCGGTCGCGAGACCGGCCCCGTAGGCGAGTGCAATGCAGGCGGAGAGGGGGGGCCTCACGGCCCCTCGGTGCTCACTTGGGCGGGCGGGCTGCCCGGCCGCACCGGGGCGACAGGGTCACCTTCCGGAAGCCCTCCATCACGTGGATCTCGATCGTGACCCGCGTCTGATCCTTATCGAGATTGAGTTCCGTGACGACCTTGCCCTCGACGCTCGCCACGTACCGGGCGGGCAGCCGGTTCAGGGCATACACCAGGACGTCGCTCCGGCAGACTTCGCACCCGCAGAAACCGGGGAAATGCCCCTTCAGCTGATCGTACGCCGTGACCACATGCTGCTCAACGAGGTTGTGGATCATAGGACCGCCAGTTGGGGGGCGATGACCGCGCCCGTGAACGTGGATCCCGTGGTCCCCGTCAGCCGCACCGTGCGATACTCGCCGATGCTGTCAGGGGAGAGGTCCAACACGACCAGGAGGTTCGACCGGGTACGCCCGAGCATCTGCCCGCCCCGGCGCGCCGGCCGCTCGACGAGCACCTCGTGCACCGTGCCGACCCGGCCCGCGTTCCGGCGCCGGGTCCCGGCGCGCACGTGGGCGATCAGCCGCTGGAGCCGCTCGGCGCCGACGTCCTCCGGGACGTGGCCGGGAATCCGGACCGCCGGCGTGCCGTCGCGCGGCGAGTAGAGGAATGTATACGCCTCGTCGAACCCTGCCTCGTCCACCAGCGAAAGGGTGTCGGCGAAATCCGCCTCGGTTTCCCCCGGGAACCCGACGATGATGTCGGTCGAGATCGTGATGCCGGGCATCGCGGCCCGCAGCTCGGCCACCACGTCGAGGTACCGCGCGCGCGTGTAGCGCCGGAGCATACGGCGGAGCACCGCATCCGAGCCGCTCTGCACCGGCAGGTGCACATGCTCGCAGACCGCCTGGGTGCCTGCCATGGCCTCGATGACCCGTGGCGTGAAGTCGGTCGGGTACGGACTGGTGAACCGAAGCCGGCGCAAGCCGTCCACGGCACCCACCGCGCGGAGGAGATCTCCGAAATCGTGCGTGCCGTCGTGATAGCTGTTGACGGTCTGGCCGAGCAGCGTGACCTCGGAGATCCCAGCAGCCGCGAGGTCGGTCACTTCGCGGACGACCTCCCCCAAGCTGCGGCTTCGCTCGGGGCCGCGCGTGTACGGAACGATGCAGAAGGTGCACTTGTAATCGCAGCCGCGCTGGACGGTGACGAAGGCCATCGGGCCCGGCTCCCGGACCTGCGGGACGTCCTCATAGTGCTCCCAGGAGCGGAACTCGGTGTCCAGCACCCGGCCGCCGTCGAGTGCCTGCCGGATCAGGTCGGGCAGGTTTCGGTACGCGTCCGGGCCCGCCACCAGGTCCACGCGAGGGACCTGCGCCAGCAACGCGGGGCCGAGGCGCTGGGCCATGCAGCCGACCACGCCGAGCACCGTCCCCGGCCGCGTAAACCGCTGCAGCTCGCCCACCCGTCCGAGGACCCGCTGCTCGGCATTGTCACGCACAGCGCAGGTGTTGACGAGCAGCACGTCGGCGCCCTCGGGGTCGTCGGTGGGCACGAACCCCTCGCGGCCGAGCGTCCCGAGCATGAGCGACGAGTCCGCCACGTTCATCTGGCAGCCGTACGTCTCGATGTAGACGCGGCGCTGGGCGGGTGTCGGTTCCACGTCAGGGCTTCAGAGTCATGCCGAGGGAGAGGATCCAGGCGTCTTCCGAGAATCCGCCGTCCGCCTTCCGCCACAGGCGCTGGAGCGCCAAGTCGGCGGCGGCGTGCCCCTTCGCGAAGCGCACGCCGGTGCCGGCGGCGACGCTGAATTCGGACGGCTGCTGGCCAGGCGCCAGGGGAAAGGGCAGCTGCCTGGTCCGGATGCCCACGCGCAACGGGAGCTTGCCCGGCTGCGCCGGGGAGGTGGCGATTTCCGCCCCGAGCGACGCGTTGAACGTGTTGTCGGCGCCCGCCCCCCCGTTCGCTACGATTTCGGCGTTGGCATCCGACCAGGTGGAATAGGCCACCTCGGCGTTGATCGTGCCGCGGCTGCCGAGCTGATACTGGGCGCTGCCGGCGAGGGTCCAGGGGAGCTCGTAGGTGTAGGCCTGGAGGGAGTCCCGGTCGACGTTCATCTGTCCGTCATGCCGCACCGTCGCGGTCAGAAGGAGCGGCTCGATCGGGTGGTACACGGCGCCGAGGCTGAAGCCGACGGCGTTGTACGCCAGCTCCGAGCGCTGGCGCACCGGAGTGAACACGCTGTCCGAGAATGTGCGATTCAGGTAGAAGCGGTTGGAGCCCGTGATGAAATGGAAGCCGAACCCCAGCGCGATGGTCTTGCCGCTGCGGTACCCGACCGCGAGGCGGAAGTCCGACGTGCCGCCGCGCGACTCGAGCGAGTCCCGAAAGCCGACCGGCGTGCCGTTGACGACCGTCGTGTCGGTGGTCACGAATCCGAAGTCCCGGTCCGTGTAGGACCCGAAGCTCCCGGAGAAATAGTAGGGCGTCTCCTTGATCCGGTTCACCACCGTCACCAGGGGGACCCCGGCGTCGGATCCCGATCCCTCACCGCCGGGAGAGGTGCTTGACCGCCAGTTCTGGAAGACGTTGAACCCCACGCTGAGCCCGATGATGGAGGTGATGGCCGCGGGGTTGGTCCCCGACATCCCGTCCAGCATGCTGCCGCTCCCGTTCATGCCCACGGCGCGCACCGAGATCGGCGGCTGCGGGATGCCCAGCCCTCGCGCGTCGAAGATGCTCGACTGCGCCGCCGCGCGGCCGCTGACCCCGCACAGGAGTACGAGTCCCACCACGATGCGTCGCACTCAGGGCTCCTCGAAGTCCAGCGGATACACGTACGTCAGGCGAAGCCGCGGGGCTCCGGAGGGGCTGCGGGTGGAGGCGAAGACCGGCAGGGTGAACGACGACGCCTCGGGCTGCAGCGAAAGGAAGAAAGCCTGCGCCGGGCGCGTCCCTTCGATCACCTGCCAAGTGCGCACCAGGTCGATCACTTCGACCGTGACGCTGTCGGCGGACCCGACCGTCACGGCCGTGGTGGAGGCGAGGAGCGGGACCAGGGGCGACTTGCCACCCTGGTCGCTCAGGACGCCGCGGGCGGTGATCGTCGTCCCGATCCCAGGGACGCCGGCGATGGGCGTGGTTGGGGTCAGCAGGAGTTCCGCGCGCAGAATCTCCACGCCGACGATGACGCTGTCGGGGATGCTGAAGCGCACGATGAAGCGCGCCGACGGTGCCCCGCCCACCTGCAGCACGTCCGGATCGGGCGCGGGAGGGTTCTGCTGCACGTAGGTGTCGAACGTCGGGACGCGCTGGATCGGGGCGGGTTGCTTGGTGGAATCCACCTCGGGCACGCTGATGTACCAGGTGATCCTTGGCAGGAAGCCGGCCGCCGTGGTGCTTCCCAGTTCCACCCCCGTGGCGGAATCCGCCGTGACCGATACCGCGAGGGCGATGACGCCGCTGTCCGCGGCCGGGATCGCGACCTTGACCAGGTCGGCGCCGCGGAACACCACCTGCACGTTTCCGTTCTCCAGCGTATCCGGCACGGTAATGCTGTCGAGGAAAGTCGCAGGGACGACGTATCCGGCCACCTCGGCGAAGGTGATCCCGCTGTCGACCGTGACGGGGGCCCGGTACACCTGGAGCGCGATCCCCGTGGCGTCCGGGTCCCGGGCGAGCACCCCAAGGGAGATGCCGACGCTGTCGACGACGAAGGCGTAGAGGGAATCGCCGATCCGGACCGAATCGGGAAATGCGCCGAACCGCATCGCGGTCAGGTACTGATCGGCCGGCTCCGCGGTCGAGACGAGCAACCCGGTGCCCTCACCGGGCGCCAGATACCCGAAATAGCTGCTGTCGCCGTCCACCACCGCGTCAATGACCGTGTCCCGGATGACGATATTGCCGCCTGGACAGGTCTGCGGGCAGTAACCCGGCGTAGTGAAGTCCTCGGTGCACCCGAGCAACCCCACCAGGGCGGCGCCGCAGGCGCCGAGGGCGAATCGCCGGAGGGTGAACCGGCGGAAGAGAACGTTCAAGGTGCCTCGAGACGGTGCGAGGTGAAAGCATCCGGCAACAGCTCGGACAGGACCCAGCGCTGCGCCTGCGCGGGCCCGACCGCCTCCACGAGGAGGGCGAGCCCGAATTCGGCGAGCATCTGCCGGCACGCCCCGCAGGGCGACGCCGGTGGGTCGCTGTCGCTGACCACCACGATTCTCCGGAACTGGCGGACGCCCGCGGAGACGGCGGACACGAGCGCGGCGCGCTCGGCGCAGATGGTCAGTCCGTAGGACGCATTTTCCACGTTGCACCCCAGGAACACTCGGCCATCGGTCCCCTCGAGCGCGGCGCCGACCCGGAATCCGGAATACGGCGCATACGCCAGCCGCTGCACGGCGCGCGCCGCCTCGAGCATCGCGTCAGCCATCCAGGATCTCTCCCAGGAATGAGCGGCCGGCGTCCAGTGGGGCGGCGCCGAGGTACTCCGCGACCGTCTGGCCGATGTCGGCGAAGGTGGCGCGCTCCCCCAGGGCCACAGGTCGCACGCGGGGTCCGTACACAAGCAGGGGCACCCGTTCACGCGAATGGTCGGTGGACGGTGTCGTCGGGTCGTTCCCGTGGTCCGCGGTAAAGATAACGAGGTCCTCCTCCCGCACCCGCCCCAACATCCCGGGGAGCGCCCGGTCGAGTTCGTGTAGCCCGCCGAGGAAGCCGGTGACGTCGTTCCGGTGCCCCCACGATTGGTCGAATTCGAGGATGTTCGCGAAGATCAGCCCCCGTGGCATCGCCTCCAGCGCCGAGCAGATCAGGTGGTATCCCTCGGTGTTCGTGGCGGCGTGCACGCTCGCGATGTTCCGGCCGGCAAACAGGTCGTCCACCTTGCCGATCCCAAGCCTCGGCACGTGCCGGTCGGCAAGCCGGTCGAGCAGGGTCGGCCCCGGCGGCGGCGAGCTGAAATCCTTCCGGTGAGCGGTCCGGGTCCAGGCGCCGGGCGACCCGACGAAGGGCCGTGCGATGACCCGGGACACGCCGTGCGGCGGGCGGAGCAGGTCCCGGGCCGCCTGGCACGCGGCGTACAGCTCCTCCAGTGGCACCACCTCCTGGTGGGCGGCGACCTGGAAGACGCTGTCTGCGGAGGTGTACACGATCCAGGCGCCGGTCCGCCGGTGTTCCTCGCCCAGTTCGTCGAGAATGGCTGTGCCCGAGGCGGCCTTGTTGCCAATGACCCCTCGGCCGGTGCGGCTCGCGAATTCCGCCACCAGCTCCGGCGGGAATCCACCCGGATAGGTCGGGAATGGGTGCTCGAGCGGCAGGCCGCAGATTTCCCAGTGCCCTGTCGTGGAGTCCTTTCCCGCCCCGACCGGCTGGCAGGTGCCCCACGCCGCCGTTGGTGCGGCAACCGACGGCACACCGGCCAGCGTGGCGCAGTTGCCCAACCCGAGCGCCTCGAGGTGCGGCAGCCGCAGGCCACCCGAGGCGCGGAGAGTGTTGCCGAGCGTGTCGCTGCCGGTGTCACCGTAGGCATCGGCGTCGTGTGCCTGTCCGATGCCGAGCCCGTCGAGCACGATGATCGCGGCGCGACGGCTCATTGCGCCGACGCCCCCTGGACGAATCGGAACCGGAGGGCCGTCA
Organism: Gemmatimonadota bacterium; assembly: GCA_022710485.1. Taxonomy (GTDB): domain Bacteria; phylum Gemmatimonadota; class Gemmatimonadetes; order Gemmatimonadales; family GWC2-71-9; genus SPDF01. The sequence goes on along the minus strand of JAKLGU010000001.1, from coordinate 1,271 downwards.
GCACTTCATCGAGCAGCTTCTGTTCGTCCGGGTCGAGTCGCCCGGCCGTCTTCTGCTGGAGCATCCCGAGCGTGTCGATGAGCGCCTGCCCGACCTGGCGGGCGTCGGCGGCGCTGAGTCCCTCGGCCCCCGGGGGCAGCTTCCCGGCGAGCGCTCCCTCCGCCTGCTGGGCGAGCCCGAGCACCAGCGACATGAAATGCTGATTCATCCGTTCCCTCCGTATCGCCGGGACACCCGCGGACCGAGCCCCGTCAGGAGTTCGTAACTGATCGTGCCCGCCGCGGCCGCCTGCGCATCGAGCGAAATCGCGCCGCCGAAGAAAGTGGCGGTCGTGCCGATCGGCGGGTCCGCGTCGCCGACGTCCACCATCGTGAAGTCCATGGTCACCCGCCCCGCGATCGGGTGGACTGCGCCGGCGATTTCCACGCTGCCCTTCCCGCCGAGCGAACGGGGCACTCCGTCGGCGTACCCGGCCGCGATGGTGACGACGGTGGTGGGCCGGGCGGCACGCCAGGTGGCGCTGTAGCTGACGGTGTCCCCCGGTGCCAGCCGACGGGTCGCGACCACCGGCGCCCGCAACCGCACCACCGTCTCGGGCGTCCTCGCGCCGGCCGCTCCACCGTACAGGAAGATGCCCGGGCGCACCAGGTCGCCGGCGAACCGGGCCCCCTGCAGTGCGGCCGCGCTGTTCGCGGCGTGCACCATCGCAGGGCGTCGCGGCAGGGAGTTGACGACGGTGTTGAGCCGGTCCCACTGCGTCACGACCGACTCCAGGTCGGTATCCGCGGAATGAAAGTGGGTGAAGATCCCCTCCCACCCGTGCGCGGAGATCAGGAGCCTCCCCGCTTCGCCGAGCAGTTCGCGGTCTCGCCACGGCAAGCCGAGGCGAGCCATGCCGGTGTCGATTTCGACGTGAAACGGGCGATCACCCCTCGCCCGCCAGCGCCTGAGCGCCTCGAGATCGCCGATGACGGGACGGAGGTCGTCGTGCATGCATGCGTCCGCCCCTTCGTCTGTCACCGGCCCGAACACGATGATCGGCCTCCGGATGCCGGACCGGCGGAGCGCCACCCCCTCCTCTACGGCGACCACGCCGTAGCCCCAGGGGTCGAGCGGCTCGAGCGCGCGGGTCGCCTCTGCGGCACCGATGCCGTAGGCGTTGGCCTTGACCATGGGTAAGAGTCGGGAGCCGGAGACCGAGAGCACGGTCCGGGCGTTGGCGACGAGGGCGCCAAGGTCGATATCGGCCCAGGCACGGGCCGGCGGGATCG